>JACAER010000003.1 GCA_013388745.1 Chloroflexota bacterium
GCCCACGCCCACCAGCACGCCGACGCCCACACAAACCTTTACACCCGCGCCCACCGAGACTCCGCGCCCCACAAACACCGTGCGTCCTTCGCCGCTGCCGACCATTGGCCCCAGCAGCACGCCCACACCCAGCAGCACACCTACACCGACCAACACTATCGTTCCCACTGCCACGCCGCGCCCCACCAGCACGCCTGTGCCGCCGACTCTGACCGTGCCGCCGCCCACGTTGAATTCTACGCAGTTGGCGCTGCTGGCGACTTCCACACCCCGCCCGCCCACCACGCTGCCCAACGCCACACCGACAAATACCCTGCCGCCGCCCACCCTCAATGTCACGCCGACATTCGTCACAGCGGCAGCGCCTGCGCCGGATTTGGGCATTATCACGCCGATTCCTTCTACGCCAGAGCAGTCCAATGCCGGCGCCACCGCCACGCCCACGCCGCCGCCCACCGTCGAACTGCGCGTGACCTTAGCGCCGACCATTCCCGCCGCCGTCGCGGTTGCCACGTTTGTGCCCTTTATCCCGCCCGCCCCGCCTAATCCGCGCGCTTTCGCCATCAGTGGTTCCGGCGCTGCGCCGCTCGTCGGGCTGGGCAATGATGCGCAAAATTACGTCCAGAATCCGATTTTTGACAACATCTTCGCCTGGGTGAACAGCAGCGGACGCCTGTTCTTCACCGATGTTGCCAGCGGCGCGCAAACACCCATGACCTGCTGGCCGCAGTCCGCCGATATTAATCAGCGCGATGTGCTTTCGATCGACATCATCGCCTGGTCGCCTGACGGCAATTATGTCGCTTTCCACACTGTGCCCAACAGCGGCGACGCCGACCCCAACGGCGTGTTCGTCATGAACTGGCGCAGCTTCGACCCCAACACGCCCGGCTGTCCCGGCCACGAAATCTACTACATTATGCCCGACTGTCCGACAGCCTGCGCGGGCGGCTCGCCGCTGCGCACCACGCGCGAACTGCGCTGGTCGCCGAGCGGCACAATGCTCATCATCGAAGCGTCCCCCAGCGACATCGGGCGGCGCGGCGTCTTTGTCCGTTCGGCTTTCGAGGCCAACACCGGCGTGCCGCCGCTGCCCTATGATTACGGCTACTGGGTCAACGACGGCGGCAGCGTCATCGTCAGCGGCATCGGCCCGGAGGGACGCCCTGTTATTCATCAGGTGGCGCTGGACGGCACGCTGCTTCAGGTCATTATGGACAACGGGCTGTGGGTGCGCGATGCTGTGCAGCGTGGCGACGGCAGCGTCATCGCCCTGGCTTCGCCCGACCCGAACAGCGCCTACGCTATCTACAACAGTGCCGGAACCCCCCTCACTGCTCCCATCGGCAGCGCCCCGCCCGTGCGCGTCATCTGGTCACCGGCGCGCGGCGCAGTCTATGTTGTGACCGCTGACGGACGCCAGTTTATCGCTTACATCAACGGCACAATCACCGAAATCACGAATCAGGTGGGCGATGTCGTCGCTATCAACTGGGTGGGCGGCGCACCACTGACTAACAACGTCGTCAGCACCTCGCCCATTTATCCCACGCCATCGGGCGTAATCGAAGGCAATGCCTATCAACCCGGACAGCAGTTGCGCTATATCGGCCAGGTTGCGCTCAACATCCGCCAGGCGCCTGGCACCAGTAACGCTGTCGTCGGCGCGCTCCAGCCCGGCACATATGTCGTCATTCTCGCCGGCCCGGTCGATACCGGCGGCGGTTTTGTCTGGTGGCGCGTGCAAACCGCCGCCGGCACTATCGGCTGGATCGCGGCTACGCTCGGCGGCGCTGAAGTGCTCGGCAATTAAAACTTGTTAAAGTCGTGACTCGAACTTTGTACAAAATCGCTTCCTTCGCACTACAATGAGAGTACACGCAGTTACACACGGAGGACGCAGGCTATGCCTGATAAACCCCAAAAAGCCGTCGCCACCGAATCCAAAACCGGTGTGATGCGCATCACGCGCGAAGTCGCCGAACCCAACGCGCAGCACGAACCCCCGCCGCCGCCTTCGCTGCCCGAATTCGCCGATGACGGCGCCACCACCGGCAAAATGTCCTCGCTTCTCAGCGAAGGCAAAGATCGCAGCGCCGCGCTGGACAGCGATTCGGGCGCGGAATCCTAGCGCAGACAGAAAGGACGCCCGTCATGGGTAGCATCTTCAATGCCATGATTGAATTCTTTGAAGAAGATGATTGGGAGTTTTCGTGGGTAGACGATGCCAGCGTCCTCAGCATGGGATTTTCTGGCAAAAACGGCAAATGGATGTGTTATGCCCAGGCACGCGAAGAACAGCAGCAGTTTGTCTTTTACACTGTTTGCCCCATGAACACGCCCGAAAACAAACGCGCTGCCCTCGCCGAATTCATCACCCGCGCCAACTACGGCATGATTATCGGCAATTTTGAAATGGATTGGGACGACGGCGAGGTGCGCTACAAGACCAGCATCGATGTCGAAGGGGCGACTCTCAGTTCACCTCTGATAAAACAATTAGTCTATTCGAATGTCCTCATCATGGATCGTTATTTGCCCGGTTTAATGGCCGTCATGTTTGGCAATGCCGCCCCACGCGATGAAATCAACAGAATCGAAGGCGGGTACAAGTCGGCGCCGCCCGTCAATGGACTGCACATGGTTGAGGACGAAATCGCGGTTGAAGATACGCATGAGTTTAAAGATGAGGATACAGATGACACCTATGAAGACAATGACAAAACACAGCCCAGAGTCCCAGAAAATTGAGGCGATACGCTGATGATGCCTGTATCCATCCTGAAAACGCTGCGCTTTGTGCTGTTTTTTGCTCTGCTGCTGGTTACAACTTCTGCCCTGCGCGCCCAGCAGCCCCCCACGCCTACACCCGCCGCGCCGCTCCTGAGCATCACTGAAGATGAGCCGCTGACGGTGGCGCTGGTGAGCGGCGCCGGCCCCGTCGATGTGCGCTATGTGGCCGATGTGCCGCAGATCGTCACCATTATCGCCCGCAGCGAAGTGCTGGGCGCGATCGATACCACCGTTCAGGTGCTTTCGCCCACCAACGAGAATCTGGCCTACAATGACGATCATGATACCCGCGATGACGATCTCTCCCCGCGCGATTCGGTGATCGAAGAACTCGAACTGCCCGCAGCCGGCACGTATATCATTCGCGTCGCCAGTTTCACCGGCGCCAGCAGCGGCAATGTCATTTTGACCGTGCAGGTCGAAAGCCGCCGCGAAGTGCGCGCCCCCGGCGACCTGCCAGAGCCAGTGGTGATCGAAGATCGCCTGCGCTCCAACCGTACCTACGAAACAACTTTTGAGGGCCTGGCCGGCGATCTTGTCACCATCACCGTGCGCGACCTGCCCGACGACGACGACATTGACCCGGTCGTCGTCCTGCTGAACGCCGATGGCGATGTGCTAGCCGAAAACGACGATCATGAGAATCGCGACCCAGAACTCGATCTCTTCGACGCCCGTATCGAAAACTTCGAACTGCCCGAAGACGGCCCTTATACTATCGAAATCACCGAGTATTTCGGCGATCCCGGCGACTTTGAACTCACTATCGAATTTATCGACGTGCGCGCCACCAGCTCCGGCGCCAGCGATCAACCCGTGCTGATCGAAATCGAAGGCAGTGTGCCTGTCAACGGCAGCGCCGAAGCGGCTTTCGAAGCGGCGGCGGGTGAGGTCGTCACCATTACTGTCCGCGCCGCCGCTCGCGACGAACTCGACCCGATTGTCACCTTGCAGGCCAGCGACGGCAGTGTGCTGGCCGAAAACGACGATCACACCTCCGACGACGAATCGCTGGAACGCTACGATTCGCAGATCGCCGACTTCGTGATCCCCGAAACGGGCAGCTATATCGTCGTCGTCAGCGGCTACGGCACCAGCGCCGGCGATTTCACGCTCACCATCGAAATTTCGGGCTGAAGGGGCTGCGCTCGGACAGTACAATCAAATGAATAACGGTAACAACATGACGAACGCGCTGCATCAAGTCTGCATACGTGCTTTGCTTGCTTGGTTACTGGCCGCGATGTTGACTATTCCCCAAGCGATCTTATCATCGCAAAGCGCGTCCCGAATAACTACTTTAGATTCAAGTCCAAGGTGTACTTGCTGTCTCTACGCAGCAAGATACGGGTAGTCTCGCTGAATACGAGATGACGCTATGGGACATATCTTTACAGGGCCATACCGCAAACCTCAGCGCGCCCCCCGCAAAAACGCTCCCAGCGTCTTCTGGAACTCCGGCCAGCGCTCCTCATGTACCGCGTGCCCACAGGCGAACATCTTCAGCTTGCCGCGCGGCGCCGCGGCCACCAGTTTGCGCCCATAGGCCTCCGGATTCAGCTTGTCCTCCGCCCCCAGCATCAGCAGCAGCGGGCACACGATTTTCGGCGCCAAGCTCAGGCTGACATCCCCGCCACGGTCAATCATGCTTTTCATGGCGTTAATCCACTCCAGCGCGAACACCTGTGGGTCGCTGATGCCGTGCTGCTCACAGTCATGTGCGCTGATCCAGGTCGGCGGGTAGCTGCGCTGCACATAAGGCCGCATCTCCGGCCCAAAATAGCCCACCGCCCCCCACACCGCTGCTGAGCGAAAGCGCCCCGGCTGCTGCCCCGCCGCGATCAGCGCCACTTCGCCGCCGTCGGAATAGCCGAGCAAATGCGCTTTTTCGATCCGCAGCGTGTCCAGCAGCGCCAGTATATCGGCGGCATCGCGCGCATAAAAATCTGGCGGGAAGCGGCGCGGTTTCGGTTCGGATTGTCCGTAGCCGCGCAGCGTCGGCCCGATCACGCGATACGTCTTGCTCAGCCAGTCCATCACGCTGCCCAATTGATCGCGCGCCGTGCCCAAACGCCCGTGCAGCACCACCACAACTTCGCCCTGCCCCACGTCGTCATAATACAGGCGCGCGCCCGTTGCCGTCTCTGCGAAAGGCATATCCTTCACCCTCCCGTAACCGATTCAGCCGTCAACCGCAGGCGTGCGCTACGCCTCTCATTCGCTCACGCCCTGCGAACTGGTATAGCGCCGAAGCTGCGGATATTTCCACGCGATCCAGGCGGTCAGCAGCACTGTCGCCACACCGCCGCTGAAGATCGAAAACGGCACGCCGAACAGCGCCGCCACGATACCGGCTTCCAGCTCGCCGAGCTGCGGCCCGCCCATAAAAAACATCATATTCACGCTGGTCATACGCCCACGCAGTGCATCGGGCGTCAGCAGTTGGCGCACTGTACCGCGGATCACCGTTGATACTGTGTCGCCCACCCCTGTAAGCGCATAGAGCACATAGGATAGCGCAAATACATTTGACAGCGCGAACAGTGCCGTCGCCGCACCGTATAATCCGATACTCCACAACAGCACTCTGCCCTGCCGGTGAATTCCCCTGCGCAGCGCCAGAATCGTGCCGGCCAGCACCGCGCCAATCGGCTGCGCTGTGCCCAGCAGCCCGTACCAACTGGCGTCCAGTTTCAGGATATGCGTCACGACCAGCGGCAGCATGGTTTGCGCCGATGAGAAGAATGTCGCGAAGAAGTCCAGCAGCATCGTGCTCCAGATCATCGGCGTTTTGACCGTGAAACGCAGCCCTTCGACCAGCGCTGACCAGCCCATCCCGCTGTTGCTGATGACCTTGCCGCGATATTCGATATTCAACAGGGCCATAATCACGATCACGAAGCCCACCGCCGTAACGGCATAACTCACGCCAAGATCGAAGCGCGCGATCAACAGGCCAAACAGCGCCGGCCCACTGATGGTCGAAATCTGGAACATCAGCGTGTTCAGGCTGATGGCGTTCGTCAAATGCTCACGCGGCACCAGATTCGGCACAAGCGACTGCCGCGCCGGGTTGGCGAAGGCCGTCACCGCTGACATCGCCGCAGTCAACAGATACACCGCCAGTAGCGTGATCTGTCCGCTCAGGGTGAGCGCCGCCAGCAGCACCGCCAGCAGCAGCGAAGCCCCACGCGCCCGAATCAGCATTTGGCGGCGGTCACGCGAGTCGGCCAGCAGGCCGCCGATCAGCGCGAAAATAATGATGGGCACAACACGCGCCAGCCCCACCAACCCCAACCCAAATGCTTGCAGTCCCTCGTTCTGTAAAGTGACGGTCTGCCCCAAAAGCGAAAATGTGGCCGTCTGGTTCGCCAATAGCTGCACAACATGCCAGTTGATAGCGAAAAGCTGTACCTGCGCGCCGGTGATCGCCGCCATATCGCCAAACCACATCAGCCGAAAATCACGATGGCGCAGCGCCGCCAGACGAGGCGTATTCGTTGTCGCAGTCATAATGTCCATTGTGTAACGATAACGTTTGCTTAATATATGCGTCCTGCCGCTTCGTTTTCAAGCAGTCCATCACAGTCCACCGGAACTTATAGCGTCCCCGCACAGCGTCTTCCATTTTGCGCCGACAGCGCGCCGTTGCCTCCAGGGCAATCGCATCAAATTTAGCTGTTCGGCGCTTGGGCGCTGGCGGTTTCAACCGATAACGAGCGGAAAACGCACGCTCGTCAGGGATGATGAGTCACAGCATTGACCTGAATGGTGAACATCATTTTGATGCGCTAGCCCTGCGGTTGCCCTATAGGCTCGCTGCTGCGGTATACTGTAAGTAATAGAATCTGAGAATTTCGCGGAACTACAGTCGGCGCTGGCGCAGTTGAGCCATGTTTCGCACCTGAACAATGGGCTTAGGTCTATTGTCTGCGAACTCAACTGCCTAACTTCTATACAGCATTAGATGTTTTGAGGTGTCAAAGGAGCAGTGACAATGAAACGCCTACTTCTACTTCTGGCGCTCACGCTGATTCTGATACTCGGCGCGGCTGTGCCGGTCTTGGCGCAAACCGCTTACGGCACGGGTACAGTGAACACCGGCAATTTGAACGTGCGCAGCGGCCCCGGCGTCAGCTTTTCGATTCTCACCAGTCTTGGGCGCGGCACCGTCGTGAGTCTGTTAGGGCGCAACAACGCCGCGACGTGGGTACAGGTGCTCACGGCCACGCGCGTCATCGGCTGGGTTAACGCCAGCTATCTGGTCATGAGTGTAGGAATCAGCAGCCTGCCGATCACCGATGGCACAGCGGCCACTGCGACGATGACCGGCGCGTTTGTTCTCAATGTGCGCAGCGGGCCGGGCACGAGTTTTTCGGTGCTGGCGACGATTGACCGCGGCGCAGTTGTAACACTGGTCGGGCGCAGCAATGCCGCCACCTGGGCGCAAATTCGCACAGCCAGTGGTGTCACCGGCTGGGTCAACGCCAGCTACCTGACGCCCAGCGTCACGATTGCCAGCCTGCCTGTCACGGATGGCACGGTCACGAATCCGCCGCCAGCTACCGGCGGCCCGCGCATCCATATTGTCCAGCCCGGCGAAAACCTCTTCCGCATCTCGCTGATATACAACGTCAGCATGTACGCCATCGCCCAGGCCAACAATCTGCTCAACCTGAATCAGATTTACGCCGGGCAGCGCTTGATTATCCCCTAGCCCAACGCTAACGCTTCAGAATAACGTGCGAGGTGTTATAATGCCCGCGCGTTATTTTTGCAGGACTGTGCATGTCATTTTTAGGTATCATACTCATCATACTGGCTGTAGGGGCGGGACTGTTGGGGCTGGCCGCGCAAAAGCGCTTTGGGCGTCTGCGCCGTGTCATGAGCGGTCTGTTCGTTTCCTATCTCAGTGTCGTGCTGCTGCTGGCGGTGGGCGAAGTCTACTTTCACTATTTTCATGCTGAATCGGGCTGGAGCTTCACGCTGGCCTTCCAGAACTGGTACAACCGCTATATGCACCTCAATGCGCTGGGTTTTCGCGACCGCGAGTGGACACCAGAGGATTACACCGGACGGCGCACAGTGCTGGTTGTCGGCGATTCGTTTTCTGTCGGCTGGGGCGTGGAAGATGTCGAGCAGCGTTATTCCAACAGCCTTGCGCGCCTGTTGGGAGATGATTACGCTGTAATCAACATTGCCGTGGGCGGCGCAACCACCCGCCAGCAGTTAGAGATTCTACGTAACTATCCGCTGCAAACGCCGGATATTGTCCTGTGGCAGTATTATCTCAACGACATCGACGACGCCGCGCTGAGCATTGGTGATCGCTGGTTTCCTACGCTGCCGGTAGACACGCCTCTGTGGGTACAAGAATCGTATATGGCGAATTTTTTCTACTGGCGGTTGGTGCCGGTCTTTACTCCAGTGGACGCTTCCGACGGCCTGACCTACTGGCAGTGGGCCTACCGCACTTACGACAACAGCGGCATCTGGGAGATTCATCAACAGGAAATCAACGATCTGGTCGCCTATATCGATGGCATGGGCGCACGCCTGATCGTCGTCATTTTCCCCAATCTGCAAGACCCGGTGGGCAGTATCGCCTATGTCGATCGTGTCGCGCAGGCCATCCGCGCGACAGGCCACGACGAAATTCTGACACTCTACGACGATGTGGCCGCGTTGGGCAGCGCCAATATTATTGTCTCGCGCCGTGATGCCCATCCGAATGCCCTGTTCCATCAGCATGTCGCGCAGCGCATTTATGAGACATTTTTCGCCGGACAACCCTAAAAGGTTAGCGCGCTGTCTGCCGCTGTTGAGCGTGCTGCTGCTGGCGGCGCTGCTGCGCTTTCACGGACTGGCGCAGGACAAACGCTTTCATGGCGACGAAGCGTATTTCGCCGCGTTCGCGCGTTCTGCTGCGCTGAACGGCGCGTGGATGCTGCCCGGCGCGTTGGACAAAACACCGCTGACGCTCTATGCCATGGCGTTTTCGATGCATTTTGCGGCGCGTGGATCAAGCGACACACTGCTGGACTTTGACGCGCGGCAGGGTGAATTCGCCGCGCGCGTTCCGAATACCTTCGCAAGCTTGTTGTTGGTCGCCGTCATATATGCCCTGACGCAGCGCTTATATCGTGACCGGCGCGCGGCACTGCTGGCGGCGCTGCTAGCGGCGCTTTCGCCCGCGCTGTTGGCTTTCAGCGCAACGGCGTTCACGGATATGGGAATGCTGCTGTGCATGACGCTGGCGCTGTATCTGGCGGCGGCGCGTCGTCCCTTAGCAGCGGGTTTGTGGCTGGGGCTGGCCTTCGCCAGCAAGCAGCAGGCGCTGTTTTATCTGCCGCTCATCGCGCTCTGGCTTTATCCGTCGGGCTGGCGCGCGCTGCTGCGTTTTGCGCAGCCGCTGGCGCTGGTGTGGGCGCTGTTGCTGCTATGGGATGCCGCGCGCGGCGAAACTACAGGGATTTTTGCGCTCGCAGCAGAACATAACAGCCCCGCTGGACTGATGCCGTTGACCGAAATCGGCGCGCGGCTGGCGCTCTGGCTGCATTATGCCGCAGCGCTGCTGGGGCCGCCGGCGCTGACACTGGCTTTCACGCTGTGGGTGTTTTGGAGCTGGCGCAAGCGTTTTTCACGCACCACTGTCTTGTTCGGGCTGTTTATTATGGCCTACAGCGCGCTGCATATCCTGTTTGGCTTCAATTTATACGATCGCTATTTGCTGGTAATCGCGCCGCTGTGCATTGTGCTGACAGCGCACGCACTGGCGCCAACCGCGCGAGGCATGTCGGGGCGTTCACGGCTTTCGTTATCCGGTGTCTGGCGGCGATTTACGATCGGCGGGCGTATCCTGCTGCTTGTTTTGCTCGTGCTGGCGGGAACAGCGCTGTTGGCGGAAGCGTGGACAGCCAGCGCCGGCTTGATTGAATTCGGCGGCGCGCGCACCGACAGCGGGATTCTGGCGTTGGCAGACTTTCTCAACGCGCAAACGCTGGGGGCGATTGTTTATGACCGCTGGTTGGGCTGGGAATTGAATTATTATCTGGGGCAGTGGACAGACAAGCGCAAAGTTTACTATCCGACACCCGCGCTGCTGCTCGAAGGCGCGCTGGCCCAGCCCGAACCGGCGCCGCGCTATTTCGTCGCACCGCTGAACTATCCCTATCAGACCTATTTGGACGTGCTGGCGCAGGCGGGTTTCGCGATCACGCTGGTGTATGCCGCCGCGCCGTTTCGCGTTTACCGCCTCATTCCCCCTTGGGCAAATTCGGGCGTTTGAGGCGCTGCAAGACCTTTGCCGGGTCGTTGTTGACTGTCGGACGCGAGCGCTGGGTGGCCTCTCCGGGCACCGGCACATTCGGCATTTCTACGGTCTCATCGGCATTAGGGTAGCGTGCCCGCCACGTTTCCAGAAACACCGTAATCCAGTCGAGTTCCGCGCGCATCACGGCGATGCTGTGGGTGTAGAGCGCTTGAATATTGTCGGCGACAAGATTTTCCTCCAGTTGATGACGATGCCAGGCTTTTTCCACCGCCTCCAGACGCTGCTGCAAATCCTGACGATGCGCTTTAAGTACTTTGAACACTTGCTGCGGCTTAAGTACGCCAAGATTGGCCAGCCCTAATTCAAAACCCGTTCCCAACGCGCGCGGCTGCCGCAGCAGATCGGCGACGCGCGTTTGCAGTACCCCGCGTCCGGCGTCGCTGATTTCGTAAACCTTGCGCGCCTGCCCGCCGATGGTCTGTTGGTGGCTTCTGATGAGCTTTTGCCGTTCCAAACGATTCAGGATGTAATAAACCGAAGAAAAGCCGATAATCAGCCACTCGCGCAGCCCGCGATCCTCTACCATCTTCTGAATTTCAAAGCCGTAGCGTGGCCCTTCCGCTACCAGACTCAAGATCGTCAGTTCCGCGTCGCTCATGGCTTTGCCCTTTATACGTAAAGTTTCAGTCTATTATCGCACAATCACCCTGTTTTGCGCCGTCCTGTGCGCAGCAAATCCTGCACTGTCGAGACCAGATTGTTTGCCAGATACGGCTTGGTCAGGTAACGATCAGCGCCGATCTGTAAACCGTTGCGAATCTGATCGGGGTCGGCCAGCGCCGAAAGAATGAGCACCGGCAAATCATTAAATGCGTCTTTGGAACGCAGTTGTCGCAAAAACTCCAAACCGCTGACATCCGGCAGCATCAAGTCGAGAACGAGTACTTCTGGCAGCGGGGGCGCTTTGAGGGCCTGTGCGGCGGCGGCGGCGTTGGGCGCGGCCACGACTTCCATCCCGGCATGTTCCAACAGCACAGCGATCAGTTTTTGCAGCGCGACATCATCATCAACAACGAGGATGCGCGGCTTTCTTTGTTCGCTCACCTATCACAACACCTTTCCTAGATCCAACGCCATGGATGCCAGTTGTAACGTACCTGTCGGGAGATTGCAACCGGGAATCCTGTCCTGTTCCAGTCCTGTTATGCACAGCAAGCTTGTTTTTGCTTCCAAGCCCGGTTCGATATATCCTAAAGAGGACGCGCTGTGACTTGCCGTTCAAAGGGATTCGTATGCTTTTGAGATTAAGACTACTCCCGCTGCTGGTCGTGCTGCTGGTCGTGCTGACAGGCTGCTTCAGACAAGCCGGCGAAGAATTTGTTGCACCGGGCGATACCGCGCCCCAGACTGTGCCTGATCAAAACGCGGCTACCGAAGCGGCGACGGATGAGAGCAATATGCCTGTCGTGACGATCATATCGCCGCCGACAGCCACCGACACGCCCGCAGCCAGCACGCAACCCGATTCGGACACGGAACCGACTGAAGAGGCTGTTGACGACACGACGCCGGAGGCGACAAGCCCTCTAGAACCAACCAGCTCATCCTTAGGAAGCGGTGAAATCGTGGAACCGTCAGCGACCCCAACCTTCTTAACGCCTGTTAATCCCATGCCTATCACCCCTGCCGGGCCGACACCGGGCGTTTCGCCCACGCCGACACCTTCCGGTCTGATTACGCCCACCGCGCTGGCCGAAGGCCCCACAGGCGACGGCTGCACTTACAGCGTTCAACCGGGCAATACCCTGTTCAGCATCGCGCGCAACAACAATATCACGTTGGAACAACTGCGCCAGGCGAATCCCGAAATTCAGGGGGATCTGATCCAGATCGGGCAGGTATTGAACATTCCCGGCTGTGGGCAAGGTCTCGACGACTCCGGCAACCCGCTTCAAGCGCCGACGCCGACCGCCGCCACCAACGCCAGCGGCCAGACGATTCATGTCGTGCAGGCGGGACAAACGCTCGTGTCTATCGCCCGCCAATACGGTGTGACCGTGCAGGCGATTGTCAGCGCCAACAATATCGCCAACCCCAATGTCATCTCTGCCGGCCAGGAATTGATTATCCCCGTTTCGACCCCCACACCCTGAGCAAAACTCAACTGCACGGGGGCAGGACCGCTTCCTGCCCCTGTTCCTGCTTCAGCGCTCAAATTGCGCCAAAAACACATTCGTGTTAGGCTTTAAATTAATGTTACTTTATGTATCGATGGGGTGTTAATGGAATGCCCGTGATCTACGTTTCTGGCGATCCACTCTTGACCGGTGCACAGGCGTTGGCATTTGGCTGCAATGCTGCCGGCAAGACCGAGACCGGAACGCTCGCCATCCAACTGCTGACACGCTATCCGGCGGCTTTCGCGGTATTCAGCAAACTGGTGCGCAAAAATGAGGTGAAAGCCGGGGGATACTGGCTTTGGCGCGAATCCCGGCCACAGCTTGTATTTATGGTTGTGCGCGAAACGGCAGCGGGTGCCACGCGCCTGCGCTATGTCGAGGCGGCGATGATGACCTTAGCACGCGATTATCGTCTGGATTTACTCAAAAGTTTGGCGATCGCCCCTCTGATCGACAACGCCGAATGGAGTGCGATGCGCCCGCTGATAGAGCACTGGTTCGGCAAAGCGCAGCTTCCCGTCGTTGTTTATGAGCGTTATCTGCAAGGCGTGCGCGCGGAAGAGCAGTTGATCGTCTAATCCTGGCTCATCAGCCAGGCATGTGCTGCTTCCTGCTGTGACGGGGAAAAGTAGCGAATCTGATCTTTTTTCAGGCATAAAAGGCGGAACATCGCGTCCAGTATCCAGATGCGTGACTCACGCCCTACAATAAACACAGTGCGCATAGCCGGGCGCTGCGGGTAGCGTGCCATCGCCGGTCGCAGACGCTCCAACATATAGTCCAGATATTGCAGAAAATCTATCGACAACCCGGAAGCATCGATCCAAAAGCACAGGCGCATCTTGGTGTCCGCACGCTTATAGATATCTTCCATGATGCTGATATAAGCTTCCACCGCTTCGCGTGAGGCTTTGCCCAGAACAAACCGATGTGCGCCATCAGCCGTGTATTCATACTGTAGGGGTTGTGTGTGTGCGATCATAG
This sequence comes from Chloroflexota bacterium, assembly GCA_013388745.1. Lineage (GTDB taxonomy): Bacteria > Chloroflexota > Anaerolineae > Aggregatilineales > Phototrophicaceae > JACAER01. The sequence goes on from JACAER010000003.1 coordinate 13,231, forward strand.
CGTTTTGCCATTGCACAGCCAGAGCAGGGCTTCTTCACGCTGTTCCGGGATAAAAAAGCGCACAACCTCACGTTCCAGTTTCAAGAGACGCAAAAACAAGTCCATCAGTGTGTACATGTACCATTCGTGCGTGATGATGGCCGTGCGGGCCGGTGGGCGCTGCGGATGCGCGAAAAACAGGCTGCGGAGCTGCGCTTCAGTATAATTCACAGGCAGCGGCCCGGATACGCTGAAATCCAGCAGGAAACGCAGCGGTGGTCCATCCGCTGCGCGCGCTGCGTAAATGGCTCTGAGATTCATCATCATTTGATCGACAACCTGAGGGGACGACTCCGTAAAGATGAACAGGTGTATATCCTCTTTCAGGGGCCGATAAACGCACTGCGCGTCTGAATCCTGCTGCGAAATGGTATCCACCGAATAAACCTCTGCTGGCATGTAATGTTTGTAATCTATTCTAGGACACCGCGCGGCCTCTGCCATTCCCCTGTTGGATAGTCCTCTCGGCGGGATTCATGCCTGGCCACCTGGATAGGCCGCCGTATGTCATTGGATTATGAGCAGTTCCTCATACTCTAATGACACCGCACAAGTGCGCCTCCCAGTCGAGCGCCGCGTGTTGGGCGATCATGGCATCGATCTGTGCAGCGATTTCTGGCGGATAAGGGGATGTGCGCCGCCGCAGCAGGTCAGCGTGCGCTGCCAGCACTTCCATTGTTGAGGCCAGCACACCCTGTGTTTCATTAACCATATAGTTGATGTAATGCAGTTTTTTGGCTCCCCGCGCGATCATGCGCATCCGTACCGTGACCGTATCGCCGACATGCACTTCTGCCAGATAACGCACGAATTGTTGCAGCGCGACCGTAACCCGACTGAAAATGAACAGACCACCCTCTCACTTGCCTCTGATTTCTTGGAATACCTTGAACTCACTCGCTATCCTCAGCGCTTGACCCTCGAACAACTCCTTATCGACGAACAGTAACAACTGAGCTTGTGCTTTGCGGTGGACAGGGAGAGACCTTGCCCTCCCCCAGCCACCATGAAGTCTCGCTGGCGCTGGCAGCGCGACCCTGCCCATCAGTGTAACAGGGTCGGCAGCCTCTCGGCGAACCGTTCGTCAAACGTATAGGAGGTTTTCCATGACCCGCGTTTTTGTACTCACCAACCACAAAGGGGGTGTCGGCAAATCGACATCCGCCACCAATATCGCCTTCGGGCTGACAGGTTTACTCCGTCGCGCCGGGGCTGCAAACTGCCGAGTGCTCCTGATTGACACCGATAGTCAGAGTCACGCTACGCTCGTCACCACCGGGCGCAATGACTTCGGCACCGACGACAGCCTCTACTCAGTGTTGATGGCAGATCGCCAAGCTGCACCACAGGTGCTGGCAAGTGTGATCGTCCAGAGCCACTGGGATGCTGATCTCCATGTGCTGCCCGCTTCGTCCCTGCTCGAAGGCGGTGAGCGGGAACTCATGGGGGTGGCAGGCGCACCCTATCGTCTCGCCGATCCCTTGTCTCGCATCGCCGGACATTACGCAGCGATTGTGATCGATACTCGCCCCTCGTTCTCGCTGATGACGGAGATGGCTTTGGTCGCGGCAACAGATGCAATTATCCCGGTGGAACCGCGCTATCTGGAAACGGTTGGGTTGCTCAGTGTGATGAGCAAGATCAATGATGTGCGCGAAGGCTGGCGGCGACCCGACTTACGAGTGAGCGGCATCCTTGTGACCAAGATGGACAGTCGGGTAAAAGGTCACAACCATCTGCTGGATGAACTCAAGGGTCACAGCATCCTCGGACGGCTGCTGTGCGGCGTGATCCCGGCGAATGAAGCTGTCTCCTACGCCCATCGTGAACACCTCAGCATCTTCTCGCATGATCCCAAAGCCCCGGCCAGCCGTGCCTATGCTCAACTCATTGGGACGCTGGTGAAGCGGCTGAAAGGCAGCGCGGCATGAGCGGGAAACGCGACAACACCGCCAAACTCGATGCGCTGCTCGCTTCCGTCACCGAGGACATCCTCGGTGGCGAGGCGCTGGCAGAGTTTCAGGAACACGGGCTGCGCGTTGAGCGCATTCTCCTAGAGTTGGTACGTCCTGATCCCATTCAACCCCGGCGCGTGCTACCGGAACGCATCTACCACGCCTTCCACGACAATCGGCTCACACCCACACAGGCACTGCGTGAGCTGGTGCAGATGGCGCAGTTGGCAGCACGGCAAAAAGGACGTCCCTTTGATGGTCTGCTAGACCTGCTGCCAAACCCTGATGATGAGGGCGATGACGAACAAAAATCACCTGTGTCACCCGAAGAAGCGCTGCTGCGCGATCTGGTGAATCTGGCAATCACCATTCGGGATGATGGACAGGTCAATCCGCTGACCGTCGTCGATGTGTCACAAGGCGTGATGCGGCAGTTTAGGATTGAGACTGGCGAGCGGCGTTACTGGGCAACCTGGCTGTTACGCGACTTTATCGCCGGTTACACTGGCGATGGAATGATCCCCTGCATCATCATTCCCGCTGAGTCCTATTCCCCTTTTCGGCAGGCGAAAGAAAACACGGCGCGGACCAGCTTATCTGCGATAGCGATGGCACGGCAAGCAGCACTCCTCCTGCTCACGGTTCACGGTTACGAGCTGCCTGCCAGTTCTGTCACGAATGATTTTTATCGTCAAGCGCTCGATCTGCATCTGCGTGGAAAACCTGAATACGCTGCCGAAGTTTTGACTGCGATGGGCGGTATCAGCAAAATGCACTTCAGTCGCTACAAAGCACTGCTTCAGTTATCAGACGAGGCACTTGAACTCGCAGATCGCCACAACCTTGAAGAGCGGCGACTTCGGTGCGTGATTGGGTTGGACAGTCAATATCACACGGAGTTAGTTCGACAGATTATTGATCTGAACCTGACAAGCAAACAGATCAGGGAAATCTGTGAAAGCGAGAAACTTCCCGGTGAGGAAGTTGATGTGTCAAGCGAAAAGCTGTCTCGTACTGCGTTGCAGCTTGCAAGGATTGCTCGCAACAGCATGAACACATCCAGTAAAGAGGTAGCCCAGGCACTGCTGGAACAAGAGAAAAATCCGCATCTTGCTCGCGCTCATATACAAACTCTGCGGAAATTGCTCGACGAAGCAGAGCAGTATTTACTGGAGGATTGAGAAAGTAACCCATGGGTTACTTTGTTGAGGAGATGAACGATGAAAAAGCAATCTCGCGCACCACCTAGCCTATAAAGCCAAAGCCCACCGGCGGGGACGGTGGGCGGGCGCTGGAGGCGCGGCTGACAAGATAATTGTTGGTCTAGGCAACTAACAATGTATCACGTCCCGAATCTCCACGCAAGTGAATTTGAGCTTTTTCCGTCATGTTTTTCACACGACTTCTGTTCAACACGCCTGGAGATAGGACAATGAGCATTGATCTGGAACACATCCGCAGTCGCAGCCCGATTGAGGAGGTGGTGAATGAAAAATTCGGTTTGAAAAAGCAGGGCAGCCGTTTTGTCAGCATCGAACACGACAGCTTGGTCGTGACACCACGCACCGGCTTCTATTTCTGGAACTCGAAAGGCGAACACGGGGACGTGTTCGATTTTGTCGGGCGCTACCACTTCGGTTACGGCTCAGGCTGGAACAACCGCGATGCCAATCAGTTCATAGAGGTGGTGAAGTTTCTCGCGCAGCGAGCAGGGATCACGATTGAAGTGGATTCGACGTTTCGACGCTCACATAGCTGGGCAGAGCGGCAGTTGGTAGCACGGCTGCACGATGCGCTGCTGAAACACACGCCAGCGCTCGAATATGCTGCTAAAGCGCGTGGCTGGCAACTTCCGACGATTCGCATGGCGAGATTGGGGTACATGCCTGCGGACAAGCGTTCGCTTCTGGCGGACCTCAACCTGTCCGACACCTGGCGCAAAGTCATTCAGAATTTTCCTACCGAGATGCTGGTCTACATCCACCTCGATCAGGGGCGATTGGTTTATCTCAGCGGGCGATCTATCGCTGCCAAGCGGCACTACAACCCGCCGCGCGAGGTCATCGGAGAGCGACAGCCATATTTCAACCCCCTCTATTTAGAGGATGTCGAACAGGTGGTTGTCGTCGAGGGGCAGGCGGATGCGATCACCTTTGCGGAATGGGGCATCGCGGCTGTTGGGCTGTGTGGGATGAGTCTCTCAGAGGATTTGCTCACCAGGCTGAAGCAGCATCGACGGGTGTTCGTCGCGCTGGACAATGTACCGGAGACAGCGGAAAAAGCACGGATGTTGTGCCAGAGCATCGGTGTGTCGGCACACATCCCACGTTTTCCAAGCGAAGTGAAGGATGCGAATGAGTGGCTGGTCAAGGCAAATGCTACTCCAGAACAAGCCATGAGTCTGCTCAATCTCGCTACCCCTTGGCTGGAAGCGGAAGTGCAGCGGGTCGGCAATCTGATGGGACTGGCACGCGAGGACGCAATCCGTGACCTGTTTCAGTATGCCATTCAACTGGACGAGTTCGGCATGGCAAACTTCAAGAGCCAGATGGCGAAAATCGGCATCAAGGCGCGCATGTTCAACGACCTGTTCAAGGCAGCGCAGCATGTTCAACCCAATGGGAGTACACAGGAGGAGGGAATGCCCGAGATTCTCAGCGATGATGTGCCACTGCTCTCGCCTGCGCTGGGATTTCACCGCGAGGTGGCGATGCTGACGGTGACGATCATTGAGCGGACGAAGAACAACCGGCTCAACACGCAGCCGTATCTGGTCACCAGCACCCGCGAACTGCGGCGTTTAAGCGAGCAGCAGATTATCCAGTTGAACGGACAGGAAGTCGCACTGCGGACGCTGCCGGATGCCTGTGAGTTTCTGATGCGCTGGCGCTATCGGGATGTGCAGCGTTTTCTGAATGGTGAAACGGTTGAACCTGGCCCAGTGTTTAACGCTGTGCATGATGTCTTCACCCGTTATGTCGATTTCCGTTCGCCGGTGGAAAGCCGCATCCTGACCCTGTGGGTGATTGGCACGTACTTCTACACCATGTTCCCCGCCTATCCCTATCTCGCGTTGAACGGCCCGAAAAACAGCGGCAAGAGTACGGTGCTGCGAGTCGCGCAGCCGTTGGCGTTCAACATGGTCAATACCTCCGATCCAACAGGACCGAGTATGTTCCGGCTCATTCACACCACGAGCTGCACCGTCGGTATTGATGAAGCCGAGCGCTATCACAACCCGCGTGATCCGGGGATGCAGCAGATTCGACAGCTGCTTAACAGCGGCTATAAAGCCGGGATGCCCGCCATTCGACTGATGGGCGATGATATGAAACCACAGGCGTTCGATGTCTACTCGCCGAAAATCCTAGCCGCGATTGCCGGGTTGGAGGACATCCTCGCCAGTCGCTGCATCGCTATCCCGATGCGCCGCACAGATCGCAAAATGCAGGCGTTTCCAGCGGACTTTGACGCCGCTGCCATCCGCCACCAGCTCTACAGCCTCGCACTGACCGAGTTTTCCCATGTTCATCGTAACTACTTCGAGCGTCCCGACCTGCACCGGCTGCATAATCGCTCCGGCGAACTCTGGTCACCATTAGTGGCACTGGCCGCCTTCTTTGAAGAACGTGGAACTGTGGTGGGTTTGCTGCAAGCCATTTCGGACGCAGCGGAGTGGGATGAGCAGGTCAGCGAGGGTAAGGCGCTGAGTGACCGGGAAGAAGCGGTGCTGCAGGCGCTGGAAATCATGACGCGGGGGCAAAGTGAAACCGTGTGGCTGAAAGCAGGGGTTGTCCGTGAGGAAGTCGCCCGACTGCTGGGGCAGCCCAGTGAAAAATTCGGAGACGCGCAGTGGATCGGTCATATCCTCAAGCGGCTGCATCTGCTGGACGATGGACGGCGTAAACGTACTCCCGAAGGCATGACCTATGCGGTTCAGCCTGCTGAGGTACGCGACATGATGCGCCGCTACGATGTCGCGCCAATTGAAAACAGAATGCGCTGAAAAACCCTACATCACCGTGCAGACCGTACATAGCCTTCGATCTAACGGCCATGTGCGGTCTTTGGCATAATCCTGCTTTCCGTAATTGGATCCGGCGACATTCTCAGATGCCACTTTAAGATGATAGACTTCTTGACCTGCTATTGAAGATTTTGATCGCAAAGTACGATTTTCATAGAGAATACTGCTGGTTATGCAACTCTGATTTTATCAGCGGTGCCTTGCCGTTGGCTGTGCGCGGTATCGCCTCAACACGCTCGATGTGTATCTTGGGCACAACTGCCCATTGTTTGGCAAGCGAGTGACTCATATCTTCGACAAGTTTCGC
>JACAER010000069.1 GCA_013388745.1 Chloroflexota bacterium
GCGGTGACCTCTGAACCAGCGCGTAAGTCCACCTTGGGGAACATAATTCTCCTTGTCACAAGTCTTTTGGTCACATTTGTTGTCTTGGAGATAGGCTATCGCATCCGCTTCTCTCAGCGATCCGTCTATAATTACAATGTTGTGAGTGCTCCATTCTACGGTTTTAGCAAGGAACTCGGGTATAACTATCTCCCGAATAGAAAAGCGGTTGCCGCGTCGGTGCGGAACAACGTTGTTGTGTTTTGGAGAGACATTGATGTCGGTCCGTACGGCAATCTCGGCAATGGCGTGACGAGTTGGACGGAGGAGGATCTCAAAATCCTTGCCTTTGGAGATTCCTTCACGTCGAATCCTTTTACGCTTCATTCATGGGCGGACCATGCTCCTGCAGCGATTACCGAAGCAATGGGAAGGAGAGCGCAAGTAATCAACTTGGGTCGAGAAGGATATGGCGTTTTACAAATCATTCACAATGCCGCTATGCGCGCAAGAGAATTCTCGCCAGATCTTCTCATTATCACCTTCATCAAGAACGACATCACGCGTGGACGGTTCTGGAGAACACAGTTTGCGGTAGACGGCATGGAGCGCATGTTCACATCGTTTTCTCCCGATTCCTTGCCGAGTATCGAAAAGGCGAATGATGTCATCATGCTCAATCCAGGTCTGACGCGTGAGTGGTGCGAAAAGATGGTCAGCGGCGGAACGACAGACGACCCTTTCTTGGCTACGCTGAACAGACAGTTCGATCGGTTACGAGAAGACAATATTTCAAAATCGCTCTACACGGTAACCCATTCGTTTTTGATTGATCGGATTCGGTTTGGAGATCCACAGCACAGACTGCGAAAGGCAACGGCATTTCTGCCGCGTATTTCATTTACGGACTACGGCGAGGATTCGACTTTCCTGAGCGACGCTGCAATCTTGAAAGGGCTATCTATCCCCTGGATGGTGGTCATGCTTCCGGAGATTGACGATCTCCAGGTTGGAGCAAACGTCTTGAACCTTCAAGATAGCCTTCTTGTCCAGAGCATCGAGAAGCGCTTGGGTACTCAGGTGGTTCGGTTGTTCGGTTTCTTGGATCCGATTGACAGCGACGTATCAAAGTACTTTGCGTCTGCCCACGATTATCATTCCTCAAAGTTGGGCGCGCAGTTGTACGCGAGGGCAATCGCGCGCGCAGTCCAAGCACACTACGGGGATTCATTGCGCAAGCCAAAGTCGAAAACCATAGCGGCGAGAGAATAAACTTCGTCGTTTCGTGATCGTGTATGTTGCGCTATCCGTGATTCGTTCAAACGCCAATCTTTCTGGCATGACATCCGTCCTTCACCATTGATTCCAGAGATCTAGCATGAACATCCTGATGATGTTTCATTTTAGTCCCAACCCACCCCCGAATGATCTTGGTCCTTCGAAACGCTCGGTCCCTTTCCTCAACGAAGCACTCAAGCGCCACAACGTGTCCGTTCTCTCGTTTGGGAGTGCCGAAGAAGAACGAATTTTCAGACAGCACTACACAGGGACCCTCAAGCGTATTGTATTCGTTAATACGGAGCGACCACGCCTGCTAAAGCTGCTCCGACGCGTGTACGCATTGCTCACTGGGAAAGGGTTCTTTCACCAGTTGTACAGGTCACAGATGCAGAAGGAGCTCGATGCCCTTGTGCGCACGGACTCATTTGATGTGATCTACTGTGCGACTGCTTTGCTCGGTTGCTATCGTTTCCCCAAGGGCATTCCTCTCGTGGGGGATACGCATAACGTCGAACACGACATTCTTCGCCGTTCGGTACGTGAGGCAAGAGACATTTTCAGCAAACTATATTGGTTTGTCGAATACAAAATCGGAAAGCGGCGAGAGCTCCGCTTCTGCCGCAAGTTCGATGTTCTCACCACAACGACCGAGCGTGACGCAAGTATTTTTCGCACAGAGTTGCCCGGATGCGACATCAAAGTCATCTCGAACGGCGTTGATCCGCTGTTCCTCCAACCGATGGACGCTCGGGCGGAGCAGAACACCATGGTGTTTACAGGACTGATGAGCTACCTGCCGAATCCGCATGGCGTTGCATATTTTCTTGACGATGTCCTACCGTTGATTTCTGCCGCCGTGCCCGACGCGAAAGTGTACATCGTCGGCAAGGATCCGCCCAAATGGTTGCGGGCGAAATCCTCGGACAAAGTCATCGTCACGGGGTTCGTCGAAGATGTGCGTCCCTATATCGCCCGTGGGCAAGTGTTCATCATTCCGCTGCTCATCGGTGGCGGCATACGTGGTAAGGCGCTTGAGGCGATGGCGATGCGCAAAGCGATCGTGAGTACATCGGTTGGGTATGAAGGAATCCCGTTGGAGAATGGTAAAACGGTCTTGGTCGGCGACACGCCGCGTGAATTTGCCGATGCGGTGATGCGCCTCTTTCGCGATCCACTGTTGCGGAGTGCGCTGGGCGAGAGTGCGCACAAGCTGGTTCTCGAAAAATACAATTGGGTGGAGAAAGGGGCTGAGCTCGATGGCGTGTTTCGATCCGTTGCCACAAGAGGCGCACGGGATGCCACATTACAAGCGTCGAGCGTCGAACGTGAACCTGTGGCGAATCATTCTCTTGTGGCGCGACACTGAGTCTCTCCCAGAACACGCGCCCCAGGCTGGCGAATCTCGCCGCAGGACCCATGCAGCGCGTCTGCAGCCCCCAAAACTCGTACGTAAACTTGTGCTGTTGAATTCTTGCAGTCGAACGCACGATTCGTTATATTGCTACGCAATTTCTTCTCCCCGAATACTTCACTTTCATTCCCGATTCGACTTGTTGAAGGGCGTTGCCGATGACGAAAGTCATGATTATAGATGACGATGATGCAATCTGTGCCATTTTGAAGGATGTGCTGGAGATTGAAGGGTACGACGTGAGCTATTCGCTCAATGGTGAGGATGGCATCAAGAAGTACATGGATGAACTTCCGTCAGTTCTGCTGCTTGACCTGCGACTTCCAGGCATAGACGGGCTGCAGGTTCTGAAAGAAATCATCTCCTTCGACCCTGACGCTATTGTCATCATGATCACCGGCTACGGCTAAGTTGATTCCGCCGTCCATGCGATTCGTATGGGCGCGACCGATTATTTGCAAAAGCCCCTTTCCAATGATGAAATCACCTACAAAATCGAAACGGCGCTCAAGAACAAGACACTGCAAAAAGAATTGATGTATCTGAAAGAATACATCAACAAACGTTTTTCGATGAACAGTATCGTTCGCGAAAGCGAAGCCATGAACGCCGCAGTGGAGATGCTACAAAAAATTTCTCAGTACGATAAGCCGCTTCTCATTGTCGGCGAGCCGGGCAC
>JACAER010000027.1 GCA_013388745.1 Chloroflexota bacterium
CCGCACCCTTTCGGCTATTCTTCCTCAACTTGCCCGCTGCAAAATCCAGAAACGAAAAGCGAGACCCGCCACTTTTCAGCTTTTGGGTCTCGCCTATTCCTTATCTTGATGCCTATGGGGACTGAATTCCTACGCCTTTTTTATTGTTTGGGAGCGGCCCTGTGCCTTATATCGCCCCCTGCGTCCGCAGCTCGGCGATCTCCTCCTCTGTCAGCCCCAAGACTTCGCGCAGCACCGCCGCGCTGTGCTCGCCAAGCTGCGGCGGCGGCAAACGCACCTCCGCCGGAGTCAACCCAAGCTGCGCCGGCGCGTTGACATACTCGAAGGGCACGCCGCTGCTCAGTTCGATGCTGCCCACAAGGCCGCGCGCGACGCTGTGCTCGCTGCGCAGCGCCGCCGGCACATCGTTGATCGGCCCCGCCGGAATCCCCAGCGCCAGCAAGCCGCTCACCCACTCGTCCACCGTGCGCGTGGCGAAAATCGCTTGCAGCGCGGGGATCAGCGTGTCGCGGTGCGTCACGCGCGCCGGGTTCGTGGCGTAGCGCGCGTCGCTCAGCAAATCCGGGCGCTGCACCCACTGGCACAACTGCGCGTACTGGCGATCATTGCCCACTGCCAGCACAAAATCGCCGTCGGCGGCGCTGAACGTCTGGTAGGGCACGATATTGGCGTGCTGGTTGCCGTAGCGCGCGGGCGGCTGCTGCGAGACCAGATAATTGCTGGCGATATTCACCAGCGCCGCCACCTGCGAATCGAACAGCGCGGCGTCGATCTGCTGTCCCTGCCCGCTGTGTTCGGCGTGCCGCAGCGCCGCCAGAATCGCCCCCTGCGCGAACAGCGCGGTCAACACATCGGAGACGGCCACACCGACTTTATAGGGTGCGCCCGCCGCCGGGCCGGTGATGGCCATCAGCCCGCTCATGGCCTGGATCACGAAGTCATAGCCGGGACGTTCGCTGTAGGGGCCGTATTGGCCGAAGCCCGTGATGCTGCAATACACCAGCGCCGGGTTCAGCGCGCGCAAATCTGCATAGCCCAGCCCGAACTGCGCCATCTGCCCCGGTTTGAAGTTTTCGACAACAATGTGGCTGCGCGCCGCAAGCTGCCGCGCAATCTGGCGCGCCTGCGGATGCTTCAGGTTCAGCGTCAGGCTGCGCTTGTTGCGGTTGACGCTCAGAAAATAGGCGCTCAGGCGTTCGTCGCCCGCGCCAGCCCACGGCGGCCCCCACGCGCGCGTTTCGTCACCGCCGTCGGGGTTTTCGATCTTGATGATGTCTGCCCCCAGATCGCCCAACAGCATCGTACAGAACGGCCCGGCCAACACGCGCGAAAAATCCAGCACGCGGATGCCCGCCAGCGCAGATGTCATATGATGTTTATCCCTATCGCCGCCCCAAATGTGCCTGCCTTATAGCTGAAACTGCACTGAATGTCAAAGGCCAGCTATAATAGGGTCAACCATTTTCAGGCTGCATTCGGCGCTTTGTATGCTGTATACAATGGTGTTTTGCCGCCGACTGAAGCGCAGGAGTTGTTATGAACGAGAATGAACCCATTATCCTGACCCGCGCTGGTTTTGAACAGTTACAGCGCGAACTGGCTGATCTGGAAACGCGCGGGCGCGAAGAAGCCGCCGAAAACCTCTTCGAGGCGGCGGACGATACCGACGTGGCCGAAGAAGAAACTTTCCGCGACGCCATGAACCAGAAATCGATGCTCGAAGCGCGCATTTTGCAGTTGAAGCAGATTCTGGCGATGGCGCAGGTCGTGGACGAAGACCCCGATCCCAACAGCGCTTCGCCCGGCGATCGCGTGGTGGTCTGGGATCATCAGGAAAAGGCCGAAGTGATCTTTGATCTGCTGGGCGGCGCGGAGATTGCTATGGGGCGGCGGCACGGCGTTTCCATCGATTCGCCGGTAGGCAAGGCGCTGTTGGGTAAGCGTATCGGCGACACGATTGAAGTGCAGACACCCGACGGCGTGGCGCGTTATACGATTCGCCGTCTGGAGCAGATTCCCGGTTAGCGCTGCGCGAATTCGCGTTTAAGCAGCGCGAACAACATCAGATCGTAAAACTGGCCTTCCTCGTAGTACTGCTCGCGCTGAAGCCCCTCCTGCCGAAAGCCGACTTTTTCCAGCACACGCGCTGACGCCGTGTTCAGCGCGCTCGAATCGGCTTCGATGCGGTTCAGCCCCATTTCCTCGAAGCCAAAGCGCACGACCCTCCGCAGCGCCTCCGGCATCAACCCCTGTCCCCAGTAGGCGCGCGCCAGATCATAGCCCACGCTGGCGCGAAAATTGGCGCGATCCCAATAATTGAAGCCGCACATGCCGATGACGGCATCATTGTCCTTGCGCGCTATGCCCCAGCGCACGGCGATTTTTTCGCGGTAATCGGCGTTGATCGCCTGAATGATGAGCGCGGCTTCGATCGGCGTGCGGATCGGCGCGCCGGTATTGTACTTCGTCACTTCGTAGTCTCCGCGAATAGCCCACACCGCGGCGGCATCGGTATCCACCAGCGCGCGCAGCGTCAGCCGCTGCGTTTCCAAAACGGGAAAAGTCGAAAAATCGAACACAATAGCCTCATCCCTGTTGTTTGCCATATTGTAAAACGAAATGCGTGAGCACGCCCGCCACCAGCCCCCAGAAGGGCGCGCCGATGCCCAGCAGCGAAAAGTTGGCCGCCGTGCACAGAAAGGCCACGATGGCCGCGTCGCGCGTTTTGGCCTCGTGCAGCGCGCCCACCAGCGACGACGTGATCGTGCCGCTGAGCGCCAGCCCGGCGATGGCCGCCACCAGCGCCGCCGGAAAGCCCGCGAACAGGCTGACCACGGTCGCGCCGAACAGCCCGAACAGCAGATACCACACGCCGACCATCACGCCCGCCGAATAGCGTTTGCTGGCGTCGGGGTGCGCGTCGGGGTTGGTGACAATCGCAGCGGTGAGCGCGCCCAACGTCTGGCCATGCCCACCGAACAGCGCCAGCGCCACCGAAGCCAGTCCGGTTGCCACCAGAATGCCGTTAATCGGCGCTTCGTAGCCGCAGGAGCGCAGCACCGCCTGTCCAGGCGCGTACTGCGAGGTCAGCGCCAGCACGAACAGCGGCAGCGCCAGGCTCAGCGCGGCGTTGAGCGTAAATTCCGGCGCCGTCAACTGCGGCACGGTGAGCGCGATGTGCAGCGCTTCGAAATGCAGTTCGCCGCTGAGCGCCGCAATCAGCGTGCCGATCAGCAGCGCGCCGAGCGTGGGCGCGCGAAAATTGAGGCGGCGCAGCACGAAAAATACGACGATCATCGCCAGCACCATCAGTGGGCGTTCCGGCAGCCGCGCGAAGAGATCGACGCCGAAGCGCAGCAGGATACCCGCCAGCATTCCCAGCACCACCGGCTGCGGCACGAGGCGCATAGCACGCGCGAACAGCCCCGACAGGCCGATGAGCGCCACAGCCAGCCCCGCCAGCATATACGCGCCAACGGCCTGCGGCAGCGTGTAATGCATCAGGCTGGTGACCAGCAGCGCGGCGCCAGCGGTTGACCAGGGCGTGGTGAGCGGCTGGCGGTAATAGAGCGAGAGCAGCAGACTGAGCAGGCCGTAGCCGATAGTGACCGCCCAGACCCACGAGGCGGTCTGCGCGGCGCTGAGGCTGCCGCTCTGGGCGGCTTGCAGCACGATCAACAGCGGGCCGGTGTAGCCCACGAGCACGACGATAAAACCCGCCACGACAGCGGAAAGACTCAAAGCGTTGGGCAGATCGCGCAGATTGCGCCAGAAATGCGGTTGGGGTGCGAGCATGGGGTTGTCCTGGGTGGCTGCGGCACTGTGCTTAGTGTAGGCGGGGGCGGGGGCGGCGTCAATGTCCGCCGGGGGGTGGACAGGGCAATCGCATCAAATTTAGCTTTACGGCGTAGGTATACCGCCGGCGCTGTCTGGATGCGCTGCGCAAGCGCAGTTCGTCGTGTTTACGTCGCTGACAACATTGAGCGGAACCTTTGTGGGCGATACCACAGGCGCAACACCGCCCGAATGCGTTCTTCAGACCGAATCTACCGGCTATTTCGTCGGCCCATAGGCGGCGCTGATGCGCTCAAACCTCTAAATTTGCCCCCCGCCGCCGCTTGCGATATGGTACAATCGCAAACTCTACACAGAGGTTTTCGCCTATGGATGAGCTACAACGGCGTCTGGACGAGCTGCGCCGCCAACTCCAAAACGCCTCCAGCGAGACGCTGCCCGAACTCGAACGCACGGCGCGCGCCCTGCTTTCCGACGCCAAAAACACCCCTTACGAAGCAGCCGTGCAGACCCTTTTCGCCGAAATCGCCCGTATGGGCGTGCGTCCGCGCGATACCGGCACGGTGCGCGCGGTCGAAGCCGGTATACCAACGCCTAGCGACGCCACCGTGCGTGGGCTGACCCGCCGCGCGCGCATCCGCCTGGAAATCGCCGGCGACGATGACGATATCGACGAAGCGATCGATATTCTGGCGCAGGCCCTGGCCGTCAACCCCAAAGACCCGGACACGCTCAACCTGCTGCACGAGGCCGCCAGCAAAGGCGCACAGGCCGCGCAGCGCGTGGGCGATCTGTTTAAGCGCTACAACGTGCCGGAAAGCGTCAAAACGCCGGAAGCCCCCACGCCCGAAGCGCCCGCCAGCGAAGAAGAACCCAAAACCCGCAAACGGAAATCCTCCAAAGCCAGCGATTATCCCACATCGGCAGGCTATCCCGCGCCCGAACAGCAGGGGCTGGGCCGGCGTGTGCCGGGGCGCGGCCCGCTGAACACGGGCATTGATATTAACACTATGCTCTCGGAGCTTCAGCAGGCCTACTACGCGGGCGATTATCAAAAAGCCGTCGAACTGGCAAACCGCGTGATTTCGCTGCTACCGAGCAACGTCACCGCGCTGGATTATCGCCAGAAAGCCGAAGACAACCTGATACGCGGTGTCGTGCCCGATCACCGCATCCCCTTTGACGCGCGCGTAGCCTACAACCGCGCCAATTCGCTGGTGCGCGCCGGCAACTACGACGAAGCCGAACGCCTGTACCGCGAAGCGCGCGATCTGGCGAACCGCAGCGGTATTCTCAACTGGAAAGATGCCGAACAAGCGCTGCTGGAAATTCAGGATTTGGCGCTGGCGCGCGAACTGCTGATCGAAGGCGATCGCCTGATGAACAGCGATAGCTGGGGCGAAGCGCTGCGCAAATACGAGGGCGCACTGCGGGTGGTCGCCAACGACCCCATCGCGCTGGAGCGCGTCGATACCGTGCGGCGCGTACAGCAGGATACCGACCAGGCGCTCGTGCAGTTGAGTATGCTCGGCGGCTCGCTGGCCGAACAGGTCACGCAGTTGCAAAATGTGCTGACGATTCTGGCACGTGTGCGCCAACTGCTGCCCAACAGCAAACGTCTGGCGCAGCTTACGCAGGACGCCAGCAGCCGCCTGACCGCCATCAAAACGCAGTTGAGCGATCAGGCGCAGGCGGCAGTCGCGCGCGCCGAAAACGCCACCGCGCTGGAAGAACGCTTACACCTGACGAACGAAGCGCTCAAGCTGTTGGAAATGGGCGTCGAACTCGACCCCGGCGACAGCCGACTTTCGACACTGCTGCTGGAAACCCGTTCCGCATCCAGCGACATGCAGCGCGCGCGCCAGGTGATCGAACGCGCAGCGGCGCTGATCGCCCAGAATTTTGACAACGAACTGGCGCAGGCCCGCTCCATGCTGGCCAGCCTGCTGAACTACGCACAGGATGACCGCTACCGCACCGTCGTCGGCGATCTCTTGCAGCGCTATGTCGAACGTGCCGAATTCGCGCTGGAAGACGGCGATCTGGACGAAGCGCAGATGTGGCTGGAGACGATGCGCGACGAGCCGTTCCGCATTCTGGGGCGGCGCACCGAAATCGCGCGCATCGAAAACGGGCTGCGCCAGAGACGGCAGAGTAACCGCCTGCGCTGGGGCGCGATCATCGGCGGCATCGTGATTATTCTGGGGCTGCTGGCGGCAGGCACGAGTCCGGTATGGGTGCCGATTCTGATCACACCCACACCGACCATTACCCTCACACCGAGTATCACACCGACGCCGAGCATCACGCCAACGCCATCACACACCCCCACCGCGACCCATACGCCGACGTGGACCATCACGCCCTCGCCAACAATCACCCCCTCGTGGACGCCAACCGCGTCGCTAACGCCGACGCACACGCCCACGCCCACCGAAACGTCCACGCCGTCACCTACCTATACGCCCAGCAACACGCCCACAGCCACCAACACGCCGACGATCACGCCGACGCCGCCGGTGCTGTGCGAAGTGCGTTCGGCGACAGGCGACGCCATCAATGTGCGCGCCCAGCCTTCGCGCTCATCCGATCGTGTTGGTGTTGCGGAAAGCGATGTGGTGCTGAACGTGGTGGAAGCGCAGCTTGGCCCGGATGATGGTCTGACGTGGTATCGCGTGCGCTTGCAGACCTTTACCGGCACCGGTTTTGAGGGCTGGGTGCGCGCCGATACGGTGAACGAGACGACCCAAAGCCCGCCCTGCCCGCTGTTGGGGCAGTAGGCGCTTAGGCACGCCGCGCGTAGATTTTATTTTTGGCGTGCGTGTCGTGATAAAACGCGCTCATGATGGCCGGGAGATCGTCGTACTCTCTGCCGTCGATCAAACTGCGCAAATAGGCGATATTGCGCGCGATAAGCTGGCGATCGCCCGTCTCGCCGTGCGCGGGAATCACGGTTTTGACGCGCTCATCCCCCTGCCAGCGCGCCAATCCTTCGATCCACAGCGCCAGCGGGCTGTCTTCGTTGACCACCGGCAGCGGCGTTTCCAGCGTATCGCCCGCCAGCAGCACGCCCCACTGCGGGATAAAACCCACCAGACAATCGCGCGTGTGGCCGGGCAAATGATGCAGCTCCAGCGTTAAACCGCCCAGATCGAGATGTAACTGGCCGCTGAAGACCATTTGCGGCGGCACGAGCGACACAGCATCCCACGCGCCCGGCTGTTCCAGTTTTTTGGCGTTTAGTTCTTGCGGCACATCGGCGGCGAAGCGCGCATAAGCTTCGCTGTGGGCAAAAATTTCGCCCGGCGGCAGCCCCGCCGTGCCCCAGACATGATCCCAATCGGCATGGCTGTAAACAATCCACAGACGCTTGTCGCGCAGCAGCGGCAGCACGGGCTGCATATCGCGCGGGTGCGAAAGCGTGTCCCAGACGACGGCGTGCGTGTCGCTGAGGATGAGCGCGCCGCGCACGTCAAAATCATCGAGCAGAAGTTCGGTGAGGTAGAGCTTGGGCGCGAATTCTTTGAGGGCCGTCATCGGCACGTGCCCTCAGCGCGCCAGCCGCACTTGCGCGGGAAAGCCGGCGCAGCGCGCGCGCAGCACTTCTTTGCCGTCCTGATTGCTGTAGGTGGCCGTCAGCGTGATGCGGCGTTTGTCGGCATCTTTTTCGATAATCGTACACAGACAGGTGATGGTGTTGCCCAGATACACTGGCGCCAGGTATTCGAACTGCATTTCGCTGGCCAGAAAGCCGATCAGCCCGCCGATATGCGTCAACATGCTGGCCGTGAGCAGGCCGGGCACAATGCGCTGGCCGTACCAGGTTTCGGCGGCGAACGTGTCGTCCATGTGAAAGGGATTGTAATCGCCGGTGACGCCGCAAAACAACGCGAGATCGCCTTCCGTAAAGGTGCGGCGGAAGACAAACGTTTGCCCGACATGCAAGCTGTCGAAGGCGGCGCGCAGTTGAACCTTAAATGCCGGGCTTGGGAGGTTCGCCATTGGTTTTTGTCTGCGGCGTGCCAGAATTGGGCGCGAAGAATACTTTAATCACCAGTTGGCCGAGCTTGACTTCATCGCCACTGCGCAGCGGATAGAGTTCGAAGGGCACGAGGCGGATGTTGTTGACAAACGTGCCGTTGCTGCTGCGCAGGTCTTTGATATAAAGCTGTTTGTTCTTAAGAATCACCGCGGCGTGCTTGCGGCTGATGCCCAGTTGGTAGGCGGCGTGCGGCGTAAAGTCGATGTCGGGCACGATATTGGCGGTGGCGTCCAGACGGCCAAACAGCAGTTCGCGCTCCTCGGCGGGGGCCAGCATAATCGGCGCCGGTGCGCCAGGAATTTCGACCCGAAGCTGCATCTGCGTTTCGAAGACGGTGCCGCCCGTGCGCGGCGGCTCGGCGGGACGCGCGGCGGGCGGGGCAGGCAGCGTTTTGTTTTCTTCGCCCCCCAGCGAGCGCGTGCCGGCAGCGCCTTCGCCCGTCAGCAGGTTCGTGCCGCAAAATTCGCACAGAAACACGCCGGGACGATTCTGTTTGCCGCAGCGTGGGCAGGTCTTGATAGCCGTCAGGCGGGTGCTGCCCGATGCGCCTTCGGGTTTTTTCTTATCATCAGGATTATTCATTTTGCCGCCCTCCCGCAAAAGGGTACGCGCTATAAAGACAGTATGCCAATAAAAGATTAGGAAAGATAAACTACCTTATAGTATAGGGGATTGCCGCTGATTGCAACGGCCACGCCCCGCTTTCGCTTATTTTTAATAACTTCTATTCTAGCACACAAAGAAAAACCCCAGCACACGTCCGGGGTGTCCACGAGCCTTGGCGACGGCGGTCTTACGGCTGACGTTTGACTGTGATACTGCCGTCGCGCATCCCGCTCATCAATTCCTGCACATCCAGATCAATGATGCCTTTGCCGGCGATCGAAATGATCTTGTCGTCAACCACAATAACACGGCCTGCGGCCACCTTGCGCCCACGCTGATAGATTTCCACCAGTTCGCCGGGACGCGGCACACCGGGCAGGATACGCCGTAACAGGCTCATGCGTTTTCTCTCCCACAACATTTTGTGACTCTTCATAGTATAAGCGCAGAACGATCAATTGGGCAAGGCATGAAATGCCGCTTGTTAGAAAACGATGACCTTTACGCAACCACAATTTAGATTGTCGTTCGCTTAAGGTCGCGCACCCCGCATAAATTTTTAGACACATTTTAATGCTGTACACCTTGCACGAAAAGACAGCCTAGCCCGATTCGTGTCGTCGCGATTATACTCTGCGTCTTGCGCCAATCAGTGCTGGAAGTACAAAAAATGCCTACCATTAAACTTGTCACCGAGATTCCCGGACCCAACAGCCGCGCGCTGGTCGCCCGGCGCGAGGCCGCCACCCCGCGCGGCGCCGCCAAGCTCACCCCGCTGGCCATTGCTCATGCCGAAGGCGCTGCCGTGACCGATGTCGATGGCAACGTGCTGATCGATCTGGCAGGCGGCATCGGTGTGCTGGCGGTCGGCCATCGTCCACCGCAGGTAGTCGCAGCGCTCAAGGCGCAGATCGACGACTTGATTCATATGTGCGCCATCGTCGGCACGTATGAATCGTATGTGCGTGTGGCCGAACTGCTGAACGAAATCACACCCGGCACGCACGCCAAAAAAACTGTGCTGCTCAACAGTGGTTCAGAAGCCGTCGAAACCGCTGTCAAGCTGGCGCGCAGCTATACCGGACGCCCGGCGGTGATCGTCTTCGAGGGCGCCTATCATGGGCGCACCAATTTGACGCTGGCGATGACCAGCAAGTACGCGCTGTTCAAAAAGAGCTTCGGCCCGTTTGCGCCAGAAATTTATCGCATCCCCTTCCCCAATCTCTACCGCCGCCCGGCACAGATGAGCGAAGACCAGTTTATCGATTGGTCGATCAGCCAACTGGAAAACGCGCTGATCGCCCAGGTCGATCCCTCGGCGGTGGCGGCGATTGTCGTCGAACCGGTGCAGGGCGAAGGCGGTTTTGTCGCCGCGCCGCCGCGCTTCTTGCAGCGCATCCGCGAATTATGCACCGAACATGGTATTGTGATGGTCTGCGACGAGATTCAGTGCGGCTTCGGGCGCACGGGCAAATTGTTCGCCGTCGAACATTACGGCATCGTGCCCGATCTGATCACGACGGCCAAATCGCTGGCCGCGGGGATGCCGCTGGCGGCCGTCACCGGCAAGGCCGAAATCATGGACGCGCCGCATCCCGGCGGGCTGGGTGGCACGTACAGCGGCAATCCGCTGGCGTGCGTCGCGGCCATTCAGGCCATCGAGATGATACGCCAGCCGGCGTTTTTGCAGCGCGCCGCGCAGATCGGCGAAACGCTGCGCCAGCACGCGCGGGCCTGGCAGGCCGAAAACGAAATCATCGGCGATGTGCGCGGGTTGGGGCCGATGCTGGCGCTGGAATTTGTCAGCGATCGCGCCAAAAAGACGCCGTTCACCGCGCTGGAAACCATGCAAATCAGCAGCGAAGCCTTGCAGCGCGGCGTGATCGTTATCCGCGCCGGGCTGTACAGCAACTGCATCCGCTTCCTTCCCCCCTTGAATATGAGCGACGCGCAGCTTGAAGAAGCGCTGGCCGTCGTTGGCGGCGCGATCCACAGCGTCAGCGCCAGCCGCCAGCCGGAACCGGCACGCTAAGGAGCAGGGGCGCGTGCTGCGCCCCTGTTTTTTGTCGCACACAAAAATGGCAGCTTATTGCGCCGAACGAATATTTGTTCTGTGATAACATCAACCGCCGCTGCCCTGCACTCTGTTGTATAATCTTGGCATGCTGTCATCCCATCGATTGTTAGGTGTTTATGGCGACTCCGCTCAACGTGTTTATCTCTTACGCGCGCGAAGACGGGCGCACGCTGGCGCAGCGGCTGCACGACGATTTGCGCCAGGCCGGCCACGAGGCCTGGCTGGATATGACGGAAATTCCGGGCGGCGCCAACTGGGCGCGCGATATTGAGCAGGCCATCGAACGCTGCGATGTGCTGCTGGCGCTCTTAAGTGTCGCCTCCTTCGATTCGGAATACTGCCGCGCCGAGCAGATGCGCGCCCTGCGCAAAAACAAGCGCGTGATCCCGGTGCTGGTGCAGCCCAACGCCGAACGCCCGCTGTACCTCGAACATCTGAATTACTTCGATTTTTCAGAGCTGGCGCTGTATAAGCAGCGCTGGGAACTGCTGCTGAAAGACCTGCGCAGCCCGCGCAAAGCCAAAAACGGCGGCGCCAAAAGCGCCAGCGCCTTTATCCCTGCTTTGCGCAGCGGCGGCAGCCAGCCGGAAGAAAAACCCGACGCCGAAGCGTTTTCCAAATATCTGGAAACCCTGCGCGAACAGCAGTGGTTGGGCGGGCGCTACTGGTGGCCGTATTTTCTGTTTTACGTCGCCGATATGCCGGCTATCGCCCAAGCCCTGAAACAGGGCGCGCTGCTGGCCTCGCAGGATGAAATCAAAAGCGACCGCTGGAAAGATTTTGTGCACCTCGATTTTCGCCCGCGCACGCCGGCGCTGTGGCGCAAAGAAGGCCTGCGCCCGGTTGACAAACGCGCCAGCAGCCAGCTTGACCTGCCTGTCTATTTGATGTTCGACTTCGAAGCGCTCATCCGGCGTGCCGATTCACGCTTTAGCGAAGGCGATATATACCGCACGCGCCAGAGCTTTAAGCGCGCGGCGGATTTCCGCAAGCTGCCCTTCGAGCGCATCTATCACGACTCGTGGTTCAACGCTGAAGAACGCGACGAGATCATGCTGCGGCGGCAGGCGGTGGCGCTGATTCCCAAACAGCTAGGGCTGGAGCACTTACGCTACGTGTGCTGTCGTTCGGAGGCCGAACGCGAAACGCTGCGCACCCTGCTGCCGCCCGCCGTCTGGAGTCAATACGCCGACAAAATCACAGCGCGCACCGATTTCAACCTGTTTCATCGCAAATGGGCCTATGTCGAGGCAGCAGAATTAGGCACGCAGCGGGTGCAGATTCGCTTTAAACCCTGTGAAGACGACTGCGGGAGCTTCAACCTGCGCGTAGAAGCCGAAGAATGGAGCGGACGCCGCCACGAATGGCAGACACCCGACTTCGTGCCCGGCGAACCCTTCCAACTGGATATCGCCGCGCTGAATCCCGCGCATGGCTACTGGCTGCGCGTGTATCTGGACGACGCGCTGGCCTACGCTGGGCGCTATCAGCCCTAGCGCGCTTATTGACCTAAAAACGCCAAGATCCCCGCCAGCATGTGTTCGGTCTTGTCCAACAGTTGGTGATCGCTGTCCAGCAGGCGCAGATCGACGTGCGGGCGCTGATAGGCATAGCGCACGCTCTGCTGATAATCCACGCTGGCATCGTGCAGGCCGTGATAAATCAGAATCGGCAAATCGAGGCGCACAGCATAAGAATCATACTGCTGCGCGTCTTCGATCAGGCCGTAATGCAGCCGGCGTTCTTCGCCATAACTGTGATGCAGCCAGTTCAAATAGCCCTGCGCGCGCCATAGATCGAGATCGCCCAACTGTTTGCGGCGGTTATCCAGAAAATCCAGCGCCGGCGCCAGCAGCACCAGCTTTTCCAGGCGCGCGCCCTCCTGCGCCCGGTAGCGATCGGCGAAGTGCAGCGCGGTCAGGCCGCCCATGCTGGAGCCGATCAGCGCGACACCGCCCGCGGCGGGCAGCGCGCGCATTTCTTCGGCCACGCGCGCCAGCATCGCCGTCAGCGTCAGGTGTTCAAAATCCGGCACATTCAGATCGGGCACACGCACGTTAAAACCGTGCTGCGCCAGCCGCTGCGCGTAAAAACGGCCCTTGTTAGAGGCCGGCGAAGACGCCAGCCCGTGCAAGTACAAAACGTGTTCGATCATAAAACAGCCTCATGAAATCAAGCGGGCGCACCGCAAAGGCACGCCCGTTTGGCATATTCGTCTGTACAGGCGAGTCCGAACGCCCCGCTGCGATTTTTCGGTATGCTAGGCGCTGGCGGTTTCGCCGACCGAGGTGGCGATAGCCAGCGCTTCGCCAAAAATCTTGAGCGCATCATCGATCTGTTCGCGCGTGACAGTCAGCGGCGGCACCCAGCGAATGACGTGTTCGCCATAGCCGCAGATCAGCAGCAGCAGATGGCGGTTGACGCATTCGGCCAGCACCGCTTTAGTCGTCGCTTTATCGGGATAACGATTTTCGTCGCTGAATTCGACGCCGATCATCAGGCCACGCCCGCGCACATCGCCGATCACCGGGAATTCGGCTTGCAGGTCTTTTAGCCCCTTCATCAGGTACTCGCCCAGTTCTTCGGCGCGCTGCGGCAGGTGTTCGTCCTGCATAATGCGCACGGTTTCCAGCGCCGCCGCCGTTTGGATTGCGCCGCCGCCATAGGTGCCGCCGTGTGAACCGGTCGGCCATTTTTCCATCAGCGCGCGCGACGCCCCCACGCCGGAGATCGGCATCCCGCTGCCCAACCCCTTCGCCATGATGATGATGTCGGGGACGATACCCGCGTGTTCAAACGCCCAGAAATGCCCCGTGCGCCCGAAGCCAGTTTGCACTTCGTCGGCGATGAACATAATGCCATGTTCAGAGCAGATGTCGCGCAGTTCTTGCAGGTAGCGCGCGGGCGCCGGCACATAACCGCCTTCGCCCAGCACAGGTTCGATCACGACGGCAGCGGTTTCTTCCGGCGCGGTCTGCGTCTTGAGCATCTGTTTAAACTGCTTGATGCAAAAATCGACCGTTTCGTCTTCGTCCCAGCCGAAGTAGTAGCTGTAGGGGAAGGGTGCGACAAAGACGCCCGCCGGCAGCGGCTGGTAGCCGACACGATACGAGGTTTTGGAGTTGGTCATCGCCATCGCCTGCGCCGTGCGGCCATGAAAGCTGCCCTGCATCGTGACGATATTGGTGCGCTTGGTGGCCTGGCGCGCCAGCTTCACCGCGCCTTCCGTGGCTTCGGCGCCGCTGTTCGAGAAAAAGAAGCAGTCGATCGGATCGGGGGTCACTTCGTTCAGGGCTTCGGCCAGCTTGATCGCCATTTCCGGGATCACAATCGTGATCTGGCCGTGAATCAACTTGGCAGCCTGTTCCTGCACCGCTTTGACGATGCGCGGGTGGCTGTGCCCGGTGTTGGTCACGCCGATGCCGCAGGTGAAATCGATATAGCGCTGGCCGTTCACGTCATAAATGTACGAGCCTTCGCCGCGCTCCATACGAATTTTGGTCATGTGCGACCACACGGGCGAGAGATGATACAGCGGATCGTGAGTCATAGGTACTGCCTTATTCATTGCAAGAAACAATTCATCCGATTATAACGCGACGGACGGCGCGGATATATGCCCACGACAGCCCGTTTTGTGCATTCTGCCGACACCGTTTGGGCATAACATGATCTTCGTCCTCAGACTCACAGGTTTTTTGTCATAGGCGCTTGGGCAGATTGGCTAAGGCCGACGCTACTCCTGTTCGCGCAGGCGCACATAGACCACCGCGCCGCCGCGCACTTTCGTCTTGCGTATCTCGAACAACTCTTTGCGCGCCTGCACCAGATGCAGCAGTTGGCGGTAGCCGTAGGTACGCGGGTCAAAGCCCGGATCGAGCTGGCCGAGCTTGTTGCCGATCGCGCTCAGCGTCGCCCAACCATCGTCCTGCGCTGTGGCTTCGAAGGCGTTCCTGAACAGCCGCTCCAGATTATCGGCTTCCGGCGTGGTCTCTGCCGGGCTGGTGTTTTCAGAGGGCAGCCGCATGTTGTCGCCGCCGCTGGCGCTGATATTTTCGGTATACACAAAGACATCGCAGGCATTGACGAACGCGCGCGGCGTTGTCTGCTTGCCGATACCCATCACGAACAGATTTTTCTCGCGGATGCGCGTCGCCAGCCGCGTGTAATCACTGTCGCTGCTGACCAGACAGAAGCCATCCACACCCGCCGTGTACAGAATATCCATCGCGTCGATAATCATCGCGCTGTCAGTGGCGTTTTTGCCTACGGTGTAACGGAACTGCTGCACCGGCTGGATCGCGTAGGTGTGCAGCACCTGTTTCCAGCTTTTGAGCTGCGGCTCTGTCCAATCGCCGTACACACGGCGAATCGTCAGCAGGCCGTACTTGCTGGCTTCCGCCAGAATCTCGCCCAACAGCGCCGCCTGGGCGTTATCGCCGTCGATCAGCAGGGCCATGCGTCGATTTACTGCCATAAACTATCCTTTTGCTGTAGAGAGCGCCGGCAGACACTCCCAGTATCGCCTTTCACAACACGCGCCTGGCCAGACGACGCGCATCTCCCCCTCTCCGTGTGGCGTGTGTGCCCTGATACTTCAGTCCCGCACACGGAGAGGGGGTCGGGGGGTGAGGCCAAAGCGAACGTCCCGGCCTGCCCCCCTCACTTTTGGAGATTTAGAGCCGGAATCCGGGGTGAGGTCGCCGCTACACCACAATATTGACCTTCGGCTCTGGCGGGCGGCCCGGCGTCACGCGCCCGGCGATAAAAATCACCTTCTTGGGCGCGCCACCGTTCAGCGCGCGCTTCGCCCCGTCGCTTTCCAGCGCCAGCCGCTTGGCCTCGGCTTCGCTGATGTCCACCGGCACGCTGATGCGCGCCACCACTTTGCTGCCGATCTGCACCACCAGCACCGTCTCTTCGACGGCGGCCTTGCTTTCATCATAGCGCGGCCACGCCTGCTGATGAATACTGTATGGCAGCCCCATCTTCGCCCACAGCTCCTCAGTGATATGCGGCGTGATCGGCGCCATCAGCAGCAGCATGTTTTGCACGGCCCCATGCCACGCCTGGCCGCTCAACCCATCGGCTTTAATGGCGTCGCGCAGCGTATTTTTCAGCGTCATCAGCGCCGCCACCGCCGTGTTAAAGCTGAAATCGGTCATCGACTTGCTCACTTTGGCGATGGTCTGATGCAGCGCGCGCTCAATGTCGCGTTCGACAGCAGCGTTACCCTCGCCGGTCGGCGCGCCGGCGTGTACCATATCCCAGACCTCGTTCAGCCAGCGCACCACGCCCTGAATATTCTTGCTGTTCCACGGGCCGCCCTGCGACCAATCGAAGCCGAACATCATATAGGCGCGCACCGTATCCGCGCCATACTGCTTGACCAGCTCATCCGGGTTAACGACATTGCCCTTGCTCTTGGACATGCGCTGAATATCCAGATGATGCTTCAGTTGGTTCACGTTGTTCGGCCCCGGAATGTCCGGGATGCTGATTTCGGCGTCCGCCGGCACTTCCACCACGCGCAGATCGCCGCCGCCCACGTGCACATGCAGCACATTTTCCACGCGCTTCATGATCTCGCCCATCACCTGATTCTCGCCGACCCCCATCGAACCAGGCGCCACCACCGCGACTTTTTTGGCGAACAGCTTGCCCTGCTTGAACGTACCCGTCGCCATAATCGTGTGGCCGGGGCGTTCCTCGCCCAGAATCTGTCCCTGATTGCGCAGTTGCAGCATCGGCTCGCCCAGATCGGGCATCGTCCTGCCATGCTGTTTGGCGATCGCGATGGCTTTGTCGAACATGCCCAGATCGCGCATCGCTTTGGCGAACCAGCGCGCATACAGTAAATGCATCGTCGCGTGTTCCGCCCCGCCCGTATACGTGTCCACGGGCAGCCAGTAGGCGGCTTCTTCGGCATCGAAGGGCGCGGCGCTGTAGTTGGGCGACAGGTAGCGATACCAGTACCACGACGAACACATAAACGTGTCCATCGTGTCCGTTTCGCGCCGCGCCGGATTCTCATCGCTGTCATACGTATTGACGAACGCCGCGTGCTGACTCAGCGGATTGCCCACGCCCGTGATCTGCACGTCAATCGGCAGTTCCACCGGCAGTTGATCCTCGCGCACCGCCTCGATACCGCCGTCCGCGCGGAAAATTATCGGAATCGGCGCCCCCCAGTAACGCTGGCGCGAGATCAGCCAGTCGCGCAGGCGGTAGTTCACCGCTTCCTTGCCGATACCATTTTTCTCCAGATAGTCCAGCGCCGCGGCGATAGCCGGGCTTTTGCGCCCCTTTTGCCCATTATGGGCGATGCCATTAATCGGCCCGCTGTTGACCATGATCCCTGCGCCGTCGTAAGCCGCGCTCATCGTGGCCGGGTCGGGCACGCTGTCCGCGCCCTCCGGCTGCACGACCGCCACAATGTCCAGCCCGAACTGGCGCGCGAATTCAAAGTCGCGCTGGTCGCCGTAGGGCACCGCCATGATCGCGCCGCTGCCATACGTGCTCAGCACGTAATCGGCAATCCAGATCGGGATGCGCGCCTGATTCACGGGATTAACGGCATACGCGCCGGTAAAGACGCCCGTCTTTTCGCGCGCTTCCGCCTGACGTTCCAGTTCGGTGGCTTTGGCCGTCTGCGCCACATAAGCCTGTACCGCCGCCTGCTGCTCCGGCGTCGTGATTTTGCTCACCAGCGCATGTTCCGGCGCCAGCACCATAAACGTCGCGCCCCACAGCGTATCCGGGCGTGTCGTATAGATCAGAATCGCGTCGCCGCCTTCCGTATAGAAGGTCACGTGCGCGCCTTCGCTCTTGCCGATCCAGTTGGTCTGCATGATCTTGATCGGCTCCGGCCAATCCAGACGATCAAAGTTCAGCATTTCGTCGCGATAGCGCGTATAGCGGAAGAACCACTGCGTCATCTTCTTCTGAATGACCGGCTGGCCCAGCCGCTCATCTTTGCCGTCGATGACCTGTTCGTTGGCCAGCACCGTTTGCAGCGCATCCGACCAATTGACGACCGCTTCGCCGCGATACGCCAGATCGTTTTCGAAGAAGCGCTTGAAGAACCACTCCGTCCATTTGTAGTAGGCCGGGTCGCTGCTCACCGCTTCCCGCTGCCAATCGAACATCGCCCCCATACTGCGCAGTTGTTTGCGCATCCGCTCGATGTTGGCATACGTCCAGGTCGCCGGATGCACCCCGCGCGAGATCGCCGCCTGCTCGGCAGGCAGCCCGAAGGCGTCGAAACCCATCGGGAACAGCACGTTATAGCCCTGCATCCGCATGAAACGCGCGCGCGCGTCGCTGGGCGTCATGGCGAACCAGTGGCCGATGTGCAGATCGCCGCTGGGGTACGGCAGCATCGTCAGCGCGTAGTGTTTGGGCTTGCTCCAATCCACTGTGGAGCGATACAGTTGATCGGCCTCCCAGCGCTGCTGCCATCGGGGTTCGATCGTCTGGGGATTATACTTTTGCTCGCTCATCGTTGTTCGTCGATTCCCTTCCTCATGCTAACAGGCGAAAATTGTACCACGCACAAGCATTTGCGCGTGAGTGAGTCGTCAGTTGTCGAGAAAAGTGGAAAAGACGGGGGAGCGCGGTTACGCCCTACCCAAGAGAAGAGCGGATGCCTGCCTGCATCCGGCTGAAGGAGTACTGAGAAGTTTGCATTCTATCCATAGATGTCCTCCTAAAACGAGAGAACATGCACAGCATAGCACAAAACCCGCCGCCTGTACAGACTCCCGCCCGCGCCAAAATGGTATTTTCCGCCGCGCCTGTTTTGCGTTAGACTCGACGCTTATGACACACCAACTCCCCCAAATCACACCCGGCGCCGAACCATTTTTTTATAAGGCAGAGAGCAGCGCCGCCTGCCTATGTTTGCACGGATTCACCGCCGCGCCCGATGAAATGCGCTGGTTCGGCCATGCCCTGGCGCAGCAGGGCATCAGCACCTATGGGCCGCGCCATGCAGGGCACGGCGTCGATTATCATGATCTGGCGCGGATGCGCTGGCAGGATTGGTATCTGGGCGCGCTGGACGCTTATCACCTGCTGCGTCAGCAGTATGCGCAGGTCTTCGTCGCCGGCCTGTCGATGGGCGGGCTGCTCAGCCTGATGGTGGCCGCGACTGTACCGGTGGCCGGCGTGGTGGTGATGGCGGCGCCCTTCGTCGTCAACGATTGGAAGCTGGAGGCCACACACTGGCTAAAGTTCGCCCTGCCCTTCAGCAAACAGCCCGACATCAGCGATCTGCCGCAGCGCATCCGCCAGGAACAAGCGCGGCGCGGCATGCCGGTCGTTGGGCGGGTGCGTTATGATGACTGGTCTACGGCGGCGGCGGCAGAACTGCATACCGTGATGCTGCGCGCGGCGGATTGTCTGCCGCATGTCAGCGCGCCCGTGTTGACTATTTATTCGCAGGGCGACCAGACTGTGCCGCCCAAAAACGCCGCTTTTCTGCAAGCGCATATCGGCAGCAAAATTCTGGAGCAGCATGTGCTGCAAAAAAGCGATCATGTGCTGACGCAGGACAGCGAGTGCGACACAGTGTTCGCGCTGGCGGCGGCCTTCGTGCGGCGGCAGGCGGGGTTATAGACAGCAAAAAAGCGCTGCCGCAGCGCTTGCTTGTGGGGCAGGTGGGACTCGAACCCACACGCTCGTGAGAGCAGAAGATTTTAAGTCTCCGTCGGCTGCCATTTCGACACTGCCCCGCTCATCACCCTGTTGCTTGATGATGCGCCAAGTGTAGCAGTATCCCCCTACAGCGTCAACCATGTCTCGCATGTACGATTGTGGGTAGCGAGGGCGATTGCATGATCATGCGCAATAACCGACCCCGATCTCCCCGTCCCGCTTTCCACGCAAGCAGTTGACAGGGGGAGCAAAGACGAAAATACACGCGCATATATGCCTCGTGAATCGCCCGCTTTGTTGTAGAATCAAGTATGCTGTGCGCAAGACGCAGAAAATCGCTGGGATACGCTGCTGCGGCTGACCCTTGTTCGTTATTTGTGGGGGCCTTCTATGTCATCTGATCGTTATGCACAACTGATTCGCTATGTGCGGCTGGCGCGCGGGCTGGAAGCAGAAGGCTTCTACGGCGTGGCCAAACTGCTGTGGGGGTTGGCCTTCGCCGACGAAATCCGCGCCAGCAGCGCCGAGCCGCTGCCGCGCCCGCACACCACGCTCGACAGCGAGCTTTCCGCCCTTATCGATTCGCTGCGCGCCTCGCAGAAGCCCGAAATCATCGCCGCGCTCGAACGCGGACAGCAGGCCGCGCGCGAAAACCACCCCGTCACCTATGAGGATGTGCCAGAGGTGGCCGTCTGCCGTTACTGCGGCCAATTGTTTCTGGGGCACACGCCCGAACAGTGCCCGGCCTGCGGCGCCGCGCATCTGACCTTTCGCCAGTTTCGCCCTGTCTATTATTTCGACCCGCTCACGCCGCCCCAGGCCTTGGCCGCGCTGGAAAACGGCCCGCAGCACATTCAGCGCGCGTTAGACGGCTTCAGCGCCCAACAGATGACGCAGCCGCCCGCGCCCAATGAGTGGTCGGCGCGCGATCTGCTGTGGCATCTGCTGATCGCGCAGGAACTGCTGCGTGTGCGCGCCGAAAAAATACTCGACGAGCATAACCCGCTGCTGGAGGGCGTCGCCGCCTGGGATATGACCAGCCAGCAAGCCCTGCCGGCGGGCGAAATCTGGGAACGCTACCGCGAATCGCGCCAGGCCACGCTGGAACGGCTGCGCGCGGCGGGAGACGCCTGGTGGCGCACCGGCTGGCACAGCGAGTTCGGCAGCGTCACGCTGCTCGATCAGGCGACATATTTCGCGCGCCACGAACACATGCATCTGGGTCAGTTCGCGCAGATTCGCCACGCCGTCCTCAAACGTTAGGGGCCTGTTATGACCGCCGCCGCATCCCCGATCGGGCTGCGCCGCCTGTATCACCAGCGCGTCACGCATTCGACGTTTGCCGACGCGGGCGAGGTGGCAGCGTGGTTTGGCGCGCTGCAAGGGCAGGATTACGGCGGCACGAAATGGGCGTTTGGGCTGCGGTTGCCCGGCAGCAGCGAGGCGGCCATCGAGCAGGCGATCGCGCAGCGCCGCATCATACGCACATGGGCGCTGCGCGGCACGCTGTTTTATGTCGCCGCCGCCGATATTCACTGGCTGCTGAATCTGGTCGCGCCGCGTCTGATCAGCGGCAACGCACTGCGCTAGCGCCAGCTTGAACTTGACGAGCCGACATTGCAGCGCGGCAGCGAAATCATCACGGCGGCGCTGGCCGATGGGCAGCACCTCACGCGCACCGACCTGTTCATGATTTTAGAGGCCAATGGCATTTCGACAGCCGGTCAGCGCGGTTTTTACCTGTTGCAGCGCGCGGGGCTGGAACGCCGTGTGTTCCAGGGGGCGATGCGCGGCAGCGTGACAACCTTTATGGCGCTGCCGCCCGGCAGCACGCTGTCCAAAGAAGACGTGCTGGCCGAGCTCGCGCGCCGTTATTTCACCAGCCGCGGCCCGGCGACTCTGGCGGATTTTATCCACTGGTCGGGGCTGCTCACCTCTGAAGCGCGCGCAGGGCTGGAAAGTGTCAAAGCGGCATTGATTGAGGAGAAAATCGACGGCCAATCGTACTGGTGCGCGCCGGAAACGCCGCCGCCGCCGCCGCGTTCACTGTATCTGCTGCCGGGCTTCGATGAGTACTATCTGGGCTACAAAGACCGCAGCGCTGTGCTCGATATGCGCTTCGCCAATGCCATTTGTCCCGGCGGCAACGGCGTGTTTGCCCCCACCACTGTCAGCGGCGGGCAGATTATCGGCACATGGAAGCGCATCGTGAAGAAAAAAGCGGTGGAAATGACTTTCGCGCCCTTCCGCCCGCTGCGCCCCGACGAGATTCCCGCGCTGAGCGCGGCGGCCCAACGCTTTGGCGCGTTTTTGGGGCTAGAAGCGCGGGTGAAGTCGGCGACAGATTAGCGCGCACTATCGGTTGGCAGGTTGCGCCGAATCTCGCTACTATTCTGCCTCAGAATTGTTTAAGCATTCAGGATAATTTCAAGATGGCTGAAAAGTATCAACAACTGCTGGCGCGCCTGGCCGATGTGCAAAATCTCAATAAAACCGCTGCGGTGCTGGGCTGGGATCAACAGACGCAGATGCCGCCCGGCAGCGCCGAACCGCGCGCACATCAACTGGAACTGCTGGCGCGTTTGAGTCACGAGATGTTCGTGAGCGAGGAAACCGCGCGCCTGCTGCAAGACGCCGCCGCCGAAGTGGCCGGCGCACCCTATGACTCGGTGGAAGCCAGCATGATACGTGTCGTGCAGCAGGACTACGACGATCAGGTCAAGCTGCCGACCAGTCTGGTTTCGGAAATAGCGCGGGTGACGACGTTGGCACACGAAGTCTGGGCGAAGGCGCGCGCCAACAACGACTTTTTGTCGTTCCGCGATACGCTGGAAAAAATCTTCGATCTGGCGCAGCAGGCGGCACAGCATCTTGGTTACAAAGAGCATCCCTACGACGCGCTCATCAATCAGTTCGAACGCGGCATCACCACCGCGCAGGTCAAACAGATTTTCGACGAACATAAGCCGGCGCTGGTCGAACTGGTACACGCCATCGGCAAACACGACAGCGCGGTCAGCGACGCGCTGCTGCATCAGGATTTCGATGTCGAGCAGCAGCGCAAATTCAGTGTGGAAGTGGCGACGGCCATCGGTTTCGATTTCCAGCATGGCCGTCTGGATACAGCGGTGCATCCGTTTTGCACCAATTTCGGGCGCGAGGATGTGCGCCTGACGACGCGCTTTGATCCCAAGTACATTGGCTCAGCCTTGTTCGGCACGATGCACGAGGCCGGTCACGGCATGTATGAACAGGGCAGCGGCGCGGAACTGGAATATACGCCGCTTTCCGGCGGCACGTCGCTGGCTGTGCATGAATCGCAGTCGCGCATGTGGGAAAACATGGTCGGGCGCAGCAAGGGCTTCTGGCAGTGGGCGCTGCCCAAAGCGCAGCAGTATTTCCCGCAGCTCGCGCGGGTCGATGTGGATACTTTTTACAAGGCGATCAACAAGGTCAAGCGTTCGTTTATCCGTGTGGAAGCCGACGAAGCGACATATAACCTGCATATCATGCTGCGTTTCGAGATCGAAACCGGGCTGCTGGAAGGCAAGATCAAGGTAGCCGATCTGCCGGAAGAATGGAACGCGCGCTTCGAAAGTTATCTGGGCGTTGTGCCGCCCAACGATACGCTCGGCGTGCTCCAGGATGTTCACTGGTCGTCGGGACTGATCGGCTACTTCGCCACCTATGCGCTGGGGAACATGCTGGCCGCGCAGTATTATAATCGCGCGCTGCAAGCGCATCCCGGCATCCCGGACGAGATCGCTTCGGGCAAGTTCGATACGCTGCTCGGTTGGCTGCGCAGCAATATTCACGAGCATGGGCGCAAATACACTTCTGACGAACTGACGCGCCGCATTACGGGCGAGTCGATTCAGTCGCGGGATTATATACAGTATCTCCAGACCAAGTACAGCGCGCTGTACGGTCTCTAAGCCCCTGGCGGGGAGAGACTTGTTTGTCCACGCTGGCCGCGATTTCAGCGTTTGCGGCGGGCGCGCAGCACGAATTCCGCGCCGGCCAGCACCAGCACGGTCACCTGTAACAACACCGCCACCAGCACCCACGCGGGAATGCCGCTGTTGCCGGGCACGGCCTGCTGCGTTTCCAGCACGGCGGTGCGCACAAGGGCGGCTTCGGTCGCGACGGACACAGGACTGGGGGTGGCTGTCGCTGCGGCCAGGGCCAGCGCCACCGCCGTCGTATCGGCCACAAAAGGCGTGGGCGATTGGGTGGGCGCGGCAGTTGCGGCGGGGGCTGCGCCGGGCATCATCGGCAGGGGCGTCACGGTGTACGTGGCGAAGGCCACCGCCGTCAGCACACGTCCGGCGTCAGCGGTTAGCTGCGCGTTGTGCTGGGCGGGGTCGGGCGAAGGAGTCGCGCTGGCCGTGACATCGCTGGGAGTCGGCGTATAAGTGCCGTCGCGCGGCGGCACAAGAAAAATTTCGCCCACCACCAGATCGCGCGGGTCGCTCAGCCCGTTGAGCGCCAGCAGCGCCGGAATATCATCCCAGGTATAGCCGTACAGCAGGGCAATGCCGCCCGGCGTATCGCCCGGCTGAATCTCGTGCATGATATTGCCGCTGGCATCCACGCCGACGACGAAACTGGGCGGCGCGCCGACGGCCTCGCTGCTGTCGCTGCTGCCCGAAGACGCGGGCAGCGCAGGGGCGGGCCCGCCGGGATTGCCGAACACCAGCACAAAGGCCGATCCCCACGAAGTCGTCGCGTAGCCGATACCGATTTCACTGTAGTAGCCGCTGGTCAGCCCGGCGAAGTGGATCGAGGAATTGATCCAGAAGTTCCAGGCGTCGTCCACCGTCGCCAGCGTGCCGGCGTAGATATTTTCGCTAACGGCGGTGGTGCCGTAGCCCGCCGCCGCCGCGCGCGTGCGCGGGGAACTGCCGTCCGGGCGCACATGGCTGACGCTGCCGGTTTCGGCCATCCACTGCGCCTGACTCTGCGCCGCCGCCGCCAGCGCGCCGTTGTAGCTGTAGGGATACAGCCCGCGCCCGGCGCGCAAATTGTTGATGCGCCCCAAGAGATCGCCGACCACATCCTGCGCCCGCAGCGGCGTGGCTCTAAGCAGCGGCGCGGCCAGCAGGACAATACTCAAAAGCAGAAGGACTGGGAGACTGAGTCGCTTGTTCATAGGCGCTATTCTAGCAGCATTGGCGTCAGCGGCTCAAGTCATGGCTGCAACAGTCGATCTCTGAAGCAGCGCCGTCTGCTCAGCACCTTTAGTGTGCTTACGATTTACGCCAGCGCGCCTTTAGCCGCGTGCGGCACAACACGACTCAATCTTTGACAACCTCTTGCGTGCCCGCTAACGCTTGAATGCGACCGCGTTTGCCGGGCCGGAATTCCAGGTCGCCTGTGGCGCCCCAGCCCGTGCCGCCGCATTCCGGGCACAATTCGCTGCCGCTGTAATAGTAGCCCTGCCCGAAACAGCGCGGACAGCGAAAAGTGAACGCCTGGATACGCCAGTAGCCGTCGATTTTCACCACCACCGCCAGCCACACATCCGCGCCAAGCGTCACCAGAAATTTGGTGATCGTGTCGCCTTCGCTGATAAGCGGCTCGGACAGTTTATAGTCTTCGCGGCTGGGCAACAGCAGCGCGAACACGCTGGTATCGAAGTCGGGACTCAGATTTTCGCCGAAGTGCTGCGCGAAATCGACAATATCCTGCATCGAAATCGGCACACGCACCGACGGCCAGCCCATAATCATCTCGCTCACGAGTTCCTGTGGTGTTTTGAGCAGTGGAGACATAACAGCGACTCAATAAAAAATCAGGGGCGGCGTACACCGCCCCGTGTGGACTGTTGGCTGAGATGGTATTCGCGGGGGCGACTCATGAGTCACCTCTACAGTGTCTCTACTGTTTAGGGCGCGAAGGGGATAAACACTTCGCCCGGATTGCGGAACGAACCATTTTCGCCCAAAATCCAGCCGAGCACTTCCTGTCCGCCGCAGGTCGCTTCGATCGCGTACCACACCGGCTCGAAGTCGGTGCGCCAGTTAATATAGTATTCGCGGTTGGCGGCGATCGTACACAGCGGACTGCCGCCGGGCACGTCATAAATCGGCTGGACGATATGGATGAACAGCGTAGGCCGCGCGATCTCGCCGACCACCGGCACCAGCGGCACATTCGACAGATCGCCGCGAATCGCTACCAGTTCATTGCTGATCCAGCCGCGAATCTCGCCGGCCTGCACGTACCACCAACTGCCATCGCCGTTCTGGCCGAGCGCAATCAGCGCGGCGCCGCCTTCGACAATCGCCACGACGGTATAACGCGCATCATCGCCGCTGCGCAGGTTGGCGTTTTCTACCAGCACGAGCAGATAGCCGTCCTGCGATGAGGCCAGTTCTTCATTACCCGCCGGGCGCGGCGGCGCGCTGTTGATGGGCACGCTGGGCGAAGTCACACCATCGACGGGGCCAAGAATGCTGGGGATTTCTACCGTAGGCAGATCGCCGCACAGCCCGACAGCCTGGTATACGGTGGTTTCGCTCAGGCCGTTGCCGGCATTGCTGACCACGGTCAGGATCAGCGGGTTGGCGGCGGGGGTGGCTGTCCAGCTCCAGCGCTGGCCATCGCGCATGACAATCGTGCTGCCGACAAACGAGGTGCTGGTAATGGCCGGCAGAATCGTGCTGCCGGCGCCGTCCACCGCGCTCAGGGTGATGCTTTCCAGACCCGCGCCGGTGTTATCGCGATCCAGCGTGATACCGCCGCCGCGGCTGGTGAAGCCGGTGCAGTCCAGGCGGAAGGAGAGGCCGCTGCGGGTGGCTGCCTGCGCCGGCAGCAGTGTCAAAAGCGTCAGCGCGAAAACCAAAACGAGGGCAAGCACGAGATGTCGTGAAAACTTCATAATAAGCGCTCCTTATGCCGCGAGTGTTGTGTCCACATAATCATAGTCAATTTGCGCGGTTTTGCCTACCAATTGCCCGCCGTTATAATGATGCCTATCTCGTTCACCTGTCGCGGGGATACCTCATGCGCCGTCTGCTGTTTTGCCTGATTGCCGGTCTGCTGCTGGTCGCGCCTGCCGCTGCGCAACCCGCCAAAGGCACTTTCCTGCGCGTCCTCAACTTCTGGCCGCTGCCCGTCGGCATCAGCATCGACGGCCAGACCGCGCTGGAGACGCTCGTCGCGGACGACGGCTCGGCGTATTTACCGCTGGCCGCCGGGACGCACACCATCACGCTCAGCGACCCCGCCGACGACACGCTGCTGCACGCGCCGCTGGAGATCAGCGCCGCCGACGGCCACAATTACCTGCTGGCGCTGGGCGGCACGCCGGAAAACCCGGCACACGCTTTCGTGCTGGACGAAACCAGCGCCCTGCGCAGCGCCAATTTGCAGCGCGGCAGCGTCTTTTTGCTGCTGAACGTCAGCGACACACCGCTCACCGTTTTTTTCGGCAGCCTCAACATCACGTTGGCCGCCGCTGGCTATGCCGCAGGCGATGCGCCGGCGGGCAGCAGTGTGCTCAGCGTTTTCGCGGGCGATGCGGCGCTGCTGCAAGCGGCCTTTACCGGCGTGCCCAATGCTTATTCGCTGCTGGCGCTGGCGGCGGACGCCGAAAACGGCTACCGTCTGCTGACCTACCACTATAGTTCGCTCAACGCGGCGGAATTTCTGGCCGGATTCGGCATCGGCGGCGCGCAGGGCGTCGATCTGGCGCTGGCGGCTTTCGAAAACGCTGGGCTGCTGGATGAACTGGCGGGCGCGGAACCGTTGAGCGTGTTTGTGCCGGTCAACGCGGCGGTGGACGCCGTGCCGGAAGAAACGCTCGATGCCTGGCTGGAAACGCGCATTTTTCTGGAAGCGGTGATGGCTTACCATATCGTGCCGGGCGACCATTCGCTGCTGGCGGTGCGCCAACAGTTGCAGCGCGACGCTCAGCCTGTGGCGTGGGCTACGCTGCAAGGCGCGGCGCTCGCTTTTGGCCTGCTGGACGACAGCCTGAGCGTCGGCAGCGGCACAGGCGTACAGGCGCGCTTGCTCGGCGTGCCCTACCGAGTGCGTAACGGCATGATCTATCTGATCGACAGGCTGCTGACGCCGCCGGCGCTGCCGCAGCCCACACCCACCGCCGTGACAACGCCGCTGCCCGCGCCCTGAGACAATCGCTCCCTCGCGCTGTTGGTCAGTACGCGCGGCTGGCGGTTTGAAACTCGGCGGCGCTGGCGCGCGCGCTTTCGACGTATGATAGAGTTATTCAATTTTTCTTGAATGTTATGTGTTTGAGGAGCAGCACTGATGCGCATTTTGATTCTGGGCGGCACACGCTTTGTCGGGCGCTATATCACCGAGGCGGCGCTGACACGCGGCCATCAGGTCACGCTGTTTAATCGCGGGCAGACCAACAGCGATCTGTTCCCCGCCGCCGCAAAAGTGCGCGGGGATCGCAGCAGCGGCGATTACGGCGCGCTGCAAGAACGCATCGCCGCCGGCGCACGCTGGGACGCGGTGGTCGATGTGAATGGCTATGTGCCGCGTATCGTGCGCGAGACCGCGCAAACACTGGTTTCTGCCGCGAGTCACTATACGTTCATCTCCACGATTTCGGTCTACGCGCAGCCGCTGGCGCGCGGGCTGGACGAAAACGCGCCGCTGGCGACCCTGGCCGACGAAAGTGTCGAAGACATCACGGGCGAAACCTACGGCGGGCTGAAAGTGCTGTGCGAACGCGCGGTGCAAGCGCTGTTCCCGGCGCGCACGCTCATCATCCGTCCTGGCCTGATCGTCGGGCCGCAGGATCCAACCGATCGTTTTACCTATTGGCCAGCGCGCGCGGCCAAAGGCGGCGACATGCTGGCGCCCGGCGGCGGCGATGACCCGCTTCAATGCATCGACGCGCGCGATCTGGCGGCGTTTACGCTGCTGATGGTGGAAAAAGGCGCGGCGGGCGTCTACAACGCGACCGGGCCCGCCACCACACTCACCATGCGCACGCTGCTGGAAACCTGCCAGCGCGCCGCCGCCAACGATCTGCGGCTGACATGGGTCGATGAAGTGTTTTTGCAGGCGCACGATGTGCAGATGTGGACACACCTGCCGCTGTGGCTGCCTGCCAGCAGCGAATCGGGCGCGCTGCACACTGCCAGCATCGCCAGAGCGCTGGCCGCCGGGCTGACATTTCGCCCGCTGATCGAGACAGTGCGTGATACAATGGAATGGGACAAAACACGTCCGGCGGATGCCGCGCGCAATGCCAATTTCGGTCTGCCGCCCGAACGCGAAGCCGAAGTGCTGCGTTTGTGGCATGCCCGCCCTTAATTCCACACAAAGGTGATCATTATGCCGCTTTCTCGTCTGCTGCTGGGCGCGCGCGTGCGCCTGACCGCTATCAGAGCGGAAGATACGCCCACTGTCGCGCGCTGGTATGAGGACAGCACCTTCGGGCGTATGATCGACGCCGCGCCCGCCTATCCACGCACCGAAACGCAGGTCAGCCGCTTTATGCAGGAGGAAACCGGCAAAGACTCGTTCGCTTTCGCCGTGCGCCCGTTGGATGATGACCGGCTGCTGGGCTTTGTCGATCTGAGCGGCATTTTGTGGACACACGGCGTGGCCTGGCTGGGAATCGGCTTTGGGCCAGAGCATCAGGGCAAGGGCTACGGCTACGAGACGATGAAACTGGTGCTGGATTTCGGCTTCGGCGAACTGAATTTGCACCGCATTCAGCTCACAGTGTTCAGCTACAACACGCGGGCGCGGGCGCTGTACGAAAAACTGGGCTTCCAGCGCGAAGGCCTGTACCGCGAGATGCTGCACCGCGACGGCCAGCGCTACGATGTGCTGCTGTATGGGCTGCTGCGGCGCGAGTGGCTGCCGGACACAGCCTAGCTTCGGCGGCTGCGGCCAACGGTTGTTCAGGGGGTAAAAAGGTCATGTACCAGGGGTTTGCGCCCGCGCTTGCGCTTCAGGCGGCGATCGAAAGTTACTGGCGGCTGCGTGCGCCGTTGTACCGCATCGCGCAGCAGATGATCGTCGATGGCTTCGCCGATCTGATTTTCAGCTTCGGCGTGGGCTATGAGCGGCGCAGCGCGGGGGACAGCCAGACGTTAGCATACTCGAATCTGGACGCGCAGCGCGAGCACGCCATCGCGATCATCCAGCAGGGTGATATTCACCTGGTGGGTGTGCGTTTTCGCCCCGGCGGGCTGGCAGCGTTTTTGCCGATCCCGGCGCAGCAGTTGGCCAACCAAACGCTCGATTTGCACAGTGTCTTCGGCACGGCGGCCAGCGTACTGGAACAGCAGCTCTACGACAGCGCGCACGATGCCGCCGCGCAGGTCAGACTGCTCGACGCCTTCTTTCTGCGGCGGCTGCGCACCTCGACCGCCTATGCCTTCGCGCACACTATCGCCCGCGAAATCGACCGCCAGCAGGGTGAAATCACCATGCGCGCCCTGAGCGCCGAGATCGGTTATTCGGTGCGAACGATCGACCGCCTGTTCGGCCAGTATTTCGGACTGACGCCCAAGTTTTACGCGCGCAGCGTGCGTTTTCGGCGCGCACTGCGGCTGCTGGCGCAAAGTCCAACGCTCAACCTGACGGCGGTGGCGGTGGCCTGCGGCTACTATGATCTGGCGCATTTTTCGAAAGAATGCAGCGCGCTGGCGGGCATGAACGCCGAAGCCTGCCGGGCGTTCGTGCGCGCCCGCACCCAGGCGCCGCCGCCGCTGGTGGAATTCCTCACCAAATGATGCCTGTGGGACTTTAACCCGCTCATAACTTAAGGGGGACTGCGCCCACTACGCTAAACAGCACTATCTCTGCATTCTGAATCCGACGGGGGATAATGAGGCGGCCACGAAAAAACTGATCGTGGAAGCACACGCTATCGCGGCAAAGCGTTACCAACGGCGCGCGAAAATGCAGCGGAAGGCAATTCATGCTATAATAGAACTTATGATCTAAATCACCAGGAGGTTGCCCAATGGTGTTTTCGCTGAATGACATCAACTGGTTGGCTGTGATTGTGGCGGGCGTGCTGTATTTTCTGATCGGGGCGCTGTGGTATAGCGTCTTATTCACTAAACCGTTCATCCGCTATCGCGGCGAGATCAAGCCCGAAGATCAGGGGAAGCCGCTGGATTACGCGCTGACGTTCGCGGCGGATCTGCTGGCGGCGTTTGTGCTGGCGCTGATTCTGGACGGCGTGGGCGCCGGGACGCTGACAGACGCCATCGTGGTCGGGCTGGCGGTGGCTGTCGGGTTTGCTGCCGCGTCGAGCTTTGTGTACACGATTTATTCCGGCCCGCACAAAATGCTGTGGGTGATCTACAGCGGCTATCTGCTGGTGTCGTATCTGGTGATGAGTGTGCTGCTCACACTGTGGGTATGACGATGCTGCCGGGCGCGCTGGGGCTGCCCCGCCCCTAAAACAGCTACGGGGCTGACAAGCGCGCCGTGTGCGCCCCTGAACTGTTTGTGGGGAAGGGGTTGAGAGTGGAAGCGCCCCTCACACGACACGCCAATCCGGTGGCCGCCGCTGCGCGCGCCAGCGCAGCCCCACCGGATACCCCACCATCTTCGCCACATCCCCCCACACGCGAATCAGCGGAATCAGCGCCAGAACATGCAAAAACGCGCCCAAATGCAGCTTGGGTGCGCGCCGCAGCACCTCCGGCAGACGGCGGTAGGGCTGCCCGAAGTACAGCACGCTTCCCGGCACGAACAGCAGCCACCACAGCGGGTGAACCAGCGCCCCCAACAGCAGCAGCGCTGGCGCCGCCGCCAGATACGTCAGGTAGCGAATCGCGTGCCGTCTGCGCCACAGATCCGCCTTGCCATCTCCGCGCGCATAGCGATAGTACTGCTTCCAGAACGCCGCCAGCGACCCGCGCGGGCGAAAATGCACGATGGCCTGCGGCGCGAAGGCAAAATTGGCGCCCTTGAGCCGCAGCCGCAGGTCAAAGATCAAATCCTCACAGTAATCCAGCCATTCGGGGTAGCCGCCCACGCCCGCCCACACGCTTTTGCGAAACGCCACGCTGCGGCTGCTGGGCAAAAAGGTCTGCGGGTCGATCTCGCGCAGCAGCGGCAGCACCGTCGCCCCCATCGCCACCTCAAAGGACGTTAGTGTCTCCGCCACGAAAAAGCCGCTGACAATCTCAATCTGCGGGTCTTCGCGCAGCGGGCGTGTCAGGTGTTCCAGCCAATCCGCCTCCAGCACGACGCCGGCGTCCGTCACGGCGATAATCTCATGCTGCGCCGCGCTGATCGCCAGGTTGCGCCCGCGGCTGATGTTGCAGCCGTGTTCGACCACAATTTTCAGCGGCAGATGCGTCTGATACGCGCGCAGCAGTTCCAGTGTGTCGTCGCTGCTCCCGCCGTCCACAACCACGATTTCGGCGGGCGGGCAGGTCTGCGCCCGCAGCGATTCCAGCAGGCGGCGCAGGCTCTGGCCCTCGTTCAAGACAGTTGTAATCAGCGAAATGCTCATGTCGCGCTGAACTCGCCGGTTTCCTGTACGTCCACGCGCACGCCGTCCAGTTCTTTGGGAAGCATCTGTTCGGCGCTGAGCTGCGCTTCGGGCAGCTTTTCGTTGACCATTACCACCAGCGACAACTCGCCCGTTGGCTGCCCGCCGCAGGTGGCAATACCCACGCCAATGCCGACGACATGCGGC
This sequence comes from Chloroflexota bacterium, assembly GCA_013388745.1. Taxonomy (GTDB): domain Bacteria; phylum Chloroflexota; class Anaerolineae; order Aggregatilineales; family Phototrophicaceae; genus JACAER01. The sequence goes on from JACAER010000027.1 coordinate 31,837, forward strand.
ATACGCATCAAAAATTCGCTGTAACGCTGCTGTACAGCGATTACCCGCTGCATCTGCTCATCGTTGAACATCGCTGCGCCTCACTTTCGTTTGTCTCGCATCCTTATTTATTGGCCGCTGGCAACCAGGGCGGGTTTCCGTATGTTTTCGCGGCGGACCAGGCAGGCCTCGTCTTTATAGCCTTATATCAGACTCACATTGAGTGTATCGAGCACCAGATCAATCGGCGTGAAGATCGTCGCGGCGGGCGAGCCGGCGAACAGCAGCCCCACCGCCCTGTTATCGGTCACATCCACCACCAGCGACCCGGAATCGCCTCCCTGGCTCATCGGCTGGCAGATGACCTGCCCGACAAAGCGCGCCGTGCGTTTGCCCGCCGAGGTGCTGTAGCCCACGCTCACCGTGGCGTTCAGCAGCGTCACTATGCCTTCGGTATAGTCGGTGGTGCGCCCACTCTTTTTCACGCGCATTCCCAGCGTCGCCGGCTTGGTGCCGGTCACGCGCCCGATATTGCGGATGTCGCCGCTGAACATGCTGGCGTCGAGCGGGCGTGCCAGCGCGCAGTCCACCAGATTATCGGGGATCGTCGCCACCTGCGCCTCGCTCATACGCGCGCTGGCGTCGAAGCTCGTCGCGGCGCTCTGGGCGGCGGCCTGCGCTCCCTGTGTCAGCGTCACGCGCTTGTCGGAACCGTTGAGTTTCGCGATAAGGTTGGTCAGCGCGGCGAAAAAGCCCACCACATCGCACCCCTGCCCGCTGGGCGGCTGGCTGGGCGGCGGCGAGGGCGGCGGCTGCGAGGGCGGCGGCTGATTGGCTTCTTCGACATACCGCAGCGGCACAAAACGCTCCAAACGCGCCAGCACATCGCCGGGATTCTGCCCGCCGTCGATCGGCCCCGGCTGCAAGATGGCATCGCCCGCCGCCGCTTCGTTGGAATTGGCGAACACATGGTTATTGGAAAGCAAAAAACGCTCACCGCTGACACGATCGCGCACGACGGCGCCCAGCGTGCCTGCCGTAACCTTAAAGTGCCCCATGCTGACGCCCACCGGCACCGCCGGGCGGAAACGGTCGCGCGGCGTCTGGTAGGCTTCCAATTGGCCGACTTCGAAAACATCGGTGCGGAAGCCGTCGATCAATTTGGGGATAATATCAAACGCTGTGAGCGCCGCCAGCGGCTTCTTGCGCTCGACCAGCGCCACAATCGCGATCTCGTCGGTCAGCCGCCCTTCGGATTCTTTCAGCCCGACCGCCACGCCGACAACATTCGACTTGGCGAGCAGCATATGGGTGGCCGCTGCCTGGGCTTCGAACACTTGATTACTGCTCATGCTCATTCCCTTCTGTGCGCTCGCAGACATCTGCGATTGTATCACGTTCTGGCGGGCGGCACGCGCCGTCTTCAGCCATCTGTATACACGGCGCATTCGTGACAATTATCACGAATCGACATGAAGACCGTAACTATACAGCCGCTCCAGAAGCGCGCATGATGAGATTCAAAGAGTATTTTTGGCACCACAGGAGGAAAAAGAAGATGAACACCTTACGGACAGGCCGAATCATCTTCGGCGTGATGTATTTCATCGCGGCCATCGTGCATCTGCTCTTTGGCGTCTTCAATCCTGCGTCCTACAGCGGTTGGGCAGAAAACGCGCTGCTGCCGTTCTATGTCAGCTTCTTCAGAGATGTCGTGCCCTTCTACGCCTTCGCCTTCGCGCTCTTTCTGGCGGTCTTCGAAGTCGTACTGGCGCTGTTGATCCTCTACAAAGGCTTCTGGGTCAAGTTGGGCTTCTTCCTCAGCATCGTCTTCCAGATTCTGCTGGCGCCGCTTGGCTGGTGGGGCTTCTTCAATATCGTGCTGGCCGTCGTGCAGGTCATCTGGATGCGCGAAAGCTATCCGGCGACGGCCTTCGTGACCGAAGAAGAAAAAGTCTACGCGCAATAGAACAGCTTCACAGCCAACACTGTCGCGCTGTTAAACGTCATACACTCCTCAGTGCAGCCTCATCCCAGACTATTGTCTCAGGGGTGAGGTTGCATTTTTGCCGTTATAATAAGGGGGCAAAAGCGCAGCGCACAGACGATAGGATACCTACGCACCCATGATCGAAGCCGATCCGGTACTCGGAAAACCGCTGGCCAATTATCCTAGCAACCGCCAGGGGCCGCTGCTGGTCGCGGCGCTGGTGTGCGCGGCGGCGGCGGTGCTGCTCAATTTCACGCTGGCCGCCGTGCCCGAATGGTGGGGGCCGACGCTGACGATGGTGCTGATGGCGCTGCTAGTGCTGGCCTTTGGCTGGTACATCGTGCATATCTGGAATCGCGAGGTGATTCTGTACGAACACGGTTTCAGCTACCGCGAAGGCTCCAACACCGTCTATTTCACCTATGGCGAGATCAAAAGCGTGCGCCAGCGCGCCGAACGGCTGCGCTACTTCGGCGGCCTGTGGCGGCGCGATGTCTACCAGATCAGCGTGCGCACCATGCGCGACGAAGTGATTACGCTGAGCAGCATGTATCGCCGTGTCGATGAACTGGGTCTGCGGCTGGAAAAACAGTTCAACACAGTGCGCCGGCCGGTGGTCGAAGAAATGCTCAAACGCGGCGAAAGCGTGCCTTTCGGCGCGGCGCTGGCGCTGACCGCCAACGGGCTGACCTTCGACCAGCACAGGCTGGCGTGGGCGGAGTTCGCCGGTTTCCGCGCGCAGGGCGGGCGGCTGCTTCTGCTGCAAAAACCCGCGCAGGAATGGCAAAGTCTGCCGCTGGACGAGATCGATAATTTGCTGCTGCTGCTGGACTTTTTGCGCGCGGCGCAGCCCACCGGCGGCGTCTCCGCATCCTAAATAAGGCCATGAACAAACTCATCTACGAAATCCATCTTTACGTGCCCAAAACCGGGCGCCTGACGCCCGCGATGCTCGACTGGCTGTTCCAGCATGGCCAGAGCCAGGCGCAGCCCGAAGCCTACTGGCCGGTGCGCCGTATCAAGCCCAAAGCCCTGGCGCGCGCCCTGCTCAAGCTCGACCCCCATCTGATTCCCGCGCAGGGGCCGGGCGAAGATGTCGAACTGCACTACCCCGACCCGAATCTGGGCATCGTGCTGTATGTGCATGATCGCGGCGTCATCATCTTCTTTCCGTATATGGCGCACATCTACGCGCGGCTGCTGCTGGGCATCTGCTACACCTATATCCGCTACCTGTATGACAGCTTCGGCTTCTGGAGCTTCGACCCGCAGTTGAACATCCTGTCGTTCGCCGACGATTACCAATCGCTGGAAGATACAGCGCGATTGATGGAAGCGTTTCTACCGCGCATGCTCTCCGGCTGAACGTTAGAGGATGCTTAAAATTGCCAGATTGCAAGCAGTGGTTACGACCTTGTAACCAGATTGCAATCCCACAGATACCCAAAGTTTGCTTGCAAATCTTGTGCGCTTGTGTTATGTTCTGGCCTCAAAGCGCCAGGAATAATTGGCGTAATGTGGCTTTAGACCACACCTTTGTTAAGAAACAATTTTAGGGAGGCAATGCAATGAAGTTTGTACGTGTGCTTGCTCTGCTTGCGATCCTCGCCCTGGTGCTGGTTGGCACCGGCGTGCGCGCGCAAGAAGGGGTCACCATGATCATTGGCTGGGAACAGGAACCCGACCTGCCCTCGCCGCTCTCCAACTCGGCGTTCTCGGCCTACCTGACCAACTTCTATGCCCGCGATATCTGGGGCTGGGACACAGAACGCGTGATCCACGCTGAAATGGTGGAAGAAGTGCCCACCCCGGATAACGGTCTGGTGACCTTCGTCCCGGTGCAGGTGGACATCAACGGCGACGGCGAACTGGAAGATGCCGAAGCGCCGCAGGTGACCTACCGCCTGCGTCAGGGCATGCTGTGGTCGGATGGCACGCCCATCACCTCGGCAGACTGCATGTTCTATCACAACGTGATGATGCAGCCCGATCCGCTCGACAGCTGGCAGCGCGGCGACTATCCCGCCGTCGTGGCGAGCGCCGAAGCGATCGATGACTACACTGTCGTGCTGACCTACAACACGCCCTTCCCCGATTACCTGACCGATGCGACGCTCTCCTGCGGTTTCCCGGCGCACAAGTTCCTGGGCGACAACGGCGCGGGCTTCACGATGGACACGGACGGTGACGGTGTGTTCGATGCCAATATCGACGAAGCGCCCTATTTCGATGGCTTCAACCCCGCCGAACTGATCGGCTACGGCCCTTACGTTCTCAGCGAATACAATGTCGGCGCGAACGCGGTCTTCACCCGCAACCCGAACTGGGGCATCAACGACTTCGAACAGGTGCCGGCCATCGACACCATCATCACCCAGTTCATTCTGGAATCAGAACAGATGCAGAATGCCCTGGAAGTCGGCGACATTGACCTGGCCTTCAACTTCGCTGGCGATCGCCCGACGGACGCGGAAGGCAACCCCATCGGCTACTACGCGATGGAAAATGTCGAAGTCTTCAGCACTGTCGGCGTGTTCATCGATGGTATCTGGATGAACAGCGGCCCGAACGCTTTCGAAGCCATGCAGGATGTGCGCGTGCGTGAAGGCCTGATCCACGCCATCAACCGCCGCGGCATCGCCGACCAGTTCGCCGGTCCCGGCGCGGGCGCCGCGCTGACCCGCGCCTGGGTGCCCGCGCAGTTCACCCCGCCCGACCTGCCCTTCCGTGAATACGATGTGGACGGCGCGCGCCAACTGCTGACCGACGCTGGCTGGATTGACGACGACGCTGACGAAAGCGCCGACAATCCGCGCCCGACACCGCGCGTCAACGCCGCGGGCACGCCCTTCATCGTGCGCTTCTACACGACCCCCGTCGTGCCGCGGCCTGACATCCAGACCGTGATCCAGGCGCAGTTGGCCGCTGTGGGCGTGCGCGCGCAGCTCTTCGTGGTCAATGGCCCGACCGTGCTGTTCGCCTCCTTCGCCGAACGCGGTATCCTGAACACGGGCGAATACGACATCGCCATGTACGCGCTGTCGAACAACCCGCTGTCGCCCAACGGCTCCGCCGACAACTTCCGCTGCGCGGGTATCCCCAGCAACGAGAATCCGGAAGGCCGTAACAGCACCTGGTTCTGCGATCCCGAATACGATCGTCTGGACTTCCTGGTCAGCGTCACCAATGACCCGACCGAACGTCTGCAATACCGCTTCGCCGCTGAACCGATCTTCTACAACGCTGCGGTGTGGAGCAGCATCCGCCCGCGTCTGCAATACTATGCCGTCCGTACCGATCGCTTCAACGTCGATTCGATGCGCGACATGGGCACGCTGAGCAGTAACTACTTCCGGCGCGTGGAATTCTGGCAGCCGGCCAGCTAGTGTGATCTGTACCTTCGTAGGGGCGAGTCATGGCTCGCCCCTACCGCCCCTTTAAAATTAATTTGAGCACGATTACAAGTCCGCAATCATGCCGCGCATTTTTATAGCATTTATGCCTTTTTCCAGTTACGCTTAAAGAAAGCACCCCCGTTGTTCAGGGGGCATTTTTATATTTGTGGATAGGGGATGGGGCTATGGGCAAATACATCATCCGGCGAATCCTGCAAGCGATTCCACTGTTGTTGATTATCGCGGTTTTGACCTTTGTGCTGCTCAAGACGGTGGGCGACCCGCTGCAATACCTGGTGGAAGACCCGCGCGTGACCGAAGCAGAACGCTTCCGGCTGCGCGCGGTCTTGGGGCTGAACGACCCGCTGCCGCTGCAATTCGTGCATTGGCTGATCGGCGACGATTGGTATCTGCGCGATATTGACAACGACGGCGAAGGCGATGTCTATGGCGAACGGCGCGGCGTGCTGCGCGGCGACTTCGGCGAATCGATCCGCGTGCGCAACCGCGACGCCATCGAAATCATCGGCGAAAAGCTGCCCAATACCTTGCTGCTGGGCATCACCGTGTACGTGGTGACCATCACGGTCTCGCTGGCGGTGGGCATTTTCGCGGCGACGCACCCCTATTCGCTGGCCGATAACATCATCACCTCGATCTCGTTCGTCTTTTTCTCGATGCCCATCTATCTGGTGGCGCTGATCATGATTTATATCTTCGCCGTGCAGTTCCGGTTAGCGCATGACGGCGGGCTGGACTGGCTGCCGTACCTGCCGGTGCAGGGGATGCGCCCGACACGCGGCGCCACCGGCACGCTGGCGGAACTGGCCTGGCATATGGTGCTGCCGGTGTTCTCGCTGGCCTCGATCAGCATCGCCGGCTACAGCCGCTTTGTCCGCGCCAGCATGTTGGAAGTCATCAACTCCGACTATATCCGCACGGCGCACGCCAAAGGCCTCTCCAACCGCCGCATCACCTTCCTGCACGCGCTGAAGAACGCTTCGCTGCCGCTGGTAACGCTGGTCGGGCTGGATGTGCCCTTTATTCTGGGCGGCGCGGTGGTGACCGAGCAAATTTTCTCGTGGGATGGCATGGGGCTGCTGTTCATCCGCAGCCTGGAGGCATTAGATGCGCCCGTGCTCATTTTATTCACGATGATGACCGCTATCGCTGTGGTTGTCATGCAGCTTGTGACCGATGTGACCTATGCGTGGCTCGATCCGCGCGTGCGCTTTAGCTAAATAACGAGGAGAATAAACAATGGCCGCTGTTACAGAGACCAAAGGGCAGGTTGCCTCGTTAAAAATAGAGCGCCCCAAAGCCGAATCGCTGACGCGCATCGCGCTGCGTCGTTTTTTGCGCCATCGCATGGCGGTGTTCGGCGTGTTCCTGCTCAGCAGCGTCCTGCTGTTCTGCACGCTGGGCATGGCCTTTTACAGCGAAGGCTTCGCCAACCAGCCCTACCCGGAAAAAGCTTTTAATCCCCCCAGCGCCGAACACATCTTCGGCACCGATCAGGTGGGGCGTGATGTGCTGGCGCGTATGATCTACGGCGGACAGATTTCGCTGATGATCGGCATCACGGCCATCACGATTGCTATCACGATCGGCACGACTGTCGGGCTGATTACGGGCTATGTGGCCGGCGGCAAACTCGGCTGGATCGACAGCCTGCTGATGCGCTTTGTCGAAGCGCTGCTGGCCTTTCCGATTCTGGTTTTGCTGCTGCTGCTCTCCAAGTGGCTGGCCGCCAATACCTCGACGGTCAATATTCTGGGACGCGAGATCAGCGCGACGGTGGTCAACATCGTGATGTTGATCGGCCTCACCGGCTGGATGGGGCTGTCGCGCATTGTGCGTGCGCTGGTCTTGTCGCTCAAGGAACGCGAATTCATCACGGCGGCGCGCACGATTGGCGCCAGCGACGCCCGCATCCTGATTCAGCACATCCTGCCCAACTGCATCGCGCCCATCATGGTGACGGCGACGCTGGGCGTGGGCGGGGCGATCGTGACCGAATCGTATCTGAGCTTTTTGGGCTTCGGCGTGCAGCCGCCAACGGCCACCTGGGGCAACATCATGGAGCGCGTGCGCAACTCGTTTGACGAGGCGTGGTGGCTGTGGGTGACACCGGGCACCTTTACCGTTATCACCGTGCTGGCGATCAACTTCATCGGCGACGGCCTGCGCGACGCGCTCGACCCGCGCAATATCAAGTAACGGGCACACGGCGAACGTGTGTGAACAGGGGGCTTAAGCCCCGTGTTCTCTTTCCGCCACAATCGCGTATAATCAAGCGCGCCTGTCACTGTGAACAGGCGCGTTTTGATGCGAATTGGCTCATGGGAAAATTCATCGTTCGCCACGCCTATGCCCACGAATTTGCCCGGATCGGCGATCTGGTGCTGTCTACATTTTTCGGACAGGGCACGCCGGTTTATGAGCGCGAGCTGCGCTTCTGGACACTGACGCTGCCGGGCGCGCCGGGCTTCGATTACAGCGCCTATCGTGTCGGCGTGCTGGATAACGGCGCGGGCGAACAGATCGTGGCGCATGCGGCGGTCCGCCCGTATACGCTGCGTTATGGCAGTGTTGATCTGCGCATTTACGGCGTGGGCGCGGTGTGTACGCATCCCGATTATCGCCAGCGCGGGTACGCCGCCGCGGTGCTGCATGATGCCCTGGCGTATATGGCCGAACAAGGGGCGCATCTGGCGCTGCTCAACGGCGTGCGCGGCTATTATGGGCGCTTCGGCTTTAACCCCGTCTGGCCGGATTATGTTTTCAGCATCGACGCCGCCGAAGCCGCGCGCTTGCCGCAAACGCTGTCGCTGCGCCCGGCAGCGCTGGTCGATGCGCCGGCGCTGGCCGCGCTGTATCATCAGCATTGGGGGGCGCGTGTCGCCTTCACGCGCAGTGCCGATCTGTGGCGCTGGCGGCTGGGCGAGCAGAGGCGCGATATGCTGCTGGTAGCGGAAGACGCCGGGCAGATCGCCGGTTATGTGCGCGCCAGTGAGCAGAACGCGCTGCTGACCGAAGTCGTGGCCAACAGCGGTGATGCGGCGCTGACACTGCTGGCCGATGCCGGCGCGCGTTACCAGCGGGCGGGCATCGCGCGCGTCGAGTGGCTGCTGCCGCCTGATGACGCGCTGGTGTATTACGCGCGGCTGGCGCTCCCCGTGACCGTCAGCGCGGCCTACAGCCCAGACGGCGGCTGGATGGCGCGCCTGATCCACAGCGAAGCGCTGGTGCGCGCGCTGCTGCCGGAAATCGCCGCGCAGGCGCACAGCACCATGCCCGAATTCGACCCGGCGGCGCTGCAATTTGTCTGCCAGCCAGATGGAGTGCAGATCGGGCTGGACGGCCAGCCGGAAACTTTCGCGCAGCTTAATCATCAGGACTTCATTCAGGTGTTATTCGGTTCGCTGCGTCCGGCGGCGCTGGCCTTGCGCCCGGACAGCGGGCTGCGCCGGGCGGCGGTGCGCCTGCTGGAGGCGCTGTTCCCGCCGCGCATGGCAGCGCTGGCTCCCTGGGATTGGTTTTAGCACTCTCATGCATGAATTGCTAATCATTGGTTGACAATCCGGCACTTTTTGCCCTAACATGAGCGTATTAATTAGCAGTCTATGATTGAGAGTGCTAAATATGCGCGCCTTCCTGATTGTCTGGTTCGGACAGTTGGTGTCGATGGTCGGCACAGGCATGACACGCTTCGCGCTGATCGTCTGGCTGTGGGACAGGACACAGGCGGCTGTGCCTATGACCCTGATGGTGGTGTTTGCGGCGCTGCCAGCGGTCGTGCTGCGCTTATTTGCGGGCGTGGTCGTTGATCGCTGGGATCGGCGGCGGCTGATGATCTGGGGCGATCTGCTGGCCGGGCTGTCTACGGTGGCGCTTGTGCTGCTGTACGCGCAGGGCAGTTTGCAGGTCTGGCATGTCTACGCCAGCGCCCTGGTGAGCGGTACAGCCAGCACATTTCAATCGCTGGCGTATACCACGACAATCACCACGCTCATCCCTAAAGCGCATTACCCGCGCGCCAGCGGCCTGATTTCGCTGGCACACTACGCGACGACGATCGCCGCGCCCCTGCTGGCCGGGCTGTTGATAACCGTGATCGGCGTGGCCGGCGTGCTGATGATAGACGTGGCGACGTTTTTGTTCGCCGTCGGCACGCTGCTGTGGGTGCGGTTTCCGCCGCGCGCGCGCGCAGAACACACAGAAAATGGCGTGTGGCGTAATGCCCTGTTCGGTTTTCGCTACATTGCCGAGCGTCCGAGTCTGTTGGGGCTGTTGTTCATCACGACGCTGTTTACGGTGATGGAATCGCTGGGGTATCCGCTGATCGCGCCGCTGCTGTTGGCGCGCACGGGGGGCGACGAGGCGCTGTTGGGGCTGGTACAGGCGGTAATGGGCACAGGGGGCGTGTTGGGCGGCGCGGCGCTGGTTATCTGGGGCGGGCCGAAGCGGCGCATACATGGCCTGCTGATCGGCCTGCTGTTGACAGGCATTCTGGGCGACACGCTGATGGGCGTGGGGCAGGTTTTGCCTGTCTGGTTGGTGGCGGGCTTCTGTCTGGAGGTCTTTATCCCTATGCTGGTGGCGGCGAACGACACGATCTGGCGCAGCAAAGTCCCGTCAGAAGCTCAGGGGCGCGTGTTCGCGACGACATATCTGCTGATGGACATCGGCGAACCGCTGGCGACACTGACGGGCGGCCTGCTGGTGGACAGCGTGTTTGAGCCGGCGCTGCGTCCCGGTGGCAGCCTTGCGCCGCTGTTTGGCGGGCTGGTGGGCACAGGGCCGGGCGCGGGCATGGGGCTGGTTCTGCTGTTGTGCGGGGTGTTGAGCGCGTCGGCGGGTGTGTGGGGCTATTTGTTCCGTCCGGTGCGGGCGGTGGAAACGCTTTTGCCCGATTATGACAGCGGGGCGGAAAAGGCGGCGTGATGCAGGCGTGCAGCGTGTGGCGCGCCTGCTGCGGCACTATACGCCAGGAAAAGTGGGCGAATTGGCGTTCCGTTTACGCCGGGAAATTCGCCCCTGTCGTTACCATGCCGGCGCAAAGCCCTCTTTGCCTTCGTAGAAATTGGGCAGGGCGGCGCGCAGCAGCGCTTTAACCGCTTCGTAGCGCGCGCTGTCCCAGTTCCAGCGCTCGGCGGCTGTGAGCGCCTGCTGGCCGGTGCCCGCGGCGAACCGGCGCGTGGTGGGGTGAAAATCCTGCACGACGAATTTTTGCGCGCGCGTGTCGCGCAGGGCACGCGCGAAGCCCGCTGCATCGCGCACCGGCAGCAGCGGCGTCAGCGTGATGCTGGTGGGGATGTCGGCATCGGCCAGCGTGCGCGCCGCCCATAAACGCTGCGTGTTGGAGGGGCACAGCGGTTCGAAGGCTTTGCGAACCTCGTCGTCGTCGGTGGTGACGGTCATATGCACACGGGCGCGCGGGAACTGGCGCAGCAGGTCAATATCGCGCGTCACCAGCGGGCTGCGCGTCTGCACGACGAGCCGCACCTGATGATAATCGAGCAGTTCGTAAAGCAGCGCGCGCGTGATTTCCAGCCGTTTTTCCACCGGCTGATAGGGGTCGGTGACGCTGCTCATGTAGATGGTTTTGTCGATCAGCGGGCGTTTGCGGCGTTTGCGCAGCAGATCGAGCGCGTTCTCTTTGACCTGCACCCACTGTCCCCAGGTGTCTTGCAGCGCCGTGTTGGGGGCGAAAAAGGCGGCGTAGCAATAGGCGCAGGCAAAGGCGCAGCCGCCATAGGGGTTGAGCGTGTAATCATAGCTGTTGATGAAGCCGCTGGCTTTGCTGAGGATACTTTTTGCCTGATAGTATTCGACGTGCGCCATGGGCAATCCTTGTGTTTTTAGAACTTATGTTCTTATTGTATAGCAAAAGCGCCGAGGATGCAAGCGGGAGGCGGGTTTCCGTTTGTCATCCTGCCAGCATGATACCTATCACTATTGGCAAACGCGGCAAAACGGTTTAATTAAAGTGATGATTTTCACAAAAGGATAGTGGTATGAAGCCTCTTGCTGTTACGCTGATACTGGCGCTGTTGTCGTTCGCCGTATCCGCTCAACAGAGCGACTGCCCCTCTTTCATCGAAACTGCTCTGCTACGGGTACACGATCTGTGTGCGGGCACGGCCCGCAATCAAGCCTGTTATGGCAATCTCCAACTTACGGCGGAAGCGCAGCCTGGCGTGACGCAATTCGTGTTTGACCAGCCGGGCGATGTGGTCAATGTGATTGATATTCAGCAACTGAGTCTGAGCGCGCTGAATGTCAATGACGCAGTATGGGGCATCGCCTTCTTGCAGCTTCAGGCCAACCTGCCGGATACGCTGCCGGGGCAAAATGTCACGGTGCTGTTGTTCGGCGATGTCAGCCTGCTGGCGGACGAAACGGCGGCAGATGGCGCGCCGCTGCAAGCCTTTTATCTGCGCACGGGGATCGGCGATGCGCCCTGCGCGGCGATGCCCGACAGCGGCGTGCTGATTCAATCGCCAGCGGGGGCGGCGCGCATCGAACTGACGATCAACGGCGCGCACATCGCGCTGGGATCAACCGCCTATATACAGGCGCACGAGACGCTGGACATTTTTCTGCTGGAAGGCCAGGCCGCTGTCACCGCCGCCGAAACAACGCTGCTTGTGCCGGCGGGGACGTTTGTCAGTGTTCCCCTGGATGAGGCGGGAGTCGCCAGCGCCGCGCCGGGCGATTTACAGCCTTACGGCGCACAGTTCGCCGCGCTGTTCCCGCCGCTGATCGAGACGCTGCCAGAGTCGATTACGGCAGCGGCGGAGGTGTGCGCGCTGACGGCGGGCGCGACGGTCAACGTGCGCGGCGGGCCGGGCACGGCCTACGACGTGGTGAGCCAATTGGCGGCGGGCCAAACGGCGCTTGCCAGCGGCCAGGCGGCGGGCACAGATGGGCTGACCTGGTGGCAGATCGGCGTCCTGCGCTGGGTGCGCTCGGACGTAGTGGAAGAGAGCGGGAACTGTGACAGCCTGCCGGTCGTCACCGATCTTCCAGCGCTGCCCACGCCCGTGCCGACCCCGGCAAGCGCACCGGCGGGGGGGAGCGGCGGCCTGAGTTATTTCAATCTGAACGGCCCAGGCACCTGCGTGGCGAATCCGCCGCTCTATCAGGTGGGCCGGCGCTACCTGATCAGCTTTGGACGCGCCACGCCCACAGGCGAAGCGGCAGACGCGGCGGTGGCGGCGGGCACATCCAGCATCAGCATCAACGGCGTAGTAGTGAACGCGACCCGCCAGCGCGCCGACTGCCCGGCGGACGGCGCGGGCGGCACATGCACACCGGGCGATCCCGGCTACTGGACGCAGTTTGTGTGGGTGCCCACCGCGCCCGGCACGTATACGATTGTCGGGTCGGGCGAGGGCATGGACAGTGTATGTACGATCACCATTGAAGGCTGAACGCGACATACCGCCGGGCGCTCCGGGAGGATTATTCCTGCCCGGAGGCCATGACGGCTTGCACGAAACTGTTATTGAGCAGCGTCACTTGTAGTTCGGGGTGTTCGTTCAGGCTGGCGGCGCGGGCGCGCAAAATGGCCGCTGCTTTGGCATAATGCTGCGCTGCTTCTTCGGAAGTAGCGCTGGCGGTGCCGAGCGCGTAATAACACAGCCAGGTATCGCGCCCGCCGAAAGCGTCTTCGTTCTGGAGCGCCTGTTGCAGCGATTGCAGGGCGTGCGGCTCGCCCAGCGCGTGCTGCGCCAGCCCCAACCACAACAGCCCGCGCCCGTAAAGCAGCGGATTGTGCTGGTAGGCTTCGGTGACAAATTGCAGCGCGCGGTCACGGCACAGGGCATACTGGCCAGTGAGCGCCAGCCCGTGAATCAGCGCGAGACCAACCTGCTGGCGCACATGCACATCGGCGATCTCGCGCCCTGCGGCCTCTTGCAGCAGATTCAGCCCGTCTTCGACCTTGCCCAGCGCGATCCAGCAGTGCGCACGCTGGACTTGCAGCCGCGGATCGTAAAAATGAATCTGCTGGCGCAGGGCTTCCGCCTGGTCGAAGGTTTCCAGCGCGCGTTCATAAGCGAACACGCTCAGATAGACATGGCCGATATGACTGAGGTCGAGCACCTGATAGTAGCGGTTCTTGCCCTGACGGTTGAGTTCAAAGACGCGCTGATAGTTGCGCAGCGCCGGCGCCGGTTGACCGCGGTCGAGCGCGACATGCCCCAGCAGCGTGAGCGCGCCGGCGATCGAATGACGGTCTTGGGCCTGTTCGCCGACCAGCAGCGCACGCTGTAAATAGGCTTCGCTTTCGCTCAGATAGCCGCGATACCAGGTCAGATTGCCGAAGGCGCGCAGCACCGCCGCCAATTCCACCGGTTTATCGCTGCCGCTTTCGAGCAGCAAATTATGCGCCTGGCTGAGCGCCTCCATAGCCTCGTCGTAGCGCCCCATACTGCGGTAGGCCACGCCCAACATGCGCGCCGCCGTCGCCCGCTCATCGACCATCGTATCGCCGGGGGTTTCCTCCAGCAGCATCATGGCGGTGCGGCTGGCCGCGCTCGATTCGTCGTAGCGCGTGAGCGTGTAGAGCGCGATGCCCTGCGCCAGCCACAGGCGCACCACCACCGGCAGCGCCACGGCGCGCGGCATATTGCGCGAGAGCGCCAGCGCGGTTTCCACCAGTTTGAGCGCTTCGGCCATCATGCCGCGCTGCAAACGGTCTTGCACCGCCTCGTGATAGACGTAAATGGCCTGCTCATACTGCTGCCCTTTGACATAATGATCGGCCAGTACCGGCAGATATTCGGGGCGATCGGGCACGCGGCTGGCGAACCACTGCGCCGCCTTATGATGATACCCTTCGCGCGCGCTGCGCGTCAGCATCTCATAGGCCACTTCGCTGTAGAGCGTGTGGCGGAAGCTGTATTCGTCTTCGTTCTCAAAACTGCTTTCGCTGTGATGTGTCAGAATGCCGCGCGCCGCCAGATCGGCCAGCACCGCCTTAACATCGCGTTCCAGCAGCCAGGAAACCGTACCCGACCAGAAAGTCTGGCCGATGATGGCCGCGGCCTGCACGACATGGCGCGCGTCGATCAGCAAATCGTCCAGCCGGGCTTGCAGCACGCCCATCAGGCCGTTGGGCAGCGTCGAAATGGTGAGGCTATAGAGGTAGCGGTTGACCTTCCAGCGCCCGTTTTCCAGCGGCTCGAAAACACCGTTATCGAATAACATGCGCAGAAATTCTTCGATAAACAGGGGATTGCCTTCGGAACGGCTGCTGACGATCTGCACCAGCGCGGGCGGCACTTTGTCCACCGTTTGCAGCATGATGTTGATCAGTTTCACGGCGTCGTCTTCGGTCAGCGCGCTGAGCGTCATTTCGGTGTGGCGCTTGACGCGGTGCATATAAAGCAGATTTTGCGTGCGGAATTCGAGGCGCGCGGCGGCCATAATCAGCAGCGGTTTGGTGGCGAGGCGCTGCGCCAGGTCTTGCAGCAGTTCGAGCGAAGCGGCGTCGGCCCACTGCACGTTGTCAATCACCAGCAGCAGCGGGCTGTTATCGGCCAGGCCTTCAAACCACTTGCCGAGCCAGGCCAGCGCGGTGTGTTCGTGTTCTGGCCCGCCGCGTTTAAGCATGGTGACGTGCGGGCTGTTGACGAAGCCAAAGCCTGTCAGGTAACCGATCACGGCGGCGGCGGCTTCGGCGTCGGGGTGATGCCAGCTCTGCGTGATATATTGGCTGATCCGCTGTTCGGCGATCTCGGCAGCGGTGTCGTCGGCGAGCTGGCAGGCGCCGGCCAGCATACTGCGCAGCAGGCCATAAGGCGTGTCGCGCCGTTCATACTGCGCCACCATATTCATCAGCGTCAGCGCCGTGCCCTGCTGCGTGATAGCCTCTACCGTTTCTTCCAGCAGCCGGCTCTTGCCCGTGCCCGTATCGCCGTGCAGCGTCACGACATAGCAGCGTTCATTGGCGCGCGTTTCTTGCCAGATTTGCTTGAGCGAGGCGATTTCTACTTCGCGCCCGACCAGCGGAATCGGGATACCGGCGATCTCGTGCGAGGCGAAGCGCACCGCCGTCGGCGGACGCCGTTCCAGCACTTCATAATACTCAACGAGTTCTTCGAACCCCTTCAGTTTGATCGGCGCGCGCGCTTCGGTCACAAAATGATTGCGCACGCGCAGATAAGTTTGCGCGTCGATCAGCACTTTGCCGGGCGGGCACAGCGCTTGCAGACGCGCGGCCAGATTGGTGGTCTGGCCCATCGCCAGAAATTCCTGTTTTTCTTCTGTGCCGATCATGCCGACGACGACTTTGCCGGTGCTGAGGGCAATGCGCACGGCGAAATCAATATCGAACTCGGCTTTGACTTCGGCGGCGTAGGCCTGCATCTTCTGCTGGAGCGCGAGCGAACAGGCCACCGCACGCATGGCGTCGTCGCCGCGGCTGCGGTGCGCGCCAAAAAAGCACAGCAGCCCGTCGCCAAGATACTGGCCGATTTCGCCGTCCCATTCTTCGACGGCGGAGGCCAAGCGCTGGTGCGCCCTGCCGATCAGACGTTTCCACACGTCTGGCTCTTTCAGTTTTTGCGCCATGAGCGTCGAATCGATGATGTCTACGAACATGACGGAAACGAGGCGGATTTCGTCGGGGCTGGGGGCGGCGGGGGCGGCGCTGGCCGTATTGTTGGGCAGGGTTTGCAGGATGCGAATCTTATCCAGCAGCGCGCGCACAATCGAAGCGTGCGCTTCGGGCGAAAACACCTGCCGGTTTTTGACCACTTCGGTCAGCGCTTCTCTCAGTTTGGCGATTTGCGAAGTTTTGACGATTTTTGTCATACAGTGCTACTTTAAGGGCAGTTCAAAACCAAATTTGCTGCCGATGCCTACCTGACTTTCGACCCAGACTTCGCCTTTGTGCCGCTCAATGATCGTGCGCACCAGATTCAGCCCCAGCCCGAAGCCGGGGACATTGCCGGCGCGCGCATCTTTGACCCGGTAGAAGGACTCGAAGATATGCGGCAGATGTTCGGGCGGGATGCCGATGCCATCGTCTTCGACACTGAAATGAAAACGCCCATCGGCGGCGGACGCGCGCACGCGGATATGCCCACCTTCGGGCGTGTATTTGCTGGCGTTGGTAATCAGATTTTCCATCGCGCGCCGCAGCAGTGCCCGGTCAACCACGACGCCGGGCAGCGCGGCGGTCTGGAGATCGGCGCTGAGTTCCTGATTTTTGCGCGCTACCAGCGGTCGCGTTTCGGCCACGACTTCGGCGGCCAACGCGCCGAGATCAACTTCTTCGTGCAGTTCCAGCGGTGAGCGCTTGACCTGTTCGACGCGCAGCAGATCGTCCAGCAGGCCGTTCATGCGCTCCGTAGAACGGCGGATGACTTCGAGATGCTCCTGCGTGGTGGACTGCGGGTCCAGGTCGATGCTGATGAGATCGGCATAGCCGGCGATGAGCGCAAGCGGCGTGCGCAGATCGTGCGAGGCGATGCGCAGCATTTCGTCCTTGAAGCGGCTCAGGTCGCGCAGGGTGGTAACGTCGTGCATCGCCACCACATAGCCTTCCAGCCCATGCACAACATCGCGCCAGACCGAGATGACGACCTGATAATCGCGCTTTTTGCGTTCGGAACGCACCTCAAACGCCCAGGGGGCGCCGGTGCCGGGGGTGTCGTTTTGCGCCGCTTCGAAGATCGGCAGCAGCGTGCTGCTGGTGCTGCTATAGGCTCCCAGATGCTTGCCGATAATGTTGGCGGCGGTCTGTTCGCCCAAAAATTCGGCGGCGGCGTCGTTAATCATCAGGATATGGCCGTTGACATCCAGCACAAAGAGGACATCGGGGATGGCTTGCAGCACGGTTTCGAGCTGGCGCTGCTGCGCTTGCAGGCGGTTGAACAACTGCGCGTTGCGGATGGCGATCGTGGCCTGGTTGGCGATGATCATCAGCAGGCGCAGATGATACTCGGTGAAGTGATTCTTTTCTGGGTGAACGAGCGTGACGACGGCCAACACCTGCTGATTCATCATCAGCGGCACGCACAGCGCCGAGCCGACCTTATAATCGTCATCAGGGAAGACATACCAGCGCTCGTCGGTTTCGGCGTCATGGACAATGGCGGCCTGACGGTGGCGCAGCACCCAGCCGGCCAGTCCTTTGTCCAGCACTTTGCGCACGACACGCACCGATTCATCGGGCGTCATGTCGCGCGTGACAAAGATATGCCCCCAATCGACATCAAATTCATCGTGGAGAAAGAGGCTGGCTTTACTGGCCCCCACCGATTTCGCCGCCAGCCGGATAGCACGCTGCAACACACGGTCCAGATCCAGCAGCGTTAAAAGCTGCGAAACCTCAGACAGCAGTTCCAGGTCTGCGAAAGTCGGCTGTTGTGCTCCCGTTTGCGCCATACGGTTTCATTCTCATGCGTTTGCGCCGGTTGTGCGCCTTACAGTTAATCATACATTACGCGGGATTACCAGAAACATTGACGAAAAATTCATAAACCCCGCGAGGTAGTATTTCACATTATAAACAAATTGATTCTAACACACTTCGCCAGGCGGCGGGCAGTAAGAAACTTAGAACGAATCCCAACCCGATTCTATCCAAAATCCAAGTTGATGTTACATCGCGTATAAAGCGCCTTGCGGCGGGGCGCATCGCGACTCGTCACCTCAAAACACTGTTTAGCCGCCGCCGTAGCGCGGGCAGATGGCGCCGCCGTTGTCTACGTCGTACTGCTGCAACAGGCTCACCGGATCGACGCGGAAGACGTGGGCGCAGGCGAAGGTAATCACTTCGCGCACATCCACCGGCCACATCCGTGCTGTGTTATCCCAACTGGCGGTGAAAATGTCGCTGCCGTCGGGCGAAAAAATCACGCCAGAGACCAGCCCGGTATGCCCGGCAAAAACGCGGATGGTGCGCCCGTTGGCAACATCCCACATGCGCGCGGTGAAGTTCCAACTGCCGGCGACGAGGCTGCGGCCATTGGGCGCAAAGGCGACGCTGGTAATGACGTTGGCATGACCGGAATACGAGCGCACAAATTCGCCGGTGAGCGCGTTCCACAGGCGGACGGTGGTGTCGGCGCTGCCGGTGGCGGCCTGTAAGCCGTCGGGCGAAAAGGTGACGGCGTTGATATCGCCCTGATGCCCGGTCAGGACATGCACCTGGCGGCCATCGGCCACGTTCCAGATGATGGCCGTGTCGTCGCTGCTGCCGGTGATAATCCAACTGCCGTCGGGCGAAAAAGCGGCGGCGTTGATGTCGGCCAGATGTCCGGCGAAAACGCGCACCTGCTCGCCGCTTTCGGCGTCCCACAAAATCGCCGTATCGTCCCAACTGCCGGTCAGCACATAGCGGCCATCGGGGGAATAGGCCACCGCGCGCACATCGTCGCTGTGTCCGCTGAGCGTGAGCAGCGTTGCGCCGCTTTCGACCTCCCAGATGCGCGCGGTATCGTCCCAACTGCCTGTGACCATGCGCGTGTTATCGGGCGAAAAGGCGACACTGGCGATGTAATTGGTGTGGCCGTCGTAGCGCATGATCTGCGTGTTATCGCTGGTGTTCCACAGCCGCGCGCTGCGATCCCAACTGCCGGTCAGCAGGCGCGTGCCGTCGTTGGAAACGCTGAGCGCCGTCAGATAATTACCGTGCCCGCTGTAGACATGGCGATCGGGGCTGCTGGTGACATTCCAGACGCGCACGGTGTTATCCCAACTGCCAGTGACGATATGCTGCCCATCGGGGGCAAAGCCGACCGCGTTCACCCAAAAGGTGTGGCCGGAAAAGGCGCGCAGCTCCTGCCCGGTTTCGGCGTCCCACAGGCGCGCGGAAAAGTTCCAACTGGCGGTTAAAAACGAGCGGCCATCGGGCGACCAAGCGACGCTGGAAACCCAGAAAGTGCGTCCGGGCACGGCGACAATGCGGCGTCCGGTTTCTAAGTCCCAGACAATACCGAGCGTTTCGGGGTTAATCAAGTCGCCGCTGCCGCTCAGCAGGCGCGTGCCATCGGGCGAAAAGGCCAGCGCGCGCACAAAACTGGTGTGGCCGATCAACACGCGGCTGACGACGCCGGTGGCGGTGTCCCAGATACGCACATTGTAATCGGCGCCGCCGCTGGCGATCAGCGTGCCATCGGGCGAAAAAGCCACGCCGAAGACATCGCCTTCGTGGCCGCTGAAGACACGCAGCGCTGCGCCCGTCGCCGCGTCCCACAGGCGCACGCGGTCATCGTCGCCGCCGCTGGCGATCATGCGGCCATCGGGCGAAAAAGCGACCGCGCGCACCACACGATCGGTCTGAATCGTCACCAGCACGCTGCCGGTCGCCACGTCGAAGACGCGCACGAAGCCATCTTCGCTGCCGGTGACGATGCGTGTGCCATCCGGCGCGAAAGCGATCGCCATCACGCCGCCTTCATGGCCGCCGAAAACCTGCAACTGTTCGCCGGTGCGCACATCCCACAGGCGCGCGGTGAAATCGCTGCTGGCGCTCAACACTTTGCTCGAATCGGGCGAAAAGGCAACGGCGTGGATATAAGCGTTGTGACTGAAAAGGCGGGCGGTATACAGGCCATCGGCCACCTGGCCGAGCGCCGCATCAGCAGAAGGCGAATAGGCGATACCCAGCGCGCGGATCGCCAGCAGCGCGGCGACTTCGGTGTTGCCGCCTTCTTCCAGAATGCCGAGCGCCACCGCCGAGAGGCGCGCGCTTTCGGCGCGGTCGCGTTCCTGGGCGACCGCCGTCGCGCCGGCGTTGGCGCGGTCACGTTCGCTGATAGCCAGCGACTCATTGGTGACGGCGATAGCTTCGTTGGTGCTGGCGCGGTCGGCGTTGTTGAGCGCCTGCGCCTGGGCCGTCGCGCGCGAAAAGGCTTCGCTTTGCGCCTGCTGGAACAAAAACAGCGAAAGCACCGCCAGCGCCAGCATGACCACAAAGGCGGCGCTGACGCCTGCCAGCAGCCGGCCCTGCTGCTGCCGTTCGGCGGCGCGGCTGGCCAGGATATAGCGGGTGTGCAGTTCACTGGAGCGCGGTTCTTTGCTGCCGGCGCCGGCCAACCATTGTTCAGCGGTGTTGAGTTCGTCGCCGCGCAGCAGCAGGCTGCGGTTCTGGCCTTTTTCTTCCCATTCGCGCCCAGCGATTGTCAGGCGCGTGTGCAAACGGACATGGTTCAGATCAGTGTCGATCACCTGGTCGAGCGCCTGCATGGCCGCCTCGAAGTCGTCGTTATCGCGGCTGTAGAGCCAGTTGTGCGAGGAAATAGCCGGGTGCATCGCTTCGCGGTCTTTCGGCTCGACAATTTCGCGGTACAGCAGCGGCACAAAGCGCTTGTTGACCGAAATCGCGTAGGCCAATTCTTTGTAACATACTTCGGAACGCACTGAGTCGGGGCTGATGACGAAGACGAAAGCGTTGGCGGCGTCGATGCCTTCACGGATCTCTTTCCACCAATCTGCCGTCAGCGGAATATCCTCAAAATCGACCCATACATCGCGGTTGCGCTCTTTGAGCGCCTGGTGCAGCCTGTGGACAAAAGACGAATCTCGGCGTGAATAAGAGATGAAGACATCAGACATGGACGACCTCAATGTTACGTCACAGTAACATAAGTCTAGTGCAGCCTCAAAATACCCGCAACTGGGATTCTGTCAGGATATGTATGTAGGCCACGCAGGGCGGCAGCGCCGTGATTTTTGCATAGGGGCGAGCAATGACACGCCCCAGCCAACCTTTTCAAGCGGTTGGCACTTAGCGGCTTCTTCCATTATAGCCTATAGCCGCTGCGCTGCGCCGCCGACGTTAATGTTCGATAGGTGATCGTTAGCGCTGCGTCAGAATGTTGCGCGGCGCCACAAAGCCAAAATCGAGGTACACGCAGTCGCCGAGCGTGCCGTGCTGCTTAAAGACAAAGATCAGCGGCTCGTGGCGTTTGAGCCGCTTTTTCAGCGTGCTCCACTGCGATTTGCTGGGGGGCTGGTCACCGAAATAGGCGGGGCGGAACAACGCGCGGTAGTGGCCGTCGTCGTAAGCGATCAGTTCGACCAGATGCGTCATGCGGCCTTCGGCGTCATGGCTGAGCAGTCCGGCAATCCATTTGTGGACATAACCGAAATGCCGCGCCTGGAACTTGGGAAGATTTTTCATAGACCACCTTATTGATAAGCGCCAGTACTAACGAGTGCCCCTAAAGCTCAACTATGAGCCGTTAACGAGTAAAATGCCATTGGCGGCACCCCATAAGCGTGTCCACTGGCCCGCCTGAACTATGCCTGATTCAGGAAAGAAGCGCAGCATAGAGCGATCAACCACACAGCCTTTCCCGTCTGCTCCATCGAATACGGCCGTGTGCTGCGGTTAATAGTATCACAACTGCCGGATCATGCGTCATAATCAACCCCTATCGCCCTGTCAACCGCAAGCAGAGAAAGGGCGAGTCGGGCGTTTCCACGCCCGATTTTAGCCCCTCTCCGCTAAGGTAAGCGAAGCTTACACCGGGCATGGGGTTGGGAAAGGGGTCAGGAGAGCGCAAAACCTGTCGCACAAGTTTGACGCGATAGTCCTGGCCTAATCTCCCAACATTCTGAAATGCACCCAGGGCATGTGCTATACTGGGGCGGCGTATACGCCGTGAGGATGCTTATGTTCAGACTAATCCTGTTCGTATCCGTGACTTTGTTTCTCGTGTCTTTTTCCAGCAGCAGCGCACAAACCGCCACCCCCGACCCTAACGCCTCCGTGAGTTACAGCGTCGAGCGTTATCTACCGGCGAATTATCCGGTGGCACTGGCCTTCGCGCCGGATGGCCGCTTGTTTTACACCGAAAAAATCAGCGGCAGCGTCCGTGTAGTCAGCGCCGACGGCGTGTTGCAGCCGGTGCCGGTGATTACCCTGCCGACGACGGCCAACGCCGAACGCGGGATGCTCGGCATCGCGCTCGACCCGGCTTACAGCGAAAACGGCTACATCTGGGTCTACCATACGGCGGAAGGCACGGCGCGCGACTATCCCGCCAACCGTATTGTGCGCTTCCGTGAAGTCAATGGCGTAGGCAGCGACCCGCAGGTCATGCTGAGCGTGCCGATCACCAACGGTGAACTGGAACACAACGGCGGCAATCTGCATTTTGACACGCGCGGATATCTCTACGTCACTATCGGCGATTACCGCGACGAAGCCAATGCGCAGAATCTCGACGTGCTGCCGGGCAAAATTCACCGTTTCGCCGTCGTGGACGACCAGCTTGTGCCCGCGCCGGATAACCCGTTTCCCGCAAGCAGCGTCTACGCTTATGGGCTGCGTAATTCCTTCGACTTTACATTTGACCCATTGACAGGGCGTATCTTTGCCACCGAAAATGGGCAGGACTGCGACGACGAGATCAACCTGATTCTACCTGGTTTTAACTACGGCGCGGGCGAAAATTATCGCTGCGTGGGCAGCGCCCTGCTGGATGAACCCAACTACATGACGCCGCTGCTGTCCTTTACGCCGACGATCGCGCCGACCGGCATCGTCGTCTACGATCACCCGGCGATCCCCCAGTGGTACGGCCAGATTCTGTTTTGCGCCTGGAATTTTGGCCGGATGACGCGCGTGCTGCTGAATGCCGCGCGCAGCGAAGTGGTGGAAACGCGCGACGTTGATTTACAGGGCGCGCAGTGCCGGATTGATCTGGCGATCGGGCCAGAAGGGGCAGTGTATTTTACAACAGTCGGCGCTGAAGGTGGCGCTATTTATCGGTTAATGCCACATGACGATACCCAGTAATCCGCTGCATATCGTGGCCGTCTCTGGCCTAATTACCAACCCGGACGGCAAAGTGTTGATGGCGCGCAGCCCGGTGCGCGGTTGGGAACTGCCGGGCGGCAAGGTGGAAGAAGGCGAAAGCCTGATCGAAGCCTTACAGCGCGAGATACGCGAAGAAACCGGCGTGCTCGCCAATATCGGCGCGCTGGTGGGCGTGTATTCCAACATCACCACGCCCGTCAAAGTCATTTTCGGCTTTCTGGGCACATGGCTGGCGGGCGAACTAACGCCCAGCAGCGAAACACCAGAGGTCGAATGGGTGGCGCGCGCAGAAGTCATCGGACGCATTACGCATCCGGTGATTCGCCAGCGCGCCCAGGATAAACTCGACTTTAGTGGGCGCGTGCTGTACCGCGCCTATGGCACAAACCCCTATGAGGTGTATATCGAGCACTTTGTCTAAGGTCACGGCGAGAGCCAGTCAGGGGGCGTTTCGCCAGCCAACAGGGCTTCAAGATAAGGCACGGCTTTTTCCAGATGCAGCGCCAGATTCGCGCTCTGTCCCTGTTCGTCGCCCATGCGCCAGACGACAATCACCAGCGCGCCCGCGCCCACCGGTTTCAGGCTGACGCGCGTGGTGTCTTGGCCGCGTTTGCCCAGCGCCACACGCACCTCAAAGGTCGCGCCGCGCCCCCACAGCGCCGCCGCGTGTTCGCCGAGCAGAAACAAGGCCGCCGCTAGCGCCGCCAACCGCTGCGCGCGTTCGATAGGCGTGATTGTCGCCGCCAACAGGATGCCGCCGATGCTGGCGAGCGCAATCCCTTCGACATCGGGCGCGTTTTCCTGCAAACCCCACAAACACTGGGTCGCCAGCGCGTTTTGCCGCGCGTTGAGCTTCATAAGTCCAGGAACTCAATGATGATGTCGGCCAACTGCTGCGCGGTTTTGGGCGTGATATGTAAGCCGTCGAAGGTGTAACGATAAGCTCCGCGCTGCTGTTCGGCCTCATAATCCGCCCAACCGCTTAGGCTGCGCTTGCCGATCAGACGGATCATATCCATGGTCAGCGGCGGGCGCGGGGGGAGATCGGGCGCGGGGAAGCGCGCCATTAAGTCCAGCGTGGGGATATTCAGCGCGCGCGCTGCTGCTGCCGCCAGCCCGTTGTACTGCCGCACCAGCGCGCTCAGTTCTGGATTGTATTCGCTCGGCAGCAGACCGACCCACACCAGCACATGCGCCAGATGCAGGCGCGTTAGCAGTTCGCGGTAGGCCTGGGCAAACGTCTCTGGCGTGACAACCCCCTGTTCTATACCTTTGGAACGGCGGTAGTATTTGCGCAGATCGGGGTATAGGTACGAGAGCGCATCGTTGCCGCCGCCCATGACAAACACACCGTCCGGTTCATGCGCCAGCACATCGCTATCCAGCCGCCGCAGCAGGTTGAGCACAGTATCGCCGCCCACGCCGGCGTTGATGATCGTGTGCTGCGGGTGGCATTGGGCGATGCGCGCCACAAAATTGCCGCCGTAGCTGCCTTGTGTCAGACTGTTGCCAAGAAAAACCAGTTTCATGCGCTACTCGTGAAGCGGTGTTTCACCCGTCGGTCAGAATTTTGTCTACCGCGTTCGCCAGATCGCGCAAATTGTTGACATAGTATACGCTGTCGGAAACCGGCACATATTGCAGCATATCGCTGTCGCCCGTGCCCCACAGACCCGGATTTTCCGGGTTGAACCACAACAAACGGCGGCTGCGGCGCTGCATCTCCTGCACAATATCGGCGCGCGGATCGTTGTAGTTGTTGCGCCCGTCGCCCAGAATAATCACGGTCGTTTTGCTCGTCACCAGCCCGTAGTGTTCCTGCCTAAAAGTTTCCAGGCTGCGCCCCAGATCGGTGTTGTAGTAGCCAGGGCGGTTGTCTTCCAGCACGCGCTGTACGGCCTCCTGCGGCTCGTATTCCTTAAAGACCATGCTGATGTCGGTCAGATCGCTGATAAAGATGTAGCTGTTGGTGCGCGCCACCTGATCCTGGAGTTCATAAATCAGCGTCAGCAAAAATTCAGCGCAGTAGCGTACACTGGTGCTGACATCGCAGATCACCACCAGACAGGGTTTGACATGGCGGCGGCGGTATTTCAGTTCCATTGGCGTGCCCTGATATTTCATGTTGGCGCGCATCGTGCGGCGCGGGTCGGGCGTGCCGGCTTTGGCGCGGCGCTGGCGCAGCGAGGCGCGGCTGCGCAGGCGCGCGGCCAGGCGGCGGATTTCGCTGCGAATCGCTTCGACTTCGGCATCGCCCAGCCGTGAAAAGGGCACGTCCATCAGGTCAGGTTTGGGGTCGGGGTCGCGCTCGGCCATCTGCTCAGCCAACTGTGCGCCGGCATACTGCGCGATCTGGTCGGCCAGCCCCTGCGCGTTTTCCTGCATCATCTGGCGCAGTTCCTGCGCTTGTTCGCCGTTCATCCCCATCTCTTGCAGGCGCTGCAAAAGTTGTTCGATCATCTGCTGAAGCTGTTGCAAACCGGCCTGGCGCTGCATGCGCCGCTCGAACCATTGGCGCTGGTACATGTCGTTGGCCTGGTTCAGCCCGCTCTGACGCGCCATCTGCTCCAACTGTTCCTGTGAAAACGGCTGGCCGCGCATCATCTGCTGCAAAAGCTGTTGCAGCGCGCGCAGATCGCCTTGCAGGGCTTGCATGGCCTGTTCCATCATTTTTTGGTCGCTGGGCGACATTTGCGACAGGATGTCCTGCATGGGCGGCGTATTGGCGCCGAAAAACAGCGGGAAATAATACTCGAAGCGTTCCTGGTCGCGAGCTTCTTTGACCAGCGTGGTTTTGAGCGCGACGCGGAAATGCTCTTTGTTGTTGACGCCCACCGCATCAGCGCCATACATGGCGTCCTGGCTTTCGGCCAGCGAAATGCGCACACCCGCCGCGCGCAGCGCCCGTATAAAAGCGACCATCCGCTTATCCATAACCCTGTGCCCCGTGACTTTTTAACTCGGATAGTGTCGATTGTAGCACGTTTGCCCACCGCCCAAGATGAGAAAGCGCTTGCCCGCCCCGGCTTCGCAGTTTCGCCCCAAAAACGCTACACTAGGTTCACCATAGCAAGAGGAGTGAGGCGAAAAGGTGAAGGCAGCGAACGGCGGTTTCATGCTCTGGGGATGGCTGCTGTGCGGTCTGTGGCTGCTGGCGGCCTGTGCCGCGCCGCCCACGCCCACCCGCGCGCCGCTTGTCCGCGCCACTGTCGTGATTGCCGAAGCGCCGCCGCGTAGCAGCCCGACGCCATCGCTCGCCCCTACCGTGCCGGTGTGTCCGGGTGCGCCGTCTGTGCAGTTGATTCGCAACGCGCGCGGGCGTGTGCTGGATGACGACCCGCGCCCGCTCAACATGCGCAGCGCGCCGGGCATCGCCAGCGCTATCGTCTGGAGCATCGGCGTGAACACCATTTTCGACGTGCTGGACGGCCCAGTGTGTGCCGACGGCTACAACTGGTTCTACATCCGGTATGACGATCTGGAAGGCTGGATCGCGGAGGGCGACAACACCAGCTATTTTGTCGAACCATTTTTGCCGGGATAAGCTCATGAGCGATGAGCGCAAGCGGATTCTGGCGCGTCTGGCTGCTGAACGTGCGCACCTTCTCTACCAATTGATAGGCATCGACCCGCAGACGTTAAAAACTGTGCCGGTCTTCGCCGATTGGACCGCAGTGCATTTGCTGGCGCATATCGCCGATTACGACAGCCTGCACAGCGCACGACTGCGGTTGGTGTTGGAGCACAGGGCGCACGAAATCGCCAGTATCGGCGACGATACGCCCGACCCACTGGCTGCCCGCAATGCGCAGTTGCGCGCGCAGTTTGCGGATTGCACGCTGGAACAAGTGCTGGCCGCGCTGGCAGAGGCGCGCCGCGACTTTCTGGCGCATCTGGCACACTTCGATGACAGCGCGCTGCGCAGCGAACGCCGTTTCCTCTGGGGCTACGATACCGCTTACAAATGGACAGGCTCGCGTTGGATGCACGACTCGCATCACGCCGATGATCTCCGGCGCTGGCGCAAGACTCTGGCGGATACCGAAGCTATCGGCGCGCCTGCCCTGCTGCTGCACACTTTGGCTGCCGCGCAAGCCGATTTCGCTGCCAGCGCCGCGCTCGTCACGCCGCCAGAAGCCAGCACGCGCCGGATCTGCGGCGCGTGGACTCTGAAAGATGTCTATGGGCATTTGGCTGATTGGAATCGGTATTTTATCTGGCGGGCGTCGCTGTTCCTGAACCTGCCGCATAGCGCGCCGGATTGGGAGGAGACCGAAAGTATCAACGCCCGCCGTCTACAGCCCTTGCCGCAGGTGATGGCCGATGAGGCCGCCACGCGCGCTCAGTTTGAAGCGCTCCTGGCCGCCGCCAGCGCCGAGGAATTTACGCGCAGCAGCGCCGATCTCGACAGTCCGTATCGCGGGTTGTACGATGTTGGGTGGTCGGCGCTGGAACATTACCTCGATCATGCGGCAGCACTGCGGCGCGCACTGGGCATGGACATGCCCGGACGCCTGCTGATGTTCGCCGGGCGCTACACATGCCCCGCTGTCTGCGGGATCTATTTTCCGCGCAGGGACGATTCCGGACTCGCCCCTACGGATCAATGACCTAATCCCCGCTGGGTTCTTTGATGCCTTTGCGTTCGGCCAGCGCTTTCAGCATCTCATCGATACGGCTGAATTTCACGCGCAGACGGTCAGCCGCCATACCTTTGGCCTGTTCGATGCGGTCGAGAATCTGCCAGTCGGCGAACGAGACCCAGTTGGTCTTATGCTGCGCCAACAGTGCTTCGAGCGCCGCGCGCGTCGGGCGGCTGGGCGCGAGCAGTTTTTCGGCGCGCAAATCTTCCAACAGCTTTTCGACACTTTCGATCGAATCGGGCTTGTTGGTGCCGATGATGCCGGTGGGGCCGCGTTTAATCCAGCCGACGCAGTAGGTGCCGGGCAGCGGCGCGCCGTTTTGCAGCACGCGCCCCTGTTGGTTGGGCATGATGCCGCTGCGCTCATCGAAGGGCAGGCCGGGCAGCGCCACGCCTTTATAGCCAATCGAGCGGAAAACCAGCCCCACCGGGATCGTCTGCTCCCATTCGGTGGCGCGCGGGCGCAGTGAGCCATCGTCGGCCACGTAGAGTTCGTTTTTGACGATGCGGATTTTTTCCACGCGCTCTGTGCCGATGAGTTCGACAGGCGAGGTCAAAAAGCGCATGTAGATGCGGCGTTTTTTGGGCGGGCGCAGCTTACCGGTGTCGCTGGTGGCGCGGCGGGCGTATTCCTGCAAAATGGCGATATTCTTTTCGGCCATAGCGTCATGATTGCGTTCCAAATCTTCGGCGCTGAGCGCGTCGAGGCGCACTTCTTCCGGGCGCACAATGATAGTGGCGTCGGCCAGTTCGCCTAATTCCTTGATTTCGGGGGTGGTGAAAGCGGCCTGCGCCGGGCCGCGCCGCCCCAGCACATAAATCTCTTTCACCTGACTTTTCTTGAGGGCCTCCAGCGCGTAATCGGCGATGTCGGTGCCTTTGAGTTCGTCATAGGTCTTGGCGAGGATGCGCACCACGTCCATCGCCACGTTGCCATTGCCGATCACGGCGACACGCTCCTGCGTCAGATCGAACTGGCGCTCGCGGAAATCGGGATGCGCATTGTACCAGCCGACGAACTCGGTCGCGGCGTGGCTGCCGGCCAGGTCTTCGCCGGGCACGCCCATCTTGCGGTCGCTCTGCGCGCCGACAGCGTAGATGACGGCGTGGTAGAGCGTGCCCATTTCCTCGTGCGTGATGTCCGTGCCAATATCGACATGGCCGTAGAAGCGGAAAGTGGGGTCGGCGGCGATTTTGTCGTAGACTTTGGTCACCGCTTTGATGGTCTGATGGTCGGGAGCCACCCCGCCGCGCACCAGACCGAATGGCGTTGGCAGGCGGTCAAACATGTCGATCTGTACGCCAGCGCCCAACTGTTTTTGCAAATGCTGTGCCGCATAGAAACCGGACGGCCCAGAGCCGACAATAGCCACGCGCAGCGGGTTTTCTGCTGTACCGAGTGAGGTCATAAGGATTCCTCGTGGGTTATGTGCGAGAATTCACGAGGATTATAACATCGAACGCACGACACGGGGTGTAACATTTGCAGATTGGGTTTAGGAGATTTTAACCAAAAGATGCTACTGTGTTGAGCAGAGGCGGTGCAGCAGAAAAAAGCGCGCTGATTATTATGGACGCTATTTCGCTGGCAATCGGCTCAAGGCCGCAGCGAGTGGGCAGCGCGCCGCGTTTTGCTGTAGCCATTGTGACACAACACGCATTATTGAGGTGATTCGATGACCAACTTAAACGGAAAGACCGCGCTGATTACCGGCGCGAATTCTGGTCTGGGCCAGGCAACGGCGATCGAGCTGGCGAAACGGGGCTGGCATGTGGTGATGGTCGCGCGCAGCCGCGAACGGGGCGAAGCCGCCCAACGTGAAATCCAGGCGGCCAGCGGCAGCAGCGCGGTAGAACTGCTGTTGGCTGACCTCGCGTCCCAACAGGCGATCCGCCATCTGGCGCTGGCCTATAAGCAGCAGTATCGGCACCTCCATCTGTTGATCAACAATGTTGGCAATTCATTCTTCACTCGTCAGGTCAGCCCAGACGGCATCGAGATGTCGCTCGCTGTTAATCATCTCGCCGCGTTCCTGTTAACCCATTTACTGCTCGATACGCTGCGGAACAGCGCCCCCGCACGCATCGTCAATGTCGGGACGCGCCTAAACACGGCAATGGATCTCGATGATTTACAGTGGGAACGCCGCCATTATCAGGGTTTGGCGGCCTACGCCCAAAGCAAGGTCGGCAACTTGCATTTCACCTTTGAACTAGCGCAGCGGCTGTCTGGCAGCGCGGTCACCGTGAATTGTGTGCATCCCGGCGTCTTTCGGTCCAATCTGGGCAAGAACGCCGGCCCAACACCATTGTGGATGCAGATCGCCGAGACGCTGGGCCGTCCGTTTTTGGCCCCTGCCGAAAAAGCCGCAGAGCGCGTATTGTATGTAGCGACGGCACCGGAACTCGACGGGGTAACGGGAAAGTATTTTGGCAATCGTGTCGAAATCGCGCCGCCGCCCCAAACGCTCGATGCAGCGGCGCGGGCGCGTGTATGGGTCTCCAGCGAACGGTTAACCGGTGTGCAGTCAGAGCGTGTCTGAGCCAGCCGCGCAAAACAGGCTCAGACCGCGCCTTCGCTGTCGCTCACGAGGCGCCTTTCAGCGGCAGCACGAGTTCTTTGTGAAAATCGGTCAGCGTGACCAGTTGGCCGTCGTCGGCGATCCAGCACATGTCCTCGATGCGCACGCCGAAGCCGCGTTCCGGGTAATAGACGCCCGGTTCGATAGTGATGACGTTACCCGCCACCAGCGTATCTTGCGATAGATGATTGATCAACGGGCGCTCGTGAATCTTGAGGCCCACGCCGTGCCCCAGCCCATGCACGTAACCGGTGGTCGTGCCGGGGTGGCTGCGCGCTGTCGGGTGGCCTTTGCTTTCCAGATAACTTTGCACGGCTTCTTGCATGGCTTTGGCGGGCATGTTCAGGCGGAAACTGTCGACTGCTACTTCAAACGCCTCATGCACCTCGTTAAAAGCCTGCTGCACAGCGGGCGTGGCATAGCCGATTGACCAGGTGCGTGTGCAGTCGTGGTGATAGCCGCCGCCGATTTCGCGCGGGAACAGGTCAAAAACGATGGCCTGCCCCAGCCGCAGCGCCATGTCGTCTTCGCCGCGGCTGTGTGGGAAGCCGCCGTCGCGTCCCTGCGCAAAGATCATCGCTGTGTCCTGAAGATCGCGGTCCAGCAGCGCGCGCCGCACGAAGCGTTTGACCGCGCCGATCGTCAGCGGCGTGCCATCAGCCTGCACCACCATCTCCTCGTGCGCGCGGTGTCCGGCGATAAAGTCCCAGGTCGCGGCCAGCACGGCGCTGGTGCGCTGCGCCACCGAACGAATGCGCGCGATCTCGTCGGTGTCCTTGGTGACATACATGGCGTCGAACAGCGACAACCCCAGATCGCCGACAAATTCGTACTGCGGGTGCGCGCTGTTCAAGCGCTTGACCAGTTCGATATACACACTCAGATCGCCCATGCCGTAAACGGCGATTTTGCCGCCGCCGACGCCGGCCTTTTCCAGACAGCGCGCCCAGAAGATGATTTCGGCCTGCTGGCGGTCGCCCTGCGTTTCTTTCAGGATGTCGGCATAGCCGATGTCATAGTACGAATAGACGGTCAGGCCGCTTTTGGCCGCTTCCGCGGTCTCCATAGGGTTGACGAACAGCAGCGGCGCCGCGTCGCGCCTCTGGATGACCAGCCCGCCGGTGATGTGCGCACCGTTAGTCAGATAGTGGCGCGGGTGATTGTCTTCGGCGTCGCCGGCCACGACCAACGCCGCAAAACCGCGCTCTTCGAGCAGCCGATTCAGATCGGATTTCATAAAATACCCTTTTGCAAGTTTGTTTTGTGCGGGCACTGCGCCGCGCCGGCAAAGTCGGTGTGAATGGGGCAGACTCTAGCGCAAAAACGTCAGCGGGGGCAACTTCACGAAGCGGCACGCTGCTGTTGCAGTAGAAGATGTGCCTGTTCGATGCTGGCGGCCAGCTTGAAGCGCTGCGCGATCTGCGGGGAGATGCGCGTCAGTATGTTGAAGATGCTGCGCGCCAGATCGTCGCCGCCGACGACTACCGTGATACCGGCGTTGGGCAGGCTGTTGGCATAGACACCGCGGATGTGCAGCAGCGTGTTCGGCGGCAAATACAGCGGGCCCGGCGCGGCTTCCACACAGCAGATAAAATCGACTATATGCGGCAGGGCTTCGATCATCGCGCGCGCGCTTTCGAAGGCGGCGTAAAATTCCTCCCACGTCCATTTGCCGATCAATTCGTAGATCATGATCGTTTTTTGGGGGTTGTCCCAGCGAATTGTGACGGCCATAATCTTTGTTTCCGATCTTTGCGCGCCAAATTGCGCCAGAAATTGAGCATGAAAGCCTATCTGCATTGCATCAATTCTGTATTGAGCAATCGCAACTAACGCAACATATCTTTATACTATTTTAGTGACACTCTGGAGGCAAAAACAAGTCAAGAGTTAAGACGTTAGGAGATTTTTCACAGACGCTAACAAATGGGTGTCCTGCCCTTGCAGCACGGTGCGCGGGTCGAACAGCACCCGCGCGTCGCTGATGCGCGCGATGACAGGAGGCGCGGCGGCCCGCAGGCGCGCCAGAAAATCGTCGGGCTGGCGCACCGGCAGCGCCAGGAGCGCAGTCGGCAGAGTCGCGCCGGGCAGACTGCCGCCGCCCACCGTCGATTCGCCGGCGATCACGGCGGCGGGCGGCCAATCGAGCGCTTGGCGCCAGCGCTGCGCCGTCTGCTGGAGATCGCTCAGGGGGCGCGCGATCATCTGCCACACAGGCACATGCTGCACTGCTTCGCCGCGCCGGTAGTGTTCGAGCGTAGCGCTCAGCGCGGCCAGGCACAGCTTGTCGGCACGCACCGCGCGCGCCAGCGGGTGACGCTTAAGGCGCGCGATCACCGCTTTGCGCCCGACGAGAATGCCGGCCTGTGGCCCGCCCAACAGCTTATCGCCGCTGAAAACCACGATATCTGCCCCCGCGCGCAGGCTTTCCTGTACGGTTGGCTCGTGCTCCAGCCCGAAATCCTCGGTATTGAGCAGCGCGCCGCTGCCCAGATCGTCAACCAGCAGCAGCCCGTGCGCGTGAGCGACGGCGGCCATTTCGTCCAGTGGCGCGCTTTCGACAAAGCCAATTTGCTTAAAATTGGAGGCGTGGACGCGCATGAGTAAGGCGCTTTCGGGCGTGATGGCCTGCGCGTAATCGGCGACACGGGTGCGGTTCGTCGTGCCGACCTCCACCAGGCGCGCGCCGCTCTGCGCCATGATGTCGGGCACACGGAAACTGCCGCCGATTTCGACCAACTGCCCGCGCGAGAGCAGCACCTCACGCCCCTGCGCCAGTTCGGAAAGCAGCAGCACCAGCGCCGCCGCCGCGTTATTGACGGCGAAGCCCGCTTCGGCCTCCGTGACGGCGCACAACAGCGGTTCGGCGTGCAGCAGACGACTGCCGCGTTTGCCGTCGTCCAGATCAAATTCCAGCGTGCTGTACTGCCCCGCCACATCCAGAAGCGCCTGCTGCGCAGCCTGTGACAGCGGCGCGCGTCCCAGATTGGTGTGAATGATAACGCCTGTGGCATTGACCACCGGGCGCAGTGTGGGGCGCAGCGCGGCGGCTAAGAGCGCTTCTGCGCGCAGAAGCAGTGTATCGGTATCGGGCGCGGGCGTGCCGTCACGCACCGCCGCGCGTGCTTCGTCCAGCAAAGTGCGCAGCGCGCCCAGCAGCGCTTCGCGACCATAACGCGCGCTCAATTCCTGTCCGGCGTGCAGCAGACGGTCTACGGCGGGCAGCGCCCGCAGCGGATTGTTCTTGGTCATAAGCACTCTACTCGTCTGCCAGCTCGCGCGAACGCAAAAAGATTTCGATCACCACCAGCACCAGCACCAGAAAAAAGGCCACCGGCCAGCTCAGCGTGCGCAGAATTTGCAGCCAGGAACAGGTAACGACGAACAGCGCGATCCAGATGCTCTGGCGCACCAGCACGCCGCCAGAGGGGACATCGCGGTCAATCGGCGTGAAGCGCACGTTCAGATAGCGCACGAAGGGCAGCGCTGTGCCGGTGACGGCCAGCGTCAGCAGCGCGAAAAACGCCCACAATTCGCCGCCGATGCGCGGCAGGCGTGTCGTCACCAGCCAGAACAGACCAGCCCAACCGCCGATCATCATGACCACCGCGATCAACAGCACGCCGATATGGTCGGGCGGCAGGCTACTGCGCGCCTCATCATTATTAGCCGGAGCAGGCGATTTGCGACTCATAACGCCGATTATAGCGCCGCGCGCCGATAGTGCTAACATAGATTATATGCTGCGAATATTCACTCGATTGGCTGTCGGCACCTGGCTGCCGTGTATGTGGTGTGCGCTGGGCATGGCGGCGCTGGGGACGCTGCTGCCCTTCGCGCCGGATGCGCTGTTCGCCATGTGCGACCTGCCGTGCTTCGGCGGTATTACGCCCGGCAGAACGGCGTATGCCGGCGTGGTGCAGCGCTTGAACGAGCATTTTGGCGATGTGCAGATCGAAACGCCCTCGGTGCAGGCTAATGTGCCGCCGCCGCTGGTCTTCTATGCCACGCTGGATACGCGCGCTATCGAAGGCACGATCACGGGGCTGGAACATGTGCGCACACTGACCGTGCGGCTGGATACACCGTTGATGGTGCTGCTGGACGAACTGGGCACGCCGGATTGCCTGCTGCATGACCGTATTATCGATGGTATCCAGACATTCATGATCGTGCAGTGGCGCGGGCCGGTCACGGTGTCGGCCTATCTGGAGATCAGCGGCGCCAACCCCTGGGGGCCGTTCAGCCGCGTGGGCAGTCTGCGCCTGAGCGTGGCCGACAGCGGCTGCCGCGGCGGGCGTTTTATGGTGCGCCGCTGGCCGGGCTTCGCGGCGCTGTGGCGGCTGGCGGCGGCCAGCAGCGACGTGGGGACACGCTGATGCTGCGGCTGCTGGCGCGCCTTTGCGCTGGCGTGGCCGCGCTGCTGCTGGCGCTGGCGCTGCTGGCGATTTACGCCGCGCGCACGCAGCCGCCTGTGTCCGAGCCGCTGTTCGCCGTGTGTGCCCTGCCGTGTCTGTTGGGATTGACTCCCGGACAAACAGCATCCGCCGCTGCCGCCGCTATTCTGGAACAGGCGCCGCTGGAAATGGATGTGCGCGTGACGCAATTCGGCGAAGGGGCAGGCGTGCAGCAGACCTTTGAGGGCATGAGCGGCAGTCGCTATTTTTACGGCTTTGTGCTCAATGAGCCGGGCGGCAGGGTGGCCACGATCAATGTGCAGATCGAAGTGCCACTGGCGCTGCTGCTGGAGGCGCTGAACACGCCCAACTGCGCCTGGATCAACAGCAGCGATGTGCGGCAGCGCCCGCTGGCGCTGATTCTGCTGTGGCAGCGGCCAGGAGGACTGGTAACGGCGGTGGTCAGCCATCAGCGCGCCACGCTGCGCTGGGATTTGCAAGCGGCGGTGACAGCGCTGAGCGTGTCTTCGGTGCAGTACGACGACTGCCCGGCGCCGGGCATGCGCTGGCGCGGCTTCGCGCCGCTGTGGACATATTTCGCCAGCCCGCAGCCGATTCCCTGAGGCAAAAAACAACAGAGAGCTTTAAAGCCCTCTGTGATTAGCGTATTGGGTTGTCGTGTGCGCCGTTCAGCGGCCTTCGATCATCTGATACAGTTCGCGTGTTTCGCGCTGCGGCGGGATTTTGACCGTTTCGTCCAGAATTTGCACCAGACGGCGGTACTGCGCGCGCGCATCTTCATAGCGTCCCAACTGCACATAGATCGACATCACTTCGCGGTGAATATCTTCGCGCTCCGGCGCTTCTTTCAGCGCGCGCACATAGAAACCGAGCGCCATTTCCTGTTCATTACGTTCCTTTTGCAAGCGTCCCATCGAAATCAAGGCCTGCGCGTAAAGCTGGCGCAGATGGTCGCGGCGGTTGCGGGTCCATTCCATTTCGATGTTCTGCAAGAAGGGCGCTTTGTAGGCGTCAATCGCGCGGCGCAGCAGTGTTTCTTCTTCGTGTTCGGTAGAAGCGACCAGCGCCCGTTCGACAGCCTCCTGGAAATCGGCGACATCATAGTGGCGCACAACTTTTTCGCTCGGCAGGTAAAAGCCGCCGTTATACTGCGTGAGTTCGTAGCTGCCGCTGCCGCCGACCTTCATGGTAATGCGTTCGCTGATTTTGCGCTTGGTCACATGAAAGACATTGGTGGCTTCTTTGACCGACAAATCCGGCCAGAAGGTGTGGAAAATCTCGTCGCGCGTGACCAACGGGCGATCGACGAAGTAGAAGAACAAATTTCTGGGGAGCGCCCCGTCCCAATTGGTGATCGGCTGGCCGTTGACCAGCGCATAGCCTCTGCCGAGCGCGTAAATTTCGAGCTGCGGGCGCGGCATATCTTCGACCGTGAACATCACATCGTTTTTGCGATATTCTGTGCCGAGCACAACAGCCTCTTTGCGCGCCACCATATCGTACCACGGCTGATGGGTCAGCAGGCGGCTGCTGATAGCAAGCTGCACATTGGCGGGCAGCGCGTTGACCAGCGCGCGCACACACTGATCGAACGCCTCGTCGTGCGGGACACGATCGATTTCGTCAAGGTATAAAGCTAATTCACTGCCACGCGCGTAAGTCGCCAGATCATGCGCCAGCGCCGCGCCCATGTCCGCCGGGCTGCCGCCGGCCAGCGCCACGCGCAGACTGCTGCCGAAGCCGTTGAGGACAGTGCTGAGTTCTTTTTCCAGCCCGCGCAGCCAACCGGTGAGAGTCGCTTCATCCGCCGGGATGCGATAGTAGAGCAAACCCTCTTCCGCGCGCGACAGGAAATATGTGAGGAACAGATTCTTATAGTGAGTCCAGGGATAGAGTAAAACGACTTTATAGCCCTGTGATCGCTGTCTGAACGAGTCAAGTGAGACCCGTGTAACTTCCTGGAATATCATTAGTGTACTTCCTTCACCGCGGGAACAGCGCGGTAGTTATGCTAGAATGAACGAATGCCGAGATCCAGAACTGTGCCACAGATACGCAGTTACTTAACAGGCTTCTTAATTATATAAGATGATTGTCAGGAAAACATATAAGAATATCTTGACTTTCCTTTGCGCTGGTCAAGGTTATGTGAATAAAAGTCGATAATAAATTATCTTAATGAATAAGATATAATATTTTAAACTAATAAGAGCCAGCTTATTACATTATAGCTGATGTAAAGTATTTTGCAAATGAACCGTTTTAGTCCACATAGGTACAATGTTCGAGAGCGGCAGCAGGTTTGAGTTCAGAATTACGATAACCATACTGAACAAGCAAAAATGTAACATTAAAGGATGATTAATGCGATTTTTCGTAGGCGGGAAAACCTATCTCGTGGTGGGTGCAGCCTATACGCTGGCGGCGCTTCTGACACTGAACTTGCTTATTATACATCTGAACACGGCTGTGCCCAATGGTTTTTCCAGCGACTTTTACCAATTTCACTGGAATGTGTGGTGGCTGCGTTATGCGCTGGCGCAGGGTGTGTCGCCGCTGTGGTCAGATTATGTTCTGTACCCGCATGTCAATAACCTGAGCATCCACTGGCTAACGCCCTTCTGGCTGCCGCTGTACGCCCTGCTGGAGCCGCTGTTGGGGCGTGTGGGGGCGATCAACGTTATGCTGCTGCTGAGCTTCCCGCTGACCGGGCTGGCGACGTTCGTCTGGCTGCGGCGTTTGGGAGTGGGCAGTGTGATCGCCTTTGTGGGCGGGCTGGCCTATGCCTTTTCACCCTATATGCTCGATCACATGGCGAAAACGCACCTTAATCTGACGACGCTGTTTTGGTTTCCGCTGACGCTGCTGCTGTGGGACGAGATCGCTTTGCCGCGCCGCTGGCCGCGCCGCTTCAGCGTGCCGCTGCTGACGCTGCTGTTGTGGGCGGTGGCGCTGACCGATATGCAGTACGCGCTGTGGCTGCCCTTCACGCTGGGCGCGTATGGGTTGTGGACATTATGGGCGCTGTGGCGCAGACAAAACGCGCGCGCGGCGCTGGCGGCGGCGGCGTGCGGGCTGGCGGCGCTGCTGCTGCTTTTGCCGCTGCTGTGGCTGTATCCACTGGCGGCGCTGGCGCAGGTGGATCGCAGCAACGCCACAGAATTTCCTCCCGCCGGCCTGAATACGGTGCGCAGTTACGCGCTGCCGCCCGCCGCGCTGCTGGGGTTAGCGCCTATGGACGAAGATCGTTCTTTGGGGCGCGTACTGCCGGCGCTGCTGTGGGGCGCGCTGCTGCTTTTCGTTATGCGCCGCAGAACAAACGCCGCGCCAACGGAAAAAACGGAAGACGCCGCGCCTGGCCCGCCGCTGGGGTTCTGGCTGCTGCTGGCGCTGCCGCCGCTGCTGCTGGCGTTCGGCCCGGACATCATGATCGGCGATTTCCGGCTGGCGCTGCCCTATCTACCGCTGCACGAAGCGCTCGGCGGCCAATACCGCAACCCGACGCGCTTCGCTATGCCCGCGCTGCTGTGCCTGATTACCTTCGCCGCGCTGGTCTGGGACGCGGCGCTGGCGCACAGGACGCAGAGAAAGCAGCCCATAGGTTCGGCGCTGCTGCCCGTAAGTGCCGGGGCGCTGAGCCTGCTGCTGCTGTGGGATGTCGGCGCGTTCCAGCCGTTCCCCACGCGCATCATGCCCGATTATGCGATTCACAACACAATCGCTGGCGATACACGCGATTTTGTGATTCTCGATGTGCCGCTCGGCACGCATTACGGCTGGACAGGCATCGGGCAGGGCTATTTTTCGATGTATTATGGCCCAGCGCACCAGCACCGCATGGTGAACGGCGCGCTTTCGCGGATGCCCTACAGCACGCTCAGCTACTACAGCGATTCGCCGCTGTATAGCTGGCTGGCGGGGGTGCGCGCGCTGGCGCCAGAGGAGCAAGCCGCCGTAGAAGCAGAACTGGCGCGCTACCGCGACGAATACCCCATCGGCTATATCTTCGCGTACCGCGCGTGGATGAACGCGGCGCAGCAGGTGGATTGGATCGGCTGGCTGAATATGCAGCCGGGGTGGTGCGCGCCGCAAATGGCCGACGATGGCGATCTGTTATGGTGGCGCAGCGCGGCGTTGGGCTGCGACGAGCCGGCGCCGGCGCTGAATGTGGATATGGGCAGCGCGTCAAGCTGGTTGGTCACGGGCAGCGGCTGGTACGCGCCGGAAAACATCGGCGGCGTGAGCGCGCGCTGGACGGGCGAAACGGCGCTTGTGCGCCTTGCGCCGCTGGCCGCGCGCCCAAGCGCTGTCATCGCCTTTCGTGCGCTGCCCTATGGCGCGGGGCGCACCGTGACGCTGCGCCTGGGTGCTTGGGAATCTGCGCCGCTCGGCTTGGGCGAGGGCTGGCAGGAATACACGGTCGAAATTCCGCCGCAGGGGGTTGAGGGCGGCTGGTTGATTTTGGAGCACAACGGCGCGCTTTCGCCAGCGCAGGCCGAAGGTTCGGGGGACACACGCGCGCTGGCGGCGGCCTATAGCAATGTGCGCATCACAGGGGAGTAAGAGCTTGTCAGCTCGTTGGGTTCAGGGCGACAGCGGGCAGATTGATCTGCGCGCGTTGACCGCGCAAGGCTTTTCTGATACCGGACAGAGCTTTAAGACAGGCGCGGTTAACTTGCATGGGTCGGCGTTTTAACCTCTTTTTAGCACAGTCAGGCTTTACTTTCGCCCCTCCTGCTGCTATAACAGGCGCTGACCTGCCGTGTTTGTGATGGCGCAGTGCGTTTGAGCCAACACCCATTTTTAGGAAGTCGCCGTCTGATGCCCCGGTGATAGGCTTGAGCCAAGACCTATACATCAGGAGGATTTCCACCTGCGAAAGCAGGTTCAAACATCGCGACCACACGGCATGGCGGGACACCCCCGCCAGGTCGCAGCGCGCTTCAGTTATAATGAGGCGCGCTGTTTTTATTGCTGAGGATATGGACGATGCAAACGCTGGTCGATGGGCAGGTGTACGCGCTGCGGCGCGGCTTCTTCAATATGTATGTGCTGGTCAACGGCGACAGCATCACGCTGGTCGATACGCTGACTTCGGCGCAAACGGTGGACAGTGTGCGGCAAGAACTGGCGCAGCACGGGCTGGATTTCGCGCGGGTGCGGCAGGTGTTTATTACCCACGCGCATTATGACCATGTAGGCGGGCTGACGGCGCTGCAAGCGGCGCTCAACGTGCGCACTATCGCCCACCGCCGCGAAGCCCCGATCGTGCGCGGGGAACAGACGGTGGCGCGCCCGCGCCCACAGGATGTCGATTTTCTGTCGCGGCTGATTCTGGCGAGCGTCAATTTTACAATTACGCCAGCGCGCGTCGATACTGAAGTGCAGGAAGGCGCCAAACTGGACGAAGTGCTGCCGGGAATCGAGGTGATCGAACTGCCGGGACACACCTACGGGCAGATTGGGCTGTGGTGGCCGGAAAAACGCCTGCTGCTGGGCGGCGATGTGATGATGCATCTGCCCTGGGGGCTGACGATGCCCTTTCGCCTGGCTTCGCCGGATTGGGCGGCGGCGAAGGACTCGGTTCGCAAGGTGGCGGCGCTGGATGTCGAGGTGCTGGGATTGGGGCATGGGCCGGCGATCATGGGCGGCGCGGCGGCCAAAGTGCGCGCGCTGTTGAAGTAGGTCGGCGCTGTGCGCTGGCGGGCGGCCAAACAGCCCACCGGATGCTGCTTTTGTAGATTCCCCCTCCCTGCGCAGCCCTTGTGCGTCGCCACAAGGAGAGGGCGCGCGGGAGCTACTCGTAGCGGAAGCGGCGCACGGCCAGCGCGAAAAACACCGCCCCCGCGCCCAACAGCACCAGCAGCGGTGTGACGACGGTTGAAAGATCGCCGTTAAAGTACAGCAGCGCGCGGAAGCCGTCCATCACCCAGGCGATAGGCGAGATATGCCCCAGCGTGCGCATCCATTCGGGCACGATGTCCAGCGGCCACCACGCGCCGCCCAGCGGGGCGAGCGTCAGGATAAACAACAGGCTGACGCTGGAAGCCTGTTCGCTGCTGCGCATGAAGGTCGCCAGCAAGAAGGCCAGCGCGGTAATGCACAGCGTAAACGACACCATCAGCGCCACAATCGCCAGCGGGTCGCGGCCAAAATTGACGCCCATGAAGGCGCCCACAGCGAAAGCCACCGCGTACTGAATCATGCCCATGATGAAGCGCGAGAGCATTTTGCCGCCCAGAAGCTGCCAGCGCGCCACAGGCATCATCACCAAACGCTGCAATGTCCACTGTTTGCGCTCGTCGATCAGCACCACCAGCGCGCCGAACACCGTGAACATGACGTACATGCTGCCCATGCCCGCCGTCGATTGGCCGAAGCCCTGCTGGCGTGGCGAAAGCTGGCGTTCGATGGCGTCGTTCAGCGTGAAATTGACGGTGACGAGATTTTCTGCCCACAAGGCCTGCGCGCGTGTAAAAATCTGCTGGCCGAAGTCATCGCGGTCAGCCGTGTCGCTGAATTGCAGAATTTCCAGGCTGTCGGCCACATCCAACCCCACGCGCTCGGCCACCAGCGCGCCGCCTGTGCGCTGCACGACGGCCTGCACAGCCTGTTGAATCAGGCTGGGGGCGTTGGCCTCTTCGTCGCTGCGGTAAATGATGCTGGCGGGCGTGCCGGCCTGCATGTTGGCCTCGAAGCCCTGTGGAATGATGAGCAGCGCCAGCGCGTCACGATTGATCAGGCGTTGGCGCGCCAGGTCTTCATCCAGCGTGCGTTCGCTGGCGCCGGCGCGCAGGCGGCAGAAATCTTCGGCGTCGTTGTCCAGCG
Source organism: Chloroflexota bacterium (assembly GCA_013388745.1). Classification (GTDB taxonomy): domain Bacteria; phylum Chloroflexota; class Anaerolineae; order Aggregatilineales; family Phototrophicaceae; genus JACAER01. The sequence goes on from JACAER010000027.1 coordinate 73,462, forward strand.
GGCACAGCACGAGCGTGTCGTTGGCGGCGCGCAGATCAGCCAGAAACTGTGTCGCCAGCGCGCTGCCGTCGTAGTCGATAACATCGACGCGCAGACGCGGCGTGGTTTCGGTCACAAAACCGCCGTTCGCCAGCCCGATGATAAATACCAGCGCCGCCGGCACCAGCACCAGATTGATCCAGATGCCGCGATCACGGAAGATCACGCGCAGATCGTTGAGGGTGATATTGAGAAGTTTTTGCATGCTGCTTACACCTTCAGACGGCGGTTGAACAGCCACAGCCCGGCCACGAACATCACCGATCCCTGTACCAGCAGAATCAGCAGGTTAAGACCGATATCTGTGAAGCCCTGGGAGAGTTTGGTGAAGGCGTCTGTGCCCCAGTAGATGAGCGAAAAGGCGGTGAGCGGCTGCAAGAGGGGAATGGCCTGCACGTTGAAGAACGCGCCGCCCAGCACGCCCATCGCCATATTAATCATGCTGCCGATGGTGCCGGCGCTTTCCGGCGTGCGCACCAGCGATGCCAGCAGCACGCCTAACCCGGCCACCGACAGCGAGGCGACGATCATCGTCAGCGCCACCAGCGGCAGATGCGTGCCCCAGATCAGCCGGATTTCGCCGCGCATCAGGCTGGCGACGATGCTGAAGGCGAAAAACAGCAGCGTGATCTGCACCAGCGAGTTGATAAAGGCCGCCAGCAGTTTGCCGATCAAAACCGTCAGGCGTGTGGTGGGCGAAACCAGCAAACGCTGTAAGGTGCCCGTGCGCTGTTCTTCCAGTACGTTGGTCGCCACACCCTGCGCCGTGAACAGCATGAAGAACATGGCCTGCGACGCGCCGAAAATCACCAGCGGGTCGAATTCTACGCGCGCGCCGGATACGGTTTGCGCTTCCAGCCGCAGCGGGTTAAACGACGGCACGAAGGCGCACGAAAAATCCGGCTGGAAACTGGCCGCTGCCGACTGAAACTGCAAGCCGAAGGCGGGCCGGGCAAAGGCGCGTTCGATCAGGGTATCGAAGGTGGCGGCGATAGCGATGTTGCCCGTCGCGATCTGGTAGGCGATGCTTTCGGTGATGCTGCGGATCACGCTGGAGGAAATCAGCGCGGCGCTGCTGCCGTACACTTCGATGCTCGTCGGGTCGAGCGTGGAATCATCCTGCGTGTAGGCCAGATTTTCGCTGAAATCCGCCGGGATGATGATGGCCGCCACCAGATCGCCCGTGTCTACGGCAGCGCGGGCGGCGGCGGCATCTGTCATTTCTACAGCGTCGGTCAGGTCAAACAGCACATTGCGGCCGCTGCTGTCTTCGTCCGGCGTCTGCCCACAGACCACGCCGCCATCGTCGCTGGTTTCTGTGGCCGCTGTGTCGGCGTTAGCATTGCTGTTGGCGGCGCTTTCTGCCGGCGGCACCAGCAGATCCACGAACACCTGCCCGTTGGCGCCGTTTTCGTCCACGCCGTCCAGATTGACGATAGCGATTTTGATGTTTTCGATGCTGATGTCGCCGCTGCCTGTGCCGCCAAACGCCAGGCCGATAATGGTCGCCAGCGCCAGCGGCGTCGCGAGCATAATCAGCAGCAGATTGCGGTCAGAGTAGGCGATAGACAGCGCCTGCCAGATGATAGCCAGTATTTTTCGCATGGCTAATCCCTCAGCGCGCGCCCGGTCAGGTGCAAAAACACGGCTTCCAGATCGGGTTCGCGCACTTCGACCGAAAGCACGTCGATACTGGCGTCGTTGGCGATCTGGATGACATCGGGCAGCGCGCGCCGCCCGCGTTTGGCGAAAACGGTGATCACACCGTCGGTGGCTTCGTCGGCGCCTTCGGCGGCTTGCTGCGGCGGGTCATACAGCGCGCTCGTCACCTGTTCGACCTGTTTCAGACGCTCCAGCACTTCTGCCGCTATTTTTTGCTGGCCGACCTTCAAAATCAGCCGGTCTTCTTCGCCCACTTTTTGCACCAGTTCGCCCACTGTGCCCAGGGCGATAATCTTGCCGTGATCGATGATGCCCACGCGATCGCTGAGTTCCTGCGATTCTTCCATCAGGTGTGTGGTATAGAGGACGGTCATTTTTTGTTCGTCGCGCAGGCGGAACACCGTGTCCAGGATGCGGCGGCGGTTCTGGGGGTCAATGCCCACCGTCGGCTCGTCCATATACACCAACTGCGGGCGGTGCAGCAGGCCGACGCCGATGTTCACGCGCCGTTTCATGCCGCCGGAAAAGGTGTCGATGCGGTCTTTCTGCCGTTCCTTCAAGTCGATAAAATCCAGCACTTCGTCGATGCGCTTGTGCAGTTCCGCGCCGCCCAGCCCATACATGCGCCCGAAAAAGTCGAGATTCTGGCGCGCGCTGAGCGTGGGATACAGCGCGATGTCCTGGGGCACAATGCCCAACAGCTTTTTGGCTTCCATCGGCTGCTTGGTGATGGAGTAGCGGGCGATCTGGGCGTCGCCCGCCGTCGGTTCGATCAAGCCACTAATCATGGAAATAGTCGTGGATTTGCCGGCGCCGTTGGGACCCAGCAGGCTGAAAATCTCGCCTTTGTAAATGTCGAGATCGATGTTGCGCACAGCCTCCACTGTGCTGCCGTCCTTGCGGCGGTAGGTTTTGACCAGGCCGCGCGCCTGTACCATCGTTTCGGGCATAGAGGGTTTCCTTAATAATTCTCACAGCGCTTTGCTTCTTCAATACGACTGATACTAGCGCGAAGTTGCGGTTGGGCACAAAAATTGTGATAAATATCACCAGGAAAGCGTAGGATGTTCCGTCATTGACGATCCGGGCGCGCGCATGTTACGCTAAGGCGCATGAAACGTCTATGGTTGCTGCTGGCGCTGCTGCTGCTTGCGTATGGTACGCGCCTGTATCATCTCGCTGCGCAAAGCCTCTGGTTTGACGAAGGTTGGTCGGCCTTTGCCGCCCGCCAGACGACGCTGTGGGACGCCGCCTTAGCCGATGCGACCAATCCCCCCCTGTATTATGTGCTGTTGAATATGCACACGCGCCTGAGCGGCGACAGCGAATTCGCGCTGCGCTGGTTCTCGCTGGCGCTGAGTCTGCTGCTGATCGCGCTGCTGTACATGGTTGGCAGGCGCTTGTTCGGCGCGCGCGCGGGTCTGTGGGCCGCGCTGCTGGCGACGGTCTCTCCCCCGCTGTGGTGGGCGGCGCAGGAAGCGCGCATGTATACGCTGCTGGCGCTGCTGGTGACACTGGCGGCTTTCGCCTGGCATAGGCTCATCGACGGCAAAACGGCGCGCCGCTGCTGGCTGCTGCTGTGGGGCGCGCAGTTGGCGCTGCTCTACGCGCACAACAGCGGGCCGGTTATCGCGCTGTGGCTGAACGCCATGACGCTGCTGCTGTGGCTGCTGCGGCGCGCGCTGCGTGTCCCCGATTGGCGCGTGTGGTTCGGCGGGCAAATCGTGGTTGGGCTGCTGTGGCTGCCCTATTTTTTCGCGCGCTTTGTGGATGTGCAGCAAGCCAACAGTTCGCTGATTCGCCGGCCTGTGCTCACGCCGGCCTTTCTGGCGGACATCTGGCAGGCACTGTGGACAGGCAACTGGGCGCTGGTGGGGCGCGAGCCGCTGCTGGTGGCGGCGTGCGCGCTGGTGTTCGCGCTGTGCCTGCTGTGTGTGCCCTGGAAGTTGGCGCGCGCGCGCTGGCTGCTGGCGCATGTGGTGGTCCTGATCGCGGCGCTGCTGCTGGGGCTGAGCGTGCTGGGCAACGAACTGCACGGGCGCTATCTGGTAATGATCGTGCCGCTGCTGCTGCTGCCGCTGGCGGCGGGGCTGGCGCGGCTGCGCGGGCGCGGCCTGCGTTATGCGACGGCGGCCTTTTTCGCCGCGCTGCTGCTGCTCAATATGCACTATATCACGCAGGATAAGGCTTACCAGCACGATGATGCGCGCGCGCTGGTACAGTATTATGCCCAAACGCTGGAGACTGATGATACCGTGATCGTCTGGTCATACGCCGAGCGCTACGAGCTGGCGTACTACTGGCCGCGTCTGGGGGTGCGCGCGCGGCTGTTGACACTGCCGGAGGGCGCGGATTTTGAAGAGGTGGCGCTGCGGCTGCCGCGCGGCGGCGGCGATGTCGCGCTCAATGTGTGGTACACGCAGCGCGCCGATTTTCGCGGCATGTTGGGCTGTCTGCTGGCCAACGGCACGAGCCGCGAACCCGAAGTGTACAGCGTCTACGGCATGACAAGCTACCTGTATCCGGCATGGCAGATGCAAATTCCGCTGCTGCGCGCGCTGAACGTCAATATCGCCGCCAGCGCGCAGCTTTTGACGGCGGGCACGCTGCCGGCGCAGCGCAGCGAACAGGCCTTGTGTCTGCCGCTGCATCTGCGCCTGCGCGATACGCTGCACGTCGATCTGAAAGCCGCTGTGCGCGTGACCAACGATCTGGGCTGGGAAATCGCGCGCGCCGAAGCCGTGTTTGCCGATGCCAGCCAGCGCCTCAGTTCAGAAGCGCCGGCAGGCACGCTGCTGGCAGCCTATGCGCTGCTGTGGCTGCCGCCGGGCACACCTGCCGGCACATACCACGTGGACGCTGTAATCTATGATGAACAGGCGGCGCCCGCTGGCTATGAGGTGCTGAGCGACGCGGGCACACCCGCCGGACGCACGCTGCCGTTGGGCGCATGGACGACGACAGCGGGTTCAACATGGACGGGCGCTGATGTGCCGTCCGATGGGCTGCGTGTGGACGAGAACCTGAGGCTGCTGCAAACGCGCGCGCCGCAAAGCGCCCGCAGCGGCGACAGCCTCCCGTTGACACTGCTCTGGAGCGGCACGGGCGCACTGCCCGCACTGACACTGGCGGCGGACAATGGCGACTGGCAGATCGCGATTCCCGCGCGCTACGACGCGCAAACGCTGACGCTCGATTGGCGCGCACCGCAAATTCCCCTGGACGCGGCGTCCGGCAGCGCAGCGCTGCGGCTGCCCGATGGACAGGTGATCGCTACCGTGCAAATCAGCGCGCTGGCCGCGCAGTTGACGCCGCCGCCCTTCGCGCTGGCCGTGAATCAAGCGCTGGTGGGCGTAGGCACGCTAGTAGGCTATACGCCGGACGACACTGTTTCGCTGGCGAACGCCGATTTTGGCGTGACACTGGTCTGGCAGGCGGCAGGCGCGACGGCCATTGACTACACCGTCTTCGTACAGCTTCTCGACGCCGATGGGCGTGTGATCGCGCAGAGCGACGCCGCCCCCGCGCAGAACACCCGCCCGACGACTGGTTGGCGCACGGGCGAATACATCAGCGACGCGCATCGCCTGCGCTTCAACGAAAACGCGCGCGCCGGGAGCGCTGCGCTGATTGCCGGCATGTACGACCCGCGAACCATGCAGCGTGTCGGCACGCTCACGCTGGCGACACTGGAGGTGCGCGCGCCCTGAACACAACGGGCGCAGTCTGTGCCGCGCCCGCTTGCTGTTATTCGTCTTTGCGCGGACAGGGGGCTTAAGCCCCTGCCGCCGTCCTTAATCGCCGATGGCGAAATGGAAGACGACGGTATAGTTGCCCGTAGAGGCCGCGCTGAACGCGCCGAAGATAAAGCTCAACGAGAACGGCCCATCGTTTTCAAAATCCAGATCGGCGAATGCCGTAAAATCGAAGCTCAGCATCGAGTCTGTGTCGCGCCCGCTCACATCGCCCTGCGACGTGCTGACCGTACTACCGTCCAGCGATTCCGAATCGCCCCAGCACGAGCGCGAATTGCCGGCGTCGTCGCAGAAAATCGGGTTGCCGTCGTTATCGGTGAAATATTCCAGGTCTTCGAAGTTGGTCACCCACGAAATCTGCGTATCCAGGCCTCTGGCGCCCAGCATATACAGCGTGGTGTTGTTAGAAGCCGTTGTCAGGTTGGGCGTCAGCGACAGGATGAAGGGGTCGCCCGCGCCATCCGCCGAGGTCACCGCCAGCCCTTCGAGAATCATGACGAATTCGCCGGTTTCGCCGCGCCCGCTGCCGATGATGATATTGATGTTGGCGAAGCTGTCGATATTGTGCGAGAAGACCACCTGCGCGGCGCTGTCATCTCCGCGCACCCGCCCGGTCGTCGGCAGATCAATCCGATAGTCGGCGGCGTCTTCGCTGTCGTCGTTGCACAGCGCGATACCGTTTTCGGTGCCGATGGCAATCGCCGGGTTAAAGCCGTCCATCCCGACTGCTGTTACGGTATAGTTGAAGCCCGCGCGCATACTGATCGTCACGGCTATCGCATTTTCCACCGCGCCGCCTTCCGGGCATTCGACACTGATGCCGCCCCCGCCGCCGCCCCTGGGGCCGCCGCCGCCGCCTTCGCCTGCGAGTTCCAGAAGGTAGTCGATGCGATCACCGGAGGTGAAGTTGACAAAAATGCCGTAGATGCCGTCGGCAGGCAGTTCGACTTCTTCGATGATTGCCTCGCCACGCCGCCCGTCGTCGCTCTCGTTCAGATCAAATTCTTCCTGATTGCGTTCGACGAACGGGCCCAGCAGCAGCAGCACGCCTTCGGCATCGTCTTCCCACGTCAGCGTCACAGTCACAATATCGCCTTCAGAGCCTTCAAAAGAATAGACGCGCGGGTCATCGCCTTCGCGGAAGCGATCCTCGCAGGAGTCGCCGTAAGCCAGCGCCCCGTCATCGCAGTCGGCGAAGACCTGCCCTACACCAAGCATCGAAAATAACAGCATCAGAGACAGTAAAATGAACCATTTTGAGTTCAAGCGCATCATGGTTTCTCCTGCTTGCGTAGACGATAAAAATGAACTGCACACAGACCGTTAAGCCTATTGTAGCGAAAAAATGTTATTTTTGTGTCGTAATCTTTCTGTCAAGCGTGTTTAAATCTGGTTTAAAAACAAAAACCCGCTGCCTAAAGCGGGTCAGGGTTATCATCTTCTTGCGTCCCCGATAGGAATCGAACCTACGCACTCGCCTCCGGAGGGCGATGCTCTATCCACTGAGCTACGGGGACAACTGGCTATAGGATAGCAAATTTCGCGGCTTGTAGCAAGTGTGGTTGAGCCAGAGACAAAGGTAACGTACAATGACATCAGCGAAACCATACAAGCAAAACACTGCGCCGGCCTGAAGCCGCTGCTGAGAGCGAAGCGATCATACTGGAAAAAAGCCCGTGCTGCTGACAGAATAAATTCTTGAGGAACCCATGTCCGAGTTTTCCAACACACTGCTAGGTAACCGCTACCAAATCCGTGAACGTATCGGCGCAGGCGGTATGGCGCGCGTCTTCAAGGCGTGGGATACCGTGCTGGAACGTGCTGTCGCCGTCAAAATCCTCTACGAACACCTGGCCGAAGACGCGACCTTTCAGCAGCGCTTCGAGCGCGAAGCGAAGGCTGTCGCCAGCTTCAACCATCCCAACATCGTGCAGATTTTCGACTTTGACCGCTTCGAGCGCGATGGGCAAACGCTGTACTATATGGTGATGGCCTATATTCCCGGCAAAACGCTCAAAAATGTGCTGGATGAAATGTGCGCGCGCGATGAACGCCTGAGTCTGGAACGCATCGAGCAGATCATGACGCAGCTTTTGGACGCGGTGGGTTATGCCCATGCACAGGGCGCGATTCACCGCGACATCAAACCCGGCAACATCCTTTTTAACGAGCGCGGCCAGGCCATTCTGACCGATTTCGGCATCGCGCGGCTGGCGCAGGGCGTGCGCCTGACGCGCGATAGTGTGACCGTCGGCACGCCTGCTTATATGTCGCCGGAACAGGCGGTGGGCGGCGCGGTGGACGCGCGCAGCGATCTGTACGCGCTGGGCATTATGCTCTACGAGATGCTGACTGGCAAAGTGCCTTTCGACGACGACGGCAGTCTTTCGGTCTTGTTCCGGCACATCAACGACCCGATTCCCTCCGCCCTACCGTATCTTTCGATGGGCAGCGAAGCGCTGGATATCGTGCTGCTAAAAGCGCTGGCGAAAGACCCCGACCAGCGTTATGCCAGCGCCGAAGCATTCGCCGCCGACCTGCAAGCGGCCTTCGCCGGCAAACCCGTTCTGCCGCCCAAAGCCGGCGCCACCGCCGATTTTTCGATCATCACCGGCCCACCCCAAAAAGTGTCCTCTAACCCGGTCAATCGTGTCTCGCTGGCGCTCAACACCATCACGCGCTATATCCCGCCGACCACGCGGCGATACGCGCCGCTCGGCATTTTTATTGTCGGCATGGTGCTGATCGGCGTGCTGGTGGGCGCCAGCCTGGTCAACAATCAACTGCGCAGCGCGCCGCCCGCCGCCCCGACCGAAGCCATCACCGGCAGTATGACCGGAAACGACGCCGAGAGCATGACCAGCGATGATCCGCCGGAATTCGAGAGCACGTTCGCGCCCGATGATGCGACCAACAGTTGGTGGCCGCTGGGCGAAAGCACCTCCGTCTCGCGCATGTTGACTCCCGACGGCTTTTTACGTTTCGTCAACCATATCGCCGGCGCGGCCATGACCACCATCCTGGACGCCGAATATAACTACGACTTTGTGTCGATCACCTTGATCGCCACGCTCGATGCCGCCAGCCCACCCACCAGCGGCTACGGTATTGTCTTCCGTTATCAGGATAACGACCATTACAACGTCTTCGCCGTCGATGGACGCGGACGCTACAGCATCTGGGTGCGCGACGACGGCCAGTGGACAGAACTGCGGCGCAGCTCTGGCGGCGATTGGACGCCGAACGACGCCGTATTGCCCATCGGCAGCCCCAACCGCCTGACGATCCGCGTGCAGGGCAATCTGCTGACCGGGCAGGTCAACGGCACGCAGGTAGCACAGGTCACGGACAGCACCCTGGAGCCGGGGCGCATCGGCATTTATCTGGCGACGCCCGAAAACGCCAGCGAGGCCGTGCTGCTGGTGGACGCTTACGGCGCTGTCCCCAGCGTGCCCACCATGACCGAATCCTCGCGTTCCGGCGATGGACGCTAGTGCCTCAACAAGATCCGCATGACCGGCGCATTAGAGGCGGGTGTTCTGGCGCAGCAGGCGCGACGAATTGGCGAGAATGCCAATATCGGGGAGCGACTGCGCCGCCGCCGCCACAATCGGCGGCAGAATGCCCAGCGCCGCCAGCGACAGGCCGAGCAAATTGTACACGGCGGTGAAGCCAATATTCAGCTTGACAACGCGCATCGTGCGCCGGGCGATATGCAGCGCCGCGGGCACTAGCAGCCAGTCTGCGCGCAGCAGCGCCACATGCGCCGCCTCCAGCGCCACATCGCTGCCTGCGGCACCCATGGCGATACCCACATCGGCCCGCGCCAGCGCCGGCGCATCGTTCACCCCGTCTCCCACCATCACCACCACCTGCCCGCGCGCCTGATACGCGCGCACAATGGCGATTTTATCCTCCGGCAGCAGATTCGCTTTGTAGCTGACGCCCAATTGTTGGGCCAGCGCCGCCGCCACGCGCTCATGATCGCCTGTCAGCATACAGATTTCGCTGATGCCCCACTGCCGCGCCGCCGCCAGCGCCTGTGGAATCTCCGGGCGCAGCGTATCGGCCGCCGCCAGCACCCCCACGACTTGGCCTTCGGCCAGCACGAATAAGGTCGTTTTGCCGCTGTTTTCCAGCGCCGCCGCCGCGTCGATGTCGCCCTGCCCGTTGAGCAGACGCTGGCTGCCGACGGCAATTTCTGCGCCTTCGATAGTCGCTTGCAGTCCGATTCCCGGCAGCGCGCGGAAATTTTGCGGCGCGGCCAGCGCCAGCCCACGTTCCCGCGCCGCCACGCGCACCGCTTCGGCCAGCGGATGTTCGGAATAGCGTTCGGCAGAAGCCGCCAGCCGCAGCACTTCGTCAGCCGGCAGCCCGTTAAGCGCTACAACATCCGTCACCTGCGGCTGTCCCAGCGTCAGCGTGCCGGTCTTGTCGATCAGCAGCACATCAGCGCGCGCCAGCGTTTCGATATATTTGCCGCCTTTGAACAGCAGGCCGTTTTTGGCCGCCGCGCCAATCGACGCCAGCATGGCGATGGGCGTTGCCAGCGCGAACGAGCACGAACACGCCACCACCAGCACCGCCGCTGTTGCCAGCGGGTCGCCGCGCACAAGCAGCGTCAGCGCGGCAATCGTCGCCACTACCGGCAAAAAATAGGCCGAAAACTTGTCGGCGATACGCTGTACATCAGCGCGCTGCGCTTCGGCTTCTTCGACTAAGCGCGTAAGGCGCCCGAAGGTGCTGTCCTGGCCGATGTGCGCCGCGCGGACTTTCAGGCTGCCCAACTGGGCGAACGACGCGGCATAGACTTTGGCACCCGCGCTCAGCTCCAGCGGCATCGATTCGCCGGTGATCGCCGCCTGATTCACGGTGGCATGGCCGGAGAGCACCTCGCCATCGACCGGGATTTTTTCGCCGGGGCGCACGATAATCGTGTCGCCGATGCGCACCTGGTCGATAGGAATTTCGCTTTCCTGGCCATCGCGTTCGACGCGCGCGCGCTGTGGCGCCAGCGCGGCCAGACTCTTGACGGCGCGGCGGCTGCGTTCCGCCGTGAAGTGTTCGGCGTAATTGCCCACGCGCATCAAAAAGGCGATCACACCCGCTGTCAGCCATTGGCCGATCAGCAGCGCCGCCAGCAGGCCGACGCTCATCAGCGTGTGCGCGATAATCTGGCGCTTGAGCGCCGCGCGCGCGACGTTCAGCAGAATCGGATAGGCAATCAGCAGCACCAAGACCACCCCCAACGGCAGCGGCACCAGTTCCGTGATGCGCTCGAACAGCCCCAGCCCTTCGCCGATGACGACGATAAACAGCACCACGCCAAAGACCAGCCCAAACAGATTGAGCACGGTTTTGGAAAAACTCGCGGCGGCGGGCGGCGCATCGTCCTGCGGCACGCTGTAACCGGCGGCGGCCACCGCCTGGCGGATGGCGTTCATCTGCACCTGTCCATCGTGCAAACGCACAATCGCTTTTTCCGCCGCCAGCAGCACATCGGCGGATTCCACGCCCGGCAGCGCGCTGAGCGCTTTTTGCACATGCGCCGCGCATTCCGCGCAATCCATACCCTTAACGGGAACTTCAATTACCCGGAAGGTGTTCATGTTCCCATTCCTTCGGGATAACGTAGTGCGTGCATTCATAGACGCCTCTGGCCGTATCGGCCAACAGCGCTGTCGCCAGCGCCAGAAGGTGTTCGACACGTTCGTCGCTCAGGCGGTAAAGTGCCTGCCGTCCCTGCTGCTGGCGTGTGACCAGCCCGCATTCGCGCAGGCAGCTTAGGTGATTCGAGACGTTGGGCTGGCTCAGTCCTGTGGCCTGCACAAGCTGGGTAACACTTAACCCACCGCCGCGCAGCGCCTCCAGAATCGACAGACGCGACGGATCGGCGAAGCCATAAAACAGCTTGGCTTTCAGTTCAACAAGGGTCATCGTGATCATCATCTTCTCCTGCGCCAATATATCATCATATGGTGATATGATAATACGAATGACGCCACAGATCAACTGGTGACCGCCTTTTTGCCGTCCCCCGCACGCCCGCGCACGAAAATGAGTCTTGATGATAGCCCGATTGGAGATGCGGAAGTTTTGACGGAAAGCGCGTATAATGGAAACCATTATGACGCGACTAAGGTTTAGGGAATGGATATAGGAGTCATATCGGACGTTCACGGAGATTACAATGCCCTAGAAACAGCGCTGGAACGATTAGAGAAAGAGCATCAGGTCGATTTAATCCTGTGCGCGGGGGATCTCGTGGGGCGCGGCCCCGATCCAGAGCGCGTGGTTGATCTGATTCGTGAGCGCGCGATTGCCACCGTGCGCGGCAATCATGACGAGTGGTTCTACGGCCTTTCGTCACATAACGCTGCTTACCTCAAAAACCTGCCTGTTGATTGGCGCGGTTCACTGGGGGGACGTAATGTGTTTATGTGTCACGGCAAACCCGGCAACAATATGTGGGGGCTGTACCGCGACCATATCTCGGAAACGCTGCTCAATATGATGCTCTCTTCGCTCAACGCCGATGTGCTGATTACCGGGCACACGCATATGCCCATGTATGTGCGTGTGAGTCGTGGCTGCGTGGTTAATCCCGGCTCATTGTATACCTTTAGCAGCGTGCGCGCTTCGTCGCACACCTACGGCGTTTTGCATCTGGCATCGCTGACCTTTGACCTGTACGATCTGAAATCGCAGACCGTCAGGCCGATCTAGACAGGGATTTATGACGTCACCACAAGTGCCGCGTGAACATTACACGCGCGATTATTTCAAACGCTGGAACTACGCGGATCGCGGTTTAGGGCGCTTCAGCATGTACTGGTTCGCGCGCCGTTACTATGCGGCGCTGGTGCGGCGCTATGCCCCGCGCGACGGCGGCCAACTGCTGGAAATGGGCTGTGGGCTGGGGCATTTGCTCGGCCTGCTGCAAGACGATTTTCAGTGCGTCGGCATTGATCTCATCGACTACAGTATCGAGCAGACCAAAATCAACGCCCCCAAAGCCGAAGCCTACCAGATGGACGCCACCGATCTCAGCCGTTTTGCGCCGGGCACGTTCAGCGCCGTCGTGGCGCTGCATCTGGTCGAACATCTGCCCGACCCGCAGGGCACGCTTCGCCAGGTTTACGCCTTGCTCAAGCCCGGCGGCATCTTGCTGTTCGCCACGCCACACCCCGATTACAGTCTGCGGCGCTTCAAAGATCGCGACACCGACGCGATCGGCAAGGACAAAACGCACATCAACGTGCATCCGCCGCGGCAGTGGCGCGCCTGGTGCGAACAACAGGGCTTCGTTACGCTTAAACACTTCGGCGACGGCCTGTGGGATGTGCCCTATGTGCCGCTGCTGCCCAAAGTCGTGCAGTTCGGGCTGTTTGGGCTGCCGGCGCTGCTGCAAGTGCTGACGCGCACAACCTGGACGCCGCTGAGCATGGGCGTGAATCAGATTGCCATTGTGAGGAAACCATGATTACGATTTCGCTAGAAGTGGCGATCATTTTGCTGGTAGGCGCGCTGATTGTGGCGTGGGTCGCCAACGCCAGCCGCAAACGCTTTCAGGTCATCGAAGATGACGCGGGAGTCGAACTGGCCCCCAAGCGCAAACGCCTGGCAGCGCCCGCCGACATCACCAGCGAACTGGAACGGCTGTTCGGGCTGTTCCAGTCGGGCGCGCTGACCAGCGATGAGTATCAAAAGCTGAAAACGCAGTTCCTGGGCGAACAGACCGGCGCTGTTCCGGCAGATCTTTCGGCGCGCGTCGAGCGCCTGATCGACCAGGGCAGAAAGATCGACGCGATCAAACTGTACCGCGAAGAAACCGGTTTAGGGCTAAAAGAAGCCAAAGATGAAGTCGAACGAATAGAACGCGAGCGGCGCCTATGAATAACAACCGGCAAATTATTGACGAAGCCCGTGTCTATTGGGAAGCCGATAACCGCCCGCTCGATCTGGGGCGTGTGCTGTATGACGCGCTGCTGCCGGCACAACGCCCGCCCTGGGCGGCGGGGCTGCTGCGCCTGGCCTCGACGCGCATTGATGTTGTGCCAGAACTTGAGCGTGTGCTGGCGCTGGCCGAAAACCCCGCGCGCTGGAAAGACGCGCTCTACGAACTGGATGTGCTGCGCTCGATGACCGTCAAAGAGCGCAACCCGCTATATAACGACATCATCGCGCTGGCGCAAAAAGTCGCGCAGGTCACGCATAACGCCAGCGGCGAACCTGACCCTTTCCCGCACGATGTCGGCTGGAAAATGATCGTTGACCTGCACGAAATCGTTCTGCGCATCAACAATCCCGCCTTCAGCGAACACGTCTGGCATGTGCTGATCGAGCCTTTTCATATATGAGTGGGGCCGTCATCAGGTGGCGCGCTGCCAGTGCCATAAGATTTATACTCGCCTTGTGAAATATTGAGCTATGATTAGGCATAGTGCTCTTATCTGAAGGAATGACAGGACATCATGACGCATATCTTCATCAGCTATTCGCGCAAAGACAAAGAATTCGCGCAGCGGCTGGTCGCCCAGCTCGAAAAATCGGGTTATCCGTGTTGGATTGACACCGAAGCGATTGAGGGTGGGCAGAAGTGGGTGCAGCAAATCAATGAAGCCCTGAAAAACGCTTTGTGCGTCATCCTCGTTTTGTCTGGCCATGCGCAGCAGTCGGATTTTGTGAGCCGCGAACTGGGGATGGCGGACGCTTTAAAAAAGCTCATCATTCCGGTACGTCTGGAAGCAACGGAACCCTCTATTCAAACCGATCATCTACAATTTATCGATTTTCAGAAACAACCTTTTGACAAAGCCTTTAAGCAGCTTATCGCCGCGTTACCGCCTCTGGAAAAACCACTGAGAACGCTGCCTGAAAAACTGACTGCCGGCAATTACCCTAACTTACGCCTGTTGGCGATTGGCGCGGTCTATGCCGATGTCGCCATCAACACCTATCATGAGGACGATGGGGGGCAGTTGCAGCTTAAGCACGACGAGGAACGCACTGGTGCCAGTTACAGCGCGCGTGTCGGCGGTTCTAGCTGGTTAGTGGCACAAAAATTGGCTGCCTGGCCCAAAATGGAAGGGCATGTGCGTTTAATCACGCAAATCGGCGACACATCGGATGAGTCGGAAGACCCTTACGCGAAATTTGTGGCACAGACTTTGCGCGACTCGCGCTTGATGGTCACTAAATCGGGGGCCAATGTCTGGTGGAAACTTAAGAAACACACGGCGGTCACCTATATCGTCAATTGGACAGACCACAATACTGAACGCGGGCGCGGCACGATGATTACCGCTCCTGGCGTGATCGCTGAATTCTCCTGGCCTGATGTTGAGGCGCAAATCGCTGTTGAGCCGGGCTTAAGTGTCGAAAACAACGTCGTCTACATAGCCGGATTTTTTAAAACGGCGCTGCACCTTCATTTGCAGCGCACACTCGCCGGCTTTGATCAAAAACAAGCCATTGTAGTGCTGAATCCCGGACGCTTTAGCTGGGTCAACCTCAATTATGTCTCTTCGGATGATCCTGCGGATGCGTTGGTCAAAGTGCAGGCTGAACGCCAGAAAGCGCTGCGTGACAGCTTTAGCTACGTGGACTTGTATCTGGCTTCAGGCCGCGAGTTCGAGATGATGTTTTGGGACATCTTCCACGACTGGCCGCGTTTCAGCGCCAGCAAGGCGCTTAAAGTGCTCGGCGAGCGTGCCGATGTGCCTTTGCCCAAAGCGATGTGCATTCGCGATACCGCCAATAAGAAAGTATGCATCTTTGCGCGCGGCTGGAACGAGAATCAGAGCTATGATATACCCGTCGAGTTGGAAGACGCGATTTTCTCCGGCAGCAAATTCGATGCGCGCTTCTTGTATCGCCTCTTTGAACTGCGCACCGAAGGCGCGTTCTTCAAAGAGGCGGGCGATGTCGCCCGTGCCTGCGCCGAATTCGCCATCAGTGAATAGCCGGAGCCACGAATCTTATGCTGACCGCCGCCGATTTTTTCGACCTCGACGCTTGCGCCTTTGCCGACCTGTTCGCCGGAACGGGTTATGTCTGGGAGGCGATTGCCAGGTTGGGACAGTACATTGAGCGTCAGTTCGCGCAAGGTCTGCAACCCAACGCCGCAGCCCACGCCTATCCCGGTGTCACCTTTCAGCACCGCAACATCTTTATCGGCGCAGGGACACACATTGATCCCGGCGTGATGATTATTGGCCCGGCCATTATTGGCAGCCATTGTGAAATCCGGCAGGGCGCATACCTGCGCGAAAACATCCTCCTGGGCGATCATGTGGTTGTCGGGCATACCTCTGAACTAAAAAATACGGTAATGATGAATCACAGCCATGCCCCACACTTTGCCTATCTGGGCGACAGCATTTTGGGCGCGCGCGTCAATCTGGGGGCGGGCAGCAAACTCTCGAATCTGGCACTAACGTCTAAGCCCGACCCGCAAACGGGCAAACGGCCCACCATCAAGCTGTTAATTGATGATGAAACAATTGACACCCAACTGCCAAAAATGGGCGCGATTCTGGGTGATGACGTGCAGTTGGGCTGCAACTGTGTCACCAATCCTGGCTGTTTGATCGGTCCGCGCACGCTGGCGTATCCGCTGCTTTCGCTGCGCAAAGGGTATTATCCGCCCGACAGTGTCTTAAAGCTGCATCAGGACATTGATATTGTGGCGCAGCATTAGGTCGTGGCGTGGCGTCCGCGCACGCGCGCATCGCCCACTCGTTTGGTGATGCCCTGGGCGTCCAGATACTCTAGCAGGCCGATCGCATACTTGCGCGAGGTATCGAAGCGGTCACGCAGCGCTTTGACCGTAACTGCCCCCTCGCTGTCGATCAGGCTGTACACGGCGTCGAGCATCTGCTGATAAATGCCCGGCGCGAAAATCACGTCCTCCTGCACCTGCACCACGTCGCCCAGTTCGATCAGCGCGCGCAGCACATCTTCGCCCACCAGGGCGGCGGCTTCGGCGAACGATGGCGGGGTGTAGCTATTCATCTGCGTCATCAGCCGCGCGATCTGTGCCTGCTGCGCGGGCGTGAACTGGATGCGGAACGCACTCAGGCGCAGCGTGCTGCCGGCGGCGGCGATCTCGTTCTGCGTCTCCAGCAGCAGGTTGAACACGGCGGGCTTGAGCCGAAAACGGCTGCGCAGTTCTTCGCGCGCCATGCCGGGACGCAGCGGATTGGCGGCATGATATGCGCTGAGTTCGCGCAGCAGGCGCTGCAACACATCCTGACGCTGCGCCTCCGCCCAATAACTGCCGTCCGGCAGAGTAGAAAGCAGGTTTTGCGCCAGGGCCTCGCTCAACGCGGCGTCGAGTTCGGCGGGGGCGAGGCCGGTTTGCATTAAGAGGGCGCGGCGCGTAGACGGTTCGGCGGCGGCCTGCGCCACGCGCTGCGCCGGCGTGCCTGAAAGGCGTGTTTTTAGCTGATTAAGCACAGCATCATTGAAACGCCGCCAGCGTTTGCCGGGGTGCGCATTGACGATCAGGCCGCCGCCAATCGTGCGCGCCGGCGAGGGCAAGCGCAGCACAAAATGATCCCCGGCATTCAGCGCGAGGGGGCGGTTGAGGCGGATTTGCAGCCAAGCGTGTGCGCCCGGCGCGAGCGCCTGGGAGTCGAGCAGGCGGACATAGCCCAACGACTCGGCGGTGGCGCTGAAAAACTTGATTTCGGTGTTGTGTTTCAGGGGGTGATCGGCGTCTGGCAGATGGCGAAAGGATACGTCGATGAGGGTGGTGGGGGTGAGCTGGCCGGGATGGGTGAGCACCTGCCCGCGCGCGGCCTGGTCGCGCTCGATGCCGGCCACGTTGACAGCGGCGCGGCTGCCGGGGCGGATGATTTCGACCTGCTGTTTGTGGCTTTGCAGGCCGCGCACACGCCCGCGCAGGCCGCCGGGCTGAAGCTCGACTTCATCGCCGAGGCGCAGCGCGCCCCCCAGCAGGGTGCCCGTAAGCACGGTGCCGAAGCCCTTGATGGTGAATACGCGGTCAATCGGCAGGCGGGGATGCCCGCTGTCGGCGCGGTAGGGGAGGCTGTCGAGCAGGGTGCTGAGGGTGCGCAGCAGTTCGGGGATGCCCGCGCCGCTGAGGGCGGAGACAGGGAGAATCGGGGCGGCGGCCAGCGTGGTGGGGCGCAGGGCGGCGCGCACTTCGTGTTCGATGAGCGCCAGCCATTCGGCGTCCACCAGATCGGCTTTGCTGAGCACGACGATGCCGCTGCGGATGTCGAGCAGGTCGATGATGGCCAGATGTTCGCGTGTTTGCGGCATCAGGCCTTCATCGGCGGCGATCACCAGCAGCACGGCATCGAGGCCGCCGACGCCGGCGAGCATGTTTTCGATAAAATCGCGGTGGCCGGGCACATCGACGACGCCGACGGACTCGCCGTTGGGGAGAGTCAGCCAGGCGAAGCCCAGATCAATGGTCATCTGGCGCGCCTGTTCTTCGGCCAGCCGGTCAGGGTCGATGCCGGTCAGGCGTTTGACGAGCGTCGATTTGCCGTGATCGACATGCCCGGCGGTGCCAATCACGCGCATCAGCGATCGGAGCCGTTAGATCCGTTGGACGGGAGCACGACGGGCACGGTGCTGGTGGTGGTCGCGCTGATTCCCGCCGTTGTGTCATATTCATGGAGCAGGGCCTGATAGCGGTCGCGGTACAACTGGGCGCGCGCCCGTTCGAGATTCCACAGGCGCGCGATCTGGTCCTGGAGCGGCGGGAACAAGGCGGCGAGCTGATCCATGCGCTCGATAAAGCGCTCGAAATCCTTGTCGTGGCTGCGCCAGATGTCGTCGTTGGAGATGGTGAAGTTTTTCCAGCGCTTCTGGTCTTCGCTGCGCCAGTCGTTCCATTCCTGGCGGAAGCGTTCTTCGCTGAGGCGCTGCATTTCGGCGACTTCGTTGATGCGCCGTTCGAGGCGATCGCCGATGCGTTCGAAGTCGTCGATGATTTTGCGCATCTGGCGGTAGGCATCGGCCCAGCGCTCGAAGGTTTCGATGTTCTTTTGCATGGCGCTGTCGTTTTCGCCGAAGCGCCGCGTCATGTCTTCGATCTGGCGATCGCGCTGCTGCAATAAGAGGGTCTGCTGGTCGATAAACTGTTGGATCTGGTCGCGGCGTTCGTTTTCCTTGTTTTGCACTTCCTGGACGCGGCGTTCGTTGCGGAGGGCCAGGTCTTCGAGGAGCGTGAGCTTGGGACGAACGCTGTCGATCAGCTTTTTGACTTCGGGGATCTCGGTTTCGAGTTCGGAGATGCGGCGGGTGCTTTCGCGGCGCTGTTCTTCGAGGTAGACAATGCGGCGTTCGGGGTCTTCGGCGCGCTTGGTGAGGTCATCGACGCGCTGCTGCAAGGTAGCGATCTGCGTGGATTGGCGGTCGCGTTCGGCCTGCCAGGCGGGGGCTTCGGTGGCGAGTCGTTCGAGTCTGGCAAGTTTTTCGGCCAGTTCGCGCAGGGAGCGCAGGGCATTTTCGCGGGCGAGGTCATTGCGGCGCTCCATTTCGCGCTCGGCGGTCAGGCGCTTGGATTCGAGCGCTTCGACGAGTTGGCGCATCTCTTTACGGAGTGTGTCGAGCAGTTCGCCTTCGTGCTCGCCGGAGACATAGAGCGAACGGATGACGGTCTGGTCAGATTCGAGGCTGTTGATGCGGCGCAGCAGGGTATCCATGGCATCCTGCTGCTGGGCGAGGCGTTCTTCGAGCGCGGCGATGGCGCTTTTATCGCGGCGGCGTTCTTCGTCCAACCATTCGATCATACGCGCGGCTTGATTTATATCCATCATAAGCGGGCCTCAGGGGAACAGCTCAATTTTGCATGATGGGGCTGATTATAACACAAGCGGGCAAAGGGGGGGTGGCGGGTGATGGCGCGGGGGGCATCGGGTTTTTGGGGCGGGCTTTGGCGGCGGGGCTGGTTTTGCGGCCAGGCACAGAAGTGCCCGGCTACCGGGCAAACAAGTTTGCCTGCAAGTCTCTGCGAGACTCATCAGGGGAATGGCATCAAAGTTGTGCGACAGGTTTTAAACTCTGTTGATCGCTTCCCAACTGCGTCGGCGGTGTAAGCTGCGCTTACCTTAGCGGAGAGGGGCTAAAAGCCGGCGTGTGTGTGAGGAATGTGCTGTGTGCGCGGGGGCTGCCGCCAAGCAGTAAAAATGCCCTTTGTGTCTGATAGAATGGGGGAGTACAGTCGGCTGCACAGCGTGTTTAAAGATATTTTCCCCGAAGCCTGATCCTTAATCCTTTCATGATACTGTTTTTGTCGCACCATTTGCCCCGGTGCGCTGCTGCGCCATCCTGAACAAATGGATAAGCTGAAAAACGACCCGGCGCTGGTGAAGAAGGCGGTGGAAGAAATGCTGCGCTATGACAGCCCGGTGCAGCTTACGGCGCGCTGGGTGACGCAGGATGTGGTTGTGGCGGGGGAGCAGTTAAAGCGCGGGCAGCAGGTGGCGACCATGCTGGGGGCGGCCAACCGCGACGCGCAGATGTTCCCGTCGCCGGATAGGCTGGATGTCAGGCGCGAAAACGCCGGCCAGCATATCGGCTTCGGCAGCGGCATTCACTATTGTCTGGGCGCGCCGCTGGCCCGCCTGGAGGCCGAAATCGCTTTCAGCACCCTGCTGCGGCGGCTGCCGGAACTGGCGCTGGACACGCAGCCCCCTGTTTACCGCAAGACCTATGTGCTGCGCGGGAAGCTTTGCATCCCGCTGGTGTTTTAGCCCACGCGGACGCCCTAGCGGGTGCTCAACGGGGGGCCCGCCAGCGCTGGTTTATGCCCGCAGCGGGGCGAGTTAACACATATTTTACAATTATGTCTGTATATTTCGCCTGCCTTCTGTAACGAAATACCGCTATAATGCGGCGGATTTGCAGCGTACAAGCCGCTAGGGCGGTTTTTGCGTTGGGGTGTTCACTTTTTCGTGACAACAACAACCGTAAGAGAGAAAAGCTATGATCGAAGTTCGCAATTTGGTCAAGAAATACGGGGAAGTCACGGCGGTCAGAGGGATTTCCTTTGACGCCAAGCCGGGACAGGTCACCGGCTTCCTTGGGCCGAACGGCGCGGGCAAAACGACGACTATGCGTATGCTCACGGGCTTCATGCCGCCGACGTCGGGTAAAGCGACGGTGGCCGGTTATGATGTGTTCGAGCAGAGCATGGAAGTGCGCAAGCGCGTGGGCTATCTGCCGGAAAGCGTGCCGCTGTACCGTGACATGACGGCGCGCAATTATCTGATGTACATGGGGGAGATTCGCGGGCTGAAAAATGTGCGCGCAAAAGCGGACGACGTGCTGGAACGTGTCGGGCTGACGCGCCGGGCGCAAAGCCGCATCCGCACACTCTCTAAGGGTATGCGTCAGCGCGTGGGGCTGGCGCAGGCGCTGCTGCATGATCCGCAGGTGCTGATACTGGACGAGCCGACGATCGGCCTGGACCCGATCCAGGTGCTGGAAATCCGCGATGTGGTGCGCCAGTTGGGGCGCGACCACACGCTGCTGTTCAGCACGCACATCCTCTCGGAAGCCGAGCAGGTGTGCGACAATCTGGTGATTATTAATCAGGGGCAGATCGTGGCGGAAGGGTCGCCGGCGCAACTGCGGGCGGAACTGGAACGCGGGGGGCGCGTGCTGGTGCGCGCGGAAGGGCCAGTGGAGCAGATGATCGCGGCGGTGAGCGCGATTCCTACTGTGGCGCACGCGGAAGCGGCGGTCGAAGGGGTGGTGGTGACTCCGCGCGACGCGAATGTCGATCCACGCCCAGAGATCGCGCAGGTGGTGGTGCAAAACGGCTGGCGGCTGGTCGAACTGCGTCCGCTGGCGGTGAACCTGGAAGAGATTTTCCTGGAACTGACGCGCCAGGTGGCGCCGGCAGCCGAAGAAGCGAGCGAAAGAGCGGATGCAGACGGCGGGGAAGGCGGTGATGAAGCGGGCGAGGGCGCGCGCGAAGATGGCGCGCGCGAGGATGGCGCGCGCGAGGATGGCGCGCGCGAGGATGGCGCGCGCGAGGATGGCGCGCGCGAACGCGAAGATGAGGAGGCCAAATCATGATTTTGCGGCAAATCTGGGCCGTTTATAAGCGCGAGCTGGGGCTGTATTTCCGTTCGCCTATCGCCTATGCGGTGGCTTTCGCGCTGCTGCTGCTGTTCGGGCTGATTTTTAGCTCGAACGTCTCGCAGTTGAATAACCGCGCGCCCGCGGATAATCTCAACTTTATCCCCAGCCTGCTCACCTTCCTGATGTTCCTGGTCGGGCCGCTGATGACGATGCGCCTGCTGGCGGAAGAAAATCGCGAAGGGACGATAGAACTGTTGATGACGCTGCCCATGAGCGAGACGGCGTTCATTGTCGGCAAATTTTTTGCGGTGTGGACGTATTACAGCGTCGTGCTGGGGCTGACGCTGGTCTACTACCTGGTGCTGACGACGATCGGCGTGCCGGATCACGGGCGGGCGCTGGGGGTGTATCTGGGCGCGTGGCTGTACGGCGGGACGGTGCTGGCGGTGACGATGATCTGGTCGGCTATCACCGAAGACCAGATTGTGGCGGCCTTTTTGGGGGCGGCCACGGTGCTGGTACTGTATCTGGCCGATCTGGCGGCGCAGTTCGTCAACAACCTGTCGTTCACGGAAAACCCGGAGTTCATCACCGGGCTGGCGAACGGCATCCGCGAACTGGGGCTGACGGCACACTATAATTCGACCATGTTCGTCGGCGTGATTCGCGCTGAGGACATCGCGTACTTCATCTTTATGATCATCGCTGCGCTGTTTATCACGACGCGCATCGTCGAGACGCGGCGCTGGAGGGCCTAAAGCATGACGACGAATCCCGAAACCCCGGTGAACCCGGAAAACGAACCTTTTATCCCGCCGAATATCCTGCTGGGGCTGGCGGCGCTGGGGCTGACAGTCGCCCTGTTCGTGCGCCTGACTCAGCCGCAGTTCGGCGTGATCGGCTGGGGGACGCTGGCCTTTACGGTGCTGGCGCTGGCGGCGTGGGCGGTGCTGGCGCCGGAACAGGCGCGCGAATTCATGCGCGGGCGTGCGCTGCGCTTCGGCGGGGTCAGCGTTTTTGTGACGGTGCTGGTGCTGGCGGTGCTGGTTGTGAGCTACGGCTTCATCAAGGATCGCGGCTGGCGCGCCGACCTGACGGAAAGCGAAGAATTCACGCTGACGGAAGACGCGCGCGCGGCGATGCGCGTGGTCGCCAACGACCCCAACGTGCCGCCGATGCGCATTCTGGCGTTCTACGGCGGCGATCAGGCTGACCGCCGCGATCAGGACACGGTGCTGTTCGAAGACTATATCGAAGCGGCGACCTCGGACGCCGGGGTGGCCAAATTGAGCTACCAGTTTGTCGATCCCGACCGCAACCCGACGCAGGTCGAGTTGTACGGGGTGCTGCCGGGACAGCTGGTGGTGGTCGAAATCAACCCGGACGGCACAGAAAACATCGAAAACAAACAGGTGGTTGATCCCAATGCGGCGCAGTTCGGCGGGCCGGATTTTCAGACTTCGCTGACCAACGCCATTCTGCGCGTCGGCGCGTCGGGCGATTTCCGCGCGTACTTCCTGAGCGTGCAGGATGGGCTGGAACTGGATGACGAAGGGGACGAAGGGTTATCGATCATCCGCGACAGTCTGGTGGATCGTTTCGGGTGGAACGTGCAGCAGTTGACGGCTGTGCAGCTCAGCGGGCCGCAAAGCACGGTGACGCTGAATGACCCGGCAGCCGACGGCGAGGTGCTGATCGTGCCGGGCGGCAGCGAAGCGCTGCGCGACAGCGACTTGCAGACCATCATCGATTATGTGGATGCCGGCGGCAACCTGATTATCTTCGCCGATCTGGGGGCGGAAAACGACGGCGAATCGCTGGCGACGGCAGAAAACATGGGCAGGTGGCTGTGGGACGCCTTCGGCGTGCGCTTCTCGCAGGAAGTCGTGCTCGATCAATCGCTCTCGCTGCAAACGCCCATACAGCCGGCCAGCGTGGAATTCAGCGACAGCAATTACATCACGGCCAGCTTTGGCGGGCAGGACGCGGTGGTGTTCTTCGCGCCGCACGCGCTGGAGATCGCCGATACGCTGCCGACGAATGTGAGCGTGACCGAACTGGCGTTTTCCAGTGACCAGGCTTATAGCAAAACGCTGGAAGAACTGCTGAACGAAGAAATCAACCCGACCGACAGCGACCCGACAGGCCGTTTTGTGCTGGCGCTGGTGGCCGAAAATTCGGCGACCGGGGCGCGGGTCGTGCTGTTCGGCAGCACGAATCTGGCCAGCAACGGTTGGGCGCAGGCCAGTTCGCTGGGGGTGCGCAATATCGACATGGCCTTTAACGCCATCGTGTGGGTCACGGGCTTCAACGACTTCTTTGTCGAGCAGATTCCGCGCGTGGAAGAAAGCTTCGACCCGCAGGATGCGCCGTTCGCCGCCACGCAGCAGGAGATTCGCAACATCAACGTGCTGACGCTGCTGGTGCTGCCCTTCGGCGTGCTGTTGATCGGCGTGCTGGTGTGGTGGTTCAGCCGCGAGCGCGCGCAGCCGGCGTGATTTCGCGCCGTGATCATGAGACGAGCAATAAGGAAAAGGGGCGAGCCGCTGTGCTCGCCTCTGTAATGCCAGCGGAAGCAAGGAGTAAACAGACTTTATGCGTTTAAACAGAGGAACGATTGCGCTGATTGTCCTGAGTCTGGTCGTGTTGGGGGCCATCGCCCTCTTCAACAACCAGCAGGCGACGCCGACAGCGACGGCGACCCTGGCGCCCACCGGAACGAGCCAGGGGCCGGTTTTTAGCGGCATCGACACATCAACCGTTAACCGGTTTGAAGTGCGCGATAACAGCAGCGGGCAAGGCACGGTGCTGACGCGGGACGCCGCGCTGGTCTGGGCGATCAGCGAAACGACGGTCCCGGATACGCGCGCTGTCGATCAGGCGCGCATCAACATCCAGTTGGGCAATTTTGTCAACCTGTTGGCGACTGACCGCTTTAGCGCCAATCTGGCCGATTTCGGGCTGGAGAGCCCCGCCTATAGTATTTCGATCACGCGGCTGGATGGCACAGTCCACACTGTGCGCGTGGGCAACCTGAATCCCGGCGGCTCGCGTTATTACGTGCTGGCCGATGGGCAGCCGGAAATTCTGCTGGTGCAGCAAAGCGTGATCGCGGGCATGACGGATATGATCCTCAACCCGCCGTATGTGCCGCTGCCGACCGCAACACCGGGCACGGCGACGCCGGACACGCGCCGACCGCTGCTGACGGGGGTCACGGCTGACCAGATCATCAGCCTGGAAATCCGCAATACGACGACGGGGGCAGCGACGCTGCTGACGCGCGACAGCGTGGGCACGTGGAGTATGGTGGCGACCACCACCAGCACGCAGCCGCTTGACCAGTTCGCCAGCTTCACGGCGGCGGCCAATTTCACCAGCCTGCTCTATAACGAAGCGCTGAGTTCGGCGGATCTGCCGATTGATGTCAATACGCTGGGATTGGCGCAGCCCGGTTTTGTGCTGATCGCCACGAGCAGCACGGGGACGCAGTATACGCTGAGCATCGGCGGCTTGAACCCGGCGGGCACAGCCTACTATACGCAGTTGAGCACAACTACGGTGGTGCTGCCGACGCCGACGCCGACCAGCGTGCCGACGCTGGAAGCGACGGCCGCCGCCAACGTGACAGCCACCGCCAACATGATCGCGACGATGCAGCTTACGGCGACTTCGACGCCCACCATCACGCCTATGCCGCCGACGGCGACCTTTACCCCCGTGCCGCCGACCGCCACTATAACGCCGGCGCCGGTCACGGGCACGCCCAGTCCCGCGCCGACGGCCACGCCGACGCCGATCATCGTTTACCTGATCGCGCGCGAGACGCTTGACGCGCTGACGGGGCTGATCGCTGCGCCGCCGTATCTGCCGACGGCCACAGCGACGGTCACGGCGACGACAGCCGTCACGCCGACCGCCGCCGCGACGGGCGAAGGCACGCCTGGGGCGACGACAGCGGCGACTGCGGCAGCCACGACCGAAGCGACGGGAGCAGTGACGGCGACCGCAGCGGCCAGCGCGGAAGCGACGGGAGCAGTGACGGCGACCGCGGCGGCCAGCGCGGAAGCGACGGCCACCCCGTAAGGTGGCTTCGCCCCCTCGTGACAGATGTTGTTGGCGAATCAAGCCCTCACCCTAAATCCCTCTCCCGACCGTCCCTGTGGGACTAGGAGAGGGACTTCAAAAGCGGTTTTCTCCCCTTCTCCCAGCGTTAGCGTTCGGGAGAAGGGGCTGGGGGATGAGGGCCAAAACACAATCAAATCGATTGACCAACAGCATCCGTGACAGATGTGACGAGGGGGCATTTTTGTTTAGAGCAGTTTTTTAGGGGGAACGATGGACGAGACGCGCTACGAAAAAGGGTTAGAAAATTATGAGCGCGTGCTGGCGGGGCGCGCGCGCATGTGCATGGCGCGCTGAACAACGGCTGCACGCGGGCCGAAGTGATCGCGATTCTGCTACAAGTGGCGATGTATGCGGGCTTTCCGGCTGTGTTTAACGCCCTGAACGGGGCGAAAGCGGTGTTCGCCGAACGCGACAGCAGCGGCCAAAACCCCTGAAACCCGGCCGGCACAGCCGAGCGCGCCGCTGGCGCCAAAACCCCTGAGACCCGGCCGGCACAGCCGAGCGCGCCGCTGGCGCCAAAACCCCTGAGACCCGGCCGGCACAGCCGAGCGCGCCGCTGGCGCCAAAACCCCTGAAACCCGGCCGGCACAGCCGAGCGCGCCGCTGGCGCCAAAACCCCTGAAACCCGGCCGGCACAGCCTTGTCTGTGACGGAAAGCAGCGTAAATTTTTAGTGTAACAATTTGTTTCAATTCATGGAGTTATATAAAATTCATGATAATTAACGTTCTTTACGCTGTGAAATAAGGCTGTGCCTTTATAATCAAACACAGTGAGCAACATACACGCAACCTGTGGACCCAGCAGGCAGGCTGTTTCCACGTCACACCGATTGCTTGTAAGTGATGGGGTATAAGGACAGAGCTATGTTATCGGTGCGGCAGAAAACGCTGGTGCAGACCACGTTTACCCATTTGGCCGCGCGTTCGGAACGCGCATCGCTGATCTTTTATGAGCGGCTGTTTGAATTGGATCCGAGCGTGCGGCGTTTTTTCCGCCGGGACATCAAAGAACAGGGGCGGCATTTTATGCTGGCGGTCAGCACGGCAGTGACGGCCAGCAGCGCGCCGGAGGTGATTCGCCAGAGTATGCACCAGCTTGGGCAGCGGCATGTGAACTACGGCATCAAACTGTACCATTTTGATATGATGGGCGAAGCCTTTTTGTACGCACTCAAAAGCGTGCTGGGTGAGGAATATACCAGCGAAGTGGAAGAAGCGTGGGCGGCGCTGTATGCCTGGCTGCGCGAGATGACGACGGAACTGGCGTATACGGGGTGAGAAGAGCGGCGCGGCGCCG
This sequence comes from Chloroflexota bacterium, assembly GCA_013388745.1. GTDB lineage: Bacteria > Chloroflexota > Anaerolineae > Aggregatilineales > Phototrophicaceae > JACAER01. The sequence goes on from JACAER010000027.1 coordinate 100,415, forward strand.
ACAGGTGTTGTTTAGCGCTCAATAGACTGCAACAGCGCCACAGTATCGCCGACGTGGATGGCGCCGCCGCTGATGACGCGGGCGATGATCCCCATGCGTCCGGCGGCTAAGGTGCGCGCTTTGCCGTGAATATGTTCAAACCGATCACAGCCGGTGCGCGGCTTGACGATTTCCACGCAGGCGGCGCCGATTTGCAGGCGGCTGCCGGCTTGCAGCGCCTCGACAATCAGCCCTTCGACAATAATTTGTTCGCCGAGTTGACCAGGGGCGGCCTGAAAGCCTTCGCGCGCCAACTGCTGCACATGTTCCAGCGACATAATGTTCAACTGGCGTTGGGGATGGCCGCCTTTGCGGTCGCCTTCGATGCCGTAATTGGCGATTAGCTGGGCGCTGGTGAGCGGCACGCGCAGATAGCTGTCGGGCGCGTGGGGCTGGTCTTTGGGTTTGTAGACAATACTGCTGATCCTTGCCATGATGAAGTCCCCTGTACTTTTCCGATAGCATAGCCGAAAAACCGCGCCGGATGTAGTATCTTATTGAAGAATGGACTTATGGTGGCGATTTTGGGTGGAAAGAGCGCGCAACGTTGAAACGAACCTTCTGGCTGTTTCTGATCTGCCTGCTGGTCGGTGGCAGGGCACAGGCGCAGACAGCGGCCTGGTCGGTGTGGCTGTTTAATCAGGATACGGGCGTTATGACGCGCGTCGATTCCGGCGGGGTGGCGCAGAGCACGGTGACGCTGCCGACGAGCGAAAATTATGTATTCTATGGGGAGCGCGTGGCGGTATCGCCGGATGGGCGTTACATGGCGTACAACGGGGTGGATCCCGACAGTTACGGCACGCGCGGGCTGCTCTACGACTCGCAGACGGGCGCGCTGCAAACGCTCTATCCGCTGGCGGGTCACAGGTTGGAACGCGACAGTCTGGCGTTGGTGGCCAACAGCGCGATTTTCAGCGACACGGGTGTGGCGGTGGGCTACAGCCTGGCGGGGGGCGGCTGGGTGCTGTACGCGCAGGATTTCAGCGGCGCGCGCCGCGCCACGCTCGAATCGCTCAATCCGCTGGTGGTGACGCTGGGTTTGCCGAGCGCGGCGGGCATGACGCCTGTTATTCAGCGCTACGCCGGCACTGAAATCCTTTTTACGCTGGTGGATACGAGCGGCAGCGCAACGACCAGCGCGGCGCTGAGCTATAGCTGGGACACGCTGAGCGGGGCGCTGCGTGCCAGCGCCGCCTATCCGACAATGGACAGCGACACGCTCAGCAGTACGGGCGAAGTCGTCAGCGCCGGGCTGAACCCCGATTTTCCCAACCGCACGGCGGATTATCCGGCGGGACAGGCCAACACGCTCGAAGTGTATTGGCCGCAGCGCAGCGCGCGTTTTGCGCTATACAGCGAGGCCAATTTGACTCTGTTCCGGCCGCGTTTTGTGGAAAACGGGCGGCGTTTGCTGGTGGGGGCGTTCGACGAATTCAACACGATCGGCGAATGGCGCTTGCTGGAACGCAGCGGCCAGCCGGCGCAGCCGCAGATTATTTTGCGCATGGCGGAAATTATCATTGCCGATGCCATCGGCATCTACGATGGGTTCGTCTATGTCACCGCGAGTTTGTCCACGGATGGCACGTTCACGCTGATGCATGTCGATACCCGCGACGGGCTGGACACGGGCAGCATCGTGTGGATTGGGGCGCCGGGGGCGCGCCAGCGTTTGGTATGGGCGGGGGATACGCGGGCGGCTGCGCCGTCGGATACGCCTTTTATGGCGTGGGGACAGATCGGCGCAGCGCAGCAGACGGGCATTTCGCCGCTGGAACTGCCGACTGCGCCGGCTGCCAATAACGCTGGTCTGTTGGCGGGCGGCACCGCCACGATCAATACCACCGAAGGCGACCAGTTGAACGTGCGCAGCGGCCCCGGCATCGATTTTGGTGTGGTGGGGCGGCTGGCCGATGGCACGCGCGTCACGCTGGTGGAAGGCCCGCGCGCGGCAGATGGGCTGCGCTGGTGGCGCATCCGTGTCGGCGATATCGAAGGCTGGGTGGTGGAAAGCGTCGAAGACGGCGGCGCGCTGATCCAGACGTTGATTGCGGGCGGCTGAGTCGTGAATATTATGCAAGGAGGGCGTGAAATCGGCGCGCGGGGGCTGGGGCCGTTTATGGCGCTGCTGCTGCTGACGCTGCTGACATTTCATCAGTTGGCATTCAGCGATCGCATTCTGGCGCGCGGCGATGCTTACGTCTATTTTTATCCCTATTGGGCGGCGCGTGATGCGGCTCTGCGCGCGGGACAGATTCCGCTGTGGACGCCTGATATTTTTATGGGGGCGCCGCTGCTGGCCGATATTCAGGTCGGCACGCTGTATCCCGCCAACTGGCTGACGATTTTTCTGACGCCGCCCAACGCGATTCGCGCGCAGATTTTGCTGCACACGCTGTGGATGGCGCTGGGGACCTATGGGCTGGCGCGGCGCTGGTTGGGGGGGGCGGCGGCGCTGCTGGCGGCGGCGCTGTTCGCCTTTGGCGGGCATGTCGGGGGGCATGTCGAGCAGATCAACCAGTTGCAAGGGCTGGCCTGGCTGCCGTGGGCCTTTCTGGCGCTGGATGTGGGGCTGCGGCAGTGGCGCTGGCGCGGCACTTTGCTGCTGGCGGGCGCGCTGGCGCTGCAAATCCTGTGCGGGCATACGCAGACCGTGTTTATCACGGCGGTCGGGCTGGGGCTGTACGGCGTGCTCGCGCCGCAGGGGGCGAGCGCCGAAAAAGCGGGCTTGGGGGGCCGGGCGCGGGCCAGCGGACGGCGGGTTTTGCGCCTGGGCGTTGTGCTGGGGCTGGCCGGCGCGGCGGCGGGGCTGCTGACGCTGGCGCAGCTCTGGCCGACGCTGGAACTGATCGGCCTCTCGAATCGGCAGGGTGGGCTTGACCCGTGGGCGGCGACAGCCTTTTCGCTCAGTCCGCTGGTGTTGGGGCGGGCGCTACTGCCGAATTATGATACGCCGCTGTTCGGGGAATATATCGCCTATATCGGGGTGGGCGGGTTGGGGCTGGCGCTGATCGGCGTGTTTGGGCAGCCGAAAACAAGCGCGCCGCCATTGGCCCGCGCGGCATGGGGCACGCTGGCGGTGATGGGCGTGCTGCTGGCGTTGGGCGCGTATACGCCGCTCTATTGGGGGCTGGCGGGGCTGCCGGGCTTTAATTTTTTCCGTGTGCCGGCACGCTGGATGGCGCTGTTCGCGCTGGCGGGGGCGCTGCTGGCGGGCGGCGGGCTGCAAGCCCTGCGCGATGGCTATCGTCCGCCCTGGCGGCTGCTGGCATTGATCGTCGCGCTGACGCTGGCGCTGGCGGCGCTGGCCTTTCTCGCGCCGTATGCGCCGGAGGCCGGGAGCGTGCCCGGCTTGTCCGCGCCGACGGCAGGCGCGCTCGTCCTGTGGGGCGGGGCGCTGCTGCTGTTTGTGCTGACCGTGCTGTTTTTACGGGCAGACACGCCAACAAGGGGACTAAGCCCTTTACGGCTTTCGCCCGTTGATCGCATAAAAGCGCTGGCGCTGCTGGAAATCGTGCTGGCGGCCAGCGCACAGCCCTACAACGATTTGAGCGCGCGCGATGTGTACGATGCGCGGCGTTTCAGCGTCAGCCAGATAGAGGCGCTCAACGCCGACGACATGGCTGCCGGGCGCGTGCTGAGCATCGGCGATCTGCTGTTTGATCCGGGCGACAGGGCGGCGCTGGAGGCGCGTTACGCGGCGTGGGGATTGTCGCCGTTCGCGGTGCGCAATGCCTTTGTCGCCATCAAATTGAACGAAATGCTTTCGCCCAACCAACCGCTGCGCTGGGGCATCCCGACAGTGGACGGCTTTGGCGGCGGGCTGCTGCCGACGGCGTATTATACGGCTTTCGCTACGCTGCTGACGCCGGACGGACAGCCCGCGCCTGACGGACGGCTGCGCGAGGCGCTGGCGCTGCCGGCAAACTGCCGCGCCGCGTGTATCCCGCAGCAGCGCTGGCTCGATCTGATGGGCACGCGCTTTTTGATCGTCGATAAGGTTTACGACTTATGGCACGACGGGGTGGCCTACGATACGACCTTCGAGCAGCGCCTGGAGAGCGGGGCGACGTTTGCGCCTGTGTACAGCGCCGATTTCAGCGCGAATGCGGTTGATGCGCTCTACGCTGGGGAGGCGGCGCCCGAACTGCTGCTGGATGGCGAGCGAATTCGGGGCGCGCCGCTGCGCCCGCTGGATGCCGCCGCGCCCTCGCTGGAAGGCTTCCAGATCGTGCGCTTCACGTTTGCTGCGCCGCGCCGTGCCGATTTTGGGCAACTGGTGGCAGTGGCGGATACGCGTATCCGCGCGCTGACGCTGGTCGATACGCGCGCGCCGGAGGTGTTCGAGCAGGTGACGCTGAACGGCGATTGGCGCATGATCCTGTCGAGCGATGTGCGTGTGTACGAACGTGTGCCGGCGCCGGCGCGGGCGTTTCTGGTCTACGAGGTGCGCGCCGCCGCAGATGACGCTTCTGCGCTGGAAATGCTGGGCGCGCCGGATTTTGACCCGGCGACGACGGCGATTCTTTCGGCAGCCGATGTGGCGCTGGCGGAAATGCGCCCAGAGGACAGCGACAGGGTGACGATCACGCATTACAGCGCGGAACGGGTGGAAATCGGTGTAGAGAGCGCGGGCGCGGCCTATCTGCTGCTGAGCGACGCCTGGTATCCCGGCTGGCAGGCGGCAGTCAACGGCGAAGCTGCGCCGCTTTACCGCGCGAATGTGCTGCTGCGCGCCGTGCCTGTGCCGGCAGGCACGAGTACTGTGGTCTTCACGTTTTACCCGACGATGTGGCCGCTGGCGCTGCTCATCAGCGGCGGGGCGTGGCTGGTGTTCAGTGCAATGCTGGCTGCCGGGCTGCGTCGGCGTTAAATTGGGGATTGTTTCCAATTCCTGCAATCGTTGCTATACTACGCGCTCGCATGATCTGGTTAAAAATTGTTTCATCAATAGAGGCTTTCTTATGGCCGATTCCCCTCCCGTGCTGGAAGTACGCGGACTGACCAAACGGTTTCCGGGCGTGCTCGCCAATGACCACATCGACCTGATACTGCGCAAAGGACAGGTGCTCGGCTTGCTGGGCGAAAACGGCGCGGGCAAATCGACGCTGATGAACCTGATCTACGGCCTGTATACGCCGGACGAAGGCGAAATTCTGGTCAACGGTCAGGCAGTACGCATCCATAACCCCAACGATGCTATTGGGCGTGGCATCGGCATGGTGCATCAGCATTTTCAGCTTGTGCCGGTGCTGACGGTGACCGAAAACGTCATGCTGGGCAACGAATCGGTGCGCGGGCCGCTTTTAGACCGGCGCGCCGCCAAACAGCGCATCATGCAGATTTCGAAAGAATACGGTCTGGAAGTCAACCCCGATGCGCTGGTGCAGGATTTGCCGGTTGGCGTGCAGCAGCGCGTGGAAATCATCAAGGCGCTGTACCGCAAATGCGATATTCTGATTCTGGACGAGCCGACGGCAGTACTGACGCCGCAGGAAACGCGCGGTTTGTTCGCCATCATGAAAACGCTGCAAGCGCGCGGTGTCAGCATTATCTTTATTACCCATAAGCTGAAAGAAGTGCTGGAAATCTGCGATGCCATCAGCGTGCTGCGGCTGGGCAAAGTCGTGGGCCACGCCGACCCGAAAAGCTCGACAGAAACGTCGCTGGCCTCGATGATGGTGGGGCGCGAGGTCATCTTGCAGGTGGAAAAAGAAGCCGCTAAACCAGGCGAACCGGTGCTGGTGGTGCAAAATCTGGTGGTGGAAGATGATCGTAAGCTGCGCGCGGTCGATCACCTGTCGCTGACGGTGCGCGCTGGCGAAATTCTGGGGGTGGCGGGGGTACAGGGCAACGGCCAGACGGAACTGGTCGAAGCGCTCACCGGGCTGCGCCATGTGGTGAGCGGGCATATCAGCATCAACGGCAAGGATGTCACCAACCAGCGCCCGCGCCGGATCACGGAAACCGGGGTGGCGCACGTGCCGGAAGACCGCAGCAAAAACGGGATCGTGGGCAGCTTCCCGGTCAAAGACAACATGACCCTGCAAAGCTACTATATCGGGCCTTTCGCGGTTGGCATTTTGCTGAACGACAAAGCGATTAACGACCACGCGGAGAAGCTGGTGGACAAATATGATGTGCGCACGCCGAGCATTTTTGTCCATGTCAACAAGCTTTCGGGCGGCAATCAGCAGAAAGTGATTGTCGCACGTGAATTCGAACGCCGCGGCAACCTGCTGATTACGGCGCAGCCCACGCGCGGGCTGGATGTCGGCTCGATTGAGTTTATTCACAAGCAGATTGTGCGTATGCGCGACAGCGGCACGGGCGTGCTGCTGGTGAGCACCGAACTGGACGAGATTTTGTCGCTTTCGGATCGGGTGGCGGTTATGTTCGACGGCAAAATCATCGACGTGCTGCCGATTGACGAAGCGGATCGCGAAAAAGTGGGGCTGCTGATGGCCGGCATACATCCTAGCGCGCGCGATACCCAGGAACAGAAGGTGGTGTTGGATGGCTGAGATAAGCATAGGCGGGCCGCGCGTCCTAGAGCCGCTCGCGCGCGGGTGGTGGCGGCTTTCGCCGCGCCTGGTGCCGATTCTGGCGGTGATCACCTCGCTGTTGATCGGCGTGCCGTTTATTGTGCTCACGACCAGCCGCGGCGACATCGGGCGCGGCTTCAACACCGCCGCGACGGCCTACAGCGCGCTGCTGGAAGGCTCGTTAGGGCTGACGTATGTCGATACTGTGTCCAGCGACGATTTCGACCTGGTGCGCACGCTGATCGCCAGCGAACCGCTGACCAGCCGCGAAGTGCGGGCGCTTTCGCGGAGTCTGACCGAACTGGAAGCAATCGGCCCGGACAATATCAGCCGTTATGCCGATCTGCTGGAACGCTACGCCGGGTTCAGCGACGACGAGCTGCTGGCGCTGGGCGAACGGGTGCCGCAAATAATAGCTGTCGGTGTGGATACGCTGCGCGGTCTGCGCCCGCTGCTGGAGGAATTCGGCGCGCTGGAAAGCAGCGCGGCGCGCACGCTGGCGGCGCAGTACGCCGGGCTGGAAAGCCTGAGCGCCGAGCAGCGCGCGGGGCTGGAACAGCAGATAGCGGCGGCGGCGCAAATCAGGGACGACGCGGCACTGCTCAGCTACCTGCGCACGATTCAGCAGTCGGGCGTGGTGCTGCTCACGCGCCTGGTGGCACAGTTGGATGTGCTGGACAGCCTGAATCTCACGCCTTTCAGCGCGGAGGCCGATGATCTGGCGTCGATTTTTGCGCTCAGTTCCAGCGCCAGCACAGGCATTGAGCGTGTGCGCACGCTGCGCGCGCTGGAAATCCGGCTGGCGACGGCGGGCATCACCGATTTTATCGGCCTAGCGGCGCAGCTTCGGGTGTTGAACGCGCTGTACGGCGCGAATCTGATCAGCAGTGAGGATGTGGCGACGGCGCTGGATAGCGAAGTCGAAGCCGTGGTCAACAATAATCTGCTGATTCGGCGCCCGCCGCCGATTCTGGTGCTGGTGGATCGTGGCAATCGGGCCGCTGCGGGGTTGGTCTATAACCGCACCAACACGCCGGAAAACACGAGCGATGATCCGATACAGGCGGCGTATTTGCGGCTGGGGGGGGGCGTGCTGCTGTTTTTACCCGGCCAACTGGAAGACACGCTGGTGCGCTCGATTCCGTTTATCATCGCGGGTTTAGCGGTGGCGCTTGGTTTCAAAGCCGGCCTGTTCAACATCGGCGCTGAAGGCCAGTTGTATATCGGGGCGACCTGCGCGGCGGTGGTCGGTTTCGTGGGCGTGTTCAGCGGGCTGCCGCTGATTATTCATCTGCCGCTGGTGATTATCGCCGGCATTCTCGGCGGGATGCTGTGGGGATCGATTCCCGGCATGTTAAAGGCTTTTACCGGCGCGCACGAAGTCATCACGACGATCATGCTGAACTTCGTGGCGATTCGTCTGGTGGATTTTTTGATCAAAGCGCGCGACCCCTTTATCCTGCGCGACCCAACCGCCACCACCGATCAGACACCGAATATTGTCGCCAGCGCGCAGCTTCCGGCTTTCAGCGAGCTGTCGCTGCTGTGGTTTATCGGGGCGGGGGTGCTGGTGCTGCTGTGGGGGCTGTGGCGGCGGCGCGAGGCACTGAGGCAAGATGCGCGCGCGGGGCTGCGGCCTGTGGTCAACGGCCTGCTGGTGACTGGGCTGGGGGCTGGGCTGGGCTGGATCAGTGTGAGCGGGCGGCTGCATATTGGGCTGGCGCTGATGGTGCTGGCGGTGTGGTTTACGGACTGGTTTTTAAACCGCACGACGCTGGGCTTTGAACTGCGCACGGTGGGGAGCAACGCGGACGCGGCCAAATATGCGGGGATGAGTGTGCCGCGCAACATTATTTTTGCGCTGGTGCTCAGCGGCGCGCTGGCCGGGCTGGCGGGCGGTATCGAAATTTCTGGCGTGGCGCTGAACATGAAACCGGAATTTTTCGCGGGGGTGGGTTTCGACGCTATCGCGGTGGCGCTGCTGGCGCGCACCAATCCACGCAATATGATCGCGGCGGGGCTGCTGTGGGGGGCGCTGTATTCCGGCGCGGGCATGATGCAGGCGCGCGCCAGCATTTCGATTGATCTGGTGAAGATTATCCAGGCTTTGATTATCATGTTTATCGCCGCCGACACGATTATCCGTTATCTGTGGCGTGTGCCGGAGGGCGGCAAAGACGAAAAAGCCGGCGCGACCTTCTCCAAAGGGTGGGGGGGCTGAGTATGAGCGTGCTGACGCTGCAAGAATACGCGGAGCAGTGGGCGCGCGAACCGTTCGAGTATCTCGACGGCGAGCGGCTGGAACACGCGGCGCTGCCGTTGGGGCTGGAACATCTGAACAAGAAGCTGTTTGTGCTGCTGGCGAACCATATCAAGCTGCGCGCGCTGGGCGAAATCTGGATGCACAAGCCCTTTGTGCTCACCGATGCGTCGGAACAAATCGTGAGCGCGCGGCTGCCACACCTGCTGTTTGTGCGCACGGGGCGCGCGCGGCTGCACGAGAGCGGCCTGCTGCTGGCGGCGCCGGATCTGGTGCTGGAAATTATCGCGCAGACCAGCGATATTCCGGTGATGTACAAAAAGGTGAACTGGTATCTCAAGCAGGGGGTGCAGCGTGTCTGGCTGCTTGACCCCAATATGCAAACCCTGAGCATTTATCGCAGCGATAGCAAAGAGATCACCGCGTTGGGCACGCGCCATAGCTTCAGCGATGCGGCGTTTTTGCCTGGTTTTCAGTTTGCGATGACCGAAGTGTTTGGCTAAAGAAGGACTTTATATGGCCTCTGCGACGCGCACTTACAGCCCTGGGGAGGAACGCCAGATCACGTGGCGTGATATTTTATTGACGCGCACAGGTATTTTTTCGATCATTTTTATTCTGTTTGGCGTATGGGCGCTGCTGGCTTCGCCGGCGGCCTACGGCGGCGGCACCACGACCACTTTTGCTACCGGGCCACAGAGTGACCCCCGCCGCGCGGAAATCGCGATTCCCACGCTGGGCTTTGTGCTGTTTGTGGGGCTGCTGTATGTCGGCGGCGGGCTGGCGGGGGTGGCGGGGCTGGTCAGCGAACGCGCGGCGTGGAAACGGGCGGGCGCGATCTGGCTGGTGCTAAACGGGATTCTGATTATCCCGACGATTCTGGTGATGGCGGCGGCGGGCACGCCGGGGGGCATCAATGTGGTGACGCTGCTGCAAATCAGCGTGCGGCTGGCGACGCCGGTGACGATGGGCGCGCTGGCCGGCATCTGGTGCGAGCGCGCGGGGGTGGTCAATATCGCTATCGAAGGCATGATGCTGGCGGGGGCGTGTTTTGGTTTCATCACGTTTACGCTGCTGCTGGGGGCGGGGATGGACGCCAAAAGCGCGCAGTTTTTGGGGGTAATGGCGGCGGTGTTTTCCGGGTGGGTGATGTCGGTGCTGCACGCCTGGCTGGCGATCAATTTTAAGATCGACCAGATCGTCAGCGGCACGGTCATCAATATTCTGGCGCTGGGGCTGACGTCGTTCGCGCGCCGCGAAGTGCTGCTGTCTTCGGAAGCCGGGCGCGAGACGCTGCAACCAATTGTTCTGCCGATTCTGTCGGACATTCCGATTTTGGGGCCGGTGCTGTTTGAGGGGCGTCCGATTTTTTACAGCATGTTCGCGCTGCTGATTATCACGCATATTGTGCTGTACTACACGCGCTGGGGGCTGCGCACGCGCGCGGTGGGCGAAAACCCGCACGCGGCGGATACGCTGGGCATCAATGTGCAGCGCATGCGCTGGATTAATGTCATGATCGGCGGCATGATTGCGGGGCTGGCGGGCGCGTGGTTCTCGCTGGAAACCAGCGGCACGTTCGACGACGGCATGACGGGCGGGCGAGGCTTTATCGCGCTGGCGGCCATGATCTTCGGCAAATGGACGCCGGTGGGGGCCTTCAGCGGGGGGCTGTTGTTCGGCTTCTCGGATGTTTTGGGGTTCACGTTTCAGGGGTTGAATGTGCCTGTGCCGTCGCAGTTCGTGCAGATGGTGCCGTATGTGACGACGATCATCGTGCTGGCGGGGCTGGTGGGGCGGGCAACGGCGCCGAAAGCCGATGGCGTGCCCTATGAGAAAGAGGGCAAGTAGGGGCGGGCAAAGGGGTTTTGCAAAAATAAAACGGGAGCGGTGTCTTTTCCGCTCCTGGATGCGTCGGGGGTTATTCGGAGTAATTATCGCCGAAGATTTCGACCATGAGCGGGCCGAGCAGGGCGCGGTCGGGCACGAGCACCTGCGCGCCTTCGGCAGTGGTGTAGTTGAAGGTGTAGCGCTGATCGACCACGCCCATCTGAATGTTTTCGGCGGGGATGTCTTTGAGATACCAGGCGAGTTGAATCATCTGGTCGAGGGTTAAGCCGGTGAAGAGGTTGTCGCTGAGGTTGGCGTACATGCTGGGGGCCTGCACGATCAGGCTGGGCAGCATGTCGAGATCGAGAATACGCTCGCGGATGGCGTTAATGACCTGCTGTTGGCGCAGCGCGCGCTCAAAATCGCTGGAGCCGTGCCGGGTGCGGGCGAAACGCAGCGCTTCGTAGCCGTTGAGATGATAATCGCCGGGCGGCATATAGAGCGGATCATAGCCGTAGTACAGGTCGGGATAGGTCGGATCGTCGATGGTGTAGTCGATGCTGACATCAATGCCGCCGATCACATCGACGAGGGTGATAAAGGCGTCGAAATCGACGACAAAATAGTCGTGGACGCGGATGCCGAAGTTATACTGCACGGTCTGCATGGCGAGTGTTGGGCCATAACCGGGCTGCTGTAATTCGCCCAGCACCATGGGCGTATTGACGCGCTGCAACTGGCCGTAGCCGGGCACTTCTACGAACAGATCGCGGGGGATGCTGAGTACGCCGACGGTGGCGGTAAGGGGGGCGATGCTGACCAGCAGCATGGTATCGGTACGGTACTGCAAGCCGGTTTCATCCGGGCGGCGGTCAATGCCCATCAGCAGCAGTGTAAAGCGCGATTGGCCGTCCCAGGGTTCGAGGACGATGCTGCGGCCGTCGTCGAGCAAAAGCTGCGCGCCGGAATTGACCGAGGAGTTATTGACGTTGGTGCGCATATCCACGGGTGTGGGGAGCTGGGCGGCGCGGGCAAGGGCAATCGGTTCGGGCTGGTTTTGCAGGGCGCGCATAAAAACGAAGAGGCTGCCGCTGACGATGAGCACGACGGCCAGCAGGGCCAGCGCGATCACGACCCACGCCCATTCGTCGCCTTTGGCGCGTCCTTTGACGCGGCGGCGGCGCATGCGTTCACGCGCGGCTGAGTGCAGCGGGGGTGGCGGCGGGGCGCCTGTGGTATGATGATAGGCTGGCCAGGGTTGATTGGCGGGGGTAGACGGTGCTTCTGAGCGTGTTGAATCGCCATTGGTTCGCACATGTTGAGGGAAATCGTCACGCACAGTTCAATCCACCTGAGAATTCTATAACATAACATTCACAGTATAGGGCGGGTTAAATGGCGCGTCAATGGCACTTGATCAACGATTCCCCGCCGCCGGGACACAGCGGGGCGTATAACATGGGGGTGGATGAGGCGCTGCTAAGGGCGGTGGCGCGCGGTGACTGGCCGCCGACACTGCGCCTGTATGCCTGGTCGCCGCCCTGTTTATCGCTGGGTCAGGGCCAGGGGTTGGCCGAGGTCGACAGCGAGCGGCTGGCGGCATTGGGCTGGGGGCTGGTGCGCCGTCCCAGCGGCGGGCGCGCGATTTTGCACACGGATGAACTGACATACAGCGTGGCGCTGCCGGGCGATCATCCGCTGGTGGCGGGCGATGTGGTGGAAAGCTACCGTCGCATTAGCGCGGCGCTGCTGCGGGCGCTGCGCCAGTTGGGGGCGCAGCCAGAGGCCGAACGGGCAGAGACGAGGGGGGTGCATCAGGGGGCCGTGTGTTTTGAAAGGCCTTCACACTACGAAATCACGGTCGGGGGGCGCAAACTGATCGGGAGCGCGCAGGTGCGGCGGAAAGAACATGGCGGCGGGGTTTTGCAGCACGGCACGCTGCCGCTGTACGGCGACATCGCGCGCATTTGCGAGGCGCTGGTTTATGCCGACGAAGCGGAACGCGCGCAGGCGCGGCAGCAGGTGCGGGCGCGGGCCGCCACCCTGTACGACGCGCTGGGGGAGGTGGTCAGTTGGGAACAGGCCGCCGCCGCCGTGCGTGAGGCATTCAGGGCGACATTCGAGATCGAGTGGGTGGAAACGAGGCTCGACGGGGCGCTTGCGGCACAGGCGGCGCGCCTGGAACGCGAGGTGTATGGCAGCGCCGCGTGGACGGGCAAACGGCGCTGAGGCCGCGGGAAAAAGCGCCTGGTGATGAACCGGGCGGCGCCAGTGGCATCAGGATTTTTGAGGCTGTTGGGCGGGTGGCGCCGGGCGCTCGGCCAGCGGCAGGACGCGAAAGCCGGGTTTGCGCGAAAGCCGCCAGACATAGGGATTGTCGATGACGCACATGCGGCGCGTTTCGCTGCCGCGTGAGAGCTCGAAATGATAGAGCGGCACGTAGCGCATTCCGGTATGCTGGTGGTCTTCGACATAAATCACGTCGTTGATTTCCCAGCCGTCATCGAGGGCGGTGAGCAGGCTGTCGCCGCCGCAGTATTTTTCAGAATTGGGCGACCAGTGGCGGTGGGCGGCCATATACTGTACGTGATAATCCAGGATTTTTTGTGGGGGCATGGTCGAACCTCATAAAATGGGCTTTTGATTATTCAGGGTAGGCAAAAAAGATTAAAGATGTATTGACCGGCGATTAATTAGCTTACAAACGAGTCTGCGATGAGCCAGTCGCAGCGCCGCGAGCCGCCTGCGATAACTATAAGTATTGTAGAACGAAATGACGGCGGCGCAAAATCGTCTGGCGGGCGCTGACGATTTTTGTGCGCGCGCGGGTTGCGCTAGAATCGGCGGCAAAGTGAGTGGGGGACAAGGCAAGTGGGCGATGATGAGCAAAGGTTTAGCGTGGGGGGCGCTGCTGCTGACGCTGTTGTGGGGGCTGCTGGCGCTGGCGGCGCGGGCGCTGGGGGCCGGGCAGGGCGGCGGGGTGCTGGCGGTGGCGACTGATGGGCGCGGCCTGCATCTGGTGGACGTGAATCTGGGCATTGTCGCGGCACTGCGCACGCCGTTTGCGCCCGATCACTTCACGCTGTCGCCGGGCGGCGCGCAGATGGCCTTCAGCGCAGATAACACGCTGTATCTGCTGGATATCGACAGCGGTTATCTGCGCAGCTTTTCGATGCCGAACAGCTTTTTTTACGGCGAGTCGTGGGCGCCGGATGGCCAGCAGTTGGCGTTTGTGATTGCGGGGGGCGAAAGCAGCCAGATTTATGTTCTGCGCGGGGGTGAACTGCGGCGGCTTTCGCAGGAGTCGTGGCGCGATTTTGCGCCCGCCTGGTCGCCGGATGGCAGGCAGATCGCCTTTTTATCGGCGCGCGGGGGCTGGCCGCAGTTGTTCGTGATGGATGCGGACGGTTCGAATGCGCGCCGCTTATCGGGCCGGCATTTTATCGATTATTTTCGCTGGTCGCCGGCCGGGGACTATATCGCCTACATGGTGCGCACAGACGTGGACACAGAAATCTACAGTGTGCGCCTGGCGGATGGGGTGATTACCAACGTGTCGCACAGCACGGCGCGGGATGGGCTGTTCAACTGGGCGCCGGATGGGGCGCGGTTGGCCTTTGCTTCTCTGCGCGACAGCGGGCGCGAGCAGATTTTTGTGGTGAACGCCGATGGCAGCGGGCTGGAGGCGCTTTCTGACGGCTCGACGTTCGACATGATGCCGCTGTGGTCGCCGGACGGGGCGGCGCTGCTGTATGTCTGCGGCGAACGGCTGCGGACGCTCAATTTGTGTCTGATGAATGCCCAGGGGCGGCGTCCGCTGGACGAGCGCCTCTACAATTTGTCGCCCGCCTGGTCGCCGGATGGGCGGCAGATCGCGTTTCTTTCGACGCGCGACGGCTCGCTGCAATTGTATGTGACCGACAGTGAGCAGGGCGGCGTGCGCCGGCTGACGGTCGATCTGCCGCTGCTGAACATGGCGCCGGTCTGGCTGCCGTAGCGCGGCGCCCTACACGCGCCGCGCGGCGCCGCTGCCGCTGGCCTCGATGCGCCGGCTGACATAGGCCATCGCGTAGCAGAACACCAGATAAATCACGGCGATAAACACGGCGGTTTCCGTTTGCAGCCCGCTGAACTCGGTCTGCGCCAGCACCGCGCGGCTCACGCCTGTCAGGTCGATCAACCCGACAATGGCGACCAGCGAGGTGTCTTTGAACAGGGAGATAAACTGCCCTACCAGCGCCGGGATCACCGCGCGCAGCGCTTGGGGGAGTGTGATGAAATAGGTGACCTGAAAATTGTTCAGCCCCAAGGCGCGCGCCGCTTCTTCCTGGCCGTGGGGGATCGATTGCAGCCCACCGCGCACATTTTCGGCCAGATAGGCCGCGCTGAAAATCGTGATGCCCACCATCGCGCGGAAGACGTTATCGACCTCGGCCAGGTTGGGATTGATCAGCGGCACGAGAAGCTGGGCCATGAACAGGACCGTAATCAGCGGCACGCCGCGCACCAGTTCGATGAAGAGCGTGCAGACGAGGCTGATAACCGGCAGGTGGCTGCGCCGCCCCAACGCCAGCAGGACGCCGAGGGGGAAGGAGGCGATAATGCCCACTGCCGAGAGCACCAGTGTGAGCAGCAGGCCGCCCCAGCGGCGCGTATCGCTGATCGGCAGCGGCCCGCCGATGCCGTAGATCAGCAGCCAGGCCACCAGCGGCAGCGCAAACCACAGCCGCGCCGCCCAATAGGTGCGGCGCGGCGGCAGCAGATAACGCGCCAGCGCATAGCCCAGCACGCCCGCCAGCAGCAGCGGCAGCAGCAGGCGCCCGCTCCACTGCAAAAAGGGCGCCACATGCAGGCGCAGATAGTCGCGCAAAGGGCGGTGGCCGCGATACTGGTTGTCGATGATGTTGGCGAAGGGCAGGGCCACCCCGTCGATTTCGGGAATGGCGTCCACTATTTCCAGATCATCGTTGATGCGCAGATATTCGGCAGCCGTGCGCGATCCGCCGCCTTGCAGGGCTACGCTAATATCGCGCACGATGATGGGGTAAATGCCTGTGGTTTGCAGCAGGCTCAGGCCGGCCGCCTCTGCGGCCACGCTTTTGGCCAGCACATACCAGCCGTCGTGCGGCAGCGTGAGTCGCCAGGCGGGGTCGCCGGGGGCCAGCGTCGTTTCGGCCAGGACTTCGAGCGTCGTGCCGCGCAGCACTTGCAGCGTCACCGCCTGCTGATTGAGCGCGTAGGTTTCGGCAACCGGGGGCGGCACTTGCAGGGCGGCCAACTGCTCCTGAAACAGGGTGCGCTGGTTGGCGGTCAGCAGTTCGGGGTTCGCCAGTTGTGTTTGCAGCGCGGCGGCGCGCGCGGCGGCTTCGGCGCGGTTGCGCGCGTTGTTAACGGCGGCGGCGGCGGCGCGATCCATGAAGCCAGCGGCAGCCAGCAGCCCGCCGTCGTGCTGGAGCGCTGTGGGGAGGCTGATGGTGATAGTTTCGCCCGCGCGCGCGATGAACGCCAGGCGCGGCTGCGGGAGTTCTGTCACCGAGCCGGAAGCAACCGGCGTGGCGCCGGCCGCCAGATAGGCGGAGGCCGGCGGCGTCAGCCCATAGGTCAGGGGGGGCGCGAGCACGATCAACAGCGCCGTGAGCAGCAGCAGGAGCGCCACGAAGCGATTCAGGCGCACCCAGGCGGCCACGCTGAAGCCCACGACCAGCGTCGTTACCAGCGCCGCCGCGTCCACGCGCCACTGGAATTCTGCCTGGAAACTACCCAGCATAAAAAGGCGCAAATTGCGCGTGATGACGAACCAGTTGGCTTCGGCCACCGACCACAGCAGGAGCGACCAGAGGCCGGCGATCACCAGCGCCCCGGCCACGAACGTGAGCGCTGTATCAAAGCCTGTGCGGAACAAATTCTGCCGCACCCAGGCCAGCGGCCCGATGCTCAAAATGGGCGCGGCGCGGCGCGGCGGCTCGTCGGGGTAAATCGTCGTCGGGGTATCGCTGCTGCTCGCCATGCTGCCTTGTCCCCTTTAGCGTGTGACCAGTTGGAAACGGCGGTTAAGCCAGTTCATTGCCAGCGCGATACTCAGGCTGATGAGCAGATAAAAGATCATCAGCAGGATAATGCCAGGGACCGACTGCCCCGACTGGTTCATGATCGTCTGCATCACCTGCACGGCGTCGGCAAAGGCTACCGCGATGGCGAGGCTCGAATTTTTGGAGAGATTCAAATACTGGTTGCCCAGCGGCGGGATAATCACGCGCAGCGCCTGCGGCAGAATCACCAACTGCAAGATCTGGCTGTAGCTCAGCCCCAGGGCGCGGGCCGCCTCCACCTGTCCATAGGGCACAGCCAGAATGCCCGCGCGCACGATTTCGGCAATAAAGGCCGAGGTATAGATCACCAGCGCCAGCAGAATCGCCACATACTGCGCTTGCAGGTTGGCGCCGGAAAGCAGACGCGCGCCTTGCAGCACCGGCTGCACGAATTCCAGCGGCGCGCTGCTGTACTGTAAGCGCTGCGCCGGCGTCAGCAGGTTTTGTTCGCGCGCGGCGGCCAAGGCCAGGTTGAGGGTTGTGCCATCCGCTGTGGTGACCGGCACGCTTTCCGGCTGCGGCTCCAGGCCGACGAACCACCAGCCGGCCAGCGTCAGGCCGAGGATCAGCAGAGTGGCATACAGCGCGCGCGGGATTTTGCGTCCTGTGTTTTCGGTGATATTGCCAGCGTAAATCCAGACGCCGCTGGCGGCGATCAGGCCCAGCACGACAAACGCCAGCCATTCGGCAAAGCGCGCTGTGGGCAAAAGCTCCGGGATGACCATGCCGCGATTGCTGATATAGAGCAGCGGAAAGATTTCCAGGCGCAGCAGCGTGCCCGCCGGCAGCAGCCCGAAGCTCACCAGCGCCGCGCCGCCGACCAGACCAACGCTCATCCCGGCCAGCGCGGGAGGCACAGCGGCGAGGCTGCGCAGCGCCAACAGCGCGCCCACCGCCAGGGCCAGCAGCAGAAGCAAAGCCCCGCCGCTTAACCCGCCCAGCCGCAGCAGCACTTCGCACGAGGCGATCATGAC
Source organism: Chloroflexota bacterium (assembly GCA_013388745.1). Classification (GTDB taxonomy): domain Bacteria; phylum Chloroflexota; class Anaerolineae; order Aggregatilineales; family Phototrophicaceae; genus JACAER01. The sequence goes on from JACAER010000027.1 coordinate 118,155, forward strand.
CAGCGCGGCGGGCAGGAGCGCGGCGTGCCAGCGTTCTTCGATGCGCCGCTGGCGCAAAAACCACCAGAGGTAGGCCAGCAGGGCTGCCCACAGGGCTGTGCGCAGGGGCACGAGCAGCACGCCCTCTGGCGGCAGCGCTAACGCCTGCTGGATGCGCGGCAGCGCCAGCATCACGCCGAAATACCAGAAAAAGAGCTGTACCAGCAGCGGCGTGTTGCGCAGAATCTCGACATACACCCAGGAGATCGTCCGCACCAGCCAATTGGTGCTGAGCAAACAGATGCCGACGAACACGCCGAGCACGGTTGTCAGCGCCAGTCCGATGATAATCACGCGGAAAGTGTTGCCGACGCCCACCATAAAGGCCTGCCAGAACGTATCCTCTGGCGTGTAATCTTGCGCGCCGCCGATCTCAAACCCCGCCGGGTCGTTTAAAAAATTAAAACTGGGCGTAATATTTTTGGATTGCAGCGAGCCGATGATGGCATTGACCAGGGCCGCCAGCAGCAGCACGATCGAAAGTAAAAAGACGGCCTGGGCCAGCGCCTGCAAAAAACGCAGGTTGCTGAAAAGCGAAAACAAATCGGCGGCAGGACTGCGTTTGCGCTTCTCCATAGGCATATCTTCCTTATCCGTGGATGCGCTTAATGTACCTCAGCAGCGCCGCAACGCCAAACAACTGATAAAAATCCTGTAAAAACGTAAATCCAAAACGCGCCCCCGCTACGAATTTAGAGTTTGTCTCGGCAAAACAGAGATTTTGTTGAAATTTGTGTTCAAGGAGAACTTGCTCATGTGTAAGGTTCTGTTACTGGCGCTGCTGCTGCTGGCGGCCCTGGCTGTCCCGGTTTTTGCTCAGGATGCGATGGTTTCCAGCCTGACGGTCGCTGACCAGTTCGTGCTCGGCGATTCGATCACTATCCCGGAAATTCACCTCGATCAGGACGGCTTCATCGTTATCCACATCGAGCAGAACGGCGGCCCCGGCCCGGTGGCGGGCTTCAAGTATCTGGAAGCCGGCTGGTACACCGATCTGGCGGTGCAGGTCGATACCACCATGCTTACCCCGACCGTATACCCGATGCTGCACTATGATACCGACGCCAACGGCCAGTACGAATTCGCGGGGGGCGACCTGGATGCCCCGGTGTTTGTCGATGGCGCGGTGCTGGTGGCGCCGGCGGCGCTGGCCGTCATCAACGCTACCGACCAACTGGTGGAGGGCAGCTTCAGCGCGGCGTCGGTCACGATCGACCAGCCGGGCTTCCTGGTCATCCACATTGCGCAGGACGGGCGTCCGGGCCCGGTGCTGGGCACGACCTATCTGGAAGCTGGCACGAGCAGCGATGTGAGGGTGGAATTCACCAACACCGACATCAGCCCTACCACGGTGCTGTTCCCGATGCTGCACTACGACACCGACAGCAATGGCGTGTATGAATTTGCCGGGGGCGAACTCGACGGTATCGTCGTGGTCGGCGGGCAGGCGGCTTTTGGCCCGATCTGGACGGCCTCGCACCTGCGCGCGCACGGTCAGGTGGTGATCTACAGCGATCAGATGATGGGCATGATGAGCGAGATGGGCGAGATGGGCGAGATGGGGCCGATGTTCCACGCGCGTTCTGTGCTGCTTGACCAGCCCGGCTTCCTCGTTATCCATATTTCGTCGGATGGGGCGCCGGGTCCGGTGGCTGGCGTGCTGTATCTGGAAGCGGGTTACCACGCGCACGTCGATGTGCCGCTGGACATGATGGCGCTGGACGAAGTGACCACCACCGTTTTCCCGATGCTGCACTACGACACCGACAACAACGGCGTGTATGAATTCGCCGGCGGCGAACTCGACGGCATTGTGGTGGTGGATGGCGCGCCGGTCTTCTTCCCGGTCAACATCGCCCCCTCGTACAGCGCCTCGCCGCAGGCCGTCAGCGCAAGCAACACGCTGACGTTCAGCGAAGTGGTGATGGATGGCCCCGGCTTCCTGGTCATTCATGATGACAACAACGGCGCGCCGGGCCCGGTGCTGGGTGTGGTGCGCCTGCAGAGCGGCGTGAGTTTCAACGTGGTGGTCACGCTGGACATGGGCACGCCCAGCACGACGACCGTCTTCCCGATGCTGCATTATGACACCGACGCCAACAACCTGTACGAATTCGCCGGCGGCGAACTCGACGGTATCGTGGTGGTGCGCGGCGCGGGCGTCTTTGGCCCGCTGGACATCAGCGGGCAGTAAAGAAGGGGCACACCCAGGATGGTGTGCTGGTAAAATCAGGGACGCCAACGGCTGGAGATCGGCGGTCAGTAAAGAGGGGCACACCCCGCCATAGAATAATTTTGGGGAAGGGGCGCGGCGGCGCTCCTTCTATTTTTTTAGCCCAGCAGCGGTTGCTCGACGTCGTGCAGCAGCACCATGGTGCGATAAGTCTGCGGCTCGCGTTCGAGCCAGCCCCAGCCCTCCAATTTGTCGATGCAGCGCCCGACATTGGTCTTCGACATGATACAGGCCTGCGCGATCTGCGCCTGCGTCGGCGGGTGGCCGTGCTTGTGGACATAGTAGCGCAGATAGTCGTAGACCAGCTTGGCGCTGCTGGCGTCCGGTTTTCTGCCTCGCATGACGTGCCTCGATATTACAAAATCCAAACGCGTGGATTTTATCTTAGCACACAACAGAACAGATGTTTGGAAGAAGTTTGCTATAATCCTGTAGGGATTTGGTTAGAGCTTTGGAAGAAGAGGAGCGCGTGAGATGGATTTTCTACGCAAATTGTTCGGCGGGGGCAGCGCAGGGGGCGCGATGAGCGCCAGCGGCGGCGCCACTGGCGATCGCGGTCTGTATTTTTATGTGCAGCCGCGCCGCTGTGAGGCGATTGGGCGCGTGCGCATCGACCCGATGAACGACATCAGCGAAGACGACGAAGGCCACTATTTTGTGCGTAAAGAAGTGCGGGTGATCGGCTGTCCCTTCCCGGCGGAACTGTATGTGCGCTTCAGCGCCAAACGCCAGGTATTGGAAGCCAGCGTTGAAGGCGGCACGCTCGTCACCGAAGCGGATTACAGCGCCTGGAAGCAACAGCAGGGAAGCTAAAGGGGCTAAAAAGTTTTGCCGCCAGAGACTGAAGTCTGCGGCTGACGGGCAAACAAGTTTGCCTTCGAGTCGCTCCGGGACTGGTTGAGCGGTCGCGTTTGGGAGATGTTATCTGAGGGGTGCCGGTTTTCCCCGCAGCCGGCGCATTGACTCGCGAACGGCAAGAAAGAACCGTTGTCGGCGCAGATTGTTAACCTGGTTGAGTCGGTGGCCGCACAAAAACATTACGATTCGAATTTCCGGTGCAATCGGAACGCAAATTAGCGAACATATGTGCTATTGTCTGAGTTATCGGCGAGCGCTGGGTGTGAGCGGCGCGGCCTCCCTCTCAGTGTGAGACGATGTTTGGGGAGCGCCGCCAGCAGCCGGAAGGTCAGCCCCACCCCCGCGCCGCCGCTTTTTCGTCTTTTCGCGGGGCTGTACAGACAGGGCGCGCGCGGCCTGCGGGACTGGCCCGTGGGGATGAGGTGTGCCTCGTGCGTTTTAAAGATTTCTGATCCGTTTTTGCGGTTGGCTAACCGCTATTTTCAGGAGTGTCTACCTGTGTCCCGCAAATACTCGCTCGACGAAAAACTCGCTGCGCTGCGCATCCTCGACCGTCACAGCGGCGATCTTAACGTGGCCAGCCGCGAAACCGGCATTCCCAAACGCACCCTGCGGGCCTGGCGCGACCGCTTCGGTCTCAACCCGGCGCCGGTCAGCCAGATGCTGCGCCTGCGGCAGGAACTTATCGAACAATCGCGCTATTTAGCGGCCTCGCTCGGTCAGGGGGCGGACGCAACGCCTTTGGAAAAACGCGCGACCGCCCTGAATCAAATGCTCGACAAAATCCTCAAACTGACCGAAATCCTACAGGATGAAGATCATGAAACGGACGAAGCGCTCCCGGTCCTCCGCATCGAATACCTTGACGAACAGGGTCAAGTCCATTCGTCTCCACCGGGGGCAGAGGACGATTCTGAACAGTAGCGCGCGTTTTCGGGTGGTGGCAGCCGGGCGGCGCTTCGGCAAAACGCATGTGGGACTGGTGGCGCTGCTGCAAAAGACGATGCCCGGCAGGGTAGGCTGGTGGCTTTCGCCGACCTACGGCATGGCCGAACAAGTCTGGCGCGATCTCAAAAACCTGCTGGGCGATGCGCACCGTCTTAACATCAGCGAAAGCGGGCACCGCATCGACATGGCCAACGGGGGCGTGATCGCTATCCGCAGCAGCCACAACCCCGACCATCTGCGCGGCGCGGGGCTGGATTTTGTCGTGCTCGACGAAGCCGCCTTCATGACGCCGGACGTCTGGCCGGAAATCATCCAGCCGATGCTGCTCGAACGCAAAGGCGGGGCGCTGTTTCTGAGTTCGCCCAACGGTCTCAACTGGTTCTGGCAGGTCTATCAGATGGGGGTCAATAACAAGCGTTCCTGGCGCGCGTTCCACTTCACGTCCTTGGACAACCCGCTGATCGACGCGGCGGAGCTCGAAGCGCTGCGCCTGAACAGCGCCGAACGGGTCTGGCGCGAAGAATATCTGGCGGAGTTCATGAGCGATTCCGGGCAGGTCTTTCGCGGGGTGCGGGCGGCCGCTACCGTCGCCCCTGATACGCAGCCGCAGCCCGACAAGCGCTATATCGCCGGACTTGACTGGGCGCGCGACAACGACTACACCTGCATGGCGGTCATGGAATACGAAACGCGCCGCCTGGTCGCCCTGGAACGCTTTCACGGCGTCGGTTATGCCTTGCAGCGCGATCGTGTCAAACAGGTCTGTGAGCGCTGGCGGCCTGCCGTCGTCTGGGCCGAATCCAACAGTATGGGCGGCCCGAATATCGAAGCGCTGCAAGCCGAAGGGCTGCCGATACGGCCCTTCGTGACGAGCGCCAGCAGCAAAGCGCCGCTGATCGAAGCGCTGGCGCTGGCCGTAGAACGCGCGCAGGTGGCTCTTTTGCCGGACGAAGTGCTGCTGGGCGAACTGAGCGCCTACCGTATGGAACGGCTGCCGGGCGGCGGCTACCGCTACATGGCGCCGCCGGGGGGCCATGACGACACGGTGATCGCTTTGGCGCTGGCCTGGCACGGGGTGCATCACGGCCTGCTGACGATTGACTTTCTCTAGCAGTCAGTTATCAGTGGTCAGGGGTGAGGCATAACCGGCTGAACGCTGACGAGTGATAACGGGCGGCTGACGCACCTTAACAATCGGCCCGGCCAGCGCGCCGCGCCGTCGATGGCTGCCCGCGTCTGCGCGACGACACAACCCAGCGTGCGGACGGCACGAAGCAGCCGCTTTCTTACGCTGCGCTCAGCTTGGCGTGTTATTATTTTGTGCTAAGACGTCGATCAGTAGAAACTGGATTTTATGCAAGGTAAAACTGTACTCATTACCGGGGCGACCAACGGCATCGGCAAAGAAACCGCCCGCGCGCTGGCGGCGCTGGGGGCGCACGTGGTGATTGTAGGCCGCAGCGCCGAACGTACCGCCGCCACGGTCGAGGAACTCAAGCGCAGCACAGGCAGCGCGCAGATCGATTGGCTGCTGGCCGATCTGTCGCTGGTGGCGGAAGTGCGCCGGCTGGCCGACGAATTTGGCAGCCGCTTCGCACAGCTTGATGTGCTGGTGAACAACGCCGGGGCGATTTTTGAAAAGCGCCTGGAAACCTCTGAAGGGCTGGAAATGACCTTCGCGCTGAACCACATGAGTTATTTTGCGCTCACCACGCTGCTGCTGCCGGTGCTGAAGGCTGGCGCAGCGGCCTCTGGCACGCCGGCGCGCGTTATCAGCGTTTCATCGAGCGCGCATATGGGCGGGCGGCTGAACTTCGACGACTTGCAGCTCAAAAAGCGCTACAACGCCTTTGGCGCCTACGCCAATTCCAAGCTCGCCAATGTGCTGTTCGCCTATGAACTGGCGCGGCGCGTATCGCCCAGCGCAATCGTCTCTAACGCGCTGCATCCCGGCGGCGTGGCCACCGGTTTCGGGAAGAACAATCGCGGCCTGCTGAAGCTGTTTGTCGGGCTGTTTGCCCCGATAATGCTCAAGCCGGAAGAGGGCGCAGAAACGTCGATTTATCTGGCTTCGGCAGCCGAAGGCGGCAGCGTAACAGGCGGCTATTTCGACAAAAAGCGTGCTGTGAAGTCGTCTTTTGCCTCCTATGACGAAGCGAGCGCCCGCCGCCTGTGGGAGGTCAGCGCGCAGTTGATGCATCAGCCGTAGATGTGACGCAAAAAGCCGCGCATCCAGAAGCGTTTACCCGCCAGCGCGCGCGCCTGCGCCAGTGTCTTGACGTGATGCACGACGCGCCCGTGCCCTGGGTAGGCGCTGGCGAGGATATTGCTGATCGCCTGGATAAACGGACTGGCGCCGACGATCAGCATCATGCTTTGTTTGGGATGCGGCTGCTGCGCGACGATGCTCATGTGTTTAATGGCGCCGCGCGGTAGGGTTTGTGTGCAGGAGAAGTCGATGATGGTGGCGACACGGTTGGGCGTGCTTTCGAGCAGCGCATAAGCGTGACGCACAGCCTCATCATAATCGTCCCAATTCCAGGGATCGGTAAAGGTATAGAGCAGAATCGTGTGCTGCTCGTTATCCCACGTTACGCCGACAGCCATAAGTCCCCCCTTGGCTGGGTGTTTGACGAAGGTTTTATATATTATACCGCCGACGAAAGAAAAAGCCTAGTGGTTTCTGAAAACGATTACATGGCCGGGTATTGTCGGCACTGATCGCGGCGCATAGTTCGTTCGTGCTGGCGGCTTGGGGTACATACGCTAAAATGACACTGCCCGCCCTTTGACACGGTAAGGACAGCCTGATGACGATTTTGCTGCCGGGTTCTCGGCCGCCCAGCCGGAAAAAACCCTTTTTGAGGCGTTTTCTATGGATGTCGCCTTGTATTCATGCCCCACTGGCGTGAGCAGGGCATGTTTGTCTTGAGCTAAGCGCTAATTGCTAAAAGCCTGGGCTACATATTGGTCACCGCGCCGTCGTTGGCCTGGCGCGCGGTGCGGGCGTACTTCGCCATGACGCCGCTGATATAGCGCGGCTCTGGGGCCTGCCAGGCCGCTTTGCGCCGCGCTAATTCGTCGTCGCTCAGCAGCACGCTCAGCCGCCGTTCGGGGATGCTGACCTCGATCAGATCGCCTTCTTGCAGCAGGCCGATCGGCCCGCCGAGCATCGCTTCGGGCGCGACATGGCCGATGCACATGCCGCGTGTGGCGCCGCTGAAGCGCCCATCGGTAATCAGCAGCACATCGCGCCCCAGACCCTGCCCGGCGAGGGCGGCCGTCACGCCCAGCATCTCGCGCATTCCGGGACCGCCGACCGGCCCTTCGTAACGGATGATGACGACATCGCCTGTGTTGATGCGCTGCGCCTGCACTGCCGCCATGGCGTCTTCTTCGCGCTCGAAAATGCGCGCGGGCCCGCGGTGAAACGTGGGTTCGTCGCCTTTCAGCTTAATCACCGCGCCATCGGGGCACAGATTGCCGCGCAGCACATGCAGCCCGCCGTTGGCGTTAATCGGGTTGCTGAGGGGGCGGATCACTTCCTGTCCGGGTGTTTCCTGGGCTAAAGACGCTTCCTGCGCCAGGCTGCGCCCGCTGACCGTCAGGCACGCGCCGTCGAGGTAGCCGCCTTCGAGCAAGCGCTGGGCGATCAGGCGGATGCCGCCGGCCTTATAGGTATCGACGGCGGTAAAGCGCCCGGTGGGTTTCAGGTCGGCGAGCAGGGGCGTGTGCTTGCTGATGCGCTCAATATCGTCGAGCGTGAAGGGAATGCCGGCCTCGCGGGCGAAGGCCAGCGTATGCAGCACGCCGTTGGTGCTGCCGCCGGTGGCCGATACTGCGGCAATGGCGTTTTCCAGCGCGGCGCGGGTGATGATCTTGCTGGGGCGCAGATCGTGCTGAATCAGAGACAGCAGCATTTCGCCGGCGCGGTAGGCCACAGCGTCTTTTTCATCGAGCATGGCCGGGACGTCGGCCATGCCCATGGGGCAGATGCCCATGATTTCGCTGACTGTGGCCATGGTGTTGGCCGTGAACTGGCCGCCGCACGCGCCCGGCCCCGGACACGCCAGCGATTCGATCTCGTGGAATTCCTCTGCCGTGATGCGCCCGGCGGCATAGGCGCCGATGGCCTCGAACACATCCTGAATCGTCAGGTCTTTGCCGCGATACCTGCCGGGGGCGATGCTGCCGCCGTAGAGCATCAGACCCGGAATATCGAGGCGAATCAGCGCCATAATTGTGCCGGGGATGGTTTTGTCGCAAGCCGAGAGGGCGATCAGGCCGTCGAAATAATTGGCGCGCGCGATGAGTTCAATCGAGTCGGCGATCATTTCGCGGCTGATGAGCGAGGCTTTCATGCCTTCTGTGCCCATGGTGATGCCATCGCTGATGCTGACGGTGTTGAATTCCAGCGGGGTGCCGCCTGCGGCGCGGATTCCTTCTTTCATTTTGGCCGCCAGGCGGCGCAGATGAAAATTGCAGGGGCCGATTTCTGTCCAGGTGTTGGCGATGCCGATCAGCGGTTTGGCGAGATCGTCGTCGGTCAGGCCGATGGCTTTGAGCATAGCGCGGGCGGCGGCACGGTCAGCGCCGGCCAGCAGCGGGCGGCTGCGGGCGTTCAAACGCACGGAGTCGCGGATTTGCGGTGAGTCTGCCATAGAGAATCTCCCAACAAAGTGTCATGAATGCAACAGGGGCGATTGTAGCGCAAAGCGCGGGGAAAAGCAGATCGCTGGCGCGAATCAAAAGGGGGACGCGGCATGGTCGCAGCGCCCCGGTACTGACCACGAAAGACTGACGGCCGTAAGCGCGCCCGCTACCCCACCAACTGCTCCAGCCGATCGACGTAGCGCGCCAGCACCGCGAAGGTCTTTTCGACTGCTTCGGGCGTCGAAAGGTCAACGCCGGCGCGCTTGAGCGCATCGAGTGGATACAGCGAACCGCCAGCGCTCAAAAACGCCAGATAATCCTGCGCGGCGTTGGGCACGCCGGCCAGCACACGCTCGGCCAGCGCGTGCGCGCCGGAAATGCCCGTGGCGTACTGGAAGACGTAGTAGCCCTGATACAGGTGGGGGAACGTGGCCCATGTAATGCCCACGCGCTCGCGGTCGATATGCATTTCGCCGCCATAGGCTTCGCTGAACAGGTCGGCCATCAGGCCGATGAGTTCGTCGGCGTTCAAGCCCTGCCCCTGTTCGACGCGCGAATGCGTCTCGAACTCGAAGCGCGCCAGTGTCGGCATGATGAAGAAGTAGCGGTGGAAATTGCCCAGCGCCTCTTCGATGAGCGCGATCTGGAACTGCGGGTCGCTGTGGGTTTTCATCAGATAATCGCGCACCAGCGCCTGATTAAAGTTCGACGCTACTTCTGCCACGAACAGTGAATACTGCGCGTAGAGGATGGGCTGATGCCTCCAGGTATGATACGAGTGCATCGAATGCCCCAGTTCGTGCGCCAGCGTGCTCATCGAGCCCAGATTATCGCTGTAATTCATCATGATGAAGGGGTAGGTATCGGGCGTACCATAGGAGAAGGCGCCCTGTGTCTTGCCCTGGTTAGGATAAATATCGACCCAACGCTGTTCCAGACAGCCGCGCCGCACGGTTTCGACATATTCCGCGCCCAAGGGCGTCATGCCGGCGCAAATCCATTCCACAGCCTGTTCATAGGGAACATGCGGCTTGGCGCTGGAGAGCGGCGCCCAGATGTCGTAGGGATGCAGCGTGTCTACGCCCAGCGCTTTGCGCCGCACGCGCCAGTATTTGTGCCAGGTCGGCAGATTTTTCTTAAAGGTCTCGACAAGGTTGTGAAAGACACTCGTCGCGATATTATTCGGTGCGAGCGCGGCTTCGAGCGACGATTGGTAGCGCCGCGCCTGGGCCAGCAGCGCGTCCTGCTTGAGCGAGAGGGTGAGATTGCTGGCCAGCGTATGTTTGGACGCCAGAAAGGCGTCGGCGTAGTGTTCCCATGCTGTGCGCCGCGTTTCGCGATCGGGGCTGTCCAGCAGCTTGTTGATCGTGCCCTGGGTCACCGGGAGAGTCTGGCCGTCGCCGCTGAGGGCCGCCTGGATCTTCATATCGGCCGCCATCAGCATCTGATGGGTGTTGGCGGCCATGCCGAAGGGGTCTTGCAGCAGCCCCAGCAGTTCTTCGACTTCGCCAGAGCGCACATGCGCCTGGATGCGGAACAGGTTATCGGCATAATGTTTGAATATCTGCAAGCGCGGCTCCTGCGCCATCCACTGTTTTAGCGTGTCGTGGCCGATGGCGATCGTTTCCGGGTCGGCGAAAGCCAGAGCCGCGAACATCTGCCCAATGAGCGCGCCGGCCTGGCCGGCCATGGCCTGGGCTTTGGCATCGCTGGTATCGCAGGCCTGCGTCATCTGCGCGTAAAAGCCCACCTTGAAGACACGGCGCAGCACGGTCGATGAGGCCTCAATGTACGCCAGCAGCGCCGCCGGGCCGTCGCCCAGATGCCCGTGAAAACGCTTCAGATCGGCCAGACTTTCGCTGACACTTTTCAGTTCCGCCGCCCATTCGGCTTCAGACGCAAAAACGCTCTCGGCGTTCCACGTATGCGCTTTGGGCACGGCGCTGCGCGCGGGAACGGTCATTTCGGCCACAGGATACGCTCCTTGAAAATCTATTTAAAGGCTGAAAAAAAGTCTAACATGGAAAAACAAAAAAGTAAACATTACGCGCGTAGGGTTTGCTACGCGCCGCGCGGGAAAGATTACGCGGCGTTTATGAGGAGGTGTCTTGCGGGCAAACCTGCAAGTCAATCACTGGGCAGCGCGCCGATAGCGGATTGGCCCGTCATAGCCCAGCGCGCGCAGGGCCGCCTCGACCCGCCGCACATCGGGGCTGTCGTCCGCGTCTATTGTGCAGACACGGATTTCGCGCGCGTGGGTGTCTGTGCCGTGCGCCGCTGTGGCCACCTTGCTTTTGTAGCCAAGCTGGCCGTTTTCGGTCGCCGCCTTGATCCTGGCCCAGAGCGCGTCTACCCGCTGCGTATCTGTCACGATGAGCCATTCGCCCGCGCGGGCTGTTGGCAGGGCGGCGTCCGGCGCTTTGGCCTCAATCCAGTATACCGCCGCTATCTGCGAAGGCACGGCCTGGGCGTCGTGCGCCATGCGCGCCTGCTGCACCATCCGTATCAGGTCGAGATTGGGTTTTTGGCCGTCGCTCATTTTGCGCTCCACAGGATGAACCGATTAGAATGAACCGCATAAACGGGAGAAAAAGCGATGGCAAAACTGAAACTGGACTTACACGACATCTACAACAAAGGCGGGCAAATCGACGCCGAGCTCAACCGCATCGTGGAGGAAGCGGTCGAAAAACGGATTGAACTGGTGGAGATTATTCCCGGCAAGGGCAGCGGCCAACTCAAGAAAAAAGTGCTGCGTTTTCTGGAACAAAAGCACATCAAGGCGCTTTATCATCGTATCGAAAAAGACGATAAGAACTTCGGGCGCATTTTCGTACATTTCCGCTTCTGAGCGGGGCCCAGCAAAAAGGCATTTTTTGCGTCTCGAACCGCCGTGTTATTCCTTGGCCGGCAGGCTGAAGCCGAAGGTGCTGCCTTTGCCGTAGACGCTGGAAAAGATCATGCGTCCGTTGTGGCGATCGACGATGTTTTTGACCAGATGCAGCCCCAACCCCGTGCCCTCGATCTTTTTCGTCTCGACAGTTCTTACGCGGTAAAAGGGCTCAAAGAGCCGTCCCTGCTGATCTTCGGGGATGCCGATACCGGTGTCTTTGACCTCGAAAATCACGCTCAGGCCATCGCGCCGCAGCAGCACCTCGATCTGGCCGTTGGGCGGCGTGTATTTGATGGCATTGTTCACCAGATTGGTCATCGCTTCTGTGAGTTGAATCGAGTCGCCCGTCACTTGCAGCGGATGGGGGGGCACGTCGAAGCTGAGCTGCTGCGCTTTTTTGCGCGCCTGATCGTTCATTTCGGGGATCAGGCGCGTCACCAGATCGGCGATATCCACCGATTCGGTTTGTTCTTCGAGCGCGGTTTCCTCAATACGTTCGAGTGAAAGGATGTCACTGGTGATCTTCTGCATCCGTTCGGTGGCGCGCCCGATGCTTTCGATGTAATCGCGGTGATCGGGTGTCATCTCCTCTTTATCCCAGCGCAGCAGTTCCAGGTAGCCGACAATCGTCGCCAGCGGGTTGCGCAAATCGTGCGAGGCGATGCGGATCATGTCGGTTTTCAGTTGTTCCAGCTTTTTGACCTGTCCATAAAGCTGGCGCAGTTCTTCGACCTGGGTTTCCAGCCGGCTGTAGAGGCGCGCGTTGTCCACCGCGACCGCGATGCGCGCCGCCAGCAGCTTGGCGAATTCGAGCGTTTCGGGGGTAAAGCGCTCCGGCTTGTTGGCTTCGAGATTGAGGACGCCGATCACTGTCTCGTGCGAGATCAGCGGGATAACGATTTTGGCTTTGGTCTTGGGGATGAAGGCCACATAATCCGGGTCAGCGTGGACATCCGCCACGAGTTCGGGCTGTTGGTGGCGCAGCACACGGCCGATGATGCCTTTGTAGGGTTCAAGCTGGGAATCGCGCTGATAATTGCCGACACTTTCGGCCACGCGCAGCACATCGCTTTCCAGCAGCCCGATAAAACCGGTGTCGGAACCGCTGAGGCGCACGGCGGCGTCCAGGGCCATCGTCAGCACATATTCGATATTGAGGTTTTCGCTCACTTCGTCTTCGACCTGCTGCAAGGCCACCAGTTGTTCGACGCGCTGGTTCAGTTCGCGTTCCACACGCACGCGCTCGGTGACATCGGTCGCCACGCCGATCACGCCGGCGATCCGGCCTTCGGGCGTGCGCAGCGGCGAATAGCGCGTTTCCAGCGCGACGCCGCGGGTCTCGACCGTTTTGGTGAAGCTTTCGCCCTTGAGCGCGCGCTTAAAATGCTGTTCGACCTCTGGCACGGCTTCGGAAAGCACTTTGAGCGGCTGGCCGATAAGCTGTTCAGGATGCAGCCCCAGCACTTCGACCGAGCGCCCTTCGACGAGCGTAAAGCGCCCTTCGGCGTCGGTCGCCACCAGGACCACCGGCGCGTTAGTCAGCACCATGCGCAGCCGTTCCTCGCTGGCTGCAAGACTGTGCATGGCGGCCTGTGTCACTTCGAACAAGCGGCGATTTTCCACCAGCGTCGCCAACTGCGGTGCGAGAATGGTGTAAAGCTGCTGCTGATAGACGCTCAATTGATGGGGGCGCGGCCAGGCCAGCACCACCAGCCCGACCCATTGGCTGCGGCGCGAAGTCAGCGGGATAAAAACGCCGGCGCGCAGGCCACGCGCGCGCAGGCCCTGGGCCAGCAGTTCGCTGCCGTTGGGCAGGGTACTTTCGGTATCCACGATGCTGGTGATACGGCCATCGTTGTAGGGCAGACTCCACATCGAATTGTCGCCCAGGGCATAGCGTGTGCCGATGTCTTCGCCCTGTTTGTTAAACGGCACGATCTGCGCCGCCAGTTCCAGCGCTTCGGGCTTACCCTGGACATCGCTCTGCACATAGAGCAGCGCGGCCCCGGTGCGCTCTTTATCCTGCGCGATCGAGGCGAAGGCTTGCAGCATATCTTCCAGCGATTCGGCGTTAATCAACACCTGGTTCACGGTGTACAGTGTCTCGACTTGCAGCAGCGCGCGTTGGAGCACGTCTTCTGTCTGCTTGCGATGCGTGATTTCGCGCACGATGCTTTGTGCGTGCAGCGGCTGCTCTTTCTCGTCGTAGACCATGGCAATATTGATTTCGGCGGGGAACTCGTCGCCGTTTTTGCGGCGGAACAGGCGCTCGACCACGGGAATTTTGTCGCCGTTCAAAAGCTGCTGGAAGACGCGGCGCATCTGTTCGCGGTCTTGCGGCACGACAAAATCCTCGATACGCGCGCCGACAATTTCGTCGATTTGGCAGCCTAACATGCGGGCCGCCTGCTGGTTGGCCGCCAGATGCAGCCCGTTAAGGCCGATGATGAACACGGCGTCATTAGTGCGTTCAAACAGCGCCCGGTAGCGGATGAGGTCAAGCCGATGCTGCGCTTCGGCCTCTTTGCGGGCATGAATATCGCGCCCGACCGCCTGTATTTCCGCCACCTGATGGTCGAGATTATAGATCGCGCGGAGTGTCCACTGCTGCCAGCGCTGTTCCCCGCCCACCAGCGCGCGCTGGGTGTGCGCCAGGGTAGGCTGCTGCACGCTCAGCTTGTGGATTTTTTCGCGCAGGACAGGCTGGTCTTCTGGAACAATTAAGGAGAAAACACTGTGGTCGAGCAGCGCTTCCAACGGCTGGTTGTAATAGCGGCGGAAGGCGTCGTTGACAAACGTCAGCGTGCCGTCTGTGCGAAAGCGGCAGATCAGTTCGGTCTGGTCTTCGACGATAGCCCGATAGCGGGTTTCGCTCTCTTGCAGGGAGCGCTCGATACGATAGCGTTCGGTGACATCGCGCAAAATGCCGCGCAGCGTGCCGTCTTCATAGTGCAGCAGCAGCAGTTCGGCATAAATCTCGCCGCTGGACTGGGCGCGCAGCGGCAGCACGGCGCGCTGGCCGTCTTCCAGTTCGTGTACATAGTCTGCCCAGGAAGCTGGGAACAGTTGCGCGAACGGGCGCCCCCGCAGTTCGTCGGGACGAAAGCCCGTTAAATGCAGGATCGCCGGGCTGATGTTGGTCAGCAGGCCGGCGCTGTCGGTGGCGAATAAGACGTCACCCGCTGCTTCGGCCATGTGGCGGTACTGCTGCCAGACATCGCTGTCGGCGTGCAGTTCGCCTGTGGCCGTGCCAGTTGCCGCGCGCGGGCGCTTGGATTTTTCAGCCATGCACGTGGTTCCTCAATACTTCGGTGGGGTCTACAACACCCTGATTATAGTCCATTCACAGCGCGCATGTCATTAGTGTCTAATACGCGCTAAGCACAGGGAGTCTACCATGTTCGATAAATTTGCGAAACTTTTACAAGCGCCGGCGCGCGCGACGCCGCGCCCGCCGGCGCTCACCCGGCTGGCAGTGCCCCACGAACCGCCGCCGCCGCTGGCGCTCGCACCGGGCCTCGTCTACCAGCAGTCGCCCTGGGTGTATGTCGCCGTCAACCGCATCGCCGAAGCCGCCGCGCTCGTGCCGCTGCGTGTACTGCGCGTGCAGGGCGAACACACGCTGGAAGCCGTGCGCCATCCGCTGGAAATCCTGCTCGATAACCCGAATCCGTTTCTGAGCCGCTTTGAGCTGCTGGAAGCGACGATCGGGATGCTGGAATTGTACGGCAACGCCTACTGGTACTTAGCCAGCGGCGACGATGGCCGTCCGGCGCAAATCTGGCCGCTGCGCCCCGACCGCGTCAGCATTGTGCCCGATGCCGTGCGCTACATTCGCGGCTATGTCTACGAGATCGACGGGCAGCGTATCCCGTTGGAAACGTCCGAAGTGGTGCATTTTAAGCGCTGGCATCCGGCCAACGACTACTACGGCCTTTCGGCGCTGGAGGCGGCGCGCCTCAGCGTGCTCACCGACAAAGCGATGGCCGAATGGAACAAAAACACCTTCGGCCTGGACAACGGCGTGCCCGCCGGCATCGTCAGCGTGAAGGATATGGTGAGCGACGCCGATTTTGAGCGTGTCAAGCGCGAATGGCGCGCCTCTTACGGCGGGCCGCAGCGCCGCACGGCCTTCTTGCGCGGCAGCAGCATCCAGTGGCAGAACATTGGTCTGAGCCACACGGATCTCGATTTTCTGAAAGGCCGCCACGCCAACCGCGAGGAAATCCTCAACATTTTCGGCCTGCCGCTGGGCCTGTTCAGCGAAAACGCTACCGAAGCCAACGCCAAAGTTGGCGAACGGCTGTTTATCGAGCGCACGCTGTGGCCCAAACTGGTGCGGCTGGCGCAGAAGATCACGCAGGAAATGCTGCCGTTTTATCCCGGCAGGTTTATCGCCGTCTTCGACGACATCCGCCCGACCGACACACAGGCGCGGCTGGACGAAATCCGAGCCGCCTACCCGCTGCTGACGATCAACGAACTGCGCGCGCGCTATTTCGCGCTGCCGCCGGTGGCCTGGGGCGAACAGCCGGCGCAGGCCAGCGCCGTGCTGGCCGCCGCGCCGCCGCTGCCGGAAAACGCGCCCGAAACCAGTGCTGAAACGCCCGCCGACGCGCCGCCGCCCGACGCGCGCAAAGCGGCGCTCGATGAACTGGCGCAGTGGGAACGCTTCGCGCTCAAGCGGCTGGGGCAGGCGCAGGGGCGGCCTTTCGCCGTGCGCGCGCTGCCGGCTGAGCTGGCCTTTGAAGTCGCGGCGGAACTGCAAGGGGCGCAAACGGAAGACGAGGCGCGCGCCGTGTTTAAGGAGGCGCGCGCCCGCCTGACGGAGGAGGCGGCAGCCTGATCGTTTTTGTGGGGCATGGTGCGGGCCATGCCCCTTATTTTGATGGAAAGGCTACTCTTCTGTGAAATAATCTTCGTCGATTCTTTTGATGATGTAGGTGGTGCGCTCCAGCACACCGACGCCGAAATCGATCATGAACTGTGCCAGTTCATTGCCGTTAATCAGAATAATGCGCTTGCCGATGCGACTGACGTATTCGCGCGCGTCACGGGTGAAAGCGCTGCCAGCGTCTGTAACCCCCTGTTTAACCGCCGCCGGCTTCCTCCACGCCGCTCACGTCCCACCAACGCAGCGTGCCATCCTGCCCGCCCGATACCAGTGTCATGCCGTCGGGGCTGAAGGCGAAGGCGCGCGCCGTCTGGCTGTGCCCGGTCAACTGCGTCAGCACCGTGTTTGTCGCGGTGTCGATCAGCGCGATCACGCCGCCGTCAAGGCCCACCGCGATCAGCCGCCCATCGGGGCTGTAGATCATACCGTAGCTGCCCGATTCGATCTCGGCCAGCCGTTCGCCTGTGGCCGTGTCCCAGATCAACACATAGCCGGAGGTCGCAGCCGCCAGGCGCGTGCCATCGGGGCTAAAGGCCACACTGTCGGCCAGATTAACGCCCGTTTCCAGCGTGTAGCGGATGGTGCGACTCGCCAAATCCCAGACCAGCACGCGGCCATCCTCATAGCCGCCCGCCGAGGCCAGCGTCATGCCGTCGGGACTGAAGGCCACAGCGCTGATACCGCTGCGATGGCCTTGCAGCGCGGCCATCGGTTCGGCGTCTGTGCCGTCGTTGACACGCCAAACGTAGAGCGTGCCATCATCGCCGCCGGCGATCAGATATTGGCTGTCGGGGCTGAAGGCCACCGCGCGCACCAGCCCGGCGGTCAGCACATTGATCGGCGAGGCCGCCGCGTCTGTCAGCGTAGCCGCCAGCGACAGGCGCACATCATACACGCCGCCCGCCGCCAGCAAACGCCCATCGGGGCTGAACTCCATATCGGAAATCGATTGATCGCCGTCGAGCGGAATCGTGATGAGTACCTCGCCGGTCGGCACGTCATAGACGCGCAGCGTATGCGCCTGACTGCTGAGCAGCCAGCGCCCATCCTGGCTGAAGGTGACAGCCTGCACATCGTCTCCTATCTCGATCACCCGCCCGCTTGCCGCCTGCGCGCTTTCGCCGCCCGGTGTGTTAGCCGGCGGCGGGCTGGCCGCCGTCAACAAAGAGGTCGGGGGAGCATAGCTGGCCAGCAGGGTGACATCGGTCGTGGGCGTGGGAGCGCGGCGCGTGTCCAGCGCATTGGAGGCCAAAAAGGCCAGCGCGCCGATCAGCAGCAGCCCCAGCGCCGCGCCCAGCGCCAGCGGCAGGCGGTTGGGGCGCTGGACAACCGTTTTCGGCAAAACTGTCGTTTGTTCGTCGGGCAGCCGCACCGGACGCGGCCCGACAAACGTATAGGAATCGCTGGCGTGGACAGCCGGCGCGGCGGCCACGCGCGGCGCGGGGCTGCTGGCAGCGATCGCCTTATCGAAGGCCTCGGCCAGCGCCAGGCACGTGGTGTAGCGCGATTCCGGCTGCTTGGCCAGCGCCTTGTAAATCACATTTTCGACGCTTTCTGGCACATCGCTGCGCAGCGAACGCGGCGCCGGCAGCGGCTCGCTCAACTGCATATGAATCACGGCCAGCGGCGTTTCGGCCTGGAAGGGCGTGCGCCCGGTCACCATCTCGTACAGCACCACGCCCAACGAATAAATATCCGTCGCGGGCGTTAAATCCCTGCGCCCCTGACATTGTTCGGGACTCATATACTGCGGCGTGCCCAGCATATTGCTGCCCGTCAGGTCGCTGCCGGTTTCCATCATACGCGCCAGCCCGAAATCGGTCAGATAGGCGTTGCCTTTTTCGTCCAGAAGGACGTTGCTCGGCTTAACATCGCGGTGCAGGATATTTTGTTCGTGCGCGTGATCCAGCGCGCCGGCGATCTGGCGCAGCAGCCGGCTGATTTCACTGTAAGGCATGGCCCCCTGCCGGATACGTTCCGACAGCGTGCCTGTAGGCATATAGCGCATCACCAGATAGGCGATATTGTCTTCTTCGCCATAAGCGTGAACCGGGAGAATATGCAGATGTTCCAGTTTGGCAATCGCTTTGGCTTCGCGGCGGAAACGCTCATAAAATTCGGCGTCGTGCGCGTATTGTTCCGGCAGGATTTTGATGGCGACATGCCGTTCGGTATTGGGGTCGAAGGCCTTGTAGACCGTCGCCATGCCGCCCATACCGATTTTTTCTACGATGCGATAGCTGCCCAGCGTGCGCCCGATCATAGCTGCCCCCCATGTTGTGCTGTGTTCTTCTATTGTGCATGATGTGCTGCGTGCGCACAAATCAGGGCGCGCTGCGGCTGCACAGGTCTTTCCCACATGGAGAGGGGGCCGGGGGGGTTACACGGACGGGGAGGTCATTCAGGGACGGGCGCGGCTGTGCCGCCTGTGGCTAAAGCCGACAGGCTGAGGGCGGAGGCGGTAAGCCCACCAAAGGGGCTGGAAAAGGCCGCAAGGGTTCAGCGCAATCTGAAAGTCATGAGGATGCGTTAAGACCAGGCAGAAGCATAAAAAACCTGCCCTTGTAAAGGGCCGGGGGTGAGGTTCTGGCGAACAGCCTGCTTAGGGTTTCCCGCCCACCATCACAATTTTTCCGGCTGCTGTGCCAGCGGCGTCTCCAGCTTTGCGCGCCGCTGGAGCAAGCGCAGATTCACCAGCGCGATGCCCGCCAGAATCAGCGCCGAGCCCAGCAGCAGCGTGGCGTCGATCATCTCATTCAGGAACAAAGCCCCCAAAGTCACCGCCACCACCGGCACAACATACGTCACCATCGCCGCACGCGCCGCGCCCAGCCCTTCGATCACATAGTAAAACATCAGGTAGGCCACGAAGGTATTCAGCACGCCGAGCACCACGCCCGCACGCAGCACTTCCGGGGTGAGGCTGGCGTAGCTGACCGGCGCGCGTTCGCCGAGCAGGGGCAGCGTGTACATCATGACCGCCGCGCTCACCGCCGCCGCCGTCATCGACACCGCGGCCACCACTACTGGTTCGACCTTTTTGTCGCGCAGCGTCTTGCGGCTGACATTGGTGAACAGCCCGTAACAGAACGAGGCCACCAGAATCGCGATTTCGCCGGAAAGATCGCCGCCGAAGCCCTGTCCCGCCGCCCAATCGCGGCTGGTCAGCACGACGATGCCGCCGAAGCTGAGCGCGATGCCCATGATTTTCAGCGGCGTGATGCGCTCGTCGGCGAAGGTAAAATGCGCGATCACCAGCGCGAACACTGGCGTAATCGCTTGCAGCACACTGGTCATGCCACTTTCCACCGTTTGTTCGCCCCAGGCCAGCAGCGTGAACGGAATGGCCGTGTTGCCCAGCCCAATAACCACCAGCCAGATCAGCGTACTGCGGTCGGTGGGATAGCGCTTGCGCAGCAGCAGCAGCGTGATATTCATGGCGACAGCGGCGATCACCGTGCGCGTAAACGTCAACTGCGCCGGCGGGATTTGGGCCACGCCGATGCGCATCAGCAAAAATGACGATCCCCAGATGAGGGCCAACAGCCAGAAGAAAACCCAGGCGCGCTGCATAGTTTTTCCCTTCGTTTGAACACGGCTTAGCAGGCAGTTGAAACCTGTTCCATAACTGGCGGCACGATCTGTCCGCCCTGACCGCGCGCAAACCTTTTCTGATGCCGAACAAGCCTTTAAGCCCATGCCGGCGCACCCAACTGCAAAACTTTTCACTGCTTTCAGTCTACCGGCCTTAGTCGCTGTTGGCTGTGCGTTTCCGGCGCGCAAAACATTCCCACAGAGTAAAGGCAGCGGCGGCGGCGCGTCAATGGCAACTGGCGCTAGTTGGTCTGGCCGGCTTATTCCCCCTGCAAAATGCGCCCGTAGGTGTGTGGCATCCGTTGTTTGAGCAGCGGGAACAGATCGCGCCAGTGCTGCATGACGCGCGGATTCAGGTCAGCGCAGATTACTTCGGTGCTGACGCGCCCGGCCTGCGCCAGAATCCTGCCTGTCGGGTCACAGACAAAGCTGCTGCCGTAAAAGGTGACACCGTTTTCCACGCCCACGCGGTTGGCGGCGCCGATAAACAGGCCGTTGGCGATGGCGTGCCCGCGCATCACCGTTTCCCACATCGGCTGCGTGTCGATGTGGGGGTCGCTGGGTTCAGAGCCGATAGCCGTCGGGTAAAAAATGAATTCCGCCCCGTTCAGCGCATAAATGCGCGCCAGTTCGGGGAACCACTGGTCATAACAGGTCGGCGCGGCGATCTTCACGGCCTGCAACGTGTGCACCGGATACTCGTCATAGCCCTTAAAAAAGTCGGTTTCGTTGTAACCCTCGCCGTAGGGAATGTGGACTTTGCGCGTGATGCCGGCCAGCGCGCCCTGCGGATTATGGACGGTGGCGGTGTCGAAATACTGGCCGTCGAGCGTTTTTTCGAAGAGGCTGCCGACCAGCGTAACGCCGTGCGTGCGCGCCATCTCGCCGAAGAACTGTTCAGAAAGGCCGCCCGGCAGCGGCTCTGCCCAATCAAATCCGCGCGCGTCGCGCGTGCCGGGGAAATACGGCAGCAGCGAAAACTCCGGCAGGCACACCAGCGCCGCGCCCTGCGCCGCCGCCTGCGCGATGAGTGTCCGATACTGTGCCATCATGCTGTCGCGGCTGCCCGACCAGGCAAGCTGTACCAACGCAACCCGAATCGCTTCCATAACAGGGTGCTCCCAGAATGTTGTCCGAAGATGCGTGTCAGTATACCTGACGCGGCCTCTTCTTCACTACCCTGCCGCGAAAATGCGGGCTGCCGGCGCGGGGCTTCTAGGGTGTCGCGCTGGCTTGGGGCGTGGCGAGCGGTTCGGCGACGACGATGAAGGAGGCGGCCAACGCCAGCAGCGCCGGTTCGTAATACGCCAGTTCGCCGGGAAAAGCCGCCGCGCGCAGGGTAGCAAACCAGCCCTCAAGCTGCACGACCAGCAGCAGCGTTTCGCTCTCTGGGCCCAACGCGGCCACACGCGCCACCCGCAGCCCGCCCGCGCGAAACTCGGTGATCTGGCCGTAAGGATTTTCTGGCGTGAGCACAGCGGCGTCTGCCGCCGCCGTGAATTGGAGCACCTGGCGCGCGTCGGCTTCGGCGTCCAGCAGCGGCAGTTCGTCCGCCGCCGTCAGCGTGATTTGCGCGCGCAGCACGCCGGAGACAGGCGGCAGAAAGACGTTGCCTGCCGTCGCCACGTTCGCCAATTGAATGGCGCCGAAGGCCGATTCGCTGATCGTCCAGCCTTCGGGGTACAAAAAGGTGATGGGCGCCAGCAGCGCTTCATAGGGTTCGCTGACCAAGGTCAGATCGACTTCGATTTCTGGCAGTTGGCCAGCGCTGGCGTCGGGGGTGAAGCTGGCGAAAACGGCCTCCAGCACCGGTTGGAAGCTGAGCAGTGTGCCGCTGGCCGCCGAGACAGTGGCGTAATACAGGCCGCGGCCGTTATCGAAGGCATAGGCCGCGGCCTCAAAATCGGCGCGCTGGCGCGGGAAGGCCCAACGATAGGCCGGATACGCGCCAAGCGTCAGGCTTTGCGGGGTGATGCCGGGAAGCTGCGCGCGAATCAGCGCCAGCAGATCGTCTAGAAGGGCGTCTTCTGGCAGCGAAAAACCGAGACGCAGCGTTTGCGGGCGCAGCACCGTCACCAGCAGCATTCCGGGCTGCATGGGCGTCTGCGGGTTGGCGCGAAGCTGCGTGTAGGTGGCCTGGCTGTCGCTGATGATGAAGGCTTCGGCGGCTTCCAGCACATACCAGCCGGCGGGATACTGGAAGGTCAGCCCTTCGCCCAGGGTCGAAGTATAGGTTTGGCTGAGCGGCGCGGGGGTGGGGCTTTGCGCGCGCGCCCCCAGCGCGCCGCCCAACAGCAGGCAGAGCGTGAACAGCGCGGCGATTCTGTGGGGGAAAGTCGATGCGGCCAAAATGAGACTCCTGGCCAATTCCTGGCCTTATACAGCGTATAGGCTATGCGTTATAATGCACAAAACTTCACAATTCAACCGTTAACGGATTATTCGTCTATGAGCAAACGTCCCGCAGTGTATCCTTTTACCGCTATTGTCGGTCAGGAACGCATGAAGCGCGCCCTGATTTTGAACGCCATCGACATGCGTATCGGCGGGGTGCTGATTCGCGGCGAACGCGGCACAGGCAAATCGACGGCAGCGCGGGCGCTGGCGGCGCTGCTGCCGGAAATCGAAGTGATCGCTGATTCGCCTTTTGGCGACGACCCGAAACACCCGGATACCTGGTCGGACGATGTACGTGAACGCTATGAAAGCGGGGAACAACCGCCCATCAGCCGGCGCAAAGTGCGTTTTGTCGATCTGCCGGTGAGCGCGACCGAAGACCGCGTGGTGGGGACGCTGGATATCGAAAAAGCGATTCAGAAGGGGGAGCGGCACTTCGATCCTGGTGTGCTGGCTTCGGCCAATCGCGGCATTTTGTATATCGACGAAGTGAACCTGTTAGACGATCATGTGGTCGATCTGCTGCTGGATTCGGCGGCGATGGGCATCAACGTTGTCGAACGCGAGGGCATCAGCTTCAGCCACCCGGCGCGTTTTATTCTCGTGGGCACGATGAACCCTGAAGAAGGCGATCTGCGCC
>JACAER010000033.1 GCA_013388745.1 Chloroflexota bacterium
GTGGGGGATATGCCACCGGGAGTATCGATTCGTACCTGATGGTAGGCGCCACGCTGGCGCAGACGACCGGTATCAAGGTTCTCATCCCCGAATACCGCCTCGCGCCGGAACATCCTTTCCCGGCGGCGCTGGAAGACGCGCTGGCGGCCTACCGCTGGTTATTACGATCCGGAACAACATCGCAGCGCATCATCTTCGCGGGGGATTCGGCGGGCGGCGGGTTGGCTGTCGCCGCGCTCAGCGCGCTGCGCGATGCCGGCGCTCCCCTGCCCCGCGCCGCCGTCCTGATCTCGCCGTTTGTCGATCTGGAAGGCACGGGCGAATCGCTGCGCACACGCGCCGCCGCCGACCCGTATGTCAAACCAGAGGACAAAGCGCTGCTGCGCTACTATATTGGCAGCCACGACCCGCGCCACCCACTGCTCTCGCCGCTGTATGCCGATCTGCGCGGCCTGCCGCCGCTGCTGATTCATGTCGGCGACGACGAAATTTTGCTGAGCGATTCGACACGGCTGGCGGAAAAAGCCACCGATGCCGGCGTCGATGTCACGCTGAAAATCTGGCCGGGCATGTGGCATGTGTTCCACTTTTTCGCCCCGCTGCTGCCCGAAGCGCGGCAGGCGTTGGCCGAAATGGGCGCTTACGCGCAGAAACAATGGCAAACGCGCGTGCTGGCCTGAACCGCTGTCATCCGCTGTGGACAAATGCAAACGGGGACATTAACGTGTGGCCCCGTTTTTTATGACCGACAAGGCGGGCCTTGTCCCTACTACGATTTGCCCGCCTTTTTGTCGGCCTTCGCGCTTTTGGCCGGCTTGGGTTTTGCCGCTTCGGGTTTGGCCGCGGCGCGCAGCTTCTCCACCTGATAATCGGACGCATCGGCGGCGGCTTGCAGCGCCGCCACCGTTTGGCGGCGGACGGCGGCGGTTGTGCTATTATCCAGCGCGTTCACCAGCAGCAGCCAGCGCAGCAGGGACTCGAAGGCATCCTTATCGAACCACAGCATATCCTGCCAGCGGTTGACGCGCATAAAACGCTGCACATCGCTGTCTTGCAGCAGCGCTGTCAGCAGCGAATCGGCGGTTTCATCGGCGCTGCCGGCGAACAGGCTCTGGTGCATGGTGGCCGCTTTCACCAGCGCCACCGCCTGCCCGGCGTTAAATTCTTCCATGCCGCTGGCTTGCAGCGCCGCGCCGATCACCCGCCCCAGCAGCCATTCATCCAGCCAACTGCGGCTGCGCGCCGCGCTGTCTTCGGCGCCGGCCAGCCGCCCCAGCGAACGCACAAACAACCAGCTAAACAGCGTTTGCCACAGGAAATGATCCTCCGCCAGCGCGCTGCGACGCTGCGCCAGCGTCGTGTTTTCCGGCGAAAGCAGCGCCAGCGCCAGCGCAAAATCGCCGCGAATCTGTGTGGCGATCTCGGCCACGCCGTCCTGGGCGCGCAGCCCGGCAAATTCCGCGATAGTGGTCAGCACGCTCGTCATGCCCGTCTCGATGCTTTGCAGCAGCTCTTCATCCGGTGTTTCTTCCGTCTCCAGCACGCGCGCGTTCAGCAGTTTTTCCAGCATGGGCGCGTTCAGCAGCGTCTTAAAGGGCGTGTGAATCGGCTGCACGAACAATTCTTGCAGCGCTTCTTCCATGTTAGGCACGCCGCGCCCGCCCAGATAAGCCGCCAACTGCGCGTACTGATGCGCCGCGTCGTCGCGCACCACGCGGAAATCCAGGAACACCTGATACTGGTAGGCCCCCAGTTCGATATATAAGCCCTGTTCCAGCAGTTCGCGGCTGCTGCGGATATATTCCAGCCCGGCTTTCAGGTCGCGGAAAATGCAGAACTGGTCGGCCGCGCTTTGCAGCCCCAGCCCTTCCCCCAGCGAACGCTGCACCAGCGCCCGCTCATCGCCCTGCCCGGTTTTGACCGAAAAGGCCGCCGATGTGCGTATCCAGCCGCGCGAATTGTTGAACTTGTTATGCACCACCACCAGCGCGCGTTCGTCGCCGTAGCGATTGGAGTAGGCGTAGACATCTTCGTTGACCGTGCCTTCGACCGTGAAAAAGTCATAGAGCAGGAAATCATCCACGCCGGCGAACAGATAGCGCTTGCGCGCCAGCGGGAAAATGTCGTGTTCGTGGCGCTGAATCAGCCATTGATCGGGCGATTCATCATAGTAGGCGCGGCGGTATTCCATGCCATATTTTTCGCTGAACCCTTCGATCTGCCCATGCCCGACCATCGGCAGTCCCGGCAGCGTCATCATCAGCGTGCAGATGGCGAAATATTTGTCGCCTTTGCCGAACTGCTCTACCGCCGTGCGTTCGTCGGGGTTGTTCATGAAATTGACGTAGCGCTTGAGCACTTCGGGATCGAATTCCAGCGTATTTTTCATGACCGAGCGGTATTCGGCGTTCTTTTCGTCGCGCAGCATGTTCATGAAGGCGCTGTTATAGACGCGGTGCATACCCAACGAACGCACGAAATAGCCTTCCATCAGCCAGAAAGCCTCCGCCAGCAGCAGTGTATCCGGCGCTTCCACCGCCGCGCGGTCAACCACTTCGCGCCAGAATTCCTCCGGCATCAGTTGGTCGAAGGCCGCGCGCGTCATGCCGTGTTCCGAGCGCGAGGGGATGTCGCCGCCGCCGCCGGGTTCCGGGAACCACAGGCGGTGATAGTGGCGCTTGACCAGCGTCATGGCGGCGTCGAAGCGGATGATGGGGAAACGGCGCGCGATGTCGATAATGGTCTGAATCATAGCCTCGCGCACTGCCGGGTTGAGGTAGTTCAACTGCGCTGTGTCGTTCCAGGGCATAGACGTGCCGTCGTTGCCGTGATAAATGTAGCGCACATCGCCCGACCGCTTATCGACACGCTTGAAGACCACAGCGGCGTCGCTGCGGCTGTAATAATGGTCTTCCAGATAAATGCCAACACGCTCGTCGGCGGACAAATCCGGGCCGCTGAAGCTGTAGCTGGGGAAGGGGCTTTGCGGCAGCGAAACGAACCAGTCGGGATGCTCGTACACCCATTTGCCGTCGATGCCGACATGGTTGGGCACCATATCGCTGGCGAGGCGAATGCCGCGCGCCCAGGCTTTCTGGCGCAGCACATCGCAGGCGTCGTCGCCGCCCAGATCAACGGCGATACGGTACTCAAACAGCGAATAGGCCGAAGCCACCGCATCCGGGTTGCCCATCATAACTTTGATATCGCGCGAGGCTTTGCTGCGCTCCCACAGGCCGATCAGCCACAGGCCGGTGATGCCGGCGCGCGCCAGCATATCCAGTTCTTCGTCCGGAATCTGGTCCAGGCGCGTGATCGGGCGCTGATATTTTTTGGTCAACTGGTCGAGCCAGACAAAGCTGTTTTTGGCGATCAGCACGCAGCGCGGCATCCAGTCGCGGTCGGGCGTGTAGCGTTCGGGTTCGGCTTCCAGCGCGCGGTCAAAGCTGATGACCGGCACATTGCCGGGGCCGCCGATGCCGAAGGCCGGCTTAAATTCTTCCTCTTTGATGAAGTCCATGCCGCGCAGCAGGCGGTAGATGAAGGCGCCGATGAAGGTGCTCCAGCGTGTCATCAGAAACGCAAGCTGGCCGTCGAGCGAATGGGGCGCAGCGCGCACGGGCGCGAGCAAAAAGTCGATGATGTTTTCGCCGCCGGTCACCGCGCCGCCGCTTTCGCGCTGGCCCTCGAAGTATTTGTAAAGCTGCTCCATCAGGCGCGGATAGCCGGTAGTCTGCTTGAGCGGCGCATCGCTGAACAATTCCAGGTACGGCGCGAAAGCCGGGTTGGCGTTGGAGACGTAGAGCATCAAAATTTCTTCCAGCACAAGCTGGCGATGGCTGATGCCATCGCTGCTGCCGTTGAGGAAGTCCGGGCGCGCCTGTTCGCGCTTGTAGACGGCCAGCGGCGGGAACTGATCCACGAACTTATCGAGCGTGGCATCCAGCGTTTCTGTGCCGAGCGTGTTTTGCAGCGCGGCCAGCGCTTCGTTCAGCAGATTGGGCGCGACCTGGCGCACATAGCTGCGAAAAACATACTGCGTGATGCCATGAATCAGCGCCATGGCATTGATATGGCTGGCGCGCACGGCCTGTTCCGGGAACTGGGCGACATCGCGGCGGCGGTTCATCTGCGCGGCGAAGGTGCGCGCGGCCAGAAAATCGGGGATGGCGGCCTTGCCGATCGGCATAAACAGGTTCAGATCGAATTGATATTTGTCGCGCGCAAGCCCCGAAACGTGGAAACCTCTTAAGATGCTGTCTTCGTTCATGGAGAACATGTCCTTAAAGAATAAGGTCTTTATAACAAGACGCGGGCACAGCCCCGCAGTGATTTTAACAGACTACGCGGGCAGAGCGTTAATTTTGCATCTGTCGGCAGAATGAGAGATATTTAAGGGTGAATTAAAGTGCTATTTTTTGAGAGGACAATAATATGGCTGCAATTTCACAGGCACGCCCAACAACAAACCAGACGACTCCTGTGACACCCTTCGCCATTCCTGTCGTGTTATGGCATGTGTTCCTGGCAGGCGCCTCGTTGTATGCGGCGGTCAATATCTGGCAACTGCCCGATTTTTATACACTGGGAAGCATCGTCCAGCAGTTTCTGGGGCTGGTGGTAGGCGCGTATGGGCTGTTGGCGCTGGTGACGGCCTTTATTCTGGCGCGCGTCTGGTTCATGGGGGCGACAGAGGCCGATCTGACGCTGCGGCTGGGCAAAAACGAAATCGAGATGCGCGGCAATGGGCGTTTGTGCGCTATGGGCATCAACTATATCGGGATGGTGCTGGCCGGGCTGTATCTGGCGCATCTGCTGGGCGTGGACAGCGGCATCGACTATCTGGCCGAAGGTCTGTTCCGCAATGTCACGCTGCTGCTTGGCCTGCCCCTCGGCTATCTGCTGGTGTGGATCGGCTGGCGCCTGCACGAAAGCTCGCCGACACGCGCGCTTCTGGAGCGCGTCGGTCTGGGCATTATGGGCATCAGCCTCATGCTGGTGCTGCTGGCGTCGCTGGCGCGCCCAGAAGCCGATAATGTCGTCGGCGGCCTGGTTTCGCACAGCGTCATGTTTATTCAGGGCTGGCTGACGCCGCCGGCGCTGATTACGACCGGCGTGGTGGCGGTCTTCGGCGCGGTGGCGATCCATATGACCCGGCAAAGCGCGGCCTTCAACGAGAAAACGTCGCAGCGCGAAACGTGGCAGGGCTGGCTGTTTCTGCTGCCCAACCTGATCAGCTTTTTGCTGTTCTTCGCCGGGCCGCTGCTGCTCTCGTTCTATTTGAGCTTCACCAACTACAACGCCATCAGCCCGGCGGAGTTCATCGGGCTGGAAAACTACGCCGATATGTTCCAACTGAGCGTGCAGCAGGTGCCGGCGGGACAAACAGCCGCCAGCGTGCTGCCGGCGCTGCAAACGCAGTTGAGCGAGTTCACCATTGGCGCGCAGCGCTATGTGATCGGCGCGCGCGACCCGCTGTTCTGGATCAGTCTGGGCAATACGATCCGTTACTGTCTGCTGCTCTTGCCGATGAGCATTATCCCGGCGCTGGCGCTGGCGCTGCTGCTGAATTCCAAAATACCGGGCATGAAATTTTACCGCGCGCTGTTTTTCATCCCGTCGGTGGCGGCGGTGGTCGGGGTGGCGCTGATCTGGAAATGGCTGTATGACCCGGTGATCGGCTATATCAACTATGCCATCAGCAGCATCACCCGCTTCTTCGGCCTCGCCGACCCGCAGATTTTGTGGCTGACAGATACGAATGTGCTGCTGCTGGCGGTGGTGATTATGGCGGCGTGGCAGGCGGTGGGCTTTAACACCGTGATCTTCCTGGCGGGCTTGCAGGGCATTTCACGCGAGCTCTATGAGGCGGCGACGGTGGATGGCGCGGGGGGCTGGCAGCGCTTTATCAGCATTACCCTGCCGATGCTGGCGCCGACATCGTTTTTCATCCTCGTGACGACGCTGATTGCGGGTTTGCAGGCGTTCAATGAGTTTTACGCGCTGGTGCAGGAAAACCCGACTAACGCCAAGCTGACCAGCGTTTACTACTTGCAGCAGATGGGCTTCGAGCGCTTCCAGATGGGCTACGCTTCGGCAACGGCCTGGGTGCTGTTCGCGCTGATCTTCGTGGTGACACTGGTTCAGTTCCGTCTTTCTAATCGTGCCAGTGCGTATGCGGATTAACAGGTGATGTATGGCCGCGACAACAATGACTCCCCAAACGAAAATCCGTGACGAACGCCGGCAGCAGATGATCTGGCTGTGGGTGCAGCGCATCATGCTGTATCTCGTGCTGACGTTGGTGGCGTTTCTGATGATCTTCCCGTTTTTGTACATGTTCTTTACGTCGCTGAAGACCGCCGATGATGTGTTCCACTCGCCGCCGCGCCTGCTGCCCTACAGCCCGGAGACGATCGAGCGCAATGGCGAACAGGTCCCGGTGTATGCGGTGCAGATCGACGGGGTGACGCGCGAAATGGTGGTGGACGATAGCGTACCGGCGGTGACGTTCGGCTGGTTCACGACGGCGGAGCAGATCAACGCGCAGAACCCGGAAGCCAGCGCGGGGCTGATACAGGTGCCGCTGGATGAGACGACAGAGCTGCCGGATGCGGTGACGATTGACGGTGAGAATTTCGACCAGTTTCAGGTGACGATCAACGGCCAGACACAAACGCTGGTGCTGGCCTACCGGCGCGGGCTGCGGCTGTTCGTGGATATCAACGATCCGACGATCACGACGTATGCCGCGCCGCGCAATACGCCGCAGGTGGAATTTGTCGATCCGCAGTGGGAAAACTATAACACAGTGATCGCGCTGAACAATCTGGGGCGCGCGCTGGTCAATACGGCGCTGGTGACGGTGCTGGTGACGGCGGGGCAGGTGAGCACATCGCTGCTGGGCGGCTACGCTTTTTCGCGCATTCGCTTTCGCGGGCGCGATACGCTGTTCCTGGTGTATCTGGGCACGATCATGATTCCGTTCGTCGTGTTGATTATCCCGCTGTATCAGGTGATGGTGATTCTGGGCTGGCAGGATAGTCTGGTGTCGCTGATCATCCCGTGGCTGTTTACGGCCTACGGCACGTTTTTGATGCGCCAGTTTTTTGTGACGATTCCCAAAGACTTAGAGGAGGCGGCGCTGCTGGACGGCGCGTCGCGCTTCGGCATTCTGTGGCGTATTTTTATCCCACTGAGCGGGCCAGCGATCGCGACGCAGACGATTATCACCTTCCTGTATGCCTGGAACAGTTTCCTGTGGCCGCTGATTATCATCAACGCCGGCAATCTGAACGATCAGGTGGTGACGCTGGCGCTGAACCACCTGCGCAATGTGGCCGCCAGCCAGCCGAATCTGGTGCTGACCGGCGCGGCGGTGGCCGTGATCCCGCCGATGATTGTGTTCGTGCTGGCGCAGCGCTATTTTATCGAAGGTATCGCCAGCACCGGTTTGAAGGGTTAAGGAGGAGTCGATGAGCAGCAACCGCCCCCCCGCCACGGCAACGGTGCGCAGGGATAACGCGACGATCAATGTGCGCAGCGGCCCGCAGCGTGTGTCTGCGCCCAGCAATGTGATCGCGACACTGAACGCCGGCACAAGCGCTCTGCCGATTCTGGCGGCGCAGGCCGACGCGCGCGGCGAAAACAGCAATAACAAGGTCTACCAGTGGTTTCAGGTGCGCCTGCCGGACAGCCGCACCGGCTGGGTGCGCGATGATCTGGTGGACATCGTCGGCGATCTGACAGCCTTCGGCTACGGGGTCGTGCCCACGCCGACGCAGGGCTTTAAGCTGACACGCGGACAAGCGCCGCTGGATTCGGATTCGGGCGGGGGCACGCTGCCGGCGCCGGCGGGCGAGGCCGAGCGGGTGCGCAAGGCGGCGTTCAATATCACCTCGACTTTCGAGGGCGGCGGCGAAAACGCCGGCTATACGATGTATCAGAATCATGCCAGCGACGCCGGCGTCGTCAGTTTTGGGCGCTTCCAGTTTACGCTGGCGGCGGGCACGCTGGCGCGCCTGCTGGAACGCTATCTGGAAAGCGCCAGCAGCGAGACGGCCACCCAACTGCGCACGACCTATCTGGCGCGCATCAAGAGCCGCGATGCGACGCTGCGCACCGACGAGACGTTGAAAACGCTGCTGCGCGCGGCGGGCGCGGAACAGCCGATGCGCGATGCGCAAAATTGGCTGGCGACAGAAGTTTACTGGGCAGAGGCGCAAAAACGCTTCGCCAAGTATGGTCTCCAGACGCCGCTGGCGCAGGCCTTGATCTTCGACATGCTGATTCATCATGGGCAGGGCAATCTGGACACGCGCTATATCAAGTGGGTGCTGGATAACCGCGGGCTGCCGGCGAGCTGGCAGGTGGGGCAAAACGGCGTGGATGAGCGCACGTTTATCACCTGGCTGGCGGAACGGCGGCGCAGCGAGCTTGACCGCCAGGCGACGAAAAACAACGCTGGCGGGCTGCGTGTGCGCGGGGATTTCTGGTGGGGGCTGGTGGAGCGCGGCGATTGGATGCTGCAAGGCGACGATAAGGGGGTTGTCACGCCCAAAAGCGGACGCACGGTGAATGTGCGTGCGCCGCTGTGAGTGAGTAGGGACAACACCTGCGTTGTCCGAAAACCGGACAGGGCACGCCCTGTCCCTACGAAACATTGGGATACTGTCCATGACGTTTTTTCGCCGTTGGCCGAAGCCGCTGCTGCTGGGAGTCGCGCTGGCGCTGCTGCTGGGTGGCGTGTGGGCGGGGCGCACGCTTGTGTTGTCTTACGCCGCTGCGCGCAGCGACAGCAATGCCTATATCGCGCGCTGGTTTCTCGACAGCGGCGCGCGCGCCAGCCTGCACAATGCGCGCGCCCAGCGCTGCCTGACGCCGTTGGCACAGCCCGCGCCGTTTATGCTGCCGTCCGATGGCCTGATCGGTCTGCTGTGGGATGATCCCGCCGCGCCCTATACGGTGTTCAATCCCCATACGGGCATCGATATTTTTGGCGATGGCGCGCCGGGCACGGTGCCGGTGTATGCGGCCTATGGCGGCTATCTCACGCGGCTCAACGATTGGCTTTCCAGCGTGATTATCCGCCACGATGATCCGCTGCAAGCAGGGCGCACGATCTGGACGTACTATACGCATATGGCAGCGCGCGATGGCAGTCACTCCTTTGTCGCGGCGGCCTTTCCGCCGGGCACGGCCAATGTCTGGGTGGATCAGGGAACGCTGCTGGGGTATCAGGGCGAATACGCCGGAGCAGGCGCGCCGATTGGAATGCATGTGCATTTCAGCATTGTGCGCAGCGACGAAAACGGCGCGTTCACCAACGAAGCGCGCCTGGCCAACACGCTCGATCCCTCGCCGTATTTCGCCATGCCGCTGACGACGCTCACGGCGCGCAGCCGGCCTATCGCCTGCCTGCCGCCGCCGTGAAGTTGCGCATATCCCGCACGCATAGTAGTTTTCAGGAGTATCTATGAGCTAGCGCTCACCCCAAGGGATGCCGATAAGACTTTTCTTTGCGGCCTTTGTGTCTGCTCGAACGTTTTGTATATACTAACAGCTAACAGCTAATCGCTAAAAGCTGTTTTCAGGAGAACACATGATGACTGCGCCACGCACTAAAGCCGAGCTTGCCGCCCACTTAGACGAGACGGGGAACAGCATCAGCGCCACCATTGCCGCGCTGACGCGGCAGGATTTTGAGCGCGCATCGTCTGACGAATGGTCGGCCTCCGGCTACCTGCAACATCTGATTTTGAGCGTGAAGCCGCTGGCGAAGGCGCTGGCGCTGCCGCCGGCACAGATGCACAAGCTTTTCGGCCAGCCCGACCATGAATCGCGTAGTTACGCCGACATCGTGGCCTTCTACCAGGCCCGTATCGCGCAGCTTTTGCCGCCCGGCAGCACCAATCCCCTCGAACCGACGACCTATCGCTTTCCTGAAGGCACGACAGACCAGAAAGCGTACCTGGCGCAGACCTGGGCGGAGGCACAGCAGCGGCTTCTGCAAGCGCTGGCCGGCTGGGAAGAGGCCGATCTGGACGCCTACCAACTGCCGCATCCGGCTATGGGGCCGGTGACGCTGCGCGAGATGTTGATGTTCACCTATTTTCACATGACGCTGCACTGGCACGATATGCAGCGCGTGAGCGCGCGGGAATAAGCGCGCGGCGAACGATAATACATCGCTTCTACGTGGCGACAACGCCTGCGTTGTCCGCAAACCGGACAGGGCAAGCCCTGTCCCTACTGGCTGGCAGGCATTTTGACTGGCGAAAATTCACGGAGGGGGGAAACGCTTCACGGCCTGGTTGAACACGGCAGAGCGTGAATACACATGATGAACGCCAACCCGGTGATCGCGCTGTTTTTGGCGCTGGGGCTGATGATACTGGCGGCGCGCACAGCGGGGGCGCTGGCGCGGCGCTTTGACCAACCGCGTGTGCTCGGCGAACTGCTGGTCGGCGTGGCGTTGGGGCCGACACTGCTCGATATTTTGCATTCCTCCGGGCTGGGGTTGAATCAGGCGCATCTGGAAGAGACGATCCATGAACTGGCCGAACTGGGCGTGCTGCTGCTCATGTTCAAAATCGGGCTGGAAGTCCGCCTCAAGGAGCTGCTGCTGGTCGGACGGGTGGCGCTGATCGCGGGGGTGATCGGCGCGGCGCTGCCGGTGCTGTTCACGCTGCCGGCGGTGCTGGTCTTTGGGCAGACATGGCAGGCGGGGTTGTTCGCGGGGGTCGCGCTGGCGGCGACTTCGGTCAGCATTTCGGCACAGGTCTTGCTGGAAATCGGCATGTTACAGACGCGGGAAGGCAGCGCCCTGCTGGCGACCGCGGTGGTGGATGACGTGGTGGCGATTCTGCTGCTGTCGTTCGCGGCGGCGTTTACCAGCGCCGGTGGGACAGTCGAGCTTGGGGCGCTGCTCTGGATTCTGGCGCGGATGCTGCTGTTTATCGGCGCGGCGCTGGCGCTGGCGTGGTTCGTGCTCCCGCGTCTGCTGCACTGGATACACGGCCAGCCCCATCTGGCGCATTCGTATGGCGTGGCGGCCTTCGCGCTGATTCTGGCGCTGCTTTTCGGCTGGGCGGCCGAGCGCTTCGGCGGCGTGGCGGCCATTACCGGCGCGTTTATCGCCGGGGTCGGGCTGGCGCAAACGCGCGAAAAGGTCAAGCGCCAGTTCGAAGACGCCATCGCCAATATCGCCTATGCTTTTCTCGTGCCGATCTTTTTCGTCAGCGTCGGGCTGGCCGTCAACCTGCGCCAATTCCCGCTGGCAGGAATCCCGCTGGCGGGGCTGCTGCTGCTGGCCGCCGTCGCCAGCAAGCTAATCGGCGTGACTCTGGGCGCGCGCTGGGGCGGCTTCGCGCCGGCGCCGGCTTTTCGGCTGAGCGTGTGTATGATCTCGCGCGGCGAAGTGGGGTTGATTATCGCCGCCTTCGGGCTGGAGCGCGGCGTTTTCCCGCCCGATCAGCCGGTGTTCGCCGCGCTGTTTGTGGTGATTCTGCTGACGACTGTGCTGACGCCGCCGCTGGTGCGCTATGTCTACCGCGCGCAGCCGCGTCCTGGTGTAGCAGGCTAAGGGGGGATGGATGTCGAAACTGGTGATTCTGATTACGTCGCGCGTGGAAGAAGGACATCGTATCGGCGAGGCCTGGCAGCAGGCCGGCGCGCCGGGCGTGACCTTTGTCGAAAGTTATGGGCTGCGGCGTTTGCAGCAGGCAGCCAGAAACGCCGAAGTCCTGCCGGGCATGGTGTCGCTTTTGGAGATTTTGCGCCAGGACGAAGAGACCAGCCTGATCGTGCTGTGCGTGGTGGACGATGATACGCTGGTCAACAAGCTGTTGGCGGCCACAGAGGCCGTGCTCGGCAGCCTGATGGAACCCAACACCGGCGTGGCCTTCGTGCTGGATGTAGAGCGCACGATCGGGGTGCGCGATCACAGCACAGGCCAGCGCGCAGAATAATGATCGCGGGTGGGCGAAAAATGCCGCAGCCTGCCGCCGATTTGCGGCCCACCGTGCCACAACCGTGCCCGGCGGCGCCCATCCCTACAGCGTAAGCGTCGCCATGCGTTCAGCTTCCAGATCCGCCCCCAATTTCTCGAACACCGCGCGCGCCGCCTGCCAGAGTTCCAGGCCGCGCGTTTCGTCGCCATACACAATCTCGTAACGCGCCCACGCCCGCAGCGTTTGCGCCAGTTCGCCTTCCATCCCCGTTTCGCTACAGATACGCTGGCTTTCGCCGAAGCACGCCCGCGCATCATAGCGCTTGTCTTCCCCGTTTTCATCCAGCGTGATCGCTTCCGCCGCCGCGATCTGCCCCAGCACGCGCCAGGCCGCCGCGATATATTCCTGCGCCTCCATCTGCCGCCCAATAGCTAACGCCTGCTTTGCCGCTTCCAGCGCCTCCGCCCGGTTGTCCTGTCCCAGGCAGGCCTCCGCCAGAAAACGATACGTTTCGCCGATCTGGCCGAAGCGAATCGTTTCGGCCAGCGCGATCACCTGCCGCAAGTCCATCTCCGCCTCGGCGAATTCCCGCCGTTTGACACGCACGCCGCCCAGATTGCTCAGATACAACATCTCGGCGTCGCGGAAACCGATCTCGCGCGCCGTCTTCAGCGCGTCCTGATAACGCTCATACGATGCCTGATAATCGCCGCGCGCCTCGGCAATCTGGCCGATATTGTTGGTCACCGCCAGCGCCGGCCCGCGGTCTCCCACTTCCTGAAACACGGCCAGGGCCTGCTCAAACTGGCGCGCCGACTCCTGATAGTGGCCGAGCATATAATGCACCGCCCCCAACAGGTTCAAACTCTGCGCTTTTTGCGATTGCTGGCCGAGTTCCTCGCACAGCGCCAACACCTGTTCCGCTAATGCCAGCGTTTCTTCCAACTGGCCCAGCCGTACCAGATTCCAGCCCTTCATATACAGCGCTGTCGCCAGCTCAAAACGCTCGTTGGCCGCGCGCGCCACTTCTTCGGCGCGCGTCGTGCTTTCCAGCGCCGCCCGCACCTCGCCCTGATAAATCTGCGCCGTGGCCAGCCCCAACCAGGCATTCGCCAGCGGGCGCGCCTGGTCAGCCTTTTGCGCCGCCGCGCGCATCTTCTGGAAAACCTCGGCGGCTTCCTCATACTGCCCCTGCCAGTTGAGCATCTTGCCCAGCCCGTCGTAAAGCTGCAAACGCTCTGTCGCGCCGTCGTCCGCGCCCGGCGCCAATTCCAGCGCTTTGCGATAATAACGAATGGCCGAAGACGGCGCATACGAGTCCTGGGCGCGCTGCCCCGCGCGCACATACCACACCGCCGCCTGCGCCAGATCGCCGCCCTGTTCCAGATGGTCGGCAATCGTGCCCGCGTATTCGTCGGCGGCCTGCGCGTAGACCTGCTGCAAAGCCGCCGCCACCAACAGGTTCAAACGCTGGCTTTCTTCCGGCTCCAGCGAGGCCAGCAGCCCCTGCCGCAGCTTATCATGCGCGAAAGCCCAGCGCTCGCTTTGCACCTCCAGCACCGCCGCCTCCGACGCCAGCAGCAGCCATTGGTCAAAATCGGTCTGCGGCGCGACAGCCCGCAGGATATCCAGATCAAGCTCGCGCCCGCGCACCGCCGCCACCTTCAACAGCGCGCGCGCCTGTTCCGGCACGCGCTGCAACCGGCGCAGAACAACGGTCTGCACGCCGCCCGCGAACACCTTACGCGGCAGCGTCACCTTGCCAATATCGCTCAAGCGCCCGGCTTCTTCCGCCAGCACGCGCACCACTTCCACCAGAAAATAGACATTGCCTTCGGTTTCGCGCTTCAACAGTTCCAGGACTTCCGGCTGCTGACCGACCGCCCCCAGCATCGAGACGGACAGTTTGGCGATGCCCTCGTCCTGCAACCGTTCCAGGTGCAGCACCTGCGCACCCGGCAGTTCACTCGGCAGATTCGGGCGTTCGTCGTCGCGGTAGCTGCCGATAATCATCAACGGCAGTTCGCTCACCACCGGCAGCAAATGCCGCAGCACGTCCAGGCTTTCTGTCGCCCACTGCAAATCCTCCAGCACCAGCAGAAGCGGCATTTGCTGCTGACGAAACACGCTCGCCAGCGTGTTCAGCAACCGCTGCTGCCCGGCGCGCCCTTCCAGTTCCGGCGCATCGGCAATCGGGCGTGTCAGCAGCAGTTCAATATCGGGGACAATCTGCTTTAAAACGCCGGCGTCACTGTCGTGCAGCGCGCTGTACAGCGCCAGCAGCCGCAGCGGTTCGCGCCAGAACTGGTACGCCAGCCCGCCCTCCGCCACGCCCTGCCCGTGCAGTACCAGCGCCCCCGTGACAAGCGCGCGCGTCCGCAGTTCGCTCAGCAGGCGCGACTTGCCCACGCCGCTTTCGCCCCCCACCAGCCATACCGCGCCCTGCCCGCCGATCGCCGCGTCCAGCGCGTCTTTCAGTACCTTCAGTTCTTTCTCGCGCCCCACAAACTGCGCCGCCTGCAAAAAGCTATCGCGGATGGCGATCGTTTCCTGCGGAATCGGCTGATTGGTGGCCGCACACAGCGCTTCGATCAATTCGTGGGCGTCGTCGTAGCGCGCATCCGGCGATTTGGCCAGCAGCCGCGCGATAATCAGCGCCAGGCTTTCTTCGACATCCAGCGCAGCAACATCTGGCAGGTTATACAGAATGTCCACAATCATATTCGCGCCAGCGGCGAAAGGGTGCGCGTTGCCGAACATTTCGTAGGCCATCACGCCCACTGCGTAAAAATCAGCCGCGTTGGTCGGCGCCTGCCCTTGCAGCACTTCCGGCGCCATATAGGCAATCGTGCCGACAATTTCTTCTTCGCCGCCCAGTTGTTCACGCAGCAGGGCCAGCCCAAAGTCCAGCACCTGCACGTCGCCGTTTTTATCCACCAGCGCGTTATCCGGCTTCAGGTCGCGGTGAATCAACCCGCGGCGGTGCAGATAGGCCAACGCCTGTAACATTTGCACCAGCAGCCGCACCTTGCCGCCAATCGGCAGGTCTTTGGCCGCCTCGGTCACCGTGCGCGGATTTTCCAGAAATGTCATTGTGAAGTAAGGATGGCGCTGCGCGTCGAAACCGTAATCCAGCACGTTGATGACATGCGGATGATGCAGCGAGGCCAGGGTTTGGAACTCGTGCGCCAGCGCCACGCGCGTATCCACCGCCAGCGAATCTGAACCGCTGCTGGCCTGCCCTTCGCGTATATCGACGCGCTTCAAGGCGACCACCGTCTGATGCAGGCGATCAAACGCCCGATAGACTGCCCCCATGCCGCCTTCGCCCAATTTGTTGAGCAATTGGTAGCGCTGTCCGATCAGCGCCAGACCCTGTTCAGTCACGCCCCCCCTCCTCGCTTGCCGCAACAAAAAGTTGTCTTTTTCACTATTGTTGCAGATTCGGAAGAATACAGCCATAGGCCGGTAGGGTAATTTTAGTCAAAACAAAAAGGGGGCCTCTGTGGCCCCCTCCTCGCGCCCAGCGCTCTTGATGCGACAGCGCGGCGAACCCCACTGTCTTTTGTGCTCGTCTGCTCGCTTTAGCGCTGCGTGCAGTCCACCGTCTGCATCGGCTGATTCACCAGACACACGTATTGCAGCGTCACGGTGGTCACCGGGTTGGTCGAAAAATCGCGCGCCACAAAATCGACGTAGATCGTGCCCAGCAGGTCGGTCACGCGCCAATTGCGGTTCGGGCAGCCGGCCTCTGCCGCGGTCGGCAGGATTTCCACGCTCAGGTTGACTGTCGCGCGGCCATTACGCGCCGGGTACACCGCGCCCGACGAAACATTGGCATCCACGTCCACCGGATTCTGGCCGGGCGCGCGGTTGCCGCCGCGATTCACGCACGAAGCGACCAGATCATTACCGTAGACGTGCATATCCACCGTGACGAATTCGGTGCGGTTGCCGAAACCAGCGATGTCTACCGTACCGTGAATAGACCCAACCGTCACGCGCGCCCCACCGATGAAGCTGAGACCAGCATAAACGGTAACGACGCCGACGATGAGCATAGCGAGTAAAAAGGCGACAGCGATGCGTTGCTTGGACATAAATTCTCCCCTTATAAAAAGTTTCATTACATTATAACGTAAAATTGCGTCATTTGCGCAATGGTGAAGCCGTCTCAGTTTTTTAACTGAACTCTAACATCGCGCCCGCCGCCGCGCCGTTTGGTGTGTGCGACACGCGGATTGGGTATAATTTACTCTTTAAGAAATAACATTCGCCATTTATTACAAACCAGCGGAGAAGACTCATGCCAGCGAAAAAGACAGCCCCGCTCAAAATTGGCCTGTTTGTGGGGCGCGAATGGTCGTGGCCGCCCGCCTTCCTGGAAGAAGTCAACCGGCGCACGCCTGAAACCGGCGTTATCGCCGAATACATGAAGGTCGGCGGCACTTCTATGAACGAAGACGTGCCCTACCGTGTCATCGTTGACCGCATCTCGCACGAAGTCCCTTATTATCGCTCATACCTGAAAAACGCCGCGCTGCAAGGAGTCAAAGTCGTCAACGACCCCTTTATGTGGACGGCGGACGACAAATTTTTCGGCGCCTCGCTGGTGACCAAATTGGGCCTCGTCTCCCCGCGCACCGTCGCGCTGCCCAACAAAGAGTATGTGCCCGGCATTGTCCACAACGAAAGCCTGCGCAACCTGACTTACCCCATGGACTGGAAAGCGCTGGTCAATGCCGTCGGCGGCTTCCCCTGCGTGCTCAAGGACGCGCACGGCGGCGGCTGGAAAGAAGTGCATATCGTGCATTCGATGGAAGAACTGTGGTATCGCTATAACACCAGCGGCCTGCTGACGATGATTCTACAGGAATTTATCAAGTGGGATAATTACGCGCGCTGCATGTGCCTGGCGCAAAAAGATGTCCACATCATGCGCTACGACCCCAATCAGCGCTACTATTACCCGGAACACGATTTCCCGCAGCCGCTCTACGAGCGCATTCTGGCCGACACGCTCACCATTAACCGCGCTTTCGGCTACGACATGAACACCTGCGAATTCGCCATCAAAGACGGCGTGCCCTACGCCATCGACTTCATGAATCCCGCGCCGGATATGGACGTGAACTCGCTCGGCAAGGGACATTTCGACTGGATGGTGACGCACATGGCCGACAATATGATCGAACTGGCCCAAAGCAGCGCGGCCACGCGCGACGGCTATACCTGGGGCAAACAGCTCAAGCCCCGCCGTGGCGGCAGTGTGGCGCGCAACCCGGCCAGCGCCAACACAGGCCAAGCGCCCGCCAGACGCACGCGGAAGGGAACATAAGCCATGCAGCTCAACGAGGCGATCGACGTTTATCATAGTTTGCTGGATGACGACCTGGCCGCAGAAGCCAGCGCCGAGCTGTACCAGCGCCTGCGCCCGCGCCATCTGTATTTTGGCAGCCGCCCGCTGTGTACGGTGCTGCGCCCCTATTTTTATCTGGCCGACGATTGGAACTATCTCAAGCGCGAAACCGAAGTGCTGCTCGGCGCTTTCGCCCGCGCCCACGAAGCCTGTTTGCACAGCGCCGACCTGCGCCAACAACTGGCGCTCGAATCGTATGAGGAGCAGTTGTTCAGCCTGGACATCGGCGGCGTCATCCCCTGGACAACCTCGCGCCTCGATTCGTTTTTTCTGGTCAATCAAAAGACGCTGAAATACGTCGAGTACAACGCCGAAACGCCCGCCGGCATGGGCTACGAGGATATTCTGGCCGAAGTGTTTCTGGAACTCGAACCGATGAAGCGCTTTCAGCAACACTATAACGTGCAGAGTATGCCCATGCTCGGCGACCTGCTCAACGCCCTGCTGCGCGCTTATAAGGACTGGGGCGGCCACGACAAGCCGCAGATCGCCATTGTCGATTGGCGCGAAGTGCCGACGCTCAACGAACACGAAATCTGCCGCGATTACTTCGAACGCCACGGCGTGCGCACTATCATGGTCGATCCGCGCGCGCTCGAATTCCGCGACGGCCACCTGTGGGCCGGGCGTTTCCGCGTCGATCTGATCTACAAGCGCGTGCTGATCAGCGAACTGATCTTCCGTATGGGGGTGGATAACGCCATCACACGCGCCGTCAAAGCCCGCGCCGTGCTCATGACCAACTCCTTCAGCGCCAAGCTGATGGCCAAAAAAGCCAGCTTCGCCTTCCTCAGCGACGAACGCAACGCGCATCTCTTCACCGCCGACCAGCAGCGCGTGATCGCCGCACATATCCCCTGGACGCGCCTCATCAGCCAGCGCAAAACCATGTATCAGGGGCAGGAAATCGACCTCGTGGAATATGTCGCGCTGCACCCCGATAACTTCGTGCTCAAGCCCAACGACGAGTACGGCGGCAAAGGCGTCATCATCGGCTGGGAAACGCCGCCGGAACGCTGGCACGCCGCGCTGGCCGAAGCGCTGAATACGCCCTACGTCGTGCAGGAGCGCGTCAGCACCATCGTGCGCAACTTCCCGGCGTGGATCGACGGCGCACTGGACATCAGCCCGCGTTTTGTAGACGCCAATCCCTATGTGTTTTACGGCAATACGGTACACGGCTGCCTGACGCGCCTGTCTTCGCTGGCGCTGCTGAATGTGACAGCGGGCGGCGGTTCCGTCGTGCCGACCTTTTTAATCAGCAAGAAAGAATGACTATGACGCACTATATTTTAGCCCTCGATCAGGGCACCACCTCCTCGCGCGCCATCCTCTTCGATCGCGACGGCCATAGCGTCGGCAGCGCGCAGGAAGAATTCCCGCAGCTTTACCCCCAGCCCGGCTGGGTGGAGCACGACCCGGAACATATCTGGAAATCGCAGTTGGCGGTGGCGCAGCAGGTGCTGGCCAGCAAAAAAATCGACGCGCGCCAGGTGGCCGCCATCGGCATCACCAACCAGCGCGAAACCACCGTCGTCTGGGATCGCAAGAGCGGCCAGCCGGTGTATAACGCCATCGTCTGGCAGTGCCGCCGCACCGCCGAACTGTGCGACCAACTGAAAACAGAAGGCTTCGATACAACAATTCTGGCGCACACCGGCCTGGTCACCGACGCTTATTTTTCTGGCACGAAAGTCGCCTGGATCCTGGATAACGTGCCCGGCGCGCGCGCCCGCGCCGAAGCCGGCGAACTGGCCTTCGGCAATATCGACACTTTTTTGCTCTGGCGGCTGACCGATGGCCGTGTCCACGCCACCGATGTCAGCAACGCCAGCCGCACGCTGCTCTATAACATCCACAGCGGCGACTGGTCAGACGCGATTCTGGCGCGGCTGCGCATCCCGCGCGCGCTGCTGCCAGAGGTGCGCCCCAGCAGCGGCGTCTTCGGCCAAAGCCAGACGTTCGGCGCGCCGATTCCCATCGCCGGCATAGCGGGCGACCAGCAGGCGGCCACTTTCGGGCAGGCCTGTTTCGGCGCGGGGCTGGCCAAAAACACCTACGGCACAGGCTGCTTTATGCTGATGAATACCGGCCCGCAGGCCGTGGCCTCCAAAAACAATCTGCTGACGACAGTCGCCTGGCAGTTGGCGGGCCAGCCCGTGCAGTACGCGCTGGAAGGCAGCGTGTTTATCGCCGGCGCGGCGGTGCAGTGGCTGCGCGACGAACTCAAGCTCATCCAGCACAGCGGCGAAAGCGAAGCCGTCGCCCGCAGCCTCGCCGACAGCGGCGGCGTGTATGTCGTGCCGGCCTTTGTCGGTCTGGGCGCGCCTTATTGGGATCCCTACGCGCGCGGCACGATTGTCGGGCTGACACGCGGCACGGGCCGTGCCCATCTCGTGCGCGCCACGCTGGAAAGCATCGCCTACCAGGCGCGCGATGTGGTCGAAGCCATGAAGGGCGATTCCGGCCTGGATTTGCAAGCGCTGCGCGTCGATGGCGGCGCGGTGCGCAACGATTTCCTGATGCAGTTCCAGGCCGATGTGCTGGGTGTGCCCGTGCAGCGTCCTGCGGTGACAGAAACGACGGCCTTGGGCGCGGCCTACCTGGCGGGACTGGCCACCGGGTTCTGGGCCTCCGCCGACGACGTGGCGCAGCATTGGGCGCTGGAAAAAACCTTCGAGCCGGAAATCAGCGCCGACCAGCGCGACAGCCTCTACGCGGGCTGGAAGCGCGCCGTCGAACGCGCGCGCGCCTGGGCGCAGTAGACGCGCGGCTGTGGTTATGACGCAGGACACGCGCGCCGCGCTCGAAACCTTGTTCCGGCAGGAATATGGCCGGGTGCTGGCGGCGCTTATCAGCCAGCTTGGCGATTTCGGGCTGGCCGAAGACGCGCTGCAAGACGCCCTGCTGCTGGCGCTCAGGCAGTGGCCCGCCGGCGGGCTGCCGCGTAATCCTGGCGCGTGGTTGACCGCCGTCGCCAAACGCCGCGCGATTGACCGCCTGCGCCGCGCCAGCACCTTCACGCGCAAGCACGCCGCTATTCACGCGCAGCAGCCCGCCGACGAACAGGCGGACGATGACGAAACGCCCATCCCCGATGAGCGCCTCAAGCTGATCTTCACCTGCTGTCACCCGGCGCTCGCTCTGGAAGCACAGGTCGCCCTGACGCTGCGCACCTTGGGCGGCCTCACCACGCCGGAGATCGCGCGCGCGTTTCTCGTTTCCGAGCCGACCATGGCGCAGCGCCTGGCGCGCGCCAAAGCCAAAATCCGCGACGCCGGCATCCCCTACCGCGTGCCGCCCGCTGAACTGCTGCCGGAACGTCTGGACGCGCTCCTGGCCGTGATCTACCTGATCTTTAACGAAGGCTATGTCGCCACCAGCGGCGAGGAGTTGATTCGCGCCGATCTGTGTCAGGAGGCGCTGCGGCTGGCGCGCGTGCTGGTGGAACTGCTGGACAGCAGTATCAACGCCGAAGCCCGCGGCTTGCTGGCGCTGCTGCTGCTGCACGATGCGCGCCGTCCCGCGCGCGTCAACGCGGCGGGCCAACTGGTGCTGCTGGAAGACCAGGATCGCGCGCTGTGGAATCAGGCGCAGATCGGCGAAGGCCTGGCGCTGCTGGAAACCACGCTGGCGCGCCGCCAGCCGGGCCCGTATCAGGTGCAGGCCGCTATCAGCGCGCTGCACGCCCAGGCGCCAAGCGCCGCCACCACCGATTGGCCGCAGATCGTCGAACTCTACCGCACGCTGTACCAGATGACGCCTTCGCCGGTGATCGCCGTCAACCACGCCGTCGCCCTCGCTATGGCCGAAGGCGCAGAACGCGGGCTGCGCCTGCTGCACGCGCTGCGCGCCGCAATGGACAGCTACTATCCTTTTCACGCCGCGCTGGCCGACCTGCTGCGCCGCACTCACCAGCCCGCTGCCGCCGCCGCTGCTTATGCCCGCGCGCTTGAACTCTGCCAGAATTCGCTGGAGCGCGCCTATTTGCAGCGCCGCCTCTCAGAAATGCGCGCATAACAAATCTCTCACGGCGCATTAACGCTTTTGCTGTATCATCTGCCGCAGGCCTTATTGGTGCGGCGC
Organism: Chloroflexota bacterium; assembly: GCA_013388745.1. Classification (GTDB taxonomy): domain Bacteria; phylum Chloroflexota; class Anaerolineae; order Aggregatilineales; family Phototrophicaceae; genus JACAER01. The sequence goes on from JACAER010000033.1 coordinate 21,457, forward strand.
GCGCTTTTGCATATACTCTTTGAAGAACGATTGACCGCACGATGTTCAGGAGCAGTCCATGACGACATGGATGGTCATTGATGACGAGCCGGGCATTTACGAGATGGTGCTCGCCATGTACGAAACCTGGGGTTTCGAGGGACTGGCGTTCGTCAGCGGCGAAGACGCGATGGGTTGGATCGAAAATGTCGATGAAGGCCGTTTTCAGGGCGATCTGCCGCAGTTCGCGCTGCTCGATATCCGTCTGCCCGGTCAAATCGACGGCGTCATGATCGGCGCGCGCCTGCGCCAGAGTCCTTATCTGCGCGACATCGGCATCGTGCTCATGACGGCTTTCCGCCTCGATCAAAAACAGGAAAAAGCCGCCCTCAAACAGTCAGGCGCCGATCTGCTGCTCTACAAGCCCTTATCGCTTACCGAACAGCGCCCACAGTTCGAAAAACTCGCGCGCCGTCGTTAAGCCGGCCGCCGCCGTTAAGCCGGCCGCCGCCGTTAAGCCGGCCGCCGTCGTTAAGCCGGCCGCTTCCGCCCTTTGTCCGCGTCCTGCCTGTTGACAGCCTCACCCTGTTAATCGCTGGCGGCGGGCGCTGTCATAGGCGGCGGCGCTCAGCGTGCAGGCCTGCTCCAGCCTGTCCACACACCATTCTTGCCGCAAACGCATTGCCCACCAGCCGCAGCCGGTCGATAAACCGCTGAAGCATACGATTCGCGCCGATCACATACACGCGGCTCAGCGTCGATTGACCGCTGAAGCGATCGTGTGCGCTCTGGCCGTAGCGCCCGTCACACGTCACTTCAACGGCCGCTGCTGTCGTCCTTCGGTTCAGGCGCGCTGCGGCTCAGCGCGGGCGGTTAGGAAAGATAACGACTTTGGTGGGGCGAATTTTGACGGTCAGCCGTTCTTCTTGCCCGCGTCGTTCGGCGGGGGCGAAGCCCCCATAATAGATTTTGCCCTGATACTTTTGCGACAGTTTTTCGATATGTTCTACCGCGCCATCCGGCGTGATGTCTTCCACCGTGCCGCGCACTTCCAGCCAGCGATACGGGTTTTCGGGGTCGAGCGCCAGAATGCTGACCCGCGCGTTGCGGCGCATGTTCTTTTCTTTCTGGCGTCCGCGCGTGGTATTGATGCGCACGTAGTCGCCGTCCGAATCCCACCAGACAATGCTGGACTGCGGCTGGCCGTCGGGCAGCACGGTGGTCAGCGTAACGTACACCGGTCGTTCAAGCAAATCTTTATGTGAATCGGGAATGAGAGCCATCATAAGCTGCGTCCTTGCTCCATAGATTTCATCGTGGATGTAAAGATAGAAGACCTGACATCACCAATGCTTACCTAATGCGCCAAAAGCGGCGCATTCCCAGCCGCAGACGGCAGGAAGGCGCGCCGACAAGGCAGGCTTCGCCGGCGCACACCGCAGGCCTTGTCCCTACCGGGCGCTGTTCAGCTTCAGGCCGGCGACAATTTCGACGACGCGCGCAATGCCCTCTTCGGCGCGGATTTTTGCGCCCAGCTCAGCGGCGCAAGCCCTTCGCCAGCGCGATATACGGCTCGACATCGCCGCGGCTGCCAAAAGCGATGCTGGTGATACGCATCCCTGTTGTCCTTATCCTATGAAATCTTCACTGCGCAAGCGCGTTTTTGGCGCGTTTTTAAATTCTGCGCCAGAATAAAAATACTGTTCCGGCAGCGTCAGCCTGTTTTTATTCGGTTTTTTGATGATTTTACAGAACATACAATAAGATCAATATAGGTTTGCCCATGAAAATCGCGAAAGATATTGTGCTGGACGAAACCGACATCGCGCTGCTGCGCATCTTGCAGCAAGACGGCGGCGTGAGCAACCTGGAACTGGCGCGGCGGGTGAACCTGTCGCCGCCGGCCACGCACACGCGCGTCAAACGCTTGCAGCAGTATGGCTATATCCGCCAGGTGGTGGCACTCGTCAACCGCGAACTGCTGGGCTTGAATCTGCTCTGTTTTATTCAGGTGAGCATTCAACTGCACCAGTTCGAATATGCCGAGCGCTTCTACACCATCATTCAGCAGTTTCCCGAAGTGCTGGAATGCCATCACATTACCGGTGAATACGATTATTTGCTCAAAATTGTTGTACGCGATCACCGCGAACTGGAAAAATTCGTGATTCACAAGCTGACGCCGATACCGGGAGTCGCCAAGCTGCACACCAGTCTGGTATTCCGCGAGGTGAAAACCACGACGGCCCTGCCGCTGGCAGAGGCGGAGTGAGCCGCGCGGCAAGCATTTTCAGTGGGCGGTTTTTGTGCGCGCGGAAGCTTGAGGCGGATGAGTCGCGCACAATGTACACCTGGTTTTTTCTGAACGATTACGGAAGGAAAGTGAAAAATGACGGACGTGACGATGGTGAACGGCGTGGATACGGTGGTGGCGCGCGGGGCGGAACTGCTGGCGGCGGCGGCGCAGCAGCGGCAGGCCGCGCGGCAGCGGCGCTTCGATACGCTTGCCGTACACGGCCTGTACGATATGAACGCGGCGCTGAATAACCTGGGCAGCATCAACGAACCCGCCTATCTCAGCCCGGCGCAGCACTTCGAAAACAGCGATCATATGGAGGCGGCGCTGGCCTACCAGTATCCCGGCTGGATTTATTCGCGCGTGGCGAATCCCACAGTGAATTATCTGGAAGAAACGCTGGCGCTGCTGGAAGGTTACGGCTGCGCCAGCGAAACGAGCGCCTGCGCGACGGCATCGGGCACGTCGGCGGTGTTTATGGCGACGGTGCCGTTTTTGAGCGTGCAAGCCGGGCAGCACATGAACATTGTCGCCAGCGCGCGCTGCTACGGCGGCACGTTTATGCTCTTCAGCCAGCGCTATGCCCTGGAACGCGGCGTAGAGCTGCGCTGGGTGAAAGACCCGCTGGATCTACACGAATGGGCGTCGAAAATTGACGCGCAGACGCGCTTTGTCTTCGGCGAACTGCCGAGCAACCCCGGATTAGCGATGTTCGACGTGCAGGCGCTGGCGGATATGGCGCATGGCTGGGGTATCCCGCTGATCGTGGATTCGACGATCGCGACGCCGGCGCTGCTGCGTCCGCTGTGTCACGGCGCGGATATCGTGGTGCAGTCCTTGAGCAAGGCCATGACCAGCGGCGGCTTTGTGATCGCCGGCGCGGTGATCGCGCGCCACAACATCCCCAGCAAGGTGGGCACAGACGAACTGCGGGCCAATTTCGCGCAGAACCTCAAGCTGCTCTCGTTCCGCGATCACGGCCCGGCGCTCAGCCCCTTCAACGCGCTGATGACGCTCAACGATCTGCGTTCGCTGCGGTCACGGTTAGATGTGATGAGCCGCAACACGCTGAAAGTCGCGCAGTTTTTGCAGCAGCAGCCGGGTGTGGAGCAGGTCTTTTATCCGGGGCTGGCGACCATGCGCGAACATGAAGTGGCGCGGCGCTATATGTGGCTGGTAGACGGCGACGACGACGGCCAGCCGGTCAACCGCTACAGCCACCTGTTGAGCTTCACTGTCAAAGGCGGCATGACGGCCGCGCGGCGCGTGTTCGACGCCTTCCAGATCATTTGGCGCGCGACCGATCTGGGCAAGCACAAGAGCGTCGCCACCATTCCGGCGATTTCGACGCATCAGCAGCAGGGCGAAAGCGGGCGCGATCTGGCGGCGGTGCTGCCGCATCAGATCCGGCTGAGCGTGGGGACGGAACACCCGGACGACATTATGCGCGATCTGGAGCAGGCGTTGGCGCGGGCCTAAACCAGCCCCAAGCGCTGCTTGAGATAATTGAGAAAGTCGGCTTCCTGGGCGCTGATACGCACGCCGCTGCCGAACAGACCTTCGCCGGCCGCGTTGGCGGTGTGCTCGGCGACTTCTAGCAGAAAGCGCCTGTAGCCGCCGCTCTCGGCGTCGTCCTTGAGCATCGCGCTCAGGTCATCGACCATCGCCAGCAGCTCATCGTATGTGCGGTTTTCCAGCAGCGTTTTGTCGATTTTGTCCTGGCCGTCGATCACCAGCAGCACGAGCAGATTGTCGTGGTAAGTATCGTGGGCTTTGCTCATGAAGCCCGCGACAGCGGCGGATTCCTTGAGCAGCCCCATAGGAGTCACGCCATCCGATTCGGTGGTCGCCATCATGACGATCATAGGCCCGTGGGCGAGCAGGTTGATTTCTTCGTCGCTGTAAGCGGTGCCGTTGCTCATGGTTTTGCTCCTAATCGTGCCCGCCGATGTACAGTTTCATCATATGATGCCAGTACTGCCAGTCGTGCGACCAGCCGTCCCATTCGCGTAGGGCATTGCCGATCCCTTTGCGCCACAGCAGGTTGGACATGGCGCGCGCTTCGCCGATCAGGCGGTCATCGCGCCCGCTGGCGATGATGATGTCGAGATGGCGCAGCGCGGCGAGGCGGTGGCTTTCGTGTTCATGTTCGATAAACTGCATGGGGTTATTGAAGTACACGTTGTCGTCGCTGAAGCCGTCCGTAAAGCTGCGGATGTCATACATGCCGCTCAGGGCGATGATACGGTCAAATTTGTCAGGGTATTTCAGGCCAATACTCATCGCGTGGAAGGCGCCGAAGCTGGCGCCGACGCTCATCAAAAAGGGGTTGCTGTTCTTTTGCAGCGAGAGCGGCAGCACTTCGCCCATGATGTAGTTGAAATACTGTGTATGCCGCCAGCCGCGCGCGCCAGGATGCGCGCCGTAGTTGTACCAGCTTTCGGCGTCTACGCTGTCCACACAGTAGCACTGCACCCAGCCCCGCTCGACATGTTCGCCCAGCGCCCAATCGCTGAACATTTTACGGTCTTCCCACTCGTAATATTTGCCTCTGGAGGTAGGGAAAATCAGGACGCGCGCGCCGGCATGGCCGATAATCAGCATTTCCATGTCGCGCCCCAGCGCCGGACTCCACCATTTGTGATATTCGCGATGCATTGTTTGGCCTCGTAGCAGAAAAAAGGAACGCACGCCATTATAGCGTGCTTTATAGGGAATGTTGAAATTTGTGTTGCACGGCGCTGTCCTTTGCCGCCCGCCACTCAACTGCGCGCCAGTCTGGAAAACAGCGGCCTACACGCCTGAACAGCACCTTTAGTGTGCTTCCGATTGCCGCCAGCACGCGCCTTTAGCCGCGTGCTGCCCTTTGCCGCCCGCCGCTCAACTGCGCGCCAGCCTGGAAAACAGCGGCCTACACGCCTGAACCGCACCTTTAGTGTGCTTCCGATTGCCGCCAGCACGCGCCTTTAGCCGCGTGCTGCCCTTTGCCGCCCGCCGCTCAACTGCGCGCCAGCCTGGAAAAC
>JACAER010000064.1 GCA_013388745.1 Chloroflexota bacterium
GATGGCGAAGTTCAACGACGTGTGATCCTTGAAACCTTCGGGCAGACGCTTTGCGAGGTGCTGAAGATTGAGCGTAATCGCCGAAAGCGGATTGCGGATGTCGTGCGCGATACTTGCAGCAAGCCTTCCGAGGAATGCCATCTTCTCTGTCTGAACCATGCGCTGGCGCATCTTCTTTTGCTCGGTGATATCGAGGACGTACAGGATCATGCGCGAGTTGTGCCCATCATCGAACGGACCTGCACCTAACTCGACGTCCACAAGCACACCATCACGACGGCAGAAACTTGTTTCTTTCGAGAAGAATGCGCCGGATTGCAGAATCGCTTGGCGCGTTTCAGGCTCAACGACGAACGATAATGGTTCCGCATCGAGCAACTCGTCGTGTGTGAAACGCAGCAGCGCAAGCCCTTCTGCATTTACATCCACGACGCGACCTGTTTGCTTTTCAAGCACGAAGATCCCGATGCTTGCATGTTCGAACAAATTCCGATACCGCGCCTCGGACGACTGGATCTCGCGAGTCTTCTGTGAGAGCGTCTCGGAAAAGACCTCAAGCTCGTGCATCTTCTCTTCCAACTTCTTGACGACGATGGCGTGATGGCGCTCGAGGAACATCTGATCGTCGAGATTCATCCGCTGTGCGATAGAGGAGGTCTCAGCGAATTCCGTTCCGGCTCGTGTTCCATACGCACGCTCTGCAAGCGTGTTTACGCTTTGCACGAGCGTTGCCAAGCCGTCGTACTTCATGACGTAGGCATCAACACCGATGCTTTTTGCGAACTGATGATCTTCCTTGTCAACGTAATTTCCCGTGTAGATAATGAACGGGATGTGCGCGAGTGTTGCAGACTGTTTTACCTCCTTGCATAATTGAAACCCGTCAATCGCCGGCATCATCGCGTCGGCGACGATGAGATGAAACTGTTCGGATCGCAATTGCTGTAACGCTTCAGCGCCTGAGAGCACCGACACGGTGGCGTACCCCGCATCACCCAACACCTCTTCAAGTAATGATAGGTTTTCAGGAATGTCGTCAACGAGGAGCACGCGCAATCGCTCCGGCACAGTCTCAATAATCTTCGCATCGAGTGTTTCGGTAGAGAACGTCATGCTGAGTATTGTTCAATTGGTGATAGAAAATCTTCACACAAATGTACAATAGTTTGCACCTGACGACAATACGCCAAACTGTGTAATGTGCGCGCAGAGGTAACGTATTTTGCTTCTACACGATATGCGTAGGACTTTGGGCAGAAGATGCAATGAGTGTCAGAACGTGAGGAGCGTCAACAAAACGGGGTTGTGCCAGAGATCGGTGAGTGGATGACGGAAACAGAACGAGCAAGAAAGGAGAAGGCTGATGCTCAACAAACAACAAACGACGGCGAATCACTACTGTTGAATAATGACGATGCTGTTTTTGATGGCGTAGTTCACCAATCCAGCAGCATCATGAATATCAAGCTTTTTCATGATATTGTTGCGGTGTGTGTCCACCGTGCGAACGCTGATGTTCAACCGCTGGGCAATCGCTTGATGGAGATGCCCTTCGGCAATCAATTGCAGGATTTCTCGTTCGCGCGACGTTAGCATGCGGATCGCCGATTTCGCATCGCCCTTGTCGCGATTCAAATACCCCTCCACGATGACTTTCGAAACAGAGGGACTAAAAAACGCTTGGCCGCTATTCACTGAGCGAAGCGCGTTGAAGAGATCTTCCGCCATCGTTGTTTTTAGCAAGTAGCCGTTTGCACCACTGTGCACAACTTGCAGTATATAATCGTCCTTGTCGTGACCGGAGAGGATAAGCACTTTCGTTTGCGGAAGCTGCTTTTTGATTTGTCGAGTCGCCTCGAGACCGTTGAGAATGGGCATTGCGATATCCATCAACACCACATCAGGACGCTTTTGAATTGCGAGCTCGACTGCATCGCGTCCATTCTCCGCTTCCGCTACAACCTCGAAGTCTTCGTTCGAGGACAGCAACGATGCAATACCATGACGAACAATCGTATGGTCATCAGCGATAAGGACGGTGATCTTTTTTTGGGAACTCAAGACTCTCTTGTTCCTGTGCGAATGAATGTACTCAGGTGACGAACGATGGAAAATATACGGAAAGAGTCAGGAAAATCAACCATGAGGAGGCTGCGTTGTGCTCCAGCTAACGCGTTGGGGAATGCTCCGCTTAGACCTGCGGTGCGCGTTTCAGGTCTCTCAACACACCTTCGACAACCTTTTTCGTTACCTCAGGCTCCTCGTAGAATCCCTTCTTCACTTTTGCGCGAATCGCACCGAGCTTCTTTGCCTTCTCCGCCGCGAAGAGCAATTTCGCTTTTTCGGAAAGCTCGACACGATCGCTCTGCCCAGGTTTCGCACCTTTTACTTCTTTCGACTTCGCGTTCCCCTCGTTCGCCGGAACGATTGGATTGGAGCCGCCGATTTTTTCTACTGCCATGGTCTCCCCCTATTGTGAATATGCGATCAACAGTTTTTCATTTTGCGCCTGCGACAACCGCTCTGCCGCCGCAGCGAGTTTAGCCCCACACAATGTACTGAACTTTTTATCAACTTGCTTCAATGTATCCAACAACGGACCGAAACGATGCGCATCGCGTTCTCCACCAACCCGCAGCCGCCACTCCTCCAGCATTTCTGCTTGCTTTGCGAGCAGTGCCTCGCGAGCGCTGAGCATATCGTCGAGCGCATCGTAGTTCTCACACTCAACGAGCGCACACATCGCCTCCGTCAGCTCAACGAGCGAGCGCAGGGTCAGTTCAACAGCACATCCCGCAAGCGGCTCAGGCATTCTCGTCTACCAAGAATCCCAACAGCTTGCTGATTTGCAGCGAGCGCCGGAGCGCTTCCTCTGCAGGAATTTGACGAATGACTTCTTGCGTTTCGCTGTCCACGATTTTCAACACGACCTTTTCTGTCTCTTTATCCACAGAGAAATTCAACTCCATGTTCGTTGCGCGAAGGTGGTGGTTTAGTTCTTTGACAACTTTCTGCACATCGTCTTCGCTGATTCTCTCCCTCTGCCTTTCTGGAGAGGCTACGTCACCCCCCGTCGTCAACTCCAGTTTCCCGAAACTGAAGGATGAGAATACTGCCGGGGATGTTGCCTTCACTGGTTCTGTCGTAATGTTCATTTTGTCCTCCTTGACATCAACTCATCACCGATAGCCGTAAAGCGAGAACGTTAGGCTCGATATTGACTGCTGCTGCAGGGAGATTTTTTGCATTGTATTATAGAGCTGCTCATACTGCTTACGGAAAAACGCGACCTTACTATCAATCTGTGCGTTCGTTCGCGTCAGCGCAGTCTTCACATTCGCTAGCGCCGTATTCGTTCCATCTTGCGCGATATCGAGCTGGCCACCCGTGGAGGTGAACTGTTCGAGCAATGTGTTCAAACGACCGGCGAGTCCGTTCGATGAATTGAACAGGTCGGAAACCTTTCGTACATCAGACGCCAGCGCGCTCTCGAGGGCGGCCGTATCACTAATGCTCAATGTGCCGTTTGAAGCAACCTTGATTCCTATTTCCGATAGCAGTGTTGGGTTGCCGGTTTGCACTGTGCTCACTGCACTACTCATCAACGAACGCATATTCATGCGCAAACCCTTGAAGACCTGGTCGCTCGCAAGAATTTCCCGTGTCTTCTTCTCGGGATCTACCGAGGTTTTTGCATTGAGGTACTCGAGCGCCTCGTTGTACTTTTTAATAAACTCTTCAATTGTGGTTTTCACTTTTGCTTTGTCGGTACTGATCTTCAATGTCACCGGTGCATCGGTCGGGAGTTGTACTCCTTTGAGTTCGAGCGTAACTCCTGAGAGTACATCCGTTACGGTGTTCGAACCACGCGTAATATCAATACCGTTCACTTTGAATTTCGAGTCGAGCAGCGTCGTTGATGAATACAAGAAGCCTGCAGTCGTGGAAGTTGACGCAGTACGTTCAGCAATCACACTCGCGCTCAACCCGATCGAGTTCAACACCGTTCCGGTTTGGTCCGACATGCTA
>JACAER010000023.1 GCA_013388745.1 Chloroflexota bacterium
CGATGAACCCTGAAGAAGGCGATCTGCGCCCGCAGCTTCTCGACCGCTTCGCGCTTTCGGTGGAAGTGCGCGGCATCGGCGACGCCGCCGAACGGATGGAGATTCTCGAACGGCATATCTCGTATGAAGCCGCGCCGGAACAGTTCCGCCGCAAGTGGCAGCCGCAGGAAGAAGACCTGAGCCAACGCATCGCCGCGGCGCGCGAAATCGTGGACGAAGTGCGCTATACGCGCCGCGATCTGTATACGATTGCGTCGCTGACCAGCAGCCTGCATATCGACGGCCACCGCGCCGATCTGGTGATCCTCAAGACGGCGCGCGCGCACGCCGCTTACGAAGGCCGCAAGCACATCACGCAGTTTGATATTCTGCTGGCGACGGAGCTGGCGATCCCGCACCGCCTGAAGCGCGGGCCGTTCGCCGATGCGCAGGCCAATATGGCGTCGCTGCAAACACAGATCGAGCAGATCGAATCGGAATTTGGCGCAGGCGGCGAAGAAACGCCAGGCGAAGCCGAAGAACCAATGGATGGCAAAAAAAAAGCCAATCGATAGCCAGTGAGAGCGCGGAACAGCAGCCCGCGCCGGATATTTCCAGCAGCGAACCGGCGCCACAGGACACGTTCGCCAATCAGGACGCGCGCTGGTGGGAAGGGGGCAAAAAGACCGAAACCGGGGCGGAATTCGCCCCGCGCAAGCTGCAAACGCAGCTCGATAAATTAACGCGGCGCGCGGCCGGACGCCGTTCGCGCACGGTGACTGACCGCAAACGCGGACGTTATGTGCGCGCGGTGCCGGCAGGCGACAACACCAGCGACATCGCTTTCGATGCGACCCTGCGCGCCGCTGCGCCGTATCAACGGCAGCGCACAGGCAAAATGGCCTATAAGCTGCAAAAAAGCGATCTCCAGCGCAAAATCCGCGTGAAAAAGACGGCGAATCTGGTGCTGTTCGTGGTGGATGCCTCGTGGAGCATGGCGGTTTCGGAGCGCATGACGGCCACCAAAGGCGCGATTATGTCGCTGCTGACGGATGCCTATCAGCGCCGCGATCGCGTGGGGCTGGTGGTGTTCCAGAAAGACCGCGCCAGCCTGATTCTGCCGCCGACCAATTCGGTGACGCTGGCGAAACACGCGCTGGCGGATATACCGGTGGGCGGCAAGACGCCGCTTTCGGCGGGGCTGCTGCTGGCGTATGACACCATCCGGCGCGAAAAACAACTGCACCCGGACGTGATGCCGCTGCTGATCCTGCTGACGGACGGCGCGGGGAATGTCTCGATGAGCAGTTTATCGCCGCAGGAAGAGGCGCACCGCATCGCCGAACAGATCAAAGCCGATCACATCCGCACGGTGACAATCAACATGGAGCATATCGCCTTCGATCAGGGGTTGGCGACAAAACTGGCCGACCGCATGGGCGGGCCGTGTTATACGCTGTCGCAGCTCCGCGCCGACACGCTGCTGGACACGGTCAGGAAAGAAATCGATAAGATATAGTGGTTTATTGCAGCAGCAGCCCGCGCAGCGCCGCGATCTGCGCGTTGTCCAGCCCACAGGCGCGCACATAGGCTTCGACGCCGCCGTAGCGCGCGCGGACATGCGCCAGGGTCGCCGCCATCGCTTCGGGCGTGGAATCCAGCAGACGCCGAAGCTGCGCCCCATCACCGCCCGCCGCCTCGGTGTCCGCCAGGTAGCGCGCGAAAGGCACGGCCAGGCATTCTTTGGTCTGGGCGTAATCGGCGCAAATCGTGGCTTCATCAACGCCAGCCAGCGCCAGCAGGAGCATGGTGATGATGCCGGTGCGGTCTTTGCCGCCGGAGCAGTGAATGAGTGTGGCGCGGGTGCTGTGCGCGGCGATCGCCGCCAGAATCGCGCCGATGTTCGGGCGGCATTCGTCCAGCATGAAGATGTTGAGTTCGCTGTTGTCGCGCAGGGTATCGCGCAGGGTGACGAAAGCGCTGCCCAAATGCCGTTCGCGGCCGATCAGCGGCAGGTTCAGGTACGTGAGCTGCGTCGAGCCGGCGAAGGGATTGGGGCGCTCGGCGATCTCAAAATCGTCGCGCAGGTCGATGATGAGCTTGACGCCGTAATCGAGCAGGGTTTGCTGCTCCTGCGGCGACCAGGGGATGAGCAGGTTGGCGCGCACCAGCGCCCGCCAGCGCGTCTGGCCGCTGGGCGTCGCGTAGCCGCCAACATCGCGAATGTTGCTGCCGGGGATAATTAAACGCTGCATAGTTGTTCCTTTTTGCGCGGTCTTTATGTCGCGCTCATTTGCGCCGCGCGCACTTTGTTGTAGACTCAGCGTGTAGATGGGTTGTGGGAGCGGGATGACCATGAGCGACGCAGGCATCGGCAGCATCAATCTCAAGGTACTCATTTTCGACACCGATTACTACGCGCTGCAAGCCATGACCAGCTATCTGGCGTGGGATCGGCGCACGCGCGTGAAAGCGCTGTGCGAAACGCCGGAGGAAATGTGGAGCTACATCAGCCGCACGCCGCTGGCCGAACAACCCGACGTGATTATTTTTGACGCCGATCATGTGGGCGGGGCGCACGCGCTGCAAGATATCCTGACCCGCCTGCGCAGCAGTTTACCGCATGTCATCCTGATTTGCATGTCCAGTCACCCGGAAACAACGCTGATCGAAGCGGCGGCCAACGCCGGCGCGCGCGGCTTTATGCTCAAGCATGATGTGCGGCTGCGGCTGGCGTGGGCGCTGGTGTACACGCTTGCGCAGGAATTCGTCATCACCTCGGGCGTGGCGCGGATCGCTTCCGGCATGTTCAACAGCCGCGTGTTTCATGCTGTGCTGCTGCCGGAACAGCGCGAATACCCGGAACTGACCGATCGTATCCGCCAGGCGATCAAATTGTGCGTGGTGGAAGGTATGCCGGCGCATCTGGCGGCCGACGAGATGGGCATCAGCCTGCACACGATTCGCGGCTACATCAAAGAAGGCTACCGCATCCTCGAAGCCTACGACGAGACCGAGTACCCGGTGGATATGACGCCGCAGGAACGCGCCTTCATGCGCTTTACGGCACTGGAGGACGATGCGCCCGCCCGCCAGTAGGGGGTCTCAGGGCAGCCACATTGTCATCAGTTGCAGGCTATCGACCCAATCGCCGTTAATCGCCACTTCCCAGTGCAGATGGGGGCCGTTGCTGCGTCCGGTGTCGCCGCTGACGCCGATGATCTGGCCGGCGACGATTTGCTGCCCGCGCGTGACGTGTGTCTGGGAGAAATGGGCGTAGCCCGAAAACACCCCGTAACCGTGATCAATCAAGACATAAGCGCCGCGTAAATCCAGCAGGCCGGCGAAGGCCACCACGCCGGAAGCCATCGCCATGACGGGCGTGCCCACGGCGGCGCGCAAGTCCCAGCCGGTATGGCGCGTGCTGAAGGTGCCGTTGAAGATGCGGAACGCGCCGAACGGCGATGTGGTGGGCGAGGCGATCGGAAATGCGCGTTCGCCACCGCGCCAGTAGCGGGTGAGCGTGAAAGTGGCGAACAGGCCTTCGAGCCGCGCCAGTTCGTTGCGTTCGATCTGCGGATCGAGCAAATAGGCACGATCGGCGACGACGGTCACCTCCTGGCGGATAAAATCGCCCGGCACGATCTGCACCTGGGCGCTGAAGGTCTGGCGGCTGTCCGCGCCGCTGTCGGCGTAGATGCGGAGTTCAGCCAGGCGCGGCGACTGTTCGAGGCCGACGGTGAGCAGGCCGTAGAAGCCGTCGTTTTCGACGGGGAAGAATTCGATGAGCTTGTCGAGGAAGTCAGCGCGGGCGGCGGTGAGGCCGGGGCCGGAGACGCGGGCGAGGCCGATTTGTCCCTGGGCCAGGCTGGTGAAGAAGAGTTCGAGTGTAAGGCCTTCCTGTGTGGATGAGGCCGAAGGCGCCGGGCGCGGCTGGGGCGTGGGCGTGTAGAAAGGGGTGGGCGTGAGCGTGGCGGGGGTGGGCGTGGGTTCCTGAGCGTAGGCGGGCAGGAGCAGGGCGAACAGGAGCAGGGCAAAGGCGAAAATACGCACGGCGGACGTTCCTCATGAGCCGATAGGATGGGCGAAAGTATACAGTTTAAACTCGACTTTATCCATCGCCGAGCCAGGGTGACCGCGCCAAGCGCATCAAATTTAGCAGCGCTGGCAGTTCAAACTGCCGGCTGCCCTGGCTCAGGGCACAGCCTGCACAGCAGTGCAGACAGCGCAAGCCGTCAGGATGGGCCTATGCTAAAATTCCCTCTGTGCTGGCTTTTTCGCTCAGCAGGACAGTGATTGCGAAGTCCGCGCGTCCTCTTCTGCCGTTTTGACTTGTTCTGAGCATGAGCCAGGGCGTTTAACCGCCGCGCTGGCGGCGTTCCTGCTCGTTGAGTTCCTGGGCGAAGCTGTCGGTAAATTCGCCTTCTTCGGTCAGGCGCAGGGGCGGGGCGGCGGCTTCTTCCAGGCCTTCGAGCGGGGCTTGGTTTTTGCGCTTGCCTACGGCCAAAGAGCGCTCGCGTTCGCGCGCCAATTCCTGTTCCAACGTGCGCTCGTCGGCTTCGCGGCCAAAGAGCGGGCTGAGCAGCACCGCGATGCCGTTAAACGCCAGGCCGAAGCCCCAGAAAAAGGTGATGATGAGCGGCAGCGGGAAGCTAAAGAGCCAGGCCTGGTCAGGCATTTCGACACGCGCCATTTCTTGCAGCGCGGGGTTGGCCGTGCCCCAGATGGTGAGCAGCATCAAATTGATCATCACAAAAGCCACAAAATGATGGAAAAAGCCAATGCGCTGGTCGATGCCTTCCTGCACGCTGCGGCGCACACGGCGGTACTGCTGGTCGCTGGCGTCTTCCTGCCAGTTTTGGCCATAAATGCGTTGCATTTTGCTGAAGACAGCGCGGCGGCGGGCGTTGATGCGCCCAGCGGTGTTCGCCAGCGCATCTACAAAATGCTGGGCCAGCGCGATACCCCAGCCCAGCGCCATCAGCAGCGGCACGGGCAGCAGTTCGATCAACTGGATGGCCCAGGCGGGGAGATCGTTTTGCAGGCCGCTGATGAGCGCGGGTTCGACGCCGCCCCAGATGGCGCTGAGAATGCCGATGGTGACGAGATAGCCGATGATGTGGCCGACCAACCCGCTGCGGCGGCGTCCCTGGTGGCGCACACGGCGGCGCACAGCTTCTTCGTCACCGCCCCATTCCTGTTCGACAGCGCGCGCCGCCGGGATATGCTGGATCGGGGAGGGGATGCGTCCTCCGGCCTGTGCCTGCTGCTGGGCGTACTGCTGCTGGGCGCGCGCCACGCCTTCTTTGATCTGGTCGAGCACGCCGCTGCGCTGCAATTCGTCGCGGATTTGCAGGCCGACTTCTTTGAGGCGCGAACCGACTTCGCTGAACACGCTGTCGAGCGAGGTATCGACCCGCGCGGGCGGCGGCGTGGGCACCTGCACGAAGCGTTTCTGGGTGTCGGGCATACGGATGTCGATAATGCGGCTGCTGCTGAGGGGCTTGCGCGCGGGTTGCTCGCCCGGTTCTGCCGCGGGGGGCGGCGCGTCTGCAGAAAGCGAGCGGGTTTCGCCGGGGGGCAGGCTGTGCGGCGGCGCGGAAATGATGCTGGTCTGCCCGTCGAGCGCGGCGCGCAGGGCTAAGACCAGTTCGCCGGCGCTGGCGTAACGTTCGGCGGGGGTTTTCGCCAGGGCCTTGAGCAGCACGGCCTCGACAGGCGCGGGGATGTTGGGGTTGAGGCTGGTGGGCAGCGGCACGGCGCTGTAGATGTGATCGTGGACGATGGCGTAGGGGGTGGTGCCGCCGAAGGGCACGCGCCCGGTGAGCATTTCGTACAGCACCACGCCGAAGGAATACACATCTGTGCGCGCGTCCAGATCCGCCTCGCCTTTGGCCTGTTCGGGCGAAATATAGTGCGGCGTGCCCAGCAGCATGTCGGCGCTCATGGTAGAGGCGCCAGACTGCGCCATACGGGCCAGCCCAAAATCGGCCAGGTAGGGTGTGCCTTCGGGGTCGATAATGATATTGCTGGGCTTAAAATCGCGGTGCAGCACGCCTTTGCTGTGGGCGTAATCCAGCGCGCCGGCGATGGCCGTCATGATGCGGAGCTGTTCATCGAGCGAGAGCGCGCCTTCGACCATTGCGGCTTTCAGCGTGCGGCCTTCGATCTGCTTAAGGATGAGGAACGGCTGGCCCTCGTGCTCGTCGTAGTCGTAGACGGGGACGATATGCGGGTGTTCGAGGCGGGCGACGATCTGCGCTTCGCGCTGGAAACGCGCGCGGAAGGTGGGGTCTTCCAGCAGCGCCTGATGCATGACTTTAAGCGCGACATGACGATCGAGGCGGGTATGATAGGCCTTGTAGACCGTCGCCATCCCACCCTGACCCAGAAGTTCCACGATGCGATAGGGGCCGATGTTTTGGCCTTCTTGCAGGGGCATGAAGCGCTGCTCCCAACTCTTTGCCGAATAAGATTGTGTTTAAGGGCTAACTGCCAGAGCTTTTTTGCTCTTTATCGACCACCTGAAAATCGGTTATCAGCAGATCGGTGTGCTGGTCATGGGCCGCGTCATGCGCGGCATCATGCGCGGCGCGCCGGCGAAAGCGCAGCACCAGCAGCACAATCACAGCCACCACAGCGCCAGTGAAAACACCCACAATAACAGCATCCATGCCCATAACTCCTAAAAATAAAACGATCGCGTTACAACGGCATTGTACTTTACCGCTGAATACGTAGAAATAGCGAATCGTGTTGCAATAATCTCATACGAAAAGCGCGCGGGCAGAGGGACGCCCGTCCCTGCGAAACGCGCCGCAGGGACGGATGGGACGGATCAGAGGCGGCGTCAGGGCACGACCGGCACGTTGTTGAGATTGCCCTCGACAATGCGAATAAAGGGCGCGTACACCCAACCGACCGTGCCGAACCACGATGTGCGATACCATTGGCCGTCGGCGGTGCGCCCGGTGATCGGGATGGTTTCGCCCCAGGGGATGCGGCCAATCTGCGCGGAAGCGGTGGTCGGCTGGGCGCGCAGGCGCATCCCGCCCTGCGTAATGCCCACGGCCTGCGTGTTCAAATCCACAATCGTGCCCGAACCGGCGGCGCTAACCACAGGCGCGTTAAATTCGTTGCCGTTGAAGGCCAGATAGTAGCCGAAAGCCCAGCCCTGATAGCCGCTGAGCTGCAAGAGGAACCAGGTGGCGTTGGAATTGCGCCCGACGATGGCGTAGGTCTGGCCGCGCAAGATGCGGCCCAGCACGTCCGCGCCCAAAAACGGCGCGCTGCGCACGTTCAAGACCGAAGCGCGAATGACGGTCGCGCTGATCGCGCCCGGCGGAATCGGCGGCAGAGCAGTAATGGTGGGCGTGTTGGTGGGGCCGGCGGTGGGCGTGGGGCCGCTGAAAGTGACGGTGGCGACACCTGTGCCGGAAGCGCGCCAGCTAAAGGTGATCTGCGCGTTGCCGGTGAGTTCGAAGTATTCGACGACGATGGTATGGGGCCCGGCGGAAACGAACAGATCGACGGTGAAGGAGCCAAAACCGCCGCCCGTCTGGTTGATGATCAGCGCGCCATCCAAGAAGACGCGGGCGCCCTCATCGCGCACCAGCGTAAAGGTATAGGTGCCGGCGGTGGCGAAGGTCTGCGTGCCTGTCCAGCGGGCGGCGAAGTTGTCTGCCGGGATGCTGGGGTCGGGGCTGCCCGCGCCATAGTTGAAGTTAATAGCGGCGTCCACGCGCGTCAGCGGCGTGCCGGAAAAGTTGACGTTGTTATAGTACTGCGCCTGCCAATTGCTGCCGAACTGCTCCTGCGCATAGCTTGTCCCCAGGGCGAAGCTGAACAGGGCGATCAGCAGCAGCAGCGCCGCCAGCAGCAGCACACTTCTTTTGGACATAAGCACTAGCCCCCGTATAACATCACAAATGACGCTGTTTAGTATAACGCAAATTGAGGATTGTTGTCTCTACGATTACACGACGATTTTTTATGCAAGGGGCGAAAAAGCCCATGATGGCCGCGCCAAGACCCAGCAAGCCGGGACATAACACATGGCGTTTGCGGATGTCCGTCATGAGCGGCGGCGCGCGCGCAGCGGTATACTCCTGGCTGGTTGTACATTGCAGTCGGCGGGCGGCATCCCGCCAGAAGGTAGTACCTATGCGTAAACATGTGCTGATTATGGGCGCGGCAGGGCGTGATTTCCACAATTTCAACGTTGCCTTCCGCCACGATGAGCGTTGCGAAGTCGTCGCATTTACCGCCACGCAGATTCCCGGCATCGGCGGGCGCGTCTACCCGCAGGAATTAGCGGGCGCGCTTTATCCGCAGGGCATCCCGATCTATGATGAAGCCGAACTGCCACGCCTGGTGCGCGAACTGGGGGTAGAGGAAGTGGTCTTCGCCTACAGCGACATTACGCACGAATATGTGATGCACAAGGCGTCGCAGGTGCTGGCGTTGGGGGCGGATTTTAAGCTGATGGGCACGAAAGCCACGCAGGTCAAAAGCCAGCGACCGGTCGTGTCGGTCTGCGCCGTGCGCACAGGCAGCGGCAAAAGCCAGACCTCGCGCTTTGTGGTCGAGACGCTGCAAAAATCAGGCCGCAAAGTCGTCGCCGTGCGCCATCCGATGCCCTATGGCAACCTCGTGCGCCAGGCCGTGCAGCGCTTCGCCGAATACGATGATCTGGATGAATACGAATGCACCATCGAAGAGCGCGAAGAATACGAACCGTATCTTGACCGCCGCGCGGTGATTTACGCCGGGGTCGATTACGCCGCGATCTTGCAGCAGGCCGAAAAAGAAGCCGATGTGATCGTCTGGGACGGCGGCAACAACGATCTGCCGTTTTACCAGTCTGACCTGCATATCGTCGTGGTCGATCCACACCGTCCCGGCCACGAAGTCGGCTATCATCCCGGCGAGGCCAACCTGCGCAGCGCGCAAATCGTGATTCTCAACAAGGTGGATACCGCCGATTACGCCAACGTGCGCCGTGTGCGCGAAACTGTGCAGCGCGTCAACCCGACGGCAGTGATTCTGGAAGCGGCCTCGCCGCTGTTTGTCGATCATCCCGAAGCGATTCGCGGCAAACGGGTGCTGGTGGTGGAAGACGGCCCGACACTGACACACGGCTAGATGGCCTATGGCGCCGGCGTGATCGCGGCGCAGCGTTTCGGCGCGGCAGAAATTATCGACCCGCGTCCCTTCGCTGTCGGGTCGATCACGACGACCTACGAGAAATATCCCACCACCGGCAACGTGCTGCCGGCGATGGGCTATGGCGCGCAGCAGATGGAAGAACTGGCCGAAACCATCAACCGCTGCAACGCCGAACTGGTGCTGGCGGCGACGCCGATTGACCTGCGCCGCGTCATCAAGGTCAAGCTGCCGATGGAGCGGGTGCGCTACGAACTGCAAGTGATCGGCACGCCGACGCTGGCCGACCTGCTGCAAGCCAAATTCGGCTGAGCAGCCACCGCATCGATCCGGCATGTAGGGGCGACTCGGCGAACCGCCCCTACAGAAAAACACCCCTTTTCCGCCCCGCGTCTCCATGACAAAACCGGCGTGAAACACCGCCCGCAACTTTTGCGCGCTGCGCGGCGTAATACATAACAAATAACGCACACAAGGACAGAGAGCAATGTCAAGCAGCACACAACCTGGCGATCATGGCCGCATCGTGGGCGGCATCGTTTTGATCGGTCTCGGCCTGTTCTTTTTCGCCACGCAGATTTTCGACTTTGGGGACATGATGGACAGACTGTGGCCGTTTTTCGTCATCATCCCCGGTCTGGCCTTCGTGGCGGGCGCGCTCGGCAGCAAAGCGTCGGCGGGGCTGATGGTGCCCGGCTCGATCGTCACCGGCACAGGCGCGATTCTGTTGTATCAGAATATCAGCGGCAACTGGGAAAGCTGGGCGTATATGTGGACGCTGTACCCGGTGTTTCTGGGGCTGGCCTTCATGTTTATGGCGGCGCGCAGCGACAACGACCGGATCGGCCAGAGGGGGCGCGGCTTTGTCGCGTGGGGCTTGATCGGGCTGGTCGGGTTGGGCGCGCTGTTCGAACTTGTCATCTGGGGCGACTTCGGCAGCCTGACCAATATCGTGCTGCCGCTGCTGATGATCGGCGTGGGCGTCTACCTGCTGCTGCGGCGCGGCACGCTGCCCATGCTGATGAACGACGAAAAGCCCAAAATGAGCGGCCCCTCGGCAGACATCACCCCCAATCTCAAGCGCAAGATCGACGAAGCGCTAAAGGAAGAGGATCAGACCGTTTAGCGCTCCGTTTTCCCACTCCACACGCAGCGCCGCCAGTGGCAAAGACTGGCGGCGCCTTTTTTGTGCCTCACAAGCCCACATCGCGCCGTTGGAACAGATACGCCGCCACGCCAAACGCCAGCAGCGTGCCCGCCAGCAAAATGCCGACGTTGGACGCCGAAAGCCCGGTGCGCATGACGCTGGCGCCGTCGTAAAAGTCGAAGTACGCGAGCCAGCGCAGACTGTTGATCACGCTGCGCCGCCGGCTGCGCGTGCTTAGCAGCGTCGTGAGCGCCAGCGTCAGGAGCGCGCTTTGGAAGATGCGCGGCATATTTCCCGTTAACCGACATAGGCGGGCAGGAACAGCGGTTGGCTGTTGATCTCGGTGAACCAGAAGGGCACCCAACCGATGCCGAAGAGTTCGACCTGAATGTCCTTCTTCAGCGCGCTGATGCGATATTCTTCGGCCTGGGCCGCCACGCGCGCCCAGCGTTCGTTGGCCTCCTGCAAGACGGTTTGCAGTTCTGTTTCCAGCGCTTGCATCTGCTTATCGGCTTCTGTCAAATACTGTTTGCTCTCTTCCAGGTCTTCGCTGGTCTGGCGGCGGTAGCGCGTGGCCTGGCTCATGCGCGAGAGGGTATAAGTCGTGCGGCCTTTGAGCAGGCTCAGCAGCGCCTCGCCCGTGGTGAACATTTCTTCGCGCTTGCGGTCTTGCAGTTCCTTCTTTTCGGCGCGCAGTTCCAGTTCCTTGCGGCGCACAGCTTCTTCGATCTTGGCGGCCTGGGCGCCATATTTTTTGGTGATTTCGTCGATCTCCTGATCGCGTTTTTCGCGCGCGATCTGCTGCACCTGCGCCTGGTAGGCGCTGAAATCGGCATCGGGGCTGCCATAAAGCTTGAGCACCGGGTTATAGGGCAGAATCAAGACCGCCGTGTTGTAGAGCATATCGACCAGTTCGGTTTTCAGGGCGCTGATGCGCGCTTTGTCGGATAAGCCGGGGGCGAGATCACCGAACAGGGCCGGATTGGCGGGCTGGTCGCTGACGCGCGTGATCTCAACAGGCTGCGCCTGATAACTTTCCCAGCGCACCATGCCCGCGCGCTGCACGCCGGGCACGTGAAAGGCGTAGGTGCGCGCGGTATATACGCCGGCTTTGCGATCCTGATAACGCACAACGGCCTGCGCCAGCAGGACGGGTTGATAGGAAACAACGATGTTGGCCACGCCCGCGGCGCGGAAATGCGTCTGCTGCTCCCACTGCGCTAAAGCCTGCTGGCTGCTGAGGCCGACGGGCAGAAAATACTGCACCAGGGCCGAGGGCAGGGGGGGCTGTTTGTCGCTGTAGCCGGGCGGATAGCGCAAGCCAGGAATCAAGGGCTGCGACGCCTGGGTTAGGCCCAGCGTGGGCTGGGAATAGGCGGCGGCGGTGGCGGCCTGCGCCGAAAACCCAGTATCCGGCAGCGGCAGACTGTGGGGACGCCCGCCGGGCAGCGTGCCGGGGGCGCCGGGTAGACCGGGCGGGGTGCCGGGCGGCGTATAGCCGCCGCCGGCCTGCGGGCTGCTCAACTGCTGCAGCAACTGCTGGCGCTGCGCCTGCATCAACCACTGCACCTGCTGGCGTGTCAGCGGGCCGCGCAGATAGCTCATCGCCCAGCGCGTATGCACCAGCAGCGGGCCGCCGTCGTCGTGGACGTTGCGCATCAAAAACACGCGCGGCTCAATATCGGCGATCAGGCGCTCGACATCCTTGAGCGACACATTGTCATCTGCCGAGGCCAACTGCTGCAAGCCTTCCATCACTTTGGCGCGATCGTTGTCGGACTGCAAGCGTCCGATAAACCAGGTGCCGGCGTTGGCTAAGCCTTTGTAATCCAGATCGCCCGGATTTTGGGTCGCCAGAATCAAACCGATGCCGAAGGCGCGCGCCTGCTTGAGCA
>JACAER010000013.1 GCA_013388745.1 Chloroflexota bacterium
CCCCCCCCCCCCGACGGGCGAAAGATGCCTTTTTTGAAGGGCTTTTCAGCCCTTGACCGAACCCAGCGTCAAGCCCTGAATAAAATAGCGCTGGAAGAAGACGAACACCAGCAGCGTGGGCACACTGGCGTACACGGCCATGGCCGACTGCACGCCGTAAGCCACGCTGTACTGCCCCTTGAGCGACGCCAGCCCCACCATCACGGTGCGCATCTCGTCGGAGCGAATCAGGATCACTGGCCACAAAAAATCGTTCCAGATCCATGTAAATTGCAACGTCGCCAGCACGGCCAGCGCCGGCAGGCTCAGCGGAATCATCAGCCGCACGAGGATTTGGAACTCGTTGGCGCCGTCCACGATAGCGGCTTCGCGAATCGCGGTGGGCACGGCGGTGAAAAAATTCTTCATGATAAGCGTGCAGATCGGAATGCCGAACGACATGTGGATCAAAATGATGGCCCACAGTGTATCGTATAAGCCCAGACTGTTAAACAGCCGGAACAACGGAATGAGGGCGATCTGCGGCGGGAAAAACAGCCCAGCGACGATAAACACAAACAGCGCATTGCTGCCGGGAAATTTCAGCTTGCTCAGGGGATAACCCGCCAGCACGCCGAGCGTAATCGACAGTATCATGGCCGGAATCGTCACCAGAAACGAGTTTCTAATATACGTGCCGGCGCTGCCGCCTTCCCACGCCTCACGGTAATTGTCGAAATTGAGATCGCGCGGCAGCGTCCAGACGCCGACTTCGGCAATTTCAGCCGTAGACTTAAACGACGCCAGCAGCACGCCAATACTGGGCGCGGAATAGATAATGACCACCAGCGTCAAAAGGCTGTAAAACAGGATACCCGGCAGGCGGCTCGGTGTGCTGCGCTCCGCCGGGATGCGGTCTGCGCGTTTGAGGACTTCAGTCATAAAGCTGCTCCACTTTAGCCGTTTGCCGGAAATAGAAAATGATGATGACCAGCGTGATGAGGAACAGCACGACGGCAATCGCGCTGCCATAACCGATATAGTAGCTCTGGAACGACTGGTTGTACATCAGCATCGCCAGATTGTCGGAGGAATGGAACGGCCCACCGCGTGTCATGACGTACAGCACGTCGAAGCTTTTCAGCGAATTAATCACCGCCAGCGCGATCACGACGATACTGGCCGGCGCCAACAGCGGAATAATGACGCTGCGCACGCGCTGCCCATAATTCGCGCCGTCGATTTCTGCGGCTTCGATCAATTCGGTGGGAATCGAAGTCAGCCCCGCCAGAAAAATGACCATCGCCAGCGCGGTTTGCTGCCACGCCCAGGCGATAATGACGCAGATCAGGGCGAACTGTGGGCGCGCCAGCCAGGCCACCGCCAGATGATCCAGCCCGATGGCGCGCAGTAAGGTGTTGATCAGCCCCCAATCGGGTTGATAAATCCAGATCCAGATTTGCCCGATGACGGCCAGCGCCAGACTAATGGGCAGATAAAAAAGGGATTTGTAAAAATTGGAGAGCCGGCCGCGTCCATGCAGCGTCAGCGCCAGCGTCAGCCCCGCGCCGGTCGGCACGACAATCGCCAGCGCCATCCAGATCACGGTGTTGCCGATGGCGTTGCGGAACAGGCGGTCGGTGAACATTTTTTGGAAGTTTTCCAGCCCGACATAGTTGTAATCGACATCGAAGCCGTTCCAATCCGTCAGGCTGTAATAAAACGACGAGAGCAGCGGCAGAATCACAAAAAAGATATACACCGCCAGCGGTAGAGCTAAAAATGCGGCTGCCCATAAGTAGCGCGTGCGTGCCATCGGCGGCTCCTCTTCTCATCAACTCAACCCACGGGGATATGCTTTTGGCGTTTGCGCCATCCTCAGAAACCGCAACCCAGGGCGATTTGCGCGTAGGGGCGACTCATGAGCCGCCCCTACAACAACCAACACTATTTCTCGAAGACTTCAACCGCGACGGCTTCGACTTCGTCCAGATACGTCAGATAGCCGGCGGGGTCGTTCATGAACTGGGCGAACATTGTCAGACCGCCTTCGGCCATCGGCGGCGTGGTCGAAAGATCATAGCCGCTCAGGAATTCGACCTGCGCCAGATAATCGGCAGCAGCCTGCATGACGGGCGAGTAGATGCTGGTATCGACGTTGTTGACCGCTGCCAGCGCGCCCTGTCCCTGCGCCCAGAGCGCCTGCGATTCGGGGGAGAGCATGTGCAGAATCAACGCCTGCGCGCCTTCGGGATTGGCGGCAGCAGCGGGGATGGCCCAGCCGTCCACCGTGCCGTGCGTCACGACCGGCAGTTCAGGATTGATCACCGGGAAGGGGAAGAAATCATAGTCTTCGCCGGGGACAAGGCCGTTGCCGTTCCAGTAACCGGTGATGAAGGTGCCCATCAGCGTCATGGCGGCTTCGCCGTTGGCGACCTGATCGGCAGCGTCCGTCCAGTCATAGGCGTTGGCGTCGGCCACGAAGTAGCCCGCGTCCACCAGGCTCTTCCAGGTTTCCATCGCGGCGATGACTTCGGGCGAATTATAGGCCACTTCGCCGGCCATCAACTGCTGACGGAATTCGGCGCCGGCCGTGTACGACACCATGTAGTCAAACCAGAACTGCGCCGGCCAGCGGTTCATCGACCCCAGCGCGATCGGCGCCACGCCCGAAGCCAGAATCGCATCGCACATCGCCAGGAAGCCTTCCCAATCGGTCGGCATTTCGGTGATGCCGGCGTTGGCCATGACTTCGGGGTTATAGAAGAAGCCCACGACATGCACGTTCATCGGGATATTGTAGATTTCGCCGTTGTAGACCGCCGCCGAACGCACGCCCGCCGGGATGATGTCGTCCAAGCTGTTTTCGTTCCAGAAGTCCGTCAGCGGCATCAGGCGTTCGGCGTCCACGATGAACTGCGTGCGCGCGCCGGCCCAGTAGGAAAACAGATCGGGCGGGTTGTCACCAGCGATCGTCACGAGAATCTGCGTCTTGAAGTCTTCGTGACCAGCAGAGTTATCGACCACGCGGTACTGCGGGTTGGCGGCCATGAAGCTGTCGAAGAGCGCCGTCATCGATTCCTGACCGAGTGCGCTGCTATAATAGTGGACGATGCTGACATCCTGGGTATCCTGCGCCGTGGCAAGCGAAACACCAAGGGTCAGCATCATCAATGCCAACCACACTATCAGAAGTCTTTTGCCGTTCATCAGATTTCCTTTCTTGATCAAATTTTACAACTTTTGCGACTCGCCGTTTTTTCGTTAATCGTAGAACGCACATCACCTCCTTTAGCAGCCTATTTCGCGACCCAACCACAATCTACCAGCAGATCCGCGCCCGTAATGAACGAGGCTTTGCTGCTCGCGAGGAAATACACTGCTTCGGCAATCTCCAGCGGATCCGCCCAGCGCTTGAAGGCTTGCTCGCCTTCGCGCAGCCGTTTGGCCTCCGCGAAGCTCATGCCCGTTTTGGCGATCTCGATTTCGATGTCCCCGCGCAGCATGGGGGTATCGACCGAGCCGGGACTGACGGAATTAACGCGAATATTGTGCGCGGCCACTTCCCACGCCAGCGCGCGCGAAAAGGCCAGGATCGCCCCTTTGGTCGCGCCGTAAGTGGAATGGTCGATCTGGCCGACATGCCCGGAAACCGAGGCCATATTGACGATCGCGCCGCTGTTTTTGGCTTTCATCACCGGCAGGACATACTTGCAGAGCAAAAAGGTACCGCCGACGTTGATATTGAATACCCGCTGGAAACGGGCATAGTCGATGTCTTCGACCGCCGCCACCAGCACCACGCCAGCGTTGTTCACCAGCACATCTACCGTGCCAAAAGCAGCCAGGGTTTGTTCGACAGCGGCTTTCACCGCTGTTTCATCGGCCACATCGCACTGGATATACAGGTACTCGCCGCCTTCGGCGCGGATTTCGGCGCATTCGCTCTGGGCCTCCGGCAGCACATCCAGCAGCGCCGCCCGATAGCCGCTGCGGCAAAACACTTTCGCCACTGCCGCGCCAATACCGCGCGCCGCGCCTGTCACCACAACTACCGGCTTTGTCCCGCTCATGTTTTGCTCCTTAAACCAGGCCGATGATGTCGCGCGCCTGCTGCACCGTGGCGATCGGTCGGCCCATCGCGCGGGCGATCTGCGCCGCCGCCGCCACCAGTTCATGTGTGGACGCCAGCCTGCCGTTCAGATCATAGGGATAGTCTTCTGTGCCGATGCGAATATGATCGCCCAGCGCAATCGCGGCGCTCACGATCGCCATCTGTTCCTTGCCCATAATGCTGACGTTCAGCACTGAGCCTTGCGGCATATACTTGCGCCGGTACAGATACTCTTCGACTGTCGGCGGCGACCATTGGCCGCCCGGCCAGCCAAAAAACAACGTTGCGAAGTACGGCGCTTGCAGCAGCCCCTGCTCGATCAGCCAGTTCATATTCCAGATCGAGCCGGTATTCCACACTTCCAGTTCCGGCTTGACACCGTACTGCTGGCACAGCCGCATGTACTCGGCCAGTTCCTCGCGCGGGTGCAGCTTGTGGACATCCATTTTGGCAAATGCCTCGTCATGATGGCTGATGATGATCGACATCATGTCGGCGTGGTTCTCGAAGACCACCATCCGTTCCGGGATCGGCAGGCTCGACATGCCGCACTGCAAAATCAGGCCGCCGCAGCGCTCGCGGTGCATCTTGATAACTTCGATCCAGCGCCCCTCAGCGTGCGTATGAATCACAGTCGCCCCGGCCTCCATACAACGCAGCGATTCCTCAGTGATCGCTGCGGGCGTTTTGGGGTAGTCCACTGCGTCGGGGGCCAGCCAGCAGATGTTGGCGGTCGCCGTGATAATCAAAGGTTGCATAGCTACTCCTGTTATTTCATACGGACGCGCTGGCCGCTGCGCGCCGATTCATAAGCTTTTTCGACAGCGACAATACAGTAATGCGCGTCGGCGGGATCCACTTTGGGCGTGCCGCCAGCCCACACCGTTTGAATAAAGTCGCGCGTTTCTTCGAAGATCGAGTGCGTTTTCCATTTCATCGGGTTATAGGGCACCGGCAGCGGCGTGCCGTGAAAATCGTTCACGCCGCGATACAGCAGCGCCGGCGGGTTGGCGATCTGGTCGATAATCAACGCTCCCGTCGTGCCGTAAATCTCCAGCCGCTCTGTCCACGGGCATTCGGCGGTAAAGTTCAATTGGAGCGTAAAGCCCGCGCCGCTGGTCATGCGCCCCAGAATCAGCGCGTTGTCTTCGACCTCGCTCACACTCACCATTTTGGATTGAAACGCTTGCAGTTCGGCGATCTCGCCAAACAGCCATTTCAGCAGGTAAAAACTGTGTGGCGCAGCGTCCATAATCACGCCGCCGCCCGATCCCTCTTTCCTGGCTTTCCAGGGATGCGGGTGTGTCAGCCGTTCGACTTCGCTGCCGGCGATCAGCGTGCGAATCTGGTAAATATCGCCCAGCGCGTGCGCGCGCAGCAGTTTTTCCGCTTCCAGATAGGCTTTGACAAAGCGCGTGTTTTCCGCGACAGAGAATTTGACGCCCATGGCCCGCGCCTTTTCCACCAGTTCCCAGCCCTCTGCCGCATGAATCGTCAGCGGTTTTTCCAGCAGCACATGTTTGCCGCGTTCCAGCGCGTAGAGCGTCGCGGGATAATGCAGGTTGTGCGGCAAAATGATGTCCACCACGTCTACCGGCGCTTCGTCCAGCAGCCTGCGATAATCGGCATACACCGCCGCGCCAAAACGCTGCGCGACCGCCTGCGCCTTGGCCTCGTCAATATCGCAGACGGCGATCACATCCGCGATCTCATGCATCGCCGCTGCGCCTTCGACATGCGCGTCGGAAATAATGCCCAGTCCGATAATACCCAGCCGCAGTTTTTGCCTCATGCCTTGTCCTCTAACGCTGAACCGCCCGAATCGCCGTCGGCAAGTGCGTGAGCTGGCGGTATCCTGTCTCGGTAATCACGTAAGTTTCCTCGTCGCCGATCAATTCACCGGTCTCGCACAGCGCGTACATTTCCAGATTCAGCACCATACGCGGCTGGAAGACGAGCGCGCTGTTTCCCTCGTAAATCCACTGTTCCTCGACCTGCATTCCGATGGTGTGGCCGATGTTGGGAATAAACGGCTTGAGCCTGGCCTGTTCATACAGCCGCATCGCCAGTTGATAAGCTTCGCCGAAGCTCACGCCGGGCGCGAGAATCGCCGCCACCTGGTCGATCATGCCGCACAGCGTTTGATGCAGCGCGCTGATGCCCGCGGGAATCGCCCCCGTGTACATCAAGCGGCGGTTATCGGAATAGTAGCCATCGACAATCGCCCCCAGATCGAGCGTCACCAGTTTGTTGGGCAGCAGTGGCTCGTCGATTTCCACTTCGGGGTTCGACGCGCCAAAAGAAATCGTGACGTGGCTGATGCCCGATGCTCCGTGCTTCAACATGCCGACTTTGGCCGCCTGCATCAGCACCGGGCGCTGTATGCCGATATGCACCATGTCTATCAGTTCTGAAACTGTTTTTTCCACGACATTAATGCTGCGTTCCAGCCGCGCCACCTCTTCCGGCGATTTCAGCGCGCGCAGTTGCAGCAAAAGCTCATCGGCCAGCAGCAGGTTATCGCCAGGCAGCACGTCCCGCAGTAGTGTATAAACTGCAAAGCTGGCGCTGGATTCGATGCCCAGGCGCGCACCGGCGTGCGCATAGGGTTGCAGGACTTCGCTCAGTGTGCGGTATGCGGCGTTGATGTCGCTGTAAGTGCGCACAATATCCGCGCCGTACTGCACATCTGTCGCCGCCCCGCCCCAGCACAGCAGCGTGATCTGGCCGTTGGCGTCCACCAGCGCGAAAAACGGGAGCACATTGCGCAGACCATAGAGAATCGGGTTACCGCTGCTGAACAGCGCCGGAAAACCGGTGACGTAAAAAACGTGCTCCGGCGAAGTCAGCAGCAGCCCGTGCAGCCCGCGCTGCTGCATCAGGGTCACCAGCCTGTTTTTGTCCAGGCCGGCCGGCAAAAAACTGACCTGCGTCATCGTCTTATCCCATCGCCTGTAACTCTTGATGGCGCAAAAAATCGAAATCGCAGCCCAGATGCGCCTGCTGAATATGCTGCTGGAATAACCATTCATAGCCGCGCGGCGGCGGCGCGATGGGCGTTTGCTGCGCCCGCCGCGCGTTCAGCGTCGCCCCGTCCACCAGCAGGTTCAGCTTGCGCTGCGCTGCGTCCACTTCGATCACATCGCCGCTGCGCACCAGTCCCAGCGTGCCGCCCGCCGCCGCTTCCGGCGAGACATGCAAGATGATCGTGCCGTAAGCCGTCCCGCTCATGCGCGCGTCAGAAATACGAATCATGTCTTTGACGCCTTTCAGCCTGGCGGGGATGGGGAAATTGCCCGCTTCAGGCATTCCCGGCGCGCCCAGCGGCCCGGCGTTTTGCAGCACCAAAATATCGTCCGGCGTCACATCCAGATCGGGGGAATCGATGCGCGCGGCCAAATCTTGCAGCGACGAAAACACCACCGCGCGCCCCGTCTTGCGCAGCAGTTGCGGGCTGGCCGCCGCCCGCTTGAGAATTGCGCCGTCCGGCGCCAGATTCCCGCGCAGCACCACGTGGGCCCCCAACGGTTTAAAGGGCTCATGCAGCGGGCGAATCACATCCTGCCATGTCGGGAAACTGTAGGGCACATCCAAAATTTCGCGCAGTGTTTGCCCGCTCACCGTCCTACAGTCCAGATCGAGCAGTGTCTTCAGCTCTTGCAGCGCAGCAGGCATCCCGCCCGCGCGGTGAAAATCTTCCATATAGGCGCTGCCCGCCGGCTTGAGGTTGACAATCAGTGGTGTCGTGTCGCTGATGGCGTCGAACTGCGCCAGTTCCAGCGCGATTCCCAGCCGCCCGGCGATAGCCGTCAGGTGAATAATAGCGTTAGTCGAGCCGCCGATCGCTTGCAGCACGCGCAGCGCATTGGCGAAGGCCGCGCGCGTCATCAGCTTATCCGGCGTTAACTGCGCCGCAATCAACGCCACCGCCTGCTTGCCTGTCGCTTCGGCATGGCGCAAGCGATCCGCATGTACGGCGGGAATACTCGCGCCGCCCGGCAGCATCATACCCAGCGCTTCCGCCAGGCAGGCCATCGTGCTGGCCGTGCCCATCACCGCGCATGTCCCCGCCGTGACTGCCAGACTGCTTTCCACGCGCTGAATCGCCGTCTCGTCGATTTCGCCGCGCCGGTACATCGCCCAGAAGCGCCGGCAGTCGGTACACGCCCCCAAACGCTGGCCTTCATAGTGCCCGGTGAGCATCGGCCCCGCCACCAGCAGAATCGCCGGCACGCCCGCGCTGGCCGCGCCCATCAACAGCGCGGGCACGGTTTTGTCGCAGCCGCCCATCAGCACCACCGCGTCCAACGGCTGCGCCTTAATCATCACCTCGACATCCATCGACATCAGGTTGCGCAGCATCATGCTCGTCGGATGCAAAAACACCTCACCGAGCGAAATCGTCGGGAATTCCAGCGGCAGCCCGCCCGCCTGCCACACGCCGCGTTTGACAGCCTGCACCAGTTCCGGGAAAGCGCGGTGACAGGTGTTTAGTTCGCTGTAAGTGTTGATGATGCCGACAATCGGCTTGCCGAGCGCTTCGTCGCTGTAGCCCATCGAACGGGCGAACGAACGCCGCAAATACAGCGAAAAGGCTGTGTCGCTGTACTGTGTCAGCCGATTAGCGAACCCCTGACCGCTGCTCATGTGCCTACATCCCCATCGACACAAATTTAGTGTTCAAGTATTCCAGCAGACCCTCTGCCGCGCCTTCGCTGCCGAAGCCGCTCTCTTTGATACCGCCGAACGGCCCTTCGGCCGTCGCCGGCACCAGATCGTTGACGCCAACGATGCCAAATTTCAGTCCCTCGTAGACACGCACCGCCGTTTTGACGTTGTTCGTCATGGCGTAACCCGCCAGTCCGAAGGGCGTGGCGTTGGCCTGTCGCAGGCCGTCTGCCAACGTTTCGAACGGGCTGACAGGCATCACCGGGCCAAACACTTCGTCACAGCTAATGCGCATTGTCGGGTTGACGTTCGTCAGCAGCGTCGGCTGATAAAAGAAGCCGCGCCCCAGCGCTTGCGGGCGGCTGCCGCCGATCACCACGTTCGCCCCTTTGGTCTGTGCATCGGCGACGAAACTTTCGACCCGTTCCCGCCCCTCCGCCGTCACCAGCGGCCCCGTGGTCACGCCGGCTTCCAGCCCGCTGCCGAGCTTCAGCGCGGCGATGCGCGCGCGCGTCGCTTCCAAAAACTCCTCAAAAATGCCGCGCTGCGCATAAAAACGCGCCGGCGAAATACATACCTGGCCGTTGTTGCGGAACTTGGCCGCCACCGCCTGTTCAGCGGCGCTTTCGACATCGACATCGTCGAAAATCAGCACCGGCGCGCTGCCGCCCAGTTCGAGCGCCAGCTTTTTGATGCCGTCCGCCGCGCCGCGCATCAGGATTTGCCCTACCCGCTGCGAGCCGGTGAAACTGATTTTGTTCACGAGCGGGCTTTGCAAAAACGCCTGCCCGATGTCCTCTGCTTTGCCGTTCACCAGATTCATCACGCCGGCGGGGATACCTGCTTCCACCAGCAGATTGACCAGCGCCATCGCGCTCATCGGCGTGATTTCGCTCGGCTTGCCCACCACTGTGCAGCCCGCCGCCAGCGCCGCCGACCATTTGCGCGCCGGCAAATACGCCGGAAAGTTCCACGCGGTGATCGTCGCCACCACGCCCACCGCTTCTTTCAGCACCAGCAGCCGTTTATGGCTGCGGCGGGCCGGAATCACGCGGCCATAAGCGCGCTTGCCTTCTTCGGCGAACCATTCAAACAGATCGGCGGCGGCATTCCATTCGCCGCGCGCTTCGTTCAGCGGCTTGCCACACTCGCGCGTCATAATTGGCGCCAGCGTTTCGATGCGTTCGCGGATCAGATAGGCCGCGCGCAGCAGAAGCGCGCCGCGCTCATAGGCCGTCATCTGCGCCCACGCCGGCTGGGCTCTGGCGGCCGCGTCAATCGCCGCGTAGGCATCGCGGCCATCGCCGAACGGCACGCTGGTAATCACACTTTCTGTGGCGGGGTCGATAACGGCGCGGCTGCCGCCGCCGCGCGCCTCGACCCAGTGGCCGTCGATGAGCATCTTGTACTGCATTAGAGCTTGACCTCCGCCAGCGCTTTGAGATAATCGGCATGTTTCTTGCCCAGATAACCCGGCACAGGCACATCCCACCAGCCCGTGCCCTGCCCGCCGGATGCGCCGTGTGTCATGTCGATCATCACTTCGACCACAGCCGGGGCGCCCAATGCCAGCGCCTTTTGCACGGCGGGGGCGATGTCCTGCGGCTGCTCGACGCGCACGCCATGCACACCGAATCCCTGCGCGATCTGGGCGATATTGGGCGTCACGGGATGGCCGTCGCGCTCGAACATCGTGCCGTAATTAGCCTCATCGGTAAACGCGATCTGCTGGAGATCGCGAATCGCCTGCCAGCCCTGATTGTTGAAGACCACAGCCACCGCCGCGATGTTGTACTGCACCGCCGTCGCCAATTCCTGAATGGTCATCAAAAAGTCGCCGTCGCCCACCAGGGCCAGCACGGGCCTATCCGCCAGCGCCAGCTTGGCCCCCAGCGCGGCGGGATACGCCCAGCCCATTGTGCTGAAACCGCCCGCTGAGAGATAAGTGCGTGAGCGCGTAAACGCCATTTCCTGATAGGCCTGCGCCTGAATATTGCCCGATGAAGTCAGAACCAGCGCATCCTCTGGCAGCAGCGCGCGCAGATCGCGCAGCACGCGCCCCATGGTCGGCGGCGCGCCTTCGCTTTCGCTTTGCCTGTGATAGCTGGCCTTCCACGCGCTGACCTGCGCCGCGATTTCCTGCGTATAGGCGGCGCTGCGCCAGTCGCGCGGCGCAGAACGCTGCTGCACCAGCGCCAGCAGCGCCAGCAGCGCCGATTTGGCGTCGGCGACGACACCCACGGTCACCGGATAATTTTTGCCGATTTCTGCCGGATCAATGTCGATATGGATCAGCTTGCTCGGCGGGATGCTGAAGGCTTCGCCCGGCTTATACGAGCAGGTGGCTTTATCGGCGAAGCGCACGCCTACCGCCAGCAGCACATCAGCGCTGCGCGTCATGTGGTTGCCGCAGCTTGTGGCGTTGGTGCCCATGTGCCAGGCATACAGCGGATGATCTTCGGGAAAGGCGCTTTTGCCCTGCATGGTGCTGACCACCGCGCAGCCCAGATGCTCGGCCAGCGCACGCAGCGCTTGTTCCGCGCGCGACAAAATCACGCCGCCGCCGCACACGATCACCAGACGTTTGGCGCTCAACAGCAGATCAGCAGCGTTCGACAAAGCGTTCGGGTCGCCCGCCGGGCGATCATGCGCGCGGCGCAGCAGCGGGTCTACCAGCGCGTCTTCTTCGATACTCTGCGCCTGCACATCCATCGGCAGTGTAATCAGCGTCGGGCCGGGACGCCCGCTGTGCATGGCGTTAAAGGCTTGCGACACGGCGCGCGGCAGTTGGCGCGCCTGGTCGATATGCCAACTGCGTTTGACCACCGGCTCCATCGCCCGGTACAAATCCGACCAGCGCTGACGTTCGACTTCTTGCAGCACACCGACGCCGCGCATATAGGTGTGCGTGTCGCCGATCAGCAGCAGCAGCGGGATCGAATCGACATAAGCCGTCGCCAGCCCGATAATCGTATTGCTGGCCCCTGCCCCAATCGACGTATATACCGCCAGCGGTTTACCTATCGCGCGGTAGTAGCCGTCGGCCATATGCACTGCCGCCTGTTCGTGGCGCGGCATAATCACCGTGATCTGGTCGCGGCGGCGGCGCAGCGCATCCACCAGCGGCAAATTGCCGTGTCCGGGAATGCCGATGGCATATTCCAGCCCCTCGCGGATCAACATTTCGACCAGCAGTTCCGAAGCGCTCAGTGTCATGATGATCTCCTTACAGCCGGACCGTTTTGCCGGTTTGTGCCGATTCCTGCGCGGCTAAGGCGAAGCGCAGCACTGCGCGCCCTTCTTCGCCCGTCAGATGGGGCGTTGTACCTTTGTGATAGGCGTCGATCATGTGGCGCGTGGCGTTGATGAAACTGTACTTCCAGTCCGCAAGCACGTTGTTAAAGGTGCGCGTCTGGTTGGCTTTGTACATAATCACGGGCGGCACATCCAGCATGTTGCCATGCCCGCGCGTCGTCCAGATCACGCCTTTGGTGCCTGTGAGTTCGAGGCGATCATCCTGCGCGTAGTAAATGGTGTTGATTTCCATTTCCGGCGAATTGACGACTTCCAGCGAGCCATAGCGGTTGTTGGCAAACTTCCACGACACAATCGCGGGAGAATCGAGCATCATGCCGGGCGCGATTTCCGTCTGGCCGATCCAGGCGTGGACTTCTTCGGCCAGGCCCATAAAATGCCAGGCCAACGCGAACTTGTGATGCCCATCGTCGAAGACCAGCGGGCCGCCGCCGTTCTGGGCATAATCGAAGCGCCAGGCGTGAGCATAGGCCGGCACTTCCCATGCCGTGCTGCTCACCCCGGAATTGCTCTTGATACGAATGGTCAGCAGATCGCCGATTTCGCCGGCGTCTACCAGCTTCTTTGCCAACTGTACCGGCGGGTAGAAAATAAAATTCTCGAATACGCGGAAAATCACGCCTGCCGCCTTGGCCGCCGCGATCAACTCGTCCGCCTGCCCCAGGTTCAGCGTCATCGGCTTTTGCAGGGAGACGTGTTTGCCCGCCCTGATGGCGGCCAGCGCCGCCGTGTGATGCAGATGATGCGGCAGCAGAATATCGACCATATCGACATCGGTGAGCGCCAGCAGATCGTGGTAATCGCGGAAAATGCGGTTGGCAGGGACGCCCCATGCCGCGCCGCGCTGCTGCGCCAGTTCGAGATTCTGGTCGCAGACGGCGACAATTTTGGCGCGCGGGTTTTCCAGATATTCCAGCGCGTGTAGATCAGAAATGCGGCCTGTGCCAATAAAGCCTGTTCGTAAAACGTCCATAAGTTTTCTTTGTTGTATAATACGCAACGCTGTTGCGTTCAGTAAGTAAAAAAGGGAGCAGCTCCGACTGCTGCGGTCACAACGCAAAGCAATTAAAACAAACCGCTGCCCAAACGCCGGGACAAATCCTCCGCCGTCGCGATCACCTGCTGCTTTAATAGCGGCAGATTATCGAGAGTCACGCGCCCCGCCGGCCCGGAAATGCCGATAGCGGCGATCACTTTTTTGCCGAAGTTATAGACCGGCGCGGCGATGCAGCGCACCCCCGCCACATGTTCCTCATCGTCAATCGCGAAACCCTGCCGCCGCACCTGATCCAGATGCACGCGCAGCGTTTCCGCGTCCCCAATTGTGCGCGGCGTGTAGGGGGTCAGCGTCAGTTCGCTGGGCACGCCCACGAAAGCCAGCAGCACCTTGCCCAGCGCCGTGCAGTGCAGCGGCGAAAGCGTGCCAATCTCGGTTTCGACGCGCAAAATTGAGGGCGTTTGGTACTGATCGATATACAGCGCTTTGCCCTGCGAAAGAATCGCCAGGTGCGAACATTCGCCCGTCACATCGGTCAACTGCCGCAAAAAAGGATGCGCATGGTCGCGCAGCGGCATGCGGTTCAGCACGCGGTTGCTCAGAACCACTACACGCGGCCCCAAACGAAAACGGCGTGTATCGGGGTTCTGCTCGACATAGCCGTAGCTGGCGAGGGTTTGCAGCAGGCGCGAGGCGCTGCTCTTATCGACATCCAGATACCGCGCGAATTCCATAATGCCTATATCACCCTCGGCCTGTTCCAGCAGATCAAGTATCTCTAAACCGCGCGCCAACGACTGTATCATAATTTAACTCTAAATCTCCATTTCGCTATTGTCAACAATGTTGCATGATACGCAACTCGATTTAAATTGGCTTTCTATTATAAGGAGCGGAAGCCGAATCTGCGACCCCGCGCAAACAAAAAAGCAGAGGCACGCCAGGCGCCTGCCCCCGCTCAATCGTCGGCTGGAAACGCGGCCTCAGAAGCCGCTGGCACGAATCACTTCGCGGTAAAAATGGGCGCTGCGCTTGAGCGTGCGCTGCTGCGTCGGATAATCGACATACACCAGGCCGAACCGCTTGCTGTAACCTTCGCCCCACTCAAAATTGTCCATCAGGCTCCAGACAAAATAGCCCTTGAGCGCCGCCCCGCCCCGCAAAGCAGCGTGTGTCGCTGTCAGGTATTCCTTGAGGAAATCGACGCGCTGCGGGTCTTCGACCATGCCGCCGTTGGCCGCGACATCGGCAAAGGCCGCGCCGTTTTCGGTGATATACATTGCTTTGGGCGCATACTCGCGCTGCACGCGCAGCAGTGTGTTGGCCATCTCCTGGCCGTTGATCTCCCAGCCCATTTCGGTGAAGCGCGCGCCCGCCGGGCGCACCTGACGCGGCTGCTGCGGATTTTCCGGGTCGTAGGCGATGGTATTGTGCGTATAGTAGTTGATGCCCAGAAAATCAATCGGCGCGGCGGCCTGGCGGATAGTGCTCACATCCACCCCTTGCAGCGCGGCGCTGATCATCCCATCGGCCAGCATGTCTTCCGGGTAAACACCTTTAAACACCGGGTCAAGATACCAGCGGTTAAAAAAGCCATCGAAATAGCGCGCCGTGCGCACATCTTCGGGCTTATCGCTGGCGGGATACTGTGGAATCAGGTTGAGCGCGATGCCGAGGCGCGACTGTGGGCTGTTGCGGCGCAGCAGCGGCACCGCGGCGCCATGCGCGCGCAGCAGATAATGCGCGGCCAGATAGGCGCGGCGCGGGTCGCGCATTCCCGGCGCGTGAATGCCCAACAGGTAGCCCAGCATCGCCGAACACCAGGGTTCGTTCAAGGTCATCCACGCCGTCACACGATCGCCCAAACGCTGGCTAACCACATCGGCATAATGTGCGAACCAATCGACTATGGCCGGGTTGGCCCAGCCGCCCTGATCTTCCAGCGCCTGCGGCAAATCCCAGTGATAGAGCGTGACATAGGGCTGAATATCATTGTGCAGCAGTTCATCCGTCAGCCGGTCATAAAAATCCAGCCCGGCCTCGTTGAGCGCGCCCGTGCCCTGCGGCAGAATGCGCGGCCACGAGATGGAATAGCGATAGGCTTGCACGCCGATGTCGCGCATCAGGGCGACATCCTGGCGGTAGCGCTGATAATGATCGCAGGCCACGTCGCCTGTGTCGCCGTTTTTGGTTTTGCCCGGTGTATGCGAAAAGCGCGTCCAGATACATTCGCCGCGCCCGTCGCTCAGCGCCCCGCCTTCGATCTGATAGCTGGAAGTCGCCGTGCCCCACAAAAAGTCCGCCGGGAACGTAATCTTTCCTTTCTCCTGTGCCATTTTGCCCATCCTTCATCAATGCATTAACAAATAAATAGCTGCGGCAGGCTGCGCATGCGCCCGCCGCACACGAAGAGCAGCTTACGACACGCTTTCGAGCGCGTTGGCGCGCGCGATCGCCCCCAACCAGGCGGCGCTCGGCTTGAGTGTGCGTTTCTGCGTTTCGCGGTCTACGGCGATCAGGCCAAATTTGGGACGGTAGCCCATTGTCCACTCAAAATTGTCGAAAATCGACCAATAGCAGTAACCGCGCACGTGGATACCGTCCTGCAAACAGCGGCGCACGCCTTGCAGCGCGCGCGCTATATAAGCAATGCGCTGCGTGTCGTCTTCTGTACCGATGCCGTTTTCCGTCACCAGCACCGGCTTGCCGCTGTAGCTCGCCGTGTAGCGCATCGTGGCTTCCAGCGCTTCCGGCCAGAATTCATAGCCCATTTGTGTCAGTTCCACACCGGGTTCCGGCGGCAAAATGCCCTGCGCGCCAAAGCGTGTGCGGGTGTAAGTCTGTACGCCGACAAAATCATCTTGCCCGGTCACATCCAGAAACACATCATCAATCGCCTGGCGCATCCGGTCACGTGTGGCTTCGCCGCCGTCCACCGCCTGATGATCGGACAAGGCTAGCGTCAGCCCTACGGGAAAGCTGCCGCGCCCAGCTTTGATGGCGGCCACCGCCAGCGGGTGCGCTTTGAGAAGGGTATCGCGCGCGGGCGCTTGCAAACACTGGGGGAACGCCGAGAACATGGCGCTGCCTGCCGCTTTGGCCGCCGCTGCGCGGTACGGCGCGTTGGCCAGCACACTGTCTGGCTGCATATAGCCCATCTGCTGAATAAGCAGGCCGACATTCGGCTCGTTCAGTGTACAGGCCGCGCCGATCAGGTCGCCCAGATGCGCGGTCGCTCGTTCACAGTAGCGCACGAAATAGTCGGCGTTTTCCAGCACTTCCCAACCGCCTTTGGCCGCAAACCAGCGGGGCGACGTGAAATGATGATAAGTGACTATCGGCGTCAGACCATTGTCGTGACAGGCGGCCAGCATACGCCGGTAATGTTCCAGCGCCGCGCGCGAAAATTCGCCTTCCTCCGGCTCGATGCGCGCCCACTCGATGGAAAAACGGTAGCAGTTGAAGCCCAGCGCCGCGATCAAGGCGATGTCCTGCGGGTAACGGTGATAATGATCGCAGGCGTCGCCCGCCGGCTCGACATACGGCGATCCCGCCACATGTTCCAGCAGCCAGGCGTCACTATTGACATTACCGCCTTCGACCTGATGGGCGGCGCTGGCCGTCCCCCACAAAAAATCTCCCGGAAACGTGAATTTTTCTGTCATGTTCTGTTTGCCTTTTTTGCGCGCGGCGCAGAGCTGGTACAATCCGCTCTATGATGAGACCGCGCTTTTTTTTACTGATTGTGCGCCTCAGCCTGCTGTCGCTGCTGTGGGCTGTGCTGCTGCTGTCGCTGCTGCGCTTCGCGTGGTCGGCGCTGCGGCTGGGCAGCGGCTATCTGGCCTTTCAGTCCAACCGCACCGGCAATTGGGATATTTTCCTGCTGGATATCGACACGCGGCTGCTGCTGAATCTCACCCGCAACCCCGCCGACGATCAAGGCCCGGCCTGGTCGCCACATACACAGCGCCTCGCTTTCTATTCTAATCGCACCGGACGTTCGGCCATTTTCATGCTGCATCCATTCGACAGCGCGCCGCAGCAGCTGACAGACAACGCCAATAACTACTGGCGTCCGACCTGGTCGCCAGACGAACAACAGCTTGCGCTCATGCTCAATTTCAATCTGATCGGCGTGCTCGACCTGCGCACCGGCCAGACGCAGCCTTTGACGCGCGGGTTCAGCCCTACGTGGTCGACGGCGGACGCGCGCATCGCCTTCTATGTCAACGCGCCCGGCCAACTGCGTTCCGACATCGCCCTGATCGACAGCACCGCTCTTAGCCAGCCGGCGACCCAGCTTACGCACAACAACCTGAACAACTGGGATCCGGCCTGGTCGCCCGATGGCCGCTCGATTGCTTTCGCCAACAACACTAACGGCAGCGCCGATCTGTTTGTGCTGGACACAGCCTGCGCCGATCTGTGCCTGCGCGCGCTGACGGACTGGCCGAGCAACGAAATGCTGCCCGCGTGGTCATCTGATGGCCGGCATATCGCTTTCATCTCTGACCGCGATGGCCGGCGCCAGCTTTACCTCATCAACAGCGACGGCTCAGCGCCGCGCGCGCTCACGGCGGGCGAGCACGACAATATTTTCCCCGCGTGGGCGCCGTGAAGAGCGTCTATTCGTACAGATAGCAGCGTGTCCAGCGTGTTTCGGAAAGCTGCGTGCGCGGCGGCATGGCTTTGCGGCATTTGTCCATCACGTGCGCACAGCGCGCCGCGAACGGGCAGCCCAGGCCAACCTCTGCCAGACTCGGAATTTCGCCGACGACCTCCACTTCTGCCGTGCGCAGCCCGCGCGCCGGGTCGGGCACAGCCGAAAGCAAAAGCTGCGTATAGGGATGCTGTGGGTTTTGAATCAGTTCTTCGCTTGCGCCGCCTTCCACGATATGCCCGGCGTACATGACGAGAATCTCGTTGGCGAAGTAGCGCGCGCTGGCGATATCGTGCGTCACGTACAAAAAGGCGATGTTCTGCTCATTGCGAAGCTGCGCCATGAGATTCAAAATCCCCAGGCGGATCGAGACATCGAGCATCGAGACCGGCTCATCCGCCAGGATCACCAGCGGTTCAACCGCCAGCGCGCGCGCGATCGCCACACGCTGGCGCTGGCCACCGCTCAACTGGTGGGGATACTTGTCGGCGAATTCCTCTACCGGCGTTAACGAGACGCGCCGCAGCAGGCTGTGCACCTGTTCGCGCATGTCCTGCCGCCGCTTGATGCGCTTGTGAATGATTAAGGGGCGTTCCAGATTATGTCTGACGCGATGCACCGGGTTGAGCGAACTGAACGGATCCTGAAAGATCATTTGCACCTGGCTGCGATACTTTAGCAGCCGCCCACGGGTGCGATCATGCGCCACATCCTGCCCCTTGAACAGGATTTGCCCGCCCGTGGGCTGGTACAGCCGCGCGATCATGCGCACAATCGTGCTTTTGCCGCTGCCGCTCTCCCCCACCAGCGCGGTCACATGCCCGGCGTACAGGTTGAACGTCGCATCCTGCACGGCTTTCACCGTGCGCCGCGTGAGCACGTTGCCCGCGACGAAATCCTTGCTCAGCGCTTTAACTTCCAGAATCGGTTGCACTTTTTCAGCCGCCATGTTTTACTGCCTCGCTCTCTGCCAGATGACACGCCACTTCATGGCGCGGCGATACGGTTTTCAGCAGTGGATGTTCTTCCTGACAGCGCCCGGCCAGCGCCACGCTGCAGCGGGGATGAAAGCGGCAGCCCGATGGCGGCGACACCAGATCGGGCGGCGCGCCGGGAATGCCGAGCATGTCCTGCCGCGGCCCGGTGATCGTCGGGAAAGAATTCATCAGCCGCATGGTGTAGGGATGGCGCGGATTCTGGAAGATCTCGCGCGAGGGGCTGACTTCCACCAGTTCGCCCGCGTACATGATGCCAATGCGATCGGAAAATTCGACCAGCAGCGACAGGTCGTGTGTGATAAACAGAATCGAGAAGCCGAACTTGTTCTTCAACTGGCGGATTTCCTGCATGATCTGTTTCTGCACCACCACATCCAGCGCCGTCGTCGGCTCATCCATGATGATGAGTTCGGGCTTCAGCGCCAGCGCGATAGCGATCACCGCACGCTGCCGCATCCCGCCGCTCAGTTGGTGCGGGTAGCTGTCGATGCGTCCTGGGTCAATGCCCACGATTTGCAGCAGGTCGAGCGCCTGTTGGCGCGCCTGTTTCTTGGGGGTGAGCACATGCGCCTGAATCGCGTCGATAATCTGTTCGCCCACCGTCAACACCGGGTTGAGCGCGTTCATGGCGCTCTGGAACACGATCGACATATGTTCCCAGCGGAAACGCCGCAGTGTCTCGGTGCCCATCATCAGAATGTCGGTGCCGTTGCACAGAATCTCGCCGCCGGTGATATAGGCCGGCGGCTTGAGGATGCGCGTCACCGCGTGGGCAATCGTCGATTTGCCGCAGCCCGATTCGCCCGCCAAGCCGAAGACTTCGTTGGGATAGACGTCGAAGGAGACATCCTGCACGGCGCGCACGATCCCGCGCCGCGTGTGATATTCCACCTGTAAATTGCGCACTTTTAAGCGCGGTTCATCGACCAGTTTGACAGCCATGCCTAGCTCCTTTGCAGACGGGGATTCGTGATCTCGTCGATGCCGTAGTTGATAAGCGTCAAACTGAGGCCGATCGCCGCGATACATATGCCCGGCGGAATAAATGTCCACCAGGCGCCGGTGAGCAGCGCCTGATTGTTTTGCGCCCAGAACAAAATCGTGCCCCAGGTCACGATATTGACATCGCCCAAACCGATAAATTCCAGGGTCACCAGCGCCAGCGTGGCGTACTGCACCGCGCCAATCCAGCTCGACACCACCAGCGACACCATGTTGGGCAGAATCTCGAAGAGGATGATGCGCCAGGTTGGTTCGCCCACCACACGCGCGGCGGCCACGAATTCGCTGTTGCGCAGCGTCAGCGTTTGCGAGCGCAGCACACGCGCGCCCCAGGCCCAACTGATCGCGCCCAGAACAATCATGACCGTGGCTGGGCCGGGCCGATCAAGCCAGCCGGCCACCACAATGACC
Organism: Chloroflexota bacterium; assembly: GCA_013388745.1. GTDB lineage: Bacteria > Chloroflexota > Anaerolineae > Aggregatilineales > Phototrophicaceae > JACAER01. The sequence goes on from JACAER010000013.1 coordinate 20,145, forward strand.
AGCGGAATACCGGGCAAGATCAAAAAGACATTGGTGAGCATCGACAAAAATTCATCGACCCAACCGCCCATATAGCCGGCAGTCAAGCCCATCACAATCGAAATAGCGATGATGATCGTACCGGTCAAAAAGCCTACAAAGAGCGTGGTACGCCCGCCATAGACGACCTGCGAGAACACATCTTTGCCATCGCGCGTGGTGCCTAAAATATGCTCGGCGCTGGGTGCTTCGTGCGGACGCCCGACACGGCGTGTCGGATTGATGGACGTTAACTGCCCCGCGAACAGCGACACCAGCACGAAAAACGTCAGGATGATGATGCCGACACTGGCCTTGCGGTTGCGCAAGATACTGTTCATCCAGTCCGGCAGTTGAACGCGCCGGGTGGGTTTGGGCTGCGGCACCCCTAAGGGCGCGCTAACGGGTTGGCTTGTTTCCATGATGGCTTCTCCTTAAATAAGCGCTCTGCCGTCTAGCGCGCGCGCGGGTCGAGCAGCACATAGGCCACGTCGGCCAGGAAGTTGGCGACTAAAACCGCCAGGGTGATGAGCAGGAAAATGGCCTGCATCAGCGGATAATCGCGCGCGCCCACCGCCTGCAGCAGCGTGAAGCCGACGCCGGGATATGAAAACACGATTTCGATCACCAGCGCGCCGCCGATTACAAAGCCCAGCGACATGGCAAAGCCCGTCAGCGCCGGCAGAATGGCGTTGCGGGCGGCATAGGTCAGCATCACGCGCCGTTCGGCCAGGCCTTTGGCCTGCGCCATCACAATATAATCCTGCGAAAGCACGCCGATCATATTGTTGCGCATCCCCAGCATCCAGCCGCCGACAGAGGTAATCAGGATCGTCATCAGCGGCAGCACCGCATGTTCGATCACACTGCTGACATACGGCCAGGATGTCCAATCCGGGCGCAGCGAAATATCCGAGGCGTGGCTCATGGGGAACCAGCGCAGATTGAAGGCAAAAACGTATACTACCATCAGCGCGAACCAAAAATAGGGAAACGCGCCCAACACGCTGAGGAAAGGCAGCACATAACCATCAACAAAACTGCCGCGCCGCCAGGCCGCCACAATGCCCAGCAGCGTGCCGATGAGGAACGACAGAATCGTCGCCGTGCCCACCAGGCGCAGCGTCCAGCCGATGCTGGCGCCCAACACCTGACTCACCTGCACCGGGTAATTCATCACCGACGGCCCAAAATTCCCCTGAAGCAGGTTTGAAAGGTAGGTGAAGAACTGCTCGTGCAGCGGCCCCTGCACAAAACCAAAGGTCGCTTTGATGGCGTCCACTGCGCTCGGTTCGATACGTCCCTGAAAACGCGCGATGATGAGCTGTACCGGATCGCCCACCATCAAGCGCGGGATCAGGAAATTGAGCACGATGGCGACCAGCAGCGCCACCAGATAAAAAACCAGACGGCGGGCCAAAAATCGCATTTTTTATTTCCTCGCGCTCTAAACAACGGGTGTTAAAACAAGTATGCTTTTAATATTTTATCCACGAAAGCTAACGCTTTGCGACTGCGCGCCTGCCAGGATCGCCCCTGCCTTACGCCAAAGCGCATGTTTTCAGGGATTAAGGAAGGGCTGGAGGTTTTGCCCCCAGCCCACGCTTGCCGCACTCAACCAGTGATTGATTAGCCCTGGCCGCAGCTTGTGTCGTCTACGCAGTGGATGCGCAGCAGCACCAGCAGGCGCGCGCCAAAGGTTTCTTCCCACGGGCTGCCCTGCGTGTAGTAGTTGTCTTCGGTCGGGAAGCCGGTGAAGCGCGAGTCGTTCCATTCGTACCAGGTCGGGCCGGGGAACAGCGGGATGGCCGGGATATTGGTGACATACGCCATCTGCATGTTGTTCATGATTTCACGCTGCGTCGCTTCGTCGGCTGTCGCCACGAAGGCCGTCAGATAGCCATCGGTTTCTTCGCTCACCCAACGGCCCCAGGTCGAGCCGTTCGCCACGCCTTCCGCTGTGATCAGTGTGCTGTCGAGCACCGCGCGGTAGAAGTCCCACGGGGTCAGACCCGAAGCGCTCCAGCCAATCGACACATCGAAGGTGCCGGTTTGCAGGTTGTTGAGCCACTGGCCGAATTCGGGCGTATCCACGCTGGCGTTGAGGCCGATCGCCTGGAAGCTTTCCACCACGATCTGCACGCTGGTCACCCAGTCTGTCCAGCCGTTGACGACCTGCACCGGGAAGACGATGGGCGTGCCATCGGGCTGATCGCGCCAGCCGTCGCCGTCGGCGTCCACATAGCCGGCTTCATCCAGCACGGCTGCTGCCGCCGCCGAGTCAAACACACCCAGACCCATGCTCGCCGCTGCGTCCAGCGCCGCCTGGCTGATCCAGCCCTCGTTGATGGGGCCGAGACCCGTCGGGTTGGCGGGAATGGTGTAGCCGTACATGCCGATGTCCACCACGCTCTGATAGTCGATCGCCATGCTGAGCGCGCGGCGGAACTGTACATCACTGTAGGGAGCCTTGGTGGTGTTCACGTAAAGCTGCACTGTGCCGCCGCCCGGCCAGAAGAAGTAGTGGTGATTTTCGGGATCGGCGGCCACGAAGGTGTTGTCAATATCGGGCATGAAGTTGCCGATCCAGTCCACTTCGCCGTTGACCGCCGCCAGGTTGGCCGGGTCATTGCCCAGGAACACCGGCTGACGCATACAATCGATATACGGCAGTTGGTTGCCCGCTTCGTCGCGGCCCCAGTAGTTGGCGTTGCGGCAGATTTCCAGCACCTGCTCGTTGACCGCCGTCACGTTGGTCAGCGGGCCGGTCGCGATGGGGGTTTCATTGGCGAACGTGACCGGGTCGGCCACCGTGGACCACTGATGTTCCGGCAGCGGCCAGAAGCGCCCGAGAATGATGTGCGCCAGCGTGTAGACGCGGCTCAGGTTGAAGGTCACCGTGTAGTCATCGACCTTGGTTACGCTGTCCACGAACGCCAGCAGACCGTGCCAATCCAGGCCGGGGAACTGCTGAATCAGGTTGAACGTAAAGACCACATCGTCGGCATTGAACGCTTCGCCATCGCTCCACAGCACGCCTTCGCGCAGGGTGAAGGTCAGCGACAGCAGATCGTCGCCATAGGTATAGCTGGTGGCCAGGAAATAATTCGGCTCGCCGCCCACGGGGTTGAAAACGATCAACGGTTCAAACATCGACATGCGCGTCCAGCGGGTGGGGTTCGGGTTGTAGGGGTTAAAGACCGCCTGGAACGGGGCTTGCTGACCTTCGCTGACGATCACCGTGCCACCGCGCGGAATTTCCATCTGCGCCGATGTCACACTGATGCCAAGCAGCAGAACGCTCAGGACAACCAGCACCAACAAAAGTTTACGGGACATTGAAAATCTCCTTATTGCTGATACGAACTTTTCGAACTTGGGTACAAAGGCTCCCCAGAATTGCTTATGCTGCCATTAACCTCCTTATGGATGACTGATCCCCCTCCGATAGGGCTTCAAGTGTGTCTAGCGAAGCCTGCCAGGGAAAAACAACTTGGCGCTCACTGCCCTATCGCGGCGTGAGCACGGATGCCAGTTCGGCCCCGCACGACTGCCGCACCACCAGATGCGTCGGCAGCAAAATGTGTCGCGGCTGCGTGGGCCGTTCGGCGATCACTTCCAGCAGCAGACGCGCAGCCTGCGCGCCGATCTGCCGCACGGGTTGATGGACTGTAGTCAACTGTGGGCGGATGCTGGTCGCGCCGGCGATGTCGTCGAAGCCGATCACCGCCACGTCTTCGGGCACGCGCAGCCCGTGTTCGTTCAGCGCACGGATGGCGCCGACCGCTGAGGTGTCGTTGCCGGCGAACAGGGCGTCGAAACCGCGCCCAATCAGTTTTTGGGCGCCCTCATAACCGGAGTCATAGGTATACAGGCCTTCGACCACCAACTGTGGGTCGAAGCCAATGCCCGCCGCCGCCAGCGCCAGCTTGTAGCCCTGCAGACGTCCCTGCGCGTCGGGGTGCGTTATGCGCCCGGTAATCACGGCGATGCGCCGCCGCCCTAACCGCAGCAGATGATCGACGGCATTGCGCGCGGCTTCCACATTGTCGATGGTCACGAAATGCGTCTGCCCGCCGAAACGCCCATGTTCAAAAAGCGTGACCAGCGGCGTGGCAGCATCTTGCGCCAGATACTCCAGCAGGCCGTCGGCGCCGGTGGCCGACATCAGCAGCAGGCCGTCGGTCAACCGGTTGCGCGTGATGCGTTTGTAAAACTGCTCGTCGCTTTCGCTCTGGTGGCTCAGCCACAGGACAACGCCGTAGTCATGTTCATACGTGACTTCTGTGATCCCTTGCAGCAGCGACGAAAAATAACGCCCATCATCCATAATGATGTCGATCTGTTCCGGGATCACGATGCCGATGTTTTGTGTGCGTTTGGTGACCAGCGTGCGCGCGGCCTGATTGGGGGCGAAGCCTTCTTGTTCGATAACTTGCAGCACACGCGCGCGTTTATCGTCGCTGACGTAGCCTTTGTTGTTGATGACGCGCGAGACGGTAGCGCGGGATACACCAGCCTTGTGCGCAATATCATCCAGGTTCAAACGCGGTGTGTTCATAAATCGTTTTGCATCTATTTTATGGAAGCGCTTTCACATGTTTATTTTCTGGGAGCGCTCCCAAAAATCATTTAATTTAAAGCGCCTCCATGCCCTTAGCCCTGCTGTGAAAGCGCTCTCATAGTTATTTTTACTTTAAAGCAAGATGAGAAGCGTGTCAAGTTTTCTTGAGCGCTGGCAGCGGCGTTTTGTAACCATTGCACAACTGCGTGCTCAGCAATTCGCCCGCTCTGCCCCGCATTGACGCCGCGCACGCCTTTCCGCTACAATACCGCGTATTGGTACGTCTGTTTAGAAGTCACACGCCGCATGAAATATCACATTTACACCTTTGGCTGCCAGATGAACAGCGCCGACTCGCAGCGCCTCGCTTCCGAGTTGGAGCGTCTGGGGCATCAGGCGGTCGAAAACCCGGACGACGCCGATATTTTTATCGTCAATACCTGCGTGGTACGGCAGCAGGCCGAAGACAAAGCGCTGGGGCGGCTGCACCTGCTGCGCGACATCAAGGTACAGCATCCCGACAAAGTCGTCGGCGTCATGGGCTGCATGGTGGGCGTGCGCGACAACCTCGCGCTGCGCAAAAAGCTGCCCTTTGTCGATGTCTTTATGCCGCCCTCTGAACCTGCGCCGATGGTGGATTTTCTCAAGGCACGGCTGACAGAAGCCGAACTCGTCGCGCTGGAAACGCGCGAACGTCAGCAGCGTTACGCCGTGCAGGATGAAGACGAAATCCCCTTCGCCGAAGTCTCGGCCTACGAAGAAATCATCCTGCCGCAGCACGAACGCGGCGCGCTGGTCAGCGCCCATGTGCCCGTTGTCTACGGCTGTTCGCACGCCTGTACCTTCTGCATCATCCCGTTTCGGCGCGGCATCGAACGCAGCCGCAGCGTGGGCGAGATTGTCGCCCATGTGCGCTCGCTGGCGCTGCAAGGCGTCAAAGAGGTCACTCTGCTCGGACAAATCGTTGACCGCTACGTAAAAGACATCCCCGACGGCCCGGATCTTGCAGATTTTCTGCGCACTGTGCATAGTATCGCCGAAGAAACTGGACTGGAGCGCATCCGCTTCCTGACCAGTCATCCCAATTGGATGACCGACAAGCTGCTGGATACGGTGGCCGAACTGCCGCGCCTGATGCCGCACATCGAAGTCCCGGCGCAGGCCGGCGATGATACTGTGTTAGCGAACATGAAGCGCGGCTACAGCGCCGACGACTACCGCCGCCTGATCGCGCGCATCCGCCAGCGTATTCCCAACGTCGCCATTCATACCGACATCATTGTCGGCTTTCCCGGCGAAACGCAGGAACAGTTCATGCAGACTTATCGCCTGTTGGAAGAACTCAAGCTGGACAAAGCGCATCTGGCGCGTTACAGTCCGCGCCCCAACACGGTCAGCGCGCGCCGCATGGCGGATGATGTGAGCGACGCCGACAAGCACCAACGGCTCGCTATGCTCGAAGACCTTCAGGCGCGCGTGGTGGGCGAAATCAACCGCCAGTTTCTGGGTCAGACGGTAGAAGTCCTGGTCGAAGACCAGCACAAAGGCAAATGGCGCGGGCGCACGCCGCAAAACAAGCTCGTCTTCTTCGAGGACGCGCGCGACTGGCGCGGCAAACTGGCGCAGGTCGAAATTGTCTGGACCGGCCCGTGGAGTATGCAGGGACGCCTGCCCAGGGCGGAGCACGCCGAACAACCGCTGTTGGTTTTCGCCGGCTGAGGCGCGCCCCACAGGAGACGCGCCCGGTAAATTCGCGCGCGGTCTGTTTGCGATATTTTGTACACTCGCGTTATAATGACTTGCATGTTTATGCAGCTAAAAAGCCTATCTGTCGTATACTACGGACACGTTTGTCTGTTTACGCGCGGCGCACATGGATTGGAGGACCGATGCCCATCGAGAGAAGTGGATACTACTATCCCAACAAGTTTGCCCGGCTCACCATCGAGGCATTTGAAGAGATCATGGGGCGGAATGGCCTGAACGCCATTTTGAATCTTGCAGGGCTAACGCAGTATTTGTCCGAATATCCCCCTGATAATCTCGAAAAAGGGTTCGATTTCGCCGATTACACGGCGCTGATGGTGGCGCTGGAAGACATGTATGGGCCGCGCGGTGGGCGTGGGTTGGCGCTGCGCGCGGGGCGCGCGGTGTTCGCGGGCGGCTTGCGTGCCTTCGGCGCGCTGGCCGGCGTTGGCGATCTGGCGTTTAAAGTGCTGCCGCTTAACGCCAAACTCAAGATCGGTGTGCCCGCGATGGCCAACATCTTCTCGCAGTTCTCCGACCAGATTTCCAACGTGTATGAAGAAGGCAGCGACCGCATCATCTACACGATGGAGCGCTGCGCCCTGTGCTGGAAGCGTAAATCGGATAAACCTGTCTGCTACATGGGGCAGGGTCTGCTGCAAGAAGGGCTGCGCTGGGTGTCCGGCGGCCATGAGTTCAAAGTCGATATGGGCACCTGCATCGCCAAGGGCGACGACATGGGACGCTACATCATCTATAAAGAACCCATCAGCTAAGTATCATCCCCGTAATTGCGCAAAATGAAAACACAGAGCGCGTGTTTGCGTCTCTGTGTTTTTCTTTCGCTCTGTTCCTTATGCGCCGCTCTCTGGCCTTGCGTTATACTGGTTAGATCCCAGCAAAGTTGTTATGGAGTGGCATTCATGCGTTCTGTTTTGAGCGGCATCCTGACCGGCGCTGTCCTCGTTCTGGCGATCTCCTGGTTTTACATGAACATCCCCGCTGGCGATTTCGGCATCTTGGTGCAAGCAGTTTGGAACGCCGAACTGCGCCAGTACCCTGTCCACCTCTGGTCACTGGTGGCGAGCGCTATGCTGCTGCTAGGGGCATTGGTCGCGCTTCCCGTTACCGCTTTCGGCAATCTCAAGAACACTGGCGACAAAGAAAGTAATTGGATTGCCTTGTTTTGGTTCATCCCCGGCCTCATTATTGGCATTCCGGCAGGCGCATATGCCGTAAACAACCGCTTTTTTAGCGGTATTTTGGCCTTTCTGAGCGATGTCCCCGCTCTGGGAGTGATTGTTTTCTTGGTGGCGACCATTGGGGCGGCTTTTGCCGGTGGGGTTATCGGTGCTTTCGCCCTGTTGATCTCGGAGGAAAGCAACAAAGAGAAACAGATCGACACGATCGATTCGCGCGCGGTTACGAGTATGAGTGTCACTACTGTCGTCCTGATGGTCGTGTGGTTCCTTGTACGTCCGCCTGTGACCACAGAACTGACCATCGAGCAGCGTATCGCCCAGCTCGAAGGGACGATTGTCGCGCAGGAAAGCCTTGCCACACAAGCTGTCATCATTACAGCTACCGCCGCCGCCATACGTACACGTCAGGCCGATCTCGCTGCAACCTATGATGCGCTTTCGACCCGCGCCGCCAACGCCGCCCTGCCGACTCCAGCGCCGCCGGCCAGCGCCACGCCAGCGTCAGTGTCTCCCACCACCGCGCCCACCAGTGATAACATTGCGCTCACGATTGTGGCGCTCAATGCGACGATGGCCGCTTCTGGCGATAGCGCGGTGATTTTCACCCCAACAGCATCGGGCAATATCATCGCCGACAACTCGTTTCAGTTTATGGTCACCACTCTTATCAGTATAGTTAGCCTCGTTCTCGCCTACATGGGAATTCGGCAGCGGCGCTGAGTCAGTGGCCGCGCGGTGGTTGTCGCAGGAACTCGGCGCTGTTAAAATGCGTCTATTGTTATGCAAAGGAAACTCTTAAGGACTAACCCATGCGTACTCGTATCGCATTTTCTGTGTTCATGCTGCTGTGGGTGCTGGCCGCCTGTAATCTGGCCGGCGAGCCGCCCACACAGCCGCCTTCACAAATCACGCCGCCCAGCAACAGCCGCCCGCAAATCACTATCGTCTCTGTCACGCCCGGCCAGAACGTCGCCGTCAACACACAGGTCATCGTCACGGCGCAAATTCTGGATGATGTGGGCGTCACGCGCGTGCAGATGACGGCCAATGGCCGCGTCGTCAAAACCGTATCTTCGACCACTGCCACCGGCGACACCAACCGCAGCGTGCAGCTTGATTTCACGCCCAGCAGCATCGGCGTCATCACGCTGCAAGTCGTGGCTTCGCGCCTCGACGGCACACAAAGCGACCCGGCCGGAGTGCAGATCACCGTCGGCAGCGTGCCCACCAACACCCCGCTGCCCGGCGGCGGCAGCACCGGCGGCGGCCAACCCGCGCCCAATCCGTGCCTTAACATCAGCGCCACCACCTGTACGGCCTGCGTCAGCAACGCGGCGGGCGCCAATCTGCGCCCGGCGCCCAGCACGCAAACCACGCCGATTCGCGTGCTGCCGAGTGGTTCGCTGCTGCCAATCGTCGGGCGCACCAGCGATAATCAGTGGTGGCAGGTGCGCGACGGCACCTCCAACGTCTGGTTGAGCGATGTCGTCATCGACACCCTGGGCGTCTGCACCAACATCCCGATTGTCGCCAATTCCGGCCTGCCCACCGCAACCGCGATCATCATCCCCAGTTCGACGCCGGTTATCGCCACCGCCACCTTCACTGTCGCGCCGCCGACAGCCACGCGCGCGCTGCCCGATCTGGTCGTGCCGCAGATCACCGGCGAACTCGCGCCCTCGCTGGGCGGAGGCTCAAGCGTGTCGGTCACGTACACCATCGTCATCACCAACACCGGACTCGGCGCCAGCGGCTCGTTCACCAGCAATCTCGTCGTCCAGCCCGGCAATCGCACCATTGATCTGGGCGTGATTTCTTCGCTGGGGCCGGGCGAAAGCATCACCCTGCCCACCACGCTCAGTTTCACCGCAGCCGGCAGCTACACGCTCACCGCGCGCGCCGACAGCGGCTCGACTGTCACCGAAAGCTTCGAGGCCAACAACACCAACACCATCGTCGTCACCGTCAGCTCGTAAACGCATAACAGCGAAAATCCCCACACTGGTTTCGCCAGATGTGGGGATTTTTGTTCGCCAGATGCAGCGCAGACGCGCATTTCGATTGCATCCCTGCCGGCCTCAGGCTGCCATGAGCGCCTCGCACGCCGTCTTGAGCTTGTGCAGCAGCGCAGCGGTTTCCTCGAACTCCGCCTCGCCCAGACACGACCAACCAGCGTAAAAATAATCGTCGGTCAGTTGTTCGACCTTTTGCCGCGCCGTCAGTCCCGCCTCGCTCGGCACATAACCGCCGTCTGTGGCGTGGACCCAACCGCGCGCCGCCAGCACATGCAGCGCTTCGGCGTATTCGCAGCGCGCATGACCGCGATAGGCTAACTGATCGTATAAGGCCTCGGCTGTGCGCGTGCCCGCGCAAACGTAAGCGAACGCCTCCCACACATACCCCGCCACACGATGCGGCAAAAACGCCGCCAGATGCGCGTCATCACGATAGGCATTCAAGTCTGAAAAATGGTGAAACAGCTTATGCACTGCCGGGGCAGCGCTGCCCGGCGCGCGCCGCCGCGAATAACGCAGCGACCAGTTTTTGGGCGGTTCGGGGCAGTTCAGGCTGCTTTCGATCACCCGTCGCAGCAAGCTTTCCAGGCGTTCGATTTCGGCGCGGGGCAGCGGCGTAAAGTCGGCGAGCAGCGTGCGTGTGCGTTCACGAGTGGCGGCGATCACGGCGCGTCCGGCGGCGGTCAGGCTGTATTCGTCGCCAACCACGTCCAGCCACTTTTCCGACGCCATCAGTTCCAGCAGCGCCTGCATCAGCCGCTGGTTGGCATACACATGGCGCACACGCAGCTTGTCTACCGTCAGCGCTTCCGGGTCAAATTCCGCCGCCTGCACCAGAAACCATCCGGGACTTTCGGCGTAACCACGCCGCACTTGCAGCAGCAGCGGCGGCTCGAAGGGCGGCAGCCCCTGCTTCTGCCGCGCCGCCAGCGCCGCACCGTAGAGCGCTGCCTGGGTTTCCTGGGTCAGATTGTATAATTTCGCGTCTTTCATGCCGTTCTCGCCCCTTTCATTTACCGATTATAGCCAGCCTCAGGCACGCTTTTGCTGCCAGATTAAGGGGCTGAAACCCGTTGAGTCAGTGTTGTTATAGCGCCAAATCGGGGTATTATAAGATCAGGGAGCGCAAGGAGAAATTTCATGGCAAAAGAACCCACTGTCGAAGTTTGTCAGGTACGCATCAAAAAAGATGGCCACGTGCTGCGTGTGATTCGCGGCAGCAAAGCGCTCGACCATTACAATGGCATGAGTTTTGCCGATCTGAAAGTGAAGTTTGAGGCCGAAGGCTGGCAGGAAATCAACCGCTGGGATATTGTCAGCGCGCCTGACGAAATGCAGATCACCTTCAGCCGTCACAAAGGCGGCCACGACGACAGCCAATAACCTGCTTGCGCGCCTTTACCGTTTCCCGCTACAGCACTCCCCTTCTCGACATCAAAAAACCCCTTTCCGCCGGAGAGGGGTTTGTGAGTGTCGTTTTTCTTCTCAGGGCGTCGGCCAGGGCGTTAGCGTCGGGGTTTGGGCGAGCGCGGTGCTGGTGCCGGCCATGTCCGCCTGTGCTTGCGAGATGACCACCTCGCCAAATCCGCGCACCACCGAAACCCATGTCCGTCCGGGGTGCAGCATGATCGGCGTTTCGTCGCCATAGATCAGCAGCAGCGCGTCGCCGGGCTGATCGCTGCGCCGCCGCCAGTAGCCCTCGTAGACCTGCCCGCCGCGAAAGACCAGCGCGAACCCCTGCCCTTCCAGGCGGATGTCCAGCGAGGCGGTGCGGCTTTCCGGCTCGAACAAATCCGGGCGATCGGCGTGTTCCACCTGAATCACGACCAGATTATCCGCCCACAACTGCTGCCCATCGGCGGCGTCAAAATGCGCTACGCCGTCGGTATAGCGCAGGTAGTGCCCGGTCGCCGCGTCATACTGCCAGCGCGCGTCGGTCTGCCCGTACCAATCGAGGAAAATGTCGGTCGCCGGCTGCCCGTTGGCGTCGGGAATATCGGAGAAGGCGAAGCCGCGCGCCGGGTAGCCGGTGTTGACGTTGTAGGTCGTCGCGCGCGCCCAGAGCAGCGCTGTATCCAGATACAGCGTATGCTCAAACGCTAAGCCGTCCTGCGGGAAACGGCAGAAACCGGCTTCTTCGCAATTGTCGCCGAAGGCCGGGCTGATGGCCTGCCAGCGCCATTCCGACTCGCGGATCAGGTTCAGCACCGGGTCGCTCGCGCCAGAAAAGGCCAGCAGGGACTGATACATCGGCACCAGATTCAAGTCCACCAGGCGCGCGCTGCGCACCGGCCCGACATGCGCTGGCGTCTGGCTGCGGAAGATGGCCGCGAAGCGCGTCACGCCGCCTTCGGTTTCATACTCATAGACAATATCCGCCGCGTTGACGCCGCTCTGCGGGCGCACCAGCGGTGGGTAATTGGAAATTTTGACGATCAGATTACGCCGCGCCTGCGCTTCGTCGCTGGGGAAGGGCAGCCCGGTCAGTGAATTGACGCCTTCGGGATAAAAGAACGGCCCGTTGGGAGTCGGGGTCGGCGTAGGGGTATTCGTGGGCGTGGGTGTATTGGTCGGCGTATAAGTCGCTGTAGCGGTCGCTGTAGCGGTCGCGGTGGCCGTCGCTGTCAGCGTGGGGGTGGCGCTTGGCCCGGCGGGGGTATTCGTCGCGAACACCAGGGGCGTAGGCACCAGCGTATTGGTCGGCGGCAGAGTCACCTGGAAGCGCTGCGCTGCATCCACAGCGGGCACGCTCAGCGCCACCAGCGCCAGCAGCAGGAAAGGAAGCACTCGACGCATGTCGTATAGAACCTCGACTATGTAAACGGCGACAGTATACGACTACGCGCTGCCCTTGCACAGGGTTACTTCAGGGCGCCGCCAGCGCCCACACCGGGCTAAACTCGTGCCGCTCGCTGCGCGTCACATTCGTCAGCGTCACGCCATCCCACACATAAATCTCGGCGTTGCCATCGCGCTCAGATCGGAATGCCAACCGTCCATCTGCGCTCCACGCCGGTTGAAAGTCGCCCCCGCGATGATTCGACACATTGACCAGCGCTGCGCCATCCCACACATAAACCTCGGCGTTGCCGTCGCGCCAGGACACAAAAGCCAGCCGTCCGTCCGCGCTCCAGGTCGGCAGCGCATCTTGCAGTTCATGCTGCGAGACATTGCTGAGCGCCGCGCCATCCCAGACATAAATCTCGCTGCTGCCGAGGCGTTCGCTCTCGAACGCCAGGCGTCCATCCGCACTCCACGCCGGCGCGCCATCGCGCGCCCAATGCTGCGAAATATTGACCAGCGTGCCCTGGTCCCAGACATAAATCTCGGCGTTGCCGTCGCGATGCGACACGAACGCCAGCCGCCCATCCGCGTTCCACGCGGGATAAAAATCATCTGCTGTGTGCTGCGACACGTTGGTCAGCGCCGCGCCATCCCAGACATAAATCTCGCGGTTGCCGTCGCGATACGACACGAACGCCAGCCGCCCATCCGCGTTCCAGGCCGGTTCACCGTCCTCGTCCCCGTCCTGCGAAATATTGACCGGACCATCCGCCGTCTGGATATAAATCTCACGATTGCCATCGCGCTCGTCAACAAATGTCAGCCCCGCGCCCCACACCGGCGCGCTGAAACGCCCCGGACTGTTGGTGATCGTCACTTCAATCCCCAATGCCACGTCGATCATGTCGATTTCTGGCGGCTCATCGTGCGCGTAAAACACCAGCATATCATGCGGAAACAGACTGCCGAATGTGCTCGCCATCCAGATTAACCCAGCGCAAAGCACAGGCAGCAGCCAAAAAATGTGCCGCAGCCATTTCATCGTCATAAACACCTTTCTGCACAGTCGCGCAGTGTGTCCCCGACAGCCTGGCATTTTCATTTAACATATTATAACTTTTATTTAATTATTTTGTAAAATAAATTTAACATTATGCTGCACCGCGGCGGGTCAGCGTCGGCTGAGCAGCGTTCACGTTCTGACCCAGGGCACATGCGGCGCGCAGCCGTTTCTATTCAAAACAAGTGGCACGCCGTATAATGGTTGTGGTTGGTACATACTTGGGAGTCCCTCATGGCAAACCGTCGCATGTTGATCGCCTTCGCGCACCCCGATGACGAAAGTTTTGGCATGGGCGGGGCTATCGCCCGCTATGTGGCCGAAGGCGTCGATGTCTATTATCTGTGCGCCACCAACGGCGATGTCGGCACAGTCGCCCCCGAACTGCTCAACGGTTACGATTCGGTAGCCGCGCTGCGTCTGGCGGAACTGGACAAAGCATCACAGATCCTCGGCTTCAAAGAAGTTATCCTGCTGGGCTACAAAGACAGCGGGATGATGCACTCAGAGTTCAACAACGACCCCGCCTGCCTGTGGCAGGCCCCACTGGAAGAGGTCACGCGCCGCCTCGTCGAAGTCATCCGCCGCATCAAACCACAGGTCGTCGTGACCTTCAACAAATATGGCGGCTACGGCCACCCCGATCACATCAAAATTCAGCAGGCCACTGTTCAGGCCTTTCACAAAGCCGGCGACGCCAGCTATCACACCGACGGACTCGCCCCCTACGCGCCGCAAAAACTGTACTACACCACCATCCCCACCTTTTTTATCCGCGCCGCCCTGGGCCTCATGCGGCTGCGCCGCCAGGATCCGCGCAAAGCCGGGCGCAACCAGGATATCGACATCCAGGCTATTCTTGATAATGTCGAACCAACGCATGCGCTGGTCGATATTCGCCCCTACTTCGATAAACAGGACGCCGCCAGCGCCGCCCACCTGAGTCAGGGTGGCGGGCGCATCTTCCCCTTGCAGCGTGTGCTGCGCCTGTTTCTGCGCGGCCAATCCTTCACGCGCGTGCATCCGCACCCGCCGCATGACAGGGTGGACGAAACCGATTTGTTCGCCGGGGTACGCCTGGAAGACACGACAGGAGCCTTATGAGCCAAGACCCGCAGCGCGTTGACCGTCTTTTGGATGCGATCGAAATGGTCAAGGCTGACCGCCGCGAAGAAGCGCGCCATCTGCTGCGCGAACTTATCCGCGAAAACGGCGACTCCGAACACGCCTGGCTGTGGATGAGCGTGGCTGTCGATTCGCTCGATCAGAGTATCGTCTGCCTCGACAATGTGCTGCGCGTTAATCCTGATAACCTGGAAGCCGTCAGCGCGCTCTATCGTCTGCGCGAATCGCACATGCTGGTCGAAAAACAGCGCGCCAGCCTGAAGACTATGCGCGATCTGTCTTTTACCATCATGTGGACGCTGATTATCATGACGCTTTTCGGCGTCCTGCTCACGTATTCGTTGCCCTGAAGACGCTGGCCGACCTGCCGCGCCCGCTCACGGCGTCGGCAGCAGCGGCGCATAGCGGCGTGTCACGACGGCCTGCCCCTGCGGACTCTGTATCCAGGCGATAAACGCGCGGAAATCCGTCACCGGCTCTTGCACACCGACTATGTAGATAATCGAACGCAGTGGATAGGTGTTATTGCCGACATTTTCCTGGGTGGGCGCGATATTATCCAGCGCCAGCGCCTGCACCCGTTCATCGACATAACTGATCGAGACATAACCGATGGCGGTGGGCAGCGCAGCGACGGTCGCTACCACCGCTGCGCTGGTGGGGGCGACCCGCGCGTTGAGGGTCACCCGCCGCTCGCCCAGCAGTTGGTTCTCAAATTCCGCGCGTGTGCCAGAGCCGTTTTCGCGGCTCACAACCTCAATGGCCATCTCTGCCCCGCCGACTTCGCGCCAGTTGGTCAGCGTGCCGTCGAAGATCTGGCGCACCTGTTCGCTGCTCAAAGCGCGCACCGGGTTATCCGGGTGGACAATGATCGCGATGCCGTCCTGCCCCACCGGGTAGCCCAACAGCGGGCTGTCCACCGGCAGATGATTGGTCAGGAAATACGGCATTTCCAGCCGCATCACCCGCTCGATCATCGACTGGTAGTTGCCCGCCAGCGTCTCAAACGTGATATTCGGATGCGTCAGCGCGTAGCTGCTGGTCAGGTCTTGCAGCAGTGGAATGGCGGCCGTTGTGGTGTACAGCCGCAGCGTCGTCACCGGCAGCGCCGGGGTGTTCGCCGGAATCACAGGGCTGCTGCAACTGACCAGCGTGAATGCCACGATTGCCAATGCGCGTTTGGCCTGCTGCATCGTCTATCCCCGCATACAGGCCTGCTGCATTCCAATGTTCAATGGGGTTTTCAAAATGTCTCTTTCTCTTTTCCCGTTCGAGTTTTGCCTCAGGCGGGCTGCAAGTAGCGCCCCAAAAATGCTTGCGCGTACTCCGGTAGGCGGTCTTCTAAAATGGCGGTACGCATCGCCCGCAGGTGGTCAATCAGGAAATGGAGGTTGTGGATACTCAGGAGGGAAAGGCCCAGAATTTCCTCGGCCTTCAGCAAGTGACGGAGGTAAGCGCGCGTGAAGCGCTGGCAGCAGTAACACCCGCAGCCCTCATCGACCGGGCGTTCGTCGCGCGTATAGCTGGCGTTGCGCATGTTGATTCGCCCGTCTTTGGTCATCGCCGCGCCATGCCGCGCCAGCCGCGTCGGCATCACGCAGTCGAAAATGTCGATTCCGCGCAGCACGCCTTCCACCAGATCGTCAGGTTCGCCCACGCCCATCAGGTAGCGGGGTTTGTGCGCCGGCAGCAGCGGCACGCCAAAATCCAGTGTGGCATACATCTGGTGTTTGGTTTCGCCCACCGCCAGCCCACCCAGCGCGTAACCGGGAAAATCTAAGGCCACAAGCCCCTGCGTCGATTCCTGGCGCAGGTCTTCGAAAATCCCGCCCTGTTGAATGCCAAACAGCGCCTGCTGACTGTCGTCGGGATGCGCCTGGCGGCAGCGCTGCGCCCACAGCGCGGTGCGCCGCACCGCCCTTTGCACCGCCTCTCGATCCGTGGGGTTCGGGCATTCGTCAAAACACATGATGATGTCCGCGCCGAGCTGCTGCTGAATCGCAATCGAGCTTTCGGGTGTCAGGCGGTGTTTGCTGCCGTCGAGATGGCTGCGGAAGGTGACGCCGTCGTCGTCAATTTTGTTGATCTGCGCCAGGCTGAACACCTGAAAGCCGCCCGAATCGGTCAGCAGCGGCCCCGGCCACTGCATGAAGCGGTGCAGCCCGCCCAGATCGCGCACCAGCGTTTCACCGGGGCGTAAATGCAGATGATAGGTGTTCGCCAGGATTAAACTCGCGCCCATCTCATGCAGATCGCGCGGGGGCACAGCCTTCACCGATGCCTGGGTACCGACCGGGGCAAACACCGGTGTGAGGATCGGGCCGTGAGGGGTATGCAGCACGCCCGCGCGGGCGCGGCCTTGTGTCTTGATGACCTCGAAAGTAAACGACATAACGTTTTCCCGCATGATAAACACGCTATCATAACAGAAGTTCTGAATCCTGTCGCACGTTCCGCTTAAATTTGCTATAGTTAACGCCATGATAAGCTTATACGACATCCTCGAAGCCTCCAACGGCCAGCTTTTTGGCGAACCCGCCGCCCAGATTTTCACGGGCTTCTGCCTCGATTCGCGCCAGTGCAAGAATGCGCAGCTTTATGTGGCGCTGCGCACGGATCGCGGCGACACGCATCAATATATGCAGGAAGCGGTGCAAAACGGCGCGTTGGGATTGCTCTGCACCACCCCTCCAGAGTTCCCCACCGACGGCATTTCGGTGATTCTGGTCAAGAACACCGAAACAGCGATGATGGCCTGGGCCAGCTTTATCCTCAACAAATTTGGCACACAGGTTGTGGGCGTCGCCGGCACTTCTGGGAAATCCGTTACCATCGACCTGCTGGCGCGCGTGCTGGCCGTGCGCTACAACGTGCATCACGGCGAAAGCGGCGCTTATCGCGGACGCCTGGCGCTGCCGTTGACGCTGGCCAAGCTCAATCCCGATCACCGCATGGTGATCCTGGAATTGGATGCCACACAGCCCGGCGAAATGCTGGAAATGACGCAAACTGTCCGCCCGGATGTTGGCGTCCTGACGCAAACGGGCTATGCCTATACCGACTTATTCAGTTCGCCAGAACAAATCACCAACGAACTGGGCGTGCTGCTGGAACATTTGCAGCCCAACAGTCTGGCCGTCCTGAATCTTGACGAACCCGGTCTGGCCGAAATGGCGGCCAAAACCAAAGCGCGCGTCAGCACCGTCGGCACCCAGTTCGGCGCTGACCTGATGGCCTATAACATCATCCTGGGACAGACCGGCACAGGCTTTGATGTGCGTCACAAAGGCGAGCGGTTTGTCGGGCGTTTTGTGCCGCTGGTCGGCAAGCAGCATCTCTTCAATGCGCTGTCCGCGCTGGCAGTGGGTCTGTACTACAATATCCCGCTGGAAGACGGGCTGCGCGCGCTGTCTGCCGCCAAACCGCTGCCCGGCAGAATGAACCCGCTGGTGGGCCAGAACGATTGTATGCTGGTGGATGACAGCTACAGCGCCAACCCCCAATCGGCGCTGGCCGCGCTCGAATGGCTGCGCGAAGCGACACGCGACACCCAACAGCGCACGATTTTTGTCATGAGCGATATGGATCATCTGGGCGATTACAGCAAACGCGGCCACCGCATGATCGGCCAGAAAGCCGCCGACTTTGTTGATATGATCATCACCGAAGGCACAGACGCCGCTGTCGTTGGACGCGCCGCGCTCGATCACGGCATCGACCCCAAAAAGGTCGTGGTCACCTACAGTATCGAAGACACCATCGCCGCGCTGCAAAAATGCGGACTGACCAGCAACGATGTCGTGCTGGTCAAAGGCGGCCCCTCGGCGCGTATGGAACTGGTCGTTAAAGCGCTGCTCAAAAATGCGGCCGACAGCAGCCAACTGATCAGGCAGGATTTTGTGTGGGAAAGCGATACGACCTTCCAGCCCACGCGCCCCAGTTGGCTCGAACTGGATATGGACGCGATGGCGGCCAACGTGCAGGCTATCAAAGCGCTGATCGGCCCGGAGGTCGCGCTGATGGCCGTCGTCAAAGCCGACGCCTATGGGCACGGCGCTGTCCAGGCCAGCAGCACCGCGCTGCTCAACGGCGCCGACTATCTGGCGGTGGCGTCGATGGCCGAAGCGCTGGAACTACGCGACGCCGGCATCACCGCGCCGATTCTCGTCCTGAGCTATACGCCGATTTACGCCGTGCGCCAGGCTATCCGCCAGAACATCACCGTCGTGCTTTACGATATGGAGATGGCGCGCGCTTTCGATCGTGTCGCGCGTGAACTCGGTGGCAAACTGCGCGCGCATGTCAAAGTGGATACCGGCATGGGGCGGCTGGGCGTGGCGGTCGATGAAGCGATGGCCTTCTTCCGCTATGTCGTCGCGCTGCGCCATATCGATGTCGAAGGCATTTACACGCATTTTTCCGCCGCCGACAGCGACCCCGATCACACGGCGGCACAGGTCAAGGAGTTCAAAGGGCTGCTCAAGCCGCTGCGCGCCTCCGGCTTCGATTTTAAGTATCGCCACGCCGCCAATTCCGCCGGCACCCTGGCTTCAAAAGACAATCACTTCAACATGGTGCGCTGCGGCATCGCCCTCTACGGCATCTCGCCCTTTGCCGATAAACCGCTGCCGCCGCAGTTCCGCCCGGTGATGAGCTGGAAGACCGTCGTGGCGCAGGTGCGCACGCTGCCGCCCGGCCACCCGGTGGGCTATGGCAACACCTATGTCACCAAAGGGCAGGAACGCATCGCGATTTTGCCCGTGGGCTATGCCGATGGTTTCCGCCGCGCGCCCAACCACTGGGGCGAAGTGCTGATTCACGGCCAGCGCGCGCCGCTGGTGGGGCGCATCAGCATGGAAAAATCCGCCGCCGCCGTGACGCACATCGAAGGCGTGTCAATCGGCGACGAAGTGGTGCTGCTGGGCAAACAGGGCGAACAAACTATCCGCGCCGAAGACGTAGCGCAGCGCTGGGGCACAATTCCCTACGAAGTTGTCACCAGCGTGCTGGCGCGCGTGCCGCGCCGTTAAGCCCTCGCTTTGCCGCCTTGACCGCGCTCGACCCATTCGAGGGCGTGTGGCACGCGCCAATGCGCTTGAATGGCTGTGTCCACGACAATCCGGTCAACTGGGCAGATTTCAGCGGGGAAAATCCGGCAGCACACGCAGCGGGTTGAACGTCTGGCGCTTTCGTTAATGGCAGCGCATGAAAATTCTGGTCAGGCTATCCGCCCCCTAGCCCAACAGGGCGCGCACCTGTTCCGCCAGCGTCGCATACGCTGTCCCGAACGAGAAACGCCGCACCAACTGGCCTTCTTCGTCAATCAAAAATGTCGCTACTGTATGGGTGATGGTATATTCCAGCGCCGAATCGACCGCTGTCCGCACCACCGTCAGTCCAACCGCATCTCCGATCGCCTGAACGTCGGCCTCCGGCCCGGTGAGCGCGATAAAACTGCTGTCGAAGCGCGCCATAAACGACGTCAGCACCTCCGGCGTGTCCCGGCTGCCATCCACGCTGATAAACACGAAGGCCACGCGGCTGGCCTCCGGCCCCAACGCCGCCTTCACCCGCGTGAAATCGTAGAGCGTCGTCGGGCAAAAATCCGGGCAGTGCGTAAAGCCGAAGAACAGCAGAACCACCTGCCCGCGCAAACTGCTGAAGGTAAACGGCTGCCCCTGCTGGTCGGTCAGCGTAAAATCCGCGATCGCCAGCGGCGGATCGACTACCGTTCCTGCGTACTCATCTTCGCTGCCGCTTTCCACAATCACCGCCGCGTTGGGCTGGTTCGCCATACGCACCACATCCAGCGCCGCGTAGAGCGCAAACGCGATCAGGCCCGTCAGCAGCGTGCCCAACAGCAGCAAAGTCGCTGTGTTAGGCGCGTTCCCTTTTTGCTGCGCCACAATCCCTGCTCCTCATACTTTGCCTGCTTCGCCCCCGAAGCTCGCCACTGACGGGGAGGCCGGGGAGCGCTTTCCGCACCCCATCATACCACACCTGGTTAAAAGCGGGCTGGTCATCCGTGAATTTTTCGTGACGAAAGTCACAAGTTCATTGTCGTGTAGGCCGTGCCGTGTTATAGTTGCCCTGCCTTTATAGCCGTAAGGAGCCACTTTATCATGATGCGCACCTTCCAGACTCTCAACCAATTCAACTTCGACGCCGACAGCGGCATTCTTTACCTGTCCGCCAGCCAGCCTAACGATCCGGCTTCGCTGATGGCTCTGAAGCAAGAAGGCAGTTACGTCAATATCTCGGTTATTCACGGCCCGATCGAAATTGCGCTGCGCCCGCGCTTGCAGGAACTTCAGCGTGTGTTAGCGCGTCTTAAAGCCGTCGAAGGTATGCAGACCGCGCGCCAGGTCGGCACCGGGCAGGCGTTTCTCGCGCTGGGGCTGGGCACCGATGGACAGCTTTTGCTGCGCCCGACGATTGTCGCCGACGCGGCCGGCCACCTGATGTTCAACATCGCCCTGACCGACGCGGTGCGTGCCCGGTTGTTCGAATGGCTGGCCGTATCGTCAGAAGCCTGATGCAGACCGCCGTATGGTTTGCGCCAAGTTTGAAAATGATGGTAAACTGGATAACACCGTTGGGAAAACTTTACGATTATCTATCCGGTTTGCGTGTAAGCTTAAGATAGTCAAAAACTTAAAATCTCATTGTCATCTCAATGCAGCACCGCAATTTTGGAGGCGTGTGGATGAAGAAACACATTCTGGTCGTGGACGATGAAATCGGCGCGCTTACGCTGATCGGCATTATGCTGGAGCGCGGCGGCTTCGGTGTCCTCAAGGCGAAAGACGCGCAAGCCGCGCTCTCAGTGCTGGAGCAAAACACGCCCGACCTGATTATTCTGGATGTCATGATGCCCGGCATGGACGGCATTGAACTGTGTGAGCGCATCCGCCGGCGCAGCGATACGCTGGAAACACCCGTGCTGATTCTCTCGGCGCGCGGGGATGCCGAAAGCGTGATGCGCGGCATGGAAGCCGGCGCCAACGACTACCTGCCCAAACCGATCCTGCATCATGATCTGGTCGCCAAAGTCCGCATGATGCTCTCGCAAACCAGCGAAGCGCAGTGACTTATCGAAACCTACTTTATTCAGCAAGGGGCACATCCACGCGCCCCTTGTTTTGATTCCCGTCCCTACCCCCCGTACAGCGCCCTGTAAATAGTGTAGTGGCTGTAGATGCGCTGCACATAGCCGCGCGTACTGTCGATGGTGATCGTCGTCATAAACAGATCGGGGTCGCCGCCCGAAAGCTCCAGCCAGGCAGCGGCGCGCCCCGGCCCGGCGTTGTAGCCCGCCAGCGCCGCCATCGCGTTGCCGCCGAAGCGCTCCAACTGCTCGTCCAGATAAAACGCGCCGAATTCCACCGCTGCATACGGGCGGAACAAATCGCTGTGCTGGTAATTCGGCCAATTCAGTTCCGACGCGATGTATTCGCCCGTGCTGGGGATGACCTGCATCAGGCCGATTTCGCCCGCCGCCGCCGTGGCTGTCGCGTCAAACAGGCTTTCCTGGCGGATGAGCGCGAACATCAGCAGCGGGTCAATGCCGCGCCGCTGCGCCGCGTCCAGCACAATGTCACGGTAGTAGGTGGGGTAGCGCATGCGCGCGATATAGGTTGGCGCATTCAGTGTGCTGATATTGGCTGCGCGCAGCACATTGGCCGCCCCCGTGATCGACGGCGCATAGGCGCCAATCGCCCGGAAGATAATCGCCAGTTGGTAGCTCGCCAGCCCATCGTTCTGATACACTTCCAGCATGTCGTAAAATTCGGTTTCGGCCTCGTTAAAGTGCCCCATCGTCCACAATTCGCGTCCGCGCACCATACGCGCGTCGTTTTCCAGCGCCGCAGACAGCGGCCACAGCGCGCCTTCCTGCGTCACCGCAAAGGCGCTGCGCAGCCAGTTTTCCGCTTCGGTCAACTGCGCCAGTTCGTCGAATTCAAACACATAGGTGGCAGGCGGCTGAAACGGCTGCACGCCGCTGGTGATGTCTCTTGCGCGCGCGCCGAAATAACTGTCAGGCGCGGCCTGCGCCGCCAGATCAAACGCCCGCTGCGCGGTCGCGCCGTCGCCGCGCATCTGCGCCAGCCGCCCCACCCACAGATAGGCCGCCGCCTGATCTTCGCCGGTCGTGCTGGTCGCCAGCCGCGCGAACAGCGTTTCTGCCGCCAGCGTCTCGCCGGCGTTGACCGCTGCCGACGCCGCGATAAACAGGCCGCTGCGCGCCTGTTCGCTGCTGGGATAGGTGTCGGCCAGCCGTTCAAAAATCACGCGCCCCTGCGCCGGGTCGTCATTCGTGCTGTATAAATACCCTGCGCGCCATAAGGCCTCCGCCGCCGTCTCCGCCAGATAGCCGTAGTTGTCGGCGATAAACAAATACTGGCGGATCGCGCCGGGGATGTCGTTGCTCAAAAAGCGCGTGCGTCCCTGTTCCAGCAGCGCCTCGCCGAACAACGGATCGTTGGGGTACTGACTGATGACTGTCTGGAAGGCCGTTAGGGCCGCCGCCGCGTTGCCGATCTCGCGGTAGGCGCGCCCCAGCAGCATATACATCTGCGCCGGGATAGCCGCCAACTGCATTTGTGTCCCATACGTCGAAAAAGCTTCGATCGCCAGCTCATAATCACCGTAGTAGTAGGCTGCCGTGCCGCGCGCGTAATTGTCCAGATCAACGCCGCTGTTGTCCAACACCTGCATTGCCAGATACGCCTGCTGCGTCTGTTGATAATCGTCGAAAACACGCCGCATTCGCGCCAGCCCGCCCTGCGTGTCGCCGCCCGCGATTTGCGCTTGCGCCGCAGCATACTCAATCGCCGCGCGATACGGTTCGTTGCGGGCGACGGCCAGGATCGCGTCATACTGTGCCACAGCCTGCCCGGCCTGCCCGCTGTTCAGATAGACTTGCGCCGTTTTTTCGCGCAGTTGCAGCAGCGGCACAAGCGTGCGACTGCCGGCGATAGCCTGCTCATAGCTCGCCAGCGCGTTGGCGGTCTCGCCCAGCGCCAGCAGCGCGTCGGCGATACCCTCGTGCGCGTAGCTGTCGATCAAGCCAGGACGCAGCGTTAAATAGGTGTTGTAGTCATTGATGGCGTCGTTCCACATCGACAGGCCCATATAGGCATCGGCGCGCATATAGTAGGCCTGCGCCGCGCGCGGGTCCTGCGGGAACAGCGTAATCAGCGTTGTCAGCGCGTTGACCGCTTCGGTGAACAGGCCTTCGCGCAGCGCCGCCTGCGCCAATCCCAGCGCCGCCTGCGCCCGCAAATCCGCGGGCACACTGTCGCCCTGCGCTATGATGATCTGATAGGTATTGACCGCGCGCTCAAAATAGCCGTCGAGCAGCGCGCGATTCGCCAATTGCAGCGCGATGTCCGGCGGTGTGGTGGGCGTTGGGACAGGTGTCTCGGTCGGCGGCGGCGTGTTGGTCGCGGCAGCCACAATCACGGCGCTGCTGCCGTCAGAGGTGACAACCACATAAATCACTTCCGGCTGCTCCGGCGCGCAGGCCGCCAGCAGGAGCAGAAGCACAAGCATGAGTTTCTTCATAAGCATCAGGGGAAAATTCATGGACGGTAGGGTTCCAGCGGCTTTTGGCACTCCCGGCACGTTTGCACGCTGGCGGCATACGTCAGGCTGCACGCCGGGCAATAGTGCCGCGCCGTGCCGATCGCGCTGTCGATGGCCTTGCGCGCGGTCTCCAGTTCCAGCCCGGCGGCGGTCAGATCGCGGATCATATACTCTACGGGTATGCCGTGTTCCAGCCGGGCCGCCAGCGTGTTCAACATCTCGGCGAGTGTGGTCGGCTTATTTTTCAGCTTCATATCCAGCACAGACGGCTCGAACATACCGCCGCACACCCCGCATTCCACGAATTCGCCTATGTCGCCCATCGGCAAAATCGGGATAAAGTAGATCGTGAAATAGCGTGTGCCCTGCTGGCGCAGATAGGGGCGCGTCGTCTGGCAGCGCGGACAGTAAAACTGGCCGCTGCCTAACGTTTTTTTCCTGACCTTTGTGCCGAAGAAGATAATCATCACGCCCTCGCTGGTGTTCATTATGAACGCTGCGTCGGGCGGAGTCAACCGTCCACAGCCGACGCTACCCCGACGGTGGTGTTAACTCCCCCGCCAGCCAGGGCATCCCATAGCCCACCGCCAGATGTCCGGCTTCGGCCAATGCGCGCCCCAGAGTGTCGGTATCGCGGTAGGTCCACCAGTGATCGGCGCTTGGCAGAATCGCCACGCCGAAATCCTGCACCACCAGCGCGCTCAAGGTGCGCCGCGCATACTGGGCGTGCTGGCTGGGCGCGCTGGCGTTGGGGCTGTCGCTGCGAATCAGCGTCACCCGAAAACGCGCGGGCTGTCGCGATGACCATTCAGTATCGCTGTACACCAGCGCTTGAAATTCGATAAACCCGTAGAGGCCGTCGGCCAGCGCCCTGACAAAGCGCACCTGTCCGGCCGCCCACTGCACCGGCCGTTCTTCCAGCATATAACCCGCCGCCGCGAAGGCCTGCCCCACGACGGTCAGAAGCACTAAGCGAAAAAATTCCTGCGGCGTTTGCATCTATTCCAGCGCATCCTGGAATACCTCTTTGACGGCCAGCGTGAAGCCCGGCAGCACATCGCGTCCGCTGATCGTTTCATGTTCAAAGAGGATTTCCACGTCCACACCGGGCGCATAAACTTCGACAAAACGCTTTTCGGGGAACACCAGAATGGCCAGCCGCACACCATTGGCAGTGTAGTATTTGGCCTTGTCGCGCATCTGGTTGTAGCCGTCGTCCGGCGATTTCACTTCCACGACCACATCCGGCAGATGCGGCACACTGCCCTGCTTGACCAGTGGGCGCTTCGCCATCGTGAAAGACACATCCGGCAACCTGGAATTATGCGCGTCTTCTGGCAGCCGGTGGCGCACCTCCACCCCGACACGACCGGCTTTTGTCTGCCGCGCGTAAAGCGTCAGTGCCGTCACGAAGTTAGAGACGATCAGTCCGTGTTCTTCCGTCGGCAATTTCTCACTGACCGCCCCGTGAATCAGCTCCAGCAGCCGATCTTTGTTCTGTGGCAATGCCAGGAACGCCTCGAAATCTTCCACCGTCAGCAAGCGCGGCTGCGCGACCATAAACACCTCACCACTTCGTCCGACATCCTCATTATACGCGCGATACGCGCCGGGCGGCGGCGCGGCCTTATGTCAGCCCCCACACCAGGCGAAAGCCCTGAAACACGTCGCCGTAGTACGGGCTGAGCCGGTAGCGCGATGCGGTGCGCGCGAAGCTGTGCAGATTAAACCACGAGCCGCCGCGCACAATGCGCAGGTCTTCGCCTTCGGGGTCGTTGTCCTCCGGGAACACAAAATGGTCGTTCCACTTGGAAAGACACCACTCCCACACATTGCCGCTCATGTCCCACACACCAAAGGCGCTCACACCGTCGCTGTAATGCGTTACGGGCGTCGTTTTGGCGATTCCGCTCTCGAAGGTGTTGCAGCGCTTCTTATCGTAATGCCCACCCCAGGGATACTCGCGTTCGTCGTCGCCCTGCGCCGCCCGCTGCCACTGCGCTTCTGTCGGCAGCAGCAGCGACTGTGTGCCCAACTTCGTGCTCAGCCAGCGCGCGAACGCTAATGCCTCGTACCAGTTCACGCCCACTACGGGATGGTTGTCGATATGCCATTTGGGACTGTTCCAGCGGATTTCCGGGTTGCACTTATCACCCTTCCACGCCCAACCGGCATTCGTCCAGTAGGCGCGGTTGCTGTAGCCGTCGCTGTTGACAAATTTCTCGTACTGCATGTACGTCACCGGATATTTGGAGATCCAGAACGCGCCCACTTCGCAGGTCACACCCTCGATTTTCACCTTGCCCGGCGGCACAAAACACCATTCCAGCAGCGGCAAATTATAGGTCGGCGGCGGCGGCGGGATATAGGCGCGCGGCAGGGTTTCCGTCGCCTTGCCCAACGCGCTGCGAATCGCGTTCGCCAGTTCAGTCACGTCGGTCTCAAAATGGCGATCGGTCAACTCGACAGCGTGCCGCCGCGCCAGTCGTTTCAGATCGTCCGGCAGTTCGTTGGCCGTCGGCATTGACGCGCGCCCCACCAGCACCGGAATCACGCGGATATTGCGTTGCAGCGCGCTGGCGATCTCCAGCCGCACATAGTCGTGAGGGTCTTCCAGCCGCTGGTTGCCGTGACTATCGGCTATCGTGAGCCACTGTCTGCCGATCACCGCCAGCAGCACCTCGCACTCGCCGATGGCGCTTTCGATGGCCTCGACAAAATCTTCACCCGGCTCGATCGTGCGCAGATCGCGAAAAATCTCCTGCGGCGAAAAGTGCTGGCACAATAATTTATAGAGAAAATTGACATACCCGCCGCTGTCGTCCCGGCGGTAACAGATAAACACACGCGGCATAGGTCCCTCGATTCCACAGTGAATCGCATCGGATTATAGCGCTCTTACGCCGCTCAGACAGCTTTTTGTCTGTCCGATTTCAACTATGACGGTCTATCGAGGCTTTGGGATGAACGATCGTCCCCCTCGGTCTCCGCCAATTGGGAGACCGAGAGTAAAGAGCATCAGCGGTGCTTCGCAGGGGAGACAGCGCAATCCGCGCGTCTGCGTCTGCCTGAGGCAGCGGCAAGAGCAGGGACTATTCGCTGCCGCCGTTGGCGCGCAGCAGGTCGGCAACATCGCTGTAGCCGCGTTCAACGGCCACGCGCAGCGGCGTTTTCTTCTCGAAGTTAGGCATGTTGATGTCGTCGGGATGGTGGCCGATGAGCCATTCGACCATAAAGCGCTGGTTGAAGGCCACCGCGCCGTGCAGCGCATGGCTGACGAGCGCTTTGTTTTCCACCCCGCCGGCGCCGGCCAGCAGGTTGCCGATGGCAATATCGCCGCTCATGGCGGCGTGGAACAGCGCGGAAATACCGTGCACGCCGGGGCGCGAAGCCAGATTGGGCGCCATATCGAGATACTCATGCACCGTGTCGCTCATGCCCAGCATACAGGCGGCATAAAATGTGAGCGGGGCGCCCTGCGTCAGCAGGTATTCGACAATCGCGCGGTTACCCATATGCGCGCCGGCGTCCAGCGCCGTCTCCGGGTCGTTTTCGGCCCAGTAGTGCGCGGCATGGAGCAAATGGGGATGAGCGGTCAGCATCGTTTGGACTTTTTCGAGATCGCTGTGCCCGGCGATCACGAATTCGCGAATCGTTTCCGCTGAAAGGGTCATTGTAAAAACCTTTCGTGAAAAAATAGGCCTACTATTTAAGTATATTCCAATATTTGGGAAAACTTGAAACAAATTCACCCCAGCGTAAAACTGAGTCTAACAGACGCAAATGCGGTCTGCATGCCTCAAGCGATAGGCTGCGCGCGCGCCAGGCCGTAGACGATTACGATCACCAGAGTGCCCAGAATCACCCACGGGCCCAGGAAAAAACCAAGCGCCGCGCCCGCGATCATGATGACACCCAGAACTTTGGCATCCTGGCCGGTGATCACGCGGTTGCGGCTGATTTTCAGTTCACTGCGCGTCAGCGCCAGCACACCGAAGATGATGAACAGAATTTGCAGCATAGTGTCGCCCCTTGCATTGTGATACAGGAGTACGCAGTTTACGTCCCCGATTTTCACATTATAAGAGGTTTTCGACTTCTGCGGGGCTGGTGACAGGCATTTTGCACATGAAATGGCGGCAGACATAGACGGTGGGCACGCCGCCGCGCTGCGTGCGGTAGTTGAGCAGTGGAATCGTGGTTTCGCCTTCGACAGCCGTTTTTGTTAACGCAGCGATCAGGTTCGGGCGGAATGGCTTACGCACAACGTCTAAAAGTGCCTGCGTCTGCGCGTCGGCAGGGTCACCCACGACGGCGACTTCGGCCAACCCCGCAACCAGCATATCGACCGCATTGAGCGCTTCGCCAAAAGCCTGCGGATATTGGCGCAGTGCTTCGGTCAGCAGACGCAGTGTACCGCGCGCCGCGTCCTCGTAGCGTGCGTCGCCCGTGTAGGCCGCCAGCCGCAAAAGCTGCTTGGCCATCAACGTATTGCCTGAAGGTGTGGCGTTGTCCTGCACATTACGCGGGCGCACAATCAGTTGTTCGTGATTATCGGCGGTATCAAAAAAGCCGCCATCGGGCGCGGGAAAACGTTGCAAGACCAGATCGGCCAGTTGGCGCGCGGCGACAAACCAGCGCTCAGCGAACGTCGCCTGGTACAGTTCCAGCAGGCCGTCTATGGCGTTGGCATAGTCTTCGAGATAGCCGTTAAGTTTGCTGATGCCGTCTTTGTGCGTGCGGTAGAGCGTGCCATCGGGGCTGCGCAACGCGCGCAGCAAAAATTCGCCATTGCGCAGCGCGCCCTCCAGATAATCTTTGCGTTCCAGCACACGCGCGGCCTCTGCCAGACTCGCCAGCATCATACCGTTCCAGGCGGTCAGCAGCTTGTCATCCAGGCCAGGGGCGACCCGCTGGGCGCGCGCGGCATACAGTTTGTCGCGGATCGTGTTCAGCTTTTGGCTTAATTCAACTTCCGTTAGCCCTAAACGCTGCGCGATTACCGTGTCCTCGTTGGGCACATAAAGGATGTTGTGTCCCTCGAAGTTGCCGCGGGCCGTCACGCCCCAATATTCGATAGCGATCTGCGCATCGTCGCCGAGCAGCGCTTGCAGTTGGTCTTTGCTCCAGACGAAAAATTTACCCTCTTCGCCTTCGCTGTCGGCGTCGGTAGTGCTGTAAAAGCCGCCTTCGGGCGCGGTCATTTCGCGCAGGACGTAATCGTAAATTTCTTCGGCGATACGCTTGTAAAACGGGCGGCGCGTGATCTGCCAGGCGTGCAGATAGACGCGGCTGAGCTGCGCGTTATCGTACAGCATTTTTTCGAAGTGCGGCACCAGCCAGATGGCATCGACACTGTAGCGGTGGAAGCCGCCGCCAAGCTGGTCATAGATGCCGCCGCGCGCCATTTTGTCCAGCGTGTGCAGCGCGATATCGAGCGCTCTGGGGTTGCGCGTGCGGGCATAGCTGCGCAGCACAAATTCGAGGTTCATCGGCTGCGGGAACTTGGGCGCGCCGCCGAAGCCGCCGTGCATGGGGTCGAAATTCGCGGCGATTTTGGCGAACGCGGTGTCCAGCAGCTCGGCGTTGAGCGCGCTGATTTCGCCGCCGATGTTCAAAAAGTCGCGCCTGAGACTGTCGGTGAGCGCAGCGGCGGCTTTGTCCACTTCGTCGCGGCGGTGGCGATAGGCGTCGATCACGCCGGCGAGAATCTGCTTAAACGAGGGCATCCCATAACGGGGTTCGCGCGGGTAATACGTGCCGCCGTAAAAGGGACGGCCATCGGGCAGCAGGAACACAGTCATCGGCCAACCGCCGTGCCCGCTCATGGCCTGCACCGCCTGCATATAGATGTCGTCCACATCGGGGCGCTCTTCGCGGTCAACCTTGATGTTGACATACCAGTCGTTCATCAGCGCGGCCGTGTCGTCATCTTCGAAGCTTTCATGCGCCATAACATGACACCAGTGACAGGCGCTGTAACCGACGCTGAGCAGCAGCGGTTTGTTTTCGGCGGCGGCTCTGGCGAAAGCCTCCGCGCCCCAGGGATACCAATCGACCGGATTAGCGGCGTGCTGGCGCAAATAGGGGCTGGTTTCGTGCTGAAGACGGTTCATGCGCTTGTTCCCATGAATTTTGATGACGAGTGTTGAATTTAATGTTGCCACAACGCGCGCGGAAAGGCAATCAGCGGCTTGCGCGGCGGCGGCATCTGCGCTACCTTCGCGCTTGCAAGCTCTATGGCGAAAGCGCGCGCGATGACGATCAGTATCAACCAACTCAAACAATGGTGGCGACATCTGGCTTATGTGCAGGCGCTTTTTGTGGGCGTGCTGCTGATGCTGGTGGTTTTTTTTCAGCGCACGGCGGGCAGTTTGCTGCTGGCGCTTGGGCTGCATGTGTTGGTGCTGATCGCTGCCGTGGGGATGGCGTGGATGCTGAATCCCGCGCGCCGGGCAGCGCTGCACGCGCGTTTCGCGCGGCGCCTGCCGCTGTTGGGGTGGGCGGCGGCAGCCCTGACCCCCGTTTTGCTGGCGCTGACGCAAAGCAGCCTCACGGTGTTTTTTGCTGTTCTGGGTGTCTGGCTGTTCCTATTGACGGTTGATGCCGAACGCCGCTTTCAGCCGCGCCGTGTGCGGCTGCTGATCGGCGTAGGGGCAGCGCTGTTGATAGGCGCGCGCCTGTTCGCGCTGGAAAGCACGCCAGAGATACATCGTACCGACGAAGGCTGGGCGCTGGGTATGGTGGTGGATTATGCGCGCAGCGGACGCTATAACGATTTGCTGATGGACGTGCCGCTGCCATCCAATGCCTGGCTGGACACGATACTGAGCCGGGCGATCGCGCTGCCGGGGTTGTTTCTGCGGCTGGTGGGCGAAGGCTACTGGCAGATGCGCGCCTTTAGCTTTGCGGTGAACATGGTCACGCTGGCGATCACCGCATGGGTGGCGCGAGAGTGGTACGGTCGCGCAGTCGGTTGGCTCACAGCGGCGGTTTTGTTGGGCAGCGGCACGTATCTCACCATGAACAATACGCGCATCGACTGTCTGTACACGTTCACGACACTGGCCGCGATTGCCTTGACAACGATGGGCTTTGGCCAGCGTAAGCTCTGGCTGCACATGGTTTCCGGCGTTGTCGTTGGCGCAGGTGTTTTTGCCCATTTTCACGCGGTTTTGTTTGGTGTGGCTGTGGGCAGCGCGCTGTATCTGCTGCCGTATCTGGCGGCGCTGCGCAGCGCCCAGGGCGGCCGGCGCTGGCTGCCTCAGGCCGAGATGTGGGCGTTTGGGTTGGGCGCGGCGGTGGCGGCGGTGGGCGCTGTGTTGGTGATTGTCGTGCCGGATCCAGAGGCCTTTCGCCGCGCGCTTAGTATTCGCGGCTATGTGCCAGAAACGCTGCTGCCACTGTGGACGGGCTATTTCACAGCGCAGTTTAACTGGTCACCGGTCGAAGCGCTGCTGGTGCTGACGGCACTGGTGGCGCTGGGTGTGCGCCGGCGCAGGGAGGATGTGCGCCTGCTGACACTGATTGGGCTGATCTATGTCGCGCTGTTGGCGATCGCGCCGCTGGGCTACGAACAATACATCCGTCCGCTGGCCCCGTTGCAGGCGATGGCAGTGGCGGCGCTGCTGCTGCGTGGTTTTCGGGCCTTCACGGCCAACGCCGATGCGCCGCTGTCGCTCAGCCATGCTGTCGGGGTAACACTGGTGGCGCTGGTGCTGATTGTTCATACGCTGTTTCCTGTCTGGGCACATTTGCAGCGCTATGGACAAATGCATATCCCGCCGCCGCCCGCTGTGGCGTGGCTGCGCGCCAACGTGCCGCCGCAAACGCGCCTGCTGCTGCCCACCGAATACTACCTGTGGATGACGGATTACCCGGAATTTCGGTCGCTGTATCTGGAAGCGCTGCAAAATCGCCAACTGCAATTGAATCTTGACCCCACAGTGATCTGGAACGCGGTGGAGGCGGAATACATCGTGTATGACCCGACACAGCGCGAAGACATGACGTGGGACAGTCTGTTCGCCAGCGATTATCTGCGCACAGGCGGTTATCGAGTCGTGGCCGAAATTCCTTATGCCGACACAACGATCCTGATTTATCAACGCGCGCCGTAGTCGCAATCAACACCCCTGCGATATGACGTTCTGCACTGCCCCCGAAGGACTCGATGGGGCTACTATCAGAGAAGTGTCTGTATGCAACAGGGAACAGGGACATGGCGCAGAAATCGGTGATCATTATCGGCGCCGGCGTGGCCGGGCTGGCGGCGGGCTGCTATGCCCGCATGAATGGCTACCAGACGAAAATCTTTGAACTGCATTCTTTGCCCGGCGGTTTATGCACCGCGTGGGAACGCAAAGACTATATTTTCGACGGCTGTATTCACTATTTGTTCGGCAGCGGCCAGGGCCAGCCTTTTTACCGCATGTGGGAAGAACTGGGCGCGGTGCAAAACCGCCCGATGATTAACCACAGCGAATATCAGCGCATCACTGATGGCCGGCAAACGCTGATCGTTTATGCCGATCCTGACCGCTTGCAGGCGCATTTGCTGGAGCTTTCGCCCGCCGACGCGCCGCTGATCCGCGCGTTTTGCGACGGCGTGCGCCAGTTCACGCGCTTCGATATGGCGGCGATGTATCAGAAGCCGAAAGCGCTGATGGGCGCGCTCGATTGGCGCGATTTCGGCATGAAAATGCTGCCGTACATCATGCCCATGCTGCGCTGGGCCACACTGCCCGCCAAACATTTCGCCGGGCGTTTTCAGAGTCCCTTCCTGCGGCGCGCGCTGGCGCACATTTTCTCGTGGGAAGAAGCGCCCATGATGATGGGTATGGCGCTGCTGGCCTATATGCATACCGGCAACGCCGGCTTTCCGGCGGGCGGGTCGCTGGCTTTCGCGCGCGCTATCGAACAGCGTTATCTCGATCTGGGCGGCGAGATTTACTACGACGCGCAGGTCGAAAAAATTCTGACGGAAGACGGGCGCGCCGTCGGCGTGCGCCTGTACAACGACGACATTCACCGCGCCGATTATGTGATTTCTGCCGCCGACGCGCACAACACGATCTACAATATGCTCGACGGCAAATATCTCAATCGCAAGGTCGAGCGCATGTTCGACGGCCACCTGCCGACGCTATCGCAGGTGCAAATCTCGTTCGGCGTCCAGCGCGATTTTTCCGCCGAGCCACATTGGGTCGTGCATTTGCTGGATAAGCCGCTGTTAATGGCCGGGCGTGAATACCGCGAAATCGGCTTGCAGCATTACAGCTTCGACGCCAGTTTAGCGCCGGCGGGCAAGTCGTCGCTGGTGGTGCTGCTGCCCTCCGACTATGATTACTGGCAGCGCATTTATGGCCGCAAGCTGTATGACACCGAACAGCGACAAATCTCCGATACGCTGGTCGATCTGCTGGAAAAGTGGTATCCCGGCATCCGCGCGGACATCGAAGTGATGGACGAGGCCACGCCGCTGAGCTACGAGCGTTATACCGGCAACTGGTGGGGTTCGACCTGCGGCTGGCTGATGATGGGCGAAACCATGCCGCTGCTCATCAGCGGTGTCGATAAAACCCTGCCCGGCCTGCGCAATTTTTATCTGGCGGGGCAGTGGGTGGAGCCGGGTGGCACGGTAACCCTGGCGGCGGCTTCTGGGCGCAGCGTGGTGCAGTTAATGTGCCACGCGGACAGCAAAGCGTTCACGGCAACAGTGCCGTAATTCAGGCGCTGCGCTGAATACAGAAATCAGTCTATAATTGGGATGTACAGTGCAGACTCTCTATGGAGAAACAAAATAGCGTTGACATGATTAAGGGCAGAATTTGAGCCTAAAAAACACAATCATTATTCCAATTCTGAATCGTTTCTCCATTAGAAAAGCGAAGGCTGCGGATAAGATGATCTGGACTCTCGAAACCTTGCGCCGTCGGCGTGAGGATATCCTTGCGCTGGCCGCGCGCTGGCGCCTACGATGTACGGGTGTTTGGTAGTGTTGCGCGCAACACAGCGGCTCCTGAGAGCGACGTGGATTTGCTGGTGCGTTTTCGCGAAGGCACAACCCTCTGGGATGCTGTAGGCTTATGGCAGGAATTGCAGGAGCCGCTTGGCTGTGAAGTCAGCCTGGTAGGCGATGACGGCGCAGACACACGCTTTTTGCGTCGTATCAGACAAGAAGCGCTGGCGCTATGAAACGCGAACGTGACTCTATTTGCTGGATCTGCTGGAATATACGCGCAAAATTGCTGAATTCACGCGCGAGGGCCGCACCGCGTTTTTCGCTGATGAAAAGACACAGCTTGCGGTCATTCGTGCCTATGAGGTCATCGGTGAAATCGCCAAACGGCTGCCCGATGGGCTGCTTCAACAACAGCCCCACATTGAGTGGAAACAAATCAAAGGGTTTCGCGATTTTCTTGCCCACAATTATGAGACAATGATCTTAAACATTGTGTGGGATGCTGCGGAGAAACTCGGTGAACTGCAACGGGCAGGGCAAAGGATACTGGATACCCTACCACAGGACGACACAGAAGACACAGCAGAATAAGGCGTTAGAGTCACGGAGCAAAGACCGACAAGATACGATTTTATTCCCCTGCGTCTAGCTGGCGGCGCAGTTCGGCTTTGATCTCGTCGGGCAGCAGGTTCCAGCGCACGCCCAGCAGCGCGCTTTCCAGCCCCCACAGCGCGTTCAGGCTCACTTTATCGGGATGCAGCGCTTTCATGCGCCGGTAAGCCTCCACCGAACTGGTTTTGATTTTGGTTTTGATTTTGGTTTTGAATAGATGCAGCGCTTTCATGCGCCGGTAAGCCTCCACCGAACCGAGTCGTTCGAGATCGGCACGGGTATGCACACCGATCTCGCGCAGCCATTGGCGTGTTTTAGGGCCGATATTTTTGAGGGTATCCAGGTCGTCAGCCATGCCTGTCCAGCCAATCGAACAGAATGCGGTCATATTCTGCGGCGCGTTCCAGCATCGGCACATGCCCGGCGCCGGCCAGTATATGCAGTTCGCTGCCGGCCACCTGCTGCGCGATCATCTGCGACTGCGTGGGCGGCACGATCGCGTCTTTGTCGCCGGCGATCAGCAGCAGCGGCGCGCGAATCTGCGCAACCTGCTGGCTGATGTCGATGTGCGGCATGCGCCGGAAATACATCGCCATCGTATCCAGATCAAGCCGTCTGTAGTTGTCGATGCCGCTGCGCGTGAGCGCCAGGAATGCCGGATGTGTGCGCATCGCCTGTCCGTCGGCGGCGTATATGCCCAACGACGCGACCCACACGCTCAGACTCCTGCCGATCAACCAGTAAGCGGACTTAAACCAGCCGTTCCCGACCACAGGCAGCGCCGCGATTTTTTGGTTCAGCCCCAGCATACCGCCCCATTTGCCCTGCGCGAAGCCGGAAATGCTCGCCACGCCCTTGACGATGCCCGGCGCGTGTTCCGCCAGATGCAGCGCCGCGAAGCCGCCTGTCGAATGCCCGATGAGCAGCAAAGGCTGCCCGGCGCACAGCCTGTAGAGCGCCTCAGAGAGCACGCGCGCGATCATTTCTGCCGTCAGGTCTTCCTCGCGGAAACGCGGCGGCATGGTCGCCGGATAGTGTCCCGGCAGGCTCAGGGCATACCAGCGGCGCGACTGCCTGAAGGCTTGCGGCAGCAGCGGCTCCCAGAAATCCACCGAGCTGGTGATGCCGTGCAAAAAGACGATGGGCGTGCCCGGCTGATCTTCGTTAAAGGCGCGCGCGACCAGCTTATGCTCTTCAATCCACATCTCGATCGTTTTTGCCATGTCCCCTCCAGCAAAATCAAATCGTCGCCACAAAAACGCCCCAGCCCAGATAAGGTCGCTCGTACTGCTGATAGGCGCGGCGTTCGCGCTCATCCCAGTCGCGCAGCGCTGCGGCATCGGCGTCTGCGGCGCGGGTTTCCAGCCAGTGGGCGACAGCCTGCGCGCGTTCGTTTACGTAGGCATCCCAGCCTTCGGGCGTCGCCAGCAGTATGTCCTTGATTTCTGCGCCCGCGCTTTTCAGGCGTGCCTGTGTGCCTTCCAGCGTGGTGAATGTGTCCGGCTGTATCTCCAGCGCCGTGTAGGCTTCGGCGGGTGGCGTTTCCAGCCAGTAGGGTTCGCCGATGAGCAGCGTGCCGCCGGCCTTGTTGAGCGCCACACGCATCAACGCCAGCGTGCCCAACAACCCGCCGCCGATCCAGGTCGCGCCCAGACAGCTTACAATATCGAACTGGTGATGCTCGGCGGGATACTCCGCGGCGGCGGCTTCGACCCACGACACTTTATCCCACACAGCCAGATCGAAGCCGCGCGCGCGCGCCGCCGCAATAAACACCGGGCTGATATCTACCCCCACACCAATCACGCCGTAATGCAGGGCCCACTGGCACAACATTTCGCCCTTGCCACACGCCAGATCAAGCAGGCGCGTGCTGCTGCTGGCGTGGCACAGTTCGCCCAGACGCAAAAGCTGCGCTTCGGTGATCGGGTTCAGGATACGGTGGTTGGTTTCTGCGATTTCGTGGAATCTGAGTGACATAGATTATTCCGACAATCTATCGAGAAGCTGCTGCCGGCGCGCCTCGTATTCGCCCTGATTGATCAGGCCAGAGCGATAGGCTTCTTCGAGCTGCTGCAACTTTTCTTTGAGCGTGCCGGCAGCGCTGGGCTGTGCGCCGCCCGTCGTTATCACCGGCAGCGTGATGTCGTTATCTGGCGGCGTGGGCACAACCCCGCGCGCCGTGAACAACGTGCCTATAAACACCAGCAGCGGCAGCATGATGGCCGCGGCAGCGACAACGGCCAGCGCTCCCGAAACATCGCTGCGTTGGCCGTCGTTCACACAGTCGAAGGTCACATTGACTTCCCCGGCGCGGCGGCTGAATGCGCTGCGCTCGATGCGCCCACCTTCGCCGCACACCAGCGGCGCCAGCATATTCGCGGCGTCCTCGCTGAGAACGATGATGAGCGTAAAGGCGATGCCCGCCACCAACAGCACAAGCGACAAAAGCAGCAAAAACTTACGCATTCCCGGATTCTCCCTGTTGTATGCGCCGCCAAAACTCAAAGGCCGCCGCGGCGCGCTGGCGGTGGTCAAAGTGCCAATCGGCCACCTGCGTATAATCGTGATAAGCCAGTTGCGGCGTCTCGTGCGAGGGGCGCAGCGCCCCGCCCACCGGCACACAATGATAGATCAGCCCGTAACCCGCATGCGGCCCGCCGCCGCTGTGCGGGAAAAACGCCATGACCTGAATCAGTTGGCCCACGCGCACTTCCAGCCCGGTTTCCTCGCGCACTTCGCGGGCGATGTTTTCCTCCGGCGTCAGCCCGACTTCTGCCCAGCCGCAAGGCAAACACCATGTACTGTCGTCGCTGCGTTTGCACAGCAAAATGCGCCCCTGCGCGTCAAAAATCGCCGCATCTACCCCCACTTTGGGCGTGATATAGCCCAACTCCTGCCGGAAGCGGGCGATCACCTGCGCTTCGGTCAGCCCGGTCAGCGCGCTGTATTCCAGCGCCGCCAGATGCAGCAGGTGTTGATAACGTTCTTGGTCATAGGGATTTTGCGCGTAATGCAGCCCGGTGCTGGCGATAGCGCGGATTTGATCCAGCAGCAGCAGAATATCCGTCACTACAGCATCACCTTTCCGCCGTCTACATTGATCGCCTGCCCGGTCAGATAGCGCGAGGCGTCCGAACACAAAAACAACACCAGCCCGACGACATCATCCGGCTGTCCCAACCGCCCCTGCGGAATATCAGCCAGCCATTTCGCCATTTGTTCGGGGTTCTGGCGCAGATTTTGCGTCATCTCGGTTTCGATCACACCGGGACACACGGCGTTGACGCGGATGCCATAGGCCGCGAACTCGCGCGCGCACTCGCGCGTGAAGCCGATCAGGCCGGCCTTGCTGGCGACATAGCTGGAACGGTTACGCAGCGGGATATTGTGCCCGGCGATGGAGGCGATATTGACGATCACGCCTTCGCCGCGTTCACGCATGATGCGCCCTGCCGCGCGACTGGTGTAAAACGCGGCGCTCAGGTTGACATCCAGTGTCATACGCCACTGTTCGTCGGTCATTTCCAGAATTGAAGCGTGCGGTTCAATGCCCGCGTTGTTGATGAGAATATCGAGGCGTTCAAAGTCGTCCATGATCCTGTCGATCATGGTTTCCACCGCCGCCGCATCGCTGACATCCGCGCTGTACGATTTGGCTGCGCCCGGCAGCAGGCTGGCGGTCAGCCCTGCCGTTTTGGGGTCAATATCGTTGACCGCCACGCGCGCGCCGCAGTCCGCTAAGCCCTGCGCGATAGCCTTGCCGATTCCCCGCCCCGCGCCTGTCACCAGCGCGACTTTGCCGTTCAATTTCACCGAAAACATGCGCTGTTTTCCCTTACTGTCGCCCCACCTGGCGAAAGTTTACCACAGGCATAAGGCATAGGGGCAGCAATTTCAAAAAATCGCCCAAAACTCGTTGTAACCTTCTGCCCCCTTTTTTATCAAAAGGGCAGACGGATAAATAACACGCTATAAGGAGCAAAGATCATGTTCAAGAATAACGTCGGTAATGTGGATCGCGTCGTGCGCATCGTGTTGGGGCTGGCGATCATCGCCGCGGGCTTCTACTTCCAGAGCTGGCTCGGCCTGCTGGCCATCATCCCGCTGGGCACCGCGCTGCTGGGTACCTGCCCGCTGTACTCGCTGTTCGGCATCAGCACCTGCCCGGTCAAGCAGCCCCAGGCCTAGTTTCCGCCGCTCTCCTCTCCTGACAACAAAAATGCCCCTTCGCGGGGCTTTTTTGTTTTTAGGGTACGCTGGCGGCGTGGGTTTAATCCGAGGCCGGCTCGGTTTGCGTTTGCGGCGCCAGCGGCACGATAAAATGGAAGGTCGTGCCGATATCCAACACGCTCGTCACCCAGATTTCGCCGTGATGCAGTTGGATGATGTTCTGCGTAATCATCATGCCCAAGCCTGTGCCGGGCTGGTCTTTGGCGCGCTGGTCTTCGCTGCGGAAGTAGCGTTCGCGGAAAATCTTGCGCAGGTCGTCATCACTCATGCCGATGCCGGTATCGGCAATCGTGCAATAGAGGTACGGCCCGTGGTACTTCACTTTTTGCTTGCGCGTCTTGTTGCGCTCTTGCAAAATCTCGTCGTCGCCCTGGATCACTCTGGCGTTCAGGGTGATGGTGCTTTCCGGCGGGCTGTACTTGTGCGCGTTGCTCACCAGATTCGTCACCACTTGAATCAGGCGCGTCTGATCGCCGAGAATCATCGGCAGGTCTTCGGACACTTCCACGATCACTTCCTGCATCTTATCCTCAAGCTGCTTGTGGAAAGGCCGCAGCGTTTCGACCACGACGTTGCGATAGCTGATCGGGGCGAGTTCGACCTTAAGCTGCTTGGCTTCGACCTTCGCGGCGTCACGCAGGTCATTGATGATGGTTTCCATGCGCTGCGCGTTGCTGCGAATCACGCTGAGGAAACTCTTTTGCTGGTCGGTGACCGCGCCGGACATGCCGCTCATCAGCACGTCGGCATAACCGCGCACCGAGGCCAGGGGGTTCTTCAGTTCGTGCGCCGCGAAGCCCATAAACTCCGACTTCGATTCCAGCGTGCGGTTCAGTTCCGATGTCAGGCGCGCGTTTTCCATCGCCACGCTGGCATGTTCCGCCAAACGCTGCGCGAATTGCAGATCGAGCAGGCTGAGCCGCTGGTCTTTGCGGTCACTTTCCAGAATCAGCATGGCGGTGATTTCGTGGCCAGACATCATCGGCACGGTGATCTGGCTGCGGCTGCCGACCAGACTGGGCGTGTAATCCGGGTCAATAGCGGTATCGGAGGCGAGGTCGGCCTGGCGTGTGCGCATGACGCGGCTGACAATGCCTTTTTCCAGCGGCCAGATTTTGCCGTCTGCCCCTTCGGGATAATCGCTTTCGCGGTAGCCGTACATCGCCAGCACTTGCAGCACCGCCGGCTCACCGACCACCTGCCCGATGACGCCGGCTGCCGCGCCGGTCTGCGCGATGGCCCAGCGCAGCGCGATTTCTGCTACCTTGCGCAGGTCGAGCGTGCGGTTCAACTCCACGTCGATACGTTCCAGCGCTTCCAACTCGGCGATACGCTTGCCCAACTGGATGTCCGTCACTTCGAACAAGCGCGCGTTTTCGATCGCCACCGCCGCTTGCCCGGCGAAAGTCGAAAGCAGCGCCGTGTCCTCATCGGTGTAGGCGCCGCCGTCCTTGCGGTTCAGCACTTCCAGCACGCCGATCACCTGGTTCTTGGCAATCAGCGGCACCGCCAGAATCGACGAGGTGCGGAAAGTTTTGGAAAGATCGCCCACGAAACGGTTGTCCGTGCGCGTATCGTTGACGATAGCCGGCTTGCCTTTTTTCGCCACTTCGCCGACCAGGCCGCGCCCGGCGGGCACGCGCGAACCGAGCAGTTCCTTGCCGGAGCCGCCGATCACGACCTTAAATTCCAGGTCGCCGCTGCCATCGTCGGCGACGAGGAACAGCGAGCCTGCTTCGGCGTTCAGGATGTCTACCGCGCTCGACGTGATGATCTCCAGCAGCTTTTCGACGTTCAGTTCCGACGACACTAGACGGTTGCTGATGTCGTTAAGCACAGCCAATTGGCGCGCGCGGATTTCGGTTTCGGCGAACAGGCGCGCTTTGTCGATCGAAGTGGCCGCCAGCGTGCCGATGTCGCCGAAAATGCGAAGTTGGTCTTCGCTGAATTCTTTGCCGGCTTCGGTCGTGCCCATCGCCAGCACGCCCAGCGTGCGCGGCCCGGCAATCAGCGGCACGCCCATCCACGCTTTCACTTCGGGATTCATGAGCGTGATGGGCGTATCGCGCCGCGCCATCTCCTGCCCATAATCTTCGACACGCAGCGCCTTGCCGCTGCGGATCACTTCGCTGTACAAGCCGCGTGTCATCGGCCAGCGTTTGTTCTCTTTGTCACGGTAGCGTTCATCGTCTTCCACGAAAAACGCGAAGTACAATTGGTCGGCCACCTGATCGCGCAGCACGATGTAAAAACACTGCGCGGCGATCAGTTTGCTCGTCTGGTTGCTGATGAGTTCCAGCAGCGCATCGAATTCGATCGTGAAGTTTACCGCCTGGCTGACCTGACTCAGCACGTCCAGTTCGCGCACACGCCGCCGCAGCGAACCGATCACCTGCGTGCGTTCCACAGCGACCGCCATTTGCCCGGTCATGGCGCTGAAGAATTGCAGTTCTTCGAAGGCATAGGGCTGCCGATCGCCGCGCGGCGCGCCGATCGTGACAAAGCCGTGAAGCTGTTCCTGCCCGGCCAGCGCCGCCAGCATGGACACCTTCAGCAGTTGCAGGCGCGGGCGTTCACTGCGCAGCGCTTCCGGCCAGGGACGCCCATCCGAGAGCAGCAGCGCCTCGCCGCTGCGGTACAAATACTGCATCGAGGCGCTGTCGGCGGCGAAACGCAAATCTGTGCCCG
Source organism: Chloroflexota bacterium (assembly GCA_013388745.1). Taxonomy (GTDB): domain Bacteria; phylum Chloroflexota; class Anaerolineae; order Aggregatilineales; family Phototrophicaceae; genus JACAER01. Next base: position 61,744 of record JACAER010000013.1, read on the forward strand.
ACTGTTCGCCATAGGCGCTGAATTCTTTGCCGCCCTCGTCTGGCAGGAAAATGAAGATACTGCCCGGCGAAAGCGCGGTGTTGACGGTCGTTTGGAATTCCTGCGTAATCGCGCGCAGATCTACCATCTGCGTCAGCTTTTTGCTGAAGTCGCCGAGCTGCTGCTGGAAGCCGCGATGCTTGCGGAAATAAATCTCGTCAATGCGATTCTGGAGGAACTGGCGCACGGGCAAAAAGCCGATAGACACCAGCCCGATGGTGACCGCCACCAGCAGCGGGTCTGCCGCCTGCACGACGCGCGCGGTCAGCAGGCTGGCGCCCAGCACCAGCAGGAAGTAGCCCACCACCAGCGCGGTGAACATGATGCCATAAGTGATACCCTTGCTGATGATCTGGTCGCTGTCGATCTTGCGGTATTGCAGCACGGCATAAGCCAGGCTCAACACGGGGATGACGGCGAAAATCAGCGCGGTTTCGCTGCTGAAGGGCAGCATGAAGCGGGTTTCCGGCAGCAGCGCCTGGATAACGCGCGTGAGTACCCACACGGTGGCGGGGGCAACCATCAGCACGAAGCCGATGAAGATAATATTGCTCTGGTCGCGTATCACGTTCGTCGGAGCCATGCGCCGCTGGCGATACGCGCTGTGTGTGAGCAGCGCCATGCCCAGCAGCAGGCAGACAAAAGCGCCCTGCCACGAGAGCGTCGAATTAAAGGGGCTGCCCGGCACGAGGTACAGATAGACAATGAACGCTGCCAGCACCACACCGATCACCAGCGGCAAAAAAACTATACGCGGCTGGCGATATAAGAGCACCATTTGCATCGGGAAGACCATGCCTATGGTTGCCAGGCCGCTGCCCGCCAGCACGGTGCAAATCAGCCAGAACACGCCCATCTGATGTGTGAAGCCCATATCGGTGGCGCCGGCCACCGTCACCGCCAGCAGCATGAAGGTGCTGGTCGCCAGCAGCGCCACCGGACGCTGATAGCGCAGCCGCAGCACCAGCAGCCCGGTCACGACAATAATGATGGCCGCGACATAGGGCACAAGAAAATAGGCCAGAAAATCGCTGTTGGAGAAACGCCCCAGCCGGTAGCGCACGGTGCAGTCGAGCGTGGCGGGCTCCGCGCCGGGCGCGCACGTCTCCAGTGGATCGGCGCTGCTGTCGGCAGCGCGGGTAAAGACCACCTGGATGCTGTCGCCCAACCGGCGGCCATCCATAAAATAGTCAAGCTGCCGGCGCGCGGCAGTGTAATCGCTGGGATTGGCTGACCAGTCGGCGACGGCGCAGTCGTCTTCGGTGCAGACGGCGCTGGTAACGCATTCTCTGCCAGGCGGACAGTAGCGCACGGCCAGCACATGATCGCCGCGCTCCAGGCCCGCGTCTAAACCCGGCCAGCTTTCGACGCCCGATGGCACCCCGCCCGCCACCACCTGCGTATGCGTCAGTGTCGCGCCGAAAAAGGGACTGATGCTCCAGTTCAGCGCCAGAAACAAGTATTCGGCCAGCATCAGCACACTGAAGGCGCAGATCGCCAGTGTCAGGCTAAAGCTAAGGCGATAGGCCATACTCGCTGCGGGTTTTGCCGCCGTGTCGCCGGCGGTCTGGTCAACTGTTGCTGCTGTTGCCATAGCACAACCCAAACATTTTTACTGTTAAACTTTGTATTGTATCATATCGTTAGAATCCGGGCTATTTAGTGGAACGTTCAGTTTGTTAGGATTTAGTTTATTTGCGTTGGGTGACATATAGCATAGGCAGCGTAGGCCAGATGACCCGCTCGGCCTGGTGTGCCATCTGTTATAATTTCTGTGTGCCTTTCTCCGCTAGTTCTGAGGGATTGTTATGCCTGCTATTCGCGTATTGATCGCCAAACCGGGACTCGACGGCCATGATCGCGGCGCCAAAGTGATTGCCCGCGCGCTGCGGGACGCCGGGATGGAAGTGATTTACACCGGGCTGCGCCAGACACCGGAAATGATCGCCGAAGCGGCGCTGCAAGAAGATGTCGATGTGGTCGGCCTGAGCATTCTCAGCGGCGCACATATGGCGCTCGTGCCGCGCATCCGCGAAATGCTGGACGCCAACGACCTGAAGGATGTCCCGCTGATTATCGGCGGCATTATCCCGGACGACGACAAAAGCGCGCTGACCGCGATGGGCGTGCAGGGCATTTTTGGCCCTGGCACCAGCACCGAAACCATCGTGGCGCGCATTCAGGAATTGGTAGGCGCAAAGGGCGAAGCCAGTCTCTTATGAATGAGCTTATCACCGGCGTCATCAAGGGCGAGCGCCGTGCCATCGCCCGCGCGCTGACGGTGGTCGAAAACGAGCGCGACGGAGCAGAAATGCTGCTGGCGGCGCTCTTTCCGCACACAGGGCGCGCGCAGATTATCGGCATCACCGGCGCGCCCGGCACGGGCAAAAGCACGCTGGTGAGCGCGCTGGCGAAGGCCTACCGCGCGCAGCAGCAAACCGTGGCCATCATCGCCGTAGACCCCACGAGTCCCTTTTCTGGCGGCGCGATCATGGGCGATCGCATTCGGATGCGCGATCTTGCGGGCGATCCCGGCGTGTTTATCCGCAGCATGGCGACGCGCGGCAATCTGGGCGGGCTGGCGCGCGCCAGCCGTGATGCCATCCGCGTGCTGGACGCCGCCGGCTTTGAGCTGATACTGGTGGAAACGGTCGGGGCAGGACAAAGCGAAGTCGATATTGCGCGCACGGCGCAAACCACGCTGGTGGTGGAAGCGCCCGGTCTGGGCGACGATGTGCAGGCCATCAAAGCCGGCATTCTGGAGATCGCCGATATTCTGGTTGTCAACAAGGCCGATAAACCCGGCGCCGACAGCACTGTCAGCAGCCTGAAAGCTATGCTCGAACTCGGCCATCCCGCTGCGCGCGAGCAGATGGTGGCGCATCATGGCCGGATTCTGCACGTGCAGAATCCCGCGGCCGCTGTTGAAGCGCGCTTCTGGCTGCCGCCCGTCCTGCGCACGGTGGCCAGCGAAGGCGGCGGCATCCCCGAACTCATGCAGGCCATCGCACAGCATCGCGCGCATCTGGCGTTGGATGGCGCGCTGCAAAGCTTAGAAAAACAGCAGATCGAAATCGAACTGCATGATCGACTGCGGGCAGCGCTTATCGCCCGTTTGCTGGCGATCATTCCCCAGGAGATGCTGGCCGACATGATCGCGCGCATCCAGGCGCGCACGCTCGACCCGCACGCGGCGGTACAGCAGCTTTTGGCCGCACAGGTTTCGCAATACCCTGACTTGCGCTAAAATATCATTAAGGGCAGGTTATCTCCCCTGTCCTTAATGTCCGTTAAATTCGAGGACACATCTGTAGGCCATGGTTATCCCCGGCACCACCCATCTTCAGACTCAGGAAATGCTTCAGGCGCAAAACGACCAGAACCCGCGCTTTTCTGGTCTGCGTTTATTTTGCGGCTCTGCTTCACAAGCGCTTGGCCATGAAATCGCTTCGTATCTTAAGATCAGACCGGGCAACTATACACGCACGGTATTTAGTAACGAAAATATCTTCATCCGCCTGAACGAGAGTGTGCGTGGCAAAGACGTATACCTCGTGCAAACCATGGCTTCGCCGATCCATGACAATTTCATGGAAATGCTGATTATGATTGATGCGCTCAAACGCGATTCGGCCAAGCGCATCAACGTCATATTCCCTTATATGGCCTACGCTCGCTCCGATAAAAAGGATCAGCCGCGCGTGCCCATCACCGCGCGGCTGATCGCCAACCTGATCGAAACTGCCGGCGCCAACCGCTATATCACTGTTGATCTGCACGCCGGCCAGATTCAGGGCTTCTTCAACATTCCCGGCGACGCGCTGACGGCTTTTTACCTGCTCTGCGATCATATCAAGGAGAAGAATATCGAAAATCTGGCGGTGGCCGCCGCCGATCTGGGCTTCGCCAAGCAGGGGCGCAACTGGGCCGAACGGCTGAAAGCGCCGCTGGTGATCGTCGAAAAACGCCGCCGTGACAACACCGGCGCGTCTGAGGCGCTGACGATTATAGGCGATGTCGAGGGCAAAAATGTGCTGCTGGTGGATGACGAAGTGCTGACGGGCGGCAGTGTCGTCAATGCTGTCAATGCGCTGCGACGCGCCGGCGCGCGCGACATTTACGTGGCTTTTTCGCACGCTTTGCTTTCGGGCAGCGCGGTCGAAAAGCTGGCCTCGCTCCATCTCAAGGAGATCATCGTCAGCAATACGCTGCCTGTGCCGCAGGAAAAAATCCTGCCGAATATGAAAGTCTTGAGTGTCGCGCCGCTGCTGGCGGAAGTCATCACCCGTGCCCACGAAGGCCGCAGCGTCGGCGAATTGTTCAACGAGTAGGCCAGCGCACAGCGGCGCGCGTTTGCGTTAACCTCACCCCCCGCCCCCCTCTCCAGGTGTGGCACTTGCGTGTCAGGCGATACGCGCCACCTGGAGAGGGGGAGTTTGTCGCCGTGTGGAAGCGCCCCGTGGCGCGGCTTTCGGCGCCAATTGCGGCGCAGTAAGCGAGAGTAGGCGCGATGGAAGCGATTGAACAAGCGCTCAGCGGCGGCGATCGCCGTTCGCTGGGGCGCACAGAAGAAGTGATCGCCTGGGTGCTGGCCGATTCGGGGCGTCTGCCGGAATTGTTCGCGTGCCTGTTCAGCGCCGATGAAATTGTGCGGATGCGGGCGGGCGACGCGCTGGAAAAAGTTTGCCGCCAGCACCCGGATTGGCTGCTGCCCTATCGTCAGCGCCTTTTGACTGCTGTGGCGGCCATCCAACAGCCTTCGGTGCAGTGGCATCTGGCGCAGATGTTGGGCGAAATCCCGCTGAGCGACCAGGAAAAAACACAAGCTGGGGCGCTTTTGAAGCACAATCTGGCGCGCGCTCAGGATTGGATTGTCATTAACTTAACGCTGGAGACGCTGGCGCAGTTCGCGCGCGAAGATACCACGCTGCGGGCGGATTTTCGCGCGCTGTTGGAGCAGCAGCAGAACAGCCGTCACAAATCGGTGCGCTCACGGGTCAAAAAGCTGCTGCAAGAATTTGCTCAGGACTGAGACTTTTACCACAGCGGCGGCAGCGCGTTGATGGCCGCCCAGCCGGCATCTTTTTCTATGGTTTTCGTCTGAATATCCACAAAATACTGATCGAGCACGGCGGCGCGTTCCTGCGCCAGCGGCGGCGTGCAGTAGCAGTTTTCCTCCCACAGCGCGAAGCCTTCGGGGTCAAGACGCGCGTTTTCGAGGCACGTTTGCAGTTCGCCGCCGAAGGGACGCATAGCGCGGATGCCGCCGCCGTCCAGCAGCGCTTTTAGTTCCTTCAGCCGCAGCGGTTTCGCTTTCACCAGATAGTAGGCCATGTCCTTTTCTCCCGTTTATTCCCACGATAAACCCTGCCGCGAGAGGAGAGTCAAGTTAATCGGCAAGGGTGACCGTTTTCACGCCCGCCATGATTTCATCGTACAGCGTTTGCAGCGCGGCGCGCAGCCGTTCCACCACCTCGTCCAGCGGCAGCAGCGCAATGTCTTTGCGGGTGCGTACCTTGAGTTCCACGCCGCCTTTTTCCAGGGAGCGCGCGCTGATCGTCAGGCGCAGCGGCAGGCCGATCAGATCGGCGTCGTTGAACTTCACGCCGGGACGCTCGTCGCGATCATCGTACAGCACTTCGATATGGGCGGCGCGCAGCGTTTCATACAGGCGCGTCGCTTCGGCCTCTACCCGTTCATCCTTGCCCGCCAGCGAGGCCAGATACACCTGATATGGCGCGACAGTGACCGGCCAGCACAGCCCATAATCGTCGTGGTACTGTTCGGCGACACACGCCAGCACGCGCGTGACGCCGATGCCATACGATCCCATGACGACCGGCTTGCTTTTGCCGTCTTGATCGAGATACGTCGCGCCGAGTGTTTCGCTATAACGTGTGCCCAGCTTAAAGATGTTGCCGACTTCTACACCGCGCACTGCCCGCAGCGCCACGCCACATTCCGGGCAGGCGTCGCCCGCGCGCGCCGTCGTGATATCGGCGACAACCTGTGCCTGATAGTCGCGGGGATAATTGGTGTTCAGGAGGTGATAGCCTTCGTCGTTGGCGCCCGCGACGAGATTCGCCGACTGCGCCACCGCTTCGTCGATCACGACCAGTAAATCATCGCCGGCCTGCGTGCCGATGGGCGAACCATAGCCCGCGACAGCCCCAACAGCGCGAATCTCTTCTGCGCGCGCGGGGCGCAGTTCCAGCGCATGAACGGCGCTGGCGATTTTGGTCTCGTTGGCGTCCATATCGCCGCGCACGATCGCCAGAACAAAGCGTTCGCCCGTTTTCTGCTCGACCAAAAATTTGCCCACGAGAAACACGGCTTTAGCGGTTTTGGCTTTGGGAATATTCAAAAACTGTGCCAGCGCTTCAATTGTCGTGGTGTTGGGCGTGGCGACCTTTTGCAGCGGCAGGGGCGCTTCGGGTGCGTTTTCCGGCTTGCGCGCGCGGGCGATCTGGCGGTTGGCCGCGTAGCCGCACTGGTCGCACAGCATTAATGTATCTTCGCCGATGTCTGTCAAATACATAAATTCATGCGCCAGCGAACCGCCCATCATGCCCGTGTCGGATTTCACGGCGACAGTGGATAAGCCAGTACGCGCGAAAATCCTGAAGTAGGCCGCATAGTGCGCGCGGTACTGCGCGTCGAGTCCGGCTTCGTCGGCGTCCAGGCTATAGCTGTCCTTCATGGTGAATTCGCGCCCGCGAATCAGCCCAGCGCGCGGGCGGGGATCGTCGCGCCATTTGGTCTGGATGTGATAGAGCAGCGCGGGCAGTTGGCGGTAGGAACGAATCTCTTTGCGCACCAGATCGGCCACGACTTCTTCATGCGTCATCGCCAGCGCCATTTCACGCCCGTTTTTGTCTAAAAAGCGCCCCATCTCGCTGCCGATTGCGTACCAGCGTCCGCTTTCCTGCCATAAATCGCCCGGATGCACCACCGGCATCAGCACTTCTTGCCCGCCGATGGCTTCCATTTCCTCGCGAAGAATGGCGCTGATTTTGTGCAGCGCGCGCTGTGCCAGCGGCAGATAACTGAAGATGCCGGCCGCCAGCGGCCGGATGAAGCCTGCGCGCAGCAGCAGTTGATGGCTGACGACTTCGGCGTCGGCGGGGGCTTCGCGCAGCGTTTGGCTGAAAAGGCGCGACATGCGCATGGTGTTCTTCCCTGTGTGTCTGAACTTTTATGAACCTTTGTGGACTGTATTATAGCACGTCTGCGCGGAAAAACAACCATAAGCCGGTCTTTTCTGATATGCTTGTAGAAAGCGGCCTGTGGATTTTTCGATGATCGAGGTATTGATGGCTGAACGGACGCCTCATCAGGCATCTTCTGTTTCGCCCATGCTGCGGCTGGCCGAAGTCGTGGCGTCGCTATCGCTGGCAACGGATGTCGGCACCGGCCAACCGCTGGAACGCGCGCTGCGCACCTGTCTGCTCGCCTTTCGTCTGGGGCAGGCGCTCGGCCTCAGCGACAACCAACTGCATACTGTCTATTATGTGGCGCTGCTGCGCTTCGTAGGCTGCACCGCTGATGCTGTGCATATGGCCGATATTTTCGGCGACGAATTGGCGGCACAAGCGCAGGTGGCGACGGTAGAACTGCTGCCCCTGCCGATGATTATGGCGATGCTGCGTTACGCCGGCGAAGGTTATCCGCTTCCTCAACGACTGCGTAAGCTCAGCTACGGGCTGTCGAGCGGCATCGAACGCACGCGCGAAGCCGAAGTCGCCCACTGCGAAGTCTCGCAAAATATCGCGCAGCGGCTGGGGCTGGGCGAAGCTGTGCGGGACGCATTGGGCGAAATTTTCGAGCGCTGGGATGGACGCGGCGTGCCTGGCAGGGCGCGCGGCGAGGCCTTAAGCACCGCGATCCGCTTGGTGCATATTGCGCAGGACGCTGTGATCTTCTACCGTGTGGGCGGCGTTGATGGCGCCCAGAATGCAGCGCGCAAACGCGCGGGCGGCTTTTATGACCCACAGATGGCGGCACTGTTCGTGCGCCATGCGACGACGCTTTTGGCTGAACTCGATCAGGTGTCGATCTGGGAAACGGTGCTGGAACTGGAGCCGTCGCCGCGCCTGTTCCTCTCGGAGTCGCAGCTCGATGTGGCGGTGCGCGCCATTGCCGATTTTAGCGATTTGCGCTCACCCTATGCGCGCACGCATTCCAGCGCGGTGGCCGAACTCAGTTTTGCCGCCGCCCGCCGCTGCGGACTCTGCGGGGCGGATGCGCTCCTAGTGCAGCGCGCGGGATACCTGCACGATCTTGGCCGCACAACTGTGCCGCTCACCATCTGGGACAAACCGGGCAAGCTGACCCCCAGCGAATGGGAGCGTGTGCGCCTATATCCTTACTACACCGAACGCTTGCTGGCGCGTTCGCCAGCTCTGGCATCCATCGGCGCGCTGGCCGCGCTGCATCGCGAACGTCTCGACGGTTCCGGCTATCATCGCGGGCTGCCGGGTGCGCTGCTCTCGCCGCTGGTCTGTCTGCTGGCGGCAGCAGATGTCTACCAATCTAAAATCGAGCCGCGTGCCTATCGCGCCGCCTACACTCCCGAAGCGGCGAGAGATGAACTGCGCACACAGGTACGTCTGGGCAAGCTCGACCAGCAAGCGGTCGAAGCCGTGCTAAGCTGTGTCGGAGAGGTCCGCAGGGCTGACCGTCGTGTCTGGCCGGCCAATCTCAGCGAACGCGAAGTTGAAGTCCTGCGTCTGATCGCCCGCGGCCTGTCTACCCGCCAGATCGCACAGACGCTTACCATTTCGCCCAAGACCGCCGATCATCACATCCAGCATATTTACAACAAAATCGGTGTTTCGACACGCGCCGCTGCGACGCTGTTTGCCATGCAGCACAATTTGCTGCGCGAGGGGTTCTCAGAATAGGGAATTCACCCGATGTGGCGCTTGCGCCTTGCTTCTACACTGATCCACAGTGCATTCACTAATCATCAGGAGCAGGGTAATGTCTCAGCTAAACAAAGAAATCGTGCGCCGCGTATATGTAGATGTGCAGGATACGGGCAATCTGGCCGCGATCGACGAACTGTTCGCGCCCGATGTGCTTGTGCATGATCCGTTTATGGGCGATGTGCAGGGAGTGGCGGCGTACCGCCAGTTGACCATGCTGTTTCAAAACGCTTTTCCGGGCCACAAGACGACTTTGCACACCTTTGTCGCCGAGGGCGATTTCGTCGCCATCTATCATATCCACCACGCGACACACACTGGCGAATTCATGGGGCTGCCGCCAACGGGCAAAACTGTGCATGTGCCGGGATTGGAGCTGTACCGTCTGCGCGACGGCAAAATCGTCGAATTCTGGCGGCACGACGACGACGCCGGTCTGATGCGCCAGCTTGGGATGCTGCCGCAGGCCGCGCAGTAGCCACGCCGGATTTTCCCCTTCCTCGCCTGTGTGAGCGAGGAAGGGGTTGCGCTGGCACTACTCCGCTTATGCCCAGGTAATCAAGCCAGGAACAAAGGACGTCGGCAGCAGGTCATGCTTCGGCAGCACGCGCACCGACAGGCCGCGTTCGCCGCTGGTGTTGTAGCGCACCTTCGCCTTGAAAGTGTACTCGCCGTTTTCGGTTTTGCTGTTCTGCGGTTTCATCTCGATGGCTGTGCCGCCCGTGCTGATTTCGCCGCGCGTGTTCAGCTTGCCATAGTACAACTGCACCTGCACATCGCTGGGCGTCAGCGGCCCCAGATGCACCACCGCCGTCACTTCGATTTCTGCGCCGACATGCGCCTGTGTCGCCGAAGGCTCGACCTTACGCACGCGCACACCGCTCCACGCTTTTTCTACTCCGCTGCGCCAGTTATAGAACTTCAGCCCTTTTTCCAGCGTCGGCAGCGTCATCTCTGCTGTGCGTTGATACGACGGCATATAGTACATATCAGTATATTCCTGCACCATGCGCCGCGTGTTGAAGTACGGCCCCAAAATACGCATCGAGGCCTTCATTTTGGCGATCCATTCACGCGGCAGCCCGTCGCGGCTGCGATTGTAAAACATGGGGATGATGTCCTGTTCCAGCAGGTTATACAGCGCCTCGCTTTCGATATAATCCTGCTGTTCGGAATCGCTGTCCGCATATTCTTCGCCGTTGCCGATCGCCCAGCCGACGGCCGGCGTGAAGCCCTCCGCCCACCAGCCGTCGAGGATGCTGCAATTCAGCCCGCCGTTATAGATCACCTTCATGCCGCTGGTGCCGCTGGCCTCTTTCGGGCGCTGCGGCGTATTCAGCCACACATCGACGCCCTGCACCAGCGAACGTGCGATGCGCATATCATAATTTTCCAGGAACACCAGCGAATTGCGCAGATCGGGGTCACGGGCGATATTGACGATGCGCCGGATAAATTCCTTGCCGGCCTGATCGTGCGGGTGCGCCTTGCCGGCGAAAATGATCTGCACCGGGCGTTGCGGGTCATGCAAAATACTCTTAAGCCGGTCGAGATCGCGCATCAGCAGCGTGGCGCGCTTATAGGTGGCGAAGCGCCGCGCAAAACCGATCGTCAGCGCGTCGGGGTTCAGCACTTCTTCGGCTTCTTCGATCTCGTGTTTGGGCGCGCCGCGCCGTTCTAACTGCGTGCGCAGCCGTTCGCGGGCGAAGGCCACCAGCCGTTCGCGCCGCCGTTCGTGCGTGCGCCACAGCTCCGCGTCGGGGATCTGATACACGCCGTCCCACACATCCTGGCGCGTTTCTTCTGTGCGCCACGCCGGATCCAGGTAGCGATCGAGCAGTTGGCTCATCTCCGGGCTGACCCACGTCAGCGCGTGGACGCCGTTGGTCACGGCCTGAATCGGCACTTCCTGTTCGGGCACGTTGGGGAAGATCCACTGCCACATACGCCGCGACACCATGCCATGAAGCTGTGCCACGCCGTTGGCGCCCGAAGACACACGCAGCGCCAGCACCGCCATCGAGAACAACTGGTAATCGCCCATGTTCTCGCGCCCCAGATTCAAAAATTCATCGCGCGAAATGCCGAGCGCGCGGTAATAGCCCGTAAAATGTTCGTCGATCAGGTCGAAGCCGAAGCGTTCCAGGCCGGCGGGCACCGGCGTATGCGTGGTGAAAATATTGCTGGCTGCGACAATCTCTTTGGCCTGATAAAAGTTCAACCCCTGTTCGACCATCAGCAGCCGGATGCGTTCCAGCGCCAGAAACGCCGAATGCCCCTCGTTCATATGGGTGATCGACGGACGCAGTCCGAGCGCCTCCAGCGCGCGCACCCCGCCGATGCCCATCAGCACTTCCTGGCGAATGCGCGTGCGCCGATCGCCGCCGTAGAGCCGGTCGGTCAGGTTGCGGTCTTCTTCCAGCCGGTTATCCGGGATGTTGCTGTCCAGCAGATAGAGCGCCACACGCCCGACCTGCACTTTCCAGATTTGCGCGTACAGGTCGCGTCCCGGCATCGGCACGCTGATTTTGATCGGGTCGCCATCGGCGGCGCGCTGCAACGTCACCGGCATATTGCCGTAATCGTTGATTGGGTAGTTTTCCTGCTGGTAGCCGTCGGCGTTCAAATACTGTTGGAAGTAGCCTTCCTGATACAGCAACCCGACCCCCACCAGCGGCAGTCCCAGATCGCTGGCGCTTTTCAGGTGATCGCCGCTCAGCACGCCCAGACCGCCCGAATAATTTTGCAGACATTCGGTAATGCCGAATTCCATGGAAAAATAGGCAATCGTCGGCGGATTTTGCAGATGCCCATAATGCTGCTTGAACCAGGTATTGGTCGTACTCATGTAGTTATCGAGGCTTTGCAGCACGCGGTTGTAATGCACCAGAAACGCCGGGTCATCACAGACCGCGTTCAGCCGTTCCTGGCTGACCAGCCCCAGCATCCAGACCGGGTTACGCCCGGTGGCGACCCACAAATCCGGGTCCAGCCGCCGGAACAAGAGTACAGTCTCGTGATCCCATGCCCAGCGTAGGTTGTAGGCCAGATCGTGCAAACGCGACAACTGCTGCGGCAAATTGGGTATCACGTTGACAGTTGTGACAGGTCGAACCATGTGGATAACTCCTGTTGGTTGTGTTCAGTGTTGGATGTGGGCACTGAGTTTTTGCCCACGCCGTTAGCATAGCGTGTTTCAGCCAATAGGTAAACACCGCTCTGACATGATAGATGTGATGAAAATCCTGTGACAGATCGCATGAAGACAATGGGTGTAATGATTTTGTCTATGTTACAATGGGGGCAGTGATTTCCATCACAAACCAAATCACGGAGGAACAATGCTGGAAAAGAAATTCCCGAAGGGCAAGCCCTATTGCAAAGTGACGTTTTACTCGCCCGCATCCATCAAGGCCGAAACCGTTCATCTTGTCGGCGATTTCAACAAATGGGAAGAAACCGCCACGCCTATGAAAAAAGGCAAGGACGGACGCTTTTCGGTCACCTTGCAGCTTGACCGCGACAAAGAGTACCAATTCCGCTATTTGATTAACGGCACCGAATGGCACAACGATTGGGAAGCCGACAAGTATGTCCCCAATCCCTTCAGCGGCGATAATTCAGTGCTTATCACCAAAGAGCCGCAGTAGCACCAGCCCACTGATGATCGGGGATGAAGCGGTCATCCCCGATTTTCTTTCGTGCAGGAGGTTGCAACGCCCACGCCTGTTTTTGCGTCTTATAGACCAGAAGCTATCGCTTGACTGCCTTTGTTCCTACAAGGCACACTGGTTCTGGATAGACAACCCTACAAGCTGTGCCTCTGCGTTTACACTTTCAGTTTGTCGGCCCACTCATCAATCTGTTTGTTGGCCTCTTCTTTGGCAATGCCATATCGCTCCTGGACTTTGCCTGCCAGGATTTCACGATTGCCGTTGACCTCCATGAGTTCGTCATCGGTCAGCTTGCCCCACTGCTTCTTAACCTGGCCGCTGAACTGCTTCCACTGTCCGCTAATCTTGTCCCAGTTGCTTCCGGTTTCCATTATCCTTTTCCTTGCCATTCGATCAACTAAATCTTGCATTGCAGATAAAGTCACCCGCTAGATTGCCAAGCTTTTGAATGACCGGTATCTACCATTGTAATAAAGCCCCCAAGCGTGCCTTCCGTGAGAATTCGTTTATAGTTCCCGGCGCGTTGGCACCGTACTGGCGGATGTTCGGCAACTTCATCGGCCACACCGGCAATTTCGTTGAGCTGCCCCTCAAATGCCGCATGGGGGGCATAAAATTCATTCCGGTCACATTCCAATGGTAATTGCGCAGCCTGGTATACAGCACTGACTCGTCCGCCAACAGGACTTTGCGAATCTTGACCACGCCGCGCTGCTGTTTTTCGGCAATCTCTTGATTGGCTTCAATCTTGAGCGTTTTTACACCATTCGCTTTTGTCATTACGACTTTCCGAATAATTGCGCTTAGATCAATCCTGATTTAGCGGGGCCGACTCATCACCAACCAGATTAACCGCCCCACCAGCCACGCTGCGATGGCCCACACCAGCATGGCAATCAGTGTGGTAATTTCTAGTACGGACGCCCCCCCTGGTGTCGGGTTTTGCAGCAGACTGGCGAATAACGCCACGAAAGGTGCCGACAGTCCATAAATGAAACTGGCAAAACCGTTATCTGCATTCACACCGAGCAGATGCAAAATCACTCGAACCGCCAGCAGCAGTTCCAATGCGCCAAACAGGAAGTAAACGATATTGACAAGGCGCGCCACAAAGGAATTCTGATTGGCCGCCGCGATACCCCGTTTCTTTTCGCCCAGATTTACAGCTTGATGGTGTTCAACATTCCGGTCGACTTTTTCTTCGTGCCGGCCCAATTCCTGATTACGCAATTCGTTTCCAGTCATTTCTTTTTTGCCTCCTCTTGGATGAGGATAGGTTGCTTCAATGGTTGTCATAGAACGGGATAAAGTGGTAGACAAGTGGGTTAATGGGTAAGACTAACCCACTTGTCCGGTTTACATCACCGGTCCCAGATGCCTACTGGGCTAAAGATTCGCGAGTCAGTCGGGTCGTGGCCGGAAGCGGATCTGAGTAACCTTGTGGTAGGCTAAACAGGGCAGCAGCAACAGTTGCGCTAATCCAACCATGATAGCCGTTGTATCCGTCAATAGAGTCGTTGAGTTCCATCAACGCGATCCAAGCGACACTCAGCGCCGTATCCATGTCGGCAACTACCGTTCGGAATTCGTAGGTGGCCAGTTCTGGTACGGCATTCTCGCCATCTAGGAGCGAATGGACATTATCGCTGAACGTTACAATGCCCGAAAAGCGACTGGCAATTGTGGCGCTGGCACGGTTAAACGTCGTCAACGCGCCCGCCAGCCTGGTATATGACCGATTAGCAGACAGATCAACCTCAAGGCCCTCGATGAACGTTATGACACTTGAAAGCGAAGGCTGGATTGCTGGAAAGGCTAATTCGTAAGCTATTTGGGCAGCCTCTACCCGTGCCTGACGAGCCATCAATTCGTTGCGGTCACCTGGAATTGAGATCACCAGCAGCACCAGAAACACGAGCACGGCCGCTGCGATGAGTTTGTTCCGAAGACTCAGGCGATTCAGAAAACCTCTTTTTGCAGTTTCCTGACCAGTTAGTTTGGCGGATGTAGTCATGATTTGCTCCTTTGAACTAAACCACTTTCTTTGAGGACATTGGACATCGGCTTCTCTCAAAGTCGTTATCGGAGTGTCCTCAAGCTTCGGGGGTAACTACTGAAGGTTATTTTGGCCATTGGCCTTGCATGTGCTGGGTGTTTGTTACTCACCCAGGGCTTTGGCCCTCTGCCTGAGCTTCGAGTTGATCTAGCCGTGTGTAGTAGTCATGGATCTCTTTCAGATGCGCCCAAGCGATCTTTCCCGTCAAGATGGGATCATCATTGGTGATGTTGGTCTCCGGGTCATGCGCGCCATGTTCGAGTTCGACCTCAAGCCCGCGCCGAAACTGCTCCAGATCGATTATCGTCCAGTCGATCCCAAGCTGTGTTCCGACCGAGCGTGCTTCCTCACAGGAGATTTGTTGTTTGCTGCTCATGAGTCCTCACATTTCTTCAGCGCGGTCCAATCGCGTTGGACATCACCTTTCTGTTGATCCATAGCAGCCATTGCGTTACCTTCCTTTGCCTAGCAGCGGTCTAATGTGACACACTCAAACCCAGCCGTGCCGCTGAAAAACCACGCGCATTACCATAATAGAGCCAATCATGAGCAGTGTAATTAGAATAGAAATAACCAGGCCGTTAATCGGTAGAATCACAGTTTCACCGACGGTGAAGAAATTCGAGTCAAACAAGCCCACAAAAAACGTGAAGGGCAGAAACACTAACGAAATAATCGTGAGGCGGTTGACCGCCTCCCCCATCTTGCGGGAGTGTTGATTGGCGATAATTTCCAACACATTGTTGGTGAGGTCGCGCTGTGCGTCGATCACATCATAAATGCCAAGCAAGCGCTCATAAAGATGGCGGAACAAATCCCGAATATCGCTATTGCTGGAGACCCGTTGTTCGCCTATGAGATTCGAGAGCACTTCCCGCTGCGGGGCGATCATCTGCCGCAGCCCAATCAGGTGCTGTTTGATGCGATAGACCGACTTTTGCGCGTGTTTATCGTCATTGTCATTCAGCAGTTTTGCTTCCAGTTCGTTGAGCTGATTACTGATGCGATCCAGCAGGGGATAGTAGGTATCAATCATATGTTGTCCGGTAAGGTAGAGAAAATAAGCAGCCCCGCGCTCCCAGGAATTGGGATTTTGAGCCACACGATCATAGGCTTCTTCGAGCGCGGTAGTGTCGGCTTTGCGCACAGTAATATAATAATGTTCGCCGATAATGCAGTGGATTTCTTTACTCACCAGGGTGTTGCTTTGCGTATGGGGCTGGAATAGTGAAAGAAAAAGATAGCCAGGGTACACCAGCAGTGTCGGACGGCGATCTTCCCGCAGCAAATCAGCGACAACGGTGGGGGCCAGTTGCAGTAAACGCTCAAGCCAGATAATTTCTTGCGCTTCAGGGGTAACGATGTCAATCCACAGCGTCCTGCCTTCGGCAAAACAGGTTTCCAGGTTTTCCTGGGTAAGGTTACGACGCAGGGTGAGTGGAACGGCTGAAACATTTTCCGCTGCCCCATCGACTGAGGACACAGCGTTGGCTTCAAGCACCGCCTGATGTTCAGGGTTAGGGACAACCACAATCGAACGTATCATGTTTCACCATTCCACTCCAGACAAAAATGCGCCACGACGAGAACCTGCGGCGCTGTGCTAGGCGTGTTTCATCCGCTCATCAACGCTTTTACGCAGATCGTTAAATTGTTCTTCAAGCCGCTTCATAAACGGTTCAATCGATTCGCGGCCCGTATTCAGACCATCGCCGAGACTCTCTGCAAGCTCGCGGCGGGCTTTTTTGCCAGAAACCGGGGAAAAGAGCACGGCTAATGCGGCTCCGATTCCCAGGCCAAACGTCAGAAAAACCAACATTAGTACGGCTCTGCCGCGCAGCGCCTGCATTTCGGCGTCGTGACTATAGTAGATACGATCACTGTTCATTCGCTGTATCCTCATTGCATTAATCAGCAGGTTATGTGAAGGGGCACGGGCAATAAATCGCCGGTACCCCTATATGATAGAAGCGCGCTGCACGGACTTATCGAGAAAACATCCGGCGTCCACTCAACAGACGCAACAGGGCCAACAGCACTACCGCCCCGACGAAAGCCACAATGACGCTCCAGATATTGAAGCCCGTCACGCCGGCTGCTCCAAACTGATTGAAGAGAAAACCACCGATAAAGGCGCCGACGATACCCACAACGATGTCCATAAGCAGCCCTTGCTGGCCGTTCGTTTTCATCACTATGCTTGCCAGCCAGCCAGCAACTGCTCCGACGATTAACCACGCGAGCCATCCCATTTGATCCATGATTCTTGCCTCCAATAGCTTTGTAGATTACTTCTACATTCAGTATAGAATGTGCAGCCGGTCAAAACATCCTTCTTCGAGTGGGTTATTTTGTCATCCCAGAGAATGATCTTTTGCCCATCTGACAATTGGCAGTCAGTCAGGTAGCGGTATCCTCGTTTTCAACCCAGGATTCTTTTTCAACGACCAGGAGAACGGGTTCGGTTGTGCGCTCATGAGGAATAGGAGCAGCAAGGATTACCGTATCGGTTGTAGGAACAGTGACCATTACCGGAAGTGATTTGGCTGTGTCCTCGCTGTCAATCTGAGGTTCTTCCTCAACCATCGGAATTGCATAGGGCAAGGACAAAGAGAAGTATGTCGGGAGAGGACAAAAAGAATTTTAGCTGTGTGATCGGCTGGAGGGTTGATCTAGGGGATATAAAAAGTGCCTAAAGTGAGGTTGTGTTCTAATACCATTATGATCGCTTCGGTACGACTTTCGACACCCAACTTGGCAAGAATGTTGCTGACATGGTTTTTGGCGGTGGGAAGGCTGATCACCAGCAGGTCGGCAATCTCCTTATTCTCCAACCCTTTAACCATTAAACTCAGCACTTCTCGTTCGCGCGGGGTCAGATTCTCAAATTTTGGTTGAGGTTCCTGGATGGATCGGACGAGGACATCGGTGACTTCCTGCGCATAGGTAGGAGAACCCTTTTTAGCGGCGCGGATGGCCTTAGCGAGATCGTCCGCCGAAATCTTCTTAAATAAGTATCCAGTTACCCCTGCTGCGAGAGCGTCCTTAATCAGTCTCTCTTCACCGAAACTGGTGAGTGCAATCACCTTTATGTCTGGGAAGTCGTGGTGGATGAGGCGTGTAGCCGTGATACCATCCATGATGGGCATCATCAAATCCATCAATACAACATCGGGTCGTTTTTCGGCGCACAGGGCTAAGGCTTCTTTTCCATTAGCCGCTTCACCCACCAGTTCGAGATCACTGTAACTCATCAGGAATACGGCTAAACCCCTACGCAGCATAGCGTGGTCATCGACGATCACGATCCGTATCCGATTTTGTGACACCATTTATTCACCTTGACTACCGAACTTTGTGAAAACATTCCCTGCAATTATTGTACTGAGTTCTCATCTGCGGGAGCAACCCAACTGACTTTGATCAGTGTCCCCTCCCCTTTATAGCTGGTGATTTCCAGCGCTCCACCAATACTCTGGACGCGGTCTTTCATAATCCTGAGTCCCAGGTGATCGGGGCCAATTTCAGTCGGGTCGAAGCCAGTTCCATCGTCCTGAATAGTGAGTTCAACTCGTCCCGAATGGCTGCTAAAATGGATTTCAATATGGCTGGCTAAAGCGTGGTGGGCAGTATTGTTGAGCGCTTCCTGGGCCACACGGTAGAAAACAAAATGCACTTCTGACGGAACAGGCTCCAGATCTTCTATTTGTACCGAAATCTTCAGGCCAGCGCGGTTAGCGATGATTCCGGCGAGCTGGCGGATCAGGTCGCCTAATTTCTCATCAGTGAGGGCCGAAGGCCGGAGTTCCAGCAGCAGGGCGCGCATCTCTTCCAGAGCGTTTTGAGCTAATTGATGGACAGTAGCCAGAGTGCGTCGTCCCTCCTCCACATCAAATTCCCATATCGCGGGCAGCCGTTCGGTTATCAGGCTCACCGACCAGAGCGTCTGAGAGATGGTATCATGCAGTTCATTCGCCAGACGGCTCCGCTCTGCCGTTACCGCCGCCTGTTTAGCGCGGCCAAGCAGGCGGGCATTTTGAATGGCAATGGCGGCCTGATCGGCAAAACTTTGCAGCCGTTCCGCATGTGCCTGGGTGAAATAGCCCGGAGTAGCACTATCCAGCGATAAAAAGCCTAGAATGGTGCCGTTGGCGCGGATAGGAGCGGTGACATTCGAGTTGACCCAATCTAAGCCTGGAAAGCCAATCCACATCGGCGAAGTGGTTGTATCGGCAATCGCCAGCGGTTTTCCAATTTCAATCAATTGCTGTAAGGCCACCAGTTTCGCAAGGGGAATGCGCTGGCTTAACCACGCTTTTTCCAGTCCCTTTTCGATGTACCCTCTCTGACGTACTACCCGTACCAGATCAGACTCTACAAACAGGACATTCGCTCCATCATAGGGGGTAACCCGTTTAATGGTATCAAGGATATGATCCAGGATTTTATCCAGGTCAAGGGTACTGCTCATAGTCGCCAGCGTATCGCGCAGGGCCTCGGTTAAGGCGCGTTCTCCCTGCTCAAGCGCCTGGGTTCGTTTTTGCGCCTCAATTTGTTCCTGCAGGCGTTGGTTCAGCCTGGACTGATAGGCAATGTGTTCTTGAAGGTGCGCCTCCAAGTGGTTATAGGCTTTTCGCAGCTTTCGCGCGGCAGTTTCGCGCTCGGTGATCTGGCTTTTCAAGGCAACCGTCGCTCGGGTCAAGGCGGCTGTTTGCTCCTGAACCTGTCTTTCCAATTCGGCATAGGTTTCGGATATATCGTGTTCTGATAACGTAGGGCCAGTGCCCTGCTGGATTAAATCCACTATCTCGCTAAGTACGGTTGTGGTCGCGTTGAGTGCTGCCGCATCGGTTGGTTGATTCTGCTGAAGTGCGTTAATCCAGCTTTGAATCGCCTCTATTTTTTCATTCAGGTCACTCATTTCACTATCCGCCTTCACCTATGCTGAGATGGTTCTGATAGTGACGGAAAATTGTCTCTTCAGCAAAAAGATCATTCCAAAGGACTAATGGAAGTACGATTTCAAAATGAGATGATCTTCCGTAGGGGCGCACGGCTGTGCGCTCCTACGGGAACATTCGACATCTAAGTACAACCACAGAAATCATGACGGAAGCGCCCCGATAATCGACAAGACCTGTTGGAGCATTTTGTTGTAACGGTCGAAGAAGCGTTGAGCCGCACGGAGCAGGGCTTTAACATTCTCAAATAGCACACTTTACTTATAGGACACATCCATTCGTGCGTCTCATTTCATGTCTCATGATATATTTCTCGGAGGGCTTAAAATGTGATGAGATATGGGGAAATCCTATGGCGATCATTGGCTACGCGCGCGTCAGTTCGGTGCGGCAAGGGATAATGTGAGTTGCATTATACGGCCCGTCATCAAGGGCACTGAAACGCATAATTGTCCCACCCACCCACCGCGATAGCGCTGCGGCGATACCCACGCTGCTCCTCGTCCCACCGTTCATACCGCTCACGACCTGGAAAATCGGTCGCCTCTTGTTCCAACATCTCTTGAACCACCCGCTGCGCCGCCAGCCGAATGAACTGACTTATCGGTGCTTGCTGGCTGCCGCCGCCCACGACATCTCGTAACTCTTGCCGTACCCGTTCACTGGGTGCTATTTCTGGCATACGGACATCACCGGCGTGTTTGACGCTGAACACCTTGAATAAAAACAGCCTCTACCGGCGAATAAACGTCGGTAGAGGCTGTTAGTGCTTTATATGACGGTTTGGTCAAATTAGCCGGGGCCGAGCCTCATCGCTCTCTTCAATTATCTGTGTTATCCTGCTCTTGCTGGCGCTTGACAAGAGCCATTTACTGAAGTCAAGTAAAGAGAAAAGATGCAGGAGGCACTTGCCTGTATGACTCGAATTATCCTGACCCGACATGGACAAACGGATTGGAATCGCTATGAACGCTTCCGAGGGCGTGCTGATATTCCTCTCAACGAGACCGGAATTGTACAGGCGGAAGCAGTGCAGCGGCGCATCAAGTCAGGCGGGCAACTGGCGGCGATTTATACCAGTCCCATGAGCCGATCCGTCAAAACCGCCGAGATCATTGCAGCGGCATTTGATCTGGTTGTGCAGCCTGTGGATGCGCTAAATGATATTCATTACGGTGAATGGCAGGGTTTGACGGCGGATGAAGTGCGAAGACACTGGTCTGATGCGTTGGATACCTGGTATCGCGCACCGCATCTGGCGCGAATTCCCGGCGGTGAAACGCTGCATAACGTGCTCGCACGCACAGCCAATGCCCTTTGTGACATCACCCAGAAACATCCCTCCGAAGATGTCGTGATCGTAGGACATGACTGCGTGAATCGCATCCTGCTGCTCTTTATGCTGGGTTTGCCGCTTTCGCGTTACTGGCATCTTGTACAGGGGAACTGCGCGATCAATATTATTCATTTCGAGAACAATGATTTTACAGTGGTTTTGATGAACGAAACCTCGCATCTCCCATAGGGTGACAAGAGAATATTTCTTCAATTGTTTACCGTATGGTTGGTGCTTGACATTTACGACTGGGGGCAGGATAATTGCCCGCTGAGAAGTAAATTCATTAAGCGATGAAGCTCGCTTGAGCCATCTGTTGGCCGAAGCGTCCAAAGTGGACTGATAGCCTCTACCCGATGTGGTAGAGGTTTTTTTGTCTGGAAGCGGATCAGATGATTGAGCTTATAAAAGGAACGCTGACAGCTAAAGATGGGTTTGAACTTGTTCATCGCCAATTTGCGCTAGAGTTAACATCAAAATCATGACTTCAAATCAGCAAACGGCAGCATAAATCTATGTTCTTGACGAGGCGACAGGTGGAGACTTTTCTCATCATCGGGCTAGGTGGGTTTATCGGCGCGAATTTGCGGTATATCGTTTCGGGCTGGGCAACCGAGCGTTTTGGGAATGCCTTCCCGTGGGGAACCCTGCTTATCAATTTTAGCGGCTCGTGTCTGCTGGCGGTCTTTGTTGGATGGGCTACCAATCATCCTCTCTTCGACCCGCGTGTACGGCTACTGATTGCCGTTGGTTTTTTCGGGGCATATACCACTTTTTCGACCTATGCGACGGAGAGTCTTGCGCTTTTGCAGGCGGGTGATTGGATTGGCGCTGTGGGCAACGTTTTGGGAACGAATCTGATCTGTATTCTTGGAGCACTTTTAGGGCTGGCAGTTGGCGGTCGATTGTAAAATAAGGATAAAGGAGAAATGCGGTGTCAGCGCCTATTTATGCTAAAAGACTCATGATTTACCTGGGAGAGAACGATACCTGGCGGGGACGTTCCCTCTACATGAGTATTCTCGAATCGCTTCGCAAAGCTGGAATTGCTGGAGGAACGGTGACGCGCGCCATTGCCGGTTTTGGAGCGCACAGCCGCATCCGAACGCACACCATTGAAGTGTTGTCCGTCGATTTACCCATTGTGATTTCGATTATCGACATTCCAGAAAACATTGAGCGGGCACTGGCGCTCATTTCGCCGATGGTGCGTGAAGGGTTAATTACGGTAGAAGATGTCGAAATCATCAAATATACCCATCGTTATCTGCACCCATTGCCTGCTGATCAGCCAGTGGCTGCGATCATGACCCGTGAGATAACGACAGTGACACGGGAAACACCCGCCCGTCAGGTTGTCGAACTGCTGTTAGGCAAATTGTTTAAGGCAGTGCCCGTCGTTGACGAGCAAAACCGTGTAATTGGGATTATCACCGATGGCGATTTGCTGCGAAATGCTGGAATGCCTGTTCGTTTAGCCATTGGTGAAAGACTTGAAGCAGACGACCTGCGCCAATTTCTGGCTTCGGTGCGTCAGGAAAAAACGGCTCAAGAAATTATGACCAGCCCTGTCGTGACCGCGCGGGAAGATGAAGCGCTCGGTCATGTTGTGCAACAACTGCTGAATAAGGGCTTGAAGCGAATGCCGGTGGTTGACACAGATGGCAAGCTGGTTGGGATGGTCAGCCGCCTGGATATTTTACGGGCAACGGCTGGTCATGGCGGTGGACAGCAGGAGCAGGCTCCTGCGCTACATCCAGGACAGACGATTGGTGAATTGATGACTTCTGAAGTGCCTATCGTACACGTCAATGACGACCTTACCGATGTGCTTCAACACTTACTTCAGGCAGATACTAAGCGGGTTATTGTCCTTGATGAGCAAGAACGCCCCATAGGAATCATCACCGATGGCGATCTGGTGGCGCGGGTTAGTCCAGTGATACGGCGTAATGTGCTTCAGGCGTTAGCCGCCAAAATGATGGGAACAGATGTGAAACGAGGCGAAGTGACGGCGGGTGAGATGATGTCTGAGCATGTGCTGACATCTCCCCCAACGACCAGTCTTGTTGAAGCCATCAACCTTATGCTGCACGAAGGGCGCAAGCGTCTCATCGTCGTGGATGAACAGGGGCGTCCGCTGGGTATTGTGGATCGGCAAACGCTGATGGCAGCCAGCCTGGGCGGATTAAAAAATAACTTATAGTTCGGCAAATCGGTATACGATAACACACATTGACTGTTGACGAGGCGCTTCGTAAGCTGGATTCCAGTGTGGAATACGGCTTAACCTCTGGGGAAGCAGAAAAACGTCTTCAGCAGTACAGAGTCGAGGCATTAACCAAAAGTATGCCCCTGGTCTTTGGCATCGTCTTCTCGCTCAGTTCAATAATTTCGTCATCTATCTGTGTGACCTGAAACGCAATTTAGTCGATACCTACGACAATGGTGAGCTGCGTGAATTCACAAACTGGACGTGGTGGCAATCCGTTAGGCAAACAGGCAGGGGTTAAAGGAATCAGTTCAACACGCATGCGCCAATCAGCATGATGCCCCCCTTCCCCAGCGATTGCTGCCGAGGAAGGGGTGAGCGGACGCAGCTACTTCTTCTCATACCCCAAATGCGTGCCAGACGGGATGATCTTGTTCTCGAAGCTGGCGAAATGGCTGTCCTGCAAGTCTACGCCCAGAATGCAGCTATGGCCCACGGTGAAGCCCTGCGGCACGCGCGTCCCCTTGCCAATGCACGTAATCCCCAGTTCGCCCATCTGCTGGATGCTGCCTACGTTGGCGTCTTCGCCGATAAAGGCGATCTTGTCGATAATGCAGCGCTCGACATTGGCCCCGGCTGCGATATAAGCATCGTTCAGAATGATCGACTCGCGGATCACCGCGTTTGGCCCGACATATACGCCCGGCGAGAGCACCGAACGCTCGACCACCGCACCCTCACAGATCACCGAGCCGTTCGTCACTAAGCTGTTCTTGATGACCGCGCCTGCCTGAATACTCACCGGCGCGCGTTCCTCGCTCAAGGTGTGAATAACCCATGTGCGGTCATTCAGATTGAGTGAAGGCGGCGACGCCAGCAAATCCATATGCGCTTCCCAGTAGGCGTCGATCGTCCCCACGTCAATCCAATAGCCGCCATAGGCATAAGCGAACACTTTCATG
Source organism: Chloroflexota bacterium (assembly GCA_013388745.1). Taxonomy (GTDB): domain Bacteria; phylum Chloroflexota; class Anaerolineae; order Aggregatilineales; family Phototrophicaceae; genus JACAER01. The sequence goes on from JACAER010000013.1 coordinate 85,911, forward strand.
TTATCGCGCACCATACGCGGAATCAGGTCTTTGCCGAAATCGTGGCTGCTATCGCGCTTCTTTTGATCGTCCTTCAGCAGCATTTCCAACACATGATAATTGAAAACATAGATGCCCATGCTCGCCAGATTGCCGGGCGGGTTCTTCGGCTTTTCGATGAAATCCTTGACGCTGTAGTCCTCATTCACATCCAGAATCCCGTAGCGGCTGGCCTCGTCCATCGGCACACGGATCACGCAGATCGTGCAGTCCGCGCCCTTTTCCCGGTGGAAGTCGATCAGTTCGTCATACGCCATCTGATAAATATGATCGCCAGAGAGAATGAGCACATATTCCGGGTTGCCGCGCCGCACAAAATTGACATTCTGCGCCACCGCGTCCGCCGTGCCCGCGTACCAGTCGGTATCGAAGCGCCCCTTATACGGCTGCAAAATCTGCACCCCGCCGGTGAACGAGCGGTCTAAGTCCCAGGGACGCCCCTTGCCGATATGGTCAATCAGGCTGTGTGGGCGGTACTGCGTCAAAATCAGCACATCGAAAATATTAGAATTGACGCAGTTGCTCAGCGTAAAATCGATAATGCGATACTTGCCCGCGAAGGGCACAGCGGGTTTGGCACGTTTGGTGGTGAGTGTCGCCAAGCGTGTGCCTTCGCCGCCTGCCAGAATCACTGCTTTGGTTTTCACGACCTTATCTCCTAAGAAAAATCGAATTTTTGCGCGTCATCCACAACGAGTCTAAAGCAAAAAGGCAAAAGCGAACACTTTTCCTCTTTAAGCTTCGACTCACACCAGCGCCAGCATTGATAACTTACCCGCACAAGCGGCTGGATGCACCCAGGGACAAGCCTGCACTCATCGGCAAACGCCTCGCTTCGGGACTCTTCGTGTGGGGAAGGTGTCCGGGAGGGCAAACGCGCCACATGGAGAGGGAGCCGGGGGTGAGGTATCAGCGCGCCGCTATCGGTGCTTATCCAGTGCGCCGCGATACAGCGCCATGTAGCGTTCCGCGCCCTTATCCCAACTGAAGTCGATCTCCATCCCGCGCTTTTGCATACGCCGCCAGGCCTCTTTTTTGCGGTAGAACGTATCAATCGCCCAGCGCAGCACACCCAGCACCGCCGAGGATTCCTGCCAGCTAAAGACAAAACCCGTGCCGCTGTCCGCCGCGCCGTTATCATAATTTTCTACTGTATCGGCCAGCCCGCCCGTCTCGCGCACCACCGGCAGCGACCCGTAGCGCAGCGCGAACATCTGGCTGCTGCCGCACGGCTCGTAATGGCTCGGCATCAGGAACAGATCACTCCCGGCGTAGATCAACTGTGCTGTGCGCGCGTTAAATTCCATCAGCGCGCGCGCTTTCCAGCCGAAATCCTGCGCCAGCCGCCACGTCGCATATTCCAGATCGCTTTCGCCCGTGCCCAGAATCACCAACTGCGCATCCGTATCGATCATCAACTGGCGCAGCGCCGGCAGCGCCAAATCCAACCCCTTCTGCTGCACGAGGCGCGTCACCATGCCGATCAGCGGGATGTCGTCGCGCAGCGGCAGCCCCACGCTGGCCTGCAAATGCGCTTTGTTGGCCGGGCGCTTTTCGACAAAATTTTCGCTGTTGAAGTTTTGGGCGATGCGCTTATCGGTCGCCGGATTCCATTCCGACATGTCGATGCCGTTCAGAATGCCTTCCAGATCATCGACACGGCGGCGGATCAGGCCTTCCAGCCCATAGGCCATATACGGATATTGAATTTCAATGGCGTGGCGCGGGCTAACCGTCGTCAGTTTGTCGGCGTAAGCGATACCGATCGCCAGCAGGTTATCGGTCAAATTCTGATACACCAGATCGGGGTGATGCCGGCCCGGCACACCCGCTTCCCACAGCCAGCCGCCGCCATATGGCCCCTGATAACCCATATTGTGAATCGTCAGCAGCGTGCCCACCTTCGCCCATTCGGGACGCGCGCGGCTGTCGGCCACCAGAAACGGCACCAGCGCCGTATGCCAGTCGTTGACATGCAGCACATCAGGAAACCAGCCGGCGCGCTGGCGCAGTTACCACGCCACCGCCGGGATCACCTGATTGAAAAAGATGAAGCGCGGCATATCCCAATTCCATTCGGTATACACCGTGTTTTCATCGCCAAAAAACGGCCAGCTTTTGACAAAATAAAAAGTCGTGTCGTTGTGCTCGGCGGTGAACACATGCACCTCCGCCGTGCCGTTGCGCTTCGAAAATGGAAATGAAAACATATAATGAATGCCGTAGCGCTCGTGATTGATCTGCCCATACAGCGGCATAATCACGCGCGCATCCAGCCCCAAGCGCTTCAGCGCTTTGGGCAGCGACCCGATCACATCCCCCACACCGCCGACTTTGGCGAAGGGCGCCCCTTCGGCGGCGGCCAGCAAAACATTCATATCGTCCCCCGATGATAATTACCCCGCCGCGAACCAGCGGTAGTCGATGTCCGCGAACAGCTTGTCGACCTGGTAATACTCTTCCGCCAGTCCCACATTCGGCGTCCGGCTTTCCAGGCTGCTCGCCAGCGCGTTGAAGCGTTCCAGGTGCGCGTTGAAGCGCTGAATGGCATATTCGCGCGCCTGCCCGGTGGTCACCAAAAACGGCCAATCCGACGCTTGCAGCAGCAGCACTTCGCGCGCCGCCTGCGCCAGCACCGCCGCTTCCTGCGGCGAGGGCTGCGCGATACTCGTCGCCAGCCTTTCCATACGCGCTTCGCTTTCGTAGATCGGCGCCCACATCCACTGCGTTTCGCCGTTGTGCCACACGAAATGCGTGCCCCCCGCGCCCCACGAGCCTTCCGGCAGGTTAATCACCTCCGTCGGCGCGTGCTGCTCGATGTAGGTCGAAGCTGTCGTCAATTCCACATCCGGGTTTTCTGCCAGATGGCGCAGCACCTTGCCCAGCCATGTCACCCCTTCGAACCACCAGTGCCCGAACAACTCCGTATCATAATTCGAGGCGATCAAGCCGAATTTGCCGCCGCTGTGCTGGTGATAATCGCGCAGCAGATCGCCCACCAGATGCGCATAATGTTCTGCGTGCTGGTCGATTTTGTATTCCGCCCAATCGGGATGATAGTAATCTTTATAGCCCAATTCGACTTTCGCGCCGGTTACGCGCCAGTATTGCAGCCCGCTGGTGCCGGCTTTTTTGTGGAACTCGCGGTAATCAAAATCGCCCGGATAGCCCCAATCCGCGCTCCATACCTGCTGTCCGGTGCGGTTGTTACGCCCGATCACTGCGACGCCCGAATGCCGCCCCGTATCTGTGCCGCCAATCGTATCGCTCACATAATAGGCCTGATAGGTTGTCGCCGGGCGTTCTGGCAGCGTTTGCCCCGCCGGGATCACGTAGCGCCGTTTGATTTCGCCATACGGCCCGAACACATCGCCCGCCGCGATCCCCACCGGATGCCCGCCTGTGATGGCGTGCGTCTCGCTGAAAAACACTTTCAGCCCGCTGCGCGCCAGCCATGTTTCGAGACCCGGACGCTGGCGGCCATCATCGCTGGCGTAGGCCGGGCGGTAGGCGCATTCTGGCAGCCATATCCCCGTCGGCTTGCGCCCGAACAGCCGCTCATGCGTGCGCACGCCCATCTTGATCTGGGCGTTCACTGTGCTGTCGCGGCTCAGCAGCGGCAGATACCCGTGTGTCGCCGCGCTCGTCGTGATTTCGATGTAACCTTCGTCTTGTAAGCGCCGGAACGCGCCGATAATATCGCGGTGGAAACGCTGCGTGAACGCTTTTTTAGTATCTTCGAAGCGGCCTTTGTACCACTCCGCCAGATAGCGCAGATGCGAATCAGCAGTGTTGAGCACCGGCTCGCTGACAGAAACGTGTTTGGCGGCTTTTTCGACGGCGCTTTCGATGCTGGTCGGGGGCGGGACGGGGGCCACATCCGCGGCGGCAGCGGCTTCCGGTGTTTTTTCGCCCCGCGCCGCTTCGATTTCGGCGGCGCCGGCCTGCGGCAGCGGTTTAGGCACGCCGAATTCGGCCAGCGTCCCGCGCAAATCCACCGGGCGCCCGGCGAAATAATCCATATCGCGGCGAGCGACAGCAATTTTTTCGTCTAAATAGCGCTCGAAATTCGCCAGCACATCCGGGTCAGCCAACTGCTCGCCAAGCGTCGGCGTGATGCCCAGCGTCAGCCGGAAACGCACACCCGCTTCTTTCAGATCATACAGGGTTTGCAGCAGCGGGATATAGGTTTCGCTGGCGGCTTCGTGAATCCATTCTTCCCCATGCGGCCAGCGCCCCGCCAAGCGCACATATGGCAGATGGCTGTGCAGCATAAAGGTAAAAGCCCCTAAAGCGCCCACTGGTCGCCTCCTCCGACTCACTTGGTCTTATGGGGCTGCATTTTAACCTTTTGCGGCCTCGCCGTCCAATGCGGCTCAACTGGCCTGCGGCAGCACGAGCGTAAACACGCTGCCCTGCCCCTGTTGGCTTTGCGCGCTCAGGTAGCCGTGATGCGCCTCCGCCACCGTCCGCGCGATAAACAAGCCCTGTCCCAGACCGCGCTGATCGATCAGCCGTCCATTGGCTGTGCGCGGCTCACCGCGATAAAAACGCTCGAAAATATGCGGCAGGTCTTTCTCGGAAATTCCCACGCCGGTGTCCAACACCTGCACCGCCACGCGCGCGCGCCCCTCGGCATCGCGGTCGCTCAAGCCCGCCGCGACCGTCACATGCCCGCCGGCTTCGGTGTAGCGCACGCTGTTTTGCACCAGATGCCCCAGCGCCCAGCGCAGGCGTTGATCGTCGCCGACGACTTTCAGCGCATTGGTATCGCGCGCCATCACCGTGATATCCAGTTTGGCACGTTTGACCTCCGGCGTCATGCCGTTCACCACGCTCCACAGCAGGTCTTCCAGACTCAGCGTATCCTGCCGGATGTTAAAGCTGCCCGCGCCCATTTCGGAAAGGTCGAGCAGTTCCACCACCATGCGGTTGAGGATATCCACATTGCGCGTCAGCAGTTCCAGATATTTGCGCGGCGGTGTTGCGCCCTCCGGCTGGCTGGCGATCAGTTCGCTGGCGCTTTTAATCACCTGCATCGGCGTGTTGAACTCGTGCGAAATGCCCAACACGAATTGATTTTTCAGCCGCTCGGCCAGCGCGTCGCGTGTCACATCGCGGATCACAATCATCGTGCCCAGACGCCGTCCGTCGTCGCCCGCCACCGCTGCCAATTGTGCGCCCAGAATGCGATTATTGACCTGAATGCGCGTTGGCTCGCCCAGCGGCGACAGCTCCGTGTCGCTGTACGACACATCGCGATAGGCGTCGAACAGCGTGCCCAGTTCGCTTTCCCAAAAAGCCTTGTGGCTGCCAGTGCCCAGCAGCGCTTTGGCCGCTTTGTTAATCAGCACGATGCGCCCATCGTTGTCCTGCATGATGATACCTTCTTCGATCGTCCCCAGAATGCCCGCCAGCCGTTCCAGTTCGATCTCGCGTTCGCGCAGCGTGCGTTTGAGCGCCTGATTGCGTTCGGTCATGCGCTGGAACTGCTCGTGATGCAGGGCTTCGCGCTGTGAACGATGATGCAGCCCGCGGTACAGCCGGCTGAAAAGCTGCTCCGTCGCGCTGCCCAAGCGGTTGACACGCCCCAATATCCCGTTCAATTCGCGCGTGTCTGGAGGGGGAGTTGGATTCATGCTCATCAGTGGCCTCCCGATTTCTCGCGGATAATGTCGTGCAAAATGCCGTGCAGCTTCTCGAAATCTGGCAGCGGCTTGCTGATGATCTGATCCACGCCATCGCTGCGCATCATGGCCGCGCGTTCATCGTCGGTCAGGGTAAAGGCCGTCATCAGCACTACCGGGATATGCGCCAACGCCTGCACGCGGCGAATACGGTTGGCGACTTCGTTGCCTTTTTTGCCCGGCATACGGATGTCCATCAAAGCGAATTCCGGCAGCGGCCCGCTGTACGTCCCCGCTTCAACCGTGTCCAAAAAATCCCAGGCCTTCTGTCCGCTTTCGAAGGCCAGCGGCGTGTGTCCCCATGCGCGGCACATCATGCTGACCAGATTGCGAATATCTGCTTCATCTTCCGCGATCAACCAGTTCAACCTGTGGCCTCCCTTTTGCCTGTGTCGGCGGCGGCACGCGCCGCGCGCATGAATTTTTAGCCAAGACAGCGGCGTTTTGCCGAACCTCATGTTTAAGTATAGCGAAATTGGCTTAAACTGCGGAATAAGATATTGCGTTTGCCTAAATACAATTAGAAAATTATCATTATACTGTTGTCAAATGGTTGGTGCATCAGGAGAGTGGCCCTTGTCAACATGGATGGTGGTCGAGGACGAACCGGACATCTACGAAGTCCTGCTGGCAATGTTCGAGATGTGGGGCATTGAAGGCGTGGCCTTTGTCGATGGGGAGGAAGCAGTCGCCTGGATCGAAGACGTAGATCGGGGCCGCTTTAAGGGTGAACTGCCCGAACTGGCGCTGCTCGATATTCGCCTCCCCGGCGAAATCAAAGGGCAAATGGTCGGGGAACGGCTGCGCAAAAGCCCGATTCTGGGACACATCGCCGTCGTCATGAGCACGGCCTACAAGCTGTCGCCCGACGAAGAACGCCAGATCATCGCCCAGGCCGGCGCCGATAAGCTGGTCTACAAGCCGCTGCCCAAGTTCAACGAATTGCAGCTTATGTTGGAAGAAGTGATTGCCCAGCGCCGCGCCAAAACCAGGCCCGCGCCGGTCGATGGCAGCAGCCCCAGCGCTAACTAGAAAGGACGCCGTTATGCGTAGTCTTGCGCCGACTCGTTCGCTGGCGCGCCGTTCGACTCGCCTCTTTCAGATCGCGATTGTCGTGGTGCTGGGGGGCGTGTTCTTGTGCGTCGTGGCCCTGCTCTTATATGTCATTCCTTTTGTCGTCGCCAGCAATCCCGGCTTCGGTTTTTACAACGCGCTGCGCACCATCCTTCTGGTCGTGGGCATCCTGGTTGCGCTGGCAGGCGGCGGCATGGCGCTGCGCGCCGTTACCTGGAAACTCGATAACAACCTGGCTATCCGCGTGGGCGAACAGCTTGCCCCGCGCCTGGATGACCGCTATACCTTCATCCGCAATGTCAGCAAATTAGGGTTGGGCTATATCGACGCCGTGCTCATCGGCCCGCCTGGCGTGCTGGTGTTCCGCATCCTCGATATCGAAGGCAATCTGCTGAACGAAGGCTCCAACTGGGTCAAAAAGAACCGGCGCGGCGAATACATGCCCATGATGTTCAACCCCAGCAGCGAAGTGCTGGCCGATATGAAAGGTCTGGGGGAATATCTGGCGCGGCGCGGGCACACCAATCTGCCGCTTTATGGCATCGTGGTCTTTACCAAAGAACCGCCGCTGGTGGTGCTGCGCGCCAGCAATCCCACCGTGCCTTCTAGCCAGCTTACGGGCATCGTCGATACGCTTGCCAGCGACTACTTCGCGATGGAACGCTTCGACAGCGGCGCGGCGCAAAAGCTGGTCAAACTGCTCACCGACGGCTAAAATTCTGCTCCCCTCCCTGAAATCGGGGAGGGACCGGGGGTGGGGTCACCCCCGCCTCACCCCGCGCGCCCCTCCCAGCGGAAGCGCCACGCGCAGCCCGGCGCATAAGTGAACGTCACCGTGAGTTCGCCCGTATACGTCGCCGCCGCCAGCGTCAGCCGCAGCGTATACGTCGCATCGCCCAGCGCCGCCGCGCCGATATAATCCACGCCCTCCGCCGTCATGATAAAGCGCAGATCGTTCCAGGCCACCTGTTGCAGCGTGCGCGTGTCATCAAAACGCAGCGTCAGCGGGAAGGCCGCCGATTCGGATGCCCCGCCGCAGGTGTCGCTCAGCAGCGCAGCGAAGTTCAGCCACAATTCCCCCTCTATAGCGGGCGCTGTGGGCGTTTCTCCCTCCTCCAGCGCGGCGATTTGCGCTTCAGTCAGCGTGGGCGGCACAGTGACCGCCTCCGGCAGCAGACTCAACGGCGCATGGACTAAAATGTCCTGATCGTAAGGCTCCAGGGGCAGAAGCGCGCCCGCCGCGAGGCCCTCGGCGTTCAGCGGCACCCGCGCCTGTGTGCCCGCCGCCACAAACTGATAGGCGCCCTCGGCCTCTGCCAGCACTGAACCGCTCAGCAGCGTCAGCCGCAGTTCATCGTCGGCTTGCAGCAGCAGCGTCGAATCCAGGCGCAGATTGACGGCGTTGACCGACAGCAGTGCCCGCCCAGAAAAAGCCGGCGTCTGCATCAGCAGCCCGCCGCATTCGCCGCTGCGCAGCGCCAGCGCCTGCATCGGCCCGTACTGCGGCACATTCGGATCGACCACGTTCAACGTCGCCACATCGCCTTCGACGTTCACCAGCGTCGCCAGCACCCACCCGCTGGCCGCCGGCGCGTCGATCAGCAGCCAACTGCTGTCACTCAGCCGTCCGATGGCTGTCGCCGCCTGCGCGAGGCGCAGCGAACCGCGAATCTCGGCGTTTTCACGCGGCAGCGCGCGGATATTGGCCCCCGTGCGCGCGGTAATCGGCAGCGTCACGGGGGCGTCCGCCGCCCCCAGATTCGTCAGCGTAATGTCGCCATAGCCGATCAGCGTCACGTTCTCCTGCGGCGCGGCGTCGGCGAAATTGGCCTGCACGCGCAGCACAGCGATTCCCCCGTTGATCGTCAGCGCGCGCAGCGTATGCAAATCCGTCGTATCGCCCGCCTGCGCGAAGACCGCTTCCACGCCCGCTGTCGTTTCCGCGCTGATGTCGCCCGCGCCGTAGCACGCCATATTGCGCGACGTATCAGCGCACGCCGCACGCACCGCTTCAATAGCGAATACCGGGCAGTCCGCGCTCTGCGCCAGCACGCGCGCCGCCAAGAACACTACCGCCAGCGCGATCAACCCACTTTTCACAGCATTCATAGGCTGACCCGAAGAATCCCTCTTTGGCCGTAGACCAATTTTACGGTATTTCGGCCTATAATAATAATTGGATTTTCCCCACACAGGCAGGCAGATTATGGCCGACGTGTTCATCAGCTACCGGCGCAAAGAAAGCTCGCAGCTTGCCGACAATCTCGTCACCAAACTCAAGCAGCGGCGCATCAGCGTCTTCCTGGACACGCGCAACACCGACGGCGGCGGGCCGTTTCCGCCGCGCCTCTTGGCGGCTATCGAGCGTTCGCGCGTATTTGTCTGTCTGCTGGGCGCGACCACGCTGGAATCGGATTGGGTGCAAAAAGAGATCGAGCACGCGCACAAGCACAAAAAAGTGCTGATTCCGGTGTTTCAAGAAAGCTACCAGCGCCCGGCAGAGGCGCTGCCGGCGGTGGCGGCGCTGCTGCAAAACGACGGTGTGCATTTTATGGATGTCAAAAACATCTATATCGACGACGCGATTGACGCGCTGGTCAAACTGATTCGTCCCTATCAACGCCCGCTGCGCCTTTACGCCGGTTTGCTGACACTGGCGCTGCTGGCGGCGGTGGTTATCGGCTTTTTCGTCTTGCGTCCCTTGTTCGGAGGCACGGATGCTGCCGTCACACCTACTGTCAGCCCCACGCCGACATCCTCACCCAGCGCGACCGCCAGCCCGACGCCAGAAGTGAGTCCTACGGCGACGGTGGCGCCCTGCGCGCTGTGGGAGAATGGCGCGCAGGGCTATGTTATTGGCGATGAGGCGACGCTGCGCCCGCAGCCCAGCAGCGAATCGACCTACATGGGTCTCGACGCGAACCTGCCATACGGCGCGCGCGTAGAAATTATCGGCGCAGTCTTTTTTGACGGCCAGCAGTGCTGGTGGTATGTCGTGCCCATCGGCACTGAACTCAGCGTTGCTATTGGCTGGATTGAGGAAGAACTGCTGAGCGACACCCTACCGGCCACGCCGACACCCGTGCGCAGTCCCGGCTTCACCGCTGATCCCGGCCAAGGTGGGCCCGATGCGCCCACCGACCTTTGCGGCGATCTCAACTGCGATCCGGGCGAGGAACAGACCTGCCCGCGTGACTGCCCCCTACCGCCGACGGCCTACGTACCGCCGGCACCTGTCTGCGGGAATTTGATCTGCGAGGCGGGCGAACCCAATAGCTGCCCGCGCGACTGTAGGATTGTGCCGACGCAAGAAGGCGCGCCGAGCGCCGCCGTCTGCGGCAATCTCAACTGTGAGGCCGGTGAAACGACAAGCTGCCCGCGCGACTGCCCGATCGCGCCGACAGGCAGTCCGTAAGCTTTAGGGGTTATGCTCGCACAGCCCGACCGTCACGCCGCCCGTCATGTGACTGGGCACATTCACAACTTTCAATTTGGGAAACGAAAGCACCAGCGGCGCCGGGGGCAAAATGCCCTGAGTCACGGCAGCGGGAATCGTCGTCGCTTCCAGATCATCCACCTCGATCATCAGCGTCACGGCGGACGCGCGCGGCATCGCGTTCAGTTCGATAATGCGTTCGCCAATGCCCAGCACCGCTTTGGTCACGTTGGCATCGGAAGGCGGGGTCATGCCGGTGAAGGGGTCGCTTGCCGGCGCAACAGCGCGCACCGGCAACTTCAAAAAATCACGCCAGAAGCGCAGCGCCTGCTGCATGTTATCAACGTCAATCGAGATCGTGTGGATACGCACGCCAGCCATCGTTCGCCCCCTTGTTGCGCGTTAATGTTGATTCCCATTATACGCCCAACCTCAGGAATTCGAGCGATGTTCGCCCGGCATAGAATTTTGCCCATGCGCTAGAGAGCAAAAATATCCTTGAGCCGCTCCGCGTTTTCCGGCGCGTTGGCGAAGTTCAGAAATTCTGGGGTGCTGATGCCCTGTTTTTGCGCCACCATCGTGCCCATCCTCGTCGTCATATCATTGAATGCCTTAGGACTTACGCAGTTGAAGAGTGATCTGTGCTTGAACAAGGGGTTTAAGTTTAAACCCCTCGTTTTATGAACCCAACTGCGCAACTTTTATCCATGTTACCCTGATTTCGGCAGTTGATACAATTCCAGCAGCACGCCGCCTGTGCTCTTGGGATGCACAAAAGCGTAGAGCGTGCCGTCCGGGCGCGTTTTAGCGCTGTCGTTAATCAGTTCGATTCCCTTGCTTTTGAGTTCTTCGAGTTTTGCCGCCACATCGGGCACTTCCAGACAGATGTGATGCAGCCCGGCGCCTTTTTTCGCCAGATATTTGGCGACGCCGCTGTCTGGTGTGATCGGCGCGATCAATTCGATTTCGCCCTGATGCCCTTCCATCGGCAAAAAGGCGATTTCCACCGCCTCGCCGTCGTTGCGTTCGGTGTGTTGCAGCGGCAACCCCAGCGCGTCACGCCAGAACGTCAGCGCCGCGTTTACGTCTTCGACCACGATCGCGATATGGTTGATTTTCATGGGTATCCTCAATATAACCTGTTCGATTTCCAGTCAAAGTCTATAGGCAATTGCATTGTCCCCGAAAGTGAAGAAAAGCATAGGCGCGAACTGTCTTTTTATACAAAAACCTGTCGCCGCGCGAAGCGGACACGTTATAATCTAATCCAAAGTAGATAACTGATGAGAGGAATACGGTTATGGTGGCTATGGAACACACCGGCGCAGCGCTCGTCCCCACGCTGACGCCGGAGCATCTGGAATTGCAAAAAGCCGTGCGCAGCTTCGCCCAAAAAGAGATCGCCGCGATTGCTACGGCCTTTGACGAAAGCGGCGAATTTCCGCTGGAAACGATCCGCAAAATGGGCGCGATGGGCTTGATGGGCATCGAAGTGCCGGAACAATACGGCGGCGCGGGCATGGACACGCTGGCCTATGTGCTGACAATGATCGAAGTGGCGCGCGCCGACGCCAGCCACAGCACGATCGTCAGCGTCAACAATTCGCTCTACGGCCACGCGCTGATGAAGTTCGGCACGGAAGAACAAAAACAAAAATATCTGCGGCCTGTCGCCAGCGGCCAAAAAATCGGCGCTTACAGCCTCACCGAACCGATGTCTGGCAGCGACGCCGGCACGATGGCGAGCCGCGCGGTGCTCAACGAGGCCGGCACACACTACATCATCAATGGCCGCAAAAGCTGGGTCACCAGCGGCCCAGTGGCCGATTTTGTCATCCTTTTTACGATGACCGAGCCGGAGAAAAAACAAAAAGGCATCAGTGCCTTCATTGTGGAAGCCGGAACTCCGGGCTTTATTCGCGGCAAAAAAGAACCGAAACTCGGCATCCGTGCCAGCGCCACCAGCGAAATCGTCTATGATAACTATGCCTGCCCGGTAGAAAACATGCTGGGCAAACCGGGCGACGGCTTCCGAATCGCTATGACCGTGCTGGACGCCGGGCGCATCGGCATCGCGGCACAGGCGCTCGGTATCGCCGAAGCGGCTTACGAAGCGTCGGTAGAATATGCCAAAACACGCCAGGCGTTTGGCGCGCCGATCGGCCAATTTCAGATGATTCAGCAAAAAATCGCCGATATGAAAACGCGCATCGAAGCCAGCCGCCTGCTGATTTACAACGCGGTGCTGGCGAAGGAACGCAGCAACCACGACGGCAGTCGCTATACGCTGGAAGCCAGCATGGCGAAGCTGTTCGCCAGCGAAACCGCCATGTTCGTCACCGACGAGGCGGTGCAGATTCACGCCGGCATGGGCTACAGCAAAGAACTGCCTGTCGAACGTTATTATCGCGACGCGCGCATCACGCGCATTTACGAAGGCACGAGCGAAGTGCAGCGCATGGTCATCGCCCGCAACGAACTCGGCCTGCGCTAAACGCTATCCGCTCATTGCTAAAGGCTGTTTTCACATGAGAGCATCGGTTTTTTACGAACATGGCCCGCGCCGCGTTATACAAGTGGCGCAGGATTTGCCGGTCCCCGAAGCGGGCGCAGGACAGGTACGCATCAACATTAAAGCCGCCGCGCTCAACCGCCTCGATCTGTGGGTGCGCGAGGGTTGGCCGGGACTCAAGCTCGCGATGCCGCACATCACCACCGCTGACGGCGCGGGCGTGGTGGATGCGGTCGGCGCGGGGGTCACACGCTTGGCGCCGGGCGATCGCGTGGGCATCAACCCGACGATTGTCGATGCAGACTGCATCCTGGAATCCGGGCGCGAAGAAGACTGCAAGGACATTCATATTCTGGGCGAAAGCGTGCCCGGCGTCGCGGCGGAATACGTCGTTCTGCCCGCGCGCAACCTGATCAAACTGCCCGATCATATTTCTTACGCGCAGGCGGCGGCGGCGGGGCTGGTGTTCGTCACCTCATGGTATTCGCTGATGGAGCGCGGCGGCTTGCAGGCGGGCGAGTCGGTGTTGATCGTGGGCGCGGGCGGCGGCGTCAACAGCGCCAGTATCCAGATCGCCCGGTTGGCAGGCGCGAAAGTCTATGTTGTCGGCAGCAACGCCGAAAAATGCCGCCGCGCCGAAGAACTGGGCGCCGATGTCACCATTAACCGCGAAAAAGATGAGGACTGGGCCAAAGCGCTCTACAAGC
>JACAER010000063.1 GCA_013388745.1 Chloroflexota bacterium
CATTTGCCCTGCGACGCCGCTCGGCCTCCTGTTTCGCATTCTTCTGAGCCTGAGAGAGCGTGCGATAAATGTAAAAGAGAAGGATGGCGAAGAATATCAGGTATTCCATAACAAACGCAGCGAGGTGCAATTTACATCATTGCCTGAAACGGTTAATCAGGTAAAAGATGATCGTGATGAGGAGACTGATGACAATGGAAGTCGCCAACGGGAAATAGAAGGTGAAATTCTTTTTACGGATGACGATATCACCGGGAAGCCGGGTCGGAAACGAGAATCGCTCCAGCAGCAGCAAGATCACGCCTGCCAGCACCATAAGACCGCCGGTAATCAAAAGCCATTTTCCAATAGAGCCCATTATGTACGCGCTGATCTCCGTGTTACCTGATCAGTGTTCAAAACTAATTCATTGCTCATGTTCCAATCACCTTTCTGAAACCTTCCGCCAATTACCTTTAGCCCTTCATGTCGAAACTCAGGCTGGCACTGATCCGGGAAGAAAAGAAGCCGATTGAAACGCGGGTGGCCTTCAGCCCCGTACAATGCCAGTGGCTCATGAACAAATATCCCGGGCTTGATATTGTGGTTCAGTCATCGGAGCACCGCTGCTTCAGCGATGAGGATTATTCCCGTGAGGAAATAGAGGTGCGTGAAGATGTATCAGATGCCGACTTGCTCATCGGCATTAAAGAAGTGCCAAAGGACAAGCTCCTCGCCGACAAGAAATACATATTCTTCTCCCACACCATTAAGCGGCAAGCGCACAACAAGGCAATGCTTCAGGAGATTCTCCGGAAGAAGGTAACCCTTTACGATTACGAATGCCTGGTGTGGGAAAACGGGGAACGCATCCTCGGCTTCGGTCACTTCGCCGGCGTGGTGGGTGCGCACAATGGTTTTCTTGCTTATGGAAAACGCACGGGAATATATCACCTCAAACGCGGCTTTCAATGCATTAACTACCAGGAATTGGTTGAAGAATACCGTTCAGTGAAGCTGCCGCCCATGAAAATCGCGGTGACTGGAACAGGACGCGTGGCCAAGGGAGTTTACGAACTGCTGGAGAAGCTGAATCTTCGAATGACCAGTGTTCAGAATTTTCTCACCAAAGAGTTTGATGAGCCGGTGTACGCCGTACTGAATACCTCGCAATTGTATGAACGGAAGGACGGCAAACCCTTCATCCGCGAGCATTTTCATCAGCACCCCGAAGAATATGAATCTGCCTTTTTCCCGTTCGTTCGCGTGACTGACCTGTTCATCAATGCGATTTACTGGAATCCGCTGGCTCCCGTGTTTTTCACCAGGGAGGATATGAGAAAAAACGAATTCCGCATCAAAGTGATAGCCGATATCACCTGCGACGTAAATGGATCAGTGCCTTCCACCATTCGCGAGAGTTCCATTGCCGACCCGGTTTACGGCTACAATCCGAAAACCGAAAGGGAAGAAGCACCCTATCAGCCCCACGTGATTGATGTGATGGCCGTAAGCAATCTTCCGAATGAGCTGCCCAGAGAATCCAGCGAGGAATTTGGTGATAAGCTGATCGAATACGTTGTGGAGGAATTGCTTCAGCCCGGAAGTGAAATCATGGATCGCGCCTGCATTGCACGCGGAGGAAGTCTTACGCCCCGCTTCAGCTATCTCAATGACTTTGTCAGTCAATAGGCCTGTCTGCTACTTGGGAACCGGATCGCCGAAATTGAAGGTAAGCCCCAGCCCGAAACTTTCCTTGAACTGGGTGCGTGGCCCCGCCGTACCGGTGGGCACTCCGTCATCATTCAAATCCTGAATGACGATGTCGTTATCGTATATCAAGTTTGCGGAGAGGTAAGCGGACAACCAGCTGTTGATCTTCATATTGACAAGAAGGTCCCACAACACATCCACATTCTTTCGGTTTGCCTTGTTTTTGTCAGTGTAATTATTGAAGAGCTGAACCTTGGAGGCGACACTCACATTCTTCACCACTTCCTTGAGGAACGTAGCCGAGAGGTACGCACCGAATTCGGCATTGATGTTTTTTCCATGAGTAATCAGCACCCCGTTGCTGTCGTACACCGCCGGTTCGGTCCCCCACAAGCTCGCGCCGTTTGTCACCTGATCGGCAATCTCCTGGTCCATTACAAACGTTAATCGGCCGGTGGTCGGTGAAACATAAATTGCAAAGTAGTCTACCGGCTTCCACTCCACACCGATTGAAGCTGTCAGGTAGCCCGGGGCGAGAAATTTAGAAACGACCACACTGTCATTAGGATAAACGTAGCCATTGGCAAACTGACTCCGGAAATTGAGCAACCCTGTGTAATAGAATTTTTTCCCGATCTCATGACCGGCTTTCGTCTGCAGCTCAATAAAGTCGGTGTTCTTGCGAATGGACTTGTCATATTGGGAGCTGATCAATCCATAGTTCATATGGACGTAACTGTTCCAGTAGTTCTTTTCAAAATGATAATTGGCAAAAACGAATGCAAGTGCGTTCAGCGAATAGGAGTTTTCGCCACCGGCGGCCCAATTGGTAAAGGTGGTCTGATTGAATTGAAAGGAAGCAAACCCGCCGCGCACCCAGGTAGTATCAAGGGCGAGTGTATCCTGCCCGAAGGAAGAAAGCGTGAACGAGAGCGAAATGAAGAACAGTACAATTTTTTTCATACGTGATATTTATTAAATGGAACCGCCCCGAGGCTAAGTGCAAGCAATCGGGGCGGCAAAGTTGTCACACAAATATTATTTTTTCAAGAGATCGCGGATTTCAGTGAGCAGCTTCTCCTGCGCGGTGGGCTCCGGTGGAGCTGCCGGAGCGCTTTCTTCCTTCTTCTTCATTGAGTTTATTGCTTTCACCACCAGAAAAATCACCCAGGCAATGATGAGGAACTCAATGCCTGTTTGAATAAAGTTGCCGATACTGATGGCCACTTCGGGTTTAGCCACGGCACCCGCTGCGTCCATTTCCGCCTTGCGGATTACCCACTTGATGTCTTTGAAGTTAACTCCGCTCAGCAGCAGCCCGATGGGCGGCATCACAATATCGTTGACCAGGGAGCCCACTATTTTACCGAAGGCGCCGCCGATCACCACGCCCACGGCGAGGTCGATCACGTTGCCGCGACTGATGAATTCTTTGTATTCCTTTAGCATGCCCATTATGGTTGGTTTTAGTTCACGTCAAATTTAGTTTTTTATTAAGCCGGTGAATAGAAACCGATTCCTCCTGCGTTGCTCAGGAAAGCGGGCGAAGTGCCGGAGGCAGGTTCAGTTGCTCACATCATACATCGGCTTGGTGTCCACAAACACCTGCCAGTGCTGAATGAGATCATTGCTCACTTTCACCTTCCAGGCCGCCGGCCGCCTCCAGTGTTTTGCCGGATCCATCTGACCTTCCGCAGCCCACGTACCGCTGGCATGACCAACGAGGATGAAG
>JACAER010000010.1 GCA_013388745.1 Chloroflexota bacterium
GCGCGTGGGCGTGGGGGTGCGCGTGGGCGTGCGCGTGGGCGTCGGGCTGGTAGTCGCCGTGCGCGTGGATGTGGGCGAGGCTGTCGCGGTCAAAGTGGGTGTGCGCGTCGGGCTGGCAGTCGCCGTGAACGTAGGCGTAGTGCTTGTCGTGGCTGTAAACGTCGGTGTGGGAGTGGCGGTTGCGACGCGCGTGGGTGTGCGGCTGGCGGTGCTGGTGGCGCTGGCCGTCGCGGTGGGCGCAGCGGTCGTATTCGCTATCGTGACCGCTACCTGCGCAGTCGCTTCAGCCGTCGGCTCTGTGGGAACAAGCGTTGTGGGTTCAAACGTCACTGTTGCGCTGGGAGACGGTGAAACGGTTTCGCTCGCGGTGGGCGTCGCGCTGGCAAACAGGCTTAATCCCGCGAACAGGCCGTTGGCGGCGGCCACAGCAAGCAGCCCCACAACGATCAGCAGCACGGCAATCAGCCCGCCAGCGAACCAACCACTGCTGGAGGAGCGACGCGGTAAGGTGGGCGGCGTGGCCGCCGGCGATTCTTCCCGCGCAGTTTCAGTGCTTTCCGGCGGCAGGATCAGCGTATCCATAATGGAGGCCGCGCCCAACTGTGTGCTGTCACGCACCGATTTTTCGATGGACAGCGCTTCGCCGCGCTCGACACGTTCCAGATCAGCGATCAAAGCCACCGCCGATTGATAGCGATCTTCCGGCCTTTTCGCCATCAATTTGGTGATAATCAACTCTACCGATTCGGGCACACTGGGATTGATAACACTGGGGCGCGGAATCGGCTCGTTGAGATGTTTGAGGATAACGGCCAGCGGCGTTTCGCCATCATAAGGCAGCTTGCCGGTAGTGAGATGATAGAAAATTGCGCCCAGCGAGTAGAGATCAGAACGTTCGTCGCCCGCTTCGCCCATCCCCTGTTCGGGCGCCATATAGGCCGGCGTGCCAACCATGCCGCCGCTGACGGTAAACTGCGCGCCAGTGACGATTTTGGCGATGCCAAAGTCTGTCAGAACGACGCGGTTCTCATGGTCGATCATCAGGTTGGCGGGTTTCACATCGCGGTGCATCATACTGCGACTGTGGGCATAGGCCAGCGCGCTAGCCGCCTCACGCACAATGCGCAGCACTTCGGCGATGTCTAAGAACTGACCGCGTTGTTCCAGTTCGTTGATGCGATCTTTGAGGGTGATACCGCTGATGAGTTCCATCACCATGTAGTAGCTGCCGCCCTCTTCGTCATAGTCGAAATCGTAGACCTGGACGATGTTCGGGTGGCGCAGCTTGGCGATGTTTTGCGCCTCGCGTTCGAAGCGATTCTTGAATTCGGGGTCGTCGGCCAGGAAGGCGTGCAAGACCTTGATCGCGACATACCGATCAAGGCTGGCATGATAGGCGCGATAGACTTCGGCCATGCCGCCGCGTCCAAGGCGCTCCAAAACCTCATATTTACCGAGTTTCCGATTCGTCACCGGGAATGACAACCTTTAAGTATAAAAACGCAAAGACGCACTTTAGTATAACTTATGAGCAAAACACACTCAACTCAATATAAAGGAAGATTAAAGAAAGATCGTACTTTGTGACACTCTTGCGTGACCTGCTACCTCCAGGCCTCCTTTGGAAAGCATGCAGCGGGGGATCGCAGAGCGCTGGGAAAGATGATTTTGTGCAGGGGCGACCCGGCGAGTCGCCCCCACCCGGCAGCAGACCTGATGATAAGCGCTAACCGCCGGCAGCGATACCCATGATGCCGCCTTCGGTCATCTTGCGCGCATCCAGCAGTTCCAAGGCTTCCGCGCGCGTCAGGTAGCCCAGTTCAACCACAATATCGAGAATCGGGCGATTTTCGGCCAGCGACTTTTTGGCGACTTCCGCGCCTTTCAGGTAGCCGATTTTGCTGTTGAGCGCGGTGACAAGAATCGGATTCTTCGCCAGCCAGCCTTCGGCGCGTTCCTGATTGGCGACAAGGCCGACGACCAGCTTATCGGTAAACGCCCGCACCGCACCGATTATAACCTGCATCATCTCATTGAGATTGTGGGCGATAATGGGCATCATGACGTTGAGTTCAAGCTGCCCGGCCTGCGCTGCCAGCGTGACCGTGAGGTCGCAGCCGAGGACGTGGAACATGGCCTGATTCAACATTTCGGCCAACACCGGGTTGACCTTGCCGGGCATAATCGACGAACCGGGCTGCACAGGCGGGCAGGTCAGTTCGGCCAGGCCGGTCGTCGGGCCGCTGGAGAGCAAACGAATGTCGTTGGCGATGCGGATCAAATCCTGCGCGCAGGCACGGAGCGCGCCAGAGAAAAACACGGCATCCTGCATCGACTGCATCGATTCAAACAGGTCATCGGACTCATACAGCTTGAGGCCGCTCAATTGGCTGAGTTTTTGCACCATGCGCCGATGATATTCGGGGTGCGCGTTCAGCCCCGTACCGTTGGCCGTGCCGCCAATGCCGAGACGGCGCAGCGACTCGCCTGCCTGCTCGATCTTTTCGATGCTGCGTTCGACGGCTTTGGCCCAGGCGCCGACTTCCTGACCCAGACGAATCGGCACGGCGTCTTGCAGATGCGTGCGCCCGCTTTTGACGATGCTGTCCCACTGCTGCTGCTTCTTGCGCAGTTCGTGCGCCAGGCGCTTCAGCGTGGCGACCAGTTCATCGAAGCGCCAGAGCACGCCCAGACGGATGGCGGTGGGGATGGTGTCGTTGGTGCTTTGCGCCATGTTGACATGATCGTTGGGGCTGATGGGCTTTTTGGCGTCGTCCAGCTTATAGCCGAGCAGTTCGTTGGCGCGGTTGGCGATGACCTCGTTGCTGTTCATGTTGTGGCTGGTGCCCGCCCCCGCCTGGAAGGGATCGACCACAAAATGATCGTTGAGCTTGCCCGCCAGCACTTCGTCGGCGGCTTGCATGATGGCCTTTGCCATGTCCTCTTTGAGCAAACCGAGATCCAGATGCACTTCGGCAGCGGCGCGTTTGATGAGCGCCATGCTCCAGACAAACGCCGGGTAGGGCTTGAGACCGCTCACCGGAAAATTATCCACCGCGCGCTGCGTCTGCGCGCCGTAATAGACGTTAGCCGGGACACGCACTTCCCCCAGCGAATCTTTTTCGATGCGATAGTCGCTCATCAGCAAAAAACTCCTGAAAACAGCAAAACAAAAAGGCGCAAATGATTGTAGCGCCTTTTTGCTGAATTGTGAACTTTGGTGCTATGTGGATTCAGGCTATTTGGCGGCGTAGCGGCGCGCGACTTCGGCCCAGTTGACGACATTCCACCAGGCGTCGATGTAGTCGGGGCGGCGGTTCTGGTAGTTCAGATAGTAGGCGTGTTCCCAGACATCGAGACCCAGCAGCGGGGTTTTGCCCTGCATCAGCGGCGAATCCTGGTTCGGCGTGCTGATGATGTCGATGCTGTGGTCGCTGTTGAGCACCAGCCACGCCCAACCAGAGCCGAAGCGCTTGATGCCCGCGTCCTTGAAAGCGCTTTTGAAGGCGTCGAAGCCGCCCCATTTGGCGTCGATAGCTGCCATCAGGTCGCCCGTGGGCGCGCCGCCAGCGTTGGGCGCCATGATCTGCCAGAACAAGGTGTGGTTGGCATGGCCGCCAGCGTTGTTGATCAGCGGCTGGCGGATGCTGTCGGGCACGCTGGCGATGTTCTTCAGCAGGTCTTCGACACTGTGGGCGGCCAGATCGGGATAGTCCTTGAGAACGTTATTGGCGTTGGTGATATAGGCCTGATGATGCTTGCCGTGATGAATTTCCATCGTGCGCGCGTCAATATGCGGCTCCAGGGCGTTAAAGGCGTAAGGCAGCGCGGGAAGTTCGTAAGCCATAGTAAACTCCTGTGAATCGGATGTGTTCTTTAATAGACGCCTTTATTTTAACGCAGGCTACAGGCGCGGTGACAATTACTAATGGATTTTATATGTTCTATGTCCATCGCCTTTTGACTTCGTAAGCGGCAAGGCGTAAGATAAGGCCATGTCCACAACACAATCAAGCAACCCGATCCCGCTCAGCGTGTTTATCGCGCTGGGTTGTGGCATTCTCGCCATTTCGCTGGCGTCGATTTTTATCCGCCTGGCGCAGGACAGCGGCGTGCCGTCGCTGCTGATCGCGGGCGCGCGGCTGGCGATTGCGACGCTGCTGCTGACGCCCTTTGTGCTGCGGCGGCACGGGGAACGCCTGCGCCAGTTGACACGCGCCGAAATGGGGCTGGCGGCGCTTTCGGGCGTGTTTCTGGCGCTGCATTTTGCCACGTGGATTAGCTCGCTGGAATACACCAGCGTGCTGATCAGCGTCGTGCTGGTGACGACTTCGCCGATTTGGGCGGCGCTGCTGGAACGGCTGTTTTTGGGCGCGCGGTTGCAGCGGGCGGTGCTGATTGGGCTGGCGATCGTGATTGTAGGCGGGGTAGTGGTGGCGCTGCCCGCCGGTGGCGAAAACGTGACCGTCGGCAGCAACCCGCTGCTGGGCGGCGTACTGTCGCTGCTGGGAGCAGTGACCGTCGCCGCGTATTTGATAATCGGGCGTAAGGTGCGCGCGGAAATGCCGCTGCTGCCGTATATCTGGCTGGTGTATGGCTGCGCCGCGCTGACACTGATCGTGATCTTGCTGCTGCTGCGTGTGCCGCTGGTTGGCTACGTGCCAGAAAGCTATCTATGGATGCTGGCGTTAGCGCTGCTGCCACAGTTGGTGGGGCATACGTCGTTTAACTACGCGCTGCGCTATTTGCCGGCGACGCTGGTCGGCGTGATTTCGCAGATGGAGCCGATCGGTTCCGCCATTATGGCCTTTATCATCTTTCAGGAATTCCCCGGCATACTGGCGATCGGCGGCGGGGCGCTTATCCTGGCCGGTGTGCTGATCGCCACGCTGGGACAGACACAGAAATCATAGAGAATCGTTCATGACACAACACACCATTCCCTGGCGCGCCTATGTCATCCTCGTGTGCGGGCTGCTGGCCGGCTCGACAGCGCCAATCTTTATCCGTTACGGCGAAAACGCGGGACTGCCCGCGCTGGTGATCGTCGCCGGACGACTGCTGCTGGCGACGCTCGTCATGTCGCCCTTCGTTTGGACGCGCTACGGCACGCAGCTTCGCCGGCTTTCGCGCCGCGACATCCTGCTGACTGCGGCGGCGGGCTTCTGGTTGGGGCTGCATTTCATCGGGCTGAGCAGCGGGCTGCAAGAAACCAGCATTCTGGTGAGCAACGTGCTGGGCGCGACGAGTCCGCTGTGGACGGCGCTGCTGGAAATGACAGCGCTCAAAAGCAAGCCAGCGCGGGCGGTATGGCACGGCATGGGGCTGACGTTCATCGGCGTAATCATCATCGCCCTATCGATCGGCAGCGGGGACGCGCACAATACGCCGCTGGGGGTGACGGTGACGCTTGGCGGAATATTCGCGGGCGTGGGCTACACGGTGATCGGGCGCAAAGCACGCGCGCACTTCAGTTTTGTGCCGTATGTGTATTTGGTGTTCGGCTTCGCGGCGCTGACGGCCAGCATCCTGATGCTGCTCACACAGACGCCGGCGCTGGGCTACGCGCCCGACGCTTATGTGTGGATTGTCATGTTAACGATTTTTCCGCAGTTGATGGGACACACGTCGATCAACTACGCGCTGCGCTATTTTTCGGCGACCTATATCGGGCTGGCGATGCAGGCCACGCTGGTTGTCAGCACCTTTTTCGCTTACGTGCTGTTCCACGAAATCCCGCTGCCCTTGCAGATTGTGGGTGGGGCGGCAATCCTGGCCGGCGTCACGCTAGCGACGCTCGGCCAGCGGCAGACACCGGCACGCGCCGCGCCCGCCAGCGAAAAAGCGATGCCCGCGCCCGCCGGCGATTAGCCGCTGAGACCCGGCCAGACTTCGAGGCGCATGGTTTCGCCCGGCGGTATCACTGGCTGGAGCAGCAGCGCCAGCGTGCCGTCCTGCGACAGGTCTTGCAGGGTATATTCCACCAGCAGGCGGAAATCAATGTCGTTGCGCGGCACAGCCAGGCTGATAAAGGTGCGCGTGTACCAGCGTTCGGTCAGGCGCAGCAGCCCGGCATTGGCTTCTAGCTGTGGCAGCAGCCACAGCGTGTCGCCAAATCCCACGTCGGCGTTGTTATCGACCAGCATAGCATAGGCGGCGTCATTGGTTTGCAAGACCTCGATGCGCGCGTTGGCGGCGGTGGCGGCGTCAATCGCGGCCTGGCGCACATTCGGATCGCCAATTTCCACGCCCACCCAACGGCCGCCGCGTAAGCCCGAAAAATCGACGATCTCGCTGTTCTGTTCGACCATCAGCCGGTAGCCGCGCATAAAATAGACCTGCGTAAAATCGACACGATCTGACCAATTCCAATCCGGCTGAACGCCGACGGCAATATCGGCCTGTCCATTGGCGACAAATTCCAGCGGATTGGCGGCGCTGTTGGGCACATACTGCACCGTCACCCCCCAGCGCGCGGCCATCGTTTCGACCAGCGCGCGGTTGAGCGCGTCGAGGCGGCGCAGGCTTTCGGGGGTGTCGATGCTGGTGCTGTCCAGCGCGCCCGCCACCCGCACCACGCGCTCTGTCATGACGCGCGGCAGCACATACTGCGCCGGATAGGCGATGTCTGCCGGGAACTGATCGGGGCGCGGCGCGGTATCGCCCAGATTGGCCCACAGCGGAATCGTTTCTTCGCGCCAGGGCACTTCGGGCACGTTGGCATTGTGAATTTCGTAGATGCGCCCGCTGCGCATAAGATATTGGAGCGTGCGGTTCACCAGATTGCGCAAATTGATGTCCTGACGCAGCATGGCGACAGCATACGGTTCCTGCGCGATCGCTTCGTCCAGCAGGGTGACGAGTTCGGGCTGCGCGACCGCGCGCAGCAGGCGTGTACGCGCATCGACCAGGCCATCGACCTGATCGGTGAGCAGTGCGGTGACGGCCTGACTGAGCGTGAGATAGGTTTGCACGCTGAGGTTGATCGCGGAGCGCGTCTGCCAGGCGGCCAGCGCGTTTTGCGCAGGCGTGCCCAGCACAACGCCAACACGCCGACTCGCCATATCGGCCAGCGTCAGCGCCGGGTCGCCCTCGCGCACCATCATCGCCTGACTGCTGATAACGTAGGTTTGCGAAAATTCGACCTGCGCGTCGAGTTCGCGGCGATGTACCTGCGCGGCAATCAACAGATCAACCTGGCCGCTGCGCAGCAGTTCCAGCGCCGTCTGGCGCGTCACCTGCACAAACTGCACATCCACGCCCCAGGCTTCGGCCATGCTGCGCGCCAGATCAGCGTCATAACCTGCCACATCGCCGCGAATGTTGAGCAGGCCAAAAGGCGGCTCGTTGTAAAGCATGCCGACACGCACGACGCCATTCCGGGCGATGCGCGCCACCCCTGATTCGGTGGGAATGGTGTCAAAAATACCCGTGTCAGGCGTCGGGACGAGTGTCGGGGGAACGAGTGTAGGCGCGGGCAGTTGCCCGACATTTTGCGAAAACGCCGACTGCCCGATCAGCAGCGCTGTCAGGCATACACACAACAGGAAAATTCGTTTCATGCGCGCTGATCCTCATACAGGCCGTGCGCCTTAATGTAATTCAGCACCACATCGGGCACCAGATAGCGCACGGTTTTTTGCTGACGCAGGCGCTCCACAATATCGACGGCGGCCACGTCCAGCAGGGGAGCTTCGATGATTTCGACACAGGCGGCCAATCCTGGCAGCCGTTCCTCATGCATATCCGGGCGCAAATCCCAATCGCCGTGATGGTTGCTGGGGCGCGCCATAACCCCCAGACGGCAGATCTTGAAGATTTCTTCGGGGTGATGCCACTTGGGCAGATCGCGGAACGAATCGCCGCCCATCAGAAAGTACAATTCGACGTTGGGATACTGCGTCTGGATGATTTTCATCAGATCGAGTGTATAGTGCGGTCCAGGGCGGTCGACATCGGCGCGCGAAAGCACAAAGCGCGTGTTGCCGTGTATGGCTGCCTGCACCATCGCCACGCGGTGTTCAACACTGGCGCGCGTCAGGTAACGCTTGTGCGGAGGATCGCCCGCCGGAACAAACAGGACGTGCGAAAGCCCCAGATGCGCGGCGGCATATTCCGCCAGCACCAGATGGCCGATATGCGGCGGATCAAATGTGCCGCCCAGAACGCCTAAACGCCTCACCTAGTCCGTCCACTCCAATTCGTGTTCGCCGATATAGACGGTATCACCGACCTTGACGCCAGCCTCTTTGAGCGCCGCCGACACGCCGATGATTTCCAAAACACGCTGGAAGCGCATGACAGCTTCGTCATAATCCCAATAGGTCATAGCCGCCGCACGTTCGATGCGTTTGCCCGTGACGCGGAAAACGCCCGCGCCCTCTTGGTTGATCTTAAAGGCGATGTCGTCTTCCGGCAGCCCATAGCGCGGCAGTCCCCCGATCTGCCCCGCTTCCGGCGTGGGCGGGGGCGGAAGCTCCGACATCATCTGGAAGACGCGCTGCACCAGTTCGCGCGTGCCCTGCTGTGTCGCCGCGGAAATCGCCAGCGCTTCGACCCCACGCGCGCGCAGTTCTTGTTCAACCTGCGGCCAGCGCGCCTGCGCTTCGGGTAAATCCAGCTTGTTAAAAACGACAAGCTGTGGGCGCGCGCGCAGCGTCTCATCGTACAGCGCTAATTCGGCGTTGATCTGGCTGTAATCGGCCAGCGGGTTTTCGTTCGCGCCGTTGAGCAGATGCAGCAGCAGGCGTGTGCGCCGGATATGGCGCAAAAAAGCGTGCCCCAGCCCAACACCCAGATGTGCGCCTTCGATCAGGCCGGGAATATCAGCAAACGTCAGGTCACGATCATCATAGGTGACAACGCCGAGATTCGGCTCAAGGGTGGTGAAGGGGTAGGGAGCGATCTTGGGGCGCGCGTTGCTGATGACCGAAAGCAGTGTCGATTTGCCTGCGTTGGGCACGCCCACAATGCCGATATCCGCGATCAGGCGCAGTTCGAGCTTGATCCAGCGCTCTTCGCCCGGCTCGCCTTTTTCGGCGTAATGCGGCGACTGGTTGGTCGAACTGGCGAAATTCTGGTTGCCGCGCCCGCCGCGCCCGCCTTTGGCGACCACCAGGCTGTCGCCGGGGAGCACGAGATCGGCGAGCACTTCGCCGCTTTCGGCGTCACGCACAATCGTACCCGGCGGCACATCCACAATCAGCGTATCGGCACTGCGCCCGGTGCAGTTCATCGCGCCGCCGCGTTTGCCATCGGCGGCCACAAAATGCGCGCGCTTCTTGAAGTGAATCAGCGTGCGGTGCCTGGGGTTGACTTGCAGACGCACATCACCGCCGCGCCCGCCGTCGCCGCCGTTGGGGCCGCCGCGCGGGACATATTTTTCGCGGCGAAAGGTGATGATGCCGTCGCCCCCTTTGCCGCTCTGTACGAAAATCTTGACTTCATCGAAGAACATAGAGGCTAACAATCCAATTCTGGCAGATGATCGGGTTTACCGGCGCGATACCAGGCGATCGTCTGGCGCGCGCCGCTGCGGAAATCCGTCGGCACGAAACCGAGTTCGCGCCGCGCTTTCTCATTAGAAACGCGCCAATAATTATACACATACGAGCGCAGGTTCAGAGGCCAGAATGGTTCGCGCTGTGTCAGACGGGCGATCGCCTCCATCACGCGGGCCGTCATGATGCCCAGCCAATCGGGGACCGGCGGGCGAAACGAGAACAGCCCGGCCTCATGACACACAATGTCGAAGCCTTCTTTATGGGTGATGCTGTCGCCACAAATGTTGTAGATTTCGCCTACGCGCCCACGCGCCAGCGCCAGCATAACGCTTTCAGCGACATCGGCGATAAAGGCCGGGAAAATGATATAGCGTCCGCGATTAAGCTGCATAATCAGGCCGCGCATCGGGTCCGTGAAAAACAGGCGGTTAAAGGCGTATTCGCCCATCGGGCCGTAATACGCGCCGGGGCGCAGCACGACGACGGGCAGCTTATGCTCGTGGAAGTAGCGCAGCGCTAATTGTTCGGCCTGCAATTTGCTCTGCTGGTAGGGTTCAACCGGATTCGGCGGATAGGTTTCGTCCATGACCTGCACCGGGTCAGGCTGGCCGATAACGGCGACGGTAGAAATATGCACCAGGCGTTCAACTTTCGCGTCCAGCGCGGCGCGCAGCACATTTTCTGTGCCGTGAATATTGGTGGACTGAAAATCTTCCGGCTTGCCCCAAAAGCGAAAAAAGCCGCCAGCGTGGATCACGAATCGGCAGCCCTGTACGGCCTGATGGATGATGCGGTCGGCGCGCAGATCGCCGCGCACAATTTCGATACGTGGGTAGCGCGCCAGCCAGGAATAGTGCTCCGGTTGGCGCGTGAGCAGGCGGATAGTATACCCCGCGCGGCACAGACGCGGGATAAGGTGGCGGCCCAAAAAGCCTGTGCCACCCGTCAAAAAGACTTGCTCTGAGTTCACTTTGGGTCTCGCTTCAATGATCGCGCCCGATAGCAGCGGGCAGCGCGGAGAGGAGGCGAATGCGACGGTTATGACTGCCCCAACCGGTAGGCAGTTCCTGTATGAAATTTTCGATCTTCCAGCGGCGCGTGCCGCTGTCGTAGACCATCTGATAGACAAGCGTGCCATCGCCGAGGTCTTGTGTATGCAGGCGCGTGTGTGTGCGCGCGTCGTAGGTCGCCATACGCCGCACCGACTGGCGATCGATCACCAGACAGCGCTGGCCGTCCTCCGAAAAATGGCGCACTTCGACAAAATGATCGGCGCGCAAAATGCCCACACAGCGCGGCTGGCCGTTGGTGCGATAATCCATCAGGATCATTTGATAACGGCGTAAAAACGCTCCGCTGAGGAACGTCGGCGCGGCGTTCCACTGCGGCATCCACTGCCCCAGCACGCTTTCTTGCAGCCAATTGACCGCCGCCAGATAATCGCGGCGCACTTCTTCGACTACTTTTTCCGGCGCCATCCACTCCGCCTTACCGGCCACGCCGGCATGAACGCGCAGCAAACGCGCTTCCCAGGGCACCTGGCGCGCGCTGCCGATCAACATCAAGACGATCACCAATAGGAAAACCAACAATAACGCCGCAATCATCATTCTGACAATCCCAGAGCACTCTGGCGCAAGACTCTACCAGTCTGCGCGGCAATGCGCAACCTTGACATGCTGATCGGCAGCGGACGGCGGGCTTAGGGGGTGGTGTGAGGATGATTCTTGAGCACCGTCCAGACATTCTGGCGCAGGCGGGCCATGCTCAGCGGTTTGACGAGAAATACGTCGATGCGAGCAACGGTCAGCGCGAAGGTCTGCTCGTCGGCCGAGGATGTGTGTTCGGCAACCACAATCGTCGCCAGATCATCCAAACGCCCGGTTTCTTTGACCTTGTTCAGCATCCGCCAGCCGTGCATATCGGGAAGCTGCAAATCCATCAGCAGCAGATGCGGGTGGAAATCTTCGATCAGGTGGATGGCGTCTGCGCCGGTGGCCGCGACCCGCAGATCCAATTTCATGTCCAGCAGCAGATCACAAAAGGCCTCGCGTTCATGATCGTCGCTGACCACCAACACGACCCGCTTACCCGCCGTGACAGAAAGATCATGCTGGCTGTCGTGGATCAGTTCGGGGTCGATAACCTCGCCATCCGCGCCCGGCTCGGTCTGCCAGCGATAGTCGTTGTCTTCTACAGGTGTTTCGACAAAAGCGATCACCAGATCGTTGAACACATCGGGCGCGGCGCTCTGCAAGTGCTTCTGCGCTTTTTCGGTATCCGTCAACTGGCGGAACGGCGCGCCGTTCTTGCCCAGAATCACCACCAGATCGCCGCGAATCCGCGCGAAAAAGTCGTCGCCCAGGCGCAGCTCGCTGAGGGCGGCTTCGATCGCGCGCAGCTCGGTTTTGGGGCGCGTGGTGTTCAGATAATAGGTACGGACACGGTTGAGGCGGGCTTCCTGCGGTCTGGGCTCAAACTGCGCCGGGCCCTGTTCCGGTAGGGAATACAGCCAGACGAAGTACTTGTTGTAATGCTCGACACGTCCGGCAGCTTTTAACTGGTTAAGTTCGTAATCGGTAATGGCGTGGCCGAAATCTTCTGTCTGGTAGGGGCGGTAGCGCCCGGTCAGCAGTTCCTGCACCCGGTGTTCATCCCATTGGACGGTAAAAGAACCATCCTTCAGGATAAACACCAGATGACGGGGCACAGCAGAGCCGTTAAACACCTTCTTCATCCGCGCCGCCTAGGACAGCTTGACAAAGTACGAGGCAGCAGCGCGATCCAGCAGGTCTTTGGAGAGCGTGGGCGACACTTCGAGGTAAGCGGCGATGTCCAAAAGCTGCGAGATCAGGTCACGCGGGTGTACCATGCGCATATCGCGGAAACGGCCTTCTTTTTCCTTGTTCAAATACCATTCCTTAAGGAGATAGGCCAACCCTTGATCGTCATAGGGCACCCCCTTGATACGGCACATGATCTTGAAGATTTCGCGGAACTGGTCGGCACTAGGGTTGCCGACTTCGATCTTGTAGCGGATACGGCGCAAGAAGGCGTCGTCCACCAGATGTTTCGGTTCGAGATTGGTGGAAAAGACAATCATGACGAAAAACGGCATTTCGATCTTGCGGCCATTGTTCAGCGTCAAAAAGTCCACTGCTTTTTCCAGCGGCACGATCCAGCGGTTGAGCAAGTCTTGCGGGCGCACCTGCTGGCGGCCAAAGTCGTCGATCAGGAACATGCCACCGTTGGCCTTCACCTGGAAAGGCGCTTCGTAGAACTTATTGATCGGGTCATACACCAGATCCAGCCCTTCGAGCGTCAATTCGCCGCCGACCATAATCATCGGGCGCTTGATGCGCACCCAGCGCTGGTCGGCCACAACGCCCGTCGCGTGCTTGACCTTTTCCTGCACGGGCGCCAGTTCATGGTTGATGCCGTCATAGACCTGAACAATCTGCCCATCGACATCAAAGGCATAAGGAATCCACATGTCATCGCCCAGCACGATGCGCCCGACTTTTTCGGCGATGGTGGTCTTGCCGTTGCCGGGCGGGCCATAGAGAAAGATCGAACGGCCACCGTTGACGGCGGGACCGATTTTGTCGAGCATTTCGTCGGAGATCACCAGATTTTCCATCACACGGCGCAGATCACGGCGGCGCACAGAGATCTTCTTGCGGTTCTGCATCCGAATGGCTTCGACATACTGGCTGACAGGCACAGGCGCCGGCCCGGCGTACTGGCTGCGCTCCATCGCTTCGCGCGCTTTTTCCGAGCCTTTTTGGGTAATCAAATACTGATAGGAGGCCTCGTTATAACCGCCGCCCGCCTGCACCTCAATGAATTTTTCGCGCTTGAGGAACGTGAAGGCTTTTTCGGCGACGCCCGTGAACGGCAGCTTGATGATTTCGCAGACCGCGAAACCGGTCATATAGCCGCCGAAGTACAAGACTTTGAGGATGAGGTCGGCAACAGCCAGCAGGTTCAACCCGGTGTCTTCCAGCGCGGTCAGCGGCGGCGGTGACCATTCGTTATCTTCCTCCAGCAGGTCTTGCATGGGGGGCGGCGCGGCGGGCGCAGGCGACTGTTGGCGCTGGCCGCTCAGACTGCGAATCTGTCCGGTACCCGGTTTAGGATTAGAAAAATCAGACATGCGTTTTAACCTGTAGATGATGCACTAGGAGAAAAATCACGGTGGTTACAACAACCCCAAATTACTATAGCATAAAATCGCCAAGCAGGACAACCACCGTTGAGAGCAGGCCTTTTTTGAGGTAAAGTAGCCCGCATCCTGTGAAGTCACAAAGCGTATGATCGACTCGATTCAATGGCTGGGCTACGGCAGCTTTCGTATCGAAGGGCCGCCGCTGATTTATATCAACCCCTGGCGCGTCGTGCGCGCGGCCTTTCATGCCGACGTGATTCTCGTCAGCCACCATCATTACGAGCACTGCTCGCTGGCCGATGTCGCCAAGCTGCGCGGGCCAGCCACCAGAGTCATCAGCAACGCGCGCGTGGCGCAGGACATCGCCGACTGCACCGTGCTGCGGCCCTGGCAGTCGCTCAGTGTGGAACGCGCAGGCATCAAAGCCGTACCCGCCTATGCGCCCGATGGCGTGGAACATCCGCTTTCGGACGGCGGGTTGGGTTTTGTGATTTCGCTGAACTATCACGACATTTACTACACCGGCGACAGCAAGATCATCCCGGAGATGGACAGAATCCGCCCGGATATTGCGATTGTGCCGATTGATGGCAACGGGACGATGAACGTGGACGAGGCAACCGAACTGGTAAGCAAAATGCGCCCACGCTGGACGATTCCCTGCAACCTGAACCCCGACAGCACCACACAGATCGAAGCCAAGACGTTCGAACGGCAGGCCAGCCGCTATACAACCGTAGTCATGCTGCCCTATAAAGCCTGAGCAGCGGGCTGTAGAAGCAAAAAACAGGGGGCTAAGCCCCCTGTTCGCACATATTGACACCGGTGAGCGATTTAGGCCGCCGGATGCAGCGTGCCATGATCTGTCCATTCCAGACGCGCGCCGTTGGCGTCGAAGATATAGGGTTTGCTGATGGCGTTAATCACGTCGGCGTCCATCACCACTTTACGGATGTCCTTGCGTCCGGGGATTTCGAACATCACATCCAGCAGGCGGCTTTCGATAATCGAGCGCAGGCCGCGCGCGCCGGTTTCGCGCTTGAGCGTGAGATCAGCAGCGGCGACCAGCGCGTTTTCTTCGAAAACCAGTTCTACATCGTCCAGGCGCAGCAAGTGCTGATACTGTTTGACGAGGGCGTTTTTCGGTTCGATCAGGATACGCACCAACGAGTCGCGATCCAGCGGGTCAATCGTCACCAGCACCGGCAGCCGCCCCACCAGCTCAGGGATCAGGCCGAACATCATCAGGTCTTCCGGTTCCATCTGGCGCAGCAGCGCCGCTGTATCGAATTCCGAGCGCCTGGTAGAGGCGCCGAAGCCGATGGCATTCTTCACGCCAACGCGCTTGCCGATATTGTCTTCGATGCCAGCGAAGGTACCGCCGCAGATGAACAGAATGTTGTTGGTGTTGATCTGGATAAATTCCTGATGCGGGTGCTTGCGCCCGCCCTGCGGCGGGACATTAGCAATCGTGCCTTCGACGATTTTCAGCAGCGCCTGCTGCACCCCTTCGCCAGAGACATCGCGCGTGATTGATGGATTATCGGCGGATTTGCGCGCAATTTTGTCGATTTCGTCGATATAGATGATGCCGCGTTCGGCGCGTGCGACATCGCCATCGGCGGCCTGAATCAGACGCAGCAGGATGTTTTCGACATCTTCGCCCACGTAACCGGCTTCGGTCAGCGCGGTGGCGTCGGCGATACAGAAGGGCACATCGAGGATGCGCGCCAGCGTTTGCGCCAGCAGGGTTTTACCGCTGCCGGTGGGGCCGACCATCAGGATATTGCTTTTCTGAATTTCGACCTCTGCGCCGGCGCGGTCGCTCTGGATACGCTTGTAGTGATTATAGACCGCCACGCTCAAGACGCGCTTGGCGTAGTTCTGCCCGACCACGTAATCATCGAGATGCGCCATGATTTCGCGCGGGGAAAGCAAGCGCTCGATCTGAAAATCCGGGCTGTGCCCATACCCGCCGCCCGCCAGTTCATCGACCAGCAGCCGGTGGCACTGATCGACGCAAAAATTGCAGATGAACACACCGTCGCCGCCTTGAATCAGGCGGTCAACCTGTTCATGACTGCGGCCACAAAACGAACAGCGGGGGTTAGTGGGTAAACCGGGTCTCACGCCTTTTTTCCATCCTTAGCGGCATCGTCCAGAACGGCGTCGATCAGGCCATATTCCACCGCCTGCGTCGCGCTCAGATAAATGTCGCGATCTGTATCGCGCTCGATCGTCTCTTTGTCCTTGCTGGTGTGCTTGACGAAGATCAGGTTCAGGCGTTCCTTCAGACGCACGATTTCGTTAGCCTGAATCACGATGTCGGAGGCCTGGCCCTGCGCGCCACCGAGCGGTTGGTGCATGTGAATCGTGGCGTTGGGCAGCGCATAACGCAGCCCTTTGGTGCCGGCGGTCAGCAGCACGGTGCCGAAGCTGGCAGTGATGCCGACAGCTACCGTGCTGACCGGCGCGCTGATCTGCTGCATGGTGTCGTAAATCGCCATGCCGGCGTACACCTGCCCGCCGGGTGAATTGATGTACATCTGCACCTGACGATCCGGGTCCTCGCGGTCAAGGAACAGAAGCTGCGCCACGATCAGGTTGGCGATTTGATCGTTGATGGGCATACCCATGAACACAATACGTTCCTTCAAGAGCAGCGAATAGATGTCGTAGGCGCGTTCGCCGCGACTCCCCTGCTCAATGACCATCGGGATGAGGTTATAGAAATTCACAGTCCGTTGCTCCTTAGTTGATTGACACCCAAAAATCCCGCTTACACAACATCCAGAAACGCCATGCGCCCTTATTCGGACGCGGCGGGCGCGTTTTCGCTTACGACTGGGGCGCTGTCCTCAAGGCTGGCGACGGGTTCGTCGGCAGGAACCGGCGCGCCTTTTTCCGGCGCTTCGCCGCGCGCGATCGCCCCGATCCGCTCCAGCGTTTGCTGCTGCAAGAGATCGTTGCGCATCCCGGAAAGCATCTCTGGCCGGGTGAGGAACTGGCGGTACATTTCGCGCTGCTCGCCGAAAGCAGAAAGCATCCGTTCGACTTCGGCATTGATTTGCGTGTCGGTGACTTCCAGGCCTTCTTCGTGCAGCACCTGGCGCAGCACCAGCGAACGCCGCAGCATGTTGATGGCCGTTTCGCGGTAATCCTTGCCCAAATCCTGGCGGGTCTTCTTGGTGATCTGCATGTAGTCTTTCAGCGTGACACCCTGCTGGCGCAGATTACGATCCAGGCCTTCCAGCATGTCTTCGATCTGGTCTTCGACCATCGCTTCGGGGAAGGCCACCGTTGCGCCTTCGACTATCTTATCCAGCACGCGCTGAGCATAGGCTGATTTGGCGCGGCTTTCGGCCATTTGCCCCAGTTCTTCGCGGGTGCGCATACGCAGTTCCAGCAGCGTCAGCGGCTTTTCTTCGTTGGCGGTGATGCGCGCGGCGAAATCGTCATTGAGCGCCGGCAGCGTCACATTTTCGATCTTTTTCACCGTGACGTGAAATTCGACCTTACGTCCGGCCATTTCTTCGTACTTCTGCTTGTCATCGGGGAACGTCAACTGGAATTCTTTTTCTTCGTCTTTGTTCGTGCCGAGCAGCGCTTCGATAAAACCGGGGGCGATCGGTTCGTCGCTGGGGTCGAGGTTAATCTGCGCATCATGCTGGTGCAGCACTTCTTCGCCGTCTTTGCCGCCCTCCTGCCCTTCTGCCGGGTCGCCGACAAAATGCGAGTGAATATCGACGGTCACGCGGTTGCCGACTTCGACCGGGCGCGCGCTTTCTTCGACCACCGCATGTTCGTTTTGCAGCGCCTTCAGCGCGCTGTCCACCGCCGCGTCTTCGACAGGCGGCACGCTGAATTCCATGCGGATGTCGCGGTAGGCGCCCAGATGCACTTCGGGCTGGAGCGGGACAGTGAAGATAAAGGTAGGATTGGGAATCAGTTTAAAGTCTTCGAGCGAACCCGGCCCATACGGATCGACCTTCGAGCCTTCGAGCGCTTCTTTGTAGATATCGTTGCCCAGCACTTCGACCGCTTCTTCGATCACCGCCGCCTCGCCAACATAATTGACGAGAATACGGTAAGGCGCCTTGCCTTTGCGGAAGCCGGGAATGTTGACACGGCCAGAGAGCTTGCGCGCCGCCGTTTGTTTGGCTTTTTCCAGGCGCTCGGCGTCGATCTCGACAGTCAAGCGCGCAATATGATTGTCCAGTCGTTCGGTCTGAATATTCAAGAGATCATCCTTGTGAGCCATACAGAGGACATAGCAACCATTATAGTCGGAAAGCGTGCGCCTTCTATAAATCTTACATCAGAAACGACGCTGCGCCGGTGGCCTGGTTGTTAGGATGGGGAAGAAGGGACTCGAACCCTTACCTCGTAAGAGACATGATCCTAAGTCATGCGCGTCTGCCAGTTCCGCCACTCCCCCATGGTGGGGTCATTATATGCAGCGCCGCGGCGCATCTCAACCCCGAATAACGTCTATTTCTGCCCGTAATCTTTGGAGACTTCTTCAAAATTGCGCGACAAAATCGTCGTCATCACCATCTGCGCGAACTGGAACAAGGCCTGAATCTGCACAATACGTTCCAGATACAGACTAGCGACCTTTTGATCGCTTTCTTCCATCTGCGGCATAGATTTGGAGAGCCGATCAACGTTATCGCCCAGCACGCCCAGCGCGCGGTCAACATCGCGCATTTCGCGCCCGGCGATGACGTTGGAGATAATCTGCCAGAAATCGGTTTCGGCCTCGTAGAATTTGCGGCGTCCGCCGCGCCCGCGCACCCACACCTGCCGCACCATACCCATGTGCTCCAGTGTGCGAATGTTCATACTAACGCTGGCTTTGGAAATATCCAACTGCTCCATCAGGGCGTCCAGCGAGAGCGGTTCAGGGCTGAGCAGCAGCGCGCCGTAAAGCTGGCCCATCACCTTGCTGAAGCCAAAATACGAGGCAAGCTGTCCCAGACCGTCTAACATGCTTTCGTGGACAGCGTGCAAATCCTGATTGGGACTGACAGAACCGTTTTCGGACATCCGCAATCCGCCTTCTCAGTGGTAGCGATCAAAAAACAGGGTATCGAACAGCGTCACGCCAATATACAGGATGAGAGTCAGCGCCAGCAGCGGCGCCTGCCACCAGCGGAAAATCTCTGGTGACCAGAACAGGCAGGGCGCGCCGAGAGCGGCAATCAACAGCACGCCGGGCAGCGCACGGCGGAAAAAA
Organism: Chloroflexota bacterium; assembly: GCA_013388745.1. Taxonomy (GTDB): domain Bacteria; phylum Chloroflexota; class Anaerolineae; order Aggregatilineales; family Phototrophicaceae; genus JACAER01. Next base: position 18,911 of record JACAER010000010.1, read on the forward strand.
CGACGAAGGCGACGGCGTGTGTCACGGGTACCCATCATTGTCTTGGCATGACATTTAAAGTGTATTTTAACATTAACTAAAATTATACACAACGCCTCATTCGTAGCGCAGCGCGTCGATCGGGTTGAGCGAGGCTGCACGCGACGCCGGATAAATGCCGAAGAAGATGCCAATCGCCAGCGAAATGACGGTCGCCAGCAGCACACTCGAAAGCTGCACGCCGATCAAGAGAGTCGGCAGCGCCGCGCGCACAGCGGCCAGTCCGCCTGTCGCCAATCCAACGCCCAGCGCGCCGCCCACCAGCGCCAGCACCGTCGCTTCGGTCAAAAACTGCCACAGGATGTCGCCTTTTTGCGCGCCGACGGCTTTGCGCAGCCCGATCTCGCGCGTGCGCTCGGTGACCGTCACCAGCATGATATTCATGATGCCGATGCCGCCCACCACCAGCGAAATCCCGGCGATCAGGCCCAAAAACACCGTGAGCAGCCCGGTCACGCTGCCGAGACTTTCCAGCAGATCGGCCTGGGTGAAGATCGTGAAATTGTCCTCGTCGCGGAAGCTGATATTGCGTTCCTCGCGCAGCGTTTGCCGCACCTGGCGCGCGGCGGTGTTCACGCTTTCGGCATCGCGCGACTGCACCAGAATCAGCGAGACCGGGCGCGCGCCCGAAAGGTTGCGCTCGCCGCTCAGGCGGGTTTGCGCCGTCGGCAGCGGCACCAGAATGATGTTATCGGCGTCAGAACCCGGCGGACCAAGCCCCCCGCCGCCGCCCCGCTCGTTCAAAATGCCGATCACCGTAAAGCGCACGCCGCTGATACGGATGCTCTGGCCGATGGGATAAGTGTCGGGGAAAAGGTTTTCGATCACGGTGCGGCCTATCAGCGCCACCCGCCCCAGGCTGTCATATTCGTTCTGGTCGAAAAAGCGCCCAACAACAACGGTGCGGTTGACAATCTGTGTATAGGCCGGCGTCACCCCCTGTATGGTGGCGCGCGCCTCGCGCCCTTCGTACAACACGGTGCGTGTCAAATTCAACTGCGGCATGACAGCGATGGCATCGGGCACGCGAAACGGGTCGGCCAGCGCGTCGGCTTCGGACTGCGTGAGGCGCGTCAGACGGCCATTGGCATCAGGCACACCGATCACCACCAGCAGATTCGTGCCGATGCTGGAAAATTGATCAAGCACGAACGATTCCACCGCCTGCCCCACCGACACCAGCACAATCACCGCCGCGACGCCAATCGTGATGCCCAGCATAGTGAGCGCCGAGCGCAGCTTGTTGGCGCTAAGGCCCATGAAGGCCAGCCGGATATTTTCAAAAATCGCGAACATCGTACTTCTCACTCATAACGCAGCGCGTCAATCGGGCGCATACGCGCGGCGCGGCTGGCGGGATACAGCCCGAAGAAAATGCCGACAAAACTGCTGACCGCCGTCGCCAGCAAGATCGCGTCGCCCGTGACGATCAGCGACAGATCGGGCACAAGCTGCATCCCGATGACTGTCATCAGCCAGCCAAGCGCGATCCCCAGCAGGCCGCCGAGCACCGACAAAATGACACTTTCCAACAAAAACTGCGTGAGAATATCGCCGCCGCGCGCGCCCACCGCTTTGCGCAGCCCGATTTCGCGCGTGCGTTCGGTCACCGATACCAGCATGATGTTCATGATGCCGATGCCACCCACCAGCAGCGAAATGCCGGCGATCAGCCCCAGAAACACCGTCAGCACGCCCGTCACCGCCGCCAGCGAATCGAGCAGATCGCCCTGATTGATGATCTGGAAATCCTGATCGCCTTCAAACGTGATATTATGCGCTTCGCTCAGGTACATTTCGATTTCGCGCGTGGCCGCATCCATCGCGTCCTCAGAAACCGCCTGCACATGCAGCACCGTGACCTGATAGCCGCCGTCGCGCGCGCGCGCGTTCGCCAGCCGGGTTTGCGCCGTCGTTAGCGGCACGAACACCGACGAATCCTCGCCCGTGAAGCCCTGCCCCTGCGCCTCCATGACGCCGATCACTGTAAACACACGCTCGTTGATGCGCACGGTCTGGCCGACGGGGTCAAAATCCTTGTCGCCCCACAAATCCTCGACAATATCCACACCCAGCACGGCCACACGCGCCTCTGTGTCCAGATCGTTCTGGGTGATAAACGAGCCGTAGCGCACATTCCAGTTGCGCACACTGGGGAAATTGGGCGTGATGCCGCTGAGCACGACACCCACGCTTTCCTGACCATTGGTGATCAGGGCGTTGACGCCGTATTCCAGCGCGATCTGGGCGATACTCGGCGCGATTGATGGGTCATCGAGATCGGCGGCTTCGAGCGTGGTGATCGGCTCGATGCGCGTGCGCGTGCCGCTGGTGGGCTGCGAAGAAAAGACAAAAAGCACATTCGCGCCCAACGCCTTAAATTCGTTGGCGATATAGGTTTCGACGCCGCGCCCCAGACTGATAAGCCCGATCACCGCGCCCACGCCGATGATAATGCCCAACGTTGTCAGCACGGCGCGCAGGCGGTTAGCCGCCAGGCCAGCGAGCGCGATGCGCAGGCTTTCCTTGATATCCACTAGTTATATTCCGATTCGCTGCCGCCGTAGTAGGCTTCTTTGAACACGCTTTCCAGTTCTTCGGCTTCCGACGGGCGCTCGATTTCGCCCGCCACCAGCGGGTTGGCAACCTCGCGATCGGCGATCACCAGCCCGTCGCGCAGCATCACGACGCGGTTGGTGTGGCGTGCGATCCACGGGTCGTGCGTCACAAAAATCGTCGTAATGCCTTTTTCGCGGTTCAACTGCTGGAAAATCTTCATCACTTCTGTGCCGCTGCGCGAATCGAGATTCCCCGTCGGCTCGTCGGCCAGGATCATGGCCGGCTCGTTGACCAGCGCGCGCGCAATGGCCACACGCTGCTGCTGCCCGCCAGAAAGTTCGCTCGGCAGATGGTCGAGCCGCTGTCCCAGCCCGACAGATTCCAGCGCGGCTTTCGCCCGTTTGGTGCGGTTCGACGCGCCGGCATACACCAGCGGCAGTTCGACCTGGCGCAGCGCATCGGTGCGCTTGAGCAGGTTAAAACTCTGGAAGACAAAGCCGATCTTTTTGTTGCGCACGCGCGCCAATTCCTGTTCCGGCAGCTTGCTCACGTCCAACCCGTCCAGAAAATATTGGCCCGATGTCGGCTGGTCGAGCGCGCCGAGAATGTTCATCAGCGTGCTTTTGCCGCTGCCCGAAGGCCCCATGATCGACAAAAACTCGCCGGGCATCACTTTCAGGTTGATGCCGCGCAGCACTTGCAGTTGAATTTCGCCCATGACATACGTTTTGGTGATGTCGCGAATATCGATCACCGCGCGCGGTGTGTCTTCTTTATGCGCGCCGTTTTTACGGCTGCCGTTTCCAAACCACTTCAAGGCATTTCCTCTCCAATAGGCTCTAACGCAGCGGGTTGAGCGTGTCACGTTCGACCAGCACCACGCGCTGTCCCTCGCTCAAACCACTGATGATCTGGCTGTGTGTGTCGTTGCGCAGCCCCAGCACGATTTCGATTTCTGTGAAGCGCCCGGATTCATCCTCGACAGTCACAAAGGCCTGCCCGGTGGCACGGTCAATACGGATGAAGCGGTTACGCAGCGTGAGCACATCTTGCAGTTGATTGACCACAACACGCGCCGTCACGCTCATGCCCACACGCACCGTATCACTCGTGGGATTCAGCGTCACGCGCACGGGGAATGTCACCAACTGGCCAATGCGCGTCGGTGTGATCGCGATGCGCGTCACACTGCCTGTTACGGCTTCATTTGGCAGCGCGTCGAGGAACAGGTTCACCGACTGCCCCAACGTGACACGCACCACATCGGTTTCGTCGATCGCCACATCGACGTAAAAACTGCTGCTGTCCACCAACAGCATGGCCGCTGTCTGCCCTGCCGGCAGTTCGCCCACCACCAGATTATTTTCGGCGATCACGCCATCAAACGGGGCGACTAAGCGCGCACGTTCAACGCCCGCCTGCGCCAGTTCCACCGCCAACTGCCCCTGCCGCACCTGTAATTCGGCGCGCGCCAGTTCAAATTCGTTCGGGCCGTTCACCAAGCGGTCAAGCGCGTTCTGCGCCTGGATCACCGCCAGATTAGCCTGGGCCATCTGGCCGATGTCCGGGTCTTGATTCAGCACGCTGGCGTAATTGGCATCGGCGATCTGTACGCCGTAATCGGCCTGATTCAGGCCCGCCTCCAGTTGACCGCTGCTGGGGACAATGCTGCTGTTTTGGATAAATTGGTTGACGGCGTTAATGGCGTCGATCGCTTCCTGTGGCAGCCCATCGGGGATGGCAATCGTCGTCGGGACAAGCCCGGCCTGCGCGTCGCGCTGAAGCTGGAGCTGCCACAACTGATTACGCGCGACTTCGGTTTGCAGCCGCGCGATTTCGATCTGTTCGGCGGTGGGCGCGGTGGCATAGGCCGCGTTCAGCGCCGCCAGCGCCGCGTTCAGCGCCGCCTGTGCCGCCGCGATGTCTTCCGGGCGCGCGGGCGCCAACAGCGCATCATACGCCGACTGCGCGGCAGTCAGCGCCAACTGCGCATCCTGCAAAATCGCCTGCAAATCGGCGTCGTCCAGCCGGGCGAGTAGCTGCCCCGCCACGACGCTTTCGCCCTCTTGCACCAAAACTTCGACTACTGGCGCGCTGTACTCGAACAACAGCGGCACCTGGCGCACCGGCGTAATCACGCCTGTCGCGCTCACCGTGACCACCAGATCGCCGCGTTCCACGCTGGTTTCGTCCAGCACAACGGGCTGCGCTTGCAGCGCCGCCTGCTGCCGCTGAAACCGCACATAAAAAATGACTGCCACAGCAATCGCGGAGAGCGCCACGACGACCAGCAGACGTATCACTAATCCTCTGAGCAATTTGAGCATCTTAACCCCCGAAGATCGACCCCAGATTATCGCCCCCAAGATCGGCAGCCAGCACAGTACCGGCGTCGATACCGGAGACGATTTCGCTTTCGTCCTGCCCGCGCAGCCCCAGCGTCACTTCGACTTCGACCAGTGTGCCGTCGGCCTGCGCGACGTTGACAAAAGCCTGATCGGTGCGGCGATCCAGGCGGATAAACAGATTGGGCACAACAAGCGTGTTTTCGCGACGTTCGACCACAACGGTGGCTTCGGCGGTCATGCCAATGCGCAGACGCGGGTCTTCGGCGTTGAGCGTGACAAGCACATCATAAGTGATAATGTTGTTGACGCTGCGTCCGACCAGCGCGATGCGCTCTAGCTGCGCCGGAAACTCAACATCCGGCAGCGCATCGAGCGTAACGCGGGCGGGCAGCCCTTCGCGGATTGCGGCCACGTCGATTTCGTCCACCTGCACCGTCAGCGCCAGCGGCGAGACATCAGTGATTTCGACTAAGCCCACGCCGGGAGCAACCAGCGCGCCAACTTCGATATTCACCGCCGAAAGCACGCCATCAAAGGGCGCGATCAATTGGCGGCGCTGGAGCGTCACCAGCGCTTGATCGAGATCGGCCTGTGCCTGATCGATAGCAACCTGCGCCTGATCGATCTGCGCTTGCGGCGGGCCAGCCAGCAAACGATCATATTCGGCCTGCGCCTGTATCGCGCGGGCATAAGCGGCGTTCAGGGCCGCCGGACTGCCATTTTGCAACTGCACCAGGCGTAAACGGGCGATTTCGACATTAAACGTGGCCTGCCCCACCTGCGCATCGGCCAGCGTGCCCCCCCCTGCCCCCTGCGAGCGCGCGGTCTGGGCATCGGCCAGCGCTTGCTGCGCCTGCGCGTAGGCCAGTTCTGCCGCCTGAATCTGTTCGGGCGTCACTGCGTTCTGAATGCTCAGGAAAGCGCCCCACGCCGCATCGACATTGGCCTGCGCGACAGCCAGCTCGCTTTCGCTGGGCGGGGACATCAATTCGTCCAGCGCCAACTGGGCGCGTTCCAGCGCCAGCGCTGCCTGATCGTAGGCCAACTGCTGCGTGCCGCTTTCCAACTGCGCCAGTACATCGCCCGCCAGCACATAAGCGCCGGGCTGCGCCAAGACCTGCTCGACTCGTCCCGGCACAGTAAAGGCCAGGTTCACCACCTGTTCGGCTTCGATCGTACCGACTGCCGAAACCACGACTTCCACCGCGCCGCGCTGCACGGTATAAAACTGCAAACGCTCTTCGGTGCGCGCTTCCTGCTCGGCAGCGTTCTGCTCAAGCCGTTGGACAGCGGCGAAGGTCACCACCGGCAGCGCCAGAGTCAGCACCGAGAGCAGAATCAACGAACGACGGACAGACATAAGACTTCCTGTTTGCTGCTTGTTCCAAGAAGCATGATAGCACTACTCGCGCCATAATCATGCTAAACATCGTACCGGCCTAATAAAATCCTAAGCAAGAGGGATTTTTTTAACGGGGATAAATAACACCTTATCGTCTCTATTGTACAGGACAAAAGGCTATCTGGCGCACCGTTCTTAAGAGTGGTAATATAAATATGAACAAAGTTTCACAATCGAAACTGGCTCTATTGGGGATCCGCCATGCCTTCGAACTTATCCGATAACATTCCTGATATTGTTATTGGCCGCCTGCCCATTTATCTGCGCGCGTTGAACCGTTTGGCGCAAGACGGTCACGAAGTGACTTCGTCGCATGAACTCGGCCAGATTTTGGGGATCAGCTCGGCGCAAATCCGCAAAGACCTGTCGCACTTTGGCGGTTTTGGCAAACAGGGCACAGGCTACCAGATCGTCTTCTTAGAGGAAAAGCTGCGTCAGGTGCTTAAAGTCAACCGCGAATGGGAAGTGGCGCTGGTCGGGGCGGGCGATCTGGGGACAGCGCTGGCGCACTACGGCGGGTTTGCCGAACGCGGCTTCAAAATTTCCTGCGTCTTCGATAACGCCAAGGAGAAAATCGGCAAACCGCTCAACGGCTTCACCGTACAAGCACTGGATGAGCTGGAAACGACAATCAAAGCGCGCGCCATCAAAATGGCGATGATCGCCGTGCCTGCCAAGGCCGCGCAGGAAGTCGCCGACAAGTTGATCGCCGTCGGTGTGCGCGCGATTTTGAATTACGCGCCGATCAACCTGAACGTGCCGCCCGAAGTGCGGGTGCAGTATATCGACCCCGTGATTCACATGCAGCGCATGACGTTTTATCTGCCGTGAGGATCGTCGCGAGTTTCGAGTCCCGATGCGCCGTTAGCCCATCAGCCAGGTTTGCATTGGGCTCGACTCGCGCTGAGAATTATTGACTGCTTACTCAAGGCCAGCCTTAACCGTAGCCCTGCGTGATGCGCCGCAGCAGCGCCGGGTCTTCCAGCGCGCGCCCCGCCCCCACCGCCACCGCGATCAGCGGGTTATCCGCGCGGTATACAGGGACATCGGTCTGGCGCGTCAGGTAAATATCCATGCCGCGCAGCAGCGCCCCCCCACCCGTCAGCACAATGCCGCGATCAATAATATCGGACGCCAGTTCCGGCGGCGTGTTCGCCAGCACGGCTTTGACCACCGCCGCAATGGCTGACAGCGGTTCCATCAGCGCTTCGACCACTTCGCCTGTGCTGATGCTGACGGTGCGCGGCAGCCCGCTGACCGTATCGCGTCCCTGAATATCCATCGACATCTGTTCCGGCAGATCGACCGCCGCGCCGACCTGAATCTTGATCGATTCGGCAGTCGGCTGGCCGATAATCAGGTTGTACTTGCGGCGCACGTAGAGAATGATGGCCTCGTCCTGACGCAGCCCGCCGGTGCGCCCGCTTTCGGCGCGCACAATATTGTTCATCGAGATCACCGCCGCTTCGGTGATACCGCCGCCGACGTTGACGACCATATCACCCGCCGGCGTACTCACAGGCAGCCCCGCGCCGATCGCTGCTGCCAGCGGTTCCGAGATCGGGATCACCTCACGCGCGCCGGCTTCGATCGCCGCTTCGATCACCGCGCGCTTTTCCACGCTGGTAACGCCGTAGGGCACGCTGATGGCAACAGTGGGGCGAAAGAGGCGGATGCGCCCGGCGATCTTGCCGAAAAAATAGCGCAGCATGGCCTCGGTCACTTCGTAATCGGCGATCACACCGTTTTGCAGCGGGCGAATCACCTGAATGTCTTCTTCGTCCACCTTGCCGAGCATTTCGCGCGCCGGTTGGCCGAAATCGACAATGCGCTCATCTTCGGTCGTGAGCGCGACCAACGTCGGCTCTTGCAGCACGATCTGCCCATTTTCGTAGATCAGCACGTTAATCGTGCCCAGATCGACCCCCAGACGCTTGCTAAAAAGTCCCATGTCCCTCTCCGTGCTTCAATGTACGGCATTGTAACAAAAGAGTTAGCTTTTATCAATCAAGCCCTTGGCGCGCACAATAAAAAACGCGGCGGGCTGTGACCCCCACCGCGTCCAGTTTTTCGCGCAGCGCGGCGTTATTTCTTGCCACCCTCATCTTCATCTACGATACGCATCACGGGGCTGACACGCCCCTGTACCTTGCGCGCCAGGCGTGTCGCCAGTTCGGCGCGGCGCAAGGCCAAGGCAGCCTCACGGTTCATTTCTGGCCCCACGCCCTCTTGCAGCAGTTTTTCGGCGCTGGCGCGTGCGGCTTCGATCGCCTCGTTGGTGATGTCATAGGACGACTCGGCCAAATCCGCCAGCACGACCACTTTGTCGGGGCGAATATCGACCACGCCGCCATAAATGGCGAAGCTTTCTTCGCGCCCAGCCTTGCGCACGATCAGCTCGCCGAACGCCATCGTTGTCAGCACGGGGGCATGACGCGGCAGCACGCCCATCACGCCCTCTGTCGCCGGGATAATCACCATATCCGCGTTCGGCTCGTCAAAGATTTTCTTTTCCTGCGTGACCACTTCGACATGGATAGGCATAGTCTAGGCCTTATTTCTCGGCGTCTTCGTAGCGCTTGAGCACGTCGTCTATCGGGCCAGCCATATAGAACAACTGCTCCGGGATATGGTCGAGTTCGCCATCGAGGATCATGCGGAAACCGCGCACCGTGTCGCGCACCTTAACGTAGCGGCCTTCGCGCCCGGTGAACTGTGCTGCCACGACCATCGGCTGGCTGAGGAAGAGTTCGATCTTGCGGGCGCGCGCCACCAGCAGCTTGTCGTCATCCGAGAGCTCGTCGATGCCCAGAATGGCGATGATGTCCTGCAATTCCTTGTAGCGCTGCAAGACTTTTTGCACTTCACGCGCCGTGCGATAGTGTTCCTCGCCGATAATCAGCGGGTCGAGGATTTTGCTGGTGCTGGAGAGCGGGTCTACCGCCGGGAACAGACCGCGCGCCGCAATGGAGCGTTCCAGCGCAATCGTGCCGTCCAGATGCGTGAACACCGCCACCGGCGCGGGGTCAGAATAGTCGTCAGCGGGCACATACACCGCCTGCATTGACGTGATCGAGCCGCTGCGCGTGGACGTAATGCGTTCCTGCAACTGGCCCATCTCGTCGGCCAGCGTGGGCTGATAGCCTACCGCCGAAGGCATACGCCCCAGCAGCGCCGACACTTCCGAACCCGCCAGCGAATAGCGGAAAATGTTGTCGATAAACAGCAGCACGTCCTTGCCTTCGTCGCGGAAGTGCTCAGCCATCGTCAGGCCAGAGAGGGCCACACGCAGACGCACGCCAGGCGGTTCGTTCATCTGGCCGAAGACCATCGCCAGCTTATCCAGTACGCCGCCTTCTTTCATTTCGCCGTAAAGCTGCGTGCCTTCGCGCGTGCGTTCACCGACGCCCGCAAACACCGACAGACCGGCGTGCTGTGTGGCGATCGAGTTAATCAATTCCATGATGGTGACCGTCTTGCCCACGCCGGCGCCGCCGAAGATGCCCGTCTTGCCGCCTTTCGTCATCGGCGCGACCAGGTCAATCACCTTCATGCCCGTTTCGAACACTTCGATTTTGGTCGATTGTTCTTCAAACTTGGGGGCTTTGGCGTGAATCGGGCGGCGCTGCGCGTCGGCAGGCACCGGCGCGCCCATATCTACCGGGCGTCCCAATACGTTGAAGATGCGCCCCAGCGAAGCCGCGCCCACCGGCACAGTGATAGCCTGGCCCGTAGAAAGCGCCGGCACGCCGCGCTGCAAACCGTCGGTGCTGTCCATCGCCACCGTGCGCACGGCATTGTCGCCCAGATGCATCTGGACTTCCAGAATCAGATCCTCTTCGCCCGTGCGCGGCACACGAATCGCGTCGTAAATATCGGGCAGTTGGCCTTGGGGGAAAGCCACATCCACTACCGCACCCAGCACCTGGGTAATCATGCCTTGAACTTCAGCCATGCGTATTTATCTCCTCAAAAATGTGTGGCTTAGGCTTTGCGCCCGCCGACCAATGTTTTTTGCAATGCTTTCAGCCCATCCCAGTTGCCGCTGGCCGCATACGACGCCTGTTCCGCCCATGTCGGCAGACTGGGGGCGAGGCGCAGTCCGGCAGCCTGGATGGCCGCTTTGAGTTCGTCTTCGCTGGCTTGCGCCAGTTGTCCAAAGGTATGGAGACCCGCCGCCTTGAGCGCTGCCGCGATCTTCGGGCCGATGCCTTCGATACGTGTCAAATCATCTTCTTTGCCGTTGGCTTTGGCTGCCGCGCTGGGCGCGGGTTTGGCGAACAGCGGCTGCGCCGGCACTTCGCCGTCAGAAATAGCTTCCGCCAGCGCCTTAAGCGTCTGCTGCAAAGCGTTCGCGCCACCCACAATGTCCAGGATTTCGCTGGTGATGGCCGATTGGCGCGCCTTGTTATAGACCAGCGTCAGATCGTCCGTCAGCCCTTTGGCATTATCCGAAGCATTGCGCATCGCCACCATACGCGCCGCGTGCTCGCTGGCCTGGCTTTCCAGCACCGCCTGATAAATTTGCAGTTCGGTGAAGCGCGGCACGATCTCATCCAGAATCGCCGCCGCGTTCGGCTCGTATTCGTAAATCAACGCGCCTGCGGTGACCTTGGGCGTCTCTTTGACAAATTCCGCCACCATTTCGTCAGTGTTCTCATAAGGGCTGAGCGGCAGCAGCGAAAGCACCACCGGACGCTGCGAGAGCATGTTGATGAAGTCGGTGTAGGCGATAAACACCTCGTCCACCTTGCCGCTCAGATATTCTTCGATGGCGATCTGCGCCACCGGATGCACATCGCTGGCGCTGGGGTTGGCCGGGTTACTGAACTCGGCCACCATGTTGACACGCAGGCGCGCCAGCGTATCGCGGCCTTTGCGACCAAAGGCGATATACTGCGCGGGCTTGCCCAGCCGCGCGACGAAACGTTCGGCCACGCGCAGGATATTGGTGTTATACGAGCCGGCCAGCCCGCGGTCCGACGAGATCACGATCATCATTACGTTTTTGATCTCGTCGCGGCGGGTGAGCAGGGGGTGCAGCGCCCGTCCCTGCGTCGCCTTTTGAATGTTCAGCAGAATTTCCCATGCTTTTTCGGCGTAAGGGCGGCTGGACATAGCGCGGGACTGGGCGACGCGCACGCGCGAGGCCGACACCGCCTCTAGCGCGCGCGTGATCTGGGCGATGTTTTTGACGCTGCGAATGCGTTTTCTGATTTCGCGTGCAGTTGGCATGTTGTGTCCTTATGGTGATGGCAGCAGAAGCGGTGTCGAGCCGCCCCCACAGCACGAGCCTAGCTCCACGTCGAATTGAAATTCTTGAGCGCGTTCTTGAGCTTTTCTTCGGTTTCCGGCTTGATATCCTTCGACTCGGCGATGTCGTGCGCAATATCCGCATACTGCGAATTGAAAGCGCGCAGGAAACCTTCCTGCCATTCTTTCACGCGGCTCACCGCCACGCCGTCCAGATAACCTTTCGTACCGGCGTACAGAATCGCCACCTGATCGGCCAGCGGGATGGGGGCGTACTGCCCCTGCTTCGACAGTTCCGTCAGGCGCATACCGCGATCCAACTGCGCCTGTGTCGATTTGTCGAGGTTCGAGCCGAACTGCGCGAAGGCCGCCAGCGAACGGAACTGCGCCAGGTCGAGGCGCAGACCGCCGGCCACTTTCTTCATGGCTTTGGTTTGGGCGTCGCCCCCCACGCGGCTGACACTGATACCGACGTTGATCGCCGGGCGCTGCCCCGCGTAGAACAAATCCGATTCCAAGAAGATCTGGCCGTCGGTGATCGAAATCACGTTGGTTGGAATATACGCCGACACGTCGCCCAGCAGCGTTTCGATGAACGGCAGGGCTGTCAAGCTGCCGCCGCCGCGCGCCTCGCTCAACTGCGCCGCGCGTTCCAGCAGACGGCTGTGCAGATAAAACACGTCGCCGGGGTAGGCTTCGCGTCCGGGCGGGCGGCGCATCAGCAGCGACACCTGACGATACGCCCAGGCGTGCTTGGAGAGATCGTCGTAAATAATCAGCGCATCTTTGCCGCTTTCCATGAACCATTCGCCCATGGCACAGCCAGCATACGGGGCGATATAGTTCATCGCCGCCGGGTCAGAGGCCGAAGCCACGACAACGACAGTGTATTCCATCGCGCCGGATTGTTCCAGCAGCGCCACCAGACGCGCCACCTCGCCCTTGCGCTTGCCGATCGCCACGTAAATGCAGAACAGGTCTTTGCCCTTCTGATTGATGATCGTATCAATCGCGATGGCCGTCTTGCCCGTCTGCCGGTCGCCGATGACCAGCTCGCGCTGTCCACGCCCGATCGGGATCATCGAGTCGATGGCGATGATGCCGGTCTGCACCGGGCGATACACATTGCGGCGTTCCATCACGCCCGGAGCGATGCGTTCGATGTTATAGTATTCCGCCGCCGCGATCGGCCCTTTGCCGTCCAGCGGGTTGCCGAGCGCGTCCACCACGCGCCCGACCAGCGCCTGCCCTACCGGCACAGAAGCGATACGCCCCATCGGGCGCACTTCGTCACCTTCGTTGATCGTGTCGTATTCACCCATGATGATGACGCCGACATTATCTTTTTCCAGGTTGAAGGCGATGCCCGGTGTCCCGTTGCTAAAGCGCACCAATTCGCTGAACTTGATGTTCTGCAAGCCGCTGACGCGCGCGATGCCGTCGCCAATTTCCTGGACATAGCCGACTTCAACGGCCTCAATCGTGGGGGTAAAATCTTTGATGCGTTCTAGTAACGAACCGTAAATATCTTGGGTGACTTCCGCCATTACCGGCTCCTTCTGTTGTTACACGATGCACTTGATAAAACGCAAACCGCTGGCAAAAGCGGTCTTGGGTGGCCTGAATTGTAGGCAAAAAGAATCTGGGGGCGCGTACACGCCGATCAGTGATTGTAACCCATGTGTTGGCATTTTACAACATAATGGAGATAATTTTCACAAGCAGCTAATCCTCGTCCTCGCTGCCGCCGCTGCCCAGCGCCACCGAACGCTTATAGGCCGCCCACACCGCGCGTGAAACCACGTTGCGCAGTCCGCCTTTTTCGAAGAAATACAGCGCCTCCGCCGAGGTGCCGCCAGGACTCGTGACCTGATTGCGGAGCTGCGCCGGGTGCAGACCGGAATGCAGCGCATATTCCACAGAGCCTTTCATCGTTTGCAGCACCAGCCGTTCGGCATCCTGGCGCGAAAAGCCCAGATGCACGCCGGCGTCGATCAGCGCTTCCATAAACAAGAAAATGTAGGCCGGACCGCTGCCGTTCAGCGCTGTCGCCATATCAAGATAATGCTCGTCTTCGACAAACAGCGTTTCGCCCAGCGCGCCCAGCACCGCCGTCGCCCGCTGCCGCTGTTCGCCCGTGACTTCCGGCGTCGCTGTCCACACCGTAATGCCTTCGCCGATCTGTCCCGGTGTATTGGGCATCGAACGCACGATGGCTTTTGCGCCGCAGCCGGCGCGCATCTTTTTGATCTTCACGCCCGCGGCGATGCTCAGCACCAGCACATCCTCGCGCAGATGCCCGCGAATATCCGCCAGCGCTTTGTTCATCACCTGCGGCTTGACCGAAAGCACGACAATATCGGCGTTCTTCACCACGTCGTCGTTGTGCGCCGTGAAGGTCAGCGCGTAACGCGCGATTAACTGCTTACCGCGTTCGATATGCGGGTCGCTGGCAAACAGTTGGTTGGACTGCACCAGATTCTTGTTGAGCAGCCCCTTAATCATGGCCTCGCCCATCACCCCGCTGCCCACAAAGGCAATCTTCAGGTTTTGCAGTGGCATACTTTATTCGTCCTCATGAGATCGGTCTAAATTGACTGAGTCGTCAACGCGCGGCACCGCCATACCGACTTCCCTCCTGGGCAATGGCTGCCATGCGCGCACGGATGCGTCTCTGGTCATCAGGCGTGCAGCGCCCAAAGTGCAGCAGCTCACGCGCGCAATCGAGCGTCTGGCGGTAGAGCCGCGAGACATGGAATGTGCGCGTTAATGCCAGGATATGGATTCTTGTCTAAAAAAATCGCCATCGCTGCGCCTCATGTCCACAGCACAATTGTATCTGGATTGTACTAATACGGCTTATTCGTTTCCCACTGCTGCGCCGCCGCCTGCACCCGCGCTCGCACTACTTCGACGCCGATGCCCAATCCCGACGCCGGCGCAATTGTGCTGTCGGGGCGAATCACGAACGGCGGCTCGGTGATGTCCGGCGCGAAGTAACGGTCTGTGGCGCTGATGTCGCAGGGCAGCGTCACGCCCGGCAGCGACGCGAACGCCAGATTGGCCGCGCGCCCCACGCCGGTTTCCAGCATCCCGCCAATCCACAGTGGGGTCTGATTTTCCACGCACACTTTGTAGATTGCGAGGCTTTGCGTGTAGCCGCTTACCCGTCCCGGCTTCAGATTGATGATGCGGCACGCGCCCAACGCCAGCGCCAGCCGCACGTCATCCGCCGAATGAATGCTTTCGTCCAAACATACCGGCGTGCGAAGCTGCGGCTGTAATTTGCTGTGTTCATAAATATCGTTGTAGCCCAACGGCTGCTCGATCATCAGCAGATTGAACTCATCCAATTGCTTGAGATGCTCGGCGTCGGCCAGCGTGTAGGCGCTGTTGGCGTCCAGCATGAGCATGATGTCGGGCAGTGCCGCGCGCACGCCGCGCGCCAGTTCCACGTCCCAACCGGGCTGAATCTTCAATTTGATGCGCTTGTAGCCCTGCGACAGGCGCAAACGGATTGTTTCCAGTGTTTTTTCCACGCTTGGTTTGATGCCGATGCTCACGCCCACACTGGCATACCCGCGCGGTTGATGCGCGGCAGGCAAAAAATGGGCAAAAGCCTGGGCCAGCGCGACGCCGTTGCTCTTGGCCCATGCGTCCCACACCGCTGCTTCCAGCCCGGCCTTTGTCAGCGGATGACCGCGCGTCTCGGCCAGCAGCGTCGGCACAGCCGTCGGGTCGCTGATCGTCTGCCCCAGCAGTGCCGGCACGAGAAATTCGCGCAGGATATGCAGCCCGCTGCCCATCGTCTCGTAGCTGTAGCCCGGACGAATCTCCAGCGACGATTCGCCCCAGCCGATCACTCCCTCGCTGGTTTCCACCTCCGCCAGCACCGCTGTTTTGTACGGCTCTTCGCCGAAACTGGTACGCAGCTTTTCCACCAGTTCGAGCGCCACCGGATGCAGGGTGATATTTTTGATCGTGATCGCGCGCATCATTCGTCCCCCTTAATTCAAGCGAAAATCAAAGCCGACGTTGAAGCTCATCACATAGAAGGCGCGCTCGCGGCCTTCATGTGTCTCGTGCAAAAAATCGGTCACAATAAAACCTTCGGCCATCGTGCTCATGAAGACCTGCCGCGAATGCGCCCGCCACTGCCGCGCCAACGCCTCGTCGCGCATCACCAGATCGCTGTAATCCAGCGGGATTTCGATCAGTGCCAGCGTGCCGCGCAGCGGATTCTGCCGCGTGCCCGGTCTGACTACCCCATCTTCATCGCGCTGTGTCGGATTCACAATCGGCGTGTCGGCCTGCAAATACGCCGCCAGCTTCAGATCGCCGCGCGTGCCGGTCAGCCGTTCTTCGACGCGCCTGTGCGTCACCCACCATTCCACCAGCAGCCGGTCAGACGAGCCGAGTGTCGCCAGCCCGCCGCGCTCTGCCGTGCCGTAATAATCTTTGAGATAGCGCTTGCTGATGCCGCCCAGCTTACGAATGTTCAAATGTGCGTTGGCCGACATCAGCGGATCGAACGTCCACACCGCCAGCCGCACACCCTGTCGCTGCGCAAATTCGCGCTGTGCCAGTTTCAGGCGGTAGCCGATGCCCTGCCCGCGATACGCCGGATCAACCACCATGCGCTTAGAAACGATTTGCAGATTCGCCATCGCCGGGCGTTCAGGCTCTTCGTTGTGCGTGCCCAGAAAACCGACCAGCGCGCCGACCAGTTTTTCGCCGTCATAAGCGCCCAGCACATGCCCGCCGTACTGCGCCAGCGAGAACATCATGTGCGCCGGCACGAGCGACTCGTCGTCACGGCCCCAGTGGATTTTTTGCAGTTCCACCGCCGCGTACATCTCGTCCATTGTATGCAGCGCGCGAATCACAATTCCGTTGTTCATGCTTTTTCCCTCAAAATCGGCGCGGCGCCGCGCCTTTCATACCCCGCGCGGGCGGCGGCGCAGCGAACGCTGCCACAGCAGCAAGCCATAGTGCCGTGTGGGCATATACGTCAGCAGCGTGTCTTCGAAACGGCGCGGTTGCAAACCAAACGTCGTGATAATGTTCCCCAGACGCGCAGCGCGGTTTGTTGCCAGCAGGTCGAGCCACTGCGCGGTAATCAGCGAACGCGGCAAAATGCGCGTCCAGATAGCCGTCGCCCAGCGCAGCAGGTAGGGCGGCGTGGGAATGATCGCGCGGTACATGCCGGATACGCGCATCACTGTGCGCAGCAGGTCTTCCAGCGTCACATATTCCGCGCCGCCGATTTCCTGCACCGTATCTACTGTCTCGATCAACTCCAGGGTGCGAATCAGCACTTCGACCATATCGTCGATATAGAGCGGATGCAGCACCACTTCGCCGCGTCCCGGCATCAGGAAAAACAGCGGGTTAGCCGCCAACTGCATGGCGATGTGGTTGATAAACGAATCGTCGGGGCCATAAATCACGCCTGTGCGGATAATGGTGTAGGCCAGGCCGCTGGCGCGAATCGCTTCTTCGACAAGGCCTTTGTTGCGCAGCAGCGTATACGCCGAAGACGGCGCCGCCCCCAGATGGCTGAGCGCAATAATGCGCCCGATACGCGCCGCGCGCGCCGCAGCAATCAAATTGCGCGTGCCCTCCACTTCGATCCGCTCCAGATCGCGCGCCCGCCCCCACCACTGCGCGTTTTCCAGATGAATGACCGTATGCACGCCCGTGACAGCCTTATACAGCGCTTCTTCGTCCAGCACTGTGCCGGTCACAATCGGCGGCGGCGTATCCCACGGCAGATTTCTTAGTTTGTGTTCTGGCAGCAGCAGCCGCACCGGATAATCGGCGGCCAACAGCCGCGCCACCAGATGCCTGCCGACAAAACCCGTCGCGCCCGTGACCAGAATCATCAGCGCCGTCTCTTGTCTCTCGATTGGCTCATCCGCGAAATGCGCCGCCATTATACATTGCGCCCCAGCCCCAGGAATAGAGACATTGACAGCCGCCGCGGCCTGCGGTCACGATCAACCGTACACGATCCGCGCTGCCGTCCGCCGCGCCCACGATCAACTGTTCCAGCATTCCTGAGAATCGACTAAAATAGAAACCCCTTTTGTGTAAAGGGGTTTATGTTAGTGATTTGGGTTTAAAACTCACTCCAGAATCATGAGGGATGACAATGCACCAAAAACGAGTGGTAGTCACGGGCAGAGGCGCGATCTGTCCTGTCGGGAACAATGTCAAAGAAGCGTGGGAAAACGCCGCCGCTGGCCGCAGCGGTATCGACTATATCAAGGGCTTCGACAGCTACAGCAACGGCCTGGAAACACACATCGCCGGCGAAATCAAAAACTTCGACCCCGATGCCGTCCTGGGCCGCCGTGAGGCACGCCGCGCTGACCGTGTGACGCAATTGACACTGGTTGCTGCGATGGAAGCGATGGCCGACAGCGGCCTGCACATCACCGACGAAAACCGCTACGATGTGGGCTGCCTGATCGGCACGGGCATCGGCGGCATCAGCACGCTGGTGGAACAAACGCTGGCCTTCACCAACAAAGGCGCGCGCGCCGTCAGCCCCGTCATGACACCGCTGATTCTGCCAGACAACGCTTCCGGCAAAGTCTCGATGCACTTCGGGCTGCGCGGCCCCAACTTCTGCATCATCACGGCCTGTGCCACCGGCAACAACTGCATCGGCGAAGCGGCAGAAATTATCCGGCGCGGCCAGGCCAAAGCGATGCTGGCGGGCGGGAGCGAAGCCGCTGTTGTCGGCGTTGTTGTCGCCGGCTTCACCAACATGACCGCCCTGAGCAGTCGCAACAGCGACCCGCAAAAAGCCTCGCGCCCCTTCGACAAAGACCGCGACGGCTTCATCGTCGCCGAAGCCTCCGGGATGTTGATGCTCGAAGACCTCGACCATGCCCTGGAGCGCGGCGCGACCATCTATGGCGAAATTATCGGCTACGGCCACACCTCCGACGCTTATCACGTCACCGCGCCGATGGAAACGGGCGAGGGCGCCGCCAAAGCCATCGAACGCGCGCTGCAAGACGCCGGCATCACGCCGCAGGATATCAACTACATCAACGCCCACGGCACCAGCACGCCGCTGAACGACAAATCGGAAACGACGGCCATCAAGCGTGCGCTCGGCGAACACGCCTACGAAATTCCCATCAGCTCGACCAAAAGCGTCACCGGGCACATGCTGGGCGCGGGCGGCGCGGTCGAGGCCATTTTCTGTCTGGAAGCCATGCGCCACAGCTTTGTCCCACCCACCGTCAATCTCGACAATCCCGACCCGGACTGCGACCTGAACTACACGCCGAACGTTGGCATTCAGCACGAGATCAACATCGCCATGAACAATTCGTTCGGCTTCGGCGGGCACAACGCAGTAATCTTAATCGGCAAATATCATGCCAACGGCAGGTAATCGCAAGGCAGGCGCGACGCCTTTTTACGCGCATATCGTCGGTTGGGGCATGGCCGTCCCAGAGACGGTCATGACGAACGACGATCTGGCGACCTTCGTCGATACCAACGACGACTGGATTCGCTCGCGCACCGGCATTCGCGAACGCCACATCGCCAGCGAGCGCGAATCCACCGCCACGCTCGGCTTGAAAGCCGCGCAGGCCGCGCTGGAATGCGCCGACATCCTGCCGATCGAACTCGATCTGGTGATTGTCGCCACCTCGACGCCGGAAAATATCTTCCCCAGCACCGCCAGCCTGATTCAAGACCGGCTGGGGGCGACGCGCGCCGGCGCCTTTGACCTGAGCGCGGCCTGCTCTGGCTTCGTTTACGGCGTCAATATGGCTTCGCAGGCCATCCGCACAGGCAGCATTCAGACCGCGCTGGTGATCGGCGCAGAAACCATGAGCCGCGTCATGAACTGGCAGGATCGCAACACCTGCGTGCTGTTTGGCGATGGCGCGGGCGCGGTGGTACTGCGCGCGGGAGAAGACGAAGGCGGCGTGCTTTCCGCTGTGCTGCGTTCTGACGGCGGCGGCGCGGACTTGCTCGGCATCCCCACCATCGGCAGCGTCGATACGCTGGGGATGCTCGATAACGGCCACACCATGCACAAGATGCACATGAACGGCAGCGAAGTCTTCAAATTCGCCACGCGCGTTATCGGCGAAAGCATTTTGCAGGCGGTGGATTTGGCCGGCATCACCATGAACGAACTGCGTCTGATAGTCCCGCATCAGGCCAACGAACGCATCATCCAGGCCGCCGCGCGCCACCTGAAAATCGACCCCACGCTGTTTGTCACCAATCTTGACCGTTACGGCAACACCTCCGCCGCCTCGATTCCTATCGCGCTGTGCGAGGCCGTACAAACTGGCCGCGTCAAAATGGGCGAACATCTGGCGTTTGTCGGCTTTGGCGGCGGTTTAACCTGGGCCTCGATGATCGTCAAATGGAGCGCGCCGCAAAGCGTCGATCAAACGCTGCTCAAGCGGCAGCGCCGTCAGTTCAGTTATACGCTGGCGCGCTGGCGTGCCGCGCTGCGCCGTATCAGCCGCCGCATCAACGACTTTTTCGGCGCGCTTAATCCCGCCCGCCGCCGTTTAGCACGCCTGCGCCGCAAAATCGACGCAATTGACACGATCTGAGTCCCAATACGCGCCCCCCACTGCTCTCCCTCTCTATGTGGCAAACCACCCAAACATTCAGGTTCTGCACATGGAGAGAGTGCCGGGGGGCAAAGTTTCCGTGCAGGTTCAACACCACAATCTCTACAGCATCCTAACATCTGCACACTGAGGATATGCCTGCCGCCTTGTGTATAATTTCAGTTGAACACAGGACGAAGGCGGGACACATGGACTCGACCCCTATGCAGACAGGCGTGACCATCGCGCAGGCCATCGCCGGCGATCAAACGGCCTATCAGCAGCTTTATGAACAGTACGCAGCGGGCTTGTACCGTCTGTGCTACGGCCTGCTGCTCAACCGTCAGGACGCCGAAGATGTCGCGCAGGAAGCCTTTGTCTACGCCTTCAAAAATTTGCAGCGCTACGACTCCAGCCGCGCCGCCTTCAAGACCTGGCTGTATACTATCGCCGTCTCGCGCTGCCGCAACCTGTACCGCCGCCACCGCCATCCGCTGCTCGATCTGGCGCAGATTTTTCATCTGGCCGCGCCGTGCGCCGAAACGCCCGAAGCGGCAATGGCGCAGCGCAGCGCCCAGGACGCCGTGACCCGCGCGCTCGGCACGCTCTCACCGCGTCTGCGCGAAGCGCTCGTGCTGCGTTATGGGCACGGCCTCACGTATCGCGAGATCGCCGACATGATGGGCTGCCCGCAAAAAACCGCCGAAAGCCGTGTCCGGCTGGCGCACGAACGCCTGCGCGATCTGCTCCAGCCCGCGCTGCTCGAAGAACTTTATAGTGTAGAGTTCTCATAAAAAGATCATGTTTACCTGCCATGCCGTGCGCGCCCGCCTCACCCCCTATCTGCATGGCACACTGCCGCTCAAAGTCCGGCGGCGTGTTTCCGCTCATCTTGAGCGCTGTCCACACTGTCATGCCGCCTATGTGCAGCAGCGCCAGCTTATGCACGAATTGCAGCGCCGGCTGCCCCCGCTCGGCCAGCCCACACAGCCCCAGTTAGCGCGTGTCTGGGACGGCGTGCAGGCCGAAGTGCGCGCGTCGCAGGACAAATCGCCTGCTGTTCGTATGCTGCGTTACCGCGCCTCTTATGGCCTGGCAGCATTGGGGCTGGTTGCGCTGCTGCTGCTGCCCGTCGTCACGCAGCATGACAGCGCGTCGGCCTCAGCGCCCCTGCACACACGCCCTGCGGCGGTGGCCTTCGCCACTGATTGGCCGCCGCAGCCGCTCACTCTGTATCGCACTGCCGCTTCATTCCGCAGCCGTTATGGCTATAATGGGACAGCGACTCCCCAGGCGCAGGCGGCATTGACTCCGGCCCCTGCGCATCGACCTTAATTTGAGGTGCTAATGGCAACGATCACTGAACCACCGGCTTACTCTGAACCCGCGAGCAGCCCGCTCAGCCAGCTTTTTTCGCGCTCATTTGTGTTGAATGCAGAGGTCATCGCGTATGTCGTGATCTTCCTGCTGGCGATCTTCACCCGCTTCTACGCACTGGGTGATCGCGTCATGAGTCACGACGAAAGCCTGCACACCCGTTTCTCGTGGAATCTGTACAACGACAACAACTTTCAACACACGCCCTTGATGCACGGCCCGATTCTGTTCCATGCCGTCGCCTTTAACTACTTCCTGTTTGGCGACAACGATTTCACCGCCCGTATCTATACCTCTGTGCTTGGCGTGGGCATGGTCATGTTCCCGCTCTTGTTCCGCCGCTGGTTGGGCAAAAGCGGCGCGATTCTGGCGGCGCTGATGATCCTCATCTCGCCGCTGCTGATGTACTACAACCGCTATATCCGCGAAGATACGCCATCGATCTTTTTCACGCTCATCATGGTCTACTGTACGTTCATGTACTTAAGTGGGCCAGAAAGCCAGCGGCGGCGCGCGCACTGGCTCTATATTTTCGCGGCGGCCATGCTTGGCAGTCTGGGGTCGAAAGAATCGGCCTTCATGTACCTGGCGATCTTTTTCGCCATTATTTTGGTTTATTGGTGCGTGCGTCTGGCGCAGCAGTATGCGGGCGTGGCGGGCAAAACCTGGTTTTACGTTATCACCGTCGGCATTTTGCTGGCGGGCGTGGCAGCGCTTGGCATGTATATTGTGCTGGACATCACGCCGCTGGAACAGATCACCGCCGGCACAGCCAGCGCGCTGGCCGTGACCTCATTGGTCACCTGGATCGTGGTGATCGTCACGCTGGTACTGTCGGCCACCGTCGCGACACTGATGTGGGCCTTCCGTGACGAAAGCGTGCAGTTCGGCTGGCTCGACGCCAGTTTCATCGCTTTTGTCGCCGCGCTGTTCCTGTTAGGCGCGCTCTTTGGTCTGTGGCTGGCGGGCTTCTTTCTGGGGCTGGCCATCAGTCTCGGTTACGCCTTCGCGCGCCTGCGTCCCGCGCAGGGACCGTGGACGTATGTCGTCATTCTCCTGCTCATCGCCATCGTGACCTGCATCGGCCTGATTGTCATTGAAGAACTTTCACACGTCTCAGCCACGCCCAATGTCTCTACCGCCCCGATTCCCGGACAAGGCGAGGACGTGGCCGGCACGGGCCTGCGCCCCTGGCTGCTGTATGTACAGTGGGCGCTGATGGCCGTCGTGATCGGCGGCGTCATCTGGATGGCGCGCGTCGGCCTCTGGCGCGAACTCAAACGCCTGCCGGAATTCGATCTGCTCATGCTCATGGGCACGCTGATTCTGCCCTGGTCTACCGCCTTCATTATCAAAGCGATGGGCGCGAATCCTACGATTCTGTCGGACACAGCGCGGGTGGTCGCGGCGGCTTTTGGCGTCGCCGCCGTCTTTGATTATGGCACACAGGTCTTCCTCGCCTTTTTGACCGTTTTTCCCATGCTGGCGATGATGGTCGCCATCGGTCTGGGCTGGGATGCACGCCGCTGGTTTATCGCCGCGCTGATTTTCCACGTGCTGTTCGCCTTCTTCTTTACTACTGTCTTCACCAATATCGCCGGACTGGCGACAGGCATGGTCGGCAGTCTTGGCTACTGGCTGGAACAGCAGGGCGTGCGGCGCGGCAGCCAGCCGCAGTACTACTATCTGGCGATCATCATGCCCTTTTACGAATTCCTGCCCATCGTCGGCAGCCTCGCCGCTATGTTCTCTGGGCTGGTGTTCTTCTGGCGCCATCTGCGCCGCCGCCTGGAACGCGAACAACTCATCACTGAAGCAGCCACAGATGCCGGATGGGACGCCGCCGCGGCAGATAACACGGCGGAATACGACCCGCTGAGCGGTAAACGGAAACACGCTCCAGAAGAGGAAGTCCCCTCTATAGGCGAAGTGCTCGGCGAGATTCCGCCATCCTCAGACAGCGATTTGCCGCCTGCCGCAACACGCGGGACGGCGCGCCGTCCCGTCCCTGCCGCCGAATACCTCGACTATCTGCCGTTCCTGCTGTTTGTCTCCTGGTGGGCCATCTTCAACGCCATCGCCTACACGCTGGCCGGCGAAAAAATGCCCTGGCTGGGCACGCACCTGACCACGCCGCTCATCCTGCTCAGCGGGTGGTTCTTCGGCATGGTCTTCGAAAAAGTTGACCTGGGCAAATTCCTGCACCAGGGCTGGATGTATCTGCTGGCCTTCCCGCTGCTGTTTGTAGTCGTCTTCAATCTCATCACGCCCTTCTTCAGCAGCGCGCGCCCCTTCATGGGGCTGTCGCAGCTCGATTTGCAGCAGACGTTTAGCTGGTTAGCCGGGCTGCTGCTGCTCGGCCTAACGTTGGGCTTTGTCTGGTGGCTGGCCATGCGCACCGGCTGGGCGCATCTGCGCGCGCTGTTCGGCGTCGCCGTCTTTGGCGTGCTGGCGTTGATCACTTTCCGCTCGGCGTGGATTTCGTCGTTCATCAACTACGACTACGCGCTGGAGCCGCTGGTCTACGCGCACAGCGCCCCCGCCGTCAAAACCGTGCTCGACCAGATCGAAGAACTCAGCTTCCGCACGACAGACGGTATGGGCATGTTGTTCGCCTACGATGATCTCGTCTCCTGGCCCTATAGCTGGTACTTCCGCGATTTCACGGCTGCGCGTTTTATGCCCAGCGGCCAGATTAACGTACAATCGTTAAACGGCGCCGTCGTCGTGGTCGTGGGCGAAGAAAACCGCGCGGTGGTCGAACCGCTGCTCGGAGACAGTTACTATCGCTTCGAGTACATACGCATGTGGTGGCCGCTCCAGGACTATTTTGGCCTGACCGCCGAACGTGTGGTGAACACCTTTGATATGCGGGCAGAAAATCAGCAGGCGGCGCTTATCCGTCAGGGCATTTTCGAAATCTGGTGGAATCGCGATTACAGCCTGTACGCCTCAGCGGTGGGCAGCGATCTGGCGACCTCGCGCTGGCCTGTCCGCCACCGCATGTACGTTTATGTGCGCCGCGACGTGGCCGCGCAGGTGTGGCAGCTCGGCACCGGCGAACTGGTCAGCACAGGGGACACCAGCGGCCAACAGCAGACAAATCTGTGCATCAGCAATTGGCAGGAACGCAGCGCCGATCTGGTCTTTGGCACATTAGGCGACGCCGCCGGGCAGCTTGGCCGCCCGCTGGGGGTCGCCATTGCTCCCGACGGCAATATCTACGTCGCCGAAGAGAACAACAACCGCATCTCGGTGTTCGACCCCGATGGCAGTTTTGTGCGCACGCTCGGCCAGTTTGGCGGGCGCGATCTGCCGGGGTTGTTCTTCACACGACCCAACGCCGTCGCCTTCGGGCCGGATGGCACCTTGTACGTCGCCGATACCTGGAACTATCGTATCCAGCGTTTCGACGCCAACGGCAACCTGCTCTCGCTGTGGGGGCAGCCGCTCGAAAGCGGCATCGATGCGCCGCTGGCGCCCAGCGATGGCTTCTGGGCGCCGCGCGCCGTTGCCGTAGACGCCGACGGGCTGGTGTATGTCGCCGATACAGGCAACAAGCGTGTCCGCGTCTATGGCCCCGATGGCGATTATGTGCGTGACATCGGCACCGGTGGCAGCGCATTGGGACAACTGGAAGAACCGGTAGGGCTGGCGATCGACAATTTGCGCCGTGAAATTTATGTCGCCGAATGGTGGAATCGCCGCGTGTCGGTGTTCACGCTCGACGGCCTTTTTGTGCGCGCCATCAATGTCAGCGCCTGGTACGAGGAACTCGGCAATCGCTCCTATCTGGCGCTCGATAGCACGCGCGGCCTGCTGTATATTACCGACCCGGACGCCGCGCGCATTCTGGTCTACGACACACAGGGCGACTGTGTCGGCGCATTCGGTCAATCCACGCGCGACATCCCCTCGGCCTCCAACTTCTACTCGATCGGCGGGCTGGTGGTAGACGCGGCGGGCAACCTGTACGTGGCGGATTCCGGCGCCGGGCGGATTCTGCGCTTCGCCCCTTTCATCAACGCGCCCAGCGCCCAGGAAGCGACAGCAGAAGTCAGCGCCGAAACGACTGGCGAAAGCCCTGCTGAAGTCACAGCGGAGACAACAGCCGAAACCACACCCGAAAGTACGGCCGAAGCGACGCCCGAAGCCACTCAGACTCCCAGCGGATAGGCTGCCTGCCGCTGGCCTTAGCTTTCGCTGTGCACAAGGGCGAGTCGCTGGTTCGCCCTTGTGTTTTTCTCATTTCATAACCCATTAGCAATCAATTGTGAAAATATATGAATTTCCGCAGCGTGAAATCCCTATTGTGTTTCGCGTAATTTCCGAAGACGCTATAATCAACATTTAAGAGCAAACAGTGAGCGGTTTTATGATTAACAAACCTACGGAAACCACGACTGTCGAAGAAATCAACCGCCTGCGCAGTGAAAATGAACGTTTGCAAGCGGTCAGCAACGTCACCAGCATGTTAGGGATCACACTGGACGTCAATCAACTGCTCACTAATTTGATTTCTGTCGTGGACAATCTTGTGGAATGTAATCGCTCGCTGGCGCTGGTGCTGGACGACGACGAAATCGGACTGCGACTGGGGGCCGCCAGCAAAGAAACCCCCGGCAGCAGCATCATGGGCGCAGACAACCTCAAGCGCCTGAAAAACGCCACGCTCATCATTTATAATGTGGATGACGACCCGCTTGTCGGGCGCTGGCTGCGCGGCGAAGCGGTCTATGTCGAAAACGAGGCTTTCCTCAGCGGTTCGGTGTTCCAGCGCTTCGCGCAGTTGGCGCAGCTTAAGAGCTTTTTCAGCGTGCCGCTGCTGGCCAACAACCGTCTGATCGGCACAGTCATCGCCGAAAGCCCCGCAGCCAAAGCGCTGGCCGAAGACGATCGCGAGCTGCTGCAAGCCACCGCCATCAACATGGCGATTGCGCTGGAAAACGCGCGCCAGCACAGCAAAACGGTGCAAAAGCTGGCGACCAGTATGAACGAGATGAACCTGCTGCATCAGGTCGATCGCGAACTCAACAACACCATCGCGCTGGAACATGTTTTCAGCATGACGCTCGATTGGGCGATGCGCTTCACCAACGCCAACGCCGCCATGCTTTCCCTGTATAACGATAAGACCGACACCATGCGCACCGTCGCGCAGATCGGTTACGAAGTCAACAACGAACAGATCGACTATTTACGCGGCGACAACAGTATCGAACATCGCGTCGCCCGCACCTCGCGCCCGGAAATCGTGCCGGATGTCTCCCTGGACACCGACTTTGTGCGCGCCACGCCCAACACACGCGCCAAACTGGTCGTGCCGGTGATCCTCGAAGATCGCACCGCCGCTATCATTTCGCTGGAAAGCAAAAAGCTCAACAACTTCAGCGATGAGCATCTGGCCTTTGTCGAAAAACTGTCGGCGCGTGCCGGGGTCGCCATCGACAACGCGCGCCTGTACACCGAAACCGCGCAGGAACGCGAAAAGCTCTCGATCATCCTGAGCAAAATCGCCGATGTCGTGCTGGTGGTTGACGAAAACGAACGTATTTTGCTCATCAACCAGATGGCGATTTCTGTACTGCGCCTATACAACGATCAGGCTTATGTCGGCAAGCGCTTCGAAGAAGTGTTCGAGTTCATGCCGTCTGTCCTGGAGATGTACCGCAAGGCGAAAGAAGGCGCGCAAGCGCTGATTCAAGAGGCGACGCTGCCCGGCGGGCGCACATATCATGTCAACCTGATGCCCCAGCCCAAAATCGGCTGGATTATCGTCATGCAGGACATCACGCCCTTCAAAGAGATGGATCAGTTGAAAAATGAACTGGTGGCGACGGTTTCGCACGACCTCAAGCAGCCGTTGAGCGTGATGAGCGGTTATCTTGACCTGCTGGACATGCACCGCCAGTTCGACGACATGGGGCTGAACTTTATCGCCATGATCGAACGCTCGATCCGCAACATGCGCAGCCTGATCGACGACTTGCTCGATCTGGCGAGCATCGAATCGGGGGCCAAGCTCAAACTGCAAGCGGTGCAGCTGCGCGATGTGCTCAACAACTGCCTCGAAAATATTACGCCGTTAGCCGAAAGCAAACAGATCAAAGTGCTGTACACGCTGCCGGAATACCTGCCCCAGGTGCGCGGCGACCCCTCGCGTTTGCATCAGGTGTTCGTCAATCTGATCGGCAACGCCGTCAAATATACCCAGCCTTCAGGACGGGTGCAGGTGCGTGTGGAAAGCCGTGGACAAAGTGTTCATGTTGCTGTCGAGGACAACGGTATGGGCATCAGCCCGGAAGATCAGGCACGCATCTTTGATCGCTTCTACCGTGTGCGCCGCCCGGAAACCGAAACCATCGAGGGTACAGGGCTGGGGCTGGCGATCGTCAAAAAACTGGTCGAAGCGCATAACGGCAAAATCGGGCTGGAAAGCCATCTCGGCGAAGGCTCAACCTTCCATGTCACGCTGCCGGTGGATGACGAGAGCTGAAGACTGGGCCGCGTTGACATTTGCCTCAAAATGCGGTGTCGATTCGAGTACGAATATCAACAGAAGCCGCTTGCAATAGTCAGTCAAGGCTGAGTGCAGGGGGTACTTTGCGCTTTCTACGGCACTTTATACCAGACTCCCGTACACTCCGGTAAAATCTGCCACTGATTCAGTCTGATTTTCTCGGCCATTTCTGGACCGAAGAAGAATCCGGCCAGCGTTTGCCCTTGTTCCAGCGTATCGAAGCGATAATCTGTCCGCAGCATCACGCGCATAAAACCGTGTTCAGCCTCTAGCCAGGCATAATAGCCGAGCAAATGCGCCGGCGGATTGGGGGTTTCTTCGCCCGTGCCCAGCGTTTCGACAATCACCGCCATCCCGCCGGGACGCAGCACGCGGAACATCTCGCGCAGCGCGGCGCCGATCTCCCGCGGCCAGTGTACGCCATGCCAGGCAATCGCGTGCCCGAACGTCCACCCTGCCAGGCACAGATCAGCACTGGCGGCGGCGGTGGGCAGCGCTTTGTGCTGCGCCTGCTGCAATGTCCAGTTGTTCAGGGCGAGCGGCTGGAGGGTGGCGGCGGCTTTGTCGAGCATATGCTGCGAGGCATCGTAAGCGCGAATCGTGCGCACCAGAGGCGCCAGCAGGCGTGTAAACCGCCCTGTGCCCGCGCCCATTTCCACCACATCCAGCCCGCTCAAGGGCCGCAGCCTTTGCAGCGTTGTGAGCAGATTGCCCTGATAATCTTCGCGCGCGACCATCGCATCGTACTCTTCGGCGTGCTGTGCGTAAATTTCCTCGTAGCTGGGCATGGTCATTCGCTTTTGCTGAACGCTGCGTAATCCTTGGCGGCGCTGCGGAACAGATCACGGCAGGCATCTTCCAAAGCGGGGCCTTGCCCACGAATGCGCACTTTGCCTTCTTTAGCCATCAAGAAGCCATGCACGCGCGCTGCCGGCTGTTCGATCGGCTGGTAAAACAGCGCCAGCGCCCAATCGCGGTCAAAGACGCGCGCGGTGGTTTGCAGCAATCGCTCAAGGATGTACTCGGTCTGAGCGTCAAGCCACTGATCGGCGCGGTACTCTGCCGGGCGGCGCGCCAGCGCTTCTGGCGTTTTGAGCAGGTCATAACGGCTTTCGGTTTCCAGCCACAGCGCTTCCAGCGCCAATCCAAGCGCGGGAAAGTCGCGCACGCTCAGGTTTTCGCCACTCCATGAAACCGAAGCGCCCCAACCGAAGCCCTTGCCCTGTGGATACGCGCGGAAGGAAAGGGAAGCGTCGGCGCTGTATTCATTGCTGATATAAGCGATCGTCGCCTGCCAGGCCAGCAGCCCGTTGGCGGGACGCTTGGGCAGCGGGCGGGCATGAATTGTGTCACCCATCATCGTGCTCCTTCAAGTTAAGTCTGCCGGTAAAAGACCCATGCCAGAAAACGGTCAAGGTCATATTGTACGATTTGCGTGCCTAAGCCGCCGATCAGGAAGTCGAAGCCGTGCCGCGCCCAGGGAACATACAGCCGCGCTACCGGCGTATCGGTGGCGCTGAGCAGATTGTAGAGCAGTTCAGTGTGCGCCGTAGGCACAAGGTTGTCCATTTCGCCGTGAATCAGCAGCGTCGGCGGCAGGCCGTCACGCACGTATTCGACCGGGCTGGCAGCGGCATATACGGCGGGGACTTCACGGTTGAGTCCACCGAGCAGCGCGGTGATGGCGCTCAGCGGTGTCGATTCGTACATGCGCATGTCGGTGACGGGGTAAATGGCAATGACGGCGTTTACCGACGTATCCTGTTCCATAAGAGAAGGGCACTCTGCGGGATCGGCGGGTGTTTGCCTGTCGTGGTAAGCCGCCATCAAGGCCAGATGCGCGCCCGCCGAACGCCCCAGAAGGGCCATTTGTGCTGGATCAATGCTGTAGGTCGCGGCATGGGCGCGCACCCACGCGACAGCACACTGCACATCCTGCAACTGCGCCGGCCAGATCGCTTCGGTAGAAAAACGATACTGAATATCGAAGACAACATAGCCTAATGACGCCAGATAGCGGTTGTGGGGCGCGAAGACGCCGCCTTTATCCAGCCAGCGCCAACTGCCGCCATGAACAACGACGATGGCCGGATAGGTATCGCCGGCGGCGGGCGGAATCTGCGGCTGATAAACATCCAGGCGCAGGGTGCGCTGCGGCGTTTCGGAAAACGGCACATCGACGGTCACAGCAGCGCGCGCGGTGAAATGACGCGCGCCGACCGCAGCCAGCAGCGAAAAGCGCGCATCCTGCACACGTTCTAAGGCGGCGGGCGCGATGCTTTCCAGATAGGTGTCGCCCAGACCGGCGCGCATGTCGGCATCGAGCGCCGCGCCGACAGAGAACGCTTGCAGCATGGGCTGTGCGGCCAGCAGCAGCGCGATGAGGGCGAAAGCCACCCCCCAGTTAACACGCGGCGGACGCAGCGCGTAGATCAGCGCGATAACGGCGACCAGCGCGGCCAGCCACGGGAATTCGGTGAGCGCCATCTGCGGCAGGGCTTGGATCGTGCCGGTCGAAAGGTTAGGCAGCACGATCAACAGGCCGAACGCCAGCGCAACCAGGGCGAGCATATGGGCGAAGATCTTTTTGCGATTCACGGTTCTTCCTGACCAACGTTTAAGAGGGTTCGGCGGGCGCGTCTTTGTAGAAGCTCCACGCCAGAAAACGATCAATATAGTACTGCACCAACTGCGCGCCCATGCCCGAAGGCAGCGCGTCGAACACATGACGGCCCCAGGGCACGCGCAGCAGCACAACAGGCGTTTTTGTGCCACGCAGCAGGTTGTTCAGCAGTTCGGCGTGAACCGGCATCACCAGTTCATCCATGTAGCCCTGCACCAACAGCGTGGGCGGCAGGCCATCGCGCACGAATTCTACCGGACTGGCATCGGCGTAGGTCTGCGGGATATTGTCGATCTGGTCGCCCAGCAGTTCATAGATCGCGCCGCCGGGAATCGACTGCCACAGCCGTAAATCAGTGGGCGGATACACAGCGATCACCGCCGCCAACGAGGAGTCTTCCTCTGCGGCGCAGGTTTTCTGCACGCTGGGGTCGTTAGAACGATACGCGGCCATCAGCGACATATGCCCGCCGGAGGAACGGCCAAAGAGCGCGATACGCTGCGGGTCGATATTGTAATCGCGGGCGTGTGCTTTCACCCAGCGGAGAGCACACTGCACATCCTCAAGCTGCGCCGGCCACAGCGCCTCCTGCGAGAAGCGGTACTGAATATCGAAAACCACATAACCCTGCGAGGCGAGGTAGCTATGATGCGGGACAAACACACCGCCCTTGTCATAGCTGCGCCATGCGCCGCCATGCACCGAAACGACTGCCGGATAGACCGTGCCGACGGCGGGGGGAATCTGCGGCTGATAGATGTCGAGTTTCAGCGGGCGCAGGCCGGGTTGCGCATAGACGACATCGCGCGTAATGGTCACATCGGGGAAGTTGTAACGCCATTTGACGCTGTTGGGCAGTGTCCAGCGCTTGGGCGCGACCCGTTCCCACGCGGCGGGCGGCACGCTTTGTTCGTAGTCCGCGCCGAGTCCCTGCGTGATCGCCTGATCCATAGCGCGCATAGCAGTACGCGCCCGCAGCAGCGGCAGCAGGGACAGCCCTAACCCCGTAACAGCCAGCGCTGCGCCCCACGGGCTGCGCGGGCTGCGCGCGAGGCTGGTCACCAGCCCTGCTCCACCGACAAAAGCCGATGTCCAGGGGAATTCGCTGAACAGCGCGTGGCCGATCCACAGGCGCTCATGCAGCGTGGGCGCAGCGATCAGACCGCCCATCGTCGCCGCGGCGGCGCCCAGCGTCAACGCCAGAATTTTTCGCGGTTGGAGGAACGTCAAAGCCACAGATGTTCGCCTCTATATGACGACGATACAGCTTCTACTGTACTCGAAGTGCCCAAGGGATGCCAGCGCCAGCAGGCGCGCCGCGATACGCGCCAGTCCATCCGGCGGGACGCGCCTGTGTCACCTAACGCAGTTCCGCTATAGGGCAGCCGCGCGAGCTGCCCCCACACCCTCAATCTAGACCTTAATTTCCTTGCCATCCACCATCGCTGCGAACGACAGCGCATCGGCCTTTTTGCCGGCTTTGTCGATCTTGACGGCGGTGCCGGCGGGCGGATTGGCCTTCAACAGAAAATCGGCCAGCGGTTCGCGCACAAAACGGCGGATGATGCGCCGCAGCGGACGCGCCCCGTATTCCGGTTCGGTGTTCTGCGCCAGCAGCCATTTTTGCGCCGCCTCGGTGAATTCCAGCTTCAGCCCACGATCCTCCGCCAATTTCGTGTCTTTCTTCAACATCAGCTTGAGGATTTCTGCCAGATTTTCCGCCGCCAGCGCATTGAACATAATCACTTCGTCCAGACGATTGAGGAATTCCGGGCGGAAGTATTCGCGCACGGCGTCCATCGCCTGATCGCGGATTTCATCGTCGATCACCGGCACGGCCAGATATTCCGCGCCGAGATTGCTGGTAAGCACGATCACGGTTTCGCTGAACTGCACGGGGTTGCCGCGCCCATCGGTGAGGCGGCCTTCTTCGATAATTTGCAGCAGAATGTCGAGGATGCGCGCATGGGCTTTTTCCACTTCGTCAAAGAGCACGATGCTGTAGGGCTGCTGTTTGACACGCTCGGTCAACTGGCCGCCAGCTTCGCTGTCTACATAGCCGCTGGGTGAACCGACGAGCCGGTTGAGCGTGCTTTCGTCTTTGAACTCGCTCATGTCCAGCGGCAGCATGGCGTCTTCAGTGCCGAACATAAATTCCGCCAGCGCTTTGACCAGTTCGGTTTTGCCGACGCCGGTGGGGCCTAAAAACAGGAACGCGCCGATCGGGCGTTTGGGGTCTTTGAGGCCGACACGCGCGGTTTTGATGGCGCGGCTGACAGCCAGCACCGCTTCGTCCTGGCCGATGATACGCTCTTTGAGGTGTTCGACCATACTGGCGTAACGCACGCGCTCGTCTTCTCCCAGCTTGCTGACCGGAATGCCGGTGATCTGGCTGGCGGCAATTGTAATATCGTCGGCGTCGAGCGCTTCGTCGCCTTCTTTGATTTCCGGCTTGTAGGCCAGGTGCGTCTGTTTGCTCATGTTGACCATCGCAGCGGCGCGGTGCAGCACTTGTTCGGCGCTGCGCGGCAGCGGCATGGTGGTGATGTAGCGCTTGCCCAGACGCACGGCGGCGGGAATCGCGTCGTCGCGGATTTCCAGCTTGTAGTCGGCTTCCATGTGCGGCTTGAGGATTTTCAGCATCTCAATCGCTTCATCGAGCGTCGGTTCTGGCACACGCAAAAACTGCGCGTTTTCAGTAATGACGCTGACAGGCAGGATGCGGTTGTTGTATTCGCTGTCGCTGGTGCTGCCCATAATCACCGGGTCGCTATCCAGAAACGCTTTTTGCACCAGCGGCGTCGATTTGCTGAATTCCGCGCGCAGCGAACCGCCGAAAAAGCGGTGAATCTGCGGGATGAAAAGGATGCCGCCGCGCGCCTGGCTGAGACCGGCGCGGATGGCCTTCTGGTCGTTATCCAGCAGCGCGGCTTCGTCGATCTGCACCAGGCTCTTGAGACCGGTGGGGCCTTTGCCTTCGGACATCAAGAGCGCCAGGCTGTAGGCCAGCGTGCGCTTGCCGACGCCATCGGGGCCGACGAGGATCAGATGGCGGTTGATAGCCTGCGACAGAATATTCATGACGTCGCGCAGCAGCCCCTCGCGGAAGTAAACAGCGCGCAGCTTACCGGTTTTGGCGCCAGCGACAAAATCCTGCGTCGTGCTCGTCACCGCGCGCCGAATCGTGCTGTTTTCGGCCACGATATCGCTGATCGCTTTAGGCGTGATACCCTGCCCGCGCAGCAGGCCGCTGGTGCTGATGCTCGGTTCGGCCATCACCGCCAGCACATGGTTGGTATCGACGCGCATTTCGTCCTGCGAATTGGCGACGGTCAGCGCGTCATCCAGCAGGATAATCGTTTGGCGCGACA
The DNA here is from genome assembly GCA_013388745.1 of Chloroflexota bacterium. Classification (GTDB taxonomy): domain Bacteria; phylum Chloroflexota; class Anaerolineae; order Aggregatilineales; family Phototrophicaceae; genus JACAER01. The sequence continues at coordinate 53,006 of JACAER010000010.1, forward strand.
GGGGCACGCTGCGATTGCCCGCCGCGACAAAATCGAGATTGCCGTTCTGGTCTTTGCGGCTTTCGACAGCCAGCACCGTCTGCCGTTCGAGGCGGTTGAGATCGACACCGCGCGTAGCCTTGAAGGCTTGCAGCAGCCGCGCCGCCGCTGTATCCGCGCGGCGGATAAGCGCCAGCAGCACCAGTTCCGGCGTGATCGTCGATTGCCGATACTGGTCTTTCAGGGCAACGGCATCGTTCATCACAGCATCAAAGTCTTTGGCGAGCAAATCGGGGTTGAGCGTTCCCATAGCGTTATTGTTCCTGAATCGCGCGACGTGGAAAAGTGGCTCTAGTTTACTTGAATTTTTGTGCGAAACAACACACGAAAAACTGGGGGAAATTAGAGACCGCGCTGTGCGCGCGCGGCGGCAATGAGCGTGCGCGCCTCTTCCAGCGAATCGGCGAAGCCGATGCGCGTCAGGGGCTTGTCGGCCAGACGCGCGGCGGCCTCGAACAAAGTGCGCAGGCGGGTGTTGGCGCCCACGACGACCGCCATACCGGCGCGCGGATTCCAGGGCAAAATGAGCAGCGAACGCACATAGGAGAGCACGCCGGACAGGATAAGGCGGTTGTGGCGCACATCGGCGACGATGTCTACGATATGCGGGACGGTGCTGTAGAGCGCGGTAGCGTGCGCATCGATCACGACCAGATCTTCCCACGTCCACTCTGCCTCGAACGTTACGAGTAAGATCGTTTTCTCATTGTTATCCCACTGTATCTGGATACCCACTACTTGTCTGGTCCGTCAGTCTATGGCTTCGCCATGCATCTGCACAATCACTATTAAAGAGTATAACACTTTTATGCGGATTCAGGGCTTAAGGGAGTGCTTCCAGAAGATTGACCACAAGCTGGCCGGGGGCGGGCGCCGCGCCAAAGAGTACGGCACAGGCGGCGGGCACGGCGGGAGGCAGCGGGCTGTAGGTGATGAGATAGGCGGCGATTTCGGGGAACGCCCGCGCGTCATAGGGCGAAGCCAGCGCCACGACCACCGTCTGCGCCAGCGGCAGTGCGCGCACTAAAGCCTGCTGCTGCCCGTCATAATCGGCGTCCTGTGTGAACACCACCAGCGCATCGCTGCGGGCGGCCGCATCGCGCGCAAAATCGATATCCGTCTGCGTGGGCGAGGCCGCGACCGCCAGCGCGTTGAAACCCTGATTGTACACACGGCATTCACGCTCGATTTGCGGGCGACTGCCGGGATAAATCAGCGTGATGCGCGCGCCAGCCTCCAGCGGCAGCAGCGCGGCGCTGTCATACGCCAGTGTGATTCCGGCGGCGAAAAGCGCATCCACAAGCTGCGCGTGCGCCGCCAAATAAAGGCGTGCGCCGACGGTATCGGGGTCGAGCGGCTGCCAATCGAGCAGACCGTACATCTGTTTGGCCGCCAGAATGCGCCGCACCGAGTCGTCGATGCGCGCTTCGGCAACCTCTCCAGTCCGCACCGCGTTGATCACGGCCTGAAGCGCGTCCTGCTGCGCCTGCAAGCCCATGTGCGGGCCGAGTGCCAGCAGATCAACGCCCGCCTGCACCGCCCGCAGCGCCGCCTCCCCTGCTGTGTACGTCAGATCGATGGCATCCATATCAAGCGCGTCGGTGATGACTAATCCGTCGTAGCCCAACTGCGTGCGCAGCAAGCCTTCGATGATGGCCGGAGAAAGCGACGCAGGCGTGTTGGGCGTCGGCTCTAAGGCGGGAAACCAGATGTGCGCCATCATGATGCTGGAGACGTTCGCCTCAATGGCGGCCTCGAAGGGCACAAGCTCGCGCTGCGCCAACTGTTCCAGTGAAAGATCGAGCATGGGCAGTTCGGTGTGCGAATCCTGGGTGGTCGCGCCGTGACCGGGAAAATGCTTGGCGACCGCCAGTACCCCCGCGTCCTGCATCCCCTGGATTACAGGCACGATGGTCTGCGCGACAAGCGCCGCATCGCCGCTGAACGCGCGCCGCCGGATGATCGGGTTTTCCAGCGTGCTTTCGACATCGGCCACCGGCGCGAGGTTCATATTCACGCCGACCGCGCGCAGTTCTTGCGCCAAAGCGTGCCCATAAGCGTAGGCCAGTTCCGGGTTGTGGGCGGCGGCCACCAGGTAAGGCACAGGAAACGCCGTAAAGCCCGTTTCCAACGTGGCGATCATCCCGCCTTCCTGATCGACGGCCACCAGCAGCGGCAAACCGCCGGCGGCAATCGTCGTCTGTTGAAAACTGTTGATGAGCGCGGTCACGGCCTGCGGCGCGTCTTCGGCGGGTACGTTGTATTCGAACACTACCACGCCCCCCGGCTGGTAGCGCTGCAAAAAGTCGCGTCCGACTTCGGTGAGCTGTTCGCCGTACAGACTGACAAGGAACATCTGCGCCACTTTTTGTTCAAGCGTTAGCCCCGCCAGCAGTGTATCGACTTGCGACTGCGCACGCGCCGGGGTCGTAGCAATTTGCGTCACAATTTGCGCCGCCAGGGCACAAAACAGGCAAAAAACCAGCCGCGCGCCTCCCAATCTCGTTCCCCCTCGCCTATGCAGAGAGCGCGGAGGGGTAAGGTCAACACCCGGCCTCAAAACCCATTCTCCTGAATAAACATAAACTGCAAGAAATTCAGCCGCTCCTCGGCTGTCATCGGGCGTGGCCGCGCCAGATCGTCAATGATGCCCGTGAACAGATCGACCGTCAGCAGCCGGCCAGTGTAGATCAGCAGTTGATCCATGAAAAAGCGCCTATTGCCCCAGAACGGCTGGTCGAAAAACAAATTACCCATGCCGTAATGCAGCAGCACTTCGTCGTCGCTGTTCAGCGGCGTGTAGAACTCGAACGTCTGCGGCTTATGCGCCTGCGTGCCGACCACAATGTCCGCGCCGAGATCGGCCAATTGGCGATAATGCCACACCTGGCGTTCGATGGGCGTATACTGCTCATATTCCGCGTACTGCACGGTGACGACGACCACATCAGAGGCGGCGGCAAGCTGCGGGATAATCGCGCTCAGCCAGTCCATTTCGCAGTAAGCGGCGCCGGGACGCACCCCGCCCGCCTGCGTCGCGTCCTCATTGACCAGCGCATAGTACGGGCCGTTCCAGTTGCAGGCCAGCATAGCAATCCGGCTGCCATTGTGTTCGATGCTATAAGGCGTGCGCGCTTCGGCCAGCGTGCGCCCGCCACCGATCGTCACCATGCCGGCGTCGTGGAACATAGCGAGCGTGCGCAAATAGGCTGAATAACCGTAGTCGTTGTTATGGTTGCCTGTCAGTTCGATAATGTCCGCGCCCAAATAGGTGAACAGGTCAAAATGCGCGTCCACCGCACAGAACGACCCCAGCACCGGCTCATCCGACGCGGGGCAGCGCGGCGCGAACGACACTTCATTGCTCATATGGAAAAAATCAGCGCGGCTGACATACGGCAGAATAGCCTCGCCCGCCCAGGCGAGGCCGTTCTGGTCAAGCGCGGTGAGCGTGTTGCGTGCCAGCGCCGTTACGCCGGAAAGCAGGATGCGTGTGAGGCGCGCGGGGTCATAGTTGGGCGCGGCGCTCTGCCATGCAAAAGGATACACTGCCAGATCATGGTCTATCGGCAGCATTTCATCAACCCGCAGCATCCGAAAGCGCGTTGTCAGATCATCGAACGGCAGCAGCGTGTAGGCCGTGCGTTCGCGCCACAGCGCATCCAGCAGTTCGTCATCCATCACCACGCGCGTATCGGGGCTGATAGCAATGGCCACGTTTTGCAGGGCTGTCCACGCGGTAAAGCCCAGAATCAGATTCGGGTCATAAGCGCCGCCCGCGACACTGCGCAGCGCCGCGCTGTCGATACTGTAGTGCAAACTGGGAAAAGCCACCGCCGGGACGAGCAAAAAGCGCGCCTGTGACGGTTCATCGTTCTCCGGCGCGGGCAGCGGCCACTGCGCGGCATAAAACTGCATATACTCGGCCACATGCGCCGCCCAGTAAGCGTCCTCGTGCTGGCCTTCGGGATAAACGGTGTAGGTATGCGCCAGCCCACGCTGTGTCAGCCGGCTGTCCATCAGGTCAAGGTTGACCTGTGCGTAATCGTCGCGCCCGCGATCCAGCCACAGCCGCAGCGCCTCGATTCCCGGCGCCGTCAGCGCTAAATCCAGCGGATTCTGTTCCGGCGGCGCGTGGAATTCGTCGAAAAAGGCGCTGTGCCCGCCGACGGCGCTGAACAGGTCGGGATGACGCAGCGCGATGTGATACGCCCAGAAGCCCCCGCGCGAGATACCGCCGATGGCGCGGGTCAGCGCACGCGCGCTGATGCGATACTGCGCTTCGGCATCGGGCAGCAGTTCGTTCAGAAAAATGTTGGCCCACGAGGCATCGTTGAACCAGTTTTCGTTGGCGATCCAGTCGCCATAGGGCAGCACGACGATCATCGGCGGCAGCACATACTGCAAAATGCCGCGATCCAGCACCTGCGCCAGCCCCAGATTCAACCAGTGTGTGTTGTCGCTGGCCGAGCCATGCATCAGATACACTACCGGATAGGTCAGGCCGGAGGTGTCGTAGCACGGCGGCAGGTAGACCGAATAGCGCATTTCCTGCGCGATCAGCGCGCTGGTGTAGCTGCGGGTTTCCACACGCCCCGCGGTTTCGCCGCAAAAGCGCTGCGCCTGCGCCGGCTGAAGCGCGAGCAGCAGACAGAGCAAACTCAGGCCGAGTATAGATCGTGCAATCATAGGCATTGGCTGACAGCGCACATATGCGCGCCTGCCGCTCTCATCCATCTCTTGTCGGGTTTTGCTGGCGATTGTACCAGAGGTTCGCGCCGACACAACAAAAAACGCCGAGCGCATACTATCCTCTCGACGTCATACTGACCACTACAACCTGACGAGTCTTCACTCGCCCTAATCGTTGTTTTCGCTCAGGCGGTAGCCGATGCCGCGCACATTCACGATCAGGTCTTCGTCCTGTCCAGCCTGTTTGAGCTTGCGGCGCAGGTTGCTGACATGCGGGCGAATCACTTCGCGCGCTTCGGCCTCATCAACGGCGTAACCACGCACTTCGCGCACCAGTTCATGGCAGGGCACGACACGCCCGCGATGCGCCGCCAGGTACAGCAGCAGATCGAATTCCGTAGGTGTCAGGTCGATCGGTTTGTCGCCGACGGAAATCTGGTAGCGGCCCGGAAACACCGTGAGCGGCCCCAGCTTCATACTGTTGCTCACCGACTGCTCTGCCGAAAGATCGGCGCCCATCGGCGCTTCTTCGTCCATCGGCGCGCTGTCGAACGATGCTTTGGCCGTTTCGACATCGGCGCGGCTGAGTTCAAACACATTGGTACGCAGCGAATCGAGCAGGGCGCGCCGCCGCCGCAGATTGCGGGCACGCTCGACCCCGCGCGAAACGCTGGTCTTAATATCCTGGCTGGAACTGGGTTTAATTAAGTAGTCGTGGGCGCCCAAACGCAGCGCTTCGACAGCGGTGCCCAGGCTGGCGTAGCCCGTCATCAAAATAACAATCGAATCGGGGGCGGTTTCTTTGATTTGACGCAGGAGTTCGACGCCCGTCAGGCCCGGCATCTTGATGTCCGTCAGCACGACATCGTAGGCCTGGTTCTTCATCATGTCGAGCGCTTCTTCGCCGCTCGATGCCTCGCTGACCTGATAGCCGACGCGTTGCAGCGTTTTGCTAACCGAGTAGCGAATCGCTCCTTCGTCGTCCACTACTAAAACTTGAGCGGTCTCATTCGCATTGTCCATTATTTTATGCCCATTTAACGTTCAATGTATGCTTTCTCAAGCATACATGCATTAAGCGCTTTACGCAAGGGCTAGTGATAATAATTGACCGAAGCTCAGTGATAATAGAAACTATAAGCTGTCGGCCAGCCGATAGCCAATACCGCGCACGTTGACCAGCGAGTCGCCGTCCTGCCCTACCAGCTTAAATTTGCGGCGCAAATTGCTGATGTGCGGGCGTATGACTTCGCGCGCTTCGCCTTCGCTGACGGTGTAACCGCGCGCGCAGCGCACCAGATCCGCGCAGGTCACGATACGTTCGCGATGGTTGAACAGATAAATCAGCACATCGTATTCCGTGGGCGTCAGATCTACTTTACGCTCGGCGGAGACCATCTGGTAACGATCGCGGTAAACATTGATTTTGCCTAATTTGACGACGCCGCTGCCGCCGTCATCAATCGGCGCTTCGGCGGGGTCTGGCGCGTCAATATCGCTCATCTTGCGCGCCAGATCGCCCAGTTCGAGCACGCTGGTGTGAATGTTATCGACCAGACGCTGCACCATCCGATTCTTGCGGATCGTTTTTACGGCGCTTTCGACGGCGGCGCAGATTTCGGCGTTGGAACAGGGCTTCATCAGGTAGCTGTGCGCGCCCGTTTTGATCGATTCAACGGCGGTTTCGATGCTGGGCACGCCGGTGATGAGAATCACGGCGGTGTCGGGCGCGATGTCTTTGATTTCTTTCATCAGTTTGATGCCGTCAAGCTGCGGCATCATGATATCGGTCAGCACAACATCGTAGATATTCTGGCGCAGCAGTTGCAGCGCATCGCCGCCGCCATAGGCCTCGCTGACAGAATAGCCCATCTGCTTCAGGATCAATGCCATAAAGTGACACAGGTCACGATCATCATCGACAACCAGCAGTTGCACATCTTGCTTGTTCACACCACTGTCCATTCAGCTTATCTGCATTCTAAATTAATTCTATCATACGCATTTTATCCGATCTTTAACGTTAAGATCAACAAACTTTCGTTTGAGACATTGGTACTATTAGACGTCGAAATACATAGTAACCTCACTCTTATCACCCACTTTGAAGGACTCGGCAATCGGCCACTGCGCGCCGTACAGAATGGCGGCCACCTGCCCGTTGACAACCAGCAGCGGGATACTATCGCGCAGCGCGCGCGGGACTTTGTGGTCGATCAGCCATTCGCTCAATTTCTGCGTGTGGCCGCCCAAACCCAGCGGCGCGAAGCGTTCGCCGCGCCGGCGTGTGCGCAGCAGCACACGCGCCCCCGCGGGCAGCGCCAGCCGCGCGCAATACTGCTCCGCATAGAGGCTGGCGCGCAGCGACCAGGCCGCGCCGGGAATCGATGTGTCACCGGGTATGTTTACCATGATTTCAGCGTTTTCGGGCAGCAGAATCGTCCATTTTTCCGGCTGCGCCGCCGCCGTTTCCAGCACAATCGTCTGATAATCGACGCGCATCCATAGGCCATGCGGGAACTGCACCCGCGCGCCCACCTGCCCAGTCAGCGCGACCTGCACAGCGGCCACGATGCGTTCATACGAGGCATCGGCAGCGTGTCCCAACCTGGTCACCGCTGCGTGCAGCCAGCGCCGCTGCAATGCCGGGTGCAACGCCACAAAAGCCGAGCGTTCAATCGTCACACGCGGCGTTTCACTGCGTGTCAGGCGGTCTGTCACCATGTCCGGCAGCAGCGAATCGAGCAAATCCTGTTCGAGCGCGGCGGACTGCGCCAACCGGCACAGGGCAGCGACAGCCTGCGGGTTGATCGTCAGCAGGCGTGGCATGATTTCGTGGCGCAGATAATTGCGCGTGTAATCGGTGTCGTCGTTGGTGGCGTCGTGGCGCGGCGTCAGACCGTTTTCGCGGCAGTAGCTTTCGATCTGCGCGCGCGTGACGGCCAGCAGCGGGCGCACGATCGTCACCGGCACGACGCCATCGACATACGGCACCTGAAAGGCCATGGCGCGCAGCCCGAAGGTGCCCGACCCGCGCAGCAGCCGCAGCAGCACGGTTTCGGCCTGATCGTCGGCGTGATGCGCGACGGCCACCAGGGATGCGCCCACCTGCTGCGCTGCGCGCGCCAAAAATGCATAGCGCGCGCGCCGTGCCTGCGCTTCGATGTCGGCGTCCGAGGCAAGCGTGATGCTTTCGACAGTGACAGGGATGCCCCAAGCACGGCACTGCTCGACGACAAAACGCGCATCGGCGGCGCCGGCCTCCCCGCGCAGGCCGTGATCGAGCGTGGCAGCGTGCAGGCGGATTTTTAGCGCCGCGGCGAGTGTTCTCAGCACATGCAGCAGCGCCAGCGAATCCGCGCCGCCCGAAACGGCCACGACGACCACACTGCCCGCCGGGAATAGCTGCTGCTGGCGAATTGTATCCTGAATAATTTGTAACACACCACCTCCCGCAGCATAATTATAAGCGCTTGCTCACCATTGTAGGCGTAGTTGGTATGTTATAATGCGGCGCTTGTGGTGATCGACAAGAGGAGGGGCGCGTGCTAAGCCCTTTAGACTACATTTTCGGATTATTCTCGCTCGACATTGGCATTGACCTGGGCACGGCCAATACCTTAGTTTACGTGCGCGGCAAAGGCATCGTCATTAACGAGCCGTCGTTCGTGGCCGTCGAGCGGAAGACCCGACAGCCGATTGAAGTCGGCGCGCGCGCCAAAGAAATGTGGAGCAAAAACCCGCGCGATATTGTGATCGTGCGTCCCCTGCGCGACGGTGTAATCAGCGAGTTCGAAATCACGGCGGCCATGCTGGATTATCTGATCCGCAAGGCGCATGAACAAACATGGGTGCCGATTCCGCGCCCACGTGTTGTGATCGGCATCCCCAGCGGCGTAACGGAAGTGGAAAAACGCGCGGTCTATGACGCGGCGATGCAGGCCGGCGCGCGCGAAGCCTATTTGATCGAAGAACCGGTCGCGGCGGCTATCGGCGCCGGGCTGCCCGTGCAAGAAACGCGCGGCAGCATGATCGTGGACATCGGCGGCGGCACGACGGAGGTCGCCATCTTTTCGCTCGGCGGCATCGTCATCAGCCGCTCGATTCGCGTAGCGGGCGACGAGATGGACGAAGACATCGTGCGCTATATGCGCAACAAGCATAACCTGCTGATCGGCGAACCAACGGCGGAAAAAGTCAAAATGCAGATCGGCTCGGCTTTCCCCCTGCCCCAGGAACGCCCGGTGACAGTAAAAGGGCGCAATCTGATGAGCGGGCTGCCTTCGGCGATAGAAGTCAGTTCTATCGAAATGCGCGAAGCCATCAGCGGCTCGGTCAACATCATCGTGGACACGATCAAAGACGCGCTGGACGACACGCCGCCGGAGCTGGTAGCGGATCTGATGGAAAGCGGGATTTGTCTGGCGGGCGGCGGCGGGCTGCTGCAAGGCATCGCGCAGCGCGTTTCCGACGAAGTGAATATCCGCGCCTATATCGCCGAAGACCCGCTGACCTGCGTGGCGCGCGGCGCGGGGCGCGTGCTGGAAGACTACAACAACCTACGTCGGCTGCTGGTAGGCACCGAACGCGGCAGCACCCGCCACTGAGAGCGCACAGGCGCATATGCTATAATCCCAGCGTCAACCATCAAGTATGGGATAGGGCTTCATGCGCCGCAACTGGACTTCCAACCGCTGGATCTGGCTTGTCTTCAGTCTGTTTTTGTGCGGCGGGCTGATCTTTTTGAGCAGCGCCGGCGTGCTCGCCCCGCTCGAAGGGCTGACCGCCGCGCCGCTGCAATGGGCCAGCGGCATTATCAATAACCTGACGCTGCGTCTGGTCAGCGGCGTGAGCGATGTCGCCGAACTGCAAACGCTGCGCCAGCGCAACGCCGAACTGGAAGAAGCGTTAGCGCAGTTTCAATCTGAACTGGTCGAACTGCGCGAAATCGCCAGCGACTACCGCCGCCTGAGCGAACTCCTGGACTATACGACCGCTACGACGGAACAGGAATTCGTCACCGCCGACGTGATCGCCGTCGATCAAAGCGCGTTTTTGCGCACCATCATCATTAATCGCGGCGCGCGCGACGGCATCGCCATCGGGATGCCAGTGGTCACGGGGCAGGGTCTCGTCGGGCGTGTGCTGCAAGTCAGCGCGAACGCCGCGCGCGTGCTGCTCGTCACCGATCAATCCAGCTTTGTGAGCGCGCGCCTGCAAACTTCGCGCGCCGAAGGCAGTGTCAACGGGCGGCTTTCCGGCAGCCTGCTGATGCAGTTTATCGCGCTCAACGCGGGGGTGCAGGAAGGTGATCTGGTGATTACATCCGGGCTGGGCGGCAACTTCCCGCCAGACATCGTCATCGGCCAGGTTGTCAGTTCGCGGCAGACGAATCTGTATCAAGAGGCGGAAGTGCGCAGCCTGGTAAGCTTCGACACGCTGGAATTTGTGCTGGTCATCACCAGTTTTCAGCCTGTTGATCTTTCCGTGTTCGAAGCAGAGCCGGCCAGCCCAACCACAGCGGGGCAGTAAAATATGGGGCGCTTCCTCAGCCTTCCGCTGCTGGCGCTGGCCGCCGTGCTGCAAGCGACGCTTGTGCCGCAGATTCGCTTTGGCGGCGGCGGGCCAGACCTGGTGTTTCTGATGGTGCTGGCGTGGTCAATCAACGCCGATCTGGACGAAAGCCTGATCTGGGCGTTCGTTGGCGGTATCGCGCTGGATCTGCTGTCTGCCGCGCCGCTGGGCACCTCGACAATGGGCATGGTGCTGGTAGTGTTCGTCGTCAGCGGGCTGAACCGCCAGGTGTACCGCGTGGGCTTTCTGCTGCTTTCGGTGCTGGTGCTGGTGGGCAGCGCGGTGCAGCAAATCGCCATTATGATCATTTTGAGCGTGGCGGGGTTCACCATTGCCCTGCCGTTCGATCTCAGCTATGTCGTCGCGCCGACCATCATATATAATTTTGTGATGATCTGGCCGATTTATTGGGTCATACGGCGCATACAGCGCCGTTCGCGCGGCGAAAAACCGTACTTCACTGCCAAATAAGGGCTGGCGGGGCAGGACAATGCCTGCCCCCGCTAAATGAGCCAGAAAAGGTAAACGATGCGCAACAAATTACTGCCGTTTCAGGGCTGGCGCCTGACTTTTTTTCAGGGTGTAATGGCGGCTGTCTTTATTTTGTTCGCAGTGCGCATGTACCAACTGCAAATTGTCGAAGGGCCGGATTGGCAGGCGCAGGCCGACGAAAACCGCTTGAGCGAACTGCCGCTGCCCGCGCCGCGCGGGGCGATTTATGACCGCAGCGGCAACTTTCTGGCGCGCAATGTACCCGCGTATAACGTGACAATTGTGCCCGCCGCGCTGCCGCTCGACGAAACGGCCACGCTCGATATCTACAACCGTTTGTCGGCGCTGGTGGATGTGCCGCCGACCATCGAGATTGCCCGCGCATCGGGGCGCGCTGTGCGCAGCATCGAACAGATCGTGGCCGAAGGCGAAGGCACGGCGCCCTATCGCCCGGTGATTATCGCGCAGGATATTGAATACCGGGTGGAGCTGCAAATTCTGGAAGAGCGGCAAACGCTGCCCGGCGTCAACGTCGATCTGGCGTCGGTGCGCGAGTATCCGAGCGGCGCGTTGACAGCGCACATCGTCGGCTACATGGGGCCGATCCCGGAAGAAGAAGCCGAAACGCTGATCGCGCAAGGCTATAACCCGGCGTTTGACCGCATCGGCTACGAAGGTGTGGAAGCCTTTCTGGAAACCGAATTGGCCGGGCAGCGCGGCTCGATTCTGCGCGAAGTAGACGTAGCGGGCGCGGAAATCCGCCGCTTCCGCGAAGTCGCGCCTGTCGCGGGCGTGAATGTGCGGCTGACGATTGATCTGGAATTGCAGCAGGCGGCAGAAGACGCGCTGCGCAACCGCATTAACCTCATCAACGCCGAAGCCGGGCGCATCATCACCCAGTCGGGCGTGGTGATCGCCATGAATCCACAGACGGGCGAAGTGCTGGCGATGGTCAGCTTTCCCAGTTACGACAATTCGCGTTTCGCGCGCGCCATCGACGGCGAATACTATCTCGACATTCTGGCCGACCCGATCCGCCCGCTGGTGAACAACGCTATCAAAGGGTTGTATCCGCCGGGTTCGATCTGGAAAGTGATCACGGCGCTGGGCGTGCTGGAGGAAAATGTCATTGATCCACAGTCAGAACTGCTGGATTTCGGCACGCTGCAAGTCCCCAACCGCTACGCGCCGAACGACGAAGCTGCCGCGCAGACCTTCGTCTGCTGGATACCGGAGGGACATGGGCGCGTCAACATGATCGAGGCCATCGCCTGGAGCTGCGACGTGTACTTTTATCAGGTGGGCGGTGGCAACGAGCGCGTCTCTGCCAGCCTGCTGCGGCCCAACGGGCTAGGCATCACCAACCTGTTCCGCTATGCGACAGCTTCGGGAATCGGTTCGGAACTGGGAATCGAGCTGCCCTATGAAGTGGCGGGACGCATGCCCGACCCCGACTGGAAACGCCGCAACTACGGCGAAAACTGGTCTACGGGCGACACGTATAACGCGGCCTTCGGGCAGGGGTACGTGCTGGTCACGCCGCTGCAACTGATTAACGCGGTGGCGATGATCGCCAACGGCGGCACGCTGTACCAGCCGACGATTATCGACGCTTTTATTGACCAGGACGGCAACGTGGTGCGGGATTTCGGGCCGCAGGTGCTGCGCAATGTCGATATTGATGGCATCCCGGCAGACCAGACGATCACGCTGCTGCTGCTCGAAGACATGATTATGAAAGGCGCGGACAGTCTGGCGTGCATGTGCGAGCCGGACAGCCCCTTCTATAACAGCGCGCGCTGCGACCCGACCAACTACACCAACACCGTAGACATCAACCCCGACCCACTGGTAGAAGACCTGCGCACGTATCGCGTGCATATTCCGCTGAACTACAATTTCAACGGCGGCGTGTGCCAACCGGTGCGCTTCGCCCGCGAAAATGCGCCCTATACGCCCGCTTTTGTCGGTGACGAAAACATCTTTATCGTGGAAGAAGGGATGCGGCAGGCGGTGATCGCCGAAGGCGGAACAGCGCGCGGCGCGAACCTGCCGTATGTGGCGGTGGCGGGCAAAACAGGCACAGCGGAATACTGCGATAACATCGCGCGTCCGCTGGGGTTATGCCGCTTTGGGGCGTGGCCGGCGCACGCCTGGTTCACCGCCTACGCGCCGTATGAAAATCCGCAAATCATCGTCATCGCCTTTATCTACAACGGCAACGAAGGCTCGCGCAACGCGCTGCCGGTGGCCGTCGAAACTTTAGAAGCCTACTGCCGCATTCAGGACGCGCGCGGCAATCCGGTCTGTCGTCCGAGTCCATAATGCAAAAATCAGACTTTCGCTCACTCGCGATGTATCTGCTGCCTGCCGTTATCAGCGGCGCTGTCACACTGGCGCTGTTTACGCTGATCGGCGCGACCCCCTTTATCCGCGCCGCCGGGCTGGCGCTGGTGATCGCGGCCATGACACTGACGCTGCGGCGGCTGGGGGCGTGGCTGGCGGTCAGCGGCGGGCTGGCGCTGGCCTTTACCCCTGCGTTCTGGTCACAGACGGGCGGGCCGCCGTCGGGCGCGCCGATTATGGCGCTGGTGTTGGGGTTGACAGTAGGCTGCGCGCTGCTGGCACGGCGCTTCGGCGGGCGCGCGCTGCTGGCGGTGGAAATCGCGCTGCTGGCCGGAACCGTGATCTTCTGGCGCGACTTCACGTACTACAACAGCCTGCGCATCACAACGTTATGCGCGGCGCTGGTGCTGCTGGCGCTGATGGACGGGCTGCTGCGCAGCAATCCGCGTCCGGGCGAAGCACCCCCTGCCCCGCTGGACGACATTCATACGATGGGGCTGCTGCTGGTCTTCAGCATCGGCGTCATCAATGAGCCGCTGTTTCTGCTGTTCGCGCCGGCGATTGTGCTGGGACTGCTGCTGGCGCGCAGCAAAATCCCGCTGTGGTATTGGGGCTTCTGGGCGCTGGCGATCGCGCTGGCGGTTTTCGGTTGGTTTTTCCCCGGCACAGGCAGTAACACCCGCGCGCCCCTTCTGCTGCTGGACGGTTGGCGCGCAGCCGAACGCTGGATCATGCTGATTCAGTTGATCGTCGCGCAGTTCACACCGATCGGTGTGCTGCTAGGGGTATTAGGGCTGGCGCGGCTGGCGCGCTGGTATCCGCCGCTGGGGGTAGTTACAATGGTAGCTTACGCCGCCTACGTGCTGTTCGGGCTGGTGTACGTGGGAGAAGACAAGGCCGTACTGCTGCTGCCGCTGCTGATGATCCAGGCGCTGTGGATGACTTATGCCGTGTACAGCTTCGGCGAATGGCTGCAAAAAGCGTTCGGACAGCCGCGCGCCCGCTGGGTCGCGCCGGCAGCCTTTATGCTGCTGCCGCTGGCGCTGCTGCTGCAAGCTGTCGGGTAGCGCATCTTTCGAAAATGGATAAGATAGAACAAGGGATTTTTTAAGGCGCAAAGACGATGTCATTCTCGATCAAGGGCATGAAAGACGGATTATTGATTACCCTGAGTCCCAGCGACGAATGGCAAAGCGTGCTGAGTGATCTGGCGGCGCGGATTGACGAGCAGAGCGCGTTTTTCAGCGGGGCACGCATTACCGTCGACCTAAGCACGCGCCCGGTGCCCAAGCACGAATTGACTTCCCTGAAAGCGCTGCTGGAACGCCGTAATCTGGTGCTGTGGGGCGTACACAGCGACAGCGACACAACGCTCAGCGCAGCGGAAGCCCTGGATCTGCATACGGCCACTACCAGCGCGGTGGCGGCGCGCGGGGTCGAACAGGAAAGCGCGCCGATTAACCCGGAAGAAGGCGGCACGGTGGGGATTCTGATCCGGCGCACACTGCGTTCCGGGCGCACCGTCCACAGCGACGGGCACGTCGTGGTCTTGGGGGACGTGAATCCCGGCGCAGAAATTGTGGCAGTCGGCGATGTGATCGTGTGGGGACGGCTGCGCGGCAACGTTCATGCGGGGGCCGAGGGTGACGAAAGCGCGATTGTCTGCGCGCTGGATATGATGCCGACGCAGTTACGCATCGCCAACTACATTGTGACCTCGCCGGAAGACAAGCGGCGCAAACCGAAACCGGAAATCGCCTCGATTCGCGATCATCAAATTGTGGTCGAAGCCTGGAGTCAGTGAGGGGAAGGACTATGGGGGAAGCCGGAAGACCGACAGCCAAACCACCCGCGCGACCAACAACACTGCCCGGCCCGGCGCAGCACAACGCGCACGGCAAAAAGAGCAAAGTGGTCACGATCACGTCGGGCAAAGGCGGCGTGGGCAAAACCACCACGACGGCCAATCTGGGGGTGGCGCTGGCGCGGCTGGGCAAAAAAGTGGTGCTGATCGACGCCGACATCGGGCTGCGCAATCTGGACGTGGTAATGGGGCTGGAAAACCGCATCGTCTACGATCTGGTCGATATTATCGAAGGCCGCTGCAAGCTGCGCCAGGCGCTTATCAAGCATAAAGCGTTCCCCGACCTGTATCTGATTCCGGCGGCGCAAACGCGCGACAAAACGGCGGTGACGCCCGCCGATATGGTGCAGTTGACCGACCAACTGCGCGAAGAATTCGACTTTATCCTGATCGACTGTCCGGCGGGGATTGAACGCGGCTTCCGCAACGCCATCGCGCCGGCCGACATGGTGCTGATCGTCACCAACCCGGAAGTCTCGGCGGTGCGCGACGCTGACCGCATCATCGGCCTGATCGAAGCGGAAAACAAAGGGCCGGGACAATTGATTTTGAACCGCGTGAAGGCCGATATGGTACGGCGCGGCGAAATGCTGTCGCCGGATGACGTGGTCGATATTCTGGCGATCAAGATCATCGGCATCGTGCCGGAGGACGAAAATGTGATCCCGGCCTCCAACAGCGGCGTGCCGGTGAGTCTCAACGAAAATTCGCGCGCGGGCGCGGCCTTCCGCAATATCGCGCGGCGGCTGAACGGCGAAGAAGTGCCAATCACCCCCCTGGATGGCGGCGGCAATATCTTGCAGCGCTTTGTTCGCTTTCTGGTCGGCAGTGACTCCCAGTGAAGGAGGCCTCGATGTCCGGGTTCCTAGACCGCTTATTAGGCCGAGGCAAGGGCAGCGGCGCCACCGCCAAACAGCGCTTGCAGTTTATTCTTGTCCATGACCGCATCAATCTCTCGCCCGAACGCATGGAGGAGATGAAGCGCGAGATTCTCGCGGTGATCTCTAAGTACGTCAATGTGGACGACGATCACGTCGATATTGCCTTGCAGCAGGGCAACCAGCGCGGCAGCGTGCTGGTGGCGGAAGTGCCGTTCACCAAAGCAGTGGAAGGTATCGAGCGCGACGACCCGGAAATACTGTCATCGCTGGATGAAACGGTGCCCAAACGCGATGCAGCCTCTGGCGCTAGCCGGCCCGAAGCCGACGAGCAGCGCGACGATTAGAACGCCTTCATTTCGCGGCGGCGTTGGTCTATAATCAACACGGGATGAAGCTAGACAATAAGAGAAGTGATGAAGCAGTCTTCCGGTTTCTGGCGTCAGTTCGACTATCTCCTGTTCCTGTTTACTGTTCTGCTGATTATCATCGGCATTCTGATGATTCGCAGCGCGACCTTGGGCGCGATCGACCCCGAACTGATCCGCCGTCTGCCTGACCAGATCAATTACGCGCTGATCGGCATTGTGTTGGTGTTTGTGCTGGCAGCGGTCGATTATCGTCTGCTGGGCGGCGTGCACAACTGGTTGTATCTGGCGATGGTTTTTTTGCTGCTGCTGGTGCTGCTTTTCGGCGTGGAAGGGGATGGCGGCGCGCGCAGTTGGATTAACTTCGGCATCCGTATCCAGCCGGCAGAAATCGCCAAAATCATCATCATTATCACGCTGGGGGTCTTTTTCGCGCAGAATTACCAGCAGCTCGACAAGCTTTCGACTATCGTCAAATCGCTTGTGCATCTGGCGGTGCCTACGCTGCTGATTTTCGTGCAGCCCGATCTGGGCATGGCGATCGTATTTCTCGTGCTGTGGTTCACCATGATCTGGGGCGCGGGGCTGCGCCTGAAGCATCTCGGCCTGTTCGTGCTGATGGGTCTGCTAGCGCTGCCCATTCTGTGGGATCGTATGGAATTGTACCAGCGCGAACGCATCACTTCGTTCATCGCGCTTTCGCCGGATGACCCCTCATATTACAACATTTTGCAGGCGCAGATCACCATCGGCAACGGCGGCTGGATCGGGCGCGGTTACGCGCAGGGGCCACAGAGCCAACTGCGCTTTTTGCGCGTGCGCCACACCGATTTCATCTTCGCGGTGATCGCGGAGGAATTCGGCTTCGTGGGCGGCGCGGTGGTGATCGTGCTGATCGGCGGGGTGCTGTGGCGTGTCGCCATAGCGGCCCGTTCGGCAGCCGATCCGCTGGGGAGCATGATCTGCTACGGTGTGGCCTCGTTTATCTTCTTCCAGACCGTCGTGTCGATCGGCATGAACTTGCGCCTACTGCCCGTGACGGGTTTGACGCTGCCGTTTATCAGTTCCGGCGGCACCTCGCTGCTTTCGACGCTGGCCGGAATCGGCCTGGTGCAGAGCGTGATCGTGCGCCGGCGGCGGCTGACATAACGCCCGCGCACCCGGCGTAGATTCGGCGTGCGTTTTCCGTATAATAAACTCATCTACCCTGTCACCAAAGGATGTTGTTCTGTGGCTAATCCGGTACGGGTGCGTTTTGCGCCCAGTCCCACAGGTTCGCTGCATATCGGCGGGCTGCGCACTGCCCTGTTTAACTGGCTGTACGCGCGCAAACATAACGGCGCGTTTGTCCTGCGCATCGAAGACACCGACCAGAAACGCTATGACCCGACCGCGCTGGCCACCCTGACCGAGGCGCTGCGCTGGGCCGGCCTGCATTGGGACGAAGGGCCGGATGTGGGCGGCGCTTTTGGGCCGTATGTGCAGTCGGAACGCCTGGCGCTGTACCAGCAGTGGGCGCAGTGGTTGGTAGACAATGGCAAGGCCTACAAATGCTTTTGCACGACCGAACGCCTGGCACAGGTCAATAAAGACAAAGAGGCGCGCAAAGAACTGCCGGGTTATGACCGCTTCTGCCGCCGCCTGACACCGGCCGAAGTCGCGGAAAAAGAGGCGCAGGGGCTCAAACCCGTGATTCGCATGAAAATGCCGCTGGACGGTCAGACCGTGGTGCAGGATGTGCTGCGCGGCGATGTAGTCTTCGAAAACCAGACGCAGCAGGATGCCGTGCTGCTGAAATCCGACGGCTTCCCGACTTATCATCTGGCGCATGTCGTGGACGATCATTTCATGCAGATTTCGCATGTTATGCGCGCCAACGAATGGCTGCCTTCGGCGGCGCTGCACATGCAATTGTGGCTGGCCTTCGGCTGGGAGATTCCGGTCTACGTACACCTGCCGGTGATGCTCAACCCCAACGGCAAAGGCAAAATGAGCAAGCGCAACCCACCCAAAGATAAATACGGCAACATCATCCCGGTGATGGTACATGATTACATCAATGCCGGCTATCTGCCAGAAGCGCTGGATAATTTCCTGGCGAATATCGGCTGGAATTTCGGCGAAGAACGCGAGCTTTTCACGATGGCCGAAGCGGTTGAGCGCTTCGATCTGGCGCGCATCAACCCGGCCAACAGCGCTTTCCCGACCGAAAAGCTGGATTGGCTGAACGGCGAACATCTGCGCGCGCTGCCGCTGGATGAACTGGCGCGCCGCCTGCGACCGGTGCTGGAAAAAGCCGGTTTCAGCGTGGATGAAACGCTGCTGCAACAGGTGACGCCGATTGTGCAGACACGCCTGAAAACGCTCAACGAAGTCGTGGCGATGGCGGGCTTTTTCTTCCGCGCGGAATTTATCCCCGCCGCGCCGGACAAACTGCCGCAAAAAAAGATGGATGCAGCCAGCACGCGGCTGGCGCTGGAACAATCCATCAGCGTGCTGGAAACGCTCAGGGATTTCGGACGCGAGACGACACACGCGGCGGTCGAAAAGCTGACCGAAACGCTGGGACTGAACAACAGCCAGTTGTTCGGCGTGCTGCGCACCGCCGTCAGCGGTCAGCAAGTATCACCGCCCTTGTTCGAGACGATGGAAATTGTCGGGCAGGCGGAAACGCTGCGGCGGCTGCGGCTGGCGCTGGAAAGCCTCAAAACGCTGGCGGCCTGAATCCCCAAAAGCCGATTTATGACGCTCTGCTGCCGTTCAAGCGGCGCCGCTTCTACAGCGCGCTTACCCTTACCTCGTCGGTAAGGTATGTACGAATTTTGACCAACTTCTCCCTGTCTGGGGGACTTATTGGCCTGCTGTCTGGTGGCGTGTGAGGATTCCATGATCCATCCCGGCAGCTATTCAGCGATAGGGGCGTTCTGGAGGAAAAGAACACAGGCACAAGTTACAGAACTTACGGCACAACAGCCTTGCAAAGCCCCCTGCCCCATGCTAGAATGACCCCCACATTGGGGGATAGTTCAATGGCAGAACAACGGGTTCTGGCCCCGTCGATCTTGGTTCGAGTCCAGGTCCCCCAGCTCACTTGGATCCAGTTCGAACATTCTGGATGAGGATCGGCGGAGACATCTCCGCCGATTTTCGTTTGTGGTCTAAACCCTTCGCGGCGGTTCACACTGCGTATCTCGTCGGTCAAATCCTTATTGCACTGAATTTATGTTCTAACGCAGCGGCGGAATAACCCACAAACGCACGCCAATGTGACAGGTTACACTTTGACAGCGCGCGGCACTCCTCACTATACTAAACAGCGCATATCGTGGAGGAATAAGCTAAGATCATGACCGAGACTTCAGCACAAGCGCTCACCAACAGCGCTGCCCCGCGCACCAACTTTATTCGCGAAATTATTGACGAACACAACAATAGCGGACGCTTCGGCGGGCGTGTGCATACCCGTTTCCCACCCGAACCCAACGGCTACCTGCACATTGGTCACGCCAAGTCGATCTGCCTCAATTTTGGGTTGGCGCAGGACTACGGCGGCAAGTGCAATCTGCGCTTTGACGACACCAACCCAACCAAAGAGGAGCAGGAATACGTCGATTCGATTATCGACAGCGTGCGCTGGCTGGGCTTCGATTGGGAAGATCGCCTGTTTTACGCCTCCGATTACTTCGACCAACTGTATGAATGGGCGGTGCAGTTGATCAAATTGGGCAAAGCCTACGTCGATCATTTGACCGCCGACGAAATCCGCGAGCATCGCGGCACGCTGACGCAGCCCGGCAAAGACAGCCCTTACCGTAACCGCACCATCGAAGAAAATCTGGCGCTGTTCGAACAAATGCGTTCGGGCGTGTTGGCCGATGGTGCGTGCGTGCTGCGCGCAAAAATCGACATGGCCTCGCCCAACCTGAACCTGCGCGACCCCGTGCTGTACCGCATTCTGCACGCCGAACATCACCGCACCGGCAATAAGTGGTGCATCTACCCGATGTACGATTACGCGCACGGGCAAAGCGACTCGCTGGAAGGCATCACGCACTCGATTTGCACGCTGGAGTTCGAAGATCATCGTCCGCTCTATGATTGGTTTATCCAGACGTTGGGCATTTATGCGCCGCAGCAGATCGAATTCGCGCGGCTGAACCTGACCTACACCGTGTTGAGCAAGCGTAAGCTAATCCGGCTGGTGCAGGAAGGGCATGTGCGCGGCTGGGATGACCCGCGGATGCCGACGATCTCCGGCCTGCGGCGGCGCGGCTATACACCGGAGGCGATTC
Organism: Chloroflexota bacterium; assembly: GCA_013388745.1. GTDB lineage: Bacteria > Chloroflexota > Anaerolineae > Aggregatilineales > Phototrophicaceae > JACAER01. Next base: position 73,551 of record JACAER010000010.1, read on the forward strand.
GCGCCTTCGCCGACCTCATCGGCGTCGCCAAAAGCAACAGCACTGTAGACATGCAAATGCTGGAATACTGTGTGCGCCAGGATCTGAACAAACGCGCGCTGCGCGTCATGGCCGTGCTCAAGCCGCTGAAAGTCGTCATCACCAACTACCCCGAAGGGCAGATCGAAGAACTGGAAGCGGTCAACAACCCGGAAGACCCGCAGGCCGGCACGCGCCAGGTGCCGTTTGGGCGCGTGCTGTACATCGAGCAGGACGACTTCATGGAAAACCCGCCCAACAAATTCTATCGTCTCGCGCCGGGACGCGAAGTGCGGCTGCGCTACGCCTATTTCATCAAGTGCGAAGAAGTCATCAAAGACGCTGATGGCAATATCGTCGAACTGCGCTGCACCTATGACCCAGCCACCAAAGGGGGTGACGCCCCCGATGGCCGCAAGGTCAAAGCCACGATTCACTGGGTCTCGGCGCAGCACGCCCAGCAGGCCGAAGTGCGGCTGTACGACTACCTGTTGAGCGTGGCGAACCCCAGCGAAGACGAAGACGGACGCGATTTCACCGCGCTGCTCAATCCCAAATCGCTGGAAGTACTGCCGACAGCTTATGTCGAGCCGAGCCTGGCAGGGGCTGCTGCTGGCACGCGCTATCAGTTCGAGCGCGTCGGCTATTTCTGTGTTGATCCCGATTCGACAGCCGAGAAAATGGTTTTTAACCGCACCGTATCGCTCAAGGATGAATGGGCCAAAATCCAAAAGCAGCAGGGATAGCGCCCACTGACCGTCATTTTCTGTGAGGGCGCGGGAGGCCGTGCCCTCATTTTGTTGGCTGATCCGCAGCCTGCGCCAGCCCTCGGCATCCAGCAGGCGCACCTTATGAAAGCGAATCACGCGGAAATTGCGCATGTCGCCGCCCGATTTGCCCACCAGATAACAGATGTTGATTTTAGCGACCAGCGCATAGGCTTCGAGTGTGCGTCGGCTTTTCTGATTCTCGACAGGCTCATGAACAGCCTTGCGCAAGAACACCTACCGCCGCTGCAACCGACATTAGCGCTGCGCCAGCAGATGTTCGACAAGCTGACGGGCAGTCACCCGACCCTGCTTTGCCCGTGCGCGATTCTTAACGCCGCCTGAGCCGCTGCGCCGCATCGTTTTGCGCCGCATCGCTTTCGGGGGCGTCGATCACCTCGTCGCCTTCGGCTTCTCTGGCGACCAATTTCGGCTTTTCGACATACAGATCATAATCCCGCGGGCGGAAGGTGCGCAGCATCAGCGCTTCGACTTCGCGCGGGTTGTCGATACCCAAAAAGCCAACAGGCGTTTCGTAAAGGTGCGAGCCGTATGCGCCGTCGCCGTAATAATCGACGCGCGGGCGCGATTCACGCTTGAAGATGATGTCGCCGCGATCCACGCCGCGCATCTGTCGTTCGATAAACTCAATGTCCTGCGCGCCGAACGAACGCACGGCGCCTTTGTTGTTGAAAATGATCGCGCGCCGATCGGTGATCGCGTAAACCGTGTCGCGGCTCTCGCGCATACCGCGCACAACCATCACGCCCGCCAGCACCAATACGATGACGATCATCATCAGGATCGGCCAAACGATGTTTGCGCCCGTGACCACAGCGCTGCTGCTCCATATACTCCAGAACGCTATAGCGATGGCCGCAAAGAAGCCGACGACCAGCGCTCTGGCGGCCAATCTGCTGGCGCTCTGCCAGACCGCGCCCGCGCCAGGCTGCCCCACCCAGAGCAGCTCCTCCCCCTCCAAAAGTTCGGCTTCCACCTGTTCAACCAGCGGATCAGGAATCGGTTTGCGTTTCATCGGCGTCCCTTTCGAGATGATACGCTGTCCTCCACATCTTATTGTACGTCACGCGGGGGACGGCGGTTGCGGCAGCGCGCGAATCGGGACAAACATAACGCAAACGACATTACGACTGACCTATAATGGCTTTGTCACAGGCCCATGCACTAAAATCAATGTTTAGAAATTGTATAGAGGCGCGCATGGACAACAGCACGGCGGAGGTCATCTTATACCTGACCGGCGCGGCGGGATTTTTCTCGGCGCTGCTGAGTCTGGTCGCCATGCTGACAATTGCGCGCCAGATGCGCAGCCTGCAAGATTATCGCTTGGTGCGCCGCGCCGCTGCTGAAGCACTGGTCGAAGCGCATTTGCTGACAACACGCCCCATCCCCGCGCAGCCTTATATCCCCCCGGCGCGCAAAACGCTGGAAGTGCCGCGCGTGCGGCTGACGCCGCTGCCCGCCGACTATCAACCCGCCCCGCGCGAAGGCACGCCCGACCAGGTGATTATCATCATCGAGCCGGAAAGCGGCCCGACACGCCAGGAGAAAAATGTGCTGCGCCTGATCGACTTCCTCAAGAATCAAAAGCCCGCCGTCAGCTAACCTTCCGCAGCGCCCGCGCCTTCAGTACAATCACAGCCGTGTTGCCAAATGATGGAGTGCGTATGAATCAAAAGACGCTTTCGCGCACGATGCTGATCGGTTTGATGCTGGCCGTGCTGGGCATCGGCCTGTTTTTACTGCTGTGGGCGGTCTTTGGGCAGATGGGCATGGCGAATCTGCCACGCCTGATTCTGGCGCTGTGTCTGCCGCCGGCGGTGATCGCGCTGCTGGTCGGCGGTTATATGCTGTTGAAGCGCCCTACGGCTTAAAGAAGCGGTAGACGATGACCACCGGCGCTTCGGTCGCGCTGGCGTTCGCCGTGCCTGTTTCCGGCGTCACATCCAGATGCGGCTCGACCACCTGCTCGATAATCAGCCCCGCCGCCCACGCCGCGCGGTGATAATCGGCGTACAGATGCGCATAATGCTCGACAGCGTAGGTCTGGCCGCCGGGCGCTTCGAAAGTGCGGCGCGCGCCGCTCAGGAACATGAACGGGTGAAAATCGCTGACAAGCGCGTAAGCGTTTTTGCGCAGCACACGCCCGATCTCGGCTACGGCCTTGTCCAATTGTTTTTCGTGCCCCAGCGCCAGCCCACAGATGACAACATCCAGCGATTCGGCGGGCAGCGGCAGCGCCGTGAGACGCGCCAGCGCCTTATGCGAGAGCGAATTGGCGCGCAGCATCGCTGGGCTGTTGTCCAGCCCGATCACGGTTTTGGCACCGCGATCCCACGCCAGCAGACTGTAACGCCCTGTGCCGCAGGCCAGATCGAGCACAGTTTTGCCCGTCAGCGGCAGCAGCAAGCTGAGCATGGCGCGTTCTTCGACCTGCATCAGCGCGTTGTGCGCGTTCGGCGGATACGCGCGCGCCCACAAGGCATAGGCGTCGAGGCTGGAAAGCGTGTGCAGCTCGCGCTTGGGCGGACGAAACGGCAGCAGACGGCGTAAGAAATCAGTAAGCATCACATCTCCAGCAGCGCTCTCGGACTCTTATACAGCGGGCAGACGCAGCGGGCGCACTCCGGGCGCTGCCCCGTGCGGTAAGCCTGGCGCAGCGCGACGGCGGCGGGTACGTTCAGCGCGCCGGCCAGCGTATCGCCCGATCTGAATTTGCCATAAGCAGGCAAAAAATAACACGGGCGCAGCGTGCCATCCACTTCGATCACCGTGCTGAAGTGCGGGGCGTTGCAGCGCGGCGCTACCAAAGCCCCCTGCCCCGTCAGCGCGCGGAAGTAGCTCACCAGAATGCGCCGCAGCTTCTCCGGCGATTCGGCGATGCGCCCGGCAGCGAACGCGCCCGCGTAACGTTGTTCCACCTCATCAATCAGGCGCGCCAGTTCGTCCACCTCGCCCGGCGTCAGCATTTGCGAGGCGCCGTTATTGACGATGGGAATATCCAAACGCTGCGTCTGATTCGCTGCCTGCTCCCCTGCCCCTGGGCGCTGGCCGAAGGCAAATTCACTGCTCACATCGACCGCCAGAAAACTCAGTGCACTGACATCGGCGGCCAGTCCGGCGTCGATGATCTGCGGGATTTCGCGGAAGTTGGCGCGCTGCACTGTCGTGCGTGTGGTCACGGGCAGCCCTGCCGCGCGCACAGCGCGGACGCCCTCCAACACCAGATCGAAAGCATCGACGCCGCGAATCGCCTGATACGTAGCCGCTGTGCCCCCGTCGAGGCTGACGATCACTTCGTGCACGCTGTCGCGCACCGCGTCGATCTGCTTGCGCAGCAGCAGGCCGTTGGTCAGCAGCATGACATGCGCCCCCGCCGCGCGCAGCCGCTGCGCGATCTGCGGCCAGTGCGGATGCTGCATGGCCTCGCCGCCGCTGAGCAGCACCCAGCGTATTTGCAGTTCCTCGAACGCCGCCGCCAGTTCCTCGACCAATTCCAGGCGCATATTACGGCGTGGATTGCGCCAGATGTCGCAGGTGACGCAGCGGCTGTTGCAGCCATCGGTCAGGTACATGACCAGCAGCGGCAGGGTGTGGAGTCGATCGCCAGCGAAGTTGAGCAGTCGTTTGAGTCGCATAGGTGTAGTATAGCGTACAACCATCACAAAAAGCCCATCCGGCAAAACCCACCAGCAGTTTACGGCTTGCCGTCAGGTTGTGTGTTAAAATAGGCTGCATTCTCGCCGTGTGTATTCATGATTCGCCTATGCTGAACCCAGACCTCCTCAAGACCGGCCCAGGGCCTCGGCTGGCGTTTTTAGAAAAAGCCGAGCCTGCCACGCTGGCCGAAACGCTCATCGGCTTCGCCAACACCGAAGGCGGCACGCTCATCATCGGCCTCAACGACGAAGGCGAACCCCTCGCCAGCGAACCGGAGGTCAGCGCCCTGAACAATGCCTTGAAAGAGGTCGAAGCGCTGTGCAACCCGCCGGTCGTCGTTGGCAGTTGGGAGCGCGTCGAACTGGACGAAGGCGGCGCAGTGTACGCCCTGCGCGTGCCGCGCAGCGTGGAACTGCACGCGCTGAGCGATGGCCGCGTACTCATCCGCAGCGGTGTCAGGAATCGTCCGCTCGGCGGGCAGGAGATTCTGCGGCTGGCGAGCGCCAAAAGCACCGGTGACTACGAATCGGAAATCGTTTCTGGCGTGACCAAAGACGACTTCAGCCGCAAGATGCTGGACGAGTATCTGGCAAAACGCGCCGAACGCACCAAACGCCCCTATAACGGCAAAATCGATGACCTGCTGCGCGAAATCGGCGCGATCAACGCCGACGGCAAAGCCACCGTCAGCGGCGTGCTGCTGTTCACCGAGTACCCGCAGCACTGGCTGCCGCAGAGCAGCGTGGTCTTCGCCAAGTTCGTCGGCACCACGCCGCGCGGCGAAAACGGGCTGGCGGGGTATTCGCGCCGCGAAGAAATCACCGGCCCTACCCCTCGTTTGATCGAAGCCGCCTGGAATCTGATCTGGAGCGAGATGGCGATCAGCGCCGTAGTCAAAGGGCTGGAACGCGAAGAAAAGATGGAGTATCCGCCGTTCGCCGTGCGCGAAGCCATCGTCAATGCTGTCAGCCACCGCGATTACCGCCTCAAAGGGCGGCGCATCGAGATTCGCATGTATTCAGATCGGCTGGAAGTCATTTCGCCCGGTGGGCTGCCGGGCTTCATCACCGTGGAAAATATCGTCGATGAGCATTTCAGCCGCAACCCGCGTCTGGTCAACGGCCTGTTCCAGTGGGGCTATATCGAAGAACTGGGGCTGGGCATCGATCGCATGATGGAAGTCATGGCGCAGGCCGGGCACAAGCCGCCAGATTTCGACGCGCGCCCCTACAGCTTCGCGGTGACGCTGTTCAACGCGCGCCAGCAGCAGCAGCCCCCGGAATGGGTGCGCAATACCAATCACCGCCAGGCGCGCGCGCTGCAATATATCCGCGATAACGGCCTGATTACCAACCGCGAATATCGCGCGCTGTGTCCGGGAGTCTCGGCGGAAACGCTGCGGCTTGACCTGAACGATTTGGTAGAACGCAATATTCTGCTGAAAGTCGGCTCGAAAAAAGGCACATACTACATACTGAAATAGCGGGCAAACACTATGGATTTTGTCAGCGGCATTTCTCTGTTGATGGTGATCGCGCACGCGGCACTGCTGGCTTTTGTGCTGGCGCTGGGTCGGCGCTACAAATTCGGCCTGTGGCGCTTGATCGCCACCCTGGCGATCGCAGGCGCGACAGCCGCTGCCTATCTGCTGCCCGCTGATTTGATTCTGGGCAGCAATGTCGGGCGCAGCTTTTTACTGGCGCTGGCGCTGGTCACGACGATCAGCGCCTTTGGCAGCTACGCCATCAGCGATATCACGCGCCGCAAACCCGATCACCGTATGCGCACAGCCTGGTATGGCCTGACGGCCATCTGGCTGCTGGCGACGGCCAGCGCGGCGTTTGTCAGCCGCGAGTTTATCGTCGCCCAGGCCGGTTGGCTTGCCAACGCGCTGCAAGCGATCGACCCGCTGAGCGTGATTCTGCTGGTTGGGCTGACGATCGCGGGCATTATGCTGCTGGGTTTTTCGTTCTACAGCTTTTACACCGCGCTGCTGCCCGAAGTCGCCAACCGCGCGTTGTTCTGGGTGATGAATGGCGCGGTGCTGCTTTTCGCCGGACTGATGATGATCAGCGGCACAGCGGCGCTGGTGGTGGCGGGCTTTTTCACGCTGCTGGTGAGCATGAGCGGCGCGGTGTACGCCCACATGAATTACCGCCTGTTCGACGTGCGGGCGGCGCTGGCGATGGTGCTGCGCACAGGGATCATCGTCGTCCTGACGGCGGCGCTGATCTTGGCCGTCAGCATGTTCGCGCGGGCGGCGGCGCTGGGCCGGCAGGGCGAAGCCACGCTGGTGCTGCTGGCGCTAGCGCTCTCGGCGGCGGTGCTGTATGTCGGCGGGCGGCAGCTCGTCGAATGGCTGTTTGGCCGCCTGTTCCGCATCGGCGAAAGCGACCCGGCGCAGGCCACGCGCAAATTCACGCAGGAAGTCTCCAAAGCTGTCGAACTAGAACAACTGGTGACGCTGGCAACCGACACACTGACGCAGCAGATGCGGCTGCGGCGTTCCGGAATCATTCTGATTAACGACACCAGCGGCAATCAGGTCGAACTGAAAATCATGCAGGGCGGCGGTTTCGCCGAGATGAAAGATGTCAAAGGGCGGCTGACCAAAGACACGCGCCTGTATCAGCGCCTGGCGGGCGAGCAGGCGCCCGTCACGCAGTTTGATCTCGATTTCGCGCCGCAGTACCAGGATTGGGACGAAAAAGAGCGCCAGTTTTTCGCCAGCCTGCAAATGAGCGCTTACGCCCCGGTGATTCTAGAAGGCATCCAGATCGGCATCCTGTGCTGTGGGCCGAAACTCAACGACACGCCTTTTAACACCAGCGATCTGGACTTGATGATGGCGATGGCGCACCAGACGGGAGTCGCGCTGCGCAACGCACGTCTGGTGGCCGATCTACGCCACCTGAATTCCAGTATGCGCGCGCTGAACCGCGTGCTGGAAGACGCCAACGACCAGTTAGAAAAGCTCGATTCGGTGAAAACCGATTTCATCACCATCGCCAGCCACGAACTGCGCACGCCGCTGGCGCAGCTTCGCGGCTACACCGACATCATGGACGCGCTCAACCAGCAGGGCATGCTGAATCAGGATCAGACAACAGGGCTGATAAACAACCTGCGCAAAGCCACCGAACGCATGGAAGAATTGATCGCCGCCATGCTGGATGTCAGCCAGTTAGACGTGAACGCCATGGACTTACGTTTCGCCCAGACAACGGCAGAAACCGTGCTGCGCATGGCGATCGACCCGCTGACCGACGCCATCAAACAGCGCAAACTGACGCTTTCAGCGCGTGGGCTGCGCGGACTGCCGCATATCCAGGCCGATTTGCAGCGCCTTGTGCAGGCTTTCCGCAACATCATCGTCAACGCCATCAAATTCACGCCCGACGGCGGGCGCATTGATATTCAGGCGGAACTCAAAGCGCCGGAGATGCCCGGCGACCCCGAACACATCCTCGTGACGATCAAAGACAGCGGCGTCGGTATCGCCAAAGAGAATCTCGAACTGATCTTCAAGAAATTTTTCCGCGCCTACGATCCCGGCCTGCATTCTACCGGCACGTACAAATTTATGGGCGCGGGGCCGGGGCTGGGGTTGACGATTGCGCGCGGCGTGGTCGAAGGACACGGCGGCAAAATCTGGGCAGAAAGTCCCGGCCACGATATGAAATCCCCTCCCGGCGCCACCTTTTATGTGCTGCTGCCGATCACCCCGCCGCATGAAGCGCGGCGTGTGCTGCCCTTCGACAGTAAAAACGCTGCTGCCGCCACGCCTGTGCCATCAACACCGCCGCCGCCTACATCGCCGCCTGCCAGCACTTGACGCACACATCAGGCGCGTGTTGTAGAATAAAGGTCAACGGTGAGTAGAGAGCGCAGAAACAGGCATTCATCAATGGGCTTAACATGCAGGGAGGCTACGAACGCCTGGCGCGCAATGCGCAGGGGAAACTGGTCTCCGGCCTGCTGCCGGATTTCGCGCTGGACCCTGAAATTTTGTGGCGCGAAAACCTGCCGCAGGGCGCAGAATTGATCGCGCTCGTTCAGGCAATGGTGGGATAAGCCGCTTTGCTCTCAATCAAGACAATCTAGACGGAACTAAGGCCTGCTGCGCTTGTGCTTCCACGCCGATGAGCGCGCGCAGCATATGCTGTAATTTCTGCGGGTCGCCGCTGGTGTAATAAGCATTAGGCGCAGGGTTGGGGCGCAGCGCGGCGGGCAGCACACGCGCGGTCTGCCGCGCCACCGCCGGGCCGGGGTCGATCAGGCGCACGCCCGGCCCCACGATCGCTTGCAGTTCGTCCACGAGAAACGGAAAATGCGTGCAGGCCAGCGCGATCTGGTCAGCGCCGGCCTCCAGCATCGGCTGCACCGCGCGGCGCAAGAGCGCGCGTCCCTGCGCCGTATGCTGCGTCTGCTCCTCCACCATCGTCACCAGTTCCGGCGCGATATACGTCATCACGCGCACATTTTTGGCGAAGCGTTCGAGCACGCTCTGGTACAGCGTGCCGTTGGCCGTGCCCTGGGTTGTCAGCACGCCGATCACACCGCTTTGGGTTGCTTCGGCGGCGGGCTTCACCGCCGGTTCAATGCCGACAATCGGGATGCGCGGATACTGCGCGCGCAGAACGTGCAAACTGGGGGCGCTGGCCGTGTGGCAGGCGATCACGATCATACCCGCGCCGTGTTGCAGCAAAAAACGCACAATATTTTCGGTGAAAAGCAGGATTTCTTGCGCCGGGCGCGGGCCGTAGGGCAAATGCCCCTGATCGGCAAAATACAGCGTAGGATAAGCGGGCAGCAGGCGGTGGATTTCGCGCAGGACCGACAGGCCGCCGACGCCCGAATCCATTACGCCGATGTAAGAGGCAGCCAGGGGCCCGGGCCCCTGGCTGCTGTTTTTCTCAGGCGGTTCTTTCGTCAACCCGTCCAAAAACACGCTCCCAGTGCTGCTGGCGCGCGGCTTCGATAAAGGCCTGGAACAAGCGCTGCATGGCCGAATCGTCCAGATACAGGTCTTCGGGATGCCACTGCACGCTGACAGCAAAACGCTTGTTGGGCACTTCCAACGCTTCGATCACGCCATCGTCGGCATGCGCGGTGACGTTCACGCCCGGCGCCGGCTGCTGGATGGCCTGATGATGCAGGCTGTTGACGGGAAAGCGCGTGCCCTGCAAGATGCGCGCCAGGTGGCTTTCGGGCTGCACCTGCACCTCATGCGCCCGCAGCACACGCTCCAGCGGGCGATTGGGCATGTCGTGCTTGATAGGTGTTTGTACTTCTGAGGGGATGTCCTGCGTGAGCGTGCCCCCCAGCGCCACATTGACCACCTGATTGCCACGACAAATGCCCAGCAGCGGCAGATCGTCGTCCACCGCCCAGCGCACCAGTTTCAGCTCCAGTACGTCACGGCTCAGGTCGGGCGTTTGCGTCGCGCCATGCCGTTCCGCGCCGTAAAACTGCGGATCAACATCGCCGCCGCCGGGCAGCAGCAGCCCATCGACGGTTTCATACAGCGCGCGTGTATCTTCATCGGGCATGTCTGTCGGGATAAGCACAGGAACGCCCCCCGCGTGGACGATGGCCGAGACGATGCGATGATACGAAAAATAGTAGTCCAGACCGTTATCCGGGCGCGTGAACTTCGTCGTGGGCAGCCCGATCAACGGGTAAAGCTTGGAGGTCACTGCTTAGCGACTCTCTTTCAGGCGCGCCGCCTTGCCGCGAATATCGCGCATGAAATAAAGCTGCGCGCGGCGTACTTTGGCGCGGCGCACCACTTCGATTTTGTCGATGCGCGGGCTGCGCAGCAAATAGGTGCGTTCGACGCCGATACCATGCGAGGCGATACGGCGCACCGTGAAGCTTTCTTCGTTGCCGCCACCGCGCAGCCGGATCACCATCCCCTGAAACACCTGCACACGCTCTTTATCGCCTTCGATAATGCGTGCGTGGACTTTGACGGTGTCGCCGGGGCGCAGTTCCGGGTGGCCGCGTTCGGGGGCTTCTACCGCTTTCATTAAATCTTCCACGACGATTAATCCTTCTGAACAAAATGCGCCCGCCGGCGCACACGAATTTCACAGGAGCAGCATTATAGCATGACAAAAATGCAGCGTGTAGGGGCGAACCGCTGGCCGCCGCAGCCCGCTTGCAGGGCGACTCATGAATCGCCCCTGCGCTCGCCCCTACGCGCTCAAATGGTGTCTATCGGATGTCGAGCGTCAGTTCATAACCGCCGCTGCCGAAATCGGCGAACGAACGCGCGACAATCGTATACGTGCCGCTCTCCGGCAGCGTAAAGTCCTCAATGAGCGAGTTCAGGCCGCTGCCGCCGTCGTCATTGGAGGTCAGCAGGGTACCATCCGGGCCGTACAATTCCAGATAGGTGTCGAAGCCGTCGTTATCGGCGTCCATGCTGATGGTGACGGTCTCGCCGCGCCGTCCTTCGAACGTCCAGGCGTGGCGTTCGCCCGTGCTCAGCTCCGCGTTCACCGTCTGGCCAGATTCGATGCTGCCCTGCTCCACCGAACTCGGCGGGATAGGTGTGGGGAACGGCTCGAAGGTCGGCACTTCGGGCGTGACCAAGCCTTCGTCCAGCGTCAGTTCATAGTTTCCGCCGCGACTGCTGAAGCCGCGCGCGACAATTGTGTACACGCCGTCGGCGGGCAGCACCACGCCGGGAATCAACGAAATGCGCGTGCTGGTGTAGTCATCGTTGAAGCTCACCTGCGCGCCGTCCGGCCCGTAGAGTTCGAGGTAGGTGTCAAAGTCGCCCGTCATGGTGATGCTGATGGTCTCGCCGGCGCTGCCATCGAACGTCCACACGTCATAGCTGCCATCGGGGAACTGCCCGGAGACCGTTTCGCCGATGCTGATTGTCCCGGTCTGGTTGGGATTGTCATAGATGTCGAGTGTGTTGCCGTTGCCAAACGTGCCGCCGCCGCCAAAGCCGCCGAAAGGCTGTGGGCGCTGATCGCTCACTTCGACAGACGCCAGATCAATGCCCGTGGCGGGATCATAGTTGAACGTGATGCTGCGCTCGCCGCCGATGCCCTGCTCGGTAAGCACCACTTCCCCGCCGACTAGAATCGTCAGTGTCCAGGCGGCGCTGCCGCCCGAACAGGTCGAAAACTGGTTAACGCCGGCCACATACGTGCCTGCCGGGATGTCTGTGCCCTCCGGCCACGAAATATTTTCTACCGAAGGCAGATTGTTGGCGCAGGGAATCGCGTCTACATCCAGCGCGGCGCCCGAAGGCGAATTGCGATTAGCGTACCAGATCGTGTTGCCGTCCGGCTCGACAATCGACAAATCCATATCGGCGTCGTTGTCCCATGTCAGCGTCAGTTGCAGATCGCCGCTCAGAGTCACAATCTGAGACTCATCCAGCGGCGCAGCAATTTCGATCGCACGCGGCAGAACGTCTACCGGCAGCGCGCCCAGCGCATCCAGATCATAGGGTTCGGGTTCAGAAGGCGGCGAATCGACACGACCTTCGTCGTCCAGGTCAACCGTGACGCGCGTGCCCGCCGCCACAATCTGCGTCTCGCCCTGCGCCTGCACACTGGCCGAGCCTTCGATCGTGCTGAGGATCATCTCGTCGCCGGGATCGGCCTGGAAATAGGCAGTTGAACCCAACTGCACATCCATCCCGTTGACACGCAGATTCACCTGCTCGATACCTTCGGGCGTCTGCACGAGAATGCCGCTGTCGGGCGCTTCGGCGCAGGGCGAATCGCCCACACCGCTGCGAAAGTAAAAAGCCTGCATCGGGCCGTAACCGCTGATGATCGTCGTATCGCTGGGGTCGAGCACCGGCAGGCTGTTGATGTCGCCCTCTAGCGAGACAAAGGGCGTGGAAACCCAGCCGACGCTGGCGATCAGATTGCCCTCGTTATCGACCGGATTTTGCACGCGCAGCCACGAATTATCGGCCAGGCGACCATCGGCATACAGCGTTTGTCCCCTCACCAGCGCGGCGATCTGGCGCGCTTCGGGTTCCGGGCGGCTGCGCACGTTGACATCGGCATCCAAACGCTGCACCGGCAGCAGGATCGCCTGTTCAGCCGTCGCGTTTTCTACCACGACATCGCCGAACAGCAAAAAGGTCACATTCTGGCCGGGCAGCGTGTCGGGGATATTGGCGCGCACACGCATCAGCGCTACGCCCCAGGTGCCCGCCGCTTCGTCCATGCCGCTCAGCACCAACGATTGCAGATCAACGAGATTCGCCAGATCGCCCGTGCGATCAAACGTGAATTCACTCACGCCGGGACGCGCGGTGGCTTCCAACTGGACGTTGCCATAGCATACCTGATTATTGCCCGTATCAGCGCAGCCGTCTTCGACAGCCGCCAACGCCTGTTCGACAATATCTGGACAGTCGTTCTGTGCCAATAACGGCGACAGACCGACTGCCAGCAGCATAAATAGGAAAATCGTCATTCGTGTGAAAGCGTTCACAAGGCACCCCTTTGCTTTCTATGGCTATATCTTCATTACACGTCGAAAAGGTTTTCTCAGCAAGCAATCGCTGTCAGTCCACAGGGTCAGATACCCAGACGCCGCGCCACCCGCAGCAGCGCCACGTTGGATTTGGCGTCCACCAGCGCGCCGCTTTCGGCCAAGCGCAGCGCTTCGGCCAGCGGCACGAATTCGGCGTGCAGCGCCTCATCGGCGTCAGCGGCCAATTTAGAAGGAGAAAGCTCAGTCGCGAGGAAAAGATGAATGTATTCGGTGGTGTACCCCGGCGCGACAAAAATACCGCCGAGCGCTTCGAGCTTGCCGGGTTTATAGCCCGTTTCTTCCTGCAATTCACGCGCGGCACATTCCAGCGGGTCTTCGCCTGCTTCCAGCGTACCCGCCGGGATTTCGCGCAGGGTCTTGCCCGCCGCCAGCCGGAACTGTGTCACCAGCAGCACTTCGCGGCGTTCGTTCAGCGCGACAATCGCCACCGCGCCGGGATGGCGCACGATCTCGCGGCGCGCCTGCACGCCATTTTCTAGCTCCACCTGATGCACGGCCAGACTGATGACACGCCCCTGATAAATCTTTTCGGTGTGGAGGATGGTTTCGTTCATGCGCTTGCATTTCAGGCGGGGGAAGCCGCAACCCCCCGCCAAACGTTCTTTATTAGGGGATGGCGAGCACCTGACCCATGTCGATCAGATCGGGATTCACGATACCGTTGGCCTGCGCGATAGCGGTAACAGTTACGCCGTAACGCTGCGCGATCTCGAACAGCGTTTCGCCTTCCGCCACCGTATGATTGAAGCGCCCACCGCCCGCGACAGGGGTGATATTTGGATCGGGAGTCACGCCGCCGCCGGGCACAATGGCGATTGTAGGGGTTGTTGTAGCGCGCGGAGTCGAGGTGGGCAGCGGGCGATAACCCGTCGTGCCGCAGCCGGGAATAGTCAGCCGTTGACCGACAAAAATCACGTCGGCGTTGGCAATGTTGTTGTACACGGCGACATCCGTCACGCGCAGCCCATAACGGGTAGCGATACGATACAGGTTATCTCCGGCGCGCACTTCGTCAACGCAGTCTGTGCCAGAAAGAATCGGCTGGGGCGTGCCGGCGGCAGTCGTCGCCGTCGGGCTGGCAAGCGGGACAAACAACGTGCCCATCGCCGCCGCGGTAGCCGTGTTAGCGGCGTCTACCGTCGCGGTCGCGTTCTGAATCACCTGTGTTGCCCGCATTTGATCGGGACTCAGCGCCTCTGGTTGCGTGGTTGCTTGGGGGACAACCGGCTGTTGTTCAGCGGCCAACTCGTCCGTCAGGGCCGCGTCCTCGCTGCCGCCGACAGGCGCTTCCTGTGGCACGAAAGGATCGGGTGTATTGGTCACGATCACCACCTGCTCAATCAACTGTGGTGTCAACGTCGGCAGCGGCGTCCATGTTGGCTGCTGTTGGCCGAAAGGCGTCGGCTCCAACTCACTGCCCACCGGCTGCACACAGGCCGAAGCGCTGCTGAGAATGAACAGGCTAAGCAACAGCCCTTGAAAACGTGGGATAACCAGGCGCATGGGAACTCTCCTATGCTGGCTCAAACATGCGCCTATTATAGCGGTTTTTAACGCTGCCGCACAAACTGCGCGCTCAGGCCAAGGGCAGCAAAACGCTGACCGTCGTCCCCTGCTGCACAACGCTGTCAATCTTCAGCGTGCCCTGATACAAATCCGTTAGCCGCCGGGAAATCGTCAGCCCCAGCCCCATACCCTGCTGCTCATATAACCAGCGTTCGAACTGCATATACGCGCCGATAGCCTGAATCTGTTCCGGCGTCATGCCGCGCCCCCGATCGCGCACAATCAGACTGAAACAGCCGCCGGTGACGCCGGTTTCGACTTCGACCGACGTTCCGGCTTCAGAGAACTTAAAAGCGTTGTCGATCACTTCTTCCGCGATTTTCTTCAGATCTTCTTCCGCGATACAGACAGGGGCGTTTTCGTCCAGGCGCATCACGATATCGTCTTCGCGACGGTGAAAATGCGCGCGCGCCATCATCTGGAATTCGATGATCGTGGCGGGGTTGCGTGTCCGCTTCTGCTGCAACTGCTGCTGGCCGGGCGTATCCGACCAGAGGGTTTCGATGCGCGCGTAAGTCAGATAATTTTCGATCAAGCGGTACAGCCGCATCGCCGCGCCGTGTATCATGCCTGCCCACTCCTGAATCTGTTCCGGTTGCAGGCTGTGGGCGTCCTCGCGCATCATATCGGAAAAACCCATAATCGTATTGAGCGGGGTGCGCAGTTCGTGCGGCAGTGATGTTGTGATGTTCTCGCGCAAGTGGTACAGTTTCTCTTCCGACGCCTCGACCAATTGCTGGCGCTTGCTCAGGCGTGTGCGGATCGTCGCCAGCAGTTCGGAGATTTTGAAAGGCTTGGTGACATAATCGTCCGCGCCCAATTCCATACCCAGGCGTTGATCCATACGATCGGTGCGCGCGGTCAGGAAGATGAAGGGAATGAGTGCAGTGATTTTTTCGCCGCGCAGCGCTTCCAGCACATCGAAACCCTTGATGTCGCCAGGCATCATGATGTCACAGATGATCAGTTCTGGCAGAAACTTGCGCGCCGCCTCGATACCCTGCTGGCCGTCGGCAGCCCCCAGTACCTCGAAGCCTTCATAGCCCAGCATTTCGAGGATGTCTTTACGCAGCGCGTCCTCATCCTCTATGATCAGGACTTTGACCATGTTTCTATCCTCCGGTGATAACCATTTGTGACTGTGGCAGTTCGATGGTAAAGGTTGTGCCGGCCCCTTCGCGACTCTCGACATGAATGCTGCCGTGATGCAGTTCCACCACCTTTTGCACCACCGCCAGCCCCAACCCTGTGCCAGAGGCCATGCCGACATTGCTTGCGCGATGGAACGGCTCGAAAATGCGCTCTCTATCCTCCGCCGGAATGCCGATTCCCGCATCGCGCACGTACAAGGTCACGTTCTCCGGTTCACACCAGATTTCCAATTCAATGCGGCTGCCCGGCGGCGAATACTTGATCGCGTTAATGACCAGTTCCTCGACCATCTGCTCCAGCAGCTTTTCATCGGCTTGCACCTGGCTGCACGTGCCGAATGTGTTCAGCAGCAGTTCATGCTGCGCGCCAATCACATGCCGCTGCGCCTCCACAACTTTTTGGCACAATGCCGGCAGATCAACGAAGGATGGCTTCAGTTCCAGGCGTCCCTCCGTCGCGCGGCTGACGGTAAGCGTGTCGGAAAGCAGGCGCGTCATGTTGCGCACTGCCACCTCGATACCTTCCAGGCGCTGGCGCTGCTGTTCCGGCGTCATACGGTTATTGTACTTCTTCAGCATTTCACTGGCGATCGAAATCACCGCCAGCGGGGTGCGGAATTCATGATTCACCGTTGTCACGAAGCGCGATTTCAGCTCGCTGAGTTCTTTTTCGCGCTGGAGCGCTTGCAGCAGGCTGATCTCCATCTGCTTGCGCTGGCGAATATCACGCAGACTGCACACCACATGCACCGTCATCAGCGCGTCTTGCTCGACAATCGGATACAACGCGGCATCAGCCTCGAAAATACTGCCATCCAGACAGCGCAAGCTGATTTCGGCACGGCGCGGCTGGTTGTCGACGGCGATAGCCTGCATCATTTGCGTCAAAATAAAGGTGTGAATCGAATCGACCAAATTCTGCAAGACCACGCCCGGCTGTGGCGCGCCAAACAATTCATCAAAAGCGCGGTTGGTCTGCACGATGTGGCCGTCGGTCTGCACAACCAGCACAGCGTCGCTGCTGTTCTGCAAAATCGCTTCCAGCCGGTCGCGCGTGCGGTAATATTGCACAGTGCGCTCATCCACCTTCTCTTGCAGCATTTCGACATAGCGGTTTACCGCGTCGTACATGCGCGCATTGCGGATAGCAATAGCGGCTTGGTCGGCAAAGGCCGACAAACGCTGCGCATCGCGCTGCGTAAACTGGCCGGGCTGCGCGCTGTCGAGGTTGATAAAACCAATCACCTGATCCTGGATCGACACCGGCGCGCCCAGATAACCGTGCATGAGGGCCCCCACAGCGGGCACCGGCAGCCACTCAGTGTCATACTGTGTATCCACCACACTATGCGGCTGGCGCGAAGCAATCATGCGCTGCATGATAGGCGAACGGCTGACAGGAATACGCACGGCCAGCACTTCTGATTCCAGGCCGCGCTCAGCAAAACCGCGATGCCGTGCCACACGCGCAACCCCGCTTTCGATCAACATAATGCTGGCGCAGTCAAACGGCACGACGCGCGCCACTTGCTCCAGCAGCTTGTCCAGTACCACATCCATTTCCAGCGTGCTGTTCAAGGCCGCCGCAATATCGCGCAGCGCTTCGGCCAGCAAGCGCTGTTCGTGCTCGGCGGTTTCGATCTGGCGGCGCAGCGTCACATCCTGCGCAACCGTCAGCATGGCTGTCGGCACGCCGTCGCTGTAGAGCGCGGTAAAGTTCGCGTCACAGAAAATCGTGTGACCGTCACGCCCGATCAGCTTGAGGTCGCCCGCCAGGCGGTAAAAGCCGTCGCGCCGCACGATGTCGTGCGTCGTCTCGTAATGCGCGTGATGGCTGCTGTCCAGCACTTGATACACCGAAAGCGCCAACAGTTCCTCGTGGCTGTAGCCCAACATCGCTAAAGCTGTATCGTTGGCATCAATAAAACGGCCTGCAAAGTCGTTGATAAAAACCGCATCCAGCGCGCGGTTGAACAAAGCGCGATAACGCTCGGCGTCAATCCGCTGTGTATCAGAATCTGTCAGCAGGCGGCGCAAACGCCGGCGCAAGAGCAGGCGCGGCCAGGGCACAGGCAGCACTTCATCCACATCTGCCGCGCTGAAACTGCGTTCAATTGCATCGAACGCCATGATTTCCACCAGGGCGACCAGCACGACGCGCTGACTGTACTGCTGCCGCAGCGCTGTGCAGGTCGCTACGTAATCCGCATCGCGGCTGTCCAACAGAATAATCTGCGGGTTGGTTTGCTGACAAAGGGGTAAAACCGACGCCAATTCTTCGGCCAGCAGCACTTGCCAGCGATCCTCTTGCAGTTCCTGGCACAATTTAGCGCGCAGCAGGGTGTCTTTTGTCGCCAGCAAAATAGTTGAAGAATTCACAACAGCCATGCCGCCGTCCTGACCAATACTAGACTTATCATAGAACTAAATAGAGCATGAAACCCATAAGGTTTTACCGTCCAAGCGTCTGCCAGCAGGCACAGCTTTTTTGCTCACGAGCCTTTATGAGGCTTGCAGAATGCCCGCCGCCAACAGCAGCAAGATGCTCGCCCCCGCGACCAGCCGATAGTAACCGAACGACACAAAATTGCGGCGCGCGACAAATGTCAGCAGCCAGCGAATCGCCAGCCACGACACCACCGCCGAAACAACCGTGCCTACTAACAGCAGCAAGACATTTTCAGCGTTGAGCGCATCCAACCGGCGCACTAGTGAAAAGACCGTCGCGATTCCCAGCGTAGGAATCGCCAGATAGAACGAAAACTGCGTCGCCACCTGCCGGTTGAGCCCCGCCAGCATCCCGCCGACAATCGACGCCCCGGAACGCGACACGCCCGGTATCAGCGCCATCGTCTGGGCAAAACCGATCAACAGCGCCTGTCGCGGCGTCACCGCCAGCAGCTCACTGATCTGTGCCTGCGCGGGCGGCTGCCGCCGTTCGACCACCAGAAACACGCCCCCGCCGACGATCAGCGACAGCGCCACCACCAGCGGACTGAACAGCACGGCGTCGATCCAATCGCGCAGCAAAAAGCCGATCATGCCCGCCGGGATAAAGGCCAGAATCAGGTTCAGCCACAAGCGCTGCACCCGACGATCGCCGGGAGTCTGGCGCACCTGCTGCCACAGCTCGCGGCTGTAATACACCAGCACGGCCAGCACCGACCCCAACTGAATAAATATCTCAAAGGTGTTATCCAGCGCCTGGAATTGCAGCAGCGCCGAAAAAACGATCAAATGGCCGGTGGAAGAGATCGGCAAAAATTCGGTGATGCCCTGCACCACCCCCAGCACAACAGCCTTCCACAGTTCGTCCACAACCTTCTCCTGAATCGTCCGCGCAAAAATAAAACGCCGTATCCCGGAGCAAGCGCAGGCCCGTCGCCGCGCATGTAGGGTCGCCATTTTTGGCGTCCGCCTGACTAGAAACGGCTGCCAACCGCTAAACCCAAGAGCACCGCCAGCAAACACAGCGCATTAGTGGCCAGGATATTGCCCACGCCCGCTAACACTTGCCCCGTCTGAATCAGGGCGACGCTCTCGTTGGCAAATGCCGAAGAGATGGTATACGCGCCGCAAAAGCCCGTCGCCAACAGCAGCCGTAGTTCTGGCACCAGCACCGCGCGGCTGCTCGCCCAACTGATGAAACCCGCCAACAAAAAAAGAGCCGCTGATGTTAATCAGCAGTGTCCACCAGCGAAACGCGCTGCCCACCGCATTCACGACCCATAAGTCGAACAGATAGCGGACATTTGCGTCGACAAAGCCCCTAACCCGACGATCAACATTGCTTGCATCTGTAGTCGCTTATCCCCCTCACTACGATTTATAGTCGCAGTGCCGCTGCTTGTCAAATAGACTGTTTCCTGCTTTATTACGAGTGCCGCGCGAATCGCTTTTGCAGCCTGTGTCGAGAAAGACGCTGTTGACAGGCGGCGAATGTTGTATACTTGACAGCGCGGAATTGGCACGCAGCCCAACATCATACCACACCAACTGAATAATGCTTTCGGCGCGTACAGCGCGTTCTTCGGGAGTAATAATAATTATGGCCGTCGCTGTGCTTTTGCCCAAACAGGGACAGATCGAACGCTGTATTATTTCTGCCTGGAAAAAACAGCCCGGTGAACAGATTTTACACGGCGAAACACTATGTGAGGTCGAAACCGATAAGGCGTTAGTCGAAGTCTCCAGCCCGGCGGACGGCATCCTGCTGGCCTATTTTTTCCCGGCGGGGGCCGAAGTGCCTGTGATGACTGTGATCGCCGCTGTCGGTCAGGCGGGCGAAGACATCAGCTATTTGCAGCCCAAAGAATCACCTTTCAGTCTGCGCCAGACGCAGGAAATGCGTCCGGCGGCGTCCCCTGCCGCAGACAGCGGGGATAAACTGATTTCCGCTCGTGTGCGCGCGCTGGCCGAAAGACGCGGTGTGGACATTACCCAGGTGCAGGGCACCGGGCCGCGCGGGCGCATTGTCGAACGCGACATTGAGACCGCGCTGCGGCGCAAGCTGCGGCTGACTCCGCTGGCGCAGTCGTTGGTCAACAGCGGCGTCTATCTCACTCCCGAAAGCGGCTCTGACGAAAGCGGGCGCATCACCGTCAACAATCTACACCCGGTACAGGACAACCGCCAGGCTGTGCCTCCACTCTCGCAGCCCTTAGAAGACGAAGTCGAAAGCATCCCCATCACAGGGATGCGCAAACTGATCGCCGAACGGATGCTGCATTCGGCGCAGAGCAGCGCGCAGTTTACACTGAGCGCCTTCGCCGATGCGCGTGCGCTGATGAATTACCGCGCCAAGCTCAAAGACAGCCGCGAGTCGCTCAGCCTGCGCAAAATCACTATTAACGATCTGATTCTGTTCGCTGTTTCGCGCACCCTGCCTTACTATCCTGAGCTGAATGCGCTGTTCGAAAACGAGACGATTTACCAGCACAGCCGCGTCCATCTGGGCTTCGCGGTAGACAGCCCGCGCGGTCTGGTCGTGCCCGTTATCCGCAACGCCGATACACTGGCGCTGCGCGATCTTTCGGCAGAAGCGGCGCGTCTGGCGCAGGCCTGCATCGACAGCAAAATTCAGGCGGAAGAACTGGCCGGCGGCACGTTTACCGTCAGCAATCTTGGCAGCTTCGGCATCGAAACCATGACGCCGGTGCTGAATCCGCCGCAGGTCGGCATTCTGGGCGTCGGCAGCATTCATTTGCGCCCGGTGGAAGAAAACGGACAGGTTGTCTTCATCCAGCATCTCTGCCTATCGCTAACAGGCAATCATCAGGTGATCGACGGCGCGCCTGCCGCGCGTTTTCTGCAAACGCTGGCGCGCAATATCGCCAATATTGAACTGCTTTTAGCCATTTAGTGAGGTTATGATGGAAAGTTTATGGAACGATTCGGAAGCCGAAGCATTTCAAGGCGATCTGGGGCTGCGCGTCTATACGTCGCGGCTGCTGGGGCGCGACAAAACGCTGGTTATGCACGGCGGCGGCAACACTTCCGTCAAGCTGCGCGAAACATCGCTCACCGGCAAGGAAGAAGATATTTTGTACGTTAAAGGCAGCGGTTGGGATCTAGAAACCATCGCCGAAGCCGGCTTTTCGCCTGTGAAGATGGCGCCGCTGCTGGAACTGGCGAAGCTGGCCGCGCTCAGTGATGCGCAGATGGCCAACGAACTGCGCTGCAATCTGACACGCGCCGACGCGCCCATGCCCTCTGTCGAAGCGATTTTGCACGCTGTTCTGCCCTATAAATACGTAGATCACACGCACGCCGATGCCTTCATCGCCGTCAGCAACAGCCCCGATGGCGAACACGTGATCCGCGAACTCTACGGCGATCTGGTGGTGGTCGTGCCCTATATCATGCCCGGTTTTAAGCTCGCACATCTCGTCGCGCAAACTTTCCCGACACACGTCAAAAAGCAGACCATCGGCCTGGCGCTGCTGCATCACGGGCTGTTCAGCTTTGGCCAGACAGCCAAAGAATCTTATGAGCGCATGATTGATCTGGTGAACCGCGCTGAACAGTATTTACAGCAGCACAACGCCTGGCACATTGCCTTCCCTGCCGCGCCCCCGCTGACCGAAACAGTGGCGCTGGAAATCGCCCGCGTGCGCAAACAGCTTTCCGATATCGCCGGGTATCCCATGCTGCTGCATATGCAGCGCGACGATCAAACCCTGGCCTTCGCCACGCGCGCAGACCTGCGCGCTGTCAGCCAGCAGGGGCCAGCCACGCCCGATCATGTGCTGCGCACCAAACGTCTGCCGCTGGTCGGGCGCGATGTTCACAGCTTTGCCGCTGCCTACAAACAGTATTTCGATCATCACGTTTTCCGCACGCGCCAGCATTTGACGATGCTCGACGCCGCGCCGCGTGTGATTCTCGATGAAGAATGGGGCATGAGCCTGGTCGGGCGCAGCATGAAGGACATCGCCATCACCAACGAAATTTACCGCCACACCATCGACATCATTTTGCGCGCCACGGCGCTTGGCGGTTGGACAGCGCTGGCCGATGGCGACATCTTCGACGTGGAGTACTGGGACTTGGAGCAAGCCAAACTCAACTCAGCAGCGCAGCCCCCGATGTTCGCGGGCGAAATCGCGCTGGTGACGGGCGCCGCTTCTGGCATTGGCCGCGCGTGCGCCGAATCGCTGCTGGCGCGCGGCGCGGCAGTCGTGGGGGTAGATATCAACCCGGCTATTGGCGAAACATTCAAGCGCCCCGATTTTCTCGGCATACAGGGCGACGTAGGCGACGAAAACGCCCTGCTGGGGGCATTAGAAGCTGGCGTGCGGCACTTCGGCGGGCTGGACATGCTGATTCTGAACGCGGGCGTTTTCCCCAACAGCACGCCAATCGACATGCTGACACTGGCGGATTGGGATCGCGTCATGCGCGTGAATCTCGACGCGAATCTGGTGCTGCTGCGCGAGGCGCACGCGCTGCTCAAGCTCGCGCCGAACAACGGGCGCGTGGTAATCGTCGCCTCCAAAAATGTGCCCGCGCCGGGCAAAGGCCAGGCGGCCTATTCGGCCTCTAAAGCCGCGCTCACCCAGATGGGGCGCGTGGCGGCGCTGGAATGGGGCGCCGATCATATTCGCGTCAATATAGTGCATCCCAATATGGTGTTTGATACCGCGCTGTGGACGCCGGAACTGCTGCACGAGCGCGCCAAAAGCTATGGCATGACCGTGCATCACTACAAAACCAACAATGTGCTGCACAGCGAAGTCCACAGCCACGATGTCGGCGAAGTCGTCGCCGAGTTGTGCGGGCCGCGCTTCGCCAAGACCACCGGCGCGCAGATTCCGATCGACGGCGGCAACGAGCGTGTCATCTAGGGTGCTATAATAGGGAGACATGCGGAGGCAGATTATGACTCAACAAGCAGCGATTACAATTTCCGTACCACCTGAACTGGCAGCCGCCTATGACAATGCTTCGCCAGAAGATAAGTACAAAGTGCAGGTATGGGTGAGTATTCTCTTGAATGACATCGCCCACCCTGATCCTGACAGGCTGACCAAACTCATGGACAAGATCAGCGAAGAAGCGCAAGCCAAAGGGTTGACGCCGGAGATTCTGGCGGAGACACTCGCAGACGATGAGTAAGCCGCGTTTCGTGCTTGACACCAATCTGATCATCAGTGCGATGCTGCTCAGGAACTCAATCTTTGACCTTACGCATGGACTTAGCCCAAAATGACTTTGCTGCCCAAAACGCCGTATGCACGTTCGCGCTTTTTGCCGCTCACGGCGCTGCTGCTGCTCGCCTTCTGGCTGGGGGCGCGCGGGCTGAACGCCGACGGCTTCTGGGTCGATGAGGTCTGGTCGCTGCGCGCGGCGGGCGGCCCCGGCTTCGGCCCGCTCTCGCTGCCCGATACCTGGCAGCGTATCGCCGTCGAAGATGCCTGGCAGGCCCCTGGCTACTATCTGCTGCTCAATATCTGGGGCCGTCTGGCCGGCTGGAGCGAATTGGCGACGCGCACGCTGTCGCTGCTGTTGGCCGTGCTTTCGACAGCCATGATGTACCGGTTGGCGCGGGGGCTGCATTCGCCATTGGCCGGGCTGGCGGCGGCGCTGGCGCTGGCGACCAGCGTGTTTTACGTCAATTTTTACACCGAAGCGCGCGGCTACACACTCTATGTCTTCCTTACCGCGCTCTGTATCTGGAGCTATTGGCGGCTCATCCGCGACATCGCCGCGCCAAATGCCCAAATCCCCCATACCGGCGTGCAGACAGCCTTTGTGCTGAGCGTGGCCGGGCTGCTGTACACGCATTATTTCGCCGCGCTCACTGTCGTGGTGCTGGGGTTGTATCATCTGCTCATCGTCCAGGCGGACTGGCGTCATTGGCGCGCCCTGCTGGCATGGCCGCGCTGGCGTAACCGCGCCTGGTGGCGTGTCGGCGGGCTGGCGGCGGCGGGATTGCTGCTGTTCGTGCCCTGGCTGAACGTGCTGCTGTTCGCTACGCGCCTCGCGCAGCAGTTCCCGCGCTACACCCTGCCTCCTGATGTCATGATTCACAGCATCCTCAGCGCTTTCAGCAATAATAACGTCCTGTTCATGCTGGTTTTGGCATGCGCGGCGTTACCTTTAAGCGCCGGGCGCGCGCGCGCGGCGAATCGCATTTTGCTCGCCTGGTTTTTGGTGATTGGCTGGTTTGTCATCAGCCTCAGCGCCGCCTACGTGCTGATTATGGGCGAAGTCCGCTACTTCATGGGGCTGTGGCCGCCGCTGGCACTGCTGGCGGGCATGGGGGCAGCACACTTAGCGCAGCGGGGGGTGCCGCCCGCCGCACTTCTGACGCTCTGGTTGGCCGTAAATCTGTGGTCGCTGGCGCAGGCCGGGCCGACCACCAACGCCCGCTGGAACGGCTGGGATGAGCCTTGGCGCGAACTCGCCGCGGCGCTGGCCGGCCAGCCGCGCGCCGGCGACACACTCTTCTACCAGCTTCAGGAAGGCGTCAACGCCTGGTATCAGCAGGACGTGGCGAATTACTATCTGCGCGATATTCCCGTGCGCAGCATTCTGTTTGAGGCGATGGCCGATGTTCCGCCCGCCGTGTATGTGCAGCGCGCGCAGGACGCCGTGATGGGCGCGACGCGCGTCTGGCTGGTGGTGGATTTCAGCGCGCGTCCCTGGCGCATGTATTTGCTGCCACCAGCGTTCACGGAAAGCGGCTTATCGTACTGCGGCACAGTCGCCGGCGCGCCCGTCACGGTTGACCTGTTCGTCAATCTGCCGCTGCTGAACGCTGCACCAACCGTCAGCTACGCCGAGCCGGCGCAAAACGGCGTGATCGGTGCGGCGCTGCTCGACCCCCTGCCCGCACAGGCGACAAACTCGCTTTATGTCAATCTCGGCTGGTGGCAGGACGCCAGCGTGCCGCGCCAGCGCTATTCGGCGGCGCTGCACATCACCGACTCGGCGGACAATCTGGTGGCACAGGGACAGGATTACGGCCTGCCCTACGAGGCTACCGCGTGCCGCTACAGCGTAATCAGCGTCGCCGATTTGCCGCCCGGCGACTACACGCTGCGGCTGGTGGTCTACGATTGGCAGAGCAGCGCGCGCCTGAGTGAAAATGCGAGCGCCGCCGAACGTTTCGCGTTGGGCACGTTTGCCATTCCAACGGAACGCTGAAATCATGCACATCAAGATTTTCACGACTGGCGGCTCAATCGACAAAATATATTCCACGCAGGCCAGCGATTTTGTTGTCGGCGCGCCGCAAATCGGCACACTGCTGCGCGAGGCCAACGTCAATCTGAGCTACGAGATCGTGCCGCTGCTGCAAAAAGACAGCCTGCACATCACGGCGGATGAGCGACAAATGCTCGTGGAGCGCGTGCGTGACTGCCCCGAACGGCATATTCTGATCACGCACGGCACAGATACGATGGCCGCCAGCGGGCAAGCGCTGAGGAGTGTCCCCGACAAGGTGATCGTGCTGACTGGCGCGATGCAGCCTGCGGCTTTCAAAGCCGGCGACGCCGCGCTCAACGCGGGCGTGGCGCTGGCCGCGCTGCAACTGCTGCCGCCGGGCGTGTACATCGCCATGAGCGGGCGCGTCTTCCGGGCGGATGGGGCGCGCAAAAACCCGGCCAGCGACCAGTTTGAGCCGCTGTGAAGAAACGTTTGCATTTTGCGCGTTCCACAAAAGAAGCCATTGATTTTGTTGCCTCGCGCCATGTTTTTCGCGTATGTTTGTGCCGTAAGAGGGCTTTTTGTCGTGATATGATGATAATAAAGTGGGGTTTTTATGAGCGTAAATATTGGTATTGCCGGCTTTGGCACGTATTTTCCGCCGCAGATCGAAACCGCCGCCGAATTCGCCCAACGCACCGACATCCCCGAAGC
The DNA here is from genome assembly GCA_013388745.1 of Chloroflexota bacterium. Taxonomy (GTDB): domain Bacteria; phylum Chloroflexota; class Anaerolineae; order Aggregatilineales; family Phototrophicaceae; genus JACAER01. Next base: position 99,643 of record JACAER010000010.1, read on the forward strand.
CATCCTGCGCGAAAAAATGGGAATCCGCCAGCGGCATATCGCCAGTGAGCGCGAAAGCGTGACCATGATGGCGACCGAAGCCGCGCGCAAGGCCATCGCCCAGGCCGGCATCACCCCCGAACAGATTAATCTCGTTATTTCGCACGGCAGCGAGCACAAAGATCATCTGGTGTGGAACGCCGCCGCCAAGATTCAGCACAACGTCGGCGCGACGAATGCCTACGCCTTCGAGATGTACGCGCTGTGCGCCGGTGCGCCCATCGCGCTGCACATGGCGCGCAGCATGATGCTGGCCGACCCACGCTTGCAGTATGTGCTGCTGGCGGCGGGCAGCCGCGAAAACGACCTGATTAACCCGCGCAACGAACGTTCGCGTTTCATGTTCAACTTCGGCGCAGGCGGCGGCGCCATGCTCTTGCAGCGCGGCGCGCAGAAAAATCTGCTGCTGGGCGCGGCGGCCATCACCGACGGCAGTTTGTCGGAATCGGTGATTCTGACGCCGACAGCGGCCATCGGCGCTGGGCCAGAAGCGCTGGGCGATCTGCGCGGGCGGTTGGACGTGACTAACCCCGATTACATGGCGGAACGGTTGGGCGCGACTTCGCTCGAAAACTTCGTGCGCGTCATCCGCGAGGCGGCGGAAAACGGCGGCGCGGCGCTGGCGGATGTCAAGTTTCTGGGCATCACGCATATGAAAAAGTCGTTTTACCTGCAAATATTAGAGGCGGTGGGGCTGACGCCCGAACAGTCGGTGTATCTGGAAGACTACGGCCACGTACAGAGCGTGGATCAGGCACTGGCGCTGGAACTGGGGCTGGCGCAGAGCAAAGTGCGCGCCGGCGATGTGATCGTGCTGGCGGGCGCGGGCACGGGCTACACCTGGAGCGCCGCGAGTCTGCGCTGGGGATAACAATTGGATGCCGGGAGTTGAAACATGATAACTTACAAACTTAACGCCTATGTGGGCAACAATGGTATCTTGAAACTAGAAGTTCCCGTTGAACTCAAAGACATGGCTCTCGAAGTGCTTGTCGTTGTCAATCCGCTTCAAGAAGCGCAACACTTTGAAAAAGAGGAATGGATTAAGCGCACCTACGGCGCCCTGCGTGACGTAGCTATTGAGATCGATTATGAAGGCGATTTCGAAGAACGGGATCCCATTGAATGAAATATTTACTCGATAGTAATGTTTGCATTCGATACCTGAAAGGACAATCCGAGAAAATCCGTCAGATGATTCACGATATTGCAGACGACGAAATCGCATTGTGTTCAGTCGTCAAAGGGGAATTATTTTACGGTGCTGCCCGCAGCAATCAGCCAGAGAAATCACGGGCCGTCCAAGATGAATTTGTTGCACATTATCGATCTTTGCCGTTTGATGATGCAGCGGCTGAACATTATGCGCAGATACGCGCCAAGCTGTACTCAAAGGGTACACCCATCAGCCCTAACGACTTACTGATCGCCGCAATTGGCCTGGCGAATAATCTCACCCTGGTGACGCACAATGTCGTAGAGCTCAGCCGCGTTGATGGCTTAAAGATTGAAGATTGGGAACAGTAAAAACTATTTTGGGAGTAACGCCTTATGATCCTCGCATCCGATTGGATTGCCTTCCACGCCGATCGCACGCCGGAAAAGCTGGCGCTCATCGACCAGCACAGCGGGCGGCGCTTCACCTACGGCCAACTCAACACGCGCGCGGCGCGCCTCGCCGGCTACCTGCGCGCGGCCTGGGATGTGCAGCCCGGCGACCGGCTGGCGATTCTGGGCAAAAATTCCACTGAATATTTTGAATTCGAGTTCGCCTGCATCAAACTTGGCGCGATGATGCTGCCGCTTAACTGGCGACTGGCCGAGCCGGAACTGCTGTTCATCCTGAACGACGCCGAAGCCAAAGGCATCGTCTATGACGCCGAATTCAGCGAACGTCTTCTGGCGCTGGTGGCCGGCTCGCCCGCCAAAAAGACGCTGCGCATTGATCTGATGGGCAGCCCGATACCTGATGACGGCGCGCCGGCCTACGAAGACGCCATCGCCGCCGCCAGCAGCGAAGTCGTGCTGAATCCACAAACGACGCACGACACGCTCGTGACGATCATGTACACCGCCGGCACGACAGGCCATCCCAAAGGTGTGCTGATCACGCACGGGATGCTGCTGTGGAACGCCATCAACATCACCACGCCCACCGGGTTAAGCCACAAGAGCGTCTTTTACTGCGTGCTGCCGACATTTCATTCCGGCGGGCTGAATTTGTATGTTAACCCGCTGCTGCATCTGGGCGGCACCAGCATCATCGCGCGCCAGTATGACCCCGCGCTCACGCTGCAAACGCTGACCGACCCGGCCTTGGGCGTCACCCACATGTTCGGCGTGCCGTCAATTTATCTATTCCTGAGCCAGCACCCGGATTTTGAAAAAGCCGATCTGCGCCATATCGAATCCTGGGGCTGCGGCGGCGCGCCTATGCCTGTCGCCCTGCTCCAACAGTACGCCGCCAAGGGACTCATCGTGCAGTTGGGCTTTGGCATGACCGAAACCAGCCCCACCGTGTTCCTGATCGACAAACACCGTTCGCTCAAAAAGCCTGCGTCGGTGGGTAAACCGCTGCTGCATACGCGCGTGCGGGTCGTGCGCGAGGATTTCAGCGATGTGCAGCCGGGCGAAATCGGCGAAGTCGTTATCAGCGGCCCGAACATCACACCCGGCTACTGGAAACGCCCCGACGCCAACGCCAGCAGTTTCACGCTCGACGCACACGGCAATCGCTGGCTGCATTCCGGCGACGCCGGCACAGTCGATGAGGAGGGCTGCATTTACATCGTCGATCGCTATAAGGACATGTATATCAGCGGCGGCGAAAACGTCTATCCGGCAGAAGTCGAGCAGGTGATTTTCCATATGCCCGAAGTGGCCGATGTCGCCGTGATCGGCGTGCCCGACGACAAATGGGGCGAAAGCGGCCTGGCGATCATCGTCGTCAAGCCAGGCTGCGCGCTCGTGGCCGAACAGGTCATCGAACACTGTAAGGCGAACCTGGCGAAATTCAAAGTGCCCAAAAGCGTCGCCTTCACCGATGTGCTGCCGCGCAACGCCGCCGGCAAAGTGCTTAAGCGCGAGCTGCGCGCTCAGTATCTTCCGCTCAAAACCAGCTAACATGATTTTTTACCGCCGCGCGCAGCCAAAGCGGGCGGCTTTCCGAAAAAATATCGGCCCTAGAATTGTCAATTGAAGGAGAGAAAAAGAGATGACCATTCCAACTTTACCCGGTATCAGCGCCAAAACGATCACCACGCCGCGTTTGACGACGCGCGTGCTGTTCAGCGGGTCAGAGGATGGCGCAGCAGTGCTGTTTATTCACGGCAATGCTTCCTCCGCGACCTATTGGGAAGAAACCATGCTGGCGCTGCCGGCGGGTTTTCGCGGCATCGCCCCTGATCTGCGCGGTTATGGCGACGCGGATCGCAGCGCGAAGATCGACGCCACGCGCGGCACGGGCGACTTTTGCGACGACCTGATCGCCCTGCTCGATCACCTGGGCGTGCAGCAGGCACATGTCGCCGGGCATTCGATGGGCGGCGCGATCATCTGGCAGCTTTTGGCGGAACACGGCGCGCGTTTCCTGAGCGCGACGCTGGTGGCACCGGGTTCGCCTTTTGGTTTCGGCGGCAGCAAAGACGTGAACGGCACGCCCAACTACCCGGACTACGCTGGTTCGGGCGGCGGCATCGTCAACCCGGTGTTCACACAGTTGATGGCGGCGGGCGATCGCGGCACAGATAACCCGCAGGCCTCGCCGCGCATCGTCATGAACAGCTTCTACTGGAAACCGCCGTTCAAGCCCGCGCGCGAAGAAGAGCTGCTCTCTTCGCTGCTTTCCGAACACGTCGGCAGCGAGCAGTATCCCGGCGATTTCACACCGTCGGCTAACTGGCCGAACGTCGCGCCGGGCGTCTGGGGGCCGATCAACGCGCTTTCGCCCAAATATGCGATGGACATCAACAAACTGTACAACAGCAGCCACAAACCGCGTGTGCTGTGGGTGCGCGGCAGCCACGACCAGATTGTCGGCGACCAATCGCTGTTCGATTTCGGCACTCTGGGCGCGCTGGGCGCTGTTCCCGGTTGGCCGGGCGCGGAGATCTATCCGCCGCAGCCGATGGTCGGCCAGGTGCGCGCTGTGCTGGAAAAATATCAGGCTGCCGGCGGTCACTACAGCGAAGCTGTAATTGAAGATACCGGACACACCCCCTACATCGAAAAACCGGAGGAATTCAACCGCCTGTTTCATACTCATCTGAAAGGCTAAGTAAGGAGGGGATATGACTGTCCCTACACTGACCGGCATTACGGCGCGCCGTATCACCAGCGCGCGCCTGACCACCCGCGTGCTGTTCAGCGGAGCCGACAGCGGCACACCGGTGTTGTTTTTGCACGGCAATTTGTCTTCGGCGACGTTCTTCGAGGAACTCATGCTGGCGCTGCCGCCCGGTTTTCGCGGTATCGCGCCCGATCATCGCGGCTATGGCGATGCCGAGCCGGATAAAAAAATTGACGCCACGCGCGGTCTGGGCGATCTGGCCGATGACGCCGCGGCGCTGCTGGATGCGCTGCATATCGACAAAGCCCATATTGTCGGGCATTCGCTGGGCGGCGCGGTCGTCTGGCGGCTGCTGCTAGATCACCCGCAGCGTTTTTTGAGCGTGACGCAGATCGCGCCCGGTTCGCCCTATGGCTTTGGCGGCAGCAAAGACGCAGAGGGCACGCCCTGTTGGGAGGACAGCGCCGGTTCGGGCGCGGGGCTGGTTAACCAGACCTTCGCCGGCCTGTTGGCGAAAGGCGATCGCAGCACCGACACGCCGCTGTTTTCGCCGCGCATCGTCATGAAGCGCATGTGGCGGCCCGGTTTTGTCCCCGCGCGCGAAGAAGATATTCTGTCTTCCATGCTGTCTATCCACTGCGGCCCGCAGGATTATCCCGGCGATTTTGTGGCCTCCCCCAATTGGCCGGGAATCGCGCCGGGCGTGTGGGGGCCGAACAACGCGCTCTCGCCCAAGTATCAGGGAGACATCAGCCGGCTGTATCACATTCAGCCCAAACCGCCGCTTCTGTGGATCCGCGGCAGCCTGGACAGCAGCGTCAGCGATGAGTCGATGGCCGATATGGGCACGCTCGGCAAAATGGGCTTGATTCCCGGTTATCCCGGCGAAGCCGTCTACCCGCCGCAGCCAATGCTGCAACAAACGCGCGCCGTGCTGGAAAAGTACAAAGCGGCGGGCGGCCATTACGAAGAAGTTGTGATCGAAGACGCTGCCCACGTGCCGTATATGGAACAGCCAGAGGCGTTTAACCGGGCGTTTTTCGCACATTTGGCGCGGGCCTAAGCGCATACGCTACAATCACGGTCAAAAGAGGATGGGCAAAGACAGCCGCAATGAGCAAAATCAGGCACTACGAAAGCGAAAGCATCACCGTCAGCTATGATGTTGTGCGCTGCATCCATGCGGAGGAGTGTGTCAAACGCCTGCGCGCGGTCTTCGACCCCGACAAGCGCCCCTGGATTCAGCCACAAAACGCCGCCGCCGATACGCTCGCCGAAACTATTGCCCATTGTCCATCGGGCGCGCTGGGCTATACACGCCAAGACGGCGGCGCCGCCGAAGCCGCGCCCCAAGCCAACACAGTGCATCTGGATGCCAACGGGCCGCTGTACGTGCGCGGGGTTGTGCGCATCGGCGAAGAAACACATTACCGCGTGGCGCTGTGCCGCTGCGGCGGCTCCAAACACAAACCGTTCTGCGACAACGCGCACAGGGCTATGCAGTTTGCGGCGGATGGCCTGGTGGCCGAAGACCAGCGCAAATTCGCGGAAATTGCCGGCGGCGGCGAGCTTAAAATCACGCCCAATACCAACAGTTCGCTGCTGTTGGAAGGCGACTTTGAAATCTTTGATGCGCAGGGAACTAGCGTCTTTTGCGGCAGCAAGGCGTGGTTATGCCGCTGCGGGGGGTCGAGCAACAAGCCGTTCTGCGACGACACACACAAACGCAACGGCTTTACCGCGGACTAAGGCGCCAGAGGCGCCATGCACGATCGGGCAGGGGGAGCGCGTTATCTCCCTGCCCTGGCGTCCGCTTTTCAGCCGCTGACCACCAATCGGTTGGCGAGTATGACCAGATCAATCGTGCTGACCGGTTTGGTCAAAAACAGATCAGCAGTCCCGACTTCTGCGCTCTCTTCCGCGCGACAATCTCCCGTGACCACGATAATTTTCATATCGCGTTTCAGATCTTCATCACGGATACGCGCCAGCACATCCCGCCCCGACAAGTTCGGCATGTTGATATCAAGAATCAAGACCTGATAGCGGTTGTGGCGCAGAAACACTAACGCTTGTTGTCCATCGACCGCTGTCGTCACCTGATAGCCAAACTTGCGGAACATTTTCCCAAAAATGCTGCGCAGATCGCGGTTATCTTCGACAATCAGAACACTCTTCATGACGACGTACTCGTTCGTGCTGTTTGCGAGCGTCTCCGTTTCAGTCGTTTGCATAGGGTAAACTTTGTTGAGATGACGAAATACTGAAGTAACTTTACTGTACGACAAGGCAGTAAAATTTACATCACACCGATGGCGGGTTTTGGGAAGGGGGAGTGGATAGGCAGGGTGGCCTAACCACATGGCCAAGGGGAACGTTCAGGGCAGGAGTTTGTACTGGTGGGCAATCGTGACCGCTTCGGTACGCGAAGTCGCGCCTAATTTGCCCAAAATACTGCTGACATGAAACTTGATGGCCGAACGACTGACCGACAGGCGCTGGGCGATCTGGGCATTGCTCAAACCTGTGACCAGCAGCGCCAGGATTTCGCGCTCGCGGTCGCTGAGATTGAACTCGCGTTGGGCGCGCGCAGCGCTGGCTTGCATCAAAAGCTGCGAGACTTCTGGCGTGAGCACCAGCACGCCATCATGGACGGAACGAATGGCCTGCGCCAGTTCAGAAATCGAGACATCTTTGAACAAATAGCCGGTTGCGCCGGCCTGCAAAGCCTTTTGCGCATTGTGACGGTTATCGGTGTAGCTGGTAAAGGCCACAACCTTGATGTTGGGGTACTGCTGGCGAATCAGGCGTGTAGCGGTCACGCCGTCCATGTGTGGCATGATGATGTCCATCAGCACGACATCCGGATGCACTTCGCCGCACAGCCGCAGCGCTTCTTCGCCATCCGCCGCCTCCCCTACCAGCAGCAAATCGGGGAAGGTCTTAAGAAACACAGCGAAACCCTGCCGCACCACCTGATGATCGTCAACGATGAGAATGCGTATTGTCTTATTATCTACCATGCCGCCTCCACACTGCCGACACCACGGCACCCCGATTAGGTGCGCTGTCTATTGCGAGGACTATCCCCCCTTGTTCAGCGCGTTCACGCATAATGCGCAGCCCCATACGGTCTGCGGAGACCCGTTTGATATTAAAGCCTTGACCATCATCCGTAATCTCCAGTTTAATGCGTTTTGGCAGATACGCCAAGTGGACAGTGATCTGCTGCGCGCGCGCGTGCTTAACGGCGTTGTTCAACGCCTCCTGTGCAATACGGTACAGCGCGATCTTGACATCCGCCGGCAGCAGGCTTTCGGCGTTCTGGATCGTCAGCACGATCTCGGCGCTGCTGCGCGTGCATATACTGTTGACCAGATAACCGAGCAGGATACTGAGATTCGTATCGGCCAACGCTGCCGGACGCAGCTCAAACAGCAGCGTGCGCATTTCGGCCACGGCGCCTCTGGTCAGCCGCGACAACTGTTCGAGATTCGGGCGCACATCCTGCGGATAACGATCATAAAGCAGCGGCAGCGATTCAGCGATCACACTGGCCGAAAATAAGGTCTGGCTAACAGCATCATGCAAATCGCGCGCCAGCCGCTGGCGTTCCTCCACCGCCGCCAGTTCCTGCGCCTGTTCAAACGCGCGCGCGTTTTTGATGGCGATGGCCGCCTGTGTCGCAAAGGTCAGCAGGCGCTGCGCATGCAGCGCATCAAAATAATCGGGCTGCGCGGTATTCACGTTGATAAAGCCGATCACATTGTCTTCCAGAATAATCGGCGCGCCCATCGTGCAGGCGATAAAAGCATCCTCCTGACTTTTGACCCACTGCGGGTCGCTTCTGGTATCGGCAATAATCACCGGCCGGCGTGTTGCCACGATGCGCCGCAGGTTGGCCGTCTCCCTGAGCGCGAAACGCAGTTTGTAGATGTCTTCCACGCGCTCATCGGGATACCCGCGCAATCTGACAATCTGCGCCATACCGTCTTCGATCAGCATGATATTGGCCGAGTCGTGGGGGATGACCTTGCCCAGATTGCCGAGAATGCGATCGAGCACTTCGTCCAACCGCAGTGTGCTGTTGAGCGCTGTCGCCGTATCCAGCAGCGCCTCGGCGAACAAATGCTGCTCGCGCTCGGCCCTTTGGGCTTGCAGCTCAAGTGTGACATCACGCATGAGCCAGACCTCACCGGCCTCGTACTTGTAGCCTGCAAATTCGAACAAGCGCGACTGGCCGTCTTTACGCACAATGGGGGCGATTTCCGCTTTGGGAAAACCGCTGGTACGCTGGGCGTGGTAGCGCGCGAAAACAGCGGCATGACGATCGCCGTACAGGGTGCGGAACCAGTGCTCAAGCGTGCTCAATTCGCTGCGATCATAGCCCAACAGGTGTTCCGCCGCGCGGTTAATCAGCAAATGATCCTGAAGATCGATATGCACCGCGCCGATAGGCAGGTTTTCTACCATCAGGCGCAGACGTTCTTCGCTGGCGCGCAGGCGTTTTTCCAGGTGTTTCTGCTGGGTGATGTCGACAATCACGGCCTGGCTCATCAGGTATTGGCCGTTCGCGTCGTACAGGGCAATCGCGTTCAGCAGCACGGGCAGCACCTGACCAGCGCGTGTCACCAGTTCATATTCGACTCCCTGCACGACGCCTTCGGCTTTCATGCGCGCGAAATTCTGCCGAAAAAGCTCCTGGCTGGCTGGAGTCAATAGTTCGCTAAAGCGCTTTTTGTTCACCAGCTCATAGCGCCCATAGCCTAACCACTTGAGTTCGGTGTCGTTGACACGCAAAAAGACACCTTCGGCGTCGAGCGAATGATAGCCACAGGGCGCATCGTTATACAGTTCGTCGATCTCGTTGGCATATTTTTGGAACTGCTCCATTGAGCGCTTGTGTTCGGTGACATTGAGCGCGATGATGAGGCCATACAATACTTCGCCCGTATCATTGGGCACAGGCAGAATTTGCAACCGGTAGGTATAACCTTCCAGGGGCAGTTCGCCCACCTGCATCCGGCCCGCCAGCGCGCCGCGCAGCCAGGGAGTCAGCAGTTCATAAGTCTCTGCCACCGAGAAATCGAGGATGTTTTTCCCCTCCAATTCCCCGCGGCTGTAGCCGATATCTTCCAAACCCTGCCCATCTATCAACGTAAAATTCAGTTCGCGATCATAGACCGCGACCCAGCCGTGCGGGAAATGGCGCGCGATCAGGCGCGCCAATTTCTGGCTGTCGCGCAGCGTACTTTCGATCTGGCGGCGCTGGCTGATATCGTAAATCGTCGCCAGCCAATTACCCTCGTGGGCATCACTGGTCGTAAATTCTGTCCACACCCATCGACTGCCTGCGGCGCGCAGCCGCAGTTCGCGTTTGTTAGCGCGGCGATAATCGCTGCGGCTGGATTCGGGCGCGATCAGATCGTCCAGTGTCAGATAGGCCAGATCTGCCGCGGCATAGCCCGTCAATTCCAGCGCGGCGGCATTGGCAAATATGAGGCGATCGTCCTGAGTAAAGAGCAAGAGCGGCGTCGCAACCGCGTCGAGCAGCGTGTTGGTGTTTACATCGTCAGTCATAAGCAGGCAGCGATTGCACCAGGAGCGCATTCACAATTAGCAATCGGGCGATAAAGTGTTTCACAACCAGCAGAGGACATAAGCCCGCTGCAATCAGTTCTCATTGTAATCGAAATTGTCAGCTTGTGTATGCAAAAAGGGCAGGAGAGCATCCCCTGCCCCATCGGGGCTTCTACAAGCGGCGTGCCAGACGCCAGCCCAGCATCAGGCTGAGCGCCCACAGCCCCGCCAGCATCCAGGCGCGCCACGAGGGCGTTTCGCCTGTGGCCGGCAGCGTATCAACCACAATCAGGCGCGCCTCGGCGCTCAGCCCATTGTTCATGACAGCGCGGTTGATGAGGAATGGATCGCCGTCGTAATCTGCGCTGATGCGTGTTTGCACCGTGAGCGTCACCGTCTCGTTGGCCCCCAGCACGCCAAGCGTGAAGTTGACCGTCTGCCCATTGAGCGTGGCTGTGCCCGCCGTCGCCGTGACGCTCAAGGGTTCCAGACCATCGGGCAGCACATCGCTAATGACCACATTTGCCATCGGCGCGCTGCTGGGGTTCGTGAGCAAAATCGTCCAGGCGACGGTATCGCCGGGGCTGGCAAAGGGCGGGAAGACATTTTTCACCAGTCCAACCGGCGCGCCTGCGCCCAGGGCCGCATCGCCCCAGCGCGCCCGCGCTTCCACTGGCATCTGCGGAATTGCCAGTTCGTCGCTGACATCGCCGCTGGCGTTGGCGTCCCAGTTCAGCGCGGCGATGTTATCGACCTGGCGCACGCCACCGTTCACCGTCGTGCGGTAGCTGATAAGGATTTCGTGCTGCGCGTCCTGCTCGTTAAACACGCCGGGATCCGCGTACAGCGTGCCCGTTACGACGATGCGGTTATTGGGCTGGTCAAAGACACAGCTTGTCACCGTCGATTGGCCTTCGGGCGCGCAGACCAGGCTGTTGTCGATATACGTCGTGCCCTGCGGGATAGGGTCAATGATCTGGATCGGCAGGGTTGTGTTGGGATCGTTGCCGTTGTTCACCCAATACATGCTCCAGGTCAGTTCCGGCAGGCGGTTGGCGTCGAAAGTCTTGAAGCCCTGCGGCGGCTCGAACAGCCCGAAGTTGTCGGTATCCGTCGCGCTGTTATTGGTCATGTCCGGGTCGAGCATAATCACGGGCGGCGCGATGGTCGCTGTATTGCTCACCTGCCCCACCGGCGCGTTCTGGTTAACCGTCGCTGTCACTGTGTAGGTCAGCGTCTCGCCCACGTCCAGACTCACCGTGTCGTTGATATCGCCCGTGCCGTTGGCCGCACACAAGGCTGCCCCGCTGGCCGTGCATGTCCATATGGGATTATCCAGCAGCGTGGGAATCGTATCGGTGACCAGGCCGCCGACCACGTTCGCCGGACCGTTGTTGCTGACGATAATGGTGTACACCAGCGTGTCGCCGGGACGGAAAATATTGGTGTTGTTGGACTTGGTGATCGCCAGATCCGCCGCGATCTGCCCGTCGGTATCGGTCGCTGTGTTGTTGTTCGTGTCCGTTTCGGTCACGCCGCCCGGCGCAGTGATCGTCACGGTGTTGGGCAGATTCCCGGTGAAAGCGCTGTCCACCGTAACATTGACAGTGAAGGTGATCGTGCTGCCTGCGGGCAAATCGACGGCCAGGTTAATGTCTGCCGTGCCGCTGGCGCCGCAGGCCGCACCGCCTGTCGCCGCAACCGTAGTGCAGTCCCAGGCAATGCTGCTGTAGCGCCCGCCCGTCGTCAGATCATCGACCACGGTCGCGCCGATCACGCTGCTGGGGCCGGCATTGCTCACGACGATGGTGTAGGTTTGTGCTGTACCCGGCGTGTAGATAATGATGCCGTCGTCTTTGGTCACGCGCAGATCAACGCGCGGGTCGTTGCTGTTGCTATCCGTCGCGCGATTATCCTGTGGCGCGCTGTCAGTGAAGTTCGGCGGCACATTAACCGTCACGGTGTTATCCAGATTACCCGTCGCCGCCGGGTCTACATTGGCTGTGAGCGTGTAGGTCAGGAAATTGGCCGCACCCGCTGCGATCGTCACGGTATCGTTGATACTGCCTGTGCCGCTCGGCGTACAGGTGGCCGCGCCAGAGGCGACACATGTCCATGCGGCGTTCAGCAGCGCCGGCGGCAGATTATCGATGACCGTCGCGTTTATGGCGTCCGAAGGCCCGCTGTTGCGCACGATCATCGTGTAGGTGACGGACGTGCCCGGCGTATAGGCCGCCGTGCCGTCGTCTTTCGTGATGCTCAGGTTGACGATCGGGTTATTGCTGTTGGTATCGGCTGCGCTGTTATCCAGCGGATCGGGATCCGTCACGCCAGCCGGCGTATCGACACGTGCCGTGTTGATCAAACTGCCTGTGGCCGCCGGATTCACCGTCACGTTGACAACGAAAGTCACGCTGGCGCCCAACGGCAGATCTACGGTGGTACTAATGTCGCCTGTGCCGCTGGTCGGCGCATGACAAACGCCGCCGCCCGTCGGCGCGACCGCCGTGCAGTTCCAACTGATGCTGGTATAGCGCCCGCCGCTGGTCAAATCATCGAACACGACAGCGTGAGCGATGTTGCTGCCGCGCGTGTTGCTGACGACAATAGTGTAGATCAGCGGCAGGCCTGGCGTATACGATACGCCGCCGTCGTCCTTCGTAATGCTGAGGTCGGGGCCGATGACCGTCAGTTGGTCGCCATCGCTGACCGCCGGATACGTGCGCTCGTTGGCATCTGTGCCGGGCAGCGACGAGTACATATTGACCACCGCTGTATTGGGAATCACGTCGTTGGCGTTCACCGCGTTGGTCAACACCACGCTAAAGGTGAACGTCAGGGGCGTGTTGACGAGCACAGGGCCACCTGTGTACGTGACAGTATTGCCCGCCAGGTTGAAGGTGAAGCCACCGGGCGTAGTCACTGCCGTGATGCTGCTGAAGCGCGCATCAAGCGTGTCCTGAATATTCAGATCATAGGCCGGCGCTGTGCCGATGTTGTTGACCAGCAGTTGAATCTGGATAACATCGCCCGCGCCGCCTACGTTGGGCACGAACGTCTTGACAATGGTAAGGTTTGGCTCGCCCACCGTTACATTCACTGTGCCGGAGGCGCTGATCGGGCCGCTGCCGGGCTGTAACGTCGCACTGTTGCCCAGTACAACGCCGCTGCTGCTGCCTGTTTCGTTCAGCACGCGCGCTTGCAGCCGCACTACGAAGCTGTTGTTGGCCGCGTTGCCATCCGCCGTGACACTGATATTGGTGAACGTCAGCGTCACATCGTCGCCGCTGCTGCCGAGCGAGGCGATGATCGGCGCGTTGGGGATGCTGCCGCCGAAGCCGCTGCTGTCCACGGTCACCGAGCCGGAGACGAAGGCCATCCCGGCAGGCAGTTGGTCAACCAGCGTGAGCGAAGGAATGGTGCCTTCCGGCAGCGTGAGGGTCAGCGCGTAGGTAACGATCTCGCCGATGGCGACAGTCGCGCCGGCGGTATCGGCCAGCGAAGTGCTGTCGAGCGCCTTCTGAATGCCATACGAGCCGACGGTGAAGCTGGCCGAAGCATTGACTTCGTAGTCATTGAGCGCCCCACTGTTGAGCAGGTCAGCGCCGTCAGGTGTGCCCACGCCGTCGCTGCGCTCATTGGCCGCGCTGCCATCCAGCGAACTCCAGATCACGTCTGCTGTGTTGTTCAGTACGGCGCCGGGCACTGCGCTGCTGTCAATCGTCGCCTGGAAAGTGATGGTCACAGTCGCGCCCGCAGGCAGATCAAATGTGCCGTCGGCACTGCTGGGCAGGCGCAGTGTCGCGCCCGCCACTTCGAACGACGGGGGAGCGATACCTGTCGCCGTGATATTAACGGCGGACAGATTCACCAGGCCGGCGGGCAGTGTGTCTGTCAGCACCAGATCGAAGGCCGTGCCGACACTGTTCGCGGCGTGCGCCAGCGTTACCTGATAGGTGACCACCCCGCCGGCGCTGGGCGGCGCCGGCGGCACGAGTATACTCTTGCCAATTGTCAGCACTGGCTCGACCACTGTCAGCGCATCGCTGGCCGTGCGCGTCTGTGTGCCCGCGTTATTGTTATAGCTCAGCGTGGCGCTGTTGCTGCGTGTCACGCCGTTCTGGCTGCCGGCGACATTTTCCACCACTGCCGTGTAGGTAATCGTGACGCTGGCACTGCTGATAACGGCGTCGCCAAATGTCCACGTCAGCATATTGCCGACCTGCGTGAAAGTCGGCGCTGGCGCGATCCCTGCGCTCACGTTGAAGCTGCCGCCGTAAGCCAGTCCGGCAGGCAGTGTATCGCTGATCGCCAGATTGCGCAGCGTACCGAGCGGGCTGCTGATCGTCAGTGTGTAGGTGAGCATACCGCCAATGGTGACATTGGGCAGCGCGCCCGCCCCACCGTCGCTCTTGCTGAAGGTCGGCGCAGCGCTGCTGAAGCTGGCGCTGGCCGTGTCCATTATCGTGCCATCGCTCGGATCGGTATAGGTGCGTTCGCCGGGGATGACGCCGTTGAGGCTTGTCCAGTCGGCGTCAATCGTATTGGTATGCGTGCCATCCAGCGCCAGGGCGCTTGTCGCCACCACGCTGTAGACGCATTCGATATAACCGCCCGCCGGAATGTCCCAACTACCCGCCGGACTGCCGTCGAAGCTCAGCGCTGCGCCGCTGTCGGTGATTGTGCCGTCAAGCGTGCCCACGCCAAAATTGGTCGTACACACGATCGCCGCCGCGCCTGTGTAGTCCGTGCCGGGGGGCAGCAGGTCATCGGCGGTGACTTCGTAGGCCGTGCTGCCGCCCGTGTTGGTGAAGCGCACGGTGTACGTCACCGCATCGCCCGCCTGCACGCTCGTGGTCGGGTTGACGTTCTTCGTCGTTGTGATTTCTGAGCCGGCGATGGTGAAGCTGTCGCTGCCCGTGATCTGCGGCTGCGGTGTGCCCGCCGCATCGCTGTAATCCAGCGCCGCGGTGTTCGTCAGCAGCAGCCCGCCAACGTTCGCCGGCACATTCGCTACGGTTGCCGTAAACGTGATCGTCAGCGGGCGCGCGGTAATCACCGCATCGCCGAAATTCCAGGTGATGGTGACGTTGGCTGTGCCGTCATTTGGCGCGCTGACGGTGGGCGCGACACTGCTCACACCAACAATCACGGCGTCGTTGTTGTAGATCAACCCCGCTGGCAGCACATCGCTCACGCTGAAGCCGCGCAGCGTGCCCAGCGAGCTGTTCACCGTCAGGGTATACGTGATCGTGCCGCCGATTGGCGCTTGCGTCGTGCCGTTGTCACTCTTGCTAAAGGTCGGCGCGGGCGAAGTGAAGCTGGCGCTGGCCGTATCTACTGTCGTGCCGTCACCTGGATCCGTGTACAGGCGTTCGTTGGGCACATTCCCGTTCTGGCTGCTCCAATCGGCATCAATCGTGTTGGTGAACGTGCCGCTGATGAACAGGCTGCTCGTCGCCGTTACGCTGTACACGCATTCGATGTACGAATCCGTCGGATCTGTCGCCGGAATGTCCCAGCCGCCCGCCGGACTGCCGTCGAAGCTCAGCGCTGCGCCGTTGTCGGTGATTGTGCCGTCAAGCGTGCCTGTGCCGAAATTGGTCGTACACACGATCGCCGCTGGCCCCACATAGTCCACGCCTGTGGGCAGCAGGTCATCGGCAGTCACGTCGAAAGCTGTGCTGTCGCCTGTGTTGGTGAAGCGCACGGTGTAGGTCACCACATCGCCCGCCTGCACGCCTGTCGTCGGGTTGGCCGCTTTCGTCGTCGTGATAATCGGTGCGCCAGCGATCGTCACGCTGTCACTGCCCGTGATCTGCGGCTGCGGTATGCCCGCCGCATCGCTGTAATCCAGCGCCGCGTTGTTTGTGAGCACCAAAGCGGGGATATTCGCCGGCACATCCGCCACAGTCGCCGTAAACGTGATCGTGGCCGGACTGCCTGAGATGAGCGCATTGCCGAATGCCCATGTGACCGTGACATTCGCCGTGCCGTCGTTAGGGGCGCTCACCGTCGTCGTCGCCGCGCTCATTCCGTTCAGCACCGCGTCGTTATTGTAGATCAAGCCTGCCGGCAGCACATCCGTGATCGTCAGATCGCGTATCGTGCCCAGCGGGCTGTTCACCGTCAGGGTATACGTGATGGTCGAGCCAATGTTGACGAGCGCCGCGCCGTTGTCGCTCTTGGTAAAGGTTGGCGCGGGCACGCTGAATGTCGCTGTGGCCGTGTCCTGCGTGCCATCTACCGCCACGCCGGGGGTATCGTCGTACACGCGCTCGCCAGGCACACTGCCGTTGACACTCGTCCAATCGGCATCAATCGTATTGGTGTAGCTGCCGTTGGCGAACACCGCCGATGTCACGCGCACTATGTACACACATTCGATATATCCACCCGCCGGGATGTCCCAGCCGCCTGCCGGACTGCCGTCGAAGGTGAGCGATGTGCCGTTGTCCGTGATTGTGCCGTCAAGCGTGCCTGTGCCGAAATTCGTCGTACACACGATCGCCGC
>JACAER010000011.1 GCA_013388745.1 Chloroflexota bacterium
CGCCAACGGCAACGCCGACCGAAACGCCTACTGAAACGCCAACGGCAACGCCGACCGAAACGCCGACGGAGACACCGACGGCAACGCCGACGGAGACACCGACCGAAACGCCTGTCCCCGTGAGTCTGCCGGCCTTCCCGACGATTAATCTGGGTATCGCGGGCGTAGATACCTCGTCGCCGCCGGCCTGGAGTGCGCTGAGTATTGGCGGGCGCTTCTGCACCGATTACGTCGCCTATCACGGCAACCAGAACGGCAATTGGGATATTTTGCGCGCCGACGGCCTGAATATCACCCAGAGCGGCGGCAGCGACATCCAGCCGGCGCGCTCGCCCGACGGAAGCTGGATCGCCTACAGCAGCGACCGCGACGGCAACTGGGAAATCTACGTCAGCGCCGCTGATGGTTCATTCACGCAGCGCGTCACTGTCAACACCTTTGCCACCGACATCAACCCGGCGTGGGGCGCAGACCGCCGCATCGCCTACCAGAGCAACCGCGACGGCGACTGGGAAATTTACGTCTTCGATACAGCCTCCGGCAGCGAAACGCGCCTGACGTTCACCGGCGGCGCGGACGTGAATCCCGCCTGGTCGCCGGACGGCACACGCCTGCTGTACCAGAGCAATCGCGATGGCGTCTGGCAGATTTATCAGTACGACTTTGGCAGCGGCGCAGAAAGCCGCCTGAGCGACGGCAGCGACGCCCGCGACGCGCAGTTTTCGCCCGATGCCAGCCGCATCCTCTTGCGCTCGTTGCGCGATGGCAGCAGCGTGATCTACGTCATGAACGCCGATGGCAGCGGTCTGTTCGCCGTCAGCGCACCCGGCGCAGAATCGACTAACGCCGCCTGGTCGCCCAACGGCGCGCTCATCGCCTACCAATCGAACCTCGACGGTGACAGCGATATTTATGTCTACGATCTGGCCTCCGGGCAGACGCGCAAAATCAGCGAAAACGGCGTGCCGGATTACGCGCCAACCTGGAACTGCGGCGGCGACAGTGTGATCTTTAACTCAGAAATTTTCGGCGACCCCGATCTTTTCCAGATGGGCGTTTTCCCGCTGGAAGCGCCGGCCGCGGCGGTGGAAGGCGGCACACAGCTCACCAGCGCCAGCGCCGCCGAGCTGTTCGCGCAGGTCGGGCTGAACGCCGAAAGCGCCAGCCGGCTGGGGAACGTGCCGTGATCGAATGACCTGTTGTGGGCAGCTATTGGGCGTCTGGCGCATCAAGGGGCGATTGCATCAAAATATTATAATGCGCAATAATCGATCCCTATCCCCCCGTTCCCCTTTCTCTGCTTGCAGAGAAAGGGGGAGCAAAGACGGAAATACACGCGCATTTAGCCCCCTCCGCTGGCGGGGAGGGGTTGGAGAGGGGTCAAGAAGGCGCAAACCTCATGGCACAAATTTGATGCGATTGCGCTGGGGGCATCAACGAGCACAGGGCTGCTGCGAGTATTCCGCGCTATAATCAGCCGGCAGCGAGATATTCTTTTGTGCAGAGGCAAAAATGGCGACTTTAGAACAGGTGCAGCAGGTCATCGGCTACCAGTACGCGCCGATCACCTTTACTTACAGCGAACGCGACGTGGCGCTGTATGCGCTGGGCATCGGCGCGCCCGCCGACCCGCTCGACCCGCAGGAACTGCGCTTCGTGTATGAACTGAGCAGCGAAGGCTTTGTGGCGCTGCCGACCTACGGCGCGCTGTTCGCTTCGTCCATGATTCATTACCTGATGAGCGGCAAAATCGCCGACAGCATCGAATTCAACCCCATGATGCTGGTCCACGGCGAACAATATCTGGAGATCGAAAAACCCATCCCCACGTCAGCCAGCATCACCTGTCACCCGCGTATCACGGCGATTTATGACAAAGGCAGCGGCATGGTGGTGGTGGTGGATGTCGAATGCCGCGACGACAAGGGCGAAACCATCGTGCGCAACCAATCGTCGATGTTCATTCGCGGTTTGGGCGGCTTCGGCGGCGAACGCGGCCCGTCCGGCGAGAGCCATGTCGCGCCGGAACGCGCGCCGGATGTGGTGCATCACGAAAAAACCAGCCCCACACAGGCGCTGCTGTACCGGCTTTCCGGCGACATCAACCCGCTGCACGCTGACCCGGCGATGGCGGCTTTCGGCGGCTTCGAAAAGCCGATTCTGCACGGCCTGTGTACCTTCGGTTATGCCGCGCGCGCCGTCATCAAACACTGCGCCGGCAATGATTCCAAGCGCTTCAAGAGCATCAAAGTGCGCTTCGCCAAACATGTGTTTCCCGGCGAGACGCTGGTGACGGAAATGTGGCGCGAAACGCCCACACGCATCCTCTTCCGCACCACCGCCGCCGAACGCGATGCGGTGGTGTTGAGCAATGCGGTTGTTGAGTTGTTTTAACCCCAAGGATACGATCTCATGAGCTTCAAACCCGCCGATCATCCCCACCGCCGCCTGAACGCGCTCACCGGCGAATGGGTGCTGGTGTCGCCGCATCGCACCAAACGTCCCTGGCAGGGGCGCGTTGATCGCCCGCCGCAGGACACGCGCCCGCCGCATGATCCCAACTGCTATTTGTGTTCCGGCAACGTGCGCGCCAACGGCGAACGCAACCCCGACTATCAGCAGACTTTCGTCTTTACCAACGATTTCGCCGCCGTGCTGCCCGATACCCCCCTGGACGCTGTTGCCGCGCACCCGCTGTTGTGGCACGAAAGCGTGCAGGGCACCAGCCGCGTGATCTGTTTTTCGCCGCGCCACGATCTGACCCTGCCCGAAATGGACGCGCCCGACATCCGCCGCGTGGTCGATGTGTGGGCAGAACAGACCGCCGAACTGGGCGAAAGTTACCAGTGGGTGCAGGTCTTCGAGAACAAAGGCGAAATCATGGGCTGCTCGAATCCTCACCCGCACGGGCAAATCTGGGCGGGCAATTGGCTGCCCAACGAAATCGTCAAAGAGGAAAGCGGGCAGCTTGCCTACTACGAGCAGAACGACGAGCGGGTGCTGCTGCTGGATTATGGCGATCTGGAAGTGGAACTGGACGAGCGGGTGGTGGTCAAAAACGAAGCGTGGGCCGCCGTCGTACCCTATTGGGCGGTGTGGCCGTTCGAGATGCTGCTGCTGCCGCGCCGCCAGGTGCTGCGCCTGCCGGATTTACAGAGCGACGAACGCGACGCGCTGGCCGACATCCTCAAGCGCCTGCTGACGCGCTACGACAACCTGTTCGAAACATCGTTTCCCTATTCGATGGGCTGGCACGGCGCGCCCTTTACGCGCGGCGAGCACCTGCACTGGCAGTTACACGCCCACTTTTACCCGCCGCTGCTGCGTTCGGCCAGCGTCAAAAAGTTTATGGTGGGCTATGAGATGCTGGCCGAAGCGCA
The DNA here is from genome assembly GCA_013388745.1 of Chloroflexota bacterium. GTDB lineage: Bacteria > Chloroflexota > Anaerolineae > Aggregatilineales > Phototrophicaceae > JACAER01. The sequence goes on from JACAER010000011.1 coordinate 3,381, forward strand.
GCGCGACATCACCGCCGAACAGGCCGCCGCCCGGCTGCGCGCGCTGAGTGAAACGCATTACAAACAGCAGCCTGTGGGGGCGTAGGCGGCAGCCAAAAGCGTTCACTCCCCGCGCACGCGCATCGGGGTGATGCGGATCGCCAGCGAAAATGTGGCGTTAAAGCTGTCGGGTGTCATGTCGATGTTGGCGATGCCTGCGCTATATTTAGCCATGTAGGCGGCGTTGTCTTTGGGGGCGGGGGCTTGCGCGTCGATTGCGGCGTGTCCCATGACAACCAGGTATTCTTCGCCTTCGTCATCGCCGGCGAAGCTGAGGGCAACTTTGGGGTTGGCGCGCAGGTTGCGCACTTTTTGCGCCTGCGGCTGGCTGTAGATCACAAAGGTCGCGCCATCCCAGATGAACCAGACGGGCGTGGGCTGTGGCTGGCCGTCGGCGCGCACCGTCGTAAACCAGGCGAACTGTGAGTCACGAATCAGGTCTTCGAAGTCATGAATGTTGTCGGACACGCGGTGTCTCCTGAACAGGGGTTGAACAGTTAGCTACAGTATCGCACTACTGCGCGCAGCGCGCATGAATGCTGCGGGTTGGGCGCTATTGTTGCGCGGCATGGCGCAGCAGGTCGAGCAGGCGCGGCGCGCTGACTTGCAGCGTATAGCCGGCTTCGATCTTGCGTCGTCCCGCCGCGCCCCACTGCGCGCGCAGCGCGGCGTCATCGCGCAGCCGGAACAGGGCTTCCCGCCATTCGTCGGCGCTATCTGCCGCGAAGCCGTTATCGGCGGCCAATTCGATATTAACGCCTACCGCCGAGGCGACGACAGGCAGCCCGCACGCCATGTACTGAATCAGTTTGTAGCCGCATTTGCCCCGTTCCCAGGGTTCATCCGGCAGCGGCATGATGCCGATATGCATGGCCTGGATGTCGCGCACTTCGCGTTCTTCGGCCCAGTCACGATTTTCGTGGGGGATAGCGGGCGGCAGGCGCAAATTTTTCGCGCCGATTGTCAGCAGGCGCGCCTGGCCGCCCGCGCAGAGTTCTTGCAGCAGCGGCGCGAGCATTTCGACATATTTGGAAGTCGAAGGGCTGCCAATCCAGCCGATGGTGATGGGCGGCGGCGGGGGCGCGGCCAGTGTGTAGCGCGTGATGTCGATGACGGTGGGCAGGACTTCGACCCATTGGGCGCCGGCCAAACGCGCGCGTGTCGCCAGATAAGCGTTGCCGGCCACCACCAGCGCCGCGCGGCGCATGACGGCGTCAATTTTGCCGCTCAGGGCGCGGCGGACGAAGGCGCTGCGGTGCAGGTCGTAGTTGTGGAACACCGCGTCGTCGTAATCCACGACATACGGTGTGCGCAGCAGGTATTCAGCCAGCGCTGGCAGCATGGGGAACAGTTCTTTTTCGATCCACAGCAGATCATACCGCCCGAAGAGCTGCGCCGCGCGCTTGAGGTAGGCGCTGAAGGTCGAAACCAGGCCGCGCCGGCCTGTGCTGTACAGGCGCGCTAAGTCGGCGTCGGTCAGCAGCGGCGCGGGCGTGACTTCGACGCCGTGCAGTTCTAAAAACGGCAGATATTGGTAAAAGCGCAGGCGGCTGGCGGCGCTGAGCGGCTGGTAGCGGGTGAGCATCAATACGCGCATGAGGGGATCCCCAATGACCAAGATAAGACCTCAGAAAGTGTTTGTGACACTATGTTATACGGGTTTTGACCCCACCCCCTGACCCCCTCTCCGCCAGGGGAGAGGGGGAAAAGACGGAGGAGGCGCGTAGACTCACGGCACAAAACGCGCAAGCAGCGTTTGTAAGGCAGCTTAACGACCACTTTCTCAGACCTCATCGCCGTCTTCCGAATAAGCTCAACGCGGCCCGCGCAGGCTGTTTGAGCACCTTTAGTGTGCTTACGATTTGCGCCAGCCCGCGCGTTTACTCGCGGGCGGCAGAAGGCGCGTGCTTCGCCAGCAGTTTGCCGTAGCCGTTGGAGTGCGGCACGGCGGCGGGCTGGGTGTGTGTGCCGGGCGTGTCGTAGATTTCCAGCGCGTCATCCAGAATGCGTATCAGGCGCGTGATCGGCGTGCCGTAAGCGCTGTGTGTTCCGGCGAAACCGGCGACACCGGCATAAAGGCACTGGGCGCGGAACACATCCGGCATCCGAAACAGCAGGCTCAGGTCGGCGGGTTCGGCGGCGAAGCGCGGCGCGAAATGGACGGCGGCGCTGCGGTAGCGGTTGCGCTGCGCGGGCAGCGGCGTGTAGATGTAGGTGCCGGGATCGACGATCTGCGGTTGGTCATCGACCCACAATTCGATGCTCAGTTGGTCGCTGTGGGCGTGGCCGCCGTTACCGCGCTGGCCCAGACTGCCGCAGCGCACGGCCAGATACAGACGCGGCGAGCGAAAAATGTACAACCCGAAATCGGGATAGGCATGGAGGCGCAGCCCCGCGCGCAGCGAACGCGCGCCGGGAAATTGCAGGCGCGTGCTCTGGGCATCAGCAGGGGGCGTTATCTCCTTATCCGCCTGACTGTCGGAGAAATGGGCTGATGGCGTTTGAAGGGCTAATCGGTCTGCGCGCATTAAAGCGCCCTCGCTGCTGGCGGGTGGGGCCGAGCGCGCCAAGCCGGCGACAATGTACTCGTCCAGACAATCGCCCGCAAAGGCGCGAAAATCGGCGCGCGGGAAAAGGCCGTTGGCGGCGGCCACCAGAGGGCGATGGTCGAGGATGTCCTCGTCGTAATAAGCGGCGTCATCTGGCAGCGCGGCGTAATCTGCCAGGTGGAGATAGGTCTTTTTGGCTGCGGCGACGGTCATTTTCTGATAGGCCGGATGCAGCTTGAACAGGCGTCCGCTGTCGGTATCGCCAAACTGCGGGATGCGGCCATCGGGGCGCGTGATGTGCAGGGTGAAGGTCGCCATCTTTTGCAGCCGCTGCCAGAACCAATCGGCCTTGAGCGCGCCCTGGGTGTCGCCGGCGTCGGCCAGGGCGCGTTTGTCGGGCGGCAGCGCCAGAAGCAGCGCCACACTGTACAGCAGCAGTTCAGCGGAGAGGCGGTGATAGCTGGTGGAGGCCTCGAAGTTGCTGCCGTCGGGGTTGAACTGTAAGGCGAATTCGGCGCAGAGTTCCTGCGCGGCGAAGCGCAGCCAGGCATCGGTTTCGGGCGTGCGCGGCAAATAGGCGGCGCAGAACAGCAGGCCGACAATATCGGAGAGGTAGTGGTTGCTGCGCAGCGTGGGCGACCATTCCAGGTGATGGCGGATATGGTGCGCGTGCTGGTCGATGCTGCGCAGCAGCTCGCGCTCGAAATCGGCGTCGAACTGGGCGCCAAAGGCGCGAAACAGGTCATAGGCCAGCAGCCAGTTGGCGGCGCGGATGCCCACGTCCATCGCCACGACCCAATTTACGCCGAAACGCGGCGGGCTGCTGGCGATGAAGTCGAGAATCTGGCTGCGGAACTCCTGCGCGTAACGTTCATCGTGCGTCAGCGCGTAGGCATAGGCCAGCGTGGGCAAATGCTGCGCGCGCGCCAGCTCCCACGGCACTTTGACATCGGCGCCAACTTGATCGCCATAAGTGATGGCGCTGGCGGGGGTGAGCGCTGACCAGCGGAAGCCGGATTTGAAGTCGAGGTGCCAGTCGATAGGCACATAATCGTCGGGGATCAGCGCGCGCACGCGGCGAGCATAAGCGCGGTTGGCGGGCGTGACGGCATCAACGGCGGCGGCGGGCGGGGTGTAGCGCTGGCCTTCCAGCCCACGGCAGGTCATGCCGTGCCGCACCTGCACCCAGCCGGATCCGAGCAGATCGAAATAATGGTCACAGTACAGGTTGGCGAGGTCGAGGATGGTGGCGCGCTGCGCTTCCAGGGCGGCGGGCGGCGGCGCGGCGACATAACGCGCCAATGCGCCGGACAAACGCGGCGTGCGGTAGGTCGGCAGGCGCGCGTCCCGCCAGCGCGTCCACAGGCGTCGCAGCCGAAAACGCAGGACAGCGGCGGCGCGCGCCACTACGACGTGCGGCGGCATGGTGAGCGCTTTTTTGAAGTAGGAGCCGATTCTGGACATGTGCTGGCTACGCGCTCTGGCTGAGAATCGCCATGATGCGCCGCCCGGCGTTACCGTCCCAATAGGGCACCTGGCCGAGCGTGCGCTTGTAGCTGCCGGTCACGATCTGTTCGATGCAGCGCTGGAACAAGGCCCAATCGCGCCCGATGAGCGTGCTGGTGCCGGCGCTGACAGTGACGGGGCGTTCGGTGTTTTCGCGCAGCGTCAGGCAGGGGACGTTGAGCACGGTGCTTTCTTCCTGCAAGCCGCCGCTGTCGGTGATAACGACGCGCGCGTTTTTGGTCAGCCACAGCGATTCGGTGTAGGTGACGGGTTCGGTCAGGCGCACATGCGCCGCCAGCCGATCCCACAACTGGGCGGCCTGCAAGCGGGCGCGCGTGCGGGGATGCACCGGGAAAAAGACGGGCATGTGCTCGGCGACTTTCACTAACTGCTCGACGAGCGTCGCCAGTATGGCCGGGTCATCGACGTTCGAGGGGCGGTGCAGCGTGACAAAGGCGTATGCGCCCTCTTGCAGCGGTTCATCGGCAGGCGGGCGCGCGGCGGGCAGCATGCGCAGCAGGGTATCGATCATCACGTGGCCGACGAGGTGGATGCCGGAGAGTGGACGGCCTTCGCGCGCCAGGTTGGCGATGCCGGAGGCTTCGGTGACGAACATCCACTGGCTGAGGCTGTCGGTCAGGATGCGGTTGATTTCTTCGGGCATGGTGCGGTCGAACGAGCGCAGCCCGGCTTCGACATGCGCCACCGGCACGACGGCTTTGGCGGCGACCAGCGCGCAGGCGACGGTCGAATTGACATCGCCGACGACTAAACAGGCGTCGGGGTGCTGTTCATCGACCCATTTTTCGTAGCCTTTCATGATGTCGGCGGTTTGCTGCGCATGGCTGCCGCTGCCCACGCCGAGATGACAATCGGGCTCCGGCAGGCGAAGCTGCTGGATGATGGCGTCGGACATTTTGAAGTCGTAGTGCTGCCCGGTGTGGATGAAGCGCAGTTGCAGCGCGGGGAATTCCTGCGCGACAGCGTACAGCGCGGCGATTTTCATAAAGTTGGGGCGGGCGCCCGCGATCACGTCGATAATCATGCTGCGTATCCGTTATGCATCGGCACATACTGGGGATTGTAGCGGGAAAGCGCCTGGGCGCGTAGGGGAAAGATGGCGGCAATTACTGTTCAAGCCGTAGAAAAACAAGGCACAGGGGTGAGGCGCCTGAGGAAAAACTGAAGGCAATTGGCGTGTTTTCATCCCTTAAAAGCGATTCAAGCCGGTTTCGTGATGTTTTCGCGGCGGATAAGGCAGGCCTTGTCCCTGGCAAAACATGCCGATACGGGCTTAAGCCATCGGCAGCGGCGTCGTTTCCTGGGCAATGTATTCTTTCCACCACAGCGCCATGTTATACATCGGCCACAGCAGCGCGCCCTGTCCCGTATCCATCAGCCGGTCCAGTTCCGCCCGGTCGAAGAGGTCGGTCTTGTCGCACAGCGCGTGCAGTTCGCGCCGGATTTCGCCGCCCAGCCGGTCGAAGAACCACTCGTAGACCGGCACGCCGAAGCCCTGCTTCTTGCGGTCGATAAATTCGTCGGGGATAACGCCGCGCACGGCTTTTTTCAGGATGTGCTTGAGCGTGCCGTTGCGCGTTTTGACTGCTGTCGGGATGCTCATGGCCAGCTCGACAAATTTGTAATCGAGGAAGGGCACGCGGCCTTCGAGGCTGACGCCCATGCTCATTTTGTCCACACGCATCAGCAGCAGTTCTGGCAGGCGATAGCTCAGATCGAGATACGTCATCCAGTTGAGCGCCGATTTTTCCCACGCTTTGCTCTGGTAGCGCTCATAAATCGGGCGGATGGCTTCCCATGAAGTCAGGCCCTTAAACTGTTTGCGCAGGCGCGGCGAGAGCAGTTGTTCCTTCTGGTAGACGCTCAACAGATCAACGCCGCCCCAGAAGGTCGGCAGCCCCTCGCTCCAGCGCCGCAGATATTCATAACGCAGCGAACGGTTTTTGCCCGCCAGCGCCAACGCCGGCAGCCCCAGCTTGGCCAGCCCCGGCGGCAGCGGCAGGCTGTCGAGCCGCTGTTGACGATAAAACGCTGTGCGCCAGCCTTCGTAGCCCCAGAACAATTCGTCCGAGCCTTCGCCCACCTGGCAGACGGTGACGCCGTGTTCGCGCGCCAGCTTCGACACATAATACACCGGCACGCATACCGGATCGCCGATCGGTTCGTCCTGAAGCTGCACCATACGCGGCACGAAGTTCAGCAAATCGTCCTGCGTCAAAAGCTGCTCATAATATTCTGCGCCCACATATTCGGCCATGCGCCGCGCGTAATGCACTTCGTTTTTGTAGGACTTGTACTCGCCGTCGTAGCCAATGGCGAAAGTTTTGACCGGCTTGCTCTCGCCTTCGGAAAACAGCGCGGTGTTGGTGCTGGAATCGATGCCGCCGGACAAAAAGACGCCCACCTGCACATCGGCCACTTTACGCAGCGCGACGGATGTGCGCAGTTCGGCGATCAACCGCTGGGCGATTTCTTCTTCGGAAGCATCGGTGAGCGGCGTGGTGTAATCCCACACATCCCAATAGCGTTCGCTGCGCGTTGCGCCGGTTTCGCTGATGCGCATCCAGGTGGCGGGCGGCAGTTTGTAAATGTCCTGGAAGAGCGTGTTGGGCGCGGGGGTGGTCATGAAGGACAGGTAGTGGAAAAAGGCTTCTTCGTTCACCGCCCGCGTCTGTTGCGGGTCTTGCAGCAGCGCCTTGATCTCAGAGGCGTAGGTCAGCCGCCCGTGATGGATGCTGTAGTACAGCGGTTTGACGCCGATGCGGTCGCGGATCAGCCACAGCTCGCGTTTGTTGCCGTCCCACAGGGCCATGGCGAACATGCCGCGCATTTTGTGCAGCGCGTCGATGCCCCATTGTTCAAAAGCGTGAATGATCGTCTCCGTATCGGAGTGATCGGTTTTCCAGGTATGGCCGCCGATGCGCTCCAGCTCAGCGCGGATTTCGGCATGGTTATAAATTTCGCCGTTAAAGTTCAACCAGATCGAGCCATCTTCGTTGCACATGGGTTGATCGGCGAGCGTCGAAAGATCGATGATGGCGAGCCGCCGCTGGCCGAAGCCCACGCGGCCATCGGGCGAAATCCAGGCGCCGATGCCGTCGGGTCCGCGATGTGCCATGGTGTCACGCATGCGCGCGATGTAAGCTTCGGTGATCTGATAATCGCCGAAGGAGAGCGCGCCGACAATACCGCACATAGAGAGTTTGCCTTCGTGTAGGGTGCGAACTTCAGCATTATAACAATTTGCTGCTAGTGGTCAATCGAATATTTCGAACACACCTATCGACGCGGCTGCTGCGCGAAAAGTTCCCGATTCGGCGCGGCCTAGCGCAGCAGCAGCCAGGCGCCGGCCAGCAGCAGCAGCAGCGCCACGCCGCGAGTCAGGTCAAGCGGGCGCAGCGGCAGACCGAACCAGCCGAAATGATCGGTCAGGACGCCGATCAGCAGTTGGCCGACGATCAGCAGCGTGGCGGCGGTTGTCGTCCCTACGCGCGGCAGGGTGTGGGTCAGCGTCAGATACAAGATGACGCCGAACGCCCCCGATACCAGCATATACCACGGCAGGCTGCGCCATGCGCGGATGTTTTCGCCCCCGCGCAGCAGCAGCAGCAGCCCGGAAAACAGCGCGCCGCTGACATGCACGATAAAGCTGCTGGCCGCGCCGCCCACGCGCTGGCTCATTGTCCCCGCGATCGGCGATTGCAGCCCGACGGCGATCCCGCCGATCAGCCCCACGACAAAATTGAAGAAAGTCTCCAGCATAAGTGTCCTTTACACCCAGCAGGTTTTAGCGCAGCGGAATGGTAGCTTACAGCGGCGCGAATAGCGAGCGTGGGCAGACCAGTGTGAACCGCAGAGTTTCGCACATCGGCTAAAATCAGGTACAATGGGCGCTGGGAGTAATGTGTATGTCTGAGGACAGCGTGAATTCACTGGCGCGCGAAATCGCCGAAACGCTGGGCGAAAAAGACCGCCTGGCGCGGATGCAAATTGCGTCGATTGTCGATCACTATGGCGAAGAGACGGCGCGCGCCTTATTACAGCAAGCGCTGGACATCGAAGCGCAGGGGGGGATGCTCACCGCGCAGGGCGATCGCCGGCGCACGGTGGGCGGCGTCTTCTTCCATCTGGCGATTCAGCGGGCCAACCCACAGGAGCGCAGCCGGGTACGCCAATACTACATTCGCAAGAACTTACGCGGCAGCTTTGCGCCAAAGCCGCGCAAAACACACACCTTCGTTTGGGATGCGCAGCATCTCCAGACTCTCTTTGCTGAACCAGGGGAGGTCAAGTCTGTGAAAATTATTCTGACAGGGCGTCCGGGGCGCATCCAGAACTTTAAGGATCTGGTCATCACGACCATGCAAAACGCGGGCCCGCCCACCAACTTGCCCAAAGGGCTGCCCGCCCCGCCCAAAGCGCCCACCAAATATGTCGTTTATATCTCGGCCAAGCAGTGGCGCAAAGTTGCGGAAGCGATCACCAACCCCGAAGACTCGCTGTTTATCGAAGGGCTGTGCGCCTACGACCCGGAAATCGAGGGCATTAGTGTCTACGCGACGATGGTGACGACCAAGCTGCTGCGCCGCGCCGCGCAGGAAGAACAGCGCGCTAAAACCGACGAAAAAGGCGCAGAGGGCGCTGAGGCCAGCGGCGAAAACGGGGGAACAAGCGCGCCGCCCAAAGCCGCCCCCCCCGCCAAAGCCGCCCCCCCCGCCAAAGCGCCTGCCGCGCCCAAAGCCAGCGCGGCGCCGGCTGTGTCTGCGCCTGCCGCGCCGCCTAAACCCGCCGGCCCCACGCGCGACGAAGCCGCCAAACTGCTGGTGAAGCTCTATAAGGACGAAGACAGCGCGCGCGAAGCGATCGACGAGATCAAAGGGCTGCCCCCCAGCCAGCAAAAAGGGCTGGGCGAAGCGCTGCGCGAATTGCAGCGCATCAAAAACGAGATCAAGGCGCTCAAACAGCAGTTTCCCGGCCTCTAGGCGGGCTTCAAAAAGCTGGCCTGGGCGCGTCGGCCTTATTAAAGATGGCGACAGTAGGCGCTGTCGCCTTTATGGTTCACCCTCAAGAGGATTTTCTATGACGACTGCAAAACTGATTTTAGACGGCCAGGAATATGAGTTTCCGGTTCTGGTGGGTGCAGAGCAGGAAGTCGCCATTGATCTGTCGTCGCTGCGCGCCAAAACCAAAGCCATCACCTACGATCCGGGCTACGGCAACACCGGCGCCTGTAAGAGTGCGATCACGTATATTGATGGCGACGCCGGCATCCTGCGCTACCGTGGCTATCCTATCGAACAGCTCGCCGAACGCGCCAGCTTTGTCGAAGTCTGCTATCTGCTGATTTACGGCAATCTGCCCAACGCCGACGAACTCAAGGATTTCCAGCACAACTTGACTTATCACACGCTGCTGCACGAGGACATGAAAAAATTCTTTGAAGGCTACCCGCGCGGCGCGCACCCGATGGCGATCCTGGCAGCCATGATTGTCTCGCTTTCGGCCTACTACCCCGATTCGGAAGACCCCAACCTTATCAAGCTGAATATTATCCGGCTGCTGGCAAAGGCCAAGACTATCGCGGCGTTTTCTTACAAAAAATCCATCGGCCAGCCCTATGTGTACCCGCGCAATGATCTGGGCTACGTGGGCGATTTTCTGAATATGATGTTTTCGGTGCCGACCGAGCCGTACAAAGTGCCGGAGGTGCTGGAACGCGCGCTCAACCTGCTGCTGATTTTGCACGCTGACCACGAGCAGAATTGCAGCACTTCGACGGTGCGCATGGTGGGCAGCAGCCGCGCCAGCCTGTTCGCCTCGATCGGGGCGGGGGTGTGCGCGCTGTGGGGGCCGCTGCACGGTGGGGCCAACCAGGAAGTGATCGAAATGCTGGAGATGATCCGGGCAGACGGCGGCGATTACGGCAAATATATGAGCATGGCGAAAGACAAATCCACCGGTTTCCGGTTGATGGGTTTTGGTCACCGCGTGTATCGCAACTTCGACCCGCGCGCCAAAATCCTGAAGAAAGCCGCCGATGAAGTGCTGGGTGTGCTGGGCGTGCATGACCCGCTGCTGGAGATCGCCAAGGGGCTGGAAGAAATCGCGCTGAAAGACGAGTATTTTATCGAGCGCAAGCTGTACCCGAATGTCGATTTTTACAGCGGCATTATTTACCGCGCGATGGGCATCCCGGTCAACATGTTTACGGTGCTGTTCGCGCTGGGGCGGCTGCCGGGCTGGATCGCGCAGTGGAAAGAGATGTGGGAAGACTCGGCGACCAAGATCAACCGCCCGCGTCAGATTTACACCGGGGTGACGGCGCGCGATTATGTCGAGGTAAAGAAGCGCTAAAGGCCGCAAGGCGGCTTGCGGCCAGGAAAGCACCAGGCTTTTGTGAACAAGTCGTGCTTTCGAGGGCTTGAAAGCTTATGCGGGAATGCTTTTGCGCAGTTGGGGTACGTATGCGGCGGGGCTTGCCAGCGATTTAAATCGCTGGCTGCCGGCTGCGACCCACTGAAGGGGGCGTGTGCGCCGCGGCTGATGAGCGGCCCAAATCAGATCTGATAGGGTCGATAATGTCGAGTACTCTATTTGAGAGTTGTATCATCCCCAATGATGGTGAAGTAAGGGACGAAAACCTATTGGGCATGATCTCAATTGCGCGATTTACCAATTAGTGGAAAGGGTGCCATTCTATGCGCTCGATAGTCTTTAGATTGTGCCTTATCCTTGTGGTTGGTTTGTTGGTTCAATTCCCCGCAAAGTTGGATGCTCAAACAGAGACCTGCGCCCCCGGTCTTTTTATCTATGAACTAGAGAGTGGTGACTACATAGAAAACGTGGTTGATGGAAGTTACACCTACTGCTTTGAGGCATCGGCCTATGAGGTCTGGCGCCTGGATGCTGCGGCTACGGATATGCTTTTCATTGACTTCTATAGACCAGGGGCGTATCAGGCCGGTTCAGGTTTCTTTGCCGAGCTGACAACGCCTCCAGGCGGCAATGAAACGCCTGTCGTCGTTAGTACCGCCATCTTCACCCCCGAAGCTGGCGTTTATCATCTGGATGTGGAGGAATTTGCTCCAGGCGAAGTGTTGTTCAGCTTACATCTGGTCAAACTTGAGGCGCGCGACGGGTTATTGCAGAATGTGGATTATTTGGATGCGAATGGCAACAACAGCGTTGGGAACTATTATTGGTATTATGGCAACATCGAGCAAGCGCTAGATTTCTACCTGTTAGCGAGCGATCTCAATCCATCCGACTATTATATTTGGGGGAATGCGTGTGCCGCCGCCTTTCAGTTAGGGGACTATGAGGAAGCTATCGACCTGTGTGATGAATCTCTCGATATTCAACCCAATTATACTGTGGCTTTAGACTATCGCGCTCTGGCCTTTGAATCACTTGGCGACTATGAAGAGGCGATAGAAGGCTATGAGTTCCTGGCAGAATTTGACCCTCAGCCTGGTTGGCACTACAACCTGGGCTTTGCGTATACTTTTGTGGGCGATGCTGAACAGGCGCTAGAGCATATGCAAGCCTACACCGAGTTAAGCGAAGATTGGTTTGATCTGTTTTGGCGTGGCCTGGCCTATCTGAATGCGGGAGAATACGAGGAAGCTATTGAAGATTTGGAGGCGGTGATAGCACAGCCCGAAGACATCTCGGCGTTCTATCATCTGTGGCTTAGTCTTGCTTACCAGCTTAATGGCGATTTGCAGGAGGCAGAGACCGCCTTCGATGCGGCCATCGTCATGATTGAAGGCGAAGAATCGGAATTCATACAATGGCGCTTACAGGCCGTTGTTGCCTTGTTGCTGGGCGATCAGGATGAAGCAAGGGATCGGTATGAAGAAGTGCTTGGCCGCCAACCGCTGCCGCACCAGCGGCGGTCCGATCTACTCTATTTAACGGTGCTGGCGGCGCAATTTCCCGACGAAGCACAGTATCTGGAAACCCTTGAATGGTTCCGTGAAGAACTGAACCTTGATTAGCCGACTTGAGCTTGGCCGGGCGTCCAGTGGATGCTCGGCCAAGTTTCGCGGCGAATCTTCCTTATCCTTAACCTCAGTTCGCGACAAAATCCTACAAGCGGGGCGCTTTTGAGCGCTAAGCCGGCCTAAGCATCTGCTGGCCGGGACTGCGTTCAGGCCGCTTTGCTTGCGTTACCCCACCCTGAAGGTTGGCGGGGCGCGGATAGGCCAGCAGACGCCATACACATTTCGCCTTATGCGGCTGTTATTCCAGCGTGCGCAGCGCCGCGCGCACCGGGCTGGCGCAGGCCGGCGCCAGTTTCAGCGGCAGCGCGATCAGCTCATATGCACCATCCGGCACCTCATGCAGACACAGCGATTCCAGATGCGCCATGCCGTGCTGATGCAGGCGGTGATGCCCGTCGAGCGTCTTGCTCTCGAATGGGTCAACCGATGGCATGTCCACGCCCAGCAGGAGTACGCCGCGCGCCGCCAGCCAATCGATCAAGGCCAGCGTCGGATAGGGAAAATCTTCTGGCCAGACATTATCGGCCAGCGCGCTCACCCAGGTGTGCAGCAGCACACGCTGCATCCCGCGCAGATCGTGCCCGGCCACGTCGGCCGGCACAATGCCGCCGCTGCGCCGCGCGATACTCACCACCAGCGCCGGCCCCAGATAGCGTTCCAAAGGCAGCGCCGCGGGGAAGGCGCCCGCGTCGTCGAAATGATAGGGCGCGTCAGCGTGGGTGCCGGTGTGCGCGCTGAGCGTCAGCGTCGTCAGGTTCACAGACGCCCCCTGACGTATGCGCAGCGGCTGCTGGTAGCTGAAGGGACGATCGCCCGGCCAGACGGCGGTATGCGCCGAAATCGTGCGCGAAATATCGTAGATGCGGCTCATCGTCCCGCCTCATCCCGCTCAAAAAAGGCTGCGATAAACGCCAGGGCATCTTTTTCTGTCAGGTGCATCTTTTCATTAACCTTCTTTAGCCATAAGCCAACTCTACAGATCGCGGCGGGTGGTTGAGGATGTCTCAGTCTCCAGTACTCATTTAGCCTTTCGCTCATCAAAGAAGCTCGCGGCAGAAACGCCCAAAATGAATATACCCACCGGGAGGCAGCCCAGGCGACTATAGTCCAGAACACCGCATATACAAATGGGCGCAAATGACTGAGCGGTTCTAATCCAACCGACGCTTGCGTAAGCAAAAGCCTGAGCGGGAAGCGTTTGATACAGGGCACAACCTGTTTCAGTTTGTCCAGCAGCGTCACGCTTCACTGTTCAATTTTGCGAGTGCCTCCGCAAAGGTTTGTAACTGGCGCAGGACTGAAACGCGATCGCGTGGTTTCACTGCGCGTATGGGTATTCCCGCATAGACTGTCCAGGCTTCGAATGGGTAAGCGGGAGGCACAAAGCTCAGCGCGCCTATGGTTGTGGCCTCCGGTATGTCATTGTGCGGCATGACGATGCTGTTGGCGCCCACGGCTGTCCGGCGTCCTAAGTACACAGCGCCTTCAATGCTGGGCACAGCCGGGAGCAGGGTCCCGAAACAACTTTAACAAACGCCTCGGCTGTGGAGGATCGGCGCGCGCTGTGCTCTATAGGCAGACATTCGATCATCGACTTTGGCTGCTGCCGCGCGCCACCTGTTCTTCGGCGATCATGCGGTAGGCTTCCTCTTTGCTGGCGGCCATGCGGCGGTTTTTGGCCGCGCCGGGGAAAAATGTTTCCAGCGCCGTGCCCAGCGCGCGCAAAAAAGCGTTCACCCCCAGCACGACCACAAGCCCCTGCTGCGGGTGTGTGAGCTGACCGGCGCGGCGCACATACTTCAGATCGCTGCTTGGCAGATGCATCCCGCCGGAAAAATCGAGAATAATATCGACCTTGTGCGTCGCTGCGTCCATGAGGCGCTGCGCCTGTTCGTCGGCGCTGCGGTATTCGTCCCATGTCCAGGGCGCGCTCATCTGGAAGTGGATAATGCTGTGGGCGTCGTTGTCCCAGGAAACGCTGACCGGCATAAATTTGACCTGCCTGCAATAAAGGTCTCGAAAGTGAGGCACTATAAAATGAGTGTATAACGTCGTATAACGAAGGTCACCCGCCAGGTGGCCAGGCTGAATGGCGAGGGTTAACACGGGCTGCCCGTGCCTGGGCGATCATGCGGTAGGCTTCCTCTTTGCTGGCGGCCGGGCGCCGCGTTGTGGCGATCTGCGGGTAGACGGCTTCCATGGCGTTGCCCAACATGCGCAGAAAAGCGTTGATGCCCAGAATGGCCACCATGCCCTGATTGGGATGGATATCGATGGCTGCGCGGCGGATATAGGGGAAACTGTTGAGCGGCAGCATACCCATACTGGCGAAATCGAGGATGATGTCTACGGTGTGATTCACGCTGTCCAGCAGCGCGCGCACCTGCTGGTCGCCGTGTTCATAATCGTCCCATGACCAGGGCGCGGTCAGGCGGAAGTAGATGATGGTGTGGGCGTCGTCGTCCCATTGGACTGTCACAGGCATAGTCATAGTCATTTTTATACAGTGTATGCGTGCAAGCGGCGCGCCGTCAATCAGCCTGTACGCCTGTCCATATGGATAGGCCAGGTGGCGGGGAACTTCAGCGCGCGGGGTACGATTGGATGATCTGCCGCCCGAAGCCGCAGTCACCGCGCAAATACAGCGTATTGGTATTGGGGTCAAGCGGCAGATCCACATCGCGGCAGTCGGGCAGCGCAAAGCTTGTCAGCAGGCGGCAGGTGATGCCCGCCGGATCGCATTCGTATAAATAATAAAAACCCTCATAATCCGCCGCGAGGTTGTAGCGATAATTCGTCGTCCACGTCTGGCTGACATGAAACTGGCCGCTGCGCACCAGGGCGTCGCCCGTCAGCGTCAGCATGAGCAGCACAAACACGACCGCCACGCCCAGCAGCACCAGCCCGTCGCGCCAGTCTTTGCGCGCGCGCGCGAACAGCAGCGCGCCACCCATAAAACCGGCTGCCGTGACCTCCAGAATTGGGAAAACCGTCAGCGCAGTCGGCAGATAATTGATCTGGCCGCCAGGCGTGCGCGCGCCGAAACGCATCAGCAGCACCCAAGCGAAATACAGCGCCGCCGTACCGAAATACAGCCACACCCAGGGGCGCGCGAACAGTTTGCGCATGGCTATCACCCTCCCGGCGGCGCCTGCTCAAGCGGCAGCGCGTCACACGGGCCGTTCAGCGCGCGCTGATAGTACAAAAGCTGTTCGGGTGTGAACAACCAGCCGCTTTGCCCGTTAACCAGGCGCACAGGCAGGCCGCCGCTGCTGCCGCGCGCCAAAGGTTGCATCAATCCGCCAGGACTATACCATCCCCTGCCGCGCTTCAGCCAAATGTCATAGAAGAAACCATGACATTTGCCCGGCAGCGTTGGGTTTTGGGTTGGTTATACTGAAACAGATCGCCGCTTCTTTGTCATCTCTTCGCAAAAAGGAGAAATTTATGGAACAGGGTTCCCAACCCGGCACACTGCGTTCAGCGCGTGTGTTGATTATCGGGCTGCTGACGGTGTTGATCGTACCGGGCCTGGCGCTGATCTTCGCCGCCATCAGCGCAGCCACCAACCCCGCGGCCCCTAGCGCTGAGGAAGCGCAGCGCGATGCGCTGGCCAACAGCAGCAACGAATGCGTGACCTGCCACCGCCAGACCACGCCCGGCATTGTCGAACAGTACAGCCGCAGCACGATGGCCGTCAGCGTCACCTGCCAGAACTGCCATGAAGTGCGCGCCGATTATCCCGGCGCCATCGAGCATGAGGGCACCTATGTGCTCAACCAGCCGACGACGGCCATGTGCCAGACATGTCATCAGGGCGAAACGGCGCAGTATTTGCAAAGCCGCCATGCGCTGCCGGCCTATGTGGCGATGGTGGGCACAGACGATCTGAGCGAAGAACAGATGACACAGTACCAATCGATCCCGGAGGCCGCGCTGGGCCCCAACCAGACGCGCGCCGCCCTTTTTAATATCGAAGGGCCGGAGATCACGCGCTTCGCCTGCGCGGCCTGCCACAATATTGGCCGCCCGGCGCTGGATGGTTCGGTGGGCGAATGCCAGCAGTGCCATTTGCGCCACGAGTTCAGCCTGGAACAGGCGCGCCGCCCGGAAACCTGCAATGCCTGCCATATCGGCCCCGATCATCCGCAGTGGGAGATTTATCAGGAATCGCCGCACGGCATCGCCTATGCCACGGGCGGCGATAGCTGGAACTGGGACGCCGAACCGGGCACGCTGACGGTCAACGATTTTCCGGCGCCGACCTGCGCGACCTGCCATTTCAGCGGTTTCGGCGCCAGCGGCACGACGCACGACGCGGGCGATCGCCTGTCGTGGTATCTGTTCGCACAGTTCAGCGAACGCCGCCCCAACTATCAGGAAAACATTACGGCGATGCAAAATGTGTGCTTCGAATGCCACAACCGCAATTTCATCACTACGTTCTATGCCGACGCCGATGTGGCGGTGGAATATGTCAACGGGCTGGTGACGCAGGGCACGGAGCTGCTGCAACCGCTGCGCGAGCAGAATTTGCTGACCGCCACGCCGTTCGACGAGTCGGTTGAGTTTACGTACTACGAACTGTGGCATCACTGGGGACGCACGGCCAAATTCGGCGTGTGGATGCTGGGGGCGGATTATGTGCAGTGGCACGGCGTCTATGAGATGCTGGGCGATCTGACGGACATTCGCGAATTTGTGGCCGAAGCGATTGGCGCGCCCGAAAGCGCCGCCGTGCCGGGAGGCTAAAGCCGTGAACCATCTCGCGACGGTTTTTCCCGCACTGAGCCGCGTGCGGCGGCTGCCGCTGACGCGCGACCAACTGATGCTGCTGCTGGCGGCGGTGAATCAGATTTTTTTGGCGATCGATATTTACCTGGCGCACAGCATCAGCGGCGTGATCCAGCCTAACGAATGGATTCCCATCATTTTCGGCGCGCTGGCCGGCGCGGCGCTGCTGCTGGCGGGGCTGATCGCGCTGGCGAACCGCCCGCTGGCGACGGTGATCGCTAATGCGGTACTGCTGGCGAGCATCGTCGTTGGGCTGATGGGCGTGTATTTTCATCTGGTGCGCGCCGGCATTATCGGCGGCGGTTCAGAGACGGGCGCGGCGCTGAATCTGCTGGTGTGGGCGCCGCCGTTTTTGGGGCCGCTGGCGTTTGCGCTCGTCGGCGCGCTCGGTATCAGCGCAGCCTGGATCGAAGACCCGGCGGACAGCGGGCGGCTGCGGCTGTTCGGGCAGCGCCATGTGCAAATGCCCTACAGCAAAACGCGCGCCTATTTTCTGATCGTCAGCCTGTTCGCGCTCATCACGGTCATCAGCAGCACGCTGGATCACGCGCGCAGCAATTTCGCCAATCCGAGCGTGTGGCTGCCGGCGGTGGCGGGGGTGTTCGCCACCGCCTCGGCGGTCACGTTGGGTTTTATCGCCAAACCGACGGCGACAGATGTGCTGGTGTACACGCTGGCGATGCTGGTGATGATCGTCATCGGCCTGTTGGGTTTTCTGCTGCACCTGAACACCAATCTGGTGGCGCAGAACACGATTCTGGTCGAGCGCTTCATACGCGGCTCGCCGCTCCTGGCGCCGCTGCTGTACGCGAACGTCGGCCTGCTGGGGCTGGTGGCGCTGCTGGACCCGGCGGAAAAGTAGAGCTTCACGGGAGAGCGGTTGCAGCGCGCAGCCGCTCTTTTCTTTTACTGGCCAGCGCGCGCCTCGCGGGCGAGCAGGGTTTCTTTGCGCGCTACGCCCCATTTGTAGCCGCCCATGCCGCCGTCTTCGCGCACCACGCGGTGGCAGGGGATGACCAGCGCGACATGATTGGCGGCGCAGGCATTGGCGACGGCGCGCGCGGCCTGCGGCTGGCCTATCGCGTGCGCGATCTGTGTATAGGTGCGCGTCTGGCCGTAGGGGATGGCGCGCAGCGTTTGCCACACCCGCTGCTGAAAGGCCGTCGCCTGCACATCCAGCGGCAGATCGGCGCGCAGCGCGTGCCCTTGCAGATAATCCAGAAGCGCGGCGACCTGCTGTTCCAGCCCGCTGTTCTGCGCCACGATCTCGGCGGCGGGGTATTCGGCGTGCAGCGCGTCGCGCAAGAATTCCGGCGTATCGCCCAGACTCACGGCGCACAGGCCGCGTTCGGTGGCCGCCACCAGCACATAGCCCAGATCGCAGGGCGCGATCGCGTAATGAATGCACATGTCTTTGCCTCCCTGACGATAAGCGCTCGGTTTCATGCCCAATAAACCCGGATACAGCCGGCTGCTCGACCCGTAACCGGCGTCGTACAGCGCGCGCGTCACCGAGTCGCCTTCTTTCAAGTGCGCCTTAAAGCGCGCCAAACGCTGCGCTTCGGCATACTGGCGCGGGGAAACCCCCATCACGCGCTTGAAGATGCGCTGCAAGTGAAACGGGCTGACGTGCAGCGCCGCGCCCAGTTCGGCCAGCGGCGGCGCGGCCTCCAGATGCGCGTCGATGTAGGCGCAGGCCTGCTGCACAAGCTGCGTGTGCGCATCCACTTCGTCCGGGCGGCAGCGGCGGCAGGGACGAAAACCGGCGGCTTCGGCTTCGGCATTCGTGGCGAAAAAACGCACATTTTGACGTTTGGGATGGCGCGCCGGGCACGATGGACGGCAGTAGATGCCGGTGGACTGCACGGCGGTGACGAACTGCCCGTCGCGGCTGCTGTCGCGCTGGAGCACGGCCTGCCAGCAGTCGTTTTCAGTATAAGGTAGCGCGTTCATGGCCTCTCCGTTCGTGATGTGTACTGACTATCCTTAGCATACGCGCGCAGCGGCGCGGCGGCTATCGGTTTCTTGCGCTCAAAACACAAAAGGCACGGTTACGGCGTGCCTTTTGTCGTTGATCTATTGTGGAACGCCGCCCGCGCCCGCCAAAACAAGCGCCGGATGCGCTCCTAAAATTCTCCACCGCTGCTTATTTTCTGCAAGTATAGCACAGACGTTCGCTAATTTGCGTTCCATTTGCACCGGAAATTCGGGACGTAAGCTTTGGCCAAGCAGCGGTGAAACGCAGCGTGTCCTACAGCCGCAGTTCCTCCACGATCTGGTGCTGCGCCTGCAAGATGCTGGCCGGGTAGGCGATCGCGTCCGGCGGCAGCACGATCAGCGGCGGCTGCCAGCCCGCGCCGTATTCGGCCAGCGAGCGAATCCAGTTGACGAAGTTGCGCCAGCGCCACTGCCGCCCGCTCACAGAACCAGGCTTCCAGCGCGCTGGCGTCTGTCAGCGCGGCGAAAACCCGCGCCGGCGCGGCGGCCAGCTTAAGCTGCATCCGAATGTGCTTTGTCATCGTTTTCTCCTGAATGAAACATATGTTCTGTAACCGACACAAAAAGAACCCGGCGAAGTATTTAACTATTGTGCGCCTTTGCGCCGCCCGCAGCTAAAGGCGCGGGCTAGAGGAAAAGGCGGGTAACTACTCAGGTAGAGGGAGCGGGGAAAGGCGGTAAGCCCACTAAAGGGGCTAGAGGAGGCCTTAAAGGTGTACAAGAGTGCGATAGTATTGAAGCCGCATGAGGTTAGTGAAAAGCATAAAAGCTTACCCTCGCAGGCCTGTTGCCGCCAGCAGAGAGAAGAAAAGCCAGGGGCCGCGCCGCTGTGGGCGCTGGCCAACCGCTTATCGCCAGGCGCTAACGTGTTTCGGGCTGCGGGTAACACAGCAGCACCAGCCGGAAGCCCTGCCCATCGGTGATCGCCACATCGTCTTCTGGCAGGCCGTATTTGCGCGCCAACTGCTGGAACGTCGCCTGCAGCTCTTGCATGAAGGCCGCGCGCCGGTTGGCATCCGGCAGATGAATGTGCGCCGAAAGCGAGAGCGACGGCACGGACTGGCCTACGGCAGAGGCCGCGCCCAGTTTGCCCGTGTCTTCGATCACTTCTTCGGCCAATTGCAGCAGCACGCGCAGGCTCAGTTGATCCTGTGCCGCCCGCGCCCCCCCGATCTGCCCGATGAGTTTGGGCGCCAGCCAATAGGAACGCGCGCGCGCCTGATAGTAGCCTTCGACCGTGCCGCGCACGCGCTTTTCGGCCACTTTTGCCACCAGCCCGGCGTTTTCCAGCGCTTTGACGTGGTAATATACTTTTTGCGGCGATTCATCGAAAAAATCGGCCAGTTCCGGGCAGGTGCGCGGCTCGTCGAGGCGTTTCAGGATTTCTAAGCGCTGCGGCTTGAGCAGCGCCAGCGCCCGCTCCAGATCATCGACGTAACACACATCCTGCATAGTCTGTCCTTATTGTAAAAACTGGTTTTATTATAAAAAATTATTTTTACAATGTCAAGCCCCTTAACCAAACGTTCCATTAAATTCCACCGCCGCTTCTGCTAAAATGAATAGGTTCTCCATAAGTACGAAAGCACAGGTAATGAAGCAAGTTCGGGAAGATATTCGTAACATCGCTATTATCGCGCATGTCGATCACGGCAAAACCACGCTGGTAGACGGCATGTTGAAGCAGTCAAAAGTGTTCCGCGACAGCCAGAACGTCGGCGAGCGTATTCTGGACAGCAACGCGCTGGAACGCGAGCGCGGCATCACGATCCTCGCCAAAAACACCGCTGTCACCTGGGGCGGGATCAAAATCAACATCGTCGATACGCCCGGCCACGCCGATTTCGGCGGGGAAGTCGAGCGCGTGCTGAACATGGTGGATGGCGCGCTGCTGCTGATCGACGCGGTGGAAGGGCCGATGCCGCAGACACGCTTTGTGCTGCGCAAGGCGCTTGCGCTCGGTTTGCGCGTGATCGTTGTCGTCAACAAAGTAGACCGCACCTTCGCCCGGCCTACCGAAGCGCTCAATGAAACGTTCGATCTGTTTATCGAACTGGGGGCCAACGACGAACAAGCCGATTTTCCGGTCGTGTATGCCGTCGGGCTGGAAGGCAAAGCGGGATTCGAGCACGATAAGCTGGAAAACGATCTGCGCCCGCTGTTCGACACCATTCTCAAACAGGTGCCGCCGCCCAAAGTCGATGTCGATGCCCCGCCTATGCTGCTGGTGACGACGCTGGAATACGACAACTACAAGGGGCAGATCGGCATTGGCCGGCTGCTTTCCGGCGTGCTGCGCAAGGGAATGCCGATCGTGCGCCTGACGCCGCAGGGCGAACGCGAAAACAGCCGCATCGAATACCTGTTTACTTTTCACAACCTGGCGAAACAGGAAATCGACGAAGTGCGCGCGGGCGATATTCTGGCTTTCGGCGGGCCAGAAGTGATCCGCATCAGCGATACTATCGCCGACCCCAGCGTCAGCGAACCGCTGCCGCCCATCAGCGTGGAAGAGCCGACCGTGCGCATGACCTTCGGCGTCAACACCTCGCCCTTTACCGGCAAAGAATCCAAGCCGGGCATGAGCACCTCGCGTAAACTGCGCGAACGGCTGTACAACGAAACGCGCAGCAACGTGGCGCTGCGGGTGGCCGACGGCGATTCGCCCGACAAATTCGTCGTCAGCGGGCGCGGCGAACTGCATCTGGGCATTTTGATCGAAACGATGCGCCGCGAAGGGTACGAATTTGAAGTCGGCAAGCCCGAAGTGATCTACAAGACCGACCCGGAAACGGGCGAATCACTGGAACCGGTCGAAGAAGTGCATATCGAAGTGGCCGACAACCTGACCGGCACGGTGATCGAAATGCTCGGCTCGCGCCGCGGCACAATGCTCGATATGTCCAGCGAAAACGGCACGACCTATCTTAAGTTCCTCGCCCCCACGCGCGGCCTGCTCGGTTTCCGCCCGCATTTCCTGCGCGCTACCAGCGGCATGGGGCAGATTCATACCTTGCAGCACGGCTATGAACCGCTGTTCGGCGCTATCCAGAGCGGACGGCAGTTCGGCAGCCTGGTGGCGATGGAACAGGGCACCGCCACCGCCTATGCGATGGTCAACTTGCAGCAGCGCGGCAGCTTTTTCATCGCGCCCGGCACAGATGTCTATGAAGGCATGGTGGTCGGCGAACATATTCGCCCCGACGATCTGGGGTTGAACGTCGTCAAGGAAAAACACCTGACGAACTTCCGCGCCAAGCCCACCGAAACCACCAGCGGGCTGAGCACCCCGCGCGATATGAGCCTGGATGACTGCATTGAGTTTCTGGCGGAAGACGAACTGCTGGAAGTGACGCCGTTGAGCCTGCGCATCCGTAAGCGCATTCTGGGCGAAGAAGAACGGCTGCGGCTGCGCAAACGCCGCGAGCGTATGCTGGAAGAAAGCTCGTAGCAGGGCGCTTGTTTGGCCGCCACCCTGCCTGCGATTTTGCCCCCGCGCCGGGGGCATTTTGGTTTGCGCTATAATCAGGCAAAAGACGAGGAACATGCTATGAAACAGCTTGTGCTGCCTGTGCCTACTGAAAACACCGCGGCGATCGAAGGCCCGCCGCACGGCCAGTGGACAGCCGCCGACTGGCAAAACCTGCCCGATGACGGCCACCGCTACGAAATCATCAACGGAGTGCTGTATATGTCTACGGCGCCGAGTTATTTTCACCAGTGGATTATCTTGCGCCTGTACGATTTCGTGGGTGCGCCCGCGCAAAAACAGGGGATCGCCTACGTGTCAGTTGCGCCTATCGGCGTGTTCATGCCGAACTGCGAACCGGTGCAGCCCGATTTTGTGCTGGTGCTGCGCGCCAACGCCCATATCATCCGCGACCGCCGCATCTATGGCGTGCCCGATCTGCTGGTAGAGGTGCTTTCGCCCGGCAGCCGCGATTACGACGAAGGCGTGAAAAAAGAAGCTTACGCCCGCGCGGGACTGCTGGAATATGCGGTGATCGACCCGGCCGAACGCCAACTGCGGCGCTACAGGCTGGCGCGGCCGGGCGAGCTGGCGCGGCCGGGCGAGCTGGCGCGGCCGGGCGTGTATGGCGCGCCGGAAATTTATAACGCTGGCGACAGTGTGACCTTTGCCTGTGTGGCGGCGCTGTCTTTTGTGGTGGGCGAGCTGTTCGCGGGCGCGCCGGATACCACGGTCTAGGGATTATTCTCGCGCTTACCTCCCTCCGCCTACGCAAAAGCCGCGCCTGAGTTTTTTACATTCCTCATCAAAGGCAGCGCAGTTCGTCACTAAGCGCTGGCCGCCTTGGCGCCTAGACTCAAAAATAGGACTATTAGCTTTTGAAAGGGGAGATTTATGCGCAAACTCTTTGTTTGGTCTGCGTTTTTGCTCGCGCTGTGTCTGGCGGTGCCGGTCCTGGGGCAAGCAGAATTTCAATTTGAGACTTTCGACGATTTCATGGCCTATATCGAGCGCATCGCCGCCGCCGATGCCAGCGCAGGGCAGGCGCTGGTAGACGAGCTGTGGACCTATTTGCTGGAAACCGACCAGCAGCCGTTTGTCCGTCAGCACATGGTGGCTTTTATGTATCGCGGCGCGGCGCTCAGTGTCGAATGGGTGGGCGATATTGTCGGCTGGGAAGCCGATTACGCGCTGCCCGGCGCGCCTGTCGGCCAGACGGATCTGTGGCTGCTGACGGTGGAACTGCTGCCCAACGCGCGCATCGAGTACAAAATTATCATCAACGGCCTGGACGAATGGATACTTGATCCGGCCAATCCGCATGTTGTCGCCAGCGGCCTCAGCCCCAACAGCGAACTGCGGATGCCGCTCTACGCGGTGACGCTGGTCACCAGCGCGCGCGACGAGGTGACGCCAGGCACGGTCACGGACTTACAGGTCTTCGACAGCGCGAATATGGGCTACGAGATCGGCTATTGGGTGTATACGCCCGTGGGCTATGAGACGCTGGACAACCTGCCGGTGATCTATTTTCTCGATGGCAACGACTTCATCGACCCCGATCTGGGCGGCGCTGTGCCTGCGCTGGATAACATGATCTTCGACGGATGGATCGACCCGGTGATCGCCGTCTTTATCAGCGCGCGTGACCCCAACAACCCCAACCGCGAAACGAACAACCGCCGCGAAAGCGAATTTCTGGCGAACGATCTGTACGCGGCCTTCGTGGCCGAAGAACTGGTGCCGTTCATCGACCAACAATATGACACCAACCCCGCCGCGCGCGTGCTGGTGGGCGTCTCGTATGGCGGTTTGTGCGCGGCCTATATCGGCGTGGTGTATCCCGAACTCTGGGCTGGCATCGCGCCGCTTTCACCCTCTCTCTGGGCCGCGCCGCAGATCGAGATGCTGTATCTGGAGGCGCCGCTGCTGCCGCGCCGGTATTTTATCGGGCACGGCTATCCCGATTGGGATTTAGTCGTCACGCAGGATGGGCTGGATCTGCTGGCATCGAAAGGCGTGTACGTTATGTATTACACGACAGTCGAAGGCCATTCGTGGGCTACGTGGCGCGGCATGATGGACGAAATGCTGGCCTTTTTCTTCGGGCGCAGCCTGAGCGGTTGAGCGCACACTTCACCGGGCATCTGCGGCTTCTCCGGCTGTGAGTGGGAACGCACGACTGTGGGCGTCCCCAAGCCCCAGCCCTTCCCCCATTATGTGTCGAAAGCATAAAGCGCGTCGATTTGTTGCAGCAGCACTTCGGGCGCGAATTGGCGCGTGACATCGGCGAAGGCCTGGGCGCGCAGCCGCTCGCGCAGCGCAGAATCAGCCAACAGCGTCAACAGGCGCTGCCGCAAGGCCGCGACATCGCCCGGTTCGTAGAGCAGGCCGTTTTCGTTAGGGCGAATGACTTCTGGCACGCCGCTGATGTTGGCGGCGATCACCGGGCAGCGCGCGTACATGGCCTGCACGAACACCAGCCCCAGACACTCGATCGGCGAAACCGTCGTAAACACAAACATTTCGGCGACATGATACAGCGCGCGCAGCGTTTCCTGGGGCACAGCGCCCGTGAACAGACAGCGCTCGGCGATTGCCAGTGTCTGCGCGAGTTGTTCCAGTTCCGCGCGCATGCCAAAATCCGGCCCGACGATCACTAACAGCACATCGTCGTGCTGCGCCAGCACACGCTGCGCCGCGCGCAGCAGCACATCCGGCCCCTTGCGCGCTTGAAGCTGGCCGACGAACAGCACAACCCGCTTGCCACGCAGCAGCGGATACTGTTCAAACACAGCGGCCAAATTATCGGGAGGCGCGACAAATTCCTCCATGCCAGAGACAAAAGAGAGCGGATACACCTTCTGCGGATCCAGGCCGAGATAACGCACCCGCTGCGCGCACGAGCGCGTCATACTGGCGATGCGATCACAACCTTGCAGCACGTCCGTTGCCAGGCGGCGAAACGGTTCGGAAGTCGCATCGAACAAAGCCAGCGGGTCTTCGTGCGGCAGCACCTCGCCGAAGACCGAAATAATCAGCTTCTTGCGATATTTTTCCGCCAGAATCTGCCCGATCCAGCCCTGCCACCAGGGACGATCAAAAACATGGATAATATCGATTGCGCGGCGGTGGCGCCGCAGCAGCGCTTCCGTTTCCGGCAGATAAGCCAGCAAATGCTGCTCCACGCGCTCATACGATTCACGGAACTGCATATAACGCCGCGCCATCCAGCGCCCGTAACGCAGATACAGGCCCAACCGCCGCTGCCAGTAAAAAGGGCGTCCGGGATTCTCTTTATCGCGCGGGATCAAAACCTGCACCCCGCGCGCCTGATACTCCGGGTAATCATGCGGCGCGTAAAAGCGCTCCATCACTGTCCAGACCTGATACCCCTGCTGGGCCAGGAGCGGCAGATAAGTCTTCATATGCTGCGCGATACCCCCATAAGGCGGCGGCAGCACCCCATTAATCAACAGCACACCCGGTTTTCGCTTCACGAGTCCCCCCTATCCCAGACAGCCAGCACAACAAACGACGCCCAGCGAACCCGTGCCCAGCGCGCGCCTCTCCCCCTCTCCATGTCGCACACAGACGCTTATACGAACATCGTACATGGAGAGGGGGCGGGGGGGTGAGGTTTAAGCCAGCGTCCCGCGCTGCACTACAATACCCGCCGCGCCGTTTTTTCGCGAGGATGCCATGCTGCCCTACGCTTCTGGCGCGCAGCCCCAATTCGTCGCCCGCGCCCGCTCGCGCCAGGTCGGCAGCGGCTGCACGCCCGTCAGGCAGGTGGCGACAGCCTCCGGCGCTACCGAACAGAACAGGCGATTCTGCTGCTGGCGCACAATGCTCACCGCCGCCTGATTCACGCCCGCCACAAACAGCAGTCCCTCGCCCAGCATGCCACTGCCCATTTCTACAGTGAGCGCTTGCAGTGTCGCGCGCATATTTTCCGCGCTCCAGTCGCCCTCTAGCGCCGGCAGCCCATAACGCAGCAGCAGATACACCCCCGCCGCGCTCAAATCCGCTTCCAGCGAGGGGGGCGTATTCTGCGCGCGCGTATAAGCCTCGCGATACTCCTGTTCCAGCGTGCCCATCACGCTCTGGCGATACTCGACACTCACCGGGCCATAGGCTGCCAGCGACATAAAGCCCTCGACATTCGCCTGGCGCGCGCACAACCCGCGCCAATAGCCCGTGCCGCCGATATGCAGCCAGGCATCGACATTGGCATCGGCCTCGCGCGCGTTGTACCATAAAAAGTAGCCGTCGGACTCGAAGGTAATCAGAAGCAGCGCATCGATACGCTCCTCGCGCAGGCGCAGCGCCAGCCCATAATCGTCGCCGCCGTTGTACTCTTCATCGATCAGCGGCGCGTTCAGCAGCGTATCGCGCACGCCAGCGGCAATCGCCCGCGCCGGGGCACTGTCCTCGTAAATCAGCGCCGTGCGCGCGGCGGGGAACTGCGCGTCGATCAACCGGGCGGCGTCCTGGCCCATCTGCCGTCCGTTGGGACGCGGCGAAAATGTCCATGCGCCCGGCGCTTCTACCGCCTCACTCACTTCCCAATAGACCACGCCCGCGGCGTCCGCTGCCTCGCGCGCGCCTTCGCTCACCGCCGGCGAACCGCTGCCCACAATCAGCGGCACGCCGGCCGCCGCCAGCGTTTGCACCGCCGCTTCGGCGCTGTAGCGGTCTTGCGCCTCCACCAACTGCCATTCCAGCGGACGGCCATGCACCCCGCCGCAGGCATTGATAGCGCTGCGCATGGCCTCTGCCCCGTTCAAACTCTCGCCGCTGCGCGCCGTCAGCAGCGCCGCGCGCGGAAACACCGCCCCGATCACCAGCGGCTCGCCCTGCGCGGCCACACATTCGTCCTGCGCACCCGCCCCCAGCGGAAGAACCATGATCAACAGCAGCACAATCCCGATTATTCGTGCGTCTCGCATACGGCTACCCTACTGCCTCTGGCGTAAAGCCCTGTTTCACGATTAAATGTAATTATAGTTGCATGATTACAGAGAAAGCCTGACGGTCACTATGCGCCAACTCAGCGTTCTTCTGTCGCTTCTGCTGCTGCTGCTCAGCGCCGGCATCATCGCCGGACAAAGCGAACCGGGCAGCGGCCCCACCCCCACGCCGACGTCGATTCCGCCGTCGTTTGAATTCCAGCAGGCTATTGGGCTGCCGCTGCCGCGCAGCGTGCTCTACGAGCCAAATTTTGAGCGTTATGCCGTCGTCGATGCCTACGGCGCGCTCTCATTCGTGGACGCGCGCAGCTACCAGACGCAGCATGTGCTCTACACGCGCGGCGATTACACCGATTTCGCCTTCAGCCGCAGCGGGCGCTGGTTCGCCCTCACTGTTGGCACACGCATCGAACTGTGGGACACGCAGAATTACACCATCGTCTCGCAGCTCACCGACCTGAGCCAGGCGCTGCGCGTGCATGGGCCGCTGACCTTTTCGCCCGATGATAATCTGCTGCTGTTCCGCGGCACTTACCCCGCGCCGCAGTCCTTGCGCCAGAGCGAATTCGACACGCAGGAAATCCCCTGGATCTGGAATCTGAGCAGCGCGCGCAACGAAGGCCCATCGACCTTCCCGGCGGGTGTCGAAGCCTACCCCTTTTTCGACTATCGCAACGGCTTCGTGCTGGGGCCAGAAAACCGCATCGTCGCCGCGCTGCCGGGACGCCTGCACATCATCGACGCCTATTCGCTCGACGTACTGTTTGACATCGAAACCTTCCGCTATGAACAAGACCCGCTGATCGTCGTCTTCAGCGCGCGCGACAACAACATCTACGTGCGCCCCTTAGACGCCAACGCCCTGCTGCAAGTCGATACACGGCGCGGTCTGCTGGTCGAAATCCCGTTTGGCACATTGATCACCGCCGCCGATCTGGAACTGCTCGGTGGTATCGAACTGGGCACAGCGGCGCAAGTCATCGGCGAGCCGGCCAGCAGCGAAGATATTGACCTGGTACGCCTGTTTTTGGGGCGTTATTACCGCGACGGCAGCAATTTTGGCCGCACGCCCCTGACGCTCACCCTCATCGATCTGGTCGTGCCGCCCACCGGCGATGGCGACCGCGTGCAGGCGCTGCTGTTCCTCTTTAACGAAAGCACACAGCAAGGCCAATTTTTTACCTCGCGCCCGTCCGGCCTGCAACAGATGGCGCTCAGCCCCGATGGCCGTTCGCTGCTTGTGCGCGAAGGCGACGAAGGCGTGCGCATTTTCGACATCGCCAGCGGCCAGCGTATCCTCAGCGTGACCCCGGCGCTGCGCGGCGTCTCGTTTTTCCAGTGGCAGGATAAAAACCGCGTGCTGAGCTACAGCGCCGACGGCACGCAGTTTATCAGCGATTTTGAGCGCTTCGACACCGCTTCCGGCGAATCACTGGCGCAGGACTTGCGCTATTCGCGGCGCTTTGACCAGTTTTTCTGGTCGCCCGACAGCCGTTCACTGGTCACGCTCAGCGGCAATGAATGGCGCTTGTTCGACGTGCAAACGGGCGAAGTGCTGCGGCGCGAAGCCCTGCCGCTGCGCGGTTCGATTGTGCAGATTTCGCCCGATGGCTACCGCTACCTGACCAGCACGGACAGCGGGCGCGCCGTATATGACGTGAATACGGGCGATCTGCGCGAAGTAAACTTCCGCGAACTGCCCGCGCGCCCGATCGAAAGTGTCTACGCCAGCCCCGATTGGGAGCATTTCCTGGTGGTATACAGCGCGAACAGTTGGGGCGGCTACTACCCCGGCAACGAGATCGCCATGTACAGCCTGGACGACGGCCTGCTGTGGTTCGCGGCGGGCGATGACCTGGCGTATGCCGAAGACCGTTTTTACGGCTGGGTCGATAACCAGACCGTGTTTGTCAGCGGCGCGCGCTACGATCAGGATCAGCCGCAGCGTGTGTATGGGCTGGACTACGCGCCCAACGGCGTGTCGCGCTGTCTGGCGGAGGCCAGCAGCGAAGACCCGCAAACGCTGGCGCTGGCGTGGGAACGGCTGACGCGCTACATGAGCTATAACGCGCTGACCAACCTGACGCAGTTGATCTGCAATCAGGTGGCGGCGGGTTTTGCCAGCCTGGATGTCTTGCAGCCGACGCCCACGCTGCCGTATATGACGCCGACGGCGGTTGTCCTGCCCGGCGTGCCCGCCTGTCTGACGATCGAAAACCCCGCACAAGCCGATACGCTGGCTGCTGTGTGGGCCAACATCACGGCGGGGCTTTCGCCGGAACAAATCGCGCAGGCCGAAGCGCTGCTGTGCGAAGGCATCGGCCCCACCGCCACGCCCAGACCCGATTTTACGCCGCGCCCGCCGCAGCCGGCGCAGGAGAGCAGCTACGCCGCCCAGACGATCTTTTTTAATGTCGCGACAGGCGAACGCGCCTCCGGCAGCTATGTGCCGCCGCGCAGCAGCGCCGCGCCACGCGACCTGATCGCTAACGAATTCCGGCGCACGATGGGACGCGATCCCGGCCTGATCGTGCTCAGCCCGGATGGGCAGCTTGCGGCGGTTTCGGCGCTGCCGGGCGAACTGCTGATTTACCGGATGCTGGTGGCGTATGATGGCCTGCTGGCGAACGTCACGGCCACCGCCATCGCCCAGGCGGCCACCGCGCAGTTGATCGGCGTGCTGCCTTCGCCCACCGCGACCTATAACGCCGTCGGCACGCTGCGCCCCACGCTCACGCCCACCATCACGCCGACCTCGCCGCCGTTCCCCAACGAGCGCACGACCCTGCCGGAGGACGGCACAAGGGATGCGTTCTGCCCGTCGGAAACGCTGTACACGCTGGAAAACGCGCCGGCGGACTTCGCCCCATCAGGACGCATCCTCACGGCCTTCGGCACGGAAGATTATTTCTGGGTGGTCGAGCCGGAAAACGGCCAGCGCTTCCGCGACGAAAACATCCCGCTGTGCAACACACAGTTGACCTGCGTTTTCTCGTGGGATGGGCGCTGGGTTCTAGTGTTGGACTACGACTCGATCTATCTGGCACGCCCGGACGGCAGCGACCAGCGCGTGCTGTTCGATGCGGCCGATGTCTGGCCGTATGACATCTACTGGTGGGGCAGCGACCTGCTGATCTACGAGTTTGAGGTGCGGCTGGAGAACGGCAGTTCTGAAACGCGCATTATCCGCGATTATCTGGATCGCGCGGATGACCCGCCGTACTGGGTGCCGTATGTCGAAATCAACGGCGAGCAGGCCGAAATCGTCAGCACGGCTTACGGTGAAGGCTACGTCGTCGTGCGCACGACGTTCAGCACGGGGCTGGGGCCGGGCTACCGCTATTACACCTACAACATCGACACCGGCGCGCTGGGCTACTTCGGGCGGCTGGCGAATTACCCGCCCTATGATTTGGAGATGAGCTGGGTGCGCGAAGAAGCCGTCGTGCGCCTGTTCTACGAGTATCCGCCGTTTTATGACACGACCTTCGTTTTCGACCCGCGCGACGGCTCGCACCTGCGCGTGGGGGAAACGCGCTACAGTGGCGCGCTTTCGCCCAACCGCCGCTACCGCGCTTTTTCCACCAGCTATGGAGTGGAGTCTTTCCGGCGCTCGCAGCCGGTCAGCGTGTGGGACAACCGCACGGGGCGGCTGCGCACCTACTGCCTGCCGGAAACCGGCGCGCGCCTGTACGAAGAGGGGGTGTTTGTCTGGTCGCCCGACAGCCGTTATCTGGCGCTGCAAGCCTTCCTGCCGCGTGACGAGGCGCAGGAAGGCGTCGGCCAGCACACGCTGATTCTGGATACTGAAACGGGCGTGGTGGTCGATCTGACGACTGGCGTCGGCCCGCTGCTGACCTGGACAGAGGATTAGGGGGAAATATGCTCAAATATCCACTGCTGCGCTGGATTGCGCCGATGTTGATTCTCGGCGCGCTGTTGATCGGGCTGGGGGGCGCGCTGGCGCAGGACGACATCCCGGAGGTGTGGGTGACGACGCAGCGCAACGCTAACCTGCGCACAGGGCCGGGCACTGGCTGGGACATTATCACGACGCTGCCTTTTGGCACGACGCTGCGCGCCACCGGGCGGGTCTTCGATTGGGTGCAGGTGCTCTACACGCCGCCCGCCGCCGCCGAACCCATACGCGGCTGGCTGTGGCGCAACCTGCTCATCTGGACAGGCGACATTAATTCGCTGCCGCTGGACGGGGTGGATCCTGAGCCGTTTATCCGCGTGCAGTCCTATACCCTGACGCTGACGCCCGATATGGCAATTTACCGTAACGAGAATTTCGGCATCGGCGCGCGTCTCAGCGAGCCGCTGCCCTGCACAGAAGTCGAGTTCACCGGGCGGCTGGGGCAGGGCGAAATCTACTGGCTGCAATTCTGGTGCAGCGGCGCCTACTACTGGGTCAGTTCGGTCTACTTTTTCAACTTTGAACTGAGCGAATCGACGGGTTTCAGCTACTTTTTCGGCGGCAACAACTTTAGCTATACGCAGGGCGATCTGGTGCGCGCGCTGCAAAACAGCGGCACGCTGACGGTACGCCGCCTGAACACGATTAACGACATCTGGACGAATCTGGCCAACGGCATGGTTGTGAGCTGCGCCTTTATCCCCGCCGCTGTGCCGCAGCCGGAGGTGAGCGACACTGACCTGGCCGCCGCGCCAGAATTTGCCGCGCCCTTCGCGGCGCTGCGTATCGCCATCGACGAAACCAACGCGGCGATCGACCTGTTCGGCAATGCCTGCATCGCGCTGGCCGCGCAGCCTGTCATCGATCCGGCCACCATCAGCGCCGCGCAGGCGCACATCGCCACGGCGCAGAGCTATCTGTACGTGGCGCGGCAGTTCGTCGTGCCGCTGGCGAACCGCGACCCGTATGCCAGCGGCGTTAATTCACCCTAAAGGCGGTTGCCCGATGTTTTGCGGGGGGGACGAGGCCTGCCTCGTCCCCGCCATTGGTTTTGCCGCCACAGACTGAAGTCTGCTTTGTATTTGCCAACGGCTAGCACTTAATCGCTAAAAGCTGTTTTCAGAGAGGACCCATGATGCAGCGTTTTGGGCTTTTACTCCTGCTGATCGCGCTGTGCGTCTCTGGCGGCGTGGTGGCCGCGCAGGACGCGGGCGGCGATACCGTCTACGGCCTGGTGACCATCAACAATCTGGAAGTGCATATCGGCCCGGATTTCGCCTACGACACTATCGCGCAACTGCCGCTGAACGCTTCGGTGATCGCCACGCAGCGCGGCGGCGACGGTTGGCTGCGTGTCAGCTATGACAGCGGCAGCGGCTGGGTGTTCGCGCGCTACGTGCGCCTGAGCGCGCCGTTATCGACGCTGCCCTACACAGCTAACGCCCTGCCGCGCAACCGCAATGGCCGCGTGCCAGAGGAATTCGACCTGTCATCGCCCGTGTGTGACCAGTGGCAGGGCGCTTTCACGCTGGAAGGCGATGCCGCCGCCGCCGAAGGCAGCTTCACGCTGACACTGCCCACGCTGCAAGGCGCCAACTGGTATCGTGTCTATATCTTCGCGCCAGAAAGCCCGCTCAACCTGCGCGGCGGCACCTATGCGCAGTTCGACAGCCCTACCAACGTGCTGACGGTCGAAATCATACGCCTGCCGCGCCGTTCGGGCACATTTACCTGGCTGGCCGCGCCCTACTGGACCAGCGCCGCCACCGGTGGGGGGGCGGGCCGCCGCCAGCAAATCTGCCCGCTGCGCATCGCCGGCACCTTTGAGCGCCCCTAACCGATCGCGCGGATCGTCGCTTCCAGATTGTCCAGCGTGCGCGTCAGAGTGGCGAAAAACGGCCCCGGCAGCAGCGCCGTCGCTTCGGCAAGCTGCGCTTGGGTATACACGCCGCAGGCGCCGATCATGGTGATCGCCGTGTTTAAATCCGCGATCGCATCATTGATGCTCGGCCCGAAGCGCCCCAATTCCGGCAGTTGGCGCACATCCTGCGCCGTATAACTGTAGGGCGCGAACACATCGGCGATATTTGTGCAGGGCACAATCTGGCGCGTCGTCACCGCAAAAATCCGGCTGCTCAAGGCAGCGGCTGCGGTGATAGGCGCGGCCAGATAGGCGCGCAGCCGCTCGATCTGCCCAAGCTGCACCTCCGGCGGAATCACCGTCACGGCGGCAGTCGCGCGCGGGCTGATGAACACCGGCACGGCGGCCACATCGTTCACCGTGCGCGTCAGGAAGGCCGCCACCCAACCGAGCGTGCCGTTATAATTCACCAGCAGCCAATCGCCCGCTGTATTGCGCGCCACCACCGGCAGCGTAACGCCATTGGGCAGAATCGCGATCACCGGCGCCTCGCGTCCGGCGTCGCGGCGCAAACGCGCATTCTGATTGATGAACACCGAAATCCCCGAATCCACGACCGGCGTCGGCCCGGTCACGCCCGTCACCAGGTCGGTGATCGGCAGCAGCGTAATTTCAAACTCATAGGTCACCGTGCTGCCCGAAATCCAGCCGAGCACATTAGCGTTATAAGGCGCCGTCACCTGAAACCACGTGCCGTCGGCATTGCGTCCCACCGCTTCTAGTCGATCGCCTTCAAAGCGCGACGCGACAACTTCGCCTTCGCGCGTCGGCAGCGCGCGCACATACGCGCTGTCCACCACCAGCGTCAGCCAATAACGCAGCCGTTCCTCCGTCTGCGCGGCGGCGCTGTGTGCCAACAACAGCAGCAGCAAACCGATTATCCCTGCGCGTTTCATCGCTTCTGCCCCTCCGGTTAGCGGCCTAACAGCGTCGCTTTGTGCGCCGCCTCACACCCCGCCCCGCCCGCGCGAGACTCCCCCTCGCCATGTCGCGCGTGCTTGCCGCGCGTCAGTCCCCGACATGGAGAGGGGGCAGGGGGGTGAGGTTCACGCGGGAGCGCGCCAACCGGCTCCCGCCACGCACAAAACACCTGCTGCGCGAATATTGTTTTCCAAATTATCCGGCAAGCCCAAAAACACGTCAACCACGCGGCGGGCGAACGGCGGGCAAACGGCGGCCTACCACTGAGCGTGTACCAGCGCGCGCACCTGCTGATCGTACACCGCCTGCACCGCCTGCATCGTCTCCGCCGACAGCGGCGGCAGATCCGCCGCGGCGGCATTATCGGCCTCCTGCTGCGGCGTTTTGGCTCCCGGAATCGCACACGTCACCGCGTCGAACATCAGAATCCAGCGCAGCGCGAACTGCGTCAGCGTCATCCCCTCCGGCTTGATCGCCTTCAGCGCTTCCACTGCTGCCAGCGCGTGCTCATAAGGCACACCCGAAAACGTCTCGCCCTTATCAAACGCCTCGCCGTGGCGGTTAAAACTGCGGTGATCGTCCGGCGCGAAGGTCGATTGCGCCGTCAGCTTGCCCGTCAGCAGCCCGCTGGCCAGCGGCACGCGCGCCAGAATGCCCACCTGCGCCTGCTGCGCCGCCGCGAAAAACCGCTCGGCAGGCTTCAGCCGCAGCATATTAAAAATAATCTGCACCGACTGCACATTGGGATAGCGCAGCGCCTTCAGCGCCTCGTCCACCGTCTCCACGCTCACGCCGTAATAGCGCAGCTTGCCCGCCTGCACCAGATCGTCCAAAATACCGAACACCTCCGGCATATCGTACACCGCTGGATGCGGGCAGTGCAGTTGCAGCAAATCCAGCGCCTCCATTTCCAGATTTTGCAGGCTGCGCTCGACCCAGGCGGTCAGATTCGCGCGGTTATAGCCCGCGGGCGTCTGTATGGGCAACCGCCGCCCCGCTTTCGTCGCCACAAAAATCGTCTCGTGCGGGCGCTCTTTTTTCAGCCGCGCCACCACACGTTCACTGCGTCCATCGCCATAGACATCAGCCGTATCGATAAAATTCACGCCCGCGTCCAAAGCCGCTCGCAGCGCCGCCAGTGACACATCATCATCCACCGGCCCCCACGTGCCGCCGATAGCCCACGCGCCAAAACTCACCGTCGCCACGCGCATATCCGTTCGTCCCAACGGTCGGTACTGCATACCTTTTCCTCCCTAAAATTGCCCCTGTGATTGTAACGCAGCCCGCCGCGCCGCCACACCCCACGCGCGCAGACTGCTTCCGCCAACGTGCCCCATTTCCGAACGCCCCCCCTGCCTTGTCCCTACTTGCCACACGTGGCGAATGCGCTATACTGCATAGCAATTTCAGCCGTAAGGGGGAAGCGCCGTGAGCAGCCAAACACCGCCGTCTGCGGATGAGCAATATCAGCCCCAGTGGAGTGCCTGGGCACGCCAGTTCGTCATCATTGGGCTGGTGATCGCGGTGTTGTATGCGCTGACCCTGCTGACCCCTGTGATTCAAGTGCTGATCGCGACGTTTTTGTTTACGTTTTTGCTGTATGTGCCCGCCGAATTTATCGCCGCGCGTACCCGCCTGAATTTCGCGGGGGGCGTGCTGGTGGTGTACCTGTTTTTGTTCCTGTTCACCATGCTGGTGCTGGCGCTGTTTGTGCCAGAACTGATCCGCGCGATCAACGGCTTCAGCGCCGATGTCAGCGCCTTTTATGACACCGCGCGCACCTATTTGACCAATTATCAGGCGGGCGACGCCTATATCGACCTGTTGGGCACGCGCTTCGTGCTCGATTCGTTCGTGCTGCCGCTGCGCGATCTGCTGCTGGGCGGGGGCGTATTCCCGGCGGGGGGCATTCAAGCGCCGTTCGACATCAACCGGGCGGTGTCGTTGATCTCGTCGGCGCTGGGCGGGCTGGTGGGGGGTGTCAGCGGTCTGCTTTCGACGATTTTTCTGGCGCTGTTTTTGACGCTGCTGATTTTGCTGGATCTGCCGAATTATCAGCACACCCTGTTCAGCTCGATTCCGCCGGCGCACCGCCGCGAAATGATGATTTTGATTAACCGTGTCAACCGCGTGTGGACAGGCTTTTTTCGTGGGCAGTTGACGCTCGGTGCGATCATCGGCGTGCTGACGTGGCTGCAACTGGTGCTGATGGGCGTCAGCCAGGCGGTGACGATTGCGATTATCGTCGCGCTCATCTCGCTGATTCCGTCGATTGGCGGGATTATCGCGCTGGTGCCGCTGGCGCTGTCGCCGCTGCTGCAAGGCTCGTCGGTGTTCACGGGAATGAGCAATACGACGTTTGCGCTGCTGGTGGTGCTGGTGAATGTGGTGTGGACACAGGTGATCTGGAACGTGGTCGCGCCGAAAATTATGGGCGACGCGGTGGCGCTGCCGCTGCCGGTGATTATTCTGGGCATTATGCTGGGCACGGCGGTGGGCGGCATTCTGGGGGCGTTTCTGGTGGTGCCGATGATGGGCACGCTGCGCGTGATTTTGCTGTACCTGCTGCGCAAGATCAGCCAGAAAGACCCCTTCCCGGATGAATCCGCGCCGGAAATTGTCGATCTGGCGAAGTTGTGAGGCCAGCCAGTAAGGGCGTGGGTCGATATTGGATGGTTGACCCGCGTGATCGTCTGGCCGAAGTGTGGCGGCACAAACAGGAGGTTTTTGGCCTGCTGGATGTCTACAGCCGGGGAGAAACGTTAGTGCCAGCGCTGATCGGCAGCGTGGATACACGCGCGCTTTTTGTGGAATGCGACCTCCGCTGAAACAGCTTTTCGCGGTTAGAAAGTGTTCATAACGCCCTGTGAGGCGGGTTTTGACCCTACCCCGGCCCCCTCCCCGATTTCAGAGAGGGGGAGCCGGAAAGTCGTGTGTGGACTCATAGCAGGCTGAAGAAGCGTTTGTAAGACAGTTTGACGAACACCTTCTTATGGAAGCTCAGTTTTGGATAGGTTTTTCTTGCCTCAAAACTCACCTCCCAACTCCCTCTCTATCGCGTGGGGAGGGGGAGCTAAACGCAGCGCGCGTGGCGAGGGTGTGTTCATGGACAACACTTTGACCACACAGCGCGGTCTGCTGGCGCGCCCCTTGGCGGGTTTGTTCGTGCTGTTGTGCTGCGTCTATCTGCTGACGTACAGCGGCTATATCGAAACGGGCGATACGCTGTTTTTGTTTAACGGCGTGAGCAGTCTGGTGCGCTACGGCGATTGGGGTCAGGATCTGACAGCCTTCGAAAAAATCCCGACGGCGACAACCATCATGCCGGGCGGCGCGCTGCCGATTCAACGACTGCGCGATGATCCGCTGTCGGTGCTGATATCGACGCCGCTGTACTGGCTGGCGGCGCAGATACCGGGAATCGGGCTGGTGCATACCGTGTGGCTGCTGAACGTGGTGGCGACGGCGGCGGCGGGCTGCGTGCTGTATGTCTATGCGCTGACGTTGGGTTACGAGGCGCGCGTCGGCCTGCTGGCGGCGCTGCTGTTCGGGCTGGCGACAGCGGTCTGGCCGTACAGCAAAACCTTTTTTCAGGAATCGCTAACGCTGCTGATCACGCTGACGCTGGCGCTGGCGCTGGAACGCTGGCGGCGCAGCGGCTACCGCCAATGGCTTTTGCTGCTGCTGAGCGCGGGGCTGCTGCTGGCGCTGTACTACAGCAAATGGACAGCGGTGATCGCGCTGCCGGGTTTGCTGCTGCTGGCTGTGCCGACGCTGATCAAAAAAGAAACGCGGGCGGGACGGTTTGTGGCCTATGGCGAACTGGCGCTGCTGGCGGGGCTGGCGCTGGTAGTGTTTTTGCTGGCCTACAGCGGGCTGGCGCGTTATCTGCCTATTGATTGGTTCAACACACGCTTCACTTTTGTGACGATTCACAGCAGTTATACGCAGGTAGCACTGCAAAGTTACTTGTTCAGTATCGGCGCGAGCATCTGGGGCACATCGCCGGTGCTGCTGCTGGCGCTTCCGGGCGCGGCACTGCTGATGCGGCGGCGGCAGTCGCGCTATGTGTGGGCGCTGCTGGGCGTGCTGCTGGCCTATGCGCTGGGGTATGCGCTGCTGCGCGGCATGCATTGGTTCAGCGGGCTGGCCTGGCCGCCGCGTTTTCTGGTACCGACAATCGGCGTGCTGATGCTGTCTACGCTGCCCGTACTGGACATCGTGTGCCATCCGCGCGCCTGGACGCGCC
The DNA here is from genome assembly GCA_013388745.1 of Chloroflexota bacterium. Classification (GTDB taxonomy): domain Bacteria; phylum Chloroflexota; class Anaerolineae; order Aggregatilineales; family Phototrophicaceae; genus JACAER01. The sequence continues at coordinate 41,749 of JACAER010000011.1, forward strand.
GCGTTTATGTGCCGCTGGCGGGCGCGGTGCTGCTGCTGGCGGCTTACGGCCTGTGGATTCAACTCAGCGCGGTATCGTTCCGCACCACACTGTACCCAACGCTGCTGCCGCCGGATACGGGCATCGCCTGGGGCGGCGGCATGAACAGCCTGGCGTATCTGCGCTGGGTGCTGCTGCCGTCGCAGTGGGGGCACGCGGCGCTGGATTTCGCCTGGGCGCGCACAGAGCAGCCGGTATGGCTGCTGCTGTTCGGCGTGTTGGGCACGGCGGCGGCGCTGTGGTTGGCGCGGCAGGCGCGGCGCGGGGACGAGGAAAATGCGGACGGTGGGAATGGGGATGGCAGGAATGCCGTCCCGACAGGCGCAGGGACGCGGTTTTTCGCGTCCGTCATGCGATGTTGCGTGCCCGGCGCGGCGGCGCTGCTGCTGGCGCTGCTGCTGTGTACATATGCCGGGCTGCGCCTGATTTATAACGACCCGGAATATTATGCCTTCGTGCCGGCGCTGTTCGAGATGCTGCCGCTGGCGGAAACCGAAACGCAGCCGGGCGATGTGGTATTGGTGACCAGCCGCGATTATGTGCGTTTTCTGCTGAATTACAGCGCGACCACGCGCTGGCGCGGCATCGGTATCCCCTATCTGCCGGGCGAACGTTATACACCGAACGGCGCGCCGCTGGTGAGCCTCTCGAACCCCGCCAACCCAACAACCGACGAACTGCGCGCGCTGCTGCCGGCGCAAACTCCCTGGCTGATCGAGCAGTTGGCGGCCACACGCGCGCGTCTGTGGCTGTGGGCGGAATTCGGGCCGGATATGCCGTGGACGGTGCGCCCGCTGGAACGTTACCTGACACGCCTGTATTATCCTTTGCGCGAACTGCGCACAGCACCAGCGGTGCGCCTGCTAGAATATGCGCTGACGCCCGCGCCGACCGTGCCGGAGATAAGCACGAATTTTATGTACGGCGAGCAGATCGCGCTGGCGGGCTTCAGCCTGGCGCGCGGCGATCGTTACATGGCGGGCGATACGCTGCTGCTGTCGCTGTACTGGCAGGCGCGCAGCACGCCGCAAGCCGATGTAACAGTGGCGCTGTTTCTGGCGAACGCCGCGGGCGGCGTTGTAGCACAGGGCACGGACAGCGCGCCGGAGGGCGGATTCGCGCGCAGCAGTTTATGGCAGCGCGGCATGATGACTCAGGACAACCGCGCGCTGCGCATTCCGCCAGGCACGCCGGCAGGGGAATACCGTCTGTGGCTGACCCTGTACCGTTTCGACGCCGCTTATAATCCGCTGCGGCTGGCCGTGCGCGGCGGCGACACGCGCGAGGAGGGCATTGCTGTGCTGCCGGTAACGATTCGCGTCGAGGGCTAGACGTGGCGGCGCCTGTTGTGCGCGCCGCGATGGTAACAATGACCGCATCACCCGCTCGATTCGCGCACGACCAGTGTGGTTTCAAGAACGATATGCTGTGGACTGCTGGCGTGTCCTTCAATCAGATCGAGCAAAAGCTGCGCCGCGATCTGCCCCTTGTACTGAATCGGCTGATGCATAGTCGTCAGCGGCGGATTGGCGTACAGCGCGGCGGGCAGATCATCAAAGCCCACGACGGCCACATCCGCTGGCACACGCCGCCCGGCATCGCGCAGCGCATCCAGCACCCCCAGCGCCATCGTATCATTGGCCGCGAAAATCGCATCCACGCCGCGTTCGATCAGCGTTTGCGCCGCCCCATAAGCCATTTTGCGGTGAAATTGACCTTCGACCACCAACTGCGGATCAAACGGCAGCCCCGCCGTTTCCAGGGCCTGTCGATAGCCGATCAAACGATCATGGGCGTCGGGATTGTTGAGTAGGCCTGTCACCGTACCGATGCGCCGCCGCCCCCGCTGCGCCAGATGCGCCACCGCTACCTGCCCGCCGCGCACATTATCCACTGTGACATAGCTCACCTCGTCTGTCATAATGCCCGGACGCTCAACCATCACAAAATGCGTTTTGCCCTGCGCCAGATGCAAAATCAGCGGCTCATCGCGCGAGGCCGACGCAATAATCACACCGTCCATCAGTCGATTTTTGGCGATACGCTGGTAAAAGCGCTCGGTTTCCATGTGCTTTTGCCCCATCCAGACCAGCATCGTGTAATCGCGCTGGTCAACCTCGCCGCTCACACCGTTCAGGAGCGTCGGGAAATAATGCGGGTCTTCGAACACCACATCGAACTCGCGCGGAATCACCACGCCGACGATCTGTGTGCGCTGCGTCGCCAGCGCGCGCGCGGCAGGATTAGGACTGTAGCCTTCCGCTGCGATCACCTCCAGCACTCTGGCGCGCGTCTTTTCATTCACATACGGCTCGCCGTTCAGCACGCGCGATACCGTCGAGCGCGACACTCCCGATTTGCGGGCAATATCCTCAATATTCATAAAAATGGCATCCATTAGCGCGCCAGGCGCTGGCAAAACATTACTGTGTATTGTGCAAAAAATCGCTATTATTGTCCAACAGGAAAGCCGACCCCTGTCGGGCGGGGCCTTGTCCCCCGCAAAAGGTCAGCGATTATGCATTTGACCACACACATACGCCCGCCGCGACACGCCTCCCCCTCTCCATGTGGCGCGTGTTCATCAGCGCGGCAGCCTGCCACATGGAGAGGGGGTCGGGGGGTGAGGTGGACGCGCGCGCTCGCCGCCTGGCTCGGCCTGCTGCTGGCCGCCTGCCTGCCGCTCAGCACCCCGACGCCCGAACCCAGCGAAGCGCCGCCCAGCGCCTGGACACCGCAGATCGAAAACTTCGACGGCGTGCCGATGACCTACGTCCCGCCTGGCTGCTTCACCATGGGCAGCGCCAGCGGCGAAGCCGACGAACAACCCGCCGTCGAACAATGCCTCGCCAACGGCTTCTGGATCGACGTTACCGAAGTTACCAACGCGCGCTATGGCTCAGCCGGCGCGTGGAACGGCGCGCAGCGCCCGCGTGACAGTGTCACCTGGTACGAAGCCAGTGCCCACTGCGCGGCGCGCGGCGGCCGCCTGCCCAGCGAGGTCGAATGGGAATATGCGGCGCGCGGCAGCAGCAGCCGCGTTTACCCCTGGGGCAATCACTTCGCCGCCGAAAACGCCATCTTCGACGCCAGCAGCGGCGGCCAGAGCGCCGACGTCGGCAGCCGTCCCGGCGGCGCCGCGTGGGTTGGCGCGCTCGATATGGCCGGCAACCTGTGGGAATGGACAAGCAGCGTCTACCGTTTTTACCCCTATAACGCCGCTGATGGCCGCGAAAGCCCCGACGAAACCCTGCCGCGTTCCGTGCGCGGGGGCGCGTGGGTCAGCGAAAGCGGAATGCTGCGCGCCGCCAACCGCGCCGCCGTCAGCCCCGAACGCCGTGACAACAGCGTCGGCTTCCGCTGTGTCCGCGACGCCTGAAATCAGCGCGCCTGTACCGTGATCGTGACCGGCAGCACGGCGATGCGCGCGTTTTCGCGCGTGTCACCGCCGCGCACGGGCAGGCGCTGCACCCCACCGCTCGAATCGAGTTCGTACATCACCAGCCAGAGTTGATACGCTCCCGGTGGCAGCTCATCCGGCAGGCGCAGCGCGCGGTTATCGGCCACAAGCAGGCCCGGCGTCCAGGTGTTGGTCGGCGCGAAGCCCATTTGCGGCGCGCTGTCCATGCCCTGCGCGCGCACTGCTCCCACAGCATCCACAACATAAACAGCGACGGTATAGCTGGTGTCCGGGATGTTATCGGCTGACCAGCGCAGCGTCAGCGGCAGACTATCGCCGGGATAGTAAGCTGTGCCGAGCGGAAGCTGCATTTGCTCTAAACGAATCTGCGCGCCGAACTGAAAGTTGGTGCGGCGTTCGAGAGACGCCGCCCCGGAAAAATTGCTGGCGGTGGCGAACTCGATCAGGCGAGCGCTGGGGGCGGTTTCGCGGATTTGCAGCGGATAGAAGGTCTGGGCCATGTAGCGTTCGACCACCCGCAGCGCCCAGGGATGATAGGGGCCAAACTCGGTGAGCAGCCATAAACGCGAACGCCGCGCCGCTGCCGCGCCCAGCAGTTGGGGCGTGGTGGGGTCGAGCAGCGTGAACAGATCAGCGGAGACCACCAGCGGCGCTTGTTCCGGGCTGTAACGTTCGCCGGGCTGGAAAGGCAGCCCCACCAGACGCGCGTTACGCACCGCGCCGTAATTAAGCATGAACACCACCTGTTCGCGTCCGGTGATAAAGACCATATCGGGCGGAGCGGTCTGCTGCTCGATGAGCGGCAGCATGGCGTGCAGTTCATCGTAGAAGCCGTAGTACAGCGAGTCGTCGTAAATCGCGCGCAGGTGGATGTAAAGAGAGGCTAACAACAGCAGCGGCATGACGACGAAGGAAGCGCCGGCGAGAAGCGCACGCGGTCTGCGGCGCGAAGATGCGAGACAGGCGCTGCGCGCCAGGGTTCGCCAGCCATTTAAATCGCTGGCTGCCTTTTTCGACCCACTGAAGGGGTCGGAAAAGCTGTGGGAAGGCTGTGCATCCCTACGAGCGGGGGATTCGGGTGACAGGTTTTGCGGGCGCAGCCAGCGCCAAATACCCCAGGCACAAGCCGCCGCCAGCGCGCCGAAGAGCAGCGGCAGCCCCCACTGCCCTGTGCGCACCCAGGCAAAATCCAGCGGGCGCGTGCCCCACTGTGAGGGCAGCAGCGTCCACGGCGCATAGCGCAGATCGTAGGCCGCCTGCCCCTGCGTCAGCAGCATTCCGGCGGGCAGCAGCTTATCATGTGTGTCCCAGGGATAGCTGACCCCGTTGAACTGGATCCACAGGCCGTATAACGCCAGCGCCGCTGTCAGGATGCGCCAGGGGCGTGCGCCGGTCACGGCTTTTTCCAGCACGGGCAGCGCCAGCAGCAGCACAAAAGGAATGGCCGGCACCAAAAAACGCGGCGGCCACGTCACACTGCCGTACCACGCTTCGCCGCGCAGCAGCGCATAACTATAGACATAACCCAGCAGCACCAGCAGGCTGACCCACAACAAGCGCGTTTTGCCAGCGCGCAGCAGCAGCCCAATGCCGGGCAGCGCCAGCAGCAGCACGGGCGATGTGGCCCAAATGCTGGCGCCGGGACTGAACAGATAGGTTTGCACGGCGGGCGCGATATAGGGGTTTTCGGCGATTTGTCCGGCGTACATATCCAGCGGGCGTAGATAAACCTGAGCGACAGGCGCAAGCACAATGCGCAGCAAGCCCTGGGTATCGCCCCAGCCAGTAAACAAGACAAAAAACACCGTTAGCGTGCCGAGCGCGAGGGTCAGCCGCTGCCCTGCGCGTTCAGAGAGGCGCGGCGCAGGCAGCGCGATCAGCAGCAGCGCGGGCAGCACAGCATAAGCGGAGATTTTGGAATTGAGCAGCGCCCACAGCAGCGGCAGCAGCAGCAGCAGTCCCCAAAGGCGATAGCGCGCCGCGCGCCAGCGTTCCAGCGTATAGGCCAGCAGCAGCGCCAACAGGAGCGCAATCGGCTCTTGCAGAAATGTTTTGCTGTAGGGGCCGAGCGCCGTCGTCAGCGCCAAAAGCACTGCCGCCAGCAGCGCGGTTTTTTCGCTGTAGCCGCGATGCAGCGCGTAGGCATAGAGCAGCACGCCCGCCGCTGCGCAGATGAAGATATTGAACAGCCAGACGGTGTGCAGCAGGCCGATGCCGGGCACGTTGCCGGGTACGTTGTACGCCAGCCCGTACAGGGGCGTCGCGAGCGTGACCGATGTCAGGTCTTCGCGGTAGTAGTAGAGGGGGTAAGGCGCGTCGGCGTAAAAGCGGTTGTCGATGCGATTGGGCCAGTTGTAAGCCATCAGGTCGAAAAAGGTGTCGCCGTAGCGCACGAGGCTGGCGGTGATATTGTAGAGGTAGGGCGAGTCGCCGAATTCGCGGTAGCTGCCGCTGTAGACGAGCATATAGACGCTGCACAGAGCGACGAACAGCAGCAGTCCGACGGCGGCACGGCGGGACACGGGCTATAACTCCTGCGGGGGCGTGACCCCACCCCCCAGCCCCCTCCGCGATTTCAGGGAGGGGGAGGAAGCGGGAGGATATGCGGCGAAAAAGCGTGTGCGGCGCGGGGGCGTGACCCCACCCCCCAGCCCCCTCCCCGCCAGCGGAGAGGGGGAGGGAAGCGGTGCCTGTTGTTGGCAATAATGGCTTGTGGAATGATGCGGCGTCGGATCGAGCGACATGTCAGGCCTGGTTTTCGGGACTCAGGTGGCGTTCGACGGCCAGGGCGATGTCGCTGGCCTGGAGCTGCTGCCACAGCGCAATCGGCCAATCGCCGCCCTCCTGGATGGCGCGGGCGAAGGCTTCAATTTCGGTTTTGTGGCCTTTGTCGGGCTGCGCTGTTTCCAGGGCGGGGGTTTTCGCGCCGACGATTTCCAGGCGGTGGTAGTCGTGCAAAATATAGACTTTGCCGTCGCAAAACACTTCCATCTGCTCTTTGGGATAGGCTTTCGCGCCGAGCGCGGTATAGGTCAGGGTGGCGACCGAGCCATCGGCAAAGGTCATGGTGGCGACGAAATTATCCTGCGCGCTGTAGTAACCGCTGCGCGGCGTGATGTGCTGGGCGTGAACGCGGGTGATGGCGCTGTCGGTGAGGAAGGTGAACAGGTCGTAGATATGGCAGGCTTCGCCCAGATTGCGCCCGCCGCCTTCCGCGCTGTGTGTCCAATGGGTGAGCGGGATGTAGCCGGCATTCATGCGGTAGTTGAGGATCATGGGGTTGCTGCGCGCGGCGGTCAACTCGCGCAGGCGTTGGGCGAAGGGCGAAAAGCGGCGGTTAAAGCCGGTCAGCAGCAGGGGGCTTTTCTGGTCGGCGCGCTGGGCGTAAAAGGCTTCGACAGCGCGAATTTCATCATCGGTCAGCCCCAGCGGTTTTTCGACCAGCGCGTGTTTGCCGGCGTGCAGCGCTTGCAGGGTCATGGCGGCGTGCAGGTTGTGGCGCGTGGCGATCAGCACGGCGTCGATGTCCGCGTTTTGCAGGATTTCGGCGTAATCGGTGCTGACGAGCGGGATATTGTAGGTTTTGGCGGTGTTGGCGGCGTTGTGCCCGGTGCGCGACATGACGGCGGCCAACTGGTAACGTTGGCTGACCTTGAGATTGGGCAGATGCATCCCTTTGGCGAAATCGCCTGCGCCGATAATCGCCAGCCGCACACGGCCTGCGCTGGCGGGCAGCATGGGGCTGCGTAACAGCGAACGGGCGGCGCTGCCTTCGGGGGGATAGCTGAGAATCGCCATCAGCGGCCTGTCCGCGCCCTTGAGCGCGTCGTAGGCCTCGCCGGCTTTTTCCACGGGGAAAATGCGCGCTTGCAGCGGCTCCAGGCGCACGCGGCCTTCGCTCAGCAGGCGCAGGTATTCGCTCATGTTGCGATTTTCTGTCCAGCGCACATAGGCGGCGGGGTAATCGTAGCCCTGTTCTTCGTAGCGGTTGTCGTAGCGTCCGGGGCCGTAAGAGGTCGAGATGAAAAAGTCGAGTTCTTTGGCGTAAAAATCGGCGCGATTAAGGTGCAGCCCGACATCGCCCACCAGCACGACGCGCCCTTTGCGGCGGCACATCTTAAAGGCGCTGGACATCACTTCATCCGAAGGCGTGGCGGCGGTGATAATCACGCCGTCGGCGCCGATGCCGTCGGTGACGCGCATTACCTGATCGAGGGAGTCGCCGTCGTCGGGGTGGACGCTGGCGTCCGCGCCAAGCTGCAACGCCAGCGCGACCCGCTCGCGCGCCAGATCGGTGGCGATCACGCGGCAGCCGTTGGCTTTCAGCATTTGCACGGTAAGCTGTCCGAGCAGGCCCAGCCCGATGACGACGAAACTTTCGCCGAGCGTGGGCGCGGCGCGGCGCACGCCTTGCAGCGCGATGGCGCCGAGCGCGACCGAACTGGCGGCGCTGGTTGCGACATTTTCTGGGATAGGCACGACGAGGTTGACCGGCACGCGCACGATTTCGGCATGATGCGCGTACTGCGCGCCGGCGCAGGCCACGCGATCCCCCGGCTGGATGCCCTGCACATCGGCGGCGACTTGCAGCACGCTGCCAGCGGCGGTATAGCCGGTGGGCGCGCCCGCCAGCGTCGTGCCTTCGACCACATCGCGCGTATAGCCGAGTCCTTTGCTGGCGACCATGCGCGCGGCCTTCACCACTTTGCGCGGGTCTTTGAGCGCGCGCAGCCAGAGCGGGTCGGCTGTGCCGCGCAGCCCGCTCATCTCGGTGCCGATCGAGATGCAAGAATGATGGACGCGAATCAGCACCGTGCCGTCCTCGATTCCCGGCGCGGGCACATCTTCAACGACCGCTTGACCTTGTTTGATGAAAACCTGTTTCATTTTTCCTGACCTAACGCGGTGTGGATTGTGTTTGCGGCGCAAATTGGGCTTGCAGCGCTTCGATAATTTTGCGCGTGTGTTCGCGCCACGTATATTCGCGCACGACCAGTTGACGCGCCGCTTCGCCCAACCGCTGCGCGCGCGCCGGATCGTCGAGCAACACTTTGAGTCCTTCGACCAGATCATCGGAATCGCCGGGTTTGACTTTCCAGGCGGTGACATCGTGCGTGAGAATCTGGCCGATCTGGTCGAGATCAGAGGCGACGATGCCGCGCCCCATGGCCATGTATTCGAATAATTTGGTGGGCGAGCCGAAAAAGGGGGTGCCGTCGGGGTTGGGCACATGCGGCGAGGCCAGAATATCGGCGGCGGCCAGATGTTCGGCGCCTTCTTCCTGCGGCACCAGTCCGGTTAATACGGTCAAGGCTTCGACGCTATAGGTGCGCAAATGCTGTTTAACGAGCGCCATTTTTGTGCCGTCGCCGATCATCAGCAGGCGCACGCTGTCGCGGTAAGCCGGGTACTTTTGCATCAATTTGCCAAAGGCTTCGGCCAGCACTTCCGCGCCATGCCACGCGCCGAATGTGCCGATGAAGCCGATGACGCGCTTGCCTTCCAGCCCATAGCGCGCGCGCACCGCACTGCCGTCGATGCCGGGATGATAGCGCTCGACGTTGACGGCGTTGGGGTTGACCAGCACTTTTTCCGCCGTGATGCCCTGTTCGAGCAGTTGATCTTTGATCGGCTGGCTGACGACGACGATCAGATCGGCGGCGCGCGCGTTCAATCGTTCGATCGATTCCGCCAGCGTTTCAAAGGGTACGCGCCCGCTGCCCCAATGTTTGGTGGTCCAGATTTCTGAGCCGTTAAATTCGAGCACAAAAGGCAGATTGTAACGCAGCGCCAGCGCCGTGCCGCTGAAGTTGTACAGGCCGCTGCGCTGATAAATGAAGGCCAGTTCCGGCCTCTGTTTTTCCAGGTACGCCTGCGCCTGGGCCACAAACTGTCGATTAAAGTCGATCTGCTGCACCAGCCCCAGATCGCTGAACTCCCCGTTGGGTAGAATCAGGTGTTTTTCGATATCGTCGCGTGTCGTGGGGATCCTGTCTGTGCTGAGGAACAGCGGTTTTTGCCCGGTAAACTGGTCGAGGTTGTTCAGCACGCCGGCGATATGGCCGACCGAACCGCCGGAACGTATCCCGAAGCCCAGATCGGTGCGCAGATAGAGCGCGCGCTTGCTGAGGTCGAGGTGTACACGGCGCGCGGGCAGCAGCGCTGTGAGCCGGGCCACTTCGCTTTCGGTAGCCCGCAGCAGGGCGGAAATGCCGAGCCGATTGCGCCCATAACGCGCGCCCCAGCGCAGCAGCAGTCCTGGCGTGATCTCGACGCGCCGATTATCGACATCGCTGACGATGGCGCAGCGCCCGCGGCTGTAGAGGCGCAGCAGCAGCGCGCTCAGAAACGGTCTGAACACCGCTTCGTGGCGGTAAACCCACAGTTCAGTGTTCGGATAGCGCAAGAATTGGCGCAGATGAGACTTAATATTGGCAGAAATCTGGCCGAACTGCTTAACAATAGCGTCGGGGGGCGGTTTGCGGGCGCTGTTCTGGATAAGTATATAATCGGTCATGATCTCTGCGTGCGCTGCCTTCTTAGCCCGTTTATTGTCCAAAAACGAATGTAGGTTACAAGCATTTGGCGCAAAAAGAAAGTGTTTCTTGCTGCATAACTGGCCGCTTTGACTGCCGGCAGGGAAATCGTGTGTCGAAATCCAGCGTTAAAGCTTTTATAATGAACGCACACAAGCCCAGAGGAAGTGACGGTTATGGATTATAAAGGCGAAAGCGCACGCGGGTGGTCTACGGTGCCGGCGGGCTGGTCGCACGCCAAAGAATATGAGCCGGGCACAAAAGAATTTTTCGAGCAGGTGCTGGCTAAACGTTCGACGCAGGAAATGCCCTGGCTGTTCGAGGTGATTCCTTTCGCGCAGACACGCGGGCAAAAAGTGCTGGAACTGGGACATGGCGCGGGATACGACGCCTATGCCTTTTGCCAGAACGGGGCCGATTATACGGGGATCGACATCGCGCCGGCTAATCCAGCGCGCCTGCGCGCGCATCTGGGTTTTTTCGATTTTCATCCTAATGTCATGCTGGGCGACGCCGAAAATCTGATGTTCCCCGATGGGTGTTTTGATGTGGTGTTTTCTAACGGCGTGCTGCACCATACGCCGGATATAGGCAAGGCCTTCCGCGAGACCTACCGTGTGCTCAAACCGGGCGGGCAGTTCTGGGTGATTGTCTATCACCGCGATTCGGTCTTTCACTGGTGGTCGTGGGTCTTTTTCCGCTACATTCTGCTGGGCAATTTCCGCAGACAGAGCTACCGTGATGCGCTTTCGGATATCGAGAGTGTGCAGGGCAGCGCCAAACCGCTGGTGAACGTTTACAGCCGGCGTCAGGTTGCCGCGTTGCTGCGCGCAGCGGGATTTGTGGTGGATGAGATCAAAATACGCAAGCTGGAAAAGCAGGATGTCGCGTCGCCGGGTTTTGTCTACCGCTGGGCGCAGAAGCATATCCCGCAGCGCTGGTACGACAAAGTGGGCGAGTACTTCGGCTGGTACATTATCGCCAAAGGGCGCAAGCCGCTGGTTTAACCGCGCACAGGGGAGAGTCCTGTGGATAAAAATCTACTGCCGCCGCCGTTTGCCTGGTGCCCGGTTACGGCGGGCACGGTCATGCTGGACGGCTTGAGCACAACGTATGCGGTGGGCGCTTTTGACATTGGCCGGTATCCGCTGACGAACGCGCAGTTGGCGCGGCGCTGAGGTGCAGCATGCTGACCTTAGACCAGGGTCAGCCTCATCATCGGGGGTTTTCGGCTGGCGCGGCGGCGCTGAGGGTGTATCTTTTGCGGGCGCGGCGGGTTGTCAGGGGTAATCCGCAGATTGCACGAGGACAAGCACTATGCCCGCCAAACGTATTCTCATCCTGACCTCTGACATGGGCTACGGCCATCGCAGCGCGGCTAAAGCGGTGGCCGCGGCGCTGGAAGCGGCTTATGGCGAAGACTGTTATGTCGAAATCGTCAACCCGCTGGAACACGAGCGCGCGCCGGCGTTTTTGCGCGGCACGCAGGCCGATTATGATCGGCTGGTGCGCGAGATGCCCGGTTTTTACCGCTTTGGCTACGAAGTGGTCGGCTCGCCGCTGCCTAACGCCCTGATCGAAAGCGCGTTCACGGTGATGCTGTACGAGGCGCTCAACGATCTGCTGCGCACGTTCCGCCCGGATGCTATCGTCAATACCTATGAAAGTTATCTGGCGCCGCTGCGCGCGGTGTTCATGATGACGCGGCGCTATATCCCGCTGCTGACGGTGGTGACCGATCTGGCGACAGTGCATCGCGCCTGGTTCAACGATGTAAGTGAGCGGCTGTTCGTGCCGACGCAGATGGTGTTCGATCTGGGAGTGGGCTATGGTGTGGCCGCCGACAAAATGGCGATCAGTGGCATCCCGATTCACCCGCGCTTCGCCGCGCCGGCGGCAGATGCGGCGCAGCGGCGTTTGGCGTTCGGCTGGCGCGCTGATCTGACGACCGTGCTGGCGGTGGGCAGCAAGCGTGTGGGCAGCCTGTACGAGGCGCTGCATGTGCTGAATCATAGTGGGCTGCCGCTGCAACTGGTGATCGTGGCGGGCGGCGACGATGAGATGTACGAAAAATTGCAGAACACGGCATGGCATCGTCCAGCGCATCTGTACAATTTTGTGGACGATATGCCGGCGCTGATGCAGGCGGCGGACTGTATTGTGTGCAAGGCGGGCGGGCTGACGGTGACGGAGGCGCTGACCTGTGGGCTGCCGATTCTGCTGGTAGACGTGCTGCACGGGCAGGAAACCGGCAATGCCGAATATGTGCTGGACAACGGCGCGGGCGAGATGGCCGACGACCCGCTGCAAGTGCTGGAAATTATGTGTCATTGGCTGGAAAACGGCGGGCAGCGTTTGCAGCAGCACGCCGAAAACGCGCGCAAGCTGGCGCGCCCGCGCGCGGCCTTTGAGATCGCGGCGGCGGCGTGGGAGGCGGCGCAGAAAGGCGCGGTCAAGAAGCCGATTATTGACCCGGCGGATTTGTCGGCAGTGACGGATTTGCTGAACCGCTTCGATATTCGCTGGGGACGGGAGGAGGGGACGTAGGGGCGCTGCTGGCAGCGCAGCAGGTGGGTTGTGGTTGGTCTACCAAAGGATGTATCCCACACAACCAGAACTTGTCGCAATGGTATACATCCCGGCGGCGCGCGCGCGCTATACTCGACCCTGTTCGTTTTATAACGAGGCAGGAGCGAGCCATGCAGTATGTGAAATTGGGGCGCACCGGGCTGAAGGTCAGCCGGTTGTGCCTGGGGACGATGAATTTCGGGCCGCAGACCAGCGAGCCGGACAGCTACGCGATCATGGATCGCGCGCTGGAACTGGGCTTTAACTTTTTTGATACGGCCAATGTCTACGGCTGGAAATTGGGCGAAGGCATTACCGAGCAGATTGTCGGGCGCTGGTGGGCGCAGGGCGGCGGACGGCGTGAAAAAGTCGTGCTGGCGACCAAAGTCTTCGGGCGGATGGGTGAATGGCCCAACGAATCGCGGCTCTCGGCGCTGCATATCAAGCGGGCGTGCGAGGCCAGCCTGAAGCGCTTACAAACTGACTATATCGACCTGTACCAAATGCATCATGTTGACCGCGAGACGCCGTGGGAGGAAATCTGGCAGGCGATGGAACAGCTCGTGCGTGAGGGTAAGGTGCTGTACGTGGGCAGCAGCAATTTCGCCGGCTGGCATATCGCCCAGGCCAACGAAGCGGCCAAAGCGCGCCATTTTATGGGGCTGGTTTCGGAACAAAGCCTGTATAACCTGAAAGATCGCATGATCGAACTGGAAGTGATTCCGGCTTGCGAACATTATGGGCTGGGGCTGATTCCCTGGAGTCCGCTGGCGGGCGGGCTGTTAGGCGGCGCGCTGCAAAAGGCGGCGCAAGGCCGGCGCGCCAACGCCGATGTGCAAAAGGAAATCGACGAGAATCGCGGCAAGCTGGAACTCTACGAGCAGTTCTGCAAGGAAATCGGCGAAAAGCCTGCCGATGTCGCGCTGGCGTGGATGCTCAAGAACCCGGTGGTGACTGCGCCGATCATCGGCCCGCGCACGCTGGAGCAGCTCGACGGGAGTATGCGCCCGCTGACGCTTCAGTTGAGCGATGAGCAGATGAAGAAGCTGGACGAAATCTGGCCCGGCCCCGGCGGCCCTGCCCCCGAAGCCTACGCCTGGTAGGGCGGTCTTCTGGCGTTCAGGCGGAGGCGCGTTCCACCAGCGGACAATCGAGTTTCTGCTGGATCGGCGCGCCTTCTGCGCTGCTGCTGCGCAGCAAATATTCCACCGCCCATTGGCCCATGGCATAATGCGGAAGCTGCACGGTGGTCAGCGGCGGCCACAGGCCTTCGGCGATGTCTTTCTGATTGTCGAAGCCTACCACTGCCACATCGTCGGGGATTTTCAGCCCCAGCGAGAGCAGGGCGTTGTAACAGCCCATCGCTGTGCGGTCGTTGCCGCAAAAAATCGCGCTGGGCCTGTCTGCCCGCTGCATCAGCCGCTGCGTCATTTCATAGTGCGTCTGCGGCCTGTGATCGGTATACACGACCAGGGATGGCTCATAGGGCACGCCGAATTCGGCCAGCGCGCGCTGATACCCCGCCAGCCGGCCTTCTGCCGCTGCCAGCGGTTCGCCGCCGTCGTGGGAATGCCCCAGATTGATAAAACCAATGCGGCGGTGACCTTTTTGCAGCAGATAGCGCGCCGCCCTGTAGCCGCCCGCCACTTCGTCGGGCACGACGGAGGGATAATCTCTGGCGGCGCTGTAGCAGTTGGCCAGCACCACCGGCACCTGCGCCATCTGCTCTGGAATCTCGACCGCACGGTGATACATGGTGGCGTAAATAATGCCCTCGACGCGCCGTTCCAGCAGGGCTTCTAACGCCGCCTGTGTCAGATCGCTGCCGTAGCCCGAATTCATCACCAGCATCACTTTGCCCAAGCCCCACAGCGTATCCTGCGCGCCGCGTATCATGTCCACCGCGTAAGGCGTCGTAATCACCTCATCGGTCAGCAGGCCGAAGCCCACCAGGTTGGAACTGTGCGTGCGCATATGGCGCGCGCTGAAATTCGGGCGGTAGTGAAGCTGCTCGATGAGTTCCAGCACGCGCTGGCGGGTATCGCGGTTCACTGCCGGGTGATTGTTCAGCACCCGCGAGACCGTCCCCCGACTCACTTCTGCCAGAGCGGCAATATCTTCAATCGTATACTTACGCGCCATGCTGCCTCGTTACAGATTAATGTTTGATGACGAATTTTCTGTGGAACATACACCAAAATCGCCAGATTGTTGCAATCCTCATAAAACCATGATATAGTCTGTTTTACATCATGGAATCGATTCCATGAAAAATAAAAAGACACTGTGATCGTTCCATTTTATACAACTGTTGTTATGGGATCGATCACAAATTAAACGATTAAGTGATTTTCAGTTTGACGGACTTTGACCATGATGCACGATATTCAGGCTGTCCGACAGCGTTTCGCCCACGATTTCCAGCGCCCACGCTATCATTTTTTGCCGCCCAGCAATTGGATGAACGATCCCAACGGCTTGATCCACTGGCAAGGCGCTTACCATCTATTTTACCAGCATAATCCCGCCAGCGCTGTGTGGGGCAACATGCACTGGGGACACGCGGTCAGCCCCGACCTGCTGCACTGGACAGACCTGCCGCTGGCGCTGGCGCCCACGCCGGGCGGCCCCGACGAGCGCGGCGTTTTTTCGGGCTGCGCGGTGGATAACGGCCTGCCGACGCTGATTTATACCGGCGTGCGCGGCGAGCAGTACGAGATTCAGACACAGTGCCTGGCCACCAGCCGCGACGGCCTGCTGACATGGGAAAAACACGCCTCTAACCCGGTGCTGAGTGCCGTGCCCGCTGTTTCCGGCCAGACTGCCGATTTCCGCGACCCGTTCGTGTGGCGCGAGGCCGACGGCTGGTACATGGTGGTTGGCTCGCGCATTGCCGATGTCGGCGGCGCGGTTTTTCTGTACCGTTCGCCCGATCTGCTGGCGTGGGAATATCTGGGGCCGCTGTTCATAGGCGACAAAAATGTTAACGGCGTGATCTGGGAATGCCCGAACTTCTTCAAACTGGGCGCGCATTGGGTGCTGATAATCTCGGCGCATACGGGCACGACCACCGGCGACGTGATTTATTTCGTTGGCAGCTACCAGGACTACCGTTTTACGCCCTTCTTTCAGGCCAAACTCTCCGCCGCCCAGATGTACGCGCCGCTCACGACTGTCGATGCGCAGCAGCGCCGCCTGCTGATCGGCTGGATTCGCGAAGGGCGCGACGACCAGGCCATGCTGGACGCGGGCTGGTCGGGCGTGCAGTCGATTCCGCGCGTGCTGACGCTGGACGCGCAGCAGCGGCTGGTCATGACGCCCATCGCGGCGCTCGACAGCCTGCACGGCCAGCATTGGCATTATGAAAACCTGCCGCTGGCCGCATCACGCTCCCTGGAAGCCTATGGCACGGCCTTCGATCTCGCCGCCGATTTCAGTGTCGAGCCGCAGGGCGAGGCGGGCTTCAGCCTGCTGGTTGCGCCCGATGGGCATGAGCGCGTAGACATCATCTACAACGCCGCGCAGCAGCAGCTCAATGTGCATACTATTCGCGCGCAACGCCTGGTCGAAACGCGGCAGACGCCGCACGCGCTGGCGGCGGGCGAAGCGCTCAGCCTGCGCATCCTGTTAGATGCATCGGTGATCGAAATCATGGCCAACGGGCGCACCAGCCTGACGAGCCGGGTGTATGCCAGCAGCGCGGCCTGCGCTGGTCTGCGTCTGCTGGGCAGGCAGGCGCATCTGCGCGCGCTCGATTTATGGGAAATGCCGTCTATCTGGCAATAAGGCCAGTTCAGGATGGGAATCGTATTTTTCTCAGGCGCCGGCCTTTGATATTACGAGGAGGAACACTATCGCCAACATGACTCGTCGTCATCCCATGTTTGTCCCTGTGTAAATTGCTATCTGAGGAAAAAACAATGCAAAACAAGAGATGGTTTCTGGTGATCCTTTTGGTATGCGCTCTGGCGTTCGGCAGCATCGCCGCGGCGCAGGGGGCGGTGGAACTGAGCCTGTGGTATCACGGCGCAGGCAACGAAGTCGAACGGGCGATTCTGATCCAGATCATCGACGACTTCAACGCTTCGCAGAGCAACTGGACGGTCACGCTGGAAGAATTCCCGCAGTTGTCGTACAACGAATCGATTGTGGCGGCGGCGCTGGCCGGCAACCTGCCCGATATTATTGATGTCGATGGTCCGGTGATGCCCAACTGGGCGTGGTCGGGCTATATGGCGCCGCTGAACCTGCCGGAAGGCGCGCTCGATGGCTTCCTGCCCGGCGCGATCGGCATGTGGGACGGTCAGGTGTATTCTGTCGGTCTGTGGGACGCAGCGGTGGCGATGTTCGCGCGCCGCTCGGTGCTGGAAGCCAACGGCATCCGTATCCCGACGCTGGAAGAACCCTGGACGCTGGAAGAATTCGATGGCGCGCTGGAAACCCTGCAAGCGACGGGCGAATTTGAATTCGCGTTTGATCCCGGCATGGCCTGGACCGGCGAATGGTATCCCTATGCCTTCTCGCCCTTCCTGCAAAGCTTTGGCGGTGATCTGATCGACCGCGAGACGTATCTGACGGCAGAAGGCGTGCTGAATGGGCCGGAAGCAGTGGCGTTCGGCGAATGGTGGCAAAGCCTGTTCGAACGCGGTCTGGCTCCTGGGACTTCGCAAGAAGGCGCTGACCGCGAAACCGGTTTCCTCGATGGCCGTTATGCTCTCCAGTGGAACGGCAACTGGGCGGCGCTGCCGGCGCTGGAAGCCTTCGGCGACGATATGCTGTTCCTGCCGGCGCCGGACTTCGGCAACGGCGGCGTGATCGGCGCGGCCTCGTGGCAATTCGGCGTGTCTGCCAGCAGCCCGAACCAGGAAGGCGCGAATGCCTTCATTGCCCACGCTATCCAGCCGCAGTATCTGGCGGCTTTCTCGGATGGCATCGGCCTGATCCCGGCGACGCGCGAAGCGGCGGCCATGACAGAAAACTATGCCGAAGGCGGCCCGCTGGAAGTGTTCTTCGGGCTGAGCGAAGCGCAGGCGCTGATCCGCCCGCCGACACCGGGCTACATCGTGATGGCGCTGGTGTTTGAACGCGCGATGGCCGACATCGCCAACGGCGCGGACGTGCAAACGGCCCTCGACACGGCGGTGGATGAGATCGACGCTGATATTGAAGCCAACGGCGGTTACGGCTTCGGTGGCTGAGTCCGTCGGGTGAGCTGACCGCATCGTAACAAGTTCTGGCTGGGGGCCGCGGCCCCCCGCCCCTTTTAATAAAAAGAAACGCGGCTGTGCTCAGGCTGAATGGGCGCAACCCCGTCTCATTTAATGGGGAAAGGCTATTTCTATGAGCGAAACTAGTGTTCAGGCCGGCGCTGTGCCCGCCCAGACCGCGCGCGTTTCTCGCTTGACCGACCAACAGACCGAAACGCTGACGGGTTGGCTGATGGCCGCGCCCGCTGTCCTATTAATGCTGTTTTTTCTGATCGTGCCTTTTATTATGGCCTTCGTGATGGCCTTCACCAACCAGCGCCTGATCTCGCCTAACCCGACGGAGTTCGTCGGTACGCGCAACTTCGCCAACTTGCTGACGGTGCGCTTTTTTACGATTGAGCCGCTGCGCGACGAGGCGACCGGCGAACTGCTACGCGATGAGCAGGGCAATCTGACGTATCCGGCGCTGCGCACCTTTACCCGTAACAACGAACAGTATCCCGAACTCGACGGGCTGGCGGAATTGACTTCGTGGCAGGCGGGCGATCAGCGCATCTATCTGCTGGCGGCCGATGTGGTCTTTTTGCGCGCGCTGTTGAATACCATCATTTTTGTGCTTGTGATCGCGCCGGGCCAGGGCGGGCTGGCGCTGCTGCTGGCGCTGGTGATCAACCAGCCGCTGCGGGGTATCAATGTATTCCGCACGATCTACTTTATGCCGGTGGTGGTGTCGATGGTAGTGGTGTCGCTGTTGTGGCGTTTTATTTATGACGGCCAGAACGGGCTACTCAACTCGATTCTGGGCTTCCTCTCCTTCGGCACGTTCCAGCCGGTGGATTGGCTGGGCAATACGGGCACGGCGATGCCAGCGCTGATGGCGATGTCGGCGTGGCAGGGTGTGGGCTTCCATATGGTGATCTGGCTGGCGGGACTGCAAAATATTTCGTCCAGCCTGTATGAGGCCGCATCGGTGGAAGGCGCCAATACGTGGCAGCAGTTCCGCTACATTACGTGGCCGGGACTGCGCAATACGGCGATTTTCGTGCTGGTGATTATCACGATTCAGGCGTTCGGGTTGTTCACGCAGGTCGATGTGATGACGCGCGGCGGCCCGCTGGATTCGACGCAGTCGATCATTTATCAGGCGGTGCAGCGCGGCTATGAGCGTCAGGATATCGCGGGTGGCTCGGCCATTTCGGTGATTTTCTTCTTGCTGGTGTTGACGATTTCTATGGTGCAGCGCTATTTGACGCGGGAGAAAAACTAGATGTTGAGATCAAATGTCAAAGACCGCAGCCATATGCTGGCGGTGTTCGGCAGTTATACGCTGCTGACGATTCTGGGCTTTGTCTTCGCTTTTCCGATCGTCTTTATGATCGTATCGTCGCTCAAGCCCGATCTGCAACTGCTGCGCGATACCGCGTCGTTTAACGCCTTTTTGCCGGTGGGCGATATTTCGTTCAACAACTACAGCGCAATGTTAGAGCGCGTGCCGGTGATCCAGTTTTTGTTCAATAGTGTGCTGGTGACGACGATTACGGTGCTGGCAGGTCTGGTCATCAATTCGATGGCGGCCTATTCTTTCGCGCTGCTGCGCTGGCGCGGCAGAAACAGCCTTCTCTCGCTGATTGTCGCGACCTTCATCATTCCCTTCGAAACGATTGCTATCCCGCTGCTGATGATTGTCAGCACGCTGCCGATGATCGGCGCGGAGGGTTTGCAGCGCGGCTGGCTCAATACGCACCATGTGCAGATTATCCCGTTTCTGGCCAGCGGGTTTCAGATTTTCCTGTTTTACCAGTTTTTTAAAGACCTGCCGGCGGAACTGATGGAAGCGGCGCGCATCGACGGCGCCAACGCTTTCCAGATTTATCTGCGTGTGATTGTGCCGGTATCGGGGCCGGTGTTCGCCACTGCCGCGATTCTGCGTTTCCTGGATATGTGGAATCAGTATTTGTGGCCGCTGATGGTGGTGCAGTCGGAGACGTATCGCCCGGTGATGGTGGGGCTGCAATATTTCTTCCAGCTCGATATCGCCTGGGGCGAGATTATGGCGTATCTTTCGACGATTACGATTCCGGTGCTGATTTTGTATCTGGCGCTGCAACGCGCGTTTATCGAAAGTATCGCTTCGACAGGGATCAAGGGTTAGGCGCGGCGCGCAGGGGCGCGCAGGGCTGAACCGCACCCCCCGACCCCCTCTCCATGCAGGGTGTTTGCGTAAGCGAGCAGGGCTGGCATGGAGAGGGGAGAACACGCCCGCCGAAAACTGCACACTGACCTCTTTGGCTGCCCACGCTATAATTAGCCGGCATATATTTCTCAGCGTCTTAAAGGATGTTTTGTTTTGCGTTCCCTGATTCCTTTTAATGACCACTGGCTATTCTGGCCGGACGATGTGGGTAACCACCTGCACGACGACGCTTTTGCGCGCGTGACGCTGCCGCATACGCATAAAATTGTGCCGCACCACAATTTCGACGTCAGTGAATATGCGTTTGTCTCGACGTATCGCAAGCGCTTTATGCTGCCCGAAGCGCGCGGCGGGCGGCGCGTGTTTCTGGATTTTGATGGCGCGATGATGGCCGCCACTGTCAGCCTCAACGGGCACGAATTTCCCGAACAGCGCGGCGGCTATGTGCCGTTTTCGCTCGATATCAGCGATTATTTGCGCGACGAGGGTGAAAATTATCTGGTCGTCAAGCTGGACAGCAGCGAGCGCCCGGACATCCCGCCGTTTGGTTATGTGGTGGATTATCTAGCGTTCAGCGGCATTTACCGCGATGTGTGGCTGCGCTATGTCGAGCCGTGTTATATCCGGGATATATGCATCACCACGCACGATATTTACGGCGATCAGCCGGGTTATGAGATCAGCGTGCGGCTTGTCAACAGCGGCGACAGCGACCTCGACGGTGATCTGGCCTGCGCTATCGGCGGCAGTTCAGCGCCGCAGCGCCCGCAGTCCTTCGCCGCCAAGGTGCCGGCGCGCGGCGAAGCGCTGGTGAAGGTGCGCGGACGGCTGGAAGCGGCGGCGCGGCTGTGGTCGCTGGATGATCCGTATTTGCACAGCGCCACGCTGACGCTGGGCCAAAAGGGTGCGGCGCTGCCTCTTGACCGCGTGAGCGAAGCTTTTGGTTTCCGCGAAGCTTATTTTTCCAAAGACGACGGTAAATTTTATCTCAACGGCCAACCGTTGAAGCTGCGCGGGCTGAACCGCCACCAGACGTATCCTTATATCGGCGCGGCGGCCAGCGCGCGTTTGCAGCGCAAGGACGCCGACATCCTCAAGTACGAACTGGGCTGCAATATTGTGCGCACGTCGCATTATCCGCAGTCGCCGCATTTTTTGCAGCGCTGCGATGAAATTGGTCTGTTGGTCTTCGAGGAGATTCCCGGTTGGCAGCATATCGGCGACAGTGATTGGCAAGCGCTGGCGCTGCGCGATCTGCGCGCGATGATCGAACGCGACCGCAATCATCCGAGCATTATTCTGTGGGGCGTGCGCATCAACGAATCGCCGGATAACAGCGCGTTTTACGAAGCAAGCAATACGCTGGCGGCGAGTCTGGACTCCACACGGCCTACGGGCGGCGTGCGCAATTTCCTGAAGAGCCAGTTTCTCGAAGGCGTGTTCACGTTCAACGATTTTTCCAACAGTATCCAGCCGCCGATTTATCGCCCGCATCTGGTCACGGAATACGGCGGCCACATGTTCCCGACCAAGCCCTGGGATCAGGAAGAACGGCTGGTGGAGCACGCGCTGCGCCACGCGCGCATTCAGGATACGTCGTATGGCATGGAGGCGATCGCGGGGGCTATCGGCTGGTGCGCCTTCGATTACAACACGCACTATCATCTCGGCAGCGGCGACCGTATGTGTTATCACGGCGTGATGGATATTTTCCGCCTGCCGAAGTTCGCCGCCGACTTTTATGCCAGCCAGCAGGAGCCGGGCTACGATGGCGTGCGCTGGCAGGGGGTCGTGCTGCGCGCGGCGACGCTGTGGACGATGGGTGATCGCAACGCGGACGGCGTGGATCCGCTGGTGGTGTTTTCGAACTGTGAAGAAGTTGATTTATGGTTTGGTTCCAGTTATCATGGACGTTTCCGCCCGGATCGGGCGCAGTTCCCGCACCTGCCCTATGCCCCCTTCGTCATTCCCGGCCTGACTGAACCCGTCTTATGGGGGAAAAACTTTCAGGATTTGCACCTTGTCGGCTATATCGGCGGGCAGATGGTGGCTGAACAGCGTATCGAAGCGGGGGCGATTCCCAGCCAACTGCTGCTGGCGGCGGATGATGCCGAGCTGCGGGCCGACGGCCAGGATACGACGCGCGTCGTCTTTAAGCTGACCGACAAGTACGGCAACCGGCTGCCCTATACGCAGAGCGTGGTGACGTTCGATCTGCGCGGGACAGCGCCGGATGGCTCGCCGCTGGCGGATCTGCTGGGCGAAAATCCCTTTGCGTTGATGGGCGGGCAGGCGGCGCTGTATGTGCGCGCGCGCCATACGCCGGGCGTGGTGACGCTGCGGGCCGTGACGCCGCGCCTGCCGGAAGCCAGCATCACCATTACGCTGAAATAGGGGAGATTTTTATCAAGATTTCATGAAATTTTCACAATCGCGCCTGCGTGCACGGGGGCGGCGTGCCTGTGGGTGACTTTGGTCACTGTTGACTTTCGTCTCCGCAGGGATTTAAATCCTTAACAGGGGTTAGTGTGCTGTTTGCAAAGAGTATTGTTGCGATGGAATCAAGGACTGGGTATGGCTGGCATTAAAATCCCGCGCGCGCTGTTGGTGATTGTGCTGCTGCTGCTGCCCGCGCTGGCGGCGCAGGCGCAGTGTGCTACCATTTGCCTGGTGGCCGCGCTGGATGACGCTTATACCACGCCGGGCACTGTTCCGCTGAACGTCGCCGCGCCGGGCGTGCTGGCGAACGATACCCAGATCGAAAACCAAACGCTGAGCGCCAGTGTCTACCTGCACCCGATCAACGGCACGCTGCTGCTGGCCGAAGACGGCGGGTTTACGTACAGCGCCAACGCTGATTTTATCGGCACAGACTGCTTTTTCTATCAGGCCAGCGCTGCCATGATTGTCTCGAATATCGCGCGTGTGTGCGTCGTGGTGGAGGACAAGTCTGGCGCTGCCGCAGAAATCGTGCTGAGCACGAGTGAGAATATCCCGCTGCCGCCTGCCGCCGTGCCTGTGGCGGCCAATGACACTTATAACGGCTCGGAAGACCTGCCGCTGTTAGTGATCGCGCCTGGCGTGCTGGGCAACGACAGCGGGGGTAATTTGACGGCGCAGGCGCTCACAAACCCGACAAGCGGCAGTGTGCAACTGAGCAGCGACGGTTCGTTTATTTATGTGCCGAACGGCAATTTTAACGGGCAGGACAGCTTCACCTACCAGGCCTCCAACGCCGAAGGGACATCCAGCGCGACGGTCACGCTGCGCATCGCGCCGGTCAATGACCCGCCGATTGCCAGCAATGACAGCTACAGCACGCCGCAGAACACGGCGCTGAGTATCGCCGCGCCGGGTGTGCTGGGCAACGACAGCGATGTAGACAATGACCCGCTGCGCGCGGCGCTGGTGAGCAATCCGGCCAATGGCGCGCTGCAATTCAACGACGATGGCAGTTTTACCTATACGCCGAACAGCGGTTTTGTCGGTGATGACGGTTTTAGCTATCAGGTGAACGATGGCGCGGCGTTTTCGAACGTGGCGACGGTGACGATCAGTGTCACGAGTGTGAACACTGCGCCGGTCGCCAGCAGTGACAGCTACAGCACGCCGCAGAATACGGCGCTGAGTATCGCCGCGCCGGGTGTGCTGGGCAACGACAGCGACGCCAATAATGACGCGCTGAGCGCGGCGCTGGCGAGCAATCCGGCCAATGGCGCGCTGCAACTGAACGCCGACGGCAGTTTTACCTATACACCGAACAGCGGTTTCGTAGGCACAGACAGCTTTACTTATCAGGCGTCGGATAACGCGCTGCTTTCCAACCTGGCGACGGTGACGATCAGTGTCACGAGTGTGAACGCTGCGCCGGTCGCCAGCAGTGACAGCTACAGCACGCCGCAGAACACGGCGCTGAGTATCGCCGCGCCGGGTGTGCTGGGCAACGACAGCGACGCCAATAATGACGCGCTGCGCGCGGTGCTGGCGAGCAATCCGGCCAATGGCGCGCTGCAACTGAACGCCGACGGCAGTTTTACCTATACACCGAACAGCGGTTTCGTAGGCACGGACAGCTTTACTTATCAGGCGTCGGATAACGCGCTGCTTTCCAACCTGGCGACGGTGACGATCAGTGTCACGGCCAGTATCCCGGCGGAGTGTGGGGCGAATTTCGTGCTCACCGGGCAGGTGTTTATCGGCACCGAGCGCTACGACGAGATTCATGGCACAGATGGCAACGACGTGATTATCGGTTTGGGCGGCTCGTATGACCTGTATGGGCACGGCGGCGACGACTGTATTCTCGGCGGGCAGGGCTTGGACAACATTTATGGCGGCGACGGCAGTGATGTGCTGTTCGGCCAGGAAGACCGCGATGATATCGAGGGCGGGGCGGGCGCTGATGCGCTGTACGGCGGCGACGAGGCCGATTTCCTGCTGGGCGGCGAGGGCAATGACCGGCTGAGCGGCGGCGGGGGCAGCGACTGCCTCTTCGGGCAGAACGGCGACGACACGATCGAGGGCGGCGAAGGCAGCGATGCGCCGCTGGTGGGCGGCAGCGGCAACGACACGATTTACGGCGGGGACGGCGACGACGACCTGTACGGCGATGGCTACACGGGGGGCGGCCACGCTGATTTCCCGCGTGATGGCGGGGAGGCGCCCGGCAGTGACCAACTGTACGGCGAGGGCGGCAACGATGACATTTACGGCGGACCTGGCGGGGACCTGATCTTCGGCGGGGACGGGGCGGATAGTCTGTATGGCGAGCCGGGGGACGAC
>JACAER010000020.1 GCA_013388745.1 Chloroflexota bacterium
GCAGGATTTCTCCCAGTTCACTTATACTTGTGCACATAAAAAGGGCTTCCTCGCTTGAATGTTGTTGGCACAATCATTCTCCCTGAGGTTGCCCTTTTTTGCTTATCTTGATGCCTATGCCTCCGTTTTGGATAGGCTTTTCTGGCCGCAAAACCTCACTCCCCGACCCCTTACAAGGGTAGGTTTTTATGCTTTTCACTAATCTCATTGCAGCCGCAGTCCTCTCGCACTTTTGCGAACCTTTAAGGTCTCCTCCAGCCCCTTTAGTGGGCTTGCCGCCTTTTCCTCTAGCCCGCGCCTTTAGCTGCGGGCGGCGCAAACGCACACCATCGTTAAATACCTCCCCTTGTCAGCCCTCATCCCCGCTGCGCTTAGCTTGCTCGACGCGGTACAGCGGGGGTGAGGCGGAAACCGGCAGCCTATCCCAAACTCAGGCTAACAAAGGACGGCATTCTGGCCGTCCTGCAACGGCGCGGCTCAGGCAGTGGCGGCGGCAAGCTGCTCGATGGCGACGGTTTCGGCGTCGTGAATGGCCAGGACGGCGCCGCGAATCTGCGCGCGCAGGGCGGCTTCCTGGCCAGCCGTGAGGGGAAAATCGGTCTTCATGGCTGCCGCGAGTTCGGCCAGGCGGCGGCGGTTGTGCTGGCGTTCGGGCAGTCTGGCGCTTCCCTGCGTAATGAATAATTGATAGCTGCGCTGCATGAGGTCGCGCGCTTCTTTGAAGGGTGCGATGTGGTCGGGCAGCAGCGTTTGCGCCAGCGTATCCCATTTTTCGGCGCTGAGGCGAAATTGTACGCCGACTTGTTTCAGGGCAGGCTTATTGAGGATGTCGGCGGCTTCGTCGAGGAAATCGGCGTAGAGATGGCGTCCGCCGCGCCCGCCGGTAAACCAGACTTCGATGTATTTGTAAGCCGAAGTCAGGCCGGCATACAGACGCGGGCCGGCGAACTGCCGCCCCCAGCCTTTGGCGTTTTTCTCGTTGACGAGCATATCGGCCCAACGCTGATAGGCGGCGAAGCCAAAGCTGCTGGCGGTGGCGACAGGTGGCTTGCCGGTGAAAATGTCGATGGTGGCGCGTATGCCGGCCAGCACCGCGGCGGGCAGTTTGTTAAAATCGGGCGCGCCGATCGTCATCATACGGTGTTTCATTTTGGCGATGCGGGCGCGCGCTGCCGCCAGTTGGTCGGCGCTGACAGTGAAGGGTGCACAGGCGCGATCGGCAAGCTGCGCCTGATTTTTGTCGAGGTCGAGTCCATAGACCAGCAGGGGAAAAATCGCCCAGCCGTATTCTTCGGCGCTCATATCGTTATAGGGCAGCGAGACCATATCGACCCAGACGACGGCGGGGCTGCCTTTGGCCAGCGCGTTAATGAGGTTGGCGGTGGCTTTTTGCGGCGTGGGGGTTTGCTGCATGACATAAGGGATGCCGAGCCGTTCGTAGATGGCGCCGGGTTCGTGCTGGCTGAAAGGATAGCGGGTGAGGAAGTGCAGATGCGGGTCGTGGCCGGTGTATTCGAAGACGAAATAACCGGCGCAGATGCCGCCGGTAATGCCCATGAGCAGGGCTTCGCTGAGGGGCTGGCCGCTGTGCGGGGCGCGCACGCCCTGATAGGCAAGCGCATTGGCGAGAAAACCGGTTTCCCAGTGCAGGCCGTTGAAGTGGCGGAAGTCGTTGAGCGTGGGCATAGCGGGTAACTCCTGTGGCTGACCCCCTTCCCTTCTCTCGGCGAAAACGGGGGCGGTGTGGCCGGTGATGCATTCGGGTGATGTACACAGCATACGGCAGGCAGCAGCACGCGCAAAGGTGTTATTTTTATAATCTGATAAGGAAATAATGTGTTAGTCAGACATCTTTTTCCCGATTGCGGGGGGACAGGTTCAGCAGCGCCGGGCGGAACGTTCATTTTTTGCGGCGGTGGTGTTTTGCAGCGCGGCGACGATTCGGGCACAACTGGTGTTATCGCCACACGGCACGCGCGTTATAATCGGGGTCATGTGGCATGGAGGCACTCAACGATGCGTAAAATTCATTTTCATCTGGTCGATGTGTTTACCAATCAGGCGTTCGGCGGCAATCAGTTGGCGGTGTTCGAGGATGGGCGCGGGCTGGCGACAGAAACGATGCAGGCTATCGCCCGCGAGATAAACTTTTCAGAAACGACGTTCGTGCTGCCGCCCGATGACCCCAACAATCATTATCGTGTGCGCATTTTTACGCCCAGCGTGGAAATGCCGGTGGCGGGACACCCGACGATTGGGACGGCGTTCGTGCTGGCGCACACACGCATGATCGACACCAGCGGCCAGCGCAGCGCCCTGCGGCTGGAGGAGCAGGCGGGCGTGATTCCCGTGCTGGTCGAACTGCACGAGGGAGCGCCGACGATGATTACGATGCAGCAGTCGCTGCCGACATTCGGGCCGCGCTTCAACAACGTGCCGCTGATCGCCGACATGCTGTCACTGAACGCGGAGGAAATCGAAAGCGCCTATCCGCTGGAAGTGGTGTCGTGCGGCGTGCCGTTCTTGTTTGTGCCGCTGCGTTCGCTGGTGGCCTTGCAGCGCTGCAAGCTGCGGCTGGATGTCTGGGAACGTGCGCTGCGCGATTTCGCGGCGCCGCATGTATTCGTGTTTGCGCGCGGGACAGTGACGGCGGAGGGCACGGTACACAGCCGCATGTTCGCGCCGGCGCTGGGCATTATCGAAGACCCGGCCACCGGTGCCGCCAGCGGGCCGCTCGGTTGTTATCTGGTGAAGCATAAGCTGGTGAGCGATAACCCAGCACGCATTGTCAGCGAACAGGGCTTCGAAATCGCGCGACCGAGCCTGATTCGCGTGGAGATCGAGCGCATGGGCAGCGAGATTACGCGGGTGAGTGTGGGCGGTCAGTGTGTGGCTATAGGCGAAGGCGATCTTTACGTTTAAAGCGCACTTTTGGGTGGATAATATAATGTTATTGTACAATGCAATAGTGAGTAAGCCGAATGTCTATACAGGAAAATCCGGCACACAAACACAGCTTGCATGCGTTGGATGTTACGCCACTGCTGATATGGGGCTGCGACGCGCGGGGGAAAACTAACTTCCTCAACAAGAAGCTGCTGCAATTCATAGGGCTGGAGCTGGCCGCGGCGCTGGCGACTTCGTGGAAAACCTATATTCACCCGGATGATTATCTGTGCCTCAAGCGTTTTGAGGACGCGCTGCGCCAGCAGGAGGGGTTTAGCGCCGAGTACCGGCTGCGGCGGGCGGACGGCGTGTACCGCTGGGTCTCCGATCAGGTGGTAGTGCACTATGATGAGGCGGGGGCCTTCGCCGGTTTTTTGGGTACAGCGACCGACATCACCGAGCAAAAACAGGCGCGCGAGGCGGAACAGGCGGCGTGGCGGCTGTACGAAACGATGGGGCATGTCACGCTGGCGCTGACGGCACGGCTGCATCTGGACGAAGTGCTGGAAGAAATTGTCGAGCAGATTCAGCGCTTGTTCGGGCACGAGGCGACCAACATCATGCTGCTGGATAACGAGACGCTGCGGCCAGTGCATTGGAAAGGTTACAGCTCGCTGGGGAGCGAAACGCTGATCCGCAATTTACAGCAATCGCTCAATGTGTTTCCGGTAGATAGAGAGGCCAGCGCGACGCACAGGCCGGTGTTGGTCAAAGACACGCATCATGACGCGCGCTGGGTTCGGCTGGCGAGTACCGAGTGGATTCGCAGCAATATCACCGCGCCGATCTGTTATCACGACCAGATTATAGGCATGGTACGGCTGGACAGTGCGCAGGTGAACTATTTTAAGGAAGAAGATGTGGAGCGCATTATCCCGCTGACGCACGCCGCAGCTATCGCGCTGGCCAACGCCATGCTTTATCAGCAGGCGCAGCGCGAGATCGATGAACGTAAGCGTGTCGAAGACGAAATGCGCGTGCTGAACCAGCGCTTGGAAGAACATGTGCAGGATCGCACCGCGCAGTTGAACGCGGCGCTGGAACGTTTGCAAGAACTGGATAACCTCAAGTCGAAGTTTGTGGCCGATGTTTCGCACGAGCTGCGCACGCCGATCGCCGTTTTGAGTCTGAAACTGGAACTGCTGGAGCGCTGGCCGGAACGTTTTCCACAGCATTTGCCGGAAATGCAGCGCCAGATCGAACAGCTCACGACGCTAGTCACGGATATTCTGGAGCTTTCGCGGGCGGATCTGCGCGCGCATCGTGTAGATTTACGCCCGGTGGATTTGAATGTGGTGGTGAAACAAGTGGCCGAAGCGCATATGGCGCCGGCGGAGGCGGCGGGGCTGGTGTTGGCGCTGACGCTGCCAGAAGACAATCTGATCGTGCGCGGCGAGCCGAATCAACTGGCGCAGGTGGTGACGAATCTGATCTCGAACGCCATCAAATACACCGCAGCGGGCAGCATTATGGTGATAACGCAGCGGCTGACGCTGGAAAATGGCGCGCAGAAAAAAGAGTACATCTGCCTGCGCGTACAGGATACCGGTATCGGTATCCCCGAAGCCGATCTGCCGCATTTGTTCGAGCGCTTTTATCGCGGGCAGCAGGTGGGCGCGCTGGGCATCTCCGGCACGGGGCTGGGGCTGGCGATCGTCAAGGATATTGTCGATCTGCACGGCGGCGAGATCAGCATCGAGAGCCGCGTGGGAGTGGGCAGCATCTTTCAGGTGCTGCTGCCGGCGGAAGAGTTGTGAGGCGGCGCACACGCTGTTTAAGCGGCGCGGCGCGTCTTATTCCGGCAGTATGGGCCAGCGGCCTTTGCGGTTCGCCAGTTCGTCGAGTTCGGCGCAGAGCATGGCGGCGGAAAGCAGGGCGTGCTGCTTGCGTTCGCGTTCCATGTGGCGCAGCCGCACCACGTTCAGCGTGCCCATCAGCAGGCTGAGCAGGTATTCTTGGCGGCGCGACCGCTGTCCCTGCAACTGAAAAGCCATCTGCCGCAGCGCGCGCACCACCTGCGCGGCGCGCCGCACCTCTGGCGGCTGCGCCTGCACCGACCATTCTGGCTCGCGCAGCGCTTTTTCCAGCGCGGCGAACTCCGGCAGCGGCGGGCGCGGCAGCAGGCGGTATTTGATGTCGGTTTCCAGAATGACAATATCGCGCAGAATATGGCTTTCGTAGGTGCGGAAGAAGTCGATCAGCCAGCATTTATGAAATTCGAGCGTGCGCGCGCCCTGCCGTTCCCTAATCATCAGGTTTTCCATATCGACCATGATGTTGCGGCCATTCAGGTCGCCGTGGGTGATGGCGCGGCGCACCGGCATGACGCACAGATCATGATTGCGCTCCAGCCATTTGATGGGATTGGTCACAAGGACATCGGGCGCGATATCCAGCCGGATGGTGGGAGCGTCGGGGTCGAAGCCCGGCAGCGCCTCACCGATACGCTCGATCAGGTAATCACGGCGCAGATTAAAAGCGTCGTAGTACAGGTCAGGCAGGTAAGCATTGGCGCGGGGCGCATTATTATCGTACCACACGCTGCATGTGCGCAGCAGCAGATGGCGCAGACTGTGCACGATGACGCGCGTGGAACGGGCGTCACGGTAAAAAATATCGAACTCGACCAGCGGCGATCCGCTGTCATTTTCGGCGAAGCTGTAGCAGATCGCGCCCAGATCGCGCGTATAGGCGGCGCTGAGGGCGGTGACGGCGCCGCCGGTCAGCCGTCCGCGCACCGATTTTTCGTAGCGCGCGCTTTCGGTTTCGATCTTGTCGCGGCGCGCCAGCTTGACGACGTAATTCTGGCCGACGATGTTGTCTTTCGTCGGCTGAGCGCGCACGATCTGCGATTTGGTCAGGCCTTCGGGCAGGCGGGCGATAAACAGGCGGTCTTCGTGCGGGAACAGCTTGTTAAACAAGTCCTGCACCTGATACGCCAGGTGTTCCGCCGGCACGCTCATGCTTTCGGCGTCGCGCAGCGTAGTCGCGATCTCGTCGAGGCGGTGATGCGAATTGGCCTCGTATTGCAGCCCAAAATTGCTCAGCCCGATTTCGGCCAGGGCGGCGGGGATGGCGTCGATAATCTGCTGCACATAATCGGGGTCTTTTTTGCGGAAATAACGATGCACTTTGTACTGCTGGAAGGCTTTGAGCAGATTATCCTCGTCGGGATAGGCGGTCAGCACCATCGTCACGAGATTCTTGTGCAGTGGGCTGCTGTGAATAAAGCTGAGCAGCGCTTCGCCGTGTTTTTGCGCCATATTGTGGGTCAGGTGCAGATCAACGAGCGCGACGTGAAAATGCTCGGTTTGCAGGGCGGTCAGCGCTGCCTGTTCGGTTTCGACCACCTGTACGACGAACCCGGCGCGCCGCAGGCGTTTGGACACCAGATCGCTGTAAAAGGGGTCATCTTCAATATAGAGTACGCGCTGCGGCTGCTTGAAGGCCTCAGGGATTTCCATAGCTGTCCTTTGGATGGGCATGAAGGACGCACGATGACATGCGCCCATCGGTTAACAGGGTCTATTCGCGCAGTTTTTGCGGCAGGCGCAGCAGCAGACACGCGCCCTGCCCCGGTGTGCTCTCGGCGACTTGCAGCCAGCCGTGATGTTTTTTCGCCAGTTCGCGCGAATAATAGAGGCCGATGCCGTGAATGCCGTGCTTCTGGTTGGTATCGCCCAGTTCAAAAATCTGTTCCCAGCGCTCGCGTTCGATACCGCAGCCGTTGTCTTCGACATAAATCAGGACATAGGGCTGCTGGCTGAGCGCGCGGATGACGACGTGGCCTTCGCGCTCGCTGGGAATGGCGGTGTAAGCGTTGGTGAGCAGATTCTTGAGCACCATCGCGATCCACCATTCGTCCACATCGATTTCACTTTCCAGACAATCGCCCTTCAGTTCGACTTTGATGGTGTAGCGCTGGAAAGGGCGGGCGAGATCGAGCGCGCGGTGCAGCAGGACGTTGATGGCGACAGGCTGCGGCACAAAACCGCGTTCGGTGATGAAGGTTTCGAGGCGCGCGCTGACGGTGCGCACGCGCGCGGCCATGCGTTCCAGGTTTTCCAGATCGCCCTGCGTGTCGGGGTAGCGCTCGCGCAGGTCTTGCATAACCATGCCCAGACTGCCGACAAAGGGCGTCAGGTCATGCACCAGCCCGGCGGCCAACACGCCGAAATCCATGCGCCACTGCTGCGCCTCGCGCTGCTGCTGCGCGTAGTATTCGGCGGCGGTGCGGATGGCGATGGCGGCGTGGTTGGCGACCATTTCCAGCAGCTTTTCGTCTTCGCGGTTAAAGGCGTTGCGGCGGTTGCTTTCTAGCACCAGGGCGGCCTGGATGCCGGCGACATCTTTGATCGGCACGGCGATCTGCGCGTTGGTGCTGCCGATGACGCCGATATAGCTGCCGGCGGCTTTTTCGACATCATTGTAGCGTTTGGTTTTTTGTTCCGTGATCGCCAGCCCGGCGATGCCCTGCCGTCCGCTGGCGGTGGATACGCGCAGCGGTTGGCCTTCGGGCGGCGGCTGATCGACGTGGTAGAACTCCAGGTTGACGGGCGAAATCAGCAGGTCGTGCGTCTCCGGGTCGCGTTCGACAATGCACAGGTTGTCGGCCTGCGGCACTTCGTCTTTCACGCCGCTCAGAATAGCGCGAAAGACCTGATCGGGCTGGCGTTCGCGGCTGATGGCCTGGGCGATCTTGTTGACGGTTTTGAGCCGCCGCTGTTCGCGGTCGAGGCTTTCGCGCTCGCGCTGTAAGACCCTGAAGCTTTCGGCGCTCTGGATGGCGATGGCGGCGCGTTCGGCGAACAGGCGCAGCAGGTTCATCTCTTCGTCGTGGAAGACATGCTCCATGCGGTAGTTGAAGAACATGCAGCCGAAACGCGCGCCGCCGTTTTTGAGGGGAAAGCCCGCCGAAGCGCGGATGCCTTCGTGGCGGCAGAAGTCGTTTTCGACCAGATGGCGGTCATCGCCCCTGCCGGTGCAGTGCTGCTCGACCCCGCTGTGGTACAGATACAGCACCATTTCGTCCACATGGTCGCTGCGCTGGTTTTCCGCCGCGCGCACGCCCAGTTGATAGCCGAGATGTGGGCGCGCTTTGGCTTTGTCGCTGCGCACGTAGTACAAGGTGATGACATCGACGCTGCGCATGGCGCGCGCCGCCCGCCGCACCACCGATTCCAGCAGCGCTTTCAGTTCAAAATTACCGCTCAGTTCTTTGGCGATCTCGCGCAGTTCGATGAGCGCGCGCGGATAATCGTGCTGCTGCAAGACAACGCTCCACTGGCGCGCCAGCCGCAGCAGGGTCGCGCGCTGGTTGAGGCGGCGGCTTTCGCTGCTGTCGGCTTCGATACACAGCGCGGCCTGACGGTTGCCCGCGACGATCACGGGCACACCCAGCCAGCGCAGCCCGGAGGCTTCTTCGACTTCGGACACATCTTTTTCGGCGTCGAGCAGGGTGCGGCGCACGATCTCATCGACAATGCGTTCTTCGCGTTCGACGCCCAGCGCGCCGGTGAGCATGTATTTGACCCAGTAGCCGAGTGGTTCTTTGAGCGTCAAGAAGATGTAAGGGCTGCCGGTTTCGCTTTTGGCCTGGCGCAGCGTGTCTTCGATAGTGCGTTCCAGGTCGATTTCGTCGCCGTTCTGCTGGTAAAGAGTGCTGAACAGGCGCTCGAAAGCCTTGCTTTCGCGTTTGATGAGATGGATATGCTGGAGACGGCGGGCGTCGGTGAGGGCGATGTGGGCGTAGGCGGCGAACAGGCGCAGCGTGTCCTCTTCGCCGCGCGTGACATTGTGCGGCGTGCGCCAGTTGACGAAAAGCACGGCCAGCGCTTTTTCCGGCGTGTCTTCGCTTTCCGGCGGGGTGTCTTCGAGCGTGCCCATGCGCAGCCCGACGAAGGCGGCGATATGCTGCTCTTTGATGAAACTGCTCTGGCTGAGGATAATGCCGTTGGGCAAACGCGGTGAGGTGCGCACATCTTCGACCACGCGCACATCGCCTTCGCTGCGCAGCACCCAACGCACGATGCCGCCGGTGCTGCCGGGCACAGAGGCTGATCCAACCACTTCGGGCGGGTAAGCGCTGATGGTTTCGGTGTCGTATTCGCGCCGTATTCTGCTGCCGACTTGCAGCGGCACAGCGCGAATAGTGTAGATGACGGCGCAGTCGGCCTGCACGAGTGCACAGGCGGCGCGCACACACTCATCCAGTACATCTTTGACAGAGGCAGAGATTTTTTCGCCCACAGCGCGCTGCGCCTGGAGCAGCGCGCTCATGTAATCGATACTTGTCAGGGTCATAGCCATACAAAGATATTTGCGTCTATTCTAGAGTATGGCGTATTGGCGTGTAATGTCAATGTTTGGGCGCGGCCGCTGCGACAGCGTTAAGGCAGGCAGGAGGACGAGGGCGGCCTCGTCCCTGCTACTATCCGCCCATGCCGGAATCGTCGTCGTTGTCGTCGCTGCCGTCATCGTCGCTGCCGTTACCATCGTTGTTTGGATTGGCGGGCGGCGGAGTCTGGCCGCCGGGCGGCGACCCTGTGCCGCCGCGACCGCCGCTGGTGGGCGTGGTGGTCGGCAGCAGGCTGATGCGCGGCGCGATGACCTCATTCCCCTGCAAAGTGCCCTCGACGCGCACCTGCACCCCCACCCGTAACTGCGCCAGCAGCGGCTCATTGGCGCGCAGGCGCACGGTCAGCCCGTAGATCGTCAGCACGCTGCCGTCGATGGCTTCGATTGGCCCTTGAATAATCACGGTCTGCGCTTGTGTGGCCGTCGGCGTGCGGCTGGCGGTGGCGGGCGCGGGCGTGCTGGTGGCGGGCAGCGCCAGCGTGCCGGTGGACGCAGCGCTTCGCGTGGGCGTGCTCGTTGGCGCAGCGGTCGGCGTCTGGGTCGCCGTGCTCGTCAGCGTGACGGTTGCTGTGGGCGCTGTCGTGCTGGTGGGCGTTTGTGTCGCTGTCGCCGTGGCTGTCAGGGTGGGCGTCAGCGTTTCGACGGCGGGGTTCGGCGGGTTGACCAGCAGCGTATAGCCCACCAACAGGCTGCCGACGAGCAGAATCAGCATCGCGGCGAAGCTGAGCGCCTGCCCCCAGGGACGGCTGGCGCGGCGCGCGGGCATACGGGTCGGGAGCGCCTGCTCAATGCGCGCCCAGACACGCGCCTGATCTTCCAGCACTTCGGCGGGCGGGAAAGGCGTGCGCTTGACGACGACGGCGGCTTCTAGCAGCGGCAGAAGCTGCGCGGCATAGGCCGGGTGCTGGCGTAAACAGTCTTCGATGCTCTGACCACGCGCCAGCCGTTCAATACAGTCGTTGAAGATGTCGATGAACTCTTGCTGGCTCACAGCACGCCTCCCATGCGCTCCAGGATTTGGCGTAGCTTGTTCACGGCACGGAATTGCAGCGATTTGACCGCGCTGATGCTTGTGCCCATAATGTCCGCCGTTTCCTGTAAATTAAGCGCCTGCCCAAAGCGCAGAATCAGCACTTCCTGCTGTTCGGCGTTGAGCAGGGTCAGCGCGCGGCGGGCGCGTTCGACATCCAGCGCGCGCACAAATTCGACTTCGGGACTGCTTTCCGGCGTATCGGGCAGCCAGTCTGCGAGCGTTTCGAGCGGGAACTGCTTATGCCGCCCGTAGTGATCGTAAATTTTGTTGCGCGCGACGCGGAACAACCAGGCGCGCAGGCTGGTTTGCGGCGGACGCGCGCCGCGCAGCGCCACGAAAAAGTCCAGGAAGACTTCGCTGGCGATGTCCTGCGCCTGCTCACGCTCGTTGACACGCAGGCGGATAAACTGGTAGATGGGCGGGAAGTAGCGCTCGTAAATCTGGCGCAGCGCGTCCTGATCGTTCTGGCGTGCCTGCGCCAGGAGCGTTTGTTCCGCGGTGATGTCGGGGAGTACAATGAGAATCACGTCTCGTCATCCATTTTCCGCGCTCAGCACACGCCAGACATAGCTGTACTCGGCGCGGCACACCAATTGCAGCCTGCTATCGTAGCGATTCTGGGCGATAAATGCATCGTGACGAGTGTCACTGACGCCATAGGCCGCGCCGAAGGCTGCGCGATCAAGCCCTGAGTGATCGCGACCCAGGTGTGCCAGCGGGCGCTGTCGGCCAACTGCCAAGAAGTCGGGGCGAGGCCGATCAGATAGATCTTGTGCCTGCTGCCGTAAAACCGATAGAGCAAATCGTCCCAATCGGTCTGGAAAACGAGCGCGCCGGGCGCATTTTCCAGCAGCGCGCCTTCCAACCACAGCCGGTAGATACGGGAGTAGATACGGGAGTTTTTGCGCATAAGCATCCTTTCGCCGATTCAGTCTGATGCGGGGCGAAAAAGTTGCGCGCGGGCGGGGAAAAAGGGAGTGGGGCGAGAGCAGGCAGCAAAATGAAAGGTGGGGCGAACCAGGCGTTGCGCCCCACCTCCCGCACAATGTACACATGCTCTCTTGCTGAGCATGGGGTAAGCGTTTTAGTGCGCCGGACTCAGATTCACGCCGGTGTAGACCGCAGAAATGTAGTTCAGCTCGCGCGCTTTCGCCGCCAGAAATTCGCGGAAATCCGGGTGCGCGATGTTCAGCAGCGCCAGCACGCGCTGGCGAATGCTCTTGCCGTGCAGATAGGCGATACCGAACTCGGTCACCACATAATGTACGTCATTGCGCGAGGTCACCACGCCGGCGCCCGGCTGTAATTCCCACACAATGCGGCTCAGTTTGCCGTCTTTGGCCGTCGAAGGCAGCGCGATGATCGGCTTGCCGCCTTTAGAATGCGCCGCGCCGCGAATAAAATCTACCTGCCCGCCGACACCGCTGTACAGGCGGTGGCCGATGCTGTCGGCGCACACCTGCCCGGTGAAATCGACTTCCAGCGCCGAGTTAATCGACACCATGCGCTCGTTCTGCGCGATGCGGAACGGGTCGTTGACATATTCTGTCGGATGCAGTTCGACAATCGGGTTGTCGTGGATGAAATCGTAGAGCCGCTGCGTGCCCAGCACAAAGCCCGCCACCATTTTGCCCGGATGCAGCGTTTTGGCTTCGTTGGTGATCACGCCCTGTTCCACCAGTTCGATCACGCCGTCGCTGAACAATTCGGTGTGAATGCCCAGATTGCGGCGGTCGCCCAAAAAGCTCAGCACCGCGTCGGGGATGCCGCCGATGCCGGTTTGCAGCGTCGCGCCGTCTTCGATCAGGCTCGCCACATGTTCCGCGATCACATGCTGCACCGGCGACGGATCCGCCATGCGAATTTCGGGGATCGGATAATCGACTTCCACAATGTAGTCGATTTTGCTGACATGAATGAAGCTGTCGCCCAGGGTGCGCGGCATCTTCGGGTTCACCTGCGCGATCACTGTCTTGGCGACTTCTGCCGCTGTTTTGGTGACGCCTACCTCGATGCCATATGAGCAGTAGCCGTGTTCATCGGGCGGGGAAACGTGAATCAGCGCGACATCAATCGGCAGTTCGGAACGGTAGAGCAGCGGGATTTCGTGCAGGAACACCGGCGTAAAATCGGCGCGCCCGGCGGCCACCGCCTCGCGCACATTGTTGGAAATGAACATCGTGTTGACGCGGATATGGCCTTCCATATCCGGCTCGACATAGCGTGAATCGCCGATGGTCAAGACCTGCACAATTTCCACATCGTGCAGGTTTTTGGCGTGCTGCACCAGCGCGTCCATCAGCAGATGGGGGACGGAACAGTTGCCGGTCAAAAATAGACGCTGCCCCGATTGTACGCCGCGCTGAATAGCTTCTTCGGCGGTGCAGCGCCGCTGCTGGTAAATCTTCGGCCATGGTTGCAAAACCATGCAGTCTCCTCCAGATTGGTAACTTCCACAAAGATGATTTCATCGGATGAATGCTATTCACACCCATTATGCCGTGTCCACATCTGCCCTAACAGTGTTATCCCGCGCGCGCAGACATGACGTTTGGAACGTTCTTATTTGCGCAAGCGCATAAAGGCGCGCAGCAGCGGGATACGAATCGTCTGGCGATCGGGCATAAGCACATGCTTACGGAACAGGCTGAAGGCCGCTTCGGGATAGGGCACAGGCCGCCCATGGGCCAGCGCCAGCAGCGTTTCCTGCTCTTTTTTGCTCAGGCTGCTGTACATCGATTCGCATTCGCGGTACACGCCGTAATACTGCACCACCACCTGCGCCAACTGCTCGGTATCGCTGTAGCGCGCGGATTCTTGCAGCACGGGCAAAAAGCAGTGGCGGATCAAGCCGGCGTGCTGGCCGCTGAGGGCGATAATCAACTGCTGCTGGAGGGGCGTGGCCGGCTGGTTGTAGCGCTGCGCGTAACGGTAAACGACGTAGTTCACGCTGTCGGGGTCGAGCGGGCGCAGATACAGCGTGAAATCATAAAACAGTTCGATAAAACTTTCGAAGACTTTGGGTTTCTGCGTGCCGAATTCGGTCAGCAGGTCGTCCGGCGCGTAGCGGCTGGCAATCATAAACGCCATGCGCCGCT
This sequence comes from Chloroflexota bacterium, assembly GCA_013388745.1. Taxonomy (GTDB): domain Bacteria; phylum Chloroflexota; class Anaerolineae; order Aggregatilineales; family Phototrophicaceae; genus JACAER01. The sequence continues at coordinate 13,435 of JACAER010000020.1, forward strand.
TGCGATCATCGCGCAGCCCGCGCAGCGATTGGAAAAACTCTGTCGGCAGCCGCCGCAAAAACTCCTCGAATTCGTCAAGAATAAACACCAGCCGCCAGGATTCATTGATCGACAGCACTTCTTCGATAGCGTCTTCCACCCGCCGCAGCCCGCTCTGGGCGATCAGCGGGTGGCGGCGGTACATGTTGCGATAGTACTGCCCCAGCTTGGCCGTGACGCGCTCGACTTCGGTTTTCTCTTCCGCCGTCAGCGGGTCATCATACAGGTCTTTGAGCGCGATGCGCAGGCGGTTGAGCATCAGTTCATAGCCGGCCCACGCCGAACCGCTGTGTTCCAGCGCGCGTTTTTCCGGGTGCAGCAGATGGTGCGGGTTCAACTGTACGATCACATAATGATAGTAGGGGCGGTCTTTGATGTACGACATGCGCGCTTCGCGGCGCAGAAAATGCGCGATAAAATTACTTTTGCCGCCGCCGCCCAGCCCCACCAGCGCCTGCGATTCGTTGGTTTGCATCACGCGGAACAGCAGATCGGTGTCCTGCGCCTGAAAAGTCAGCGGCGTTTCTTCGTAATTCGGATTTTGTCCGTACATAAGCGCTTCCCGGTTTATCCAGACGCGCCTACCATAACACGAAGCGCGCGCGGACGCTACGCCGCCGGCACATACTCGTGCAGGAAGCGCCACAGCAGCAGCAGCGCCGCCAGCCCGACACCCGCCGCGAGCAGGCCGATCTGCGCGAAACTGCCCAGGTTGGCGAACAAAAAGCCGCCGAGCAGCGCGCCCGTCAGCCGCCCCAGCGAGGCCGCGCCGATATTGCTGCTCACCATGATGGCGCGCGCCTGGGGCAGCACCTCGGTGAACAGCGGAATCGAGGCGACGACGGCAGCTTCGATCGCGCAAAAAATGACGAATAAGGCCGCCAGGGTCAGCGGCAGGCTGAAGCTGAACAGCGGCATCACGCCGTAACCGAGCGCCGAGACGAGCACGCCGATCAGCGCGACGCGCCGCTTGCCGAAGCGATCGGCCAGCGCGATCACCACGAATTCGCCGAAGACTTCGCCCAGCGCGATGACGATGCTCACCGTGCCCAGCGCTGTCAGCGCCAGCCCGAAGGTGCTTTCCATGTGCGCGGCATAATTAATGAAGAAAATTTCGTTGGCGATCACCAGCAGCAGCGTATAGGCCAGCGCGCCGAACGACGACGGACGCTGCCGCAGCGCGCGCCAGGTGGCCAGGGGTGTAATCGTGCCCAACAGATGGCCGCTGTCGTGATCGGCGGGGATATAACGCGCGATCAACAGCAGCGCGCCCACGCCCAACAGGGTGAGCACAGCAAACACGCCCGGCAGCCCGGTGCTGCCCAGCAAAAAACCGGCCAGCGGCGCCGCCAGCAGCAGCGATAACGCCCAACTCAGTTCGGTGATGCCCACCACACGCCCGCGCCGCTGGTAGGGCACATGATCGGCGATATACGCCGCCATTGCCGGATCATACACCATCTTGGCGACACCCATGCCAAGCATCATCAGCGCGAACACGCCGAACTGTGGCAGCAGCGCCGCCACCGTCCCCGCCGCGATCAGCAGCAGCAGCCCGGCCAGCAGCACGCGCCGCCGCCCAAAGCGCTCGCCGATAGGCCCCAGCAGCGGGCTGGCAACCCCGATGCCCGCATATGAGGCCATCACGCCCTGCACGCTTTCCAGCGGCACGCTCAACTGGCGGCTGATTTCCGGCAGAAACGGGTAGGGAAAACGGCGCGTCATGTTCAACACCAGGCGTCCGAAAGTCAGCGCCAGCAGATCGAGCACGGTAGATTTTTCCGGCATAAAAGGCTTTCTTGGGTGAGCGGCTTGGGTCGGGCAGAAACCTTAATCCAATCTTATTGTGCCTGCTGCCTGCGGTCTATAGCCATCTGCGCCCGCCCTGTGCTACATTTAGATTCTGTGTGGTTTTCCTGCTTTCACAGCGGCTATGACACCTACTCAACGTAAGGCGCTGCGCTTCGCCTACCAGTTGATGCGTGGCGATTTTCGCCAACATTATCTGCCTTATACCTCCGGCCACTGGTTTCTGCCGGACAAAGACCCCGCTAAACCCTATTTGGACGAGGCCAATCTGAGCGCGCTGCACATGAGCGGCTGGCTGGAATGCCGGGCGTTTTTGCGCAGCGATATGCAGTGGTTGTACCGCATCACGCGCGAGGGCTGCGCCGTGCTGGGCGTGGACTGGCCGCTGCGCCTGATTATCTCGGCGCAGGTGCGCCAGCGGTTGCAGGCGCCGCGCAACGGCTACCAGCGCCGGCTGCCGCTGCCGCCGCGCGCGCAGCTCCCTCGTCACCATTTCCACCGGCTGCCGCCCAATTTTCACACGCTGCGCCGCCAGAACCGGCGCGGCTGAGCAAAAAAGACAGGACGCACTGCCCTGTCTTCACACTCATTGGCTTCTGTCGGGCCGGCCCACGGATCGCCCGCCCCCGCCTGTTCAATGCTTCAGGCTGTAGACACGCCGCGGCGCGCCCGCCTGTGCTACAAATGGCTTCTTAATAAGGATCGCTGTTGCGATTCAAATTACCGCTCTTTGGCCCGCCGCGAAAGCCGCCGCCCCCCGCGTTGCTGCCATAACGTGGGCGTTCTTCGCGCGGGCGCGCCTCGTTCACGGTCAGTGCCCGCCGTTCCAACATGTAGCCGTGAAAGCGGTTGATCGCCTCCCGTGCGCCTTCTTCGGTTTCCATTTCGACAAAACCGAACCCCTTCGAGCGACCTGTCTCACGATCCATAATGACCGTGGCACTCGTAATTTCCCCCACCTGCTCGAACAATTCGCGCAGTTGGGCATCGGTAACGGAGTAGGGCAGGTTGCCCACGTACAACTTCTTGCTCACACATCACTCCCGAACATGCAAAAACAGGACTGGCGATAGGGCAAAAGACGTGACTGAGGCAGCAGATTGACCACAAAACGCTTTACACTATCTCTCACATTATGACAACTTTTCTAACAGCACGCAAGCAGTTTCTTCTGCCGCTATGCCGTCCTGCCCCTGTGCTATAATCACGGACAAACGTTCGTTGGCGAGGCTATGCTTGTATGAACCTGACGTTTCTCGGCGGCGCGGACGAAGTCGGCGCCAGCAGCACGCTGGTCGAAATCGCGGGCAAAAAACTGCTGATCGACGCCGGCATTCGCATCTCCCCCAAAACCAGCCGCGGCATCCAGAACGACCAACTGCCGGATTTGCATCCCATCAGCGCGGCGGGCGGCCCGGATTTTATCCTGGTGACGCACGCCCACACCGACCATACCGGCGCGCTGCCGCTGGTGGCCGAACAGTATCCGCATGTGCCGGTGATCGCCACGGTGCCCACGGTTGAACTGACGCGCATCCTGCAAGCCGACGCGCAGCGCATCATGCGCGCCAAACAGGAGCAGGAAGGCGAACTGCCGATCTTCGACGAGATCGCTTCGCAGCGGTTGATGGACAATTTCCAGACGGTGGAATTCAAACAGGCGCTTAAGCTCGGCGAAGGGCTGCAAGTCACCTACCACGCCGCCGGGCATATCGCCGGCGCGGCCACGCTGGTGCTGGAAAGCGAAGAAGGCGTGCTGGTGATGTCGGGCGATGTCTCGCTCAACGAGCAGCGCGCGGTGGTCAGCGCCGCCCTGCCGCGTATCAAGGCCGACGCGCTGGTCTTGGAAAGCACTTACGGCGGCAAGCTGCACGCCAACCGCCTGGCCGAAGAAAAACGCCTGATGGACACGCTGCGGCGCGTCACCGAACGCGGCGGCAAAGTGCTGATTCCGGCTTTCGCGCTGGGGCGCGCGCAGGAAATCTTGCAGATCATTTTGGCGCACCGCGAAGAATTGGCCGCGCCGGTGTTCGCCGATGGCATGGTGCGCGCCGTGTGTCGCGGCTATGTGCGCTTCGCGAGCTGGCTGCCCGCGCACACGGTCAAAGCGGCGGGCGACGAGCATCTCTTTTTCCGCAGCGCGATCCGCCCGGTAGAAAACAGCTTGCAGCGCGACGAAATCATGCGCAGCGCGGGCGCTGCCGTGATTGTCGCCAGCAGCGGTATGTTGACGGGCGGCGCATCGGCGGCCTACGCCAAAGCGCTGGCCAGCGACGAACGCAACGCGATTCTGCTCACCGGTTATCAGGACGAAGAAGCGCCCGGACGCTTTTTGCAGCGCATGCTGCGCGAACGCCAGGACAATCAGGAAGTCGCCTTTAATATCGACAATACAACCGTGACGCTGCGCTGCGAACTGGGCGTCTATTCGCTCTCGGCGCACGCCGACGAAAGCGAACTGGTGAGCGTGGTCGATGCGCTCGGCGCGGAAGACACCATGCTGGTACACGGCGATTCGTCGGCGCGTTTCAGCCTGGCGACAGCCCTGCGCCAGCGTGGGCGCGCTGTGCTGTCGCCGCGCATCGGCCAGACGGTCGAACTGACGTATGCCCAACGCCCGTTTGCGCTGGCGGGCAAAATCAGCAGCGGCCACGAAACCCGCCCGCTCGATCCCGCCGCGCTGTGGCAGGCGCTCAAGCACAACGCCGACAGCTACTACAGCGCGCGCGAACTGGCGCGCATGTGGTGGGGTGACGACGCGCGTCATGCCGAAGTCGCGCGCATTCTGACGGCGGATATGCTGTACTTCGCGGGCGATTGGCGCAGCAAAGACACGTTCCGTGTGCGCACGCCGGCGCAGGTGGAAAAAGTGCAGGCGCAGCGCCAGATCATGCAGCAGAACCCGGCGCTTATCGGCAAATTGATCGTGCTGCGCGACAGCAACAACCGCCCGCGCGCCGCCGTTGTCGTCAACGCCCACGCCGAGGGCTTCGAGGCGGTGGTCGACAATACCAAAGGGCGGCATTACGGCGCCGACACGCTGCTGTGGGTGATCGGCGCGTGGCAGGGGCCGCCCGATGGCAAAGGCATGAAAGAGGCGCTCAGTATGCGTGTCAAAGCGGCGCGCGCGCTGCAAGAGGTGCTGCTGCCTTTCGAACGGCGTCAGGCCTTGGTCGAAAGCGGCCAGCCCGTAAACCCCGCCGCGCTGCTGCCCGCCGCGCTGCCCGAAGGCGTCTCGCCGGAAATCGCCACGCTCAGTATTACGCTGGCGCTGGCCGCCGACGCTGCTCGCTCTGAAGACGGCGGGTTGAAGCCCACACGCGCGCTAGAAGACGGCCCTGCCGAGATGAATATCGCACGGCAAACAGCGCTCGCCGCTTTCCCGCCCGAAGCGCGCCTGCGCAAGGTCGGCATGGAAATGCATCGCAAGCGCCTGCTGCTGAACTTCGATTTTCCGGCGCGCGCCAGCGACCTCTACGCCGAAATCATCGAGCAGGTCAGCGACAGCACCGGCTGGGACGTACAAGTCACGCCGACGGTCAATCAGCAGGCCTTGGGCGCGGCGATCAGTGAGTTTTTGCCGGCGGGCGCGCGCATCGTCAAAGGGCCGTCGTTTTTTCTGGACAAAGGCGAGGTACACGTCGATGTCGATGGGCTGAGCGCCGAAGCCGCGCAGCAGATCAGCGCGCAGTATCTGCATCTGACGGGCTTCAAGCTGCGGCTGAACGCCAAAGCCAGCGCTGGCGCGCCCAGCGCCACGCCGCCTGCTTCGCCGCCAGAAAACACGCCCGGCGGCAGCAAAATGGAGATTAACGCCGCCTACGGCTATATCCGCGCGGCGCTCGACCAGCACGGACTGTATAAATGCAGCCTGAAACAGGGCGAAATTGTGCTGGCCTTTATTTCGCCGCAGGTCGGCCAGCGTCATTGGGAGACGATACAGCAGCTCATGCAGATCACTGGTTACCGCATCGGCCTGCACCCGCACCCCAACCAGCAGCAGATTTTGCAGATCGCCGCGCAGATGATCGCGCGCGCAGGCTGGGGTGTGCGCAAGGGACCCAGCATCTATATCGAACGCGGCGAGGTCGGCGTCTCGCTGGCGCAGACGGCGGACGAAAGCGCGCTGACGGCGCTCCAGGCCGCGTTCGAGCAGCAGACCGGCTACCGGCTGGTGGTGGGGTGAGCGCCGGGAATAGTCACTCAGGATGCGCGACTGCCGGGTGCATTAACGCGGCTGCAAATACCCGCGCCAGCCAAATTCTTGCAGCAGCGCGGTGGTCAGGCCGGTCCTCAGGCCGAAGCCGATGTTACTGCCAATATCGGGGAGAGCGCCGCCGGCCAGGTATGTCAGGAGCAGAATCAGGTTCAGGGCGTACAGAGGAAGACTTAGGAGGCCACCGCCGCGCTGACCGGCGCGCTTTCCAGCGGCAGGCACACGCTGAACACGCTGCCTTTGCCGGGCGTGCTTTGCAGCCGCACCGTGCCGCCCATTATTTCTGTAAGCTGCTTGACGATCGACAGCCCCAACCCGACGCCGGAGACTTTGCCGGGCTTGCCGCTGGACTGCCAGAAAGCCTCGAACACAAGGCGCTGCGCCGTGTCATCGATGCCGATGCCGCTGTCCTCGACAAAAATTGTCCACTGCTGCGGATCGGAGCGCGTGCTGCGCACCCGCACATAGCCGCTTTCGGTGTATTTGATGGCGTTGGTCACCAGGTTAGTGACAATTTGCGTCAGGCGCGTCACATCGCCGTACAGTATCGGCGGCAGATCGGCCTCACAGTCAAAGGTCAGGGTTAAGCCTTTTTTATCGGCCAGCGGCTGCGTGACCAGACGCACATCGCTCAGCAAATCCGCCAGCATAAATTCGCTTTTGATCAGGGTCAGTTTGCCCGCGCTTAACTGGGCGTCGTCCAGCAGGTTGTTGATGAAGCCCAAGAGTTGAAAGGCGCTGGCGCGGATATTCGTCAGCACTTCGGATTGTTTGGGGTTCACGCTGCCGTGCATCTCGCGCTGCAACATTTCTGCATACATGGTGATGACCGAAAGCGGCGTGCGCGCGTCGTGGCTGATGCTGCGCAGCGTTTGTTCGCGCACGTCGAGCGCCTGCTGTACGATCTGGTGGCTGTTGGCCAGTGATTCCAGCATGGCGTTGGTAGAAAGTGCCAGGCTCGAAAGCTCGTCCTGGCCGGCGGCGCTCACCCGCAGCGCAAAGTCGCCGCTCTGGCGGATACGGCGCAGTTCGCTGTCCAGCCGGGCGACGCGCGCCAGAATCCCGCGTTCCAGAATGCCCCAGGCGATGAGCGCCAGCAGCGCGAACGCGCCGATCATAAACAGCACAAAATAGAACAGCACACGCTCGCCCTGGGCATAAATTGCACGCGGGAGACACACGCGCAGCACATAGGCCGGGGCGCCGGAAATGTCGCGCAGCAGCGTATAACCGGCCACCATCTGCTCATTGAGCACGCGCGTGACGATGGTTTCTTGCAGCACAGCGCCCTGCACTGTCGCGAAGTCCGCGGGCAGCGCGGCGCTGTCAAACGCTTGCAGCTCCAGATCAAAGCGCGTGCGTTGCGCGAGCAGTTGCCGTTCAGCCGCGTCCAGCCAGCGCCCAAACACGAGCGTGCCCGCCGCCGCGCCGCGCCCATCGCTGCGCAGAATCGGCACCGCTGCGACCATCAGCGGCCCCTGTTCCAGCATCACCAGCCCGACCAGCCCGTCAGGATAGGTAACAGCTTGCAGCAGCGCGCTGTCCGGCGTCAGTAAGGCCGTGACTTCTGCCGACGGCGCCAGAAACTCACCGCGTGTGTTCTCGAAAGTGGTGGCATACAGGATGTGGCCTTCGGCATCCAGCAGAGCGATTACATCCAGGTGTTCATTGAGCAGATAGTAGTCGTCGAGATTGCGCGCGACATAATCGGCATACTGGCCGCGCGCGAAATTGAAGGTGTCGTCCCAATGTGCCCAGCCGATGGCGAGGGTGTGAAAATGGTTATTTTCGCTTTCATATTCGTTGATGACACGCCAGGTATGCTCGCGGACTATGCCCGCTTCCAGCTCCAAAAAGCTGCCGAGCAAAAACAGGCGCGAAAACAGCAGCAGCCCCACCAGCAGCAGTACGACGCTGATCCCGATTGAAAGGACGCTTTTTCTGCGCAATGACATCAACAACTGCTTTCCAGAATGCGGCCTGAACCGTGCTGCATCCTCGCTCCATTAATGTATTGTAATGTATAATCCGCGCCTGTCGCATCGACTAAGTGGCCAGGTCATGTGGACAGGTAGAGCGCGCTGCGCACAGCGACTTTGAGCGGCAGCGTCACGGTAAACATGCTGCCGCGCCCCAACTCGCTCTGTATGCTGATGCTGCCGTTCATCAGATCGACAAGCTGCTTGACGATCGACAGCCCCAGGCCGACGCCGGTCATCACCGGGCGCGTGTCGCTGTTATCCACCTGCCAGAAAGGCTCAAAAATATGGTCAAGAGCCTGCGCCGGTATGCCGATACCGGTATCGGCCACTTGCAGCACCCACTGGGCATCATCGCGCGGGAAGAGGCGCACTTCGACGCTGCCGGTTTCGGTGAACTTGATGGCGTTGGTCACCAGATTCACGGCGATCTGGTTTAGGCGGCGTTCATCGCCCAAGAACAGCGGCGGCAGATCGGGCGCGATATCAAATGCCAGCAGCAGCGCTTTTTTCGCGGCCAGCGGTTCGGCCAGCAGCTTGACACTTTCTACCAGATCTCGTGGCGCGAACTCCATTTCGTGCAGGTGCAGCTTGCCGGAATGAAGCTGCGCTTCGTCCAGCAGGTTGTTGATGAAGCTCAACAGTTGGAAGCCGCTGGAACGGATGGTGTTGAGCACTTCATATTGTTTGGTCGTGACGGGGCCGTACATGCCGCGCTGGCATGTTTCGGCGTAAAGGTTGATGATCGAGAGCGGAGTGCGCGCTTCGTGGCTGACGTTGGCGACGATGCGTTCGCGCACGGTCAGCGCTTGCACGGCTTCATGGTGCGCCTTAATGGTTTCGCGGTGGCTCTGTTCGAGCGCATCCAGCATGACATTGACCGAAGCGGCGGCGGCGGCGATCTCGTCTGTGCCGGGCACGGTGACACGCTGTGTAAAGTCGCGGTTGGCGCTGATCTGGCCGGTTTCGCGCGCGAGGCGGCGCAGGCGTTTAATGAAGAAGCGTTCCAACCCGTACATCAGGCCCAACGCCACCCCGGCGCTGGCGCCGACCAGAATCAGGGTAAAGATACCCAGGGCGAGATTCCCGTGCGCATAAATGTCACGTTGTTGATCCAGCGCCAGCACAAAGGCCGGCGCGCCCCATAAGTCGTCAAAGCGCGCATAGCTGACGATTGTTTCGGAGTTCAAGGGCTGCACGGTGACGGCGCGATCGGCGGTCAGGCGCGCGCACCGCTTCAAAATCGGTGGGCAGATCGGGCGCATTGTAGGTATAGAGGCGCAGCGGCGCTTCCAACTGTTCTCCCAACGTTGCCAGCAGCGCAGCATCCAGCCAGCGTCCCCAGAGGAGCGTGCCGCCGGGCGTGGGCGAAAGATCGCTGGGGAGAATCGTGCTGGCCGCCAGCAGCAGCACGCCTTCGGGCAGCACGACTACGCCGCCCACGCCATCGTAATTGGGCGTGCCATCGGCGTTGAGCGGTTCCAGCAGCGCCATATCCCGCCGCACCAGCGCCAGCAGCGTAGGCGGCACGGGCACAAGCTGTTCGCCGGCAGCATCATAGGCCTGGCTGAACACGGTCTCGTGCGCGGCGTTCAGGTACAGCATCAGCGCCACACGATTGTTGATAAAAGTTTCGCTGTACAGATTCGACCCGATATACTCGGCGTTGCCATCCTGGACGAAGGTGAACGTGTCGTCCCAGTGGGCATAATCGCGCGTCTGCGTGACGAGCGTGTCCAGTTCGCGTGTCACCGAAGACACGACCTGGTGCATGGTTTGTTCGCTGTCCTGCCGTTCCAGAGCGATGTAGCTGTTTAGGAGAATGGTGTAGGCGGGAATGAGAAAAATACAGATGAGGCTGACCGCCGCAACCAGCACGACGATGAGCGTTTTGCGCCGCAGAGACATAGAGGGGTTTCCCGTGTGGTTATTGCAATATCCGATTATTCGCATTGTATAATGGGACTACTCCCAGAAAGATGCCGTAATCATGAGAAGACCTCAATTATTTCCGAAAAAGCGCCGCCAAAGGCAGACGCGCTGTGAGGCAGGTGTTTTTATTCGTCGCGGCGCAGATCGCCGTTCAGATAGGTCGTCGTGACCCACAGCCCGCGCGAACTGCGATAGAACAGCAGCGGAAACAGCACGGCGAAGGGCAGCCAGAACACCATCTGATTCAAGGGCGGGATGTCTGTCGCCGCATCGACGGCGAAGAAGCCGACGACAAAGGCGCATTCCACCACGACCAGATTGATCATGACGCCGCCCACCGATTCGCCGGAACGTTTTTCGTAGTATACGCCGCACTGCGGGCAGGTTTGGCGCATGGTGAAGCCCGCGAACAGCGCGCCCTGTTCGCAGTTGGGGCAGCGCAGGCGTAGGCCGCCGACGATGTATTTGTGCAGTGCAGTGCCGATGTTCATAGGGGGTATTAGCTCCTGAGCGCGCCGATTGGACACAGATTGTAGCGCGGCGCTGGCCTGTTCTCTACGGTGCGCATGTTATAATCGCCGCATTTGGACATGGGAGGAAAAGATGGCCGCGCTGCAAGAAAAAGTGACCGCCGAGTTTCAAAAGCGCTTTGGGGCGGAGCCGACCTTTGTCGTGCGCGCGCCGGGGCGCGTGAATTTGATCGGCGAGCATACGGATTACAACGACGGCTTTGTGCTGCCGATGGCGATCGATCGCGCGGTGTGGGCCGCGCTGCGCCCGCGCGACGATGGCCGCGTGCTGGTGCATTCGCTGGATTTTGCGCAGGACGCCGAAATTGATGCCCTGCCGGAAAGCAAAGTCGCCCCCATCTGGGCGCAGTATGTGCAGGGGGTGCTGTGGTCGCTGCGCAAGAACGCTTATCACCCCACCGGTTGGGAAGGGGTGATCGCCGGCGATGTGCCGGTGGGCGCGGGGCTGTCTTCGTCGGCGGCGCTGGAACTGGCGGCGGCGCGGGCGTTTGCCTCGGTCACGCCGTTTACGTGGGATGCGCCCAAGATGGCGCTCATCAGCCAGCGCGCGGAAAACGAATGGGTGGGCGTCAACTGCGGCATCATGGATCAGATGATTTCGGCGGCGGGCGAAGCGGGACATGCGCTGCTCATCGACTGCCGGTCGCTGGCGACGGAAGCCGTGCCGCTGCCGCCGGACACGTCGGTGGTGATTCTGGATACGATGTCGCGGCGCGGGCTGGTGAGTTCGGCGTACAACGAACGCCGCCAGCAGTGCGAAAACGCGGCGCGCATTTTTGGCGTGAAGGCGCTGCGCGATGTCAGCGTGCCGATCTTTAAGGTGCGGGCGCATGAATTGGACGAAATCACGCGCAAGCGCGCGCGCCATATCGTTACCGAAAACGAGCGCACGCTCCAGGCGGCGCAGGCGATGCGCAGCGGCGACGCGGTGCTGTTGGGGCAGTTGATGAACGCCAGCCACGAGAGTCTGCGCGACGATTTTGAGGTGACGAACGCGGCGCTGAACGCGATTGTGCAGTGCGCGCAGCAGCAGGCGGCTATGTGTTATGGGGCGCGCATGACCGGCGCGGGTTTCGGCGGCTGCGCGGTGGCGCTGGTCAAGGCCGAGCAGGCCAAAGCTTTCGCCGATGCGGTAACGGCCTGCTATGAGGCGGTTTCTGGCATTATGCCGAATATCTATATTTGCAGCGCCAGCCAGGGCGCACAGGTGGTGGTCGGCGAAAGCTGGTAGGGTATCGGCGCGGTGGGTGGGCAAGACGCGCCTTGCCCGTACCCACCAACAAATTTGGCCGGCGCTTACAGCACAGCGACGAAGGCCAGCGGCAGGCTCAGCACGGTGGAGATGATAACGCCCTTGAGGTAGTTGCCGACGTGCAGCCGCCAATCGTGAAACAGGCTGTTGTACAGCGCTGCGTGGCCTTCGGTGCCTGGCAAAATGACGAATTTGGGCTGCATCAGCGTCAGCACGAGATAATCGATGACGACCGCATCCCACAGGTTGAAGAAGTTAAACACCAGCGCGATATGTGCCCAGGCGGTCAAAAACGGCAGTGTGCCGCCGTTTTCGGCGCGCAGCCGCGCTACCGAAAAGACCAGCGTGCCGATGACGAGCGCCAGAAACACAAGGGTCAAGAGGCGCTGGCTGCGTTTTTCGTCGGCGCTCAGCGGGGGCACCAGCGCGCGCAGCGGCGCCGGATAATCTTGCAGCCACAGGCGGGCGTTGGCGCGGAGCGAAGCGAAAATCAGCACGCTCAGCAGCGCACTCAGCAGCAGACCGTCGATCAGGATATTGGACAGCGAAAGCATAGCATCCCCCTTGCAGGCATTATTTTGCTGATATAATATATATTTTAGATAAATCTAAAAATATGTCAAGCGTAAAACCGCGATTACAGGCACAGAAAATTCGCAAAGCCGGGCGAAGTTGTTACAATTAACACCCGTTGTAAAGGGTTAACAGACCTTTATTTCAGTTAAGTAGGTTTTGGAGAAAAGAGGAATGAAAAAATATATTTTTGCTGTGCTGATGATTGGGCTGCTGGCGCTGGCCGCCTGCCAACCGGCGAGCACACCCGCCCCGGCCACAGAAGCGGCTACAGAAGCGGCTACAGAAGCCGCGGCAGAACCTTCCCCCACCCCCGAAGGCGCGGCGCAAGAAGCTGAGGCCGAAGCCGAGGCGACCGAAGAACGTGCGCCGGCACGCGGCACGCGCGAGGAAATCGAAGCTTACACCGGCTGGACATGCCCCGAAGAAGTGCGCGGCGGCACGCTCAACATCTACAACTGGTCAACCTATATCGCGGCGGACACGGTGTCGAACTTCGAGGTGCTGTGCGACGCGACAGTGACGTATGACGTGTTCACGGGCAACGAAGAACTGCTGGCGCGGCTGCGCGCGGGCAATCCCGGTTACGATCTGATCGTGCCGAGCGACTGGGTGGTGGCGGTGATGATTACGGAAGAACTGCTGCTGCCGCTGACGCTCGACAATATCCCCAATTTCGCCAACGTGAGCGCTGACCTGAAGAACCCGCCCTATGACCCCAACAACGTTTATTCGATCCCCTACCAGTGGGGCACGTTGGGTATCGGCTACAATGTCGAGGCGGTGGGCGCAGAGATCACAAGCTGGAATCAGATGTTTGAGTATGCAGGCAACGTCGCCTGGCTGGAAGACCCGCGTTCGGTGCTGGGCGTGGCGCTGTTGATGCTGGGTTTCGACCCCAACACGACAGACGCCGCGCAGATCGAGCAGGCGCGCGATTATCTGGCGGCGCGCGGCAGCAACGTGCGCGCGATTGCCGTCGATGACGGACAGGCACTGCTGGAACGCGGCGAAGTGGATATGACGATTGAGTACAACGGCGACATTTTCCAACTGATCGACGCCTGCGCGTGCGAGACGTATGCCTACGTCGTGCCGCAGGAAGGCGCCAATATCTGGGTCGATAACATGGCGATTCCGGTGGGCGCGCAGAATCAGCGCCTGGCAGAAGCGTTCATCGACTATGTGCTGGCGGCGCAGGTCGGCGCGGACATCAGCAATTTCACGGCCTATGCCTCGCCGAATCAAGCGTCGATCGACCAGGGCTTGATCGAAGCCGATCTGCTGAATAATCCGGGCATTTACCCGACGGCGGAAACGCGCGCCAACCTGTTCTTCATCAACGAGCTGCCGGCAGACGCGGCGCAGTTGTACAATGACGCCTGGGATCAGGTGAAGATTTTGATCGGCGGCTAGAGCTTGCATCACCCCGTTAATCCCCTCTCTGCACATGCCGGGAGGGGAAACGGGGACACCAGTACGCAGCCTGTGGCAGGAGGAGCGGTGATGGGACGGCCAATTGACGTTGAACTCAAAAATATCACCAAAGAATTCGTGGCGCGCGGGCATCTGGTGCGCGCGGTGGATCGGGTGTCGCTGCAAATCGCCGATGGCGAATTTTTCGCGCTGCTGGGACCGTCCGGCTGTGGCAAAACGACGACGCTGCGCCTGATCGCTGGCTTCGAGCAGCCGACATCCGGCGAGATCCTGATACGCGGGCAGGCGATGCAGAACGTGCCGCCGTTCCACCGCCCGGTGAATACCGTGTTCCAGGATTACGCGCTGTTCCCGCACATGAGCGTGCTGCAAAATGTGACCTTCGGGCTGGAGATGGAAGGCGTGAGCGGGGCGGAGGCGCGCAAACGGGCGCTGGAGGCGCTGGAGATGGTGCGGCTGCCGCAGGCGGCGGAACGCAAACCGCGCCAGCTTTCTGGCGGGCAGCAGCAGCGTGTGGCGCTGGCGCGCGCGCTGGTCAAAAAGCCGGCGGTGCTGCTGCTGGATGAGCCGCTGGGGGCGCTGGATCTGAAGCTGCGCAAAGAGATGCAGACCGAACTGAAAACCATGCAGCGGCAGTTGGGCATTACGTTTATTTTTGTGACGCACGATCAGGAAGAAGCCATGACGATGGCCGACCGCATCGCCGTGATGGATGGCGGGCATGTGCTGCAAGTCGGCACGCCGGAAGAAGTCTATGAAAGCCCGGCGACACGCTTCGTGGCCGATTTTATCGGCGAAACCAATTTCCTGAGCGGCACGCTGGAAAGCCGCCAGGATTCGCGCGGCTGCGTGCGCATCGACGCCGAAACGACGTTCAACGCGCTGCTGGGCGAAGAAGCGGCGCACGAGGGGCGCATGGGGCAGGAGATCACCGTCGCGCTGCGCCCAGAAAAGCTGAATTTGTTCGCGGTCGATAGCAAAGTCAAGTTCCCGGACGGCACAAGCGACAGCGCGCAGGAATACAAGACGGCGCTGCTGAAAGACGCCGACATCAATCTGGTGGAAGGCGAAGTGCTGGAAACGGTGTATATCGGCACGGACACGCGCTACACGGTGCGCATCGGCAAAGACGCGCGGCTGGTGGTGCGGATGCAGAATTTCGGGCTGCGCTCAGATGTGTATTTTGAGCGCGGGCAGCGGGTGTATGTGTTCTGGGATTACGAGGCGTCGCAAGTGCTGCTGCATTAGCGCGCGGCGATGGCTTGCGCTAGTGTTCATACAGGCGAGCCGCAGCGGTTCGCCTTTTTATTGCCTGCCGGGCAGTGGTCAAGGCGCGCGTTCTGCGCTATACTGCGGGGGTAATGAAAAAGAAACCCCGGCGCGGAGGTAGGCCGCCCGGAGTATGGGAGCAACCTGTGCGGAGGTTTTGCTCACGAATGATTGTAGCGTCCCCCGCGAAATTTCCAAGTGCTGCGTCTGGCGCGCAGCGCTTGCTCCCCGACAATCCAATTTTTCATCTGGCATAGGTGTCGTTATACTTGTGGCTGTGAGAGATGCCCCGGCGCGCGCCGGCGGGCAAAGGGTGATGGAAGCACGATGAAAATTTTATCGCTTATCAATGAAAAAGGCGGAGTCGGCAAAACGACGCTGGCGACGCATATCGCCGCCGGGCTGGCCATTCGCGGCTATCGTGTGGTGCTGGCGGACGCCGATCCGCAGGGGCACGCGACGGTTTCGATGGGGCTGAAAAAAGAACCGTGTTTTTATGATCTGTTAGTGCGCGACGCCGCTTTTAAAGACGTGCTGCGGCGCGTGCCCGCCGAGGTCTTCAGCCCGGAAAACGAAGCGCCCAAAGGCGAACTGTATGTGCTGCCCTCGAATCTGGAGACGCGCAGCATCCCCAACCAGATCAGCGACCCCTTCGCGGCGGCAGACCGCTTCCGCGAACTGGAAGACGTGATCGACTATGTGATCTTCGACACGTCGCCCACGCCTTCGCTGCTGCACGGCTCGATCTATCTGGCGACCGACGCGATTTTGTATCCGACGAAATCGGAAACGCTGAGCTTCGACGGCCTGATCGAAAGCCTGACGCATCGTGTGGAAGCGCAGACGCAGCGCAAACGCTGGGGCATGGATAACATCACGATTCTGGGGATTGTGCCGACGATGTACCGTTCGGCGACGCTGGTGCATCAGGAAAATTACGCCAAGCTGAAAACGGCTTACGGCGAACTGGTGTGGCCGCCGATCGCCATGCGCACGGTCTGGGCCGAGGCGTCGTCGGTGGGCATGCTGGTGTACCGCTACGCGCCGGAAAGCGAAGGCGCGCTGGAATGCTGGTCGTTGGTCAACCGGGTGATTCAGGGATTGGGCGTATGAGCAGTAACCGCCGCAAGGAATTGTTGTCCAAAAGCAACGTCTTCGGCACGCCAGAAGAAAAAGCCGCGCCCACCCTGCGCGACTTTGACGCGCAGGTCTACAGCGGGCTGGACAAGTTCAAGGACGACGCCAATAAACACGTCGTCAAACTGGTGTCGATCTACGAAATTCTGCCAGATGTGACCCAGCCGCGCCGCGCCCTGCCTTCCGCGATTCGCGCGGCGTGGGACGGCAGCACACAGTCTTTGCCGCGCCTGTTTACGCTGTGGGAACAGGAAGTGCGCGCCGAACGAGCGGCACGCGGCGAAACCCGGCATTTCGATCTGCTGGAAATGCTGACGCTGGAGCCGCGCCCAGACGCCGACGAAGAAGCGCCGCTGGGCGCGCTGGAAGATGCGCTGCTGAAGGTCATCAATCTGGCGGCCAGTATCCGCCGCGACGGGCTGACGAATCCGGTGACGGCGGTGCGGCTGGGCGCGACGGCCTACCGGCTGGAAACGGGCGAACGGCGCTGGCTGGCCTATCATCTGTTGGCGGCCTTTTTCCCCGCCGATGATAAATGGAAGAAGATTCCCACGCGCCTGGTCGAAGAAATCAACGTCTGGCGCCAGGCTTCGGAAAACACCGCGCGCCAGGACTTAAACGCGGTCGGCAAGGCGCGCCAATACGCCGTGCTGATGATGGATTTGCTGGCGCATGAACAGGGCGTGCAGTTCGCGCCCTTCGAGCAGTTCACGCACGAGCGCCAATACTACGCGCAAACCCTGGCTTTCGATAAAACGCCCTACGGCAAGCGCGAAGTGCTGCTGAACGCTATGGGGCTGAAAAGCCCGGCGGAACTCAACCGCTGCCGCAAAATACTGGCGCTGCCCGATTCGGTGTGGACGCTGGCGGACGATTTGAGCGCGCCGCAAGCCGCGCTGCTGGCCTGCGAAGGGCTGCCGGAAGAAGCCGCATGGCAAATCGTTTCATCATGGAACGATTCAGCGCCGGCAGCAGCAGCCGAAGCGACAGCAGAGAGCGCCCCCGCCGCGACAGCGCGCACCCGTGAAACGCTCGACGAAGTGGCGCGCAATTTAGAGCGCGTGCGCCAGTCGGTTGTCAAGGCTTATGTGCGCATCCAGCGCGAAGGCGGCAGCCCGCAGGAACGCCAGCAGCTTTTGCAGGCTTTGGACGACTATGAACGCCTGCATCAGCAGTGGCTTATGGACATCCGCAATCACCTGGCTTCATGAGGGCTAAAATGTACTTCAGGAAATGACACCGATCAATGTAAAAGTCGCTTGTGTCAGCGGCGCTGGCTGCGCCCGCTGAAAAGACGCCCGCCGCGATTCGCCCAAACGCCCCCTGAAAAACCGGCCTTGGCAACAGGCGGCAAAAAGGGTTAAAAACAGGGCGCAAAAACCCTGTCAAAAAGGGCCGCAAAAAGGGTGTCCAAAGCGCTGTCCAAAACGATATAAAAACCCAAAGCGCCGATTGGGAAAAAAGACCCCCCTCCCCCACCGCTGATTCTGCCCCCTGACTCGAAAAAACTTGAGTTCAAATTTTGGAAAAAGGGGCAAAAGGGCAGGGGGGGGTGGGGGACTTGGGATAAAAAATATTTCCCAATTGCGCCGTTTCCCAAATTTCGCAACCCGCTTTCCGCGCGTCTTTTCCGCCCGGAAAAACGGCGTCCAACAAAGGCTTAGCGCCGATGTCTGCATCACTCACGCCGGAAGAATTTCGCCGCCAGATCGCGCAGCAGCGGCTCGTGGAAATCAACATGCTGCACAGCTATCGTGTCGCGCTGCGCTCCGATGGCTCGCTGTTGTGCCTGGATGATGACGGCCAAGAACCGGACGAAGAAACCGGGCGCCGGCTGGCCGCCGCGCTGGCGCGGCGTTATGCCCCCCACTGGTACGTCTATATCGGGCGGCGCAAAAGCGGCGACGCCTACAAGATCGGCATCTCGCAGAATCCCCAGGGACGCGCGCGCAAACTCGGCATCCGCCTGACGCATGTTATCGAATGCGGCAGCCGTAAACACGCCCGCGACATCGAAAAGCATTTGCACGCGCTGTTCACCGACGCGCAGCGCGAACTGAAGCGCGAATGGTTCACGCTGGAACGCGAGGACATCGAGCAGATCAAAGCCTTTGATATTTCCGCCGAAGTCTTCGACCTGTATTTCGACACATATATGGCGCTGTACGGCTTCGACGACGCGGAGATGGACGCGCAGCGGCGGCAGGAAAACGCGCGCGAATTCCGCCGGCTGCTGCGCGAAAAACAGCGCCAGAACGCGCCCTGATGGACGATCTGGACGAAAGCGCGGCTGAGCTGCAACAAGCGGGCGTCAACCTGCTCAGCGACATCAAAACTGGGCGCACCGGCGCGATACCGCATCGTTGGATAGACTCTGCGCATCCAGCCGATACCATGCTGCTCTTGCTGGAATGGCACAGAATAAGATCGGTTTTTCACTTTAGGAACAGGCGTTATGACTATTCAGTTTGAACACGACTCGCTGCTGCTGCGCACGCTGGCTTCGGGGGCGCAGCTTCGCGTGCCCGTTTTTCGCTTTACGGGCGGCGCGGGCAAAAATGTCTATATTCAGGCCAACATTCACGGGCCAGAGATCGCCGGCATCGGCGCGGCGCACCGCCTCATTGACCTGCTGCGCGCAGAACCGGCGCTTCACGGCAGCATCACGATTGTCCCCAGCATCAACCCTGTCGGGTTGGATGCGAAGATCAACGGGATGCAGGTGGGCTACGCCGATCTGAACGAAACCGTCGTCGGCAACTTCAACCGCGTTTATCAACTGCTCGTCACGGAAAAAACGCCGACAGACGCCGAAGACATCCAGCGCGTCGGGCTGGAGGATTTCGCCGCCGCGCACAAAAACGACGATGTGCCGACCATCACGCGCGAATTTCATGGCGCGCTGAAACGCGCGCTGGCCGATGTGCGCGCCAAAAAAGGCCGCGAGGGGCTGCGCTTCGGCGTCAAACTGGCGCTGACCGTGCAGGAATTGTGCGCCGACGCCGATTATCTGATCGACCTGCACACGGCGGGCATCGCGCAGTATCACATCTTCGCCTTTGACGAGGTGCTGCCGTCTGTGCCCTATTTCGGCATCGCGCCGATCATCGTGCTGCCGGACGATTTCGCGGGCGTGCTGGACGAAGCGTTTCTGCTGCCTTGGGTGCGGCTGCGCAAGGCGCTGCAAAAGGTCGGGCGCGACCTCCCTTTCAGCGCGTTTGAGCGCGAAGCCTTCACGCTGGAACTGGGCAGCGCCGACAAAATCGACGCGCGCCGGATGGACGAAGACGCGCGCCGGATTCTGAACTATCTACGGCACAAGGGCGTGCTGGAAGGCGCGGCCACGCCTTACACGGCGCGCTACTATAAGGCGCAGCAGAGCAATTACGCGCGCTACAACGCCCCCACCGGCGGCCTGATCCTGTGGCACAAGCGTCCCGGCGATCATGTCAAAACAGGCGAGGCGCTGTGTACGATTCTGTGCGCCTATAACCGGGCAACGGCGCTGCCTACCGAAGTGCCGGTGCTGGCGGTGGCAGACGGCGTGGTCAACAATCTGGTGGAATCGCAGGTCGTGCATGAGGGCATGGCGCTGTGTTCGGTGATGACGCGCATCGAGGATGTGACGTTTTGAAGAGGGGGGATCAACAAATCGTAATCTTAAAAAATTGCGTAATGTGTGTCGCGAGGTATTATAGAAACGCAGGTCAGAGAAGACCATTCTTTTTAAGAATCAGGGAGGACTGAATGTTTAAGCGTGCGACTTGGATTTTGCTGGTGCTGGCGTTGGCCGGGCTGCTGGTGGCTCCCGCTGCGGCGCAGGGTGGCAAAATCGTAACAGTGATTTACGATCAAGAACCGGACAACCTTAACACGTTGTACAGCAACATGTTCTTTATGGGCATCACCGATGAGCTGTACCTGCCGGGCGCCTGGTCTTACGACAAGGAGCTCAATCTTGTGCCGGAGCTGGCGGTGGAAATCCCCAGCGCGGAAAACGGCGGCTTTAATGCCGATGGCACTGTCATGACCTTCCAGGTGCGCCAGGATGCGTTCTGGTCGGATGGCGATCAAATCACGGCGGCGGACTTTGTCTTCACCTATGAGATGACGATGGCGCCGACGAACTCGCCCGCCAGCCGTTCGCCCTTCGACACCAACGTGGTGAGCGTGACCGCGCCGGATGAATTCACCGTGGTGACGACCTTCAATGCGCCCTATGCGCCCTGGGCCGCCAACCTGTGGGGCTTCGTTCTGCCCGAACACGTGCTGCGCCCGGTCTTCGAAGCCGAAGGCACGATCGACAACGCCGAATGGAACACTAACCCCACCGTTTCGGGCGGGCCGTTCATCCTGACCCAGTGGGAAGCCGGCCAGTTCATGCTGTTCAGCCGCAACGACAGCTATTTCGGCGGCGCGCCGCTGCTGGATAATGTGCTGATCCGCTTCGCGGGCGACAGCGCCGCGCTGACGGCGTCGCTGGCCAACGGCGAGGCCGACATGGCGACCTTCATCCCGCTTTCCGACGCGCAAATGCTGGAAGCCAGCGGCAACCTGACGCTGGAACTGGTGCCCTCGGGTTACAACGAAAGCTGGTACTTCAACCAGCGTCCCGGCCTGGGCAATCCCGCGCTGCAAGATGTGCGCGTGCGGCGCGCGCTGATTATGGCCTTTGACCGCGATCAGGTGAATCTTGACCTGAACGCCGGCCTGCTGACGACACCGGGCAGCTTCTGGGAAAACACGCCTTTCGCCAACCCAGACATTGACGCGCTGCCTTATGATCCCGATATGGCGCGCCAACTGCTGACCGAAGCGGGCTGGATTGACGACGACGGCGACGAAGCCAATGTCGCCAACGACCCGACCTTCATCCCCACGCCGCGCGTGGCGCAGGGCATCGAGGGCATCGCCGATGGTTCGAATCTGTCGCTGCGCTACGCCACGACTCAGCGCCAAATCCGCATCGATACGCAGGCGGTTGCGCAGCAGGCGCTGGCGCGTGTCGGCGTGATCGTTGAACTGTTCAATTACCCCGGCGATGTGTACTTCGGCACGGTAGCCGAAGGCGGCATCCTCTCCACCGGACAGTACGACATTGCGCAGCTTTCGATCAACCCGGCGTTCCCCGACCCAGACACTACGCGCTTCATCTGCTCAGAAATTCCGACGGATACCGAAGACGGCGCGAATGACGCCGGCGTGTGCACGCCAGAACTGGATGCGCTGTTCACGCAGCAGGCGCAGACGGTGGACACGGCGGCGCGTATCGCGATTTTCCACCAGATTGACGCGATTCTGCATGATCTGGCGATCTGGAACGGCATCTGGACCGACCCGGATGTGTGGGTGTATAACAACCGTGTGCTGGGGCTGGAACTGACCGGCCCGAATCCCTTCTGGAACGCGCACGAATGGGATGTTGCGCAGTAATTAAAACGCGCTGTTTTGAGGGGCGAGGGGCAACCTTCGCCCCTTATCGTTCCCCGCGATACGGGTAGCGACGTGTGAGGGGGCTGCCATGACGAAATATATCATGCGACGATTATTACAGGCGATTCCGCTGCTGCTGGTGATCAGCCTCATTCTATTCTGGTTGTTGCAGCAGGTGAGCGACCCGCTGGCGACGATGGGCGGGCGGGTGCCGCCGCGCCCGGAAGACCGGCAGCGGCTGGCGCGGCAACTGGGCTTAGACCAGCCGATTCATATGCAGTATATCTATTGGCTGATCGGCAATGATTGGACGCTGGTAGACCGCGACGGCGACGGCACGCCGGAAACGCCGGGCGAACGGCGCGGGGTGCTGCGCGGCGATTTTGGCGAATCGATCATGGTGCGCGGCAAGCCGGCGCTGGATGTCATTATGGAGAAGCTGCCTAACACGCTGCTGCTGATGTTTACCGCCGAAATTGTGATCATCATTCTTTCGCTGGCGATCGGGGTCTATTCGGCGCTCAATCAGTATTCGCTGCTGGATAATGTGTTTACGGCATTTTCGTTCATTACGTTTTCGATGCCGATTTTCTGGCTGGCGCTGATGCTGCTGTATATTTTTTCGGTCAACCTGCGCAATATGGGATCGCCGATCTATTTTCCGTCGATCGGCATGTATGATGTGGTGGCGGGGCCAACGTTGCAGCAGGTGGCGTGGCATATGGTGCTGCCGGTGATGACTATCGCGCTCATCAGTATCGCGGGCTACAGCCGTTATATCCGTTCGGTGATGCTGGAAGTGCTGTCGTCGGATTACATTCGTACAGCGCGCGCCAAGGGTATCAGCCAGAACCGCGTGCTGTATGTCCATGCGCTGAAAAACGCTTCGCTGCCGCTGGTCACGCTGATCGGGCTGGATTTGCCGCTGCTGCTGGGGGGCGCGGTGGTCACAGAGCGCATTTTTGGCTGGCCGGGCATGGGATCGACCTATATCACACATCTGGATCGCTCGGATTTTCCGGTGCTGATGGCGATTCTGATGATGATTTCGGCGGCGGTGGTGGTTTTTCAATTGTTGACTGATATTGTGTATACGTGGCTCGATCCGCGTATTCGCTACAGCTAGGGGGACGGCATGGCAGCAAAGGCGGAGCCTATAAGTCTGCGCCCGCAAAGCGGCGCGCGTGTCAAGCCGGATTCGCTGTGGCGCATGGCGCTGCGGCGCTACCGCCGCCACCGCATGGCGATGCTGGGTTTTTTCATGCTGATCGGTATCATGCTGTATGTCGTGGTCGGTTCTTTTATTTTTACAGAAAATTACGCCAACTTCAACGATACCACGCAGCGGCTGCGCCCGCCTTCTGCCGCGCATCCGTTTGGCACAGACAGCATCGGGCGCGATGTGCTGGCGCGCACGATTTACGGCGGCCAGATTTCGCTGATTATCGGCGTGCTGGCAATGCTGGTGTCGATCACGATGGGGACGCTGATCGGCGCGCTGGCTGGCTACTTCGGCGGGCTGCTCGACGCTGTTCTGATGCGCATCACCGAGGCGATTGTCAGCATTCCGTTGATTCTGATTTTGCTGCTGATGGCGAAGGTGCTGGGCGGGCGACTGGCGGATATTGAGCTGTTCGGGCGGACGTTCAGCGGCAGTGTGATTGTGATCGTGACGATCGTGGGCATTACGAGTTGGACGACGCTGGCGCGCATTGTGCGGGCATCGTTTTTGTCGCTCAAAGAGATGGAATTCGTGACGGCGGCGCGCGCGCTGGGGGTGCCGAACTGGCGTATTATCGCCGGCCACATTCTGCCTAATACGATTGCGCCGATTATGGTCGCGGCGACGCTGGGGGTGGCGGGGGCGATTTTGCAGGAAGCGTATATCAGCTTTTTCGGGCTGGGCGTGCAGGCGCCGACCGCCAGTTGGGGCAATATGCTCAACGGGGCGAACCAGTATCTCCAGAGCGCGCCGTGGCTGTGGTTTTATCCCGGTCTGTTGTTGGTGTTTACGGTGATGAGTATCAATTTCGTGGGCGACGGGCTGCGCGATGCGCTCGATCCGCGCGGCGATAAGAAGTTGTAGGCGGTTTTCTTCTGCTGCACGTCAGGGGGCACAGGTGGGGGACGCCCGCCTGAACCTCACCCCCCGGCCCCCTCTCCATGTGCGGGATGTGAGCGTTAGGGCAGATTCGCCACATGGAGAGGGGGAGAGATCAGGTTCACCGTTGCAAAACGGGTGCGCGGCGGGGGGCGACTAATGGAATCGTCCCTTTTTTGTGTGTTTAGGGGGGGGGCGTGGGGGTGTATGTCGGGTAGGAGTCCGGCGGCAGGCTGGGCGCAGGTGTTGGCAGATAACCGCTGATATAGGGCACATCGGCGCACGTTCCTGTGATGACAAGCTGCGCAGCAGGCACCCAACCGGTGGTACTGTCGGGCGCTTGCACGAATATCCAGCCGTTGTCGCTGCTCGCCAGGACGGCGACTTTTTCGTTGGCGGCGATGCGTCCGGTGAGCGGGGCGGTGTCGTAGGGGTCGGGACGCACGAGCATTTCAAGGCTGCTGCTGGCGGTGCAGGGCGCGGGTGTAGCAGGCAGGGTGGCGGAGGGCAGCGGGATTTGCGCGCAGTCGCCGCCGGCGAGCAAAATTTGTGTGCCCCACACCCAGCCGGGCAGGTTGATGTTCGGGGCGAAGACTTCGTACCAGCCGCTGCCATCGGCCACGATCACGTTCACCCACTGGTTAATGCGCAGCGTATCCACGACTTCGCTGGAACCGGGCGTGCGGTAAATCGGCACATCATCGAGGTTCGCGGCGCGCGCCACACAGCCGAAAACGGGCGTGGGTTCGAGCAAAGGCGTGTCACTACCGCCGCCAAACGCGGCGATCGGCGCTATAGGCGTCAGGGTTGGGCGCGGGGCAGGCGGGGTGTCGCTGGGGCGGGCGGCCACCATGATGCCACCCGGCGTGTTGGTGACTAAGGTCAGGGTGGCCGATAAAATGCCGAGATCGCTGCGGGTGGGGGTAACGGGGGCGGTCAGCAGCACGCTGGTGACGTTCAGGCCGCCGCTTTCGCGCGCGTGCTGGTCGCGAACACGCCCGGCCATGAACGCAATCAACGCGCCCACCAGCAGCACAGCAGCCAACGACGCGGCCAGCGAGACCAGTCCCAGTGCGCGTCGTGTGCGGCGTGGGCCGGCGCGGGAGGCAGCGCCCGGCGCGGCATGAGACACCGCCTGTCCGGGCAGCAGCTCATAGCGCGGCATGGGCAGCGTGTGAGTCCAGCTCTGCGCTTCGGCGCGCACGGCGTCACCGATGACGCGCCATTCCATCAGTGCCTGGCGGCAGAGTTCGCAGCCTGCCAGGTGCTGTTCCAAAGCCGCGCGCTCGGAGGCGTCCAGAGTGCCAGCGGCGTAAAAGGGCAGCAGGTCTTCCCATTGTTGGTGCATCTTCCTAAAGTCCTCTCTGCTGTAAGACGCGGCGCAGCATCTCCTTTGCGCGGTACAGCCGGCTTTTGACCGTGCCATCGCTGATTCCCAGAACTTGCGCCACTTCGGTGGGCGTCATCTGCTGGTAAAAGACCAACAGCAGCACCTCACGCTGCGGGGCGGGCAAGTGGTGCAGCGCGGCGCGCACCTTGTCCTGCGCTTCCAGCTTTTCCACTTTTTCCAGCGGTCCGGTATCACCACCGCTGAGCGCTTCGTCCAACAGTGTGAGGGTCGGGCGGTGTTTGCGCTGGAGGTTGGTGGCGCGGTTGCGCGCGATCACAAACAGCCAGGTGCGGATGCTGCTTTCGTGGCGAAAATTGTGCGCCTCGCGCCAGGCGGCCATCATCGTATCTTGCAAGACCTCCTCCGCGCTCTGGCGGTCGCCCAGGCGCGCGATCAGAAAACTGAGCAGCGCCGCGCCATGCCGCGCGTACAATGCGTCCAGCGCGCGCACATCGCCCGCGGCGATGCCGTGCATCAGGGGTGTATCCGGGTCAACCTGTTGTCGTTGTTCCGCCATACCCATAACTTGTCCGCCCTTTCTGCCCCTATAGACAATCGCAGCGGGCTTTACGTTCCATTTTACGTACTCATAACAAAGAAATGCAGCATCGATGCTGTAACCTTAGCCCACAGGCCTACATCCCCGCTGCACTCCCCCGGCTTTACAGGGGCAGGCATAGCAGGGCCGGGTGCGGCGGCGCCGCCTGTGGCTAAAGCCGACAGGCTGAGCGCCTGGGCGGTAAGCCCACTGAAGGGGCTGGAAAAGCACGCGGGGGTTTCGCGCCGTCTGCCAGGCACGCGGATACGCTAAGAGCATACCGCAGCGTAAACATCCCCAACCCGCGCGCCGCTCCCCCTCTCCATGTCGCGCGTATTCCCTGACACAGCAGCTCCTGACATGGAGAGGGGGCCGGGGGGTGAGGTTTGTGCAGGCGTTCCCCTTCAACGCCCCCAGACACGAAAACCTCTCGGTCAGGTTGACCGAGAGGCGCGCGCGACTCACTGATGCGCGCGGGGTTAATTGCTGCCGCTGCGGACCGTCCCCGCCGGAACGAACGTCAGCGTCTGGCCGTCGCTCGTGGCGATCGTCAGGCGTTCGCCGCGCAGGTCGATACGTTCGGCGGCTTCCAGTGCCGCGAAGTACGCGCCTTCCTGCTGCATCAGCGCTTCGGCGCACGCCATGCGCGTGCTGACCACCACCTCGAAGCGGATGGCCGTGCCCGTCAGCGTGTAGCTGCTGCTGTACTGGTTGCAGCCGCCGCTGCCGCTCACGCCGTTGGCCGCGTCAAATTGCAGCGTGATCGCGCTGCTGACCGGCGTCTCGTCGATACTTTCGAGCTGCCAGGCCGTGCCGGCGACGGCGATCACACGCTGAAAAATCAGCGTTTCGCCGTTTGCCCCATAGCGGATCGTCAGCAAATCATCTTCGATGTGGTAGCCCGTCGCGGCGGCCAGCGCCGTCAGGTAGGCGTCTTCCTGCTGCATCAGGCTTTCATCCAGACACGCCATTTCGGTACGGACGATTTCGGCGAATGACAGGGTGTCGCCGTCGATAGTATAAGCGCCGCCATACGGGTTGCAGCCGCCGACGCCCATCGCATTACCCGCAGCGTCGAATTCCAGCGAGATTTCGCTGCCAGCGACAACCGGCTCTGCGCCGAAAGCCGCCAACTGCCACTGCGTGCCGGGCAGCGCCGGCGCGGGGTCGAAGACCAGCGTATCGCCGCTGCCGTAGGTGATGACCAACTGGCCGTCCACAATCGCATAAGCCGTCGCCGCTTGCAGCGCGGTCAGATACGCACTTTCCTGTTCCATCACCCTGCTGTCCAGACACGCCATCATGGTGCTGACCAAATCAGTGAAGGCGATAGCGCCATTGACGCCGAGCGTGTAGCTGCCGCCGTAAAAATTGCAGCCGCTGCTGCCGCCAGCGCTGCTCGCCGCGCCAAAATCGAGAGTCACGCGCGCGGCTTCGAGAACCTCTTCACCGGCGATCGACACCAACAGCCAGCGCGTGCCCGCCAGATCGTCGGCGGCCTGCTGCGCGAACACCGCCACGGGCAGCGCCGCCAGCAGCGCAAACAACAGCGTGAAAAAGATACGGTAACGCATAGTGGATTGTGCTCCTCAACTTGTTTTTGCTGGCCGTGCATCAGCGCCAGCGTGATCGGATTATGCGCCTAAGACGCGGCGCGCACAGCTTTTGTTCCATAAAAGAAGCCGCACAGCTTTTTTAAGCCGCCATCCCCACAGCGTGTATGTAATCGTTTACATAAAGCATTCGCCGCGCGCACAGCGGCCATAAAAGACTAAAAGCTGTTGATGTGGGCGTTGAGGCCCGGATAGGGATTTTTCGCCAGGTGAATAGGCACAGCCGCGCTGCTCACAGACTGTTTTTGCGAGTACAATGTGGTCTGCTTATATCGTCTGCTTAACAGTAGCACATTTTTGATGAAGGACACTTTTTATGGCCGAGATACGCAGCCCTTACGATGACAGTGTGATCGCCGCCGTGCCTGATATGGACGAGGCGCAGGTACGCGCGGCGCTGAGCCGGGCGGCGCAGGCGCAAAAACCCCTGGCAGAGATGCCTGCTCACCGGCGCGGCGCGATTCTGAACGCGGCGGCGCGCATGTTGGAGCAGCAAAGCGAAGAAACAGCGCGCATCATGGCGCGCGAAAGCGGCAAACCGCTGAAGTACACGCGCGGCGAAGTGGCGCGCGGCGTGGACACCTTCAACATCGCGGCGGACGAGGCGCGGCGGCTGCACGGCGAAACCATCCCGATGGACGCCGTAGCGGGCGGGGTGGGGCGTATCGGCTACTACGTGCGCGTGCCGGTGGGCATCATCGGCGCCATCACCCCGTTCAATTTCCCGCTCAACCTGGTCGCCCACAAGGTCGCGCCGGCCATCGCGGCGGGCTGCCCGATCGTGCTCAAGCCAGCGCCGCAGACCCCGCTGACGGCTTTACGGCTGGCCGAAATTGTGCGCGAAGCCGGGCTGCCAGAGGGCGGCTTCGAGGTCGTGACAGGCGGCGTGGACGTGGGGCGCTGGCTGACGACCGACGCGCGCGTGGCGATGATCAGCTTCACGGGGAGCGTCCCGGTGGCGCATGAAATCAGCAAGACGGCAGGCATCCGGCGCGTTACGCTGGAACTGGGGGGCAACGCGGCGACAGTGATCGACGCGGACGCGAACTTAACAGCAGCGGTCAACCGCACGGTGTGGGGCAGCTTCGCCTACAGCGGGCAGGTGTGTATCAGCGTGCAGCGCATTTATGTTCACAGCAGCCGCTACGACGAGTTCCGCGAGCAGTTTATCGGCACGACGCGCAAGCTGGTCATGGGCGACCCGCTCGACGAAAAAACTGACATCGGACCGCTGGTGAGCGATGGGGCGGCGGCGCGCGTGGAGGCGTGGATTCGTGAGGCGGTGGAGCAGGGGGCGCAGATCGCGGTAGGCGGGATGCGCGCCGGGCGTATGTTCCAGCCGACGGTACTGGAAAAGGTCGATCCGGCCATGCAGGTGATGTGTAATGAAGTGTTCGGGCCGGTGGTGAGCCTGATCCCGTTCGATGATTTTGAGGCGGCGCTGGCGCAGGCCGATGATTCAACCTTTGGCTTGCAAGCGGGGGTCTATACCCATAATCTGAACCACGCCATGCGGGCCGTACAGCGCTTGAACGTGGGCGGGGTGATGATTAACGATGTGCCCACCTTCCGTATTGACCAGATGCCCTACGGGGGCATGAAAGACAGCGGCGTGGGGCGCGAGGGACCGCGTTTCGCCATCGAGGAGATGACGAATCTCAAGATGGTGGTCATCAACACCTTGTGACACGCTGCCGATTTTAAAGATGCTGGCGGGCTTTTGGGGGGGGCGCTGCCGCTGAAAACGCAAAAAACGGCAGTACACAATGATGGCCGACCAACTGGCGACAACGCTTGAAAAGCTGGAAGACGTGCAGGCGATTTATGACAGCGGCAAGCCTTTGCTGGCGCTGATTAACGAAATCCTGGAATCGCGGCTGAAGGGCAAGCCGATTACGGTGGAAATCGTGGAAGAAAGCGCGATTCCGGCGGTGGCGGCGGACGCGATACGTCTGCGCCAGATTATGCTCAACCTGTTGGGCAACGCCGTGAAGTTCACCGAACAGGGCACGATCACGCTGAGCTATGGCCTGTACAATGACCGCGAAGTGTATGTCAAGGTCAAGGACACGGGTATGGGCATCAACGCCGCGAATCTGCGCCTGGTGTTCGAGCGCTTCCGCCAGGTGGACGGGTCATCGACACGGCGCGCGGGCGGCACAGGGCTGGGACTGTCGATCACGCAGCAGCTTGTGCATCTGCACGGCGGCGAAATCTACGCGGAAAGCGAAGGGGGTGCGGGTTCGACCTTCTGGTTCACGCTGCCGGTGACGGAAGAGCAGCCAGCAGCGGCGCTGGCAGAGGCCAACGGCGCGAGCAAAGACGGCAAGGCGAAGTAGGCCGACACGGCGCAGCGCAAAACCGCATAGGTTCGAGAGGGGCAGACTTGCGTCTGCTCCTTTTTTTGTGGCGAACGTTTTTGAGTTTAGCGGGTTTTGCCGCCACAGGCTGAAGTCAACGCTGACCTGCCGCTACACCTGCCGTGACCGGCATTTGTGGGCATGAAAATGCATGGCTGGTCTGCGATTGGCGCGCGGCAAACGAGCATCGGTGCGCTATAATAGCTCACAATCCGTGATTCAAAAGCCTGTGGAGAGGAACTATGCCGTTATTGACGGTCATCGCGGCGCTGCTGGCGCTGCTGGTGCTGGTTGTTGTGTGGAATCGTATGGCGGTGGCGCGTTGGGCGGGGCAGCCACAGCCACCGGGAAAACGGGTGAATGTAGGGGGCGCAGCGTGGTACGTGACGGTCAAAGGCACGGGCGCGCCTGCGGTGGTGATCGAAACGGCGCTGACCGGGCTTTCGCCGGAATGGTGGGCGCTGCAAGAGGTATTGGCGCAGCATACCACCGTCGTCACGTATGATCGGGCGGGCTACGGTTGGAGCGCAGCGCCCACGACGCCGCGCACGAGCGCCAATATCGCCCAGGAAGCACGAGCGCTGCTGGCGGCGTTGAATTTGCCCGCGCCGTTCGTGCTGGTGGGGCATTCGCAGGGGGGGCTGTATGCGCAGCATTTCGCGCGGCTGTATCCGCAGGATACGGCGGGCGTTGTGCTGCTGGACCCGCTTTCGCCCGATGACAACCGCTTCAAAGCGGAGCTTCCGCCGGAACTGTATCAGGGCAGCGGGGCAGATAAAAGTATGAACCTGAAAATCGGTGCGGTCATGAGTCGGTTGGGGCTGCTGGGGCTGCTCAAGCCGCTGCTGCTGAAGTCGCCGCCGTTTTTTTATTTCCGCGATATGCCGCGCGAGCGCATCGAACTGATCTGGCGACATATGCTGCGCCCTGAGTTGTACAGCACGGCGCTGGATGAGAACACGCAGGCGCATCTGCCAGAAAACAGCGCGGCGCTGCACGCGGCGGGCGCGTTCCCGGCAGTGCCGCTCAAGATTCTGTACCATGATGGCGAAGTGAATATCAGCGAGATGATGCAGTACGGCGGGCTGACGCGCGAACAGGCGCAGCAGCTAGAGACGTTCTGGGAAAATCTGCTGCGCGAACTGTTGAGTTTGTCGCCGCAGAGCGAATGGGTTCCGTGCCCGACGAGCGGGCATTTTATCCAGCATTCGCGCCCCGATCTGGTGAGGGCGGCGGTGCTGGCCGTCGTCGCGCAGAAGCAGTGACGGCGGCGCGGGGCGTGCTGCGCTCCGGGCGGCGGGCAGTCGTGTCAACCTCACCCCCCGGCCCCCTCTCCATGTCAGGAACTGATGTGTCAGGGGATACGCGCGACATGGAGAGGGGGAGCGCAGCGGGATATGCGCCGAGATCGGCGTGTGGGCAAAGGCACAACCTGGATGACCGATTGTGCGTATAGAGAGATAAGAGGCGCGGATGAAACGCGCGCCTGTGCGCAGACCTGCTGCCGCATCTTCATCATCGCCTACACTGCCCCTGCTGCTGGCAGCGCTGGCTGTGGAGATGTAAAGAGAGGCGTAAATGCAAAGCGAACGACTCAGCCAATCGCGGCTGCTGGTGGGATTAGCGCTGGTGGCAGTGGCCGTGCTGATCTTTGTGTTGGGGCAGAACGGCTATTCGACGGCGGGCGCGGTGGCGCTGGGCGTGCTTGGCCTGGTGAGCATCGCGATTGCCCGGCGTTAAAGGCCGGACGCGACTTTTCGCAGAGGGGCGGGCGGGGGTTCGCTCCTTTTTGATTACTGTGCTGACAAGCAGGGCCCAGGCTATAATGGCTGCGGCTAATGATTCCAGAAAAAGAGCTATGCCAGAATTTTCTATCCCTATGTCGTCCGCAGAACTGGACGAGAGCGATTATCAGGCGGTGATGGGCGTGCTGCGCTCCGGGCGGCTGGCGCTCGGCGGGCAGGCGCTGGAATTCGAGCGGCAGATGGCGGCGTATGTCGGCGTCAGACATGCGATCAGCGTGAGTTCGGGGACGGCAGCGCTGCATCTGCTGGTGCGGGCGCTGGGGATCGGCGCGGGCGACGAAGTGATCGTGCCGTCGTTCACCTTCGCGGCCAGCGCGAACGCCATCCTGTATGAGCGCGCCACGCCGGTGTTCTGCGAGATCGAGCCGCAGACCTATAATCTCGATCCTGACGATGTGCGCCGGCGCATCACGCCGCGCACGAAAGCGATTATGGCTGTTGATGTGTTCGGGCATCCGGCGGACTGGGACGCGCTGCAAGACATCGCCGAACGGTATGGGCTGGCGCTGATCGACGACTGCTGCGAGGCGCTGGGGGCGGAGTATCGCGGGCGCAAAGTCGGCAGTTTTGGGGCGGCGGGGGCCTTTGCTTTTTACCCCAACAAGCAGATGACGACGGGCGAAGGCGGCATGATTGTCACCGACGACGCGCGTATCGCCGCGCTGTGTCGCGCGCTGCGCAACCAGGGGCGCGGGCAGATGAGCGCGTGGCTGGAACATGAGCATCTGGGTTATAACTACCGTCTGGACGAGATGAGCGCGGCGCTGGGCGTGACGCAGTTGGCGCGCATCGAGACGTTTCTGGCCAAGCGCGCGGCGGTGGCGCAAATGTACACGGAACGGTTGGCCGGGCTGGATATGCTGCGCACGCCGCTGGTGCAGCCGCACGCGCAGATGAGCTGGTTCGTCTACGTGGTGACGCTGGCCGAAGGGCTGGATCGCGATGTGGTGATCGCGCGTATGGAGCAGGAGGGCATCCCGGCGCGCGGCTATTTTTTCCCGACGCATTTGCAGCCCTATATCCGGCAGATGTTGGGTTATCGCGGCGGGGAACTGCCGCTGACAGAAGGGATCGCACGGCGCACGCTGGCGCTGCCGTTTCACAACAATCTGATGGCGGCGCAGGTCGAACAGGTGGCGGCGTGCCTGGCGCGGGCGGCGCAGTGAAGCAGCATGAACGCAAAATTCGCGGTTGATCTGGCGCTGTGGGCGCTGTGCGGCGCGGCGGCTTTTTTTCTGCGCGTGGACGATGCCTGGCCGCGCTACGCGCCGACCATGCTGGCCTATGTGCTGGTCGGCTTGCCGTTTAAGGCGCTGCTGCTGCGCGCTTTTGGGCTGGATCGGCAGGCGTGGCGCAAGGTGAGCGTGCCGGATATGTACCGCCTGCTGCAAGCGGTGGGCGCGGGCACGCTGCTGCTGTTCACGCTGGGGCTGCTGGTGTTTTTCCCGTACATTTTTCTGCCGCGCAGCGT
Organism: Chloroflexota bacterium; assembly: GCA_013388745.1. Taxonomy (GTDB): domain Bacteria; phylum Chloroflexota; class Anaerolineae; order Aggregatilineales; family Phototrophicaceae; genus JACAER01. Next base: position 46,319 of record JACAER010000020.1, read on the forward strand.
GCCGCTGATCGAAGGGGTGCTGGCGGCGCTGGCGTTGGGCGAGGCGCGTTTGTTCCGGCGGCTGCTGTATGAGCGGCGCGGGCGCATGGCGGCCAGCGCGGGGCATAAGCGTGTGCTGCTGGTGGGGGCGGGCGAAGCGGGGACACTGCTGGCGCGCGAAATGCTGCGCCACCCAGAGGCGGGCTTAGTGCCGGCGGGTTTTCTGGATGACGACAGCGGCAAACAGCAGACACGCTTTTTCGGTCTGCCGGTGCTGGGGCGGCTGGATGATCTGGCGCGCGTGGCACAGCAGCAGGAAATTGACGAAGTGCTGATCGCCATGCCCTCGGTGGAGGGGGGGATCGTGCGGCGCGTGCTAGGCATGGCGCGGGCGGCGGGACTGCCCTGCCGCAGTATACCCGGCCTCTACGACATTCTCAGCGGGCGCGTGGCGATTTCGCAGATTCGCGAAGTCGAAGTGGAGGATTTGCTGCGGCGCAAACCGGCGCAGTTGAATATCGCGCAGATTTCGGACTATCTGCGCGGGCGGGTGGTGCTGGTGACGGGCGCGGGCGGCTCGATTGGCGCGGAAATTGTGCGGCAAACGCTGGCTTTTGCGCCGGGGCAAATGCTGCTGCTGGGGCGCGGCGAAAACAGCCTGTACAGTGTGGAAAATGAGGTGAAGCGCACGCATCCCGGTATGGATGTGCGCACGCTGGTGGCCGATGTGCGTGACCGCGCGCGGCTGGAGCATATTTTCCGGCAGTATCGTCCGCAGGTGGTGTTTCACGTCGCCGCGCACAAGCATGTGCCGCTGATGGAGGCCAACCCCGACGAGGCCGTGCTGAACAATGTGGGTGGCACGCAGCATGTGGCCGAGCTGGCGCTGCATTATGGCGCGGCGCGTTTCGTCAATATTTCCACCGACAAAGCCATCAACCCGACGTCGATCATGGGCGCCTCGAAGCGCGCGGCGGAAATGGTGGTGGAGCGGGTGGCGCAGCAGGCACAGGCCGGGCAGATGTTCGTTTCGGTGCGTTTCGGCAATGTGTTGGGCAGCCGGGGCAGCGTTGTGCCGCTGTTTAAGGAACAGATCGCACGCGGCGGGCCGCTGCTGGTGACGCACCCGGAGATGACGCGCTATTTTATGACGATCCCCGAAGCGGCACAGTTGGTGCTGCAAGCCGGCGGACTCGACCAGAACGGGGCGCTGTATGTGCTGGATATGGGCGCGCCGCTCAGAATTGTCGATCTGGCGCGCGACATGATTCTGCTCTCCGGTCTCAGGCCTGATGTAGACATCGCGATTCAGTTCACGGGGATACGCCCCGGCGAAAAATTATTCGAGGAAATTCTGAGCCGCGAGGAAGGAACCTACGCGCTGAAACACGCGAGCATTTATGTCGTGAGCCGGGCGCAGGGGCTGCCGGCGGATTTCGAGGCGCGGCTGCAAGCGCTGTACACGGCAGCGCGCGCTTATGACAGCGCGGGCATTCGCGCGGCGTTCGCGGCGCTGATTCCGACGTACCGTGCAGAGGGATAAGGTATCTCAGCGCGGCGAGAACGAATCGGGGTCGTCGGGGTCGGGGTAGGTGTCGATGATGTCGTCCAGATCGCTGGTGCGTTTGCGCGGCTTGCGGCGCGGCGTGGTGGGCGGCGTGTGCGTATGCGCGGGCGGCGGCGGCGCGGCGGGCGGTTTGCTGGTGTGCGCGCTGGGCGGCAGTTGGCGCGTTGGCGGCGGGGCGGGCGCGGCGGCGGGCGGCGCGAAATTCAGCGGCGGCACGCTGCGGGCGCGCGCGGGCATACTTTGGATCATCAGCAGACGAAGCAAAAATTCGGCCTGCTGCTGTTCGGTCAGATTGCCGGCGCTGAGCAGTTCTTTAATGTGCAGCATTTCGGCTTCGTTTTCAAATTCCTGCTTGCGAATGCGCAAGATTTCGCCGTCGAAACGCGGCACACAGTCGATAGACCAGGGGTGCAGCGTGACGTTCATAGTCGCCAGCGCGCCAGCTACAAGCTGCGGAAGCTGGCGCGCGAATTCGGTGACGCCGGTTTCGAGCGCCTGGCGGCTTTGCATGGTATAGAAGAAGTGGTGCGTTTCGCGCACGATGCTGTCGCGCACAAAAGCGGCGATCCAGGCGGCGACCTCATCAGGCGTGGTTTTGGCGCGCAGCGCCAGCCGCAGCGAGGGGTTGCGCAGCTTATGGGCGTCGAACGTCACCAGACATTTGACGGTCAGATCGAGGCGCACATTTTTGAGCGTATCGACATCCTGCATGACGGCCTCGACGGGCACAAACCGGTTGTTGTCCCACAGCAAGCGCCAGTGATCGGCGGGGACAATCCAGCGCACGGGGACAAAACGGCGGCGGACGGCGGCGGCGCTGGTGAACAACTGGCGCAGGCGATCGGTGTTGGCGTGGAACTGCTGTTCGAGCGCCAGCAGACGCGGCGCGCCCTGGGCCAGTTCGACATATTGGCGCAGCAGGGCGTGAAAATCTTTGTGGCCGATCTCGATGGCGCGCAAATCTTCGGGGCGCAGCGGCGGCATGTGCATTTCGGCGGCCAGCGCGCTTAATTTGTTCCATGTCAGGCGGACCTGTGTCAAATACAACTCGTCGCGCAAAAAGTCGGGCAGCCCCCATTCGACATACACATTGAGCGAGGGCGGCGGGAAGTCGTTTTCGATCAGCGCGCGCATGAGGGCGGGGTCGAGCGGCGGGGCGGGGCAGGGCACAAGGTCAAAATCATCTTCCATGGCAGAGGCGTGCTGGAACAAGTAGACTTTGCCGGGACGCATTTCCATCATCCACACGGGCAGATTTTGCCCCAGCAGCCACAGGCCGAAAATCAGTCCCAGCCCAATCAACCACAGCGGCGCGCCCTGGATCTGGGCGGCGATGAGCAGCGCCAGCGCCCAGCCCAGCGCGGGGGCGGTGAGCAGCAGCGTGGGCAGCAGGGCGCCGCGCCAGTTTTTATAGCGCGCGCGGTAGTACGGGGCGATGTTGAGGACGATCAGCGCGCAGTACAGGGCGACGGCCAGCAGCACGGCGTTGAGACCCAAGAGGCCGACAAGCAGCCAGGCCAGCGCCCAGCCCAGCGCGATATAGGTGAGCAGAGTCATGCGGCTGGCGGGCACGGTCTGGCGGGTGCGCCACGCGGCCCCCAGACTGCCGCGCAGCCAATCAAAGGGCGATGGTTTCGGTAACATCATAAAATAAGGTCGCAATCGTCAGAGGTCAGTTGTAGGCGACAACTGAACGTTAAAACCGTATTTTGCCGGCTGCGGCTTCTAAGCAGATTATAGCACAGGGGCGGCGGGAAAGTCTGGTCGGGCGCGTCAGCCTCACCCCCCGGCCCTTTTACAAAGGTAGGTCATTCAGGGACGGGCGCGGCTGTGCCGCCTGTGGCTAAAGCCAACAGGCTGAGTGCGGAGGCGGTAAGCCCACTAAAGGGGCTGAAAAAGGCCGCAAGGGTTCAGCGTAATCTGAAAGTCATGAGGAGGCGTTAAGACCACGCAGAAGCATAAAAAACCTACCCTTGTAAAGGGGCTTCAACACCGGCGGGCGCAGGTCTTCTGCCCCTCGCCTAGCCGCAAAGTGGCGGTCGGGAGAGGGGGCACGGGGGTGAGGGTTTGCCGGCGCGGGCAAATTGCGGCGTGAACCTTTTGGCGCGCGGCTCGTATTAGGGGCATGAGGGAAGGGGAAACGGGCGTGCCGACGGATGAGGAGTTGGCTTTGGGAATCCAACAGGGACATATGCAGGCGTTAGCGGCGCTGGTCGAGCGGCATCATCACGCGCTGATCGGTTTTTTGTACCGCATGACGGGAGGCAACCGCGCGCTGGCAGAAGACCTGGCGCAGGAAACGTTTCTGCGGGTGCTGCGGGCGATCGGCCAGTACCAGCACCCGCGCCCTTTCAAACCCTGGCTGTACGCCATCGCCGCCAACATGGCGCGCGACGGCTTCAAGAGCGCCAAGCAGCGCTACGCCGCCGCCCTACTGGAGGACGACGAACGCGGGCCAGCGGCGGACGAACGCCCGGAAGAAGTCCTGATTGATCTGGACGAAGAACAGCAGGTGGCGCGGGCGCTGCGGCGGCTGCCTGACCACCAGCGCGCGGTGGTGATTTTGCGTTACTACCAGGAATTGTCGCTGGCGGAGATCGCGGAAGCGCTGAACATTCCTGTCGGCACGGTGAAATCGCGTTTGTCGATTGGGTTGGAACGGCTGCGGACGCTGTTGGTGGAATGAGGATTTGAACCGATGAATACATCATCCCACGACGAAAACGAGCAGCGCTTACGGGCGATGCTGATCGAAGACACCGGTTCGGAGGCGCAGGCCGAGACGCTGCTGGCGACGGTGAAGCGGCTGCGGGCGTGGCGCCCGCCAGAAAGCGCGCCGAGCGCGGCACTGCTGGCGCGGCTGGCGGCAGAATTACCGCGCCGGTTGTCGCGGCGCGAGCGATTGTCGCTGTGGCTGGGGAGTGTGCCGGCGCTGCTGCTGCTGCGCAGCCAAGTGCGGATTGTGCGCGGGGGGCTGCTGCTGGCGTCGGCGTTTTCGCTGGCGCTGGGGGTGCCGGTGACGCTGCTGCTGACACTGCCCGGAAACACGACGCCGCTGGTGCTGCTGGCGCCGCTGGTAGCCGCGTTGGGCATCGCTTTCATTTACGGCGAAGAAAGCGACCCGCCGATGGAAGTGCTGCTGACGCTGCCGCTGACGCCGCGTCTGGTGCTGCTGGCGCGCATGGCGCTGGTGTTCGGCGCGGATTTGCTGCTGGCGGCGGCGGCCAGTCTGGCGCTGGCGCTGCTGAGCGCGCAGTGGTCGTTCGGCGCGCTGCTGACGCTGTGGCTGGCGCCGATGACGTTTTTGTCGGCGCTGGCGCTGTTCACGAGCACGCTGTCCCGCGATGCGCTAAGCGGCGTGGCGCTGAGTCTATTTGTGTGGTTCGCGCTGTGCGCCGGGCATTTGCTGGCGGCGGCGGACACGCCAACCTGGCTGCCGGACGTGTTCGGCGGCGCGTTCCAGCCGCAGTTGTTCGGGCTGGCGCTGGCGCTGGTGAGCGGCGCGCTGTGGTTGGTGGGGCAGGAAAGTCACTGGTTAAAAAGGGAGCAGGGATAATGGTTATTGGAATTTTATCGTGGCGGCGGGCGAGACAGGTGTCGTCTCTGCGGCGTGTGACGCTTCTTGTTGTGGGGCTGTTGTGTCTGCTGCTGGTCAGCGCGGCGCAGGCGCAGCCCGAATGTCCGGCACAGATAAGCTGGTATCGCGTCGAATGCGGGCGGTTGGCCGTGCCGGAAGATTATGCGCGCGCCGATTCGCCGCTGATCGAGATGGCCTATGTGCGCGTTCACAGCGCGAGCGCGAATCCCCTGCCGGAGCCGGTGTTGTTTATCAACGGTGGGCCGGGCGGGGCGACGCTCGCGCTGCTGCCGCGTATTCTGGAAAACTACGCGGCGATTCTGGCGGAACGCGACATGATTTTTTTCGATCCGCGCGGCGTGGGTTTTTCGACGCCGGCGCTGGACTGCACGCCCGAAGCGGCAGCGCTGTACCCGCGCACGGTGGATATCATGTTCGGCGGTGATTTAGTGCCGGTAGCGCGTGCCTGCCGCGCGCGTTTGGCGGCGCAGGGCGTGGATGTGGCGCAGTATACGACGGCGGCGCTGGCGCAGGACATTGATCGTTTGCGGGCGGCGCTGGGTTACGACGACTGGCATGTGTACAGCTCGTCGTATGGCACGCAGGTGGCGCTGTTTCTGCTGCGCGATTTTCCGCAGGGCGTGCGCAGCGTGGTGCTCGATTCGACGATCCCGCCCGGCGTATACGATCAAGCGCCGCGGCTGCAAGGGGTGTTTGCGCTGTGCGCGGCGGATTTTGTGTGCCGCGCGGCCTATCCGCAGTTGCAGGCACAGTATGCCGAATTAATCGCGCGCCTGGAGGCCGCGCCGATGACGCTCAGCGGCGTGACGCTCAGCGGGCAGCAGTTGGATGGGCTGCTGAACAATGTGCTGGCGCCCAATATGTACGCGGCGGCGACGCTGCCCGCGCTGATCGGCGACCTGAGCGAGGGCGACGGCAGCCGGCTGGATGAATTGTTCGAAAACGTGTCTGCGCCGCTGGAGGCGGGCAGCAGCGCGCTTTCGGGCGCGGCGTTCACGACGTTGTGCCGCGAAACGGTGCCGTATATGAGCGGGTCTAATGGGCTGCTGACGCCGGAAATCTGCGCGGCGTGGGACGCGGGGAGGCCGTTCGCGCGGGTGACGCAGCCTGTGCAGTCCGCTGTGCCGACGCTGCTGATTGCCGGGACATATGATGTGCTGACGCCGCTGGCGAACGCGGAATACGCGGCGCAGGGGCTTTCGCGCGGACAGATTGTGCAGGTGCCCGCCGGCCACGCGACAACGATTATGGGCGCGCCGTGCCTGACGCAGATGGCCGCTTCCTTCTATAACAACCCGGACGCGCTGGATACAGGCTGCGTGGGACGGATGCGCGCGCCGGCGTTTACGGTGCGCGCGCAGGCGGTGACGCCGCTGGTGGCGGGCGCTGTGGCGCTGTTAGGTGTGTTTTCGCTGGCGGCGGGGGCGCGGATTGTGCCAGCGCTGCTGGCGGGGCGTTGGCCGCTGGCGTGGCGCATGGCGTGGCGCGGCGTCGGTTGGCTGCCGCTGGCGCTGACGGCCATCGTGATGCTCGGCGCGTATGTGCTGCTGGCGGGGCAGGCCTTGAGCGCAGAGGGCGCGGGACTGCCGGGGTATACAGTGCGGGTGATCGAGGCGCTGCTGCCGCTGGCGGTGGGCGTGCTGGCGGCGCTGCTGTTCGCGCCGGAAGATGAACCGGCTTTCGAGATTCAGGCGGCCAGCCCGCGCCCGCTGTACTATCTGGTGCTGGAGCGCGCGGGGCTGCTGCTGGCGCTGTTGGGGGCGCTGGCGCTGGCGGGGCTGCTGCTGGCGCGTTTCGCGCTCAACGGCGACGATCTGCTGCTGGGGACGCTGCGCTGGCTGCCGCCGTCGTTGTTCCTGGCGGGGCTGGCGCTGGCGATCAGTGTGGAGACGCGGCGTTCGGCCTTCGCGCTGCTGGCGGTGCTGCTGCTGTGGATTGGCATGAGCGTCGGCTATCACGCGCTGCTCGAAAGCTATCCGTTCGCCTATCCCTTTTACCTGTTTTATGATCCGGCTCAGAATAATCCGGCGCTGGTGACGCTCAACCGGCTGTTCCTGACGCTGGCGGGGATGGCGCTGCTGCTGTGGGCCTGCTTGCGCACAGGTAACGAAGAACGGCTGCTGAAGAAGGGGTAGCGCGTGGTCAGTTTTCGATGGTCATTGAAGGAGGGACATACGATGTGGGCACAACTGTGGGGCATGATTCGCTATGAAATAGCGATGCACTGGCGGCGGCGCGGCCTGCTGACGATGCTGGCGGCGACGGTCAGCGGTTCGTTGGGCATAGTGCTGCTGCTGAGTTCAGACGCTTCACGGCGATTGGGCGCGGACGTGAATGTGCTGCTGCTGGTGAATATCGCAGGCAATTTGCTGGCAGCGGGGTTTCCTTTCATCACGACAGAAGGGATTCCGCTGGATCGCGTTTACCATATGGAGGATATTGTGCGCAGCGTGCCGCTGCCGCGCGCGGTTTATCTGCTGGGCAAAGTGTTCAGCGTGTCAATTTTCGTGCTGGCCGGCATGATTGTCAGCGCGCTGCTGCTGGCGCTGGCCGCCTATTGGGCATATGGCGCGTTTGATGTGACGATCTACGCGCGCATGTGGCTGTACGGGCTGCTGCCGATTGGGCTGCTGAGCGCGGCGTTGGGTGCGCTTTCGGGCGCGGCGTGTGCCACGCGGCGGGCGGCGCTGCTGGCCGGCGTTGTGGTGATGGCCTATGTGCTGCTGCTGTATCAGATTACCTATGTCGTGCCCGCCGTTGGGCAGCAGCCGATCACTACGCTGCAAGCCAGCGCGGCGCATTTGCTGGTTGGGCTGGCGCTGGCGTGGGGCTGGCTGCAATGGCGGGAAGCGCGCGTCTAGAGGCAGGGGAGGGGGGCCGCGCGCCGGCCTCACCCCCTGACCCCCTCTCCATGCGGGACTGGCGCGTACCCACAGCCGCGCTGCATAGAGAGGGGGAGAGGCCGCCACCGCGCGTCAAAGCTTGAGAAGTTGCGTTGATGACAATTTTCACAAGCGAACACTAAAAATAAAGAGTTGAGGGCAAAAGGCGCAGCACAAGGCTGATGCCGCAACTATTTTTACGCGCCCTTCGGAATTTTTTCATAATCTTAACCCTCGTTGAAGCGTTTCCACGACTCTTAAAGTCCACTCGCCAGTGTTTGTCTTCTGTAATTTTGAGGCTAAATCGACCCCTGATATGAGAATAAAGTACTACCATTGAGACAAGGCGCTTATAGTACTTTCTTCTCAATTTTCTCTTTACGTATTTCATTTTTTATTTTTTGCGACTATATTGTGTTGAGACTGAATGAAGAATATGCATCGTAACAATGTTGGCTCAATGTAGGAAAGGGGTTATAACCATGAACCCGAAGCAGATCATCAATAAGCGCGCCACCATCTCCGTCTCGTTCGTCGTCCTTGTGGCGCTGATGGGGCTGCTGCTGGCGCAAATCAATCTGGCGCAGGCGATCCAGATCAATGGGCAAACGTTGTATCCCAACAGCGTCATGTACCAGCGTGTACCCGCTAACGCCACCTATACCCGCGAAACGCGCATCGGCACCATCCGCCCCGGCTACGAAGAATGGGGCAGCCCGGTGTACCGCGTACCCGCGACAGAAAGTCACCCGCTGGTGACGATCACCAACACTTTCAGCGGGCGCGTAGAGCAGTGGCCCATCCCGCGTTACGCTATCCCCGCGCCAGAAGCCGACGCCCACATGGCGGTCATTCACCTGGGCACGGGCATGGTGTACGAATTTTGGGAAGGACGCTGGACGAGCAACACGACCATGACCGCTGGCGGTATGGTGGCCTTCCCCATGAACGCCAACGGCATCAGCGATCCGCCTTTCCGCCGGGTGACGGCGGCGGGCTTCGCCAATACCAACGCTATGGTAATGCGCGAGGACTTCATTAATCCTGCCACGGGCCAGCTTGACCAGAATATGCAAATCAACCATGCTATTGGTCTGTACCTGCCGGTGTTCCTGATTAACGATCAGTACGTGGCGCCAGCGGTGGGCGCAGAAACCGCCGGTTACAACACCAACAACGGGGTGCCGATGGGCGCGCGCTTCGCTCTGGCGCGTGATCTGAACGTCGATGCGCTGAACGTGCATCCGTTCACCCGCGAACTGCTGCGCGCGATGCGCGACTACGGCATGTACGTGGTTGATGGCAATGGCACGGCCTATTATGGCAGCCTGGCGCGCGGTTCGCTGGAAGTCGAACCGGGTCTGGTGCAGTCGCTCTACGGCGTGTCGCACAACACACTGCTGCAAACCATCGAAACGCAGGTGGCGTCGGTGCTGTCGCAGTACGGTATCTTCCGCATCACGGGCGGCACCGCGGCGACCAACACGCCTGTGCCGCCAACCAGCACGCCGCGCCCGACCAATGTAGGCGGCGGCACTGGCGCGACCAACACGCCTGTCCCGACGGCAACATTCACGGCTACGCTGCGTCCGACGAACACGCCCGTGCCGCCGACCAGCACGCCGCGCCCGACCAATACGCCCGTGCCGCCGACCAGCACGCCGCGCCCAACCAATACGCCTGTGCCGCCAACGGCCACGTTGACCAGCACGCCGCGTCCCACCAGCGTAGGCGGGGGCGCCGGCGCGACCAACACACCGCTGCCGACGAATACGCCTGTGCCGCCGACCAGCACGCCGCTGCCGACCAACACGCCTGTGCCGCCAACGGCCACGCCAGTCGTCACGGCGACCCCAAACCCGACAGTGCTGGGCGCGCGGATCGTCGTCTCGCAGAGCACCATCCGTGTGGGCAACACCTTCAGCGCCAATATCGTGCTCGATAACCCGGCGCTGGCGCCCGGCGGCGGTGTCGATGCCGCGCAGGTCGAATGCTGGCTGACGCCCGAAGGCCGCGTGGTGGGGAGCAACGTGAGCGCCGGCCCGATCTTTGGCCCGAACCCGATCATCGTCAACCGCAACTTCCCCTATAACGATTGGATGATGTTCGCCATCAGCCAGTCGGGCAGCAATCCGCCGGTCACGGTGGGCGGCACAATCGTCACGCTGACGCTGCGCGCCGACACGCGCGGCCAGGCCACCATCAACTGCGAAGTCAGCATCGTCGATGCCAACGGCACGCAGCAGCTTCTACCCATCACGCCTTACACCTTCCGGGTGCGGCGTTAACCAGCAGCGAGCGAGCGGGGCGGGACACATTTCCGCCCCCCCCAAAACGCACGCCATGAGTATCGAAACGGAGAATGAACATGAACGCCTTACGTAAAACCCTGATCGTGATCGTGCTGGTGGGCAGCGCGCTGCTGCTGGCGCACAGTGCTTTTGCCAAAAGCATCTACCATGTGGACAAGAGCATCTATCGCGTAGAAAAAAGCATCTACGCAGCGGCGCACAAGAGCATTTATGCGCCCGTCGTCGAACAGGAAACGACGCCCGAACCGCCCGCCAGCGAACCCGCCCCGCTCGCGACAGAAGCGCCAGCGGTGGTCACGGAAGTGCCGGTGGGGGTCGAACCCGCGCCGGTGGCAACCGAAGCGCCGGTGGTGGTCGAACCCGCCCCTGTCGTCGTTGTGCCGACAACGCTGGATGTCTCCGGCGTGCGCGTGTACTTCGTCCCCAGCACGGTGAATCCGACGGTGGGCGCGCCCTTCACGCTGAGCCTGACCGTCAATAACCCGGCGCTGGTCGGCCTGAACAGCCTGAGTCTGCAATGCACGCTTGACCGCGTGCTGTTCATGATCGACACGCCGCTGCCGCCGCCCGTGCAGCCCGTCGAAGGCCAGATTCCGGTGACACCGCCGCCCGGCGCCTTCGGGGTCTACCCCGTCGTCAGCCCCTTCGCGCTGGACAGCACCTACGGTACGGTGACCATGACGGTGGCTTCCAACTGGGGCTACGCGGCGACGAATTCCGGCATCATTCACGATGTGCTGCTGCTCGCCACTGCCGAAGGCACCTTCACTCTGAACTGCACGGCCACCGTGATCGACGCCAACGGCCAGAGCCAGGTTGTCGCCTTCTTCCCGCTGAGCATGAGCGTGCTGCCGCAGCCGGTGGTAACGGAAGCCACGCCGGTGGTAACGGAAGCCACGCTGGTGGTAACGGAAGCCGCGCCGGTGGTAACGGAAGCCGCGCCGGTGGTAACGGAAGCCGCGCCGGTCGTCGAAGCGCCGCAGGTGGGCACGATCACGGGTGTGGTGCTGCTGCCCGCGGGCCGGCACAACGAAACGACGATTACGCTCAGCAGCGAAGCGGGTATCGTGGCGACGGTCAACGCCAACGCCGACGGCAGCTTCACGCTGGCGAACATCGCCGCCGGTATCTACACGATTACTGCCGATGCGCGCGGCCACCTGCCGGCGCAGGCCACCATTGGCCTCATGCCCGACCAAACGCTGGTGATGAATACCGTAACACTGGCGGCGGGCGACCTGAATAACGACAACATCGCGGTGGACATGAACGACGCCGCGCTGCTGGACAGCACCTATGATATGAACGCCGCGAGCCTGCCGCCGGAACTCGACCTGAACCACGACGGCAGCATCAATCTGGGCGATCTGCGGATGCTGGCGGCCAACATCGGCCAGTACGGGCCGACGCTCTGGCAATAACCCTCGCATTCTCCCCTTATTTCCCCAGCAGCGCCCTCCCTGTCATCAGACCGATCGGCAGGGAGGGCGTATTTTTGCTACCAGACTTTCTCCCAGACGTGGCTGATATGATAGTGCGTGAAGCCCAGCGATTCGTAGAGGCGGTTGGCCGGGATCATGTCGCCTGTGCCCACGTAGACCATGCTGGCATTGAGCGCTTGCAGGCGGCGCAGCCCTTCGACCATCACGGCCTGCGCCAATCCTTTGCCGCGATGATCGGGGTGCGTGCCCACCGGCTCGAAAACGGCGGTGCGGTTCACATCTTCGAACGTCAGACCGGCGAAGGCCGCAAAACTGCCGTCGGCGGCTTCGGCCACCAGATGCAAATCGTAACGAAACGAAGGCGAGGTCTGAAAGCGGGCTTCATCGGCGGCGGTGGCGGCGCTGCGCGGGAAGACGGCGCGCACGGCAGCAGCATAACGTTCGGTATCGCTCCACACGCCGGGACGCAGCGCGCGCACGACATAGCCTGCGGTCGTCGGCGCGGCGGGCAGCGGCTGCGTTGGCAGCCGCCAGCGCAGATAGCCATACCACGGCGTCTGTGTATAACCCTGCTGCGCGAGAAGCTGCTGGCGCGGGCGATCATAGTCGAACGCCTCGACTTGCAGCTTATGTTTTGCCGGCGCGCTGTCGTCGCTGGCCGCCAGATGCGCTTCGCCCCAGCGCAGCATTTCTTCTTCCAGATGGCGATAATCGGGGTGAATTTGCAGCCATAGATTGCCGGGACGGCGCTCCGGGTGCGCCACGCCGACCAGTTGACCACGCTCGTTTTCCCACAGGCGCACATAGGTTGTCCAGTGCTGCGCTTCGGACAGTTGCCCCCAGAACCACTGGCCTTCCCAGCGGCGGAGTTCCCAGTTGTGATAGGTATGATTCAGCGCATAGGTGCTGAGCAGGAATTGGCGCACGCGCATAAAATCATCGAGTCCGTGATAGGCGCGGGCGGTAACGGCAGGGGTAGCGGTAGTCATGGGGCACGCTCCTGAAAATATATTCTGTGAAAAACTACACAAACTATAATCCTGATAGGGCAGGGGAGATAGAGACGCCGCAGTCCATTAGGCGCCGGAGGCAGCACGCAGCGGGCGCATGATGATACAATCAAAGCAGAGTGAGGAGAGAGCAGCGCGAAACCGGTGCGTTCCGTCAAGAACCCGTTTTTTTGGCACAAATCGAAACTTTGAATAAACTCTAAGCCAGTATCCGCATGTTTTGTAGCGACAAGGCAGGCCTTATCCGCTCGCAGCGGATGACGCAGACGCCGTCCCTACAAGCTGATCCTTTGAGTCAACTGGCCGCAGATGTTGTAGAAGGGATATGTGATGCAATCGATGTCGCAGTCACCCCGTGAACAGCCGAAATCGGCCATCATGGGGCTGTTAATCGCCGTCATCTTCGTAGTGCTGGTGCTGTGGGGCGGTTTTCCCACAGGCGAGCGCGTCACACCGTTCGTGATCAGTCTCGTTGTGTTTATCGGTGTGACCTTTGTCTTTGGGCTGGCGGTCTGGCATCTGCTGGTGCGCCCGCTGCCCGCCGGCCACAAACAGCCGCAGCCGCTGCTGCTGACGGCAGCACAACGGCAGTGGATGGCGCTGCTGCTGCTGGTTTCCAGCATTAGCCTGACGATTGGCTCACTGTGGGATGAAATCTGGCACCGGCAGTACGGTATCCCTTTCGGCGATGACTTTTTCTGGCGTCCGCATTTGATGATGTATGCCGGGCTGTTGATCACGATTGTGCTGGCGATGATCGGCTGGTATATCGTACTGCGGCAGGGGCAGGGCACGCTGCAACAGCGTTTCCGCGCCAACCCGGTGTTTGGGCTGATCGTGCTGGTGGGCACATTTTTGATTTACGCGCTGCCGACTGACCCCATCTGGCATCAGATCATGGGCGGCGATATTTCGGCGTGGAGCATCCCGCATGTGCTGTTCGCCATCAATTTTTCGCTGATTATGATCAGCGGGGTGGCGATCTATATGACGATTTTCCCGGCGCAGCCCTGGCGCAGCCTGCTGCGCTTCCAGATGCGCGACCTGATTCCGCTGGCGTCGGCGGCCTTTGTGTCGATCATGCCGATTCTGCTGCTGACGAGCGAATGGGACGGGCCAGACCCCAGCGTGGTGGCCAATGCCGCCGTGCTCAACCGCCCGGACTGGCTGTTCCCGGCGCTGCTGGCGTTTACCGCGGCATTTGTCGGGCTGCTGGCGAACCACACGCTGCGGACGTATGGCGGCGCGACAGCGGCGGCAGTCCTGTCACTAATCATCCGCGTCCTGATGCTTTCGGCGTTTCAGGCGCAGGGCATCACGGCCAACGCCTGGCTGCTGCTGCTGCCACCGGCGCTGACACTGGATGTGTGGTACGGGCTGTGGACGCGGCGCACGGGCGAAGCGCCGCCCCTGTGGCAGGCCGTGCTGGCGATTGTGGCGGGCATGGGCGTATCGCTGCTGTTTATGGGCAGTCTGTATGTGTATCCGAGTGTGACGCTGGCGAGCGCTGTGCCGATGCTGCTGTCGTCGGTAGTGGCGGCCTGGATCGCGGGCTGGCTGGCGCGCACGATCGGCGATTATGTGGCGCTAAGCAACAAACAGGCTATCGTGGAGGCGCGCGAAGCGCGCTGGTGGCTGTCGCCGCTGGTGTTCGCGCTGGCGGCAGCCTTTATCGCCTGGTTCATGGTGACGGCAGCGCCGCCGATTTTGTAGGCGCAGGGGGCGTGGATGGCCGCGCCCCGTTCAATATTAAGGGACAGCGCGTGCGTATCATACTGGCGCATGGGGCGTTGGGGCTGTGGGACGAGCTGCTGTTTTTCGGTATCGCGCTGGGTTTCACGCTGTTTGTGCTCAGCACGTGGTGGCGCAGCCGCAAGAGTTTCGCGCCGGAACTGGAAGACGACGAGCCAACGCCGCCGCTGGATGACGTTAACCCTTAAATTCGGGCATGGTGGCGTGGCCGTCGGCGCTGATGCCTTCGCGCCGCAGCACTTTGACGACGGTGAGCGCCAGAATTTTGGCGTCCAGCCACAGACTCCAGTGATCGACATACCATAAATCGAGCGCGAAACGTTCCTCCCAGGAGAGGGCGTTGCGCCCGTTGATCTGCGCCCAGCCGGTGATGCCGGGCAGGACGTCGTGGCGGCGCATCTGCTGCGGGGTGTAGCGTTCGAGGTACTGCATGAGCAGGGGGCGCGGGCCGACCAGGCTCATGTCGCCTTTGAGCACGTTGAGCAGTTCGGGCAGTTCGTCGAGGCTGCTGCGGCGCAAAAATTGGCCGAGCGGGGTGAGGCGCTGCGCGTCGGGCAGGGGGTGGCCGGCGGCGTCATAGGCGGCGCGCATCGTGCGGAACTTGAGCAGGGTGAAAGGCTGGCCGCGCAGACCCGGACGCTGCTGGCGGAACAGCACCGGCGCGCCCATATGCCAGCGAATCGCTGCGGCGATCAGCAGCATGGGCAGCGCCAGCAGGCACAGCGCCAGCAGCGAAAACCCAATATCCAACAGACGTTTAAGCGCGGGCATAGGTTTTCTCCCAGTAGGGTACGATTGTAGCATAGATGCGTGCGGCACAGTCGCCCGACGGCTTGAGATGATGCGCGAAACTATCCGTCTTGTCACCGCAAACGCCTGGCGGCAAAATTTTTTACGGAATCCAAAATGCTGTTAGAATAGAATTGGCGTTGTAATAAACCAGACAGGTTGAAGCGTGGGCGGCGAACCGCAGTTAACGGTAACGGAAGAACGGATGCTGGTGATTGTCGCGCTGTGCTGGATCGAATCGCGCTATACCAACGATATTGTGAAAGAGATGCGCGCGGGACAGACGCAAATGGCGCAGGCCTTCAAGCATTTGCTGACGAGCAAGAATATTATTTACGAAACGGTGTACAGCGCGCAGATCGCCGGTTTTATTGTGCAGAAGGCGCGCAGCATGAGCAATGAGCGCGCGACGCTGGCGTTGTTTAACGAAGTCACCGACAAGGGCGTGCGCTGGATGGAGCGCTGCATCAAGGCGCGGCTGGATCCGTCGGTAGTGGGCAAAATTACGCGCGACGATGTGCTGGAACTGGTGCGGCTGACGCTGGAAAAAGTGTGGTGAGGCGTCAGCCGCGTGGGGTTGAAGCAGGGGCAGCGCGCCCGTGTCTGGCTCAGTGCGCGGGCATCTCCGGGTGGCCGGGATTAAAGTGCTTGAGGAGCACCAGCGGCTCGCTGGTGCTGCGGTTGGTGATTTCGATGCCGGCGCGGGCAGCAGAAACGCTGACAAAAAATTCGTCTTCGGTCATATGGCCGTAGCGGATCAGGGTGGGCGCGGAAATATGGAATTTGCCGAACAGCCCATAGCCCTGCACGCAGATCAGCCCATAAGCTGCCGGGTCGCTCACGCTGACGGTACGCCCCGGATACACGGTGAGTTCTTTCGCGCTGAAAAATTCGCTGCCGTAGACAATCCATTTTTCCTGATAACCGAGCTTGGGATGCGGTTCGTGCGCCGGCTTCGGCACGCAGAAATATTTCTCCTTAAACAGCGGATCAACGTTGGCGTCCCAATCGAGCATCTGCGCCAGATAATCGTAGTCGCCGTGATGCGCTGACGGCACGTCCTTCCACAGATTGGACTCGTCCACGACCTGATAATCGGCGACGAGCGACTGCCACATAGAATAGACATCGCTGGCGCGCTGTGGCTCATAGGTGCAGAGCGTGCCGGGCGCGTGCAGAATGCCGGTAGGCACATGCCAGCCAGTGCCGAGTGTCAGACGCGCGGCTTTCGATAAGCCGAGAATGCCGTTGTCGCCCTCGTGCCAACGCTTGAGGCAGTCGATGACCTGCTCGATTTTTGTGCCCGGCTCGAAGCCGAAAAAGGTGTAGGGAAAAGTGTTGAGCGCGAAGTTATACTGCGGGGGATAATAATAGGCTTCGGGCTTGCCGAGCTTGCCGACTTTGCTGGCGTATTCGTCGTTCTGGTGCAAGTGATGGGGCAGGGGGTACATATTGTCGAAAAACTTGGCGTACATCACCCAGCCGCCGTAACGATCAAGCGTTTCCTGCCCCAAAAAGTCTGCGCCGTGCGATTCGAGCGCGTCGGCCAGCATCACTTTTTGCCCCTCGCCCACATAGATATAGCTCAGGCCTTCGTCGGCGGCGGTCAGTGGGCCGTTATCGGCTTTGGTGGTAGAAGCGAACCAGCGTTCGTCGATGCCGCCGCGCGCCGCGCCGAGCGCATAAAGATCGTGGGGGTGCAGACGCAGACGCCGCCCCGGCACGCAAAAAACGCGCGGCACCCAGTTCGGCATCAGCCGCACCACGCCCGCGCCCTGTTCCAGCGCCTGCTGCGCCAGTGAGCGTTTTTCTGAATCCAGCATAGCTTTCCCCGTTCACACAATGAGGCCGTTCACGGGAGAAATTATAGCGCGCAACAGGATAGGCCGCCGCGTGTAGAAAGAACAGGTGACGCGCGTTCGCTCCAACCTCACCCCCTACCCCTCTCCACGCGCGGAACGCCAGCATTCGCCAGTGCGCGCCGCGTGGAGAGGGGCTTAAGCCATGCGCTTCCCGGTGCGACTCTGCACTTGCTTTGCTTACGGGGGACAGGGGGCGGTTATTGGGCGGGATAACGTTTTTGATGCGCTTGCCCGAAACACGCTGCTGGTGTGGTTTGTGTGCCTCAGAGCAGTTGGTTCATCTTGCGCAGGCGTTCGGCCATCGTGTGCATGACTTGCAGCGCGAAGGTCGGCGTTTCTTGCACCAGGAACAGGAAGCGCTTTTTGTCTACCGCGACGATTTTGCAATCGGTTTTGGCGACAGCGCCGGCGCTGCGCGGCATCGAATCGACCAGCGCCATTTCGCCGAAGAAATGCCCGGCTTCGACAGTTTCCAGCACATGGCCGTCGTGGATGATTTCGACCAGACCTTCTTTGACGGCAAACATCAGATCGCCAGTTTTGCCCTCCTCAAAGATAGTCTGCCCGGCGCTGTATTCCACGAATTCTTTCGCACTCTTAAAATAATCGACTAATGTCATTTCCCCACCCCCTGAGTTAGATATTAAAAGGTAGTGTAACAACAAGTAAAGAACGCTACAAGATCGCTTAAATAAAAGTTAATTATTTATTTACATGCACTTAACTTGCGCTTCCAGATGGGTTGGTTGTAAACGCGCTGTACAAAATATAACAAATCGCCAACAATGCGCGCGCTGCGACATGGTGTAATCTGACGCGGTTTAGACTTTTACGTCAGCTAACCACACCCAACTGTGCAAAAGTACAACCTGCTGTGCTTGCGAAGGGGAGTGCGCAAGATGATTTCGGCTAGGGCTTTACTCATCAGTGACGCCGCAAAAACCGCGCAAATCGGGAGCTATATACTCAGTCAAAAGCCGCGCTACATTCAGGCGGTCACGGGCGAGGGCTATCTGTTCGTAACACCGGCCAGCGAATAAGCGGCGCAGGAAGGGATGCCAGCAGGGGGACGGTGGCCCAAACCTCACCCCGACTAGCGGTTTAACACCTGCTGCGCTGCCGTTCGTCCGCTGTCGGTCAGCGCCAGCGGCTGTGTTTGCTCTGCGATCAAGCCCTGCTGCTGCGCCCATTTGACGGCGGCCTGGGCGAAGGCCGGCTGCCACTTCAGTTCGCCTGTCAGATGCGCCAGACAATTTTCTGTGGCTTCGCCCGCGGTCCCCTCGTGGCTGTGCAGGTGTACCAGCAGCATCTCGACGGCGAAACGCTGGCGGCGGCGGCGGCGCTGCAAGGCTTTCGCCAGCAGCCCGCGCTGCGGCGCAAACAGCAGCGCCAGCAGGAAAAACACGCCCGTCATCGTGGCCGCCGCGCCTGCGATATTGGTATCCAGCGTGTTGGCCAGCCAGTAGCCGCTGATCGCCGCGACCACGCCGATAGCGACACTCAGCGCCAGCATCTTCCACAGCGTTTCCGTCAGCAGATAAGCGGCGGCGGGCGGCGCGATCATCAAGGCGACCACCAGCACGGGCCCGACATGGTCGAACGCGCCCACCGTTGTCACCGACACGACGGTCATCAGCGCGTAGTGCAGCAGCGCGGGCGAAAAACCAAGCGCCGCCGCTAACTCCGTATCGAAGGTCGAAAGCTTCAGTTCCTTATAGAACAGCAGCAGCAGCGCCAGATTGATGAACAGGATGCCGCTCATCATCCAGACGCCCAGCGGCAAATTGATACCCAGCAGCGTGAAGCGGTTGAGCGGCGCGAGCGCCACTTCGCCCAGCAGCACCGTATCGATATCCAGATGCACATTTTCGGCGTACAGCGCGATCAGAATCACGCCGATGCTGAACAACAGCGGGAAGACCAACCCCATCGCCGCGTCCTCTTTGACACGCCCGGTGCGCAGCAGTGTTTCCACCAGCCACACGGTAAGCACACCGCTGGCCGCCGCGCCCAGAATCAGCAGCGGGCTGGAGGCCTCGCGCACAATAAAAAAGGCGATGACGATGCCGAACAAAACGCTGTGGCTGATGGCGTCGCTCATCAGCGCCATACGCCGCAGCACGAGAAAAACGCCCGGCAGCGCGCAGGCCGCCGCCACCAGCGCCATAATCACCTGAATTTCAACCTGGAATGGAGTCATGTCATTTGCCTGTCGTGCAGTTGATCCTTAAATTTCTGCCTGTGTGTTGTCGCACGCAGCTAAAGGCGCGTGCTGAGTCTGAATTTGTAAGCACACTGAAGGTGCTGATGCTATATACTGAGATGAATATGCGAAATGAGTACACAGCAGCGCTTGCCGATCATTGATTAACTGATGTTACGCCGTCTTCGCTCAACAGCGGACGACGCCTGTGTCGTCTCTAAGAGAGCCATCGTGCTGCGCTGCGTAAGGTGCGTGATTCATCGTTATTTCACCGTGACCAGCACAATGGCCGCCAGAATCGCCAGAATAGCGAAGTTTTGCGCGCGCGATGTCTGCTCTTTGAGCAGCAGCCGCGCCAGCAGCACCGTGCTGGCCGGGTACAGCGCCGAAAGCACCGCCACCACATCCAGCCGCCCGAATTCGCCCGCCCAGACATACAGCGCGCTGCCCGTAATATCCATCACGCCGGCCAGCATCGCCAGCGGCAGCACCGCGCGCGCCGGCATCCAGCCCCAACTGCGATAGCCGAAAAAAGCGATCAGCAGCATCAGCGCAAACGAAGTCACACGCACCAGCGCCAGCGGCACGAACAGCCCTTCGGTCTTAATCTGCTGCATCAGAATAAAATAAATGCCCACCGACACGCCCGCCGCCGCCGCCCAGCCCAACCCGCCGTGTTTCGTCTCGGCGCGCGTCGTGCGCGAAATAAAGGTGATGCCCACCAGCGCGACGACAAAGCCCGCCAATTGCAAAGGCGTCGGCCAGCCCTCGGTAAAAATGCCAAAGACCACCGGAATAATCGCGCTCAGCACCGCCGCCAGCGGCGCCACCAGGCTCATACTGCCGAGCGTCAGCGCGCGGTACAGCGCCGCCAGCCCCAGCCCGATAAACAGCCCCGACCCAACGCCGTACACGAACTGCGCGCCATCCAACAGCGGCTCGGCGCGCAGCAGCGCAATCGCCACCAAAAACACCATCCCCGTACCATGCGCGATCACCAGCACACCGGAAACATTCGCCCGCCGCGCCGCGATCGCCCCGCTGAAATCGCCTGCGCCCCAGACCGCCGCCGCCGCCAGCGCGAAGCCCGCCGCCCCAAATGCCATGTCCACGTTCAATAATCCTTTGTCTGTATTCGCGCTGATTATCGCCCACAAGACTATACCAGCACATCAGCAGCTCGTCATCGACCTTCGCACACCGCGCCCACGTTTCTGAACCCGCCTGGGCGCAGAGGTCGCGCGTTCTTCCCCCTCTCCAGGTCGCGCGTCTGCGGCGCTTCCAACCTTCCTGACCTGGAGAGGGGGCCAGGGGGTGAGGTTAAACCGCGTACTCGCCAGCGGGCTGCCCAGACAGGGGCATATTTTATTCCCGCGCCGTCTCGCGCAGCAGCGTTTCAACCGTTTCCGCGCCGGCCTGCGTCAGCCCCCATTGGCCGTCCGCGTTATGAAACACATAACCCTCGCCCTGAAGCTGGCCGAGCGCGCGCTGCACATCCTTGCCGGGAAGCGCCGTCTGCAAACTGCGCAGCGTATGCGGGTGCAGCGCATCGCCGTGATGTTCGCCCATGACGTACAGCGCCTCCAGCACCGCCGCCGCGCGCAGCCGCTGACGACTGCGGCGCGCCCGCCACCAGCCCGCCACCAGCCCGCGATTCGGCGCAAACAACAGCGACACCGCCACCAGCGCGCTGGCGCACAGCACAATCGCCGGCCCCGTCGGCAGATTTTCGACATCGTAGCTGACAAAAATGCCGCCGATACCCGCCAGCGCCCCAAACGCGCCCGAAAGCAGCACCATCCTGCCCAGCTTATCCGTCCACTGGCGCGCCGCCGCCGCCGGCGCCACCAGCATCGCGCTCATCAGCACCACGCCCACCGTTTGCAGCCCAATCACAATCGCCACCACGATCAGCGTCGTCAGCATGATATCCAGCCGCCGCACGGGGAAACCGAGAGTCGCCGCATAATCGGGGTCGAAGCTCAGCAGCTTAAATTCCTTCCACAACAGCGCCACCAGCAGCAGCGCGCCCCCGCCCAACCCCGCCATCAGCAGCACCTCGTCCAACACCAGCGCCGCCGCCTGCCCGAACAGAAACTTGTTCAAGCCCGCCTGCTGCGCGCTGCCGCTGCTCTGCAAACTCGTCAGCAGCACCAGCCCAAAGCCGAAAAACACCGCCAGCACAATGCCCAGCGCGCTGTCCGCCTTGATGCGCGTCTGCGTAACCACCAGCATCACCAACAGCGCCCCCAACCAGCCCGCCAGCCCCGCCCCGATCAACAGTGGCAGCGGCTCTTTGGCCCCGGTGAGCATAAACGCCAGCACCACCCCCGGCATCGCCGCGTGACTCATCGCGTCGCCCAGCAAACTCTGCTTGCGCAGCACCGCATACGTGCTCAGCACACCGCTCACCAGCCCCAGCACCGCCGCGCCCATCGTCACCGTGCGCACCGTATAATCACTGAACACCAGCGAAATAAATTCCAACAGATTCATCTTACACGTCCTTCGGCAAGGCGTACCCACGCCGCGACTCGTCTCCCCCTCTCCATGTGGCGCGTCCGCCCTCACCCTAAAGCCCCGCACATGGAGAGGGGGTCGGGGGGTGAGGTTGAAGCGTGTATCCGCCTAATGCCCGTTCCCATTCTTGAGCGCCAATTTCACCTTCGCCCCGTAAGTAATGCGGATATTTTCCGGCGTAAAGACCTCTGCCACTGGCCCCGCCGCCACCGCGCGCACATTCAGCAGCAGCACACGATCAAAATACTGCGGCACACTGTCCAGATCATGATGCACCACCACCACTGTGCGCCCCTGCGCCCGCAGGTCTTGCAGCACGCTCACAATCGCCTTTTCTGTCAGCGCATCCACACCCTGAAACGGCTCGTCCATCATATAAATGCGCGCATCCTGCACCAGCGCCCGCGCCAGAAACACCCGCTGCTGCTGCCCGCCCGATAGCTGACTGATCTGGCGCGCGGCGAAATCCTGCATCCCCACCCGCTCCAACGCCGCCCGCGCCGCCGCCCGTTCGCGGCCCGCCGGACGCCGAAACCAGCCCAGCCGCCCATAGCACCCCATCATCACCACATCCAGCGCGCTCGTCGGGAAATCCCAATCCACGCTGCCGCGCTGTGGCACATAGGCCACCTGCTGCCGCTGCTGCGCATACCCCTGACCGTAGATCAACACCTGCCCAGCAGCCGGTTCCATCAGACCCAGAATCGTCTTTATCAGCGTACTCTTGCCCGCCCCGTTCGGGCCGACAATCGCCATCAGCGTACCCTCCGGCACTTGCAGATCGACATCCCACAGCACCGGCTCATCATGATACGCGACCGTCAAATCTTCAACGTGAATCGGATATTCAGACACCACTCTAACCTCCGCGCAGCGCGCCCACAATCGTATCGACATTATGGCGCAGCATCCCCTCATACGTACCGTCCGCCGTATTCGCGTCGCCCATCGCGTCGGAATACAGCGAACCACCGATACTAATCGTCACCCCGCGCGCCGCCGCGCCCTCGACAATCGCGTCAATCACGTTCGGCGGCACACTCGTTTCTACAAAAATCGCCGGAATCTGGCGTTCGACCACCAGATCAATCGTGCGCCGAATGTCGTCCACGCCCGCTTCCGTCACCGTACTGATACCCTGCGGCGCGAACACCTCAATGCCATACGCGCGCCCGAAATACTGGAATGCATCATGTGCCGTCACCAGCACACGCTGTTGTGCGGGAATGCTGGCGACCTGCTCCAGCGTGTAAGCGTGCAGCGCAGTCAGCCGCGCAATATAAGCCTCCGCATTGGCGCGGTAATCGTCCGCATTGGCCGCGTCAAAGGCCATCAACTCATCCCGCACCAACCCGGCCACCAGCGCCCACTGCGAAATATCCATCCAGATGTGCGGATCGGGCGCGTCGTAGCCCTCTTTGGTCATAATCAGTTCGGCGGGCAGCGCCTCTGCGACCACCACCACCGGCTTGCCGCTGATCTGCTCCAGCACATCGGCCATACGCGCTTCCAGATGCAGACCATTATAGAAAATCATCTGCGCGCTGGAGAGCGCATTCACATCGCTTTCCGTCGCGCGGTACAGGTGTGGATCGACCCCCGCGCCCATCAGCGCCGTCACCTGCACATGCTCGCCGCCCACATTGCGCACCACATCGGCGATCATGCCCGTCGTAGTCGTGACCGCGATAACACCGACGGGGACATTGGCCGCCGGCGCGGGTGCGCACGCTGCCAGCCCGGCCAGCGTCAATAGCATAAACATACGAACAATCACAGGTCGCATAGCTGCTCCTATTGGATTTAAATTGCCTGAGTATGATTTTTAGTTTAGTCTAAATTATGTAGAAGCGCAAGGGGCAAGTTTATGCCGGCAGCACCCTGTCGCCTCTGGCCAGCACGATAGCTTTCGAGGGTCTTTGTCCGCTGCCCCAGCCTTAACGGATTTGCCGCACGAGCTTGAAGGGGAATCGTCCAGTGGCGCGTCCACACTCACAGATCAGGCCCGCACAAGGAGAGGGGGCAGGGGGTGAGGTTATCGCGCGCGTCCCCCGTGTGGTCACGCCGGCTGCGGTTCGGCCAGCGCCGCCGTGACCTCCGCCACCATATTGCCCGCGAACCAACTGCCGCTCGGTGTCAGCCAGAAACCGCCCGCCGCATCCGCGCGCAGTAACCCGAATGCCTGCCAGCGCGTGACCAGCCCACTTTGCGCTTCGATAGCCCTTGCGATTTCTGCGGATAGGCGGCCAGAAAGCACGGGCGTCGCCAGCGGTTTCACGCGCTCCTCCAGCGGATTACGGCGCAGCCCGCCCTGCAAACCGGGCGCGCCAAACAGCGCGGTCTCCATATACGGGGTATAGCGCGGGTGGCGATAATGATAATCGCCGAAAACGCCGTCGGCGATGGTGCCCACCGCCAGCAGGTCTTCGCCGCGCTGCGGAAACGTAAAATAGACATTGGCGTCGCGCGCGCCGGCCCAATGGTTGAACAAATTCTTGCGCAAGCCGTGCGCTTCCAAGAGATGTGCCCCCGCCACAAACATCCAGAAGTTGCTTTCGTGGCCGCGTTCCGTCAGGCCGTGCCGCCGCGCCCACTTATAATTCTGCGGATAAATCAACAGTTCATAGAGCGACACGCCATCTATCCCCGCCGCCAGCAGCGCTTGCAGTCCGGCGATAAAACCAGCGAGCGTTTGCCCCGGCAGCCCGCAGATCAAATCCACGCTCACCACCCAACCGAGCGCCAGCGTCGTTTCGATCTTCTGGAGCATATCGGCGGCGGAACGACGGCGGCCTATGGTGCTGCGCACCGGGTCTTGCAGCGTTTGCACGCCCAGATGCAGCCGCCGGTAGCCGATACGGTGCATGGCGTCGATCACTTCGGGCGTCAGCGCCGTGCTGTTGGATTCCAGCGCCCATTCGGTAGTCGGCGTGATATTGAAGTGGGCTTTGCAGCAGTCGGCGAGCTGTTCCAGCGCCGCCGCGCCCAAAAACGTCGGCGTGCCCCCGCCCAGATGCACGCTGGCGATCGGGCGGCGCTTGAGGCTGCCCAGCGCGCTCCACAGACACAGTTCATAACAGAGGCGATCGACGTACTGCTGGATATGTTCACGCTGGCGCGCGCCGAGTTTGAAGGAATAACAGTCGCAAAAGCCGCATTTGCTGGAACAAAACGGCGCGTGCAGATAAATGCACATCGGGGACTCGCTGTCGTTCTGCGCCAGATCGGTCTGCAAGAGGCGCCATGCTTCGCCGCCGGCATGTTCGTAAGGGCGCTTGGCCCAGGGCGGCAGCGGCAAAAGCCATTGGTTGACGTTGTACGCGCCGTTCAGCGCCTGCCAGTCACGGCGCACGGCGGGCACATCAACGGCGGCAGGAGCATCTTGGAAAAAAGCGTCGAAAGCGTTCATAGGGCGATCTCCTGGCCGCCGATAGCGGGGGAACGCGCATAAAGCGCGGCGGCAGTGGCTTGCAGATGGGCAAAGATGAGCGCTTTTTGTGCCTGGCAGCGCGCGGCGGGGAACGCGGCCTGCTCATCCAGCGGGCAGTACTGCGGGCAGCCGCGCGCGCAGTGAAAGCGGTTGAAGCAGTCGGCGCAGGGCGCGGGGGCGCGGCGCAGTTGCTCACGCAGCGCGCGCACTCGTTGGGGATCGGGCAGGACGCTGCCGAGTGCGACGTTCTGCGCCTGCTGCGCGTTGGTGGCGGCGAAGCAGGCGGTGACCGCAGCGCCGGGCAGCAGATGCAGCACATCACGCCAGACATTGCAGTAGGCGCCGTGTATGTCTTGCGGGCGGCTGCCGGAGGTGCGCCAGGCGATGCCGTAGGTCTGCGCCAGCGCGCGCGCGGCGAAAAAGCCGTTTACGAAGTCGTCTACATGCTGTTCGCTGAGCGGCTGACCGCGTCCGAGTCCATACACGGGTTCGACGTGGATTTCCTGCGGCTGGATCTGCTCGCAGAGGTAAGCGGCGATTTCGGGCTGGCGCGCGAGCGTGGCGGCGGTCAGTGTGACGCGCACGTGAAAGGCTGTGCCCTGCGCGCGCAAAATCTGCGCCGTGCGTTCGACAAACGGGGCGCTGCTTTGCCCGTTGGCGAGCGGGCGCTGCTGCGCCTGGATGTCCGGCGGGCCGTCGCAGGAAAGGCCGATGAGGTCGAAACGCTGCGCCAGCCAGTGCGCGCGCTGTTCGGAGACCACGCCGTTGGTGGCGATGTAGCGGAAAAGCGGCAGCGGCGCGGCTGCGGCGGCGGCTGTGCCGAGAATGTCTTCGGCCAGCCGCCAATCGAGCGTGGGTTCGCCGCCGCCGTGCAGCACCAGTGTGAAGGGCAGGGCGCGCGCGCGGCAGTTTTCCGCGACATGTTCGGCGGCGCGTTGGACAGCCTGAAGCGAGAGGCGCGGGGTATCGGCCTGGGGACGGGCGGGCAGGGCGAAGCAGTAGGTGCAGGCCAGATGACAGCGGTTGTTGAGGTACAGGGTGAGGCAGACGGGGCGATAAGGCTGTTGGTAGAGAGCGCGCTGGGCGGCAAGGGCGGCCTGGGCACGTCGCACGAGTGCCTGCGCCAAGGGGGTACGCGCGCAGCCGGCGGATTCGCGCGCGAAGGCTTCGGCCTGGGCGGCAGGCACGACGACCAGATAGCCAGGCGCGTAAAACAGGCTGTAGGCTGGCAAATCGCAGCGGAAGATGGCCGTATCGGGCGCGAGTGGGCGGAACGTTTCGGCGCTCATGGCATGTTGCGCGGCGCGCAGACGCCCGCCAGCACCAGTGACAAGAACAGGCCGCGCGTATAGGCGAAGCTGTGCGCTTCGTCCCACGCCAGCACGCGCGTGAGTTCGGCGGCGATTTCAGCCAGCGTGGTGTAGCCGTTCATCAGGTTAAAGGTGGTGAGCGCGGGCGAATCGTGCGGGAACAGGCGCAGCAGGCTGCCGCCGGGCATTTGCCCGCAGACAAAGCCGTCTTGCAGCGTGATCTGGCAGCCGGGCAGGATGCCGGGCATGAGCTGCGCTAATTGTTCATCCGGCCACTGGCACAACGCTTCAAGGCTGAGCGCGTCGCCACCGTAAGTGGCTGCCCGCGCCACGCTGTAGCGTGTCCACAGCAGCGACCAGAACTGGCGGCGGCTGATTCTGAAGGTCATGGCGCGCGGGGCGAATTTTTCGAAGGCGAAACGGTCATCGGACATGCAGCGCCTCCGCGAATTCATAGACGCGCCGCAGCAGCACCGGGTCTTCCAGCGCCAGCCAGTGCGGCGGGCAGGTGGCGTAAAAGTCGAGGAACTGGCGCGCGGTGCTGCGCATCCAGTCGTGGAACTGCGGCGGGTAATCGAGCGGGCCAGCGAACATGAACAGCCCGCCGAGATGCTGATGGGCGGGGAAATCGCTGTAAGTGGCGACCTGCCCGCGGGCGGCGAGATCGTCGCGCGCTTGCACAAGGGTGTCTTTTTGCGGCATTCGCAGCGCGCCGTCGAAGCGGTAGAGATCGGGGCGCTGCGCTTCTTTGCCGCTGTGAAAGGGGATGGGGTCGAAGCAGGCGATGTGGGCGGGCAGGCGCTGCGGCGAGAGCCAGAAGGCCGGCTGGGTGATGGCGTGTTGGCGCGCGCCGGCAGCCACACACAGCACCGTGTCGGCGGCGGCGAAACGCTGGTCGGCAGCGGCGAACCAATCGGCGGCGGCGGCCTGTAAAAATACGTCATGATCGATAAACCACAGGCCAGATTCGCAGCGCAGATAATCGCAAGCGACGGCGGCCAGCACGCGGCTGTGTTCCGCCGGGGCGTTTTCGGGATAATGTAATTCTTGCACGCCGGGGGGCAGGGCGCGACGCAGACGTTCGCGCTGCTGCGGCGATTTGCCGGCCTGTACGACGATCAGCGGGCGTCCCGGCGCGTGCGCCAGCAAACGCTGGATGCAGGCCAGCGCCAGACAGTTCGACCACCACGAAATGATGACAAAACGGCTGTGCAGCATGGTGTTCCTCACAGGGTCATCGTTTCGCCGCGCCAGATGCCGCCGCTGCGCGCCATGAGGCGCAGCAGTATGCCCTGGGTGATGGCGCGGTTGATGTCACAGCGCTGGCTGTGGACAAGATGGCCGTTGGCGCCGCGCCCGAAGGCCCGCGCGTAGCAGTCGCCGGCGCATGACCAGTAGCAGTAGCAGCCTTCGCAGCTTTTGCGGCGGGCGGCCATCAGGTCATGCAAACGCGCGCGCGCGGCGGCGTTGACCTGCACATCGCCGTTTTCGATGCGGCCAATGGTCGAAAGGCGCGCCAGTGGGTGCAGCGGGCTGGCGACTTCGTAACAGGTCACCAGATCGCCGTTGGCGTTGACAATCAGCGCTTGATAAGGCGCGGTGCAAAAAGTGGTGGTGACCATGCCGGCGCGCCCGCCGGAATAATGCAAACGCCGGCCGGCGGCGCTGGCGATGTCGTAGGCTGCCAGGTAATTTTCGACGTAGGCGCGCGCTTCGGCTTCGACCGGCAGGCCGTGCCCGCCGCGTGTGATGTTAAAGGCCGGTTCCACCTGTATCGAACGGCAGTGCGTGTTTTCGCACAGGTAGCGCACGTCTTCGGCAAGCTGTGTGAAGGGCGCGGTGGCCGTCATACGGATGCCGTAGGGGAAGTCGTGGCTGTCGAGCGCGGCGATCGCGCGCAGCACGAATTCCGACGAGCCGCGCCCGCCAATCAGGGGACGCTGCTGGTCTTGCGTGGCCGGGCTGCCATCGACCGAGAGGCTGACGCCGTCGAGATTGGCGATAATCCATTGGGCCTGTGCGGGCGACCAGAGGCCGTTAGACGTGAGCGAGAGTTTGGCGGGCAGCGCTTTGCTGCGCGCGTAATCGGCGCATTGCTGCAAAACATGCCAGTGATAAGTCGGTTCGCCGCCGCCATGAAACGAGACTTCGAAGTGTGGAAAACCGGCGGCCTGCGCCTGTTCGCAGACATAATCAATCGCCGTTTTGCCCAGTTCGGGCGTCAGTTCTTCGCGCGGGAATTCGCCCGCCGCGGCGTAGCAGTAGGTGCAGCGCAGTTGGCACTGGTTGGTGAGCAGGAGCACGGCGGTGGCGGGGCGAAACGCGGGGTACAGGTATTCGGGAAGCGTAAATTCGTCTTTAAAAAAGCCGATATTTTCCAGGAACTGGCGCACCTCCGCGCTGACAGCCGGTGTTTCGCCGCGCGCGAAGGCTTGGGCGATTTCGGCCAGCGGCCGGTTGCCGACAAAGGCCAGCGCGATGCGCGGGCGGTAGAGGATGAATTTTCCGGCGTCGCTGTTCAACGGGATGGTGTACAGTTCCATAGCGCGCGCTCCTTGTCGGTGCTCTATTCTTATCTTAATGGTTTCCGCAGGGGCGGCTCGTGAGTCGCCCTTGCGGATGCGTGCTTCTTTAGTTGGGATACCAGTAGTGGCCGTAAGAGCCGCAGTAGCCGTCGCAGCTACAAACGCCGTCGCAGCCGCACACGCAGTTACAGATGCAGACTGCGTTGGCGGGCAGCGGCGAGCCGCAGGGCAGATAAAATGTCCGGCCGCTTTCGGTGTAGCTGGCGCCATTCACATTGGACGGCGGCGAACCGGGTGTGCCGCGCACAGGCGTCGCGGTTGGGCCAGGACGCGGCGTGGCGGTGGCGCGCGGGCCGGTCGGCGTGCGCACCGGCGGCGTCGGCACGCCGGGCAGATTTTCACAGTCGCCGCTGGTGGTTACGTCCTCGTCGGCAACCCACGACTCTTCGAAGTTCCGATATTGAATGCGCCACCAGAGCGTGCCGTCGCTGGCTTCGGCCTGCCCCAACACCGGGAAATCGGTGTTGCGCGGCAGGTAGTCGCGGATAGCGCGGTTACGCCCCGGCCCGACGTAGATACCGATCAAGTCTTCATCAGTGCTGAGCGTGCAGGGGCGCGCGGTGGGGACAGGGCGCGGGGTGCGCGTGGCGGTAGCGGTAGCGCGCTGCTCGATATCGGGATCCGTCACCAGCACCTGGCTGGCGGCGGTGGTGATGGCGACGCCTGCCGCCGCGACGCCTGCCATTTCCAGGAAGGTGCGGCGGTTAAATTGCAGGGTGTCGTCCTGACTGACGGCGTAGACTTCGGGCTGTTCTTCTGTTTGCCCTTCCGGTTTAAGTTCGTCTGACATAATCAACTCCTTTGGTCGTTAATGCCTTTCTGGCGCAAAAAATGCCGCGCCGGATTCAGCTAATTGGGAGAGATACGATGCTAAACTGTGCTGCGCTCTGCCGGCGGCGTCACCTGGAACGGCGTTTGCTGGAAGCGCCGCAGCGTCATGGCGAGGCAGCCGCCGGCACACGCGCCGCTCGCTTTGAGCGCGCAGGTCGCGCAGTCGCGGTAAATCCCCGCCATCCGGTAAGGCGCGCTTTGTTCGGCTAACGCCGCGCGCAGACTCGCCGCATCCGCTGTGCTCTCAAGTGTCGTTTGCGCTGTGCCTGTCAGCGGGAAACAGTGAACGACACGCCCGTCGATGTCGATGTCCAGGATCGGGCTGCAATGCCACTGCGCGTCGGCTTTCACCCGGCGCAGCACCGCCAGATCTGCATCACTGAACATACAGGGGACAAAGCCGCAGTCAAAGCTGATCGTCACGCCCGCTTGGGCCGCTTTGACAGCGAAGCGCGCGATTTTGTGCGCGATATAAGGATACTGTTTGGGATGAATGTACTGGTTGTGGCCGGCAAAAATGGCCTGTGCCACGCCTAAGCGGATCATTTGCTGGCAGCCGGTAGAGTTGATGGCCGCCAGCAGCGGATCGAGGTCAAAATCTGGCGTGTAAATCGTGAAGCCGGGCAGCGCCCGCCCGCCCAGCCGCCGCAGCGTTTCGGCGCGCCGCGCGTGTTCTTTGTCGCGCCGGGCAGTGTCAGCGGGGTAGCGCGTGGCGTTCATGTTGACCAGCACCGTACACTGTTGCAGCGGCAGGGCTTCCAGCGCGGCTAACGCGCGTTCCGGCATCAGCCCGTGCGAAAACACCATCACTTTGAAGCCGCGCGCCACTGCCCGCGCCACCAACTGCGCGAACTGCGGGTGCAGCGTGGGTTCGCCCCCGATCAAACGCGCTTCCGGGATGCCGGAGCGCTGCAAAAAGTCGAGGCGCTGCTCAAAAATTTCTGGCGAAATAAACAGCGGCACAGCGCGCGCTTTGAGCGCCGCCAGATGTTCTTCGGCAAAGCAGTAGGGGCAGCGCAGCGCGCACACGCCGCTAATCACCAGATTCGCCATCGCGCGCCTCCTCCAGCAGCCCCAGTGTTTGCCATGAGTGCAGCAGTTCGCGCAGCGCTGCTTCGGCCTGCGCGGGCGGGCACTTGAGCGCGGCGGCCAGCAGGTGCAGCGCTTTGTCATAGCTGTAACCGAGCGTGAACCATGTCCACAGCGCCGCCTCGTGTCCGCGCAAAACGTGGGCGCGGCGCGCCTTTTCATCGACGACGAGAAGCTGCCCGGCGTCCTGTAACCAGCGGAGATGGGCGGGACTGCGCACGGCAGCCCCCTGGCGGGTTAGGGTCATCGCTTCCCCCTGATGAGGCGATCCGACGATTGAGCAGCAGTGGCGTGCAGCGCCGCGCCGTCCGCCAGCCAGGCGTCAGCCAGCGCGTGTTGTCCGTTCTGGCGCAGCAGCGCCGCCGTTGTAATCAGCCGTGTCTGGATGCACACCTCGTCGAAATGTCCCGGCGCGCGCGCGGTATCGTGGCTGACATGGCAGCCGCCCGCGCAGTGCAGCCGGCACAGGCAGTTGGCGCACAGCGGCTTATTTTCCACCGCCAGCCCACGCGCCCGCTCGATGGCCGCTGCGTCCAGGGCGAAATGGCCAGCGCGCAGCCAGCCGAGATGCATATCCAGCCCGCTTTGCTGCCAGTCTTTTTCCAGCAGATAGCAGGCCGCCACCGCGCCATCCGGCGAGACGATCAGCGCGTCCTTGCCCACCGGGCAAAAGCTGGCGCGCACACCGCGCAGATCCGCGCCCGAAAACACCGTCTGGATGCCGTAAGCTGCCAGAATTTGCGCCGCGCGGTCAAAATAGCGCGCGAAATCGTAGGGGTCGGGGGGTAAAAATGCAGACGCCGTTGAAAACGGCGATTGTTTGAGCGTCTCGAAACAAACCGTGCTGGGGCGGAATTTTTGAGCGAACCAGGCGGCGATTTCTGGCATACGCTGCACGCTCTGGTGCGTGACACAGGCGCGCAGCACCAGTTCGACATCGCTTTCCGAAAAAATTTCGGCGCTGCGAATCACCGCCGCCGCCGCCGCCTGGCCGTTGATCGACGGGCGCTGGCGTTCCTGAATATCGGCGGGGCCATCCAGCGAGAGCACCACCGTATCGAAGCGGCTGGCGATCCAGCGGGCGCGCGCCGCGCTGTACAGGCCGTTGCTGGTGGCCTCAAAGCGCAGCGTAATGCCCGCCGCTGCCGCGCGCGCCGCCGCGTATTCGACAGCGAAATGCACGACTCTGGGTGCGAAAAACGGCTCGCCGCCGAAAAAATGCACTTCGCCGCGTGTATGCCCGCCTTCGGCCAGCAGGCGTAGATAAGCGTCGATGGCGTCGCGCGCCAGCGCCACGTCCATCACCGCGCTGCGCGTTTTGGGCGCGGCGAAATCGCAGTACGGGCAGCCCAGATTACAGCCGCGCGTGGGGATCAGCCCCAAAAACATCGGCTGCGGCGGCAGGCCGTCGCGCAGAGCGCCGCGCCGCGCGCCAGGCATAGGCAGGGCGTTATCTCTCAGTTTTTGGACGATGGCGCTCAGCGCGGGGGGGGAGTCGGCGTTGGTGCGCAAGGCGTCACGCAGCGAACGGAGGGCGGATTGGTTAAGGACGGCGCTAAGCCTGTGCAGCGGCGCGTACAGCAAATACTTGTCACCGACCGGAACGAAGAAAACTTCCATCGTCGCAGGCCGTCGTGGTGCGTAAAAGATATATTATTTCATTAAAGCACTATCTTTTGAAACGCTCTATGTCGATTGTCATCATCTCAACGTGTCATTAGGCACTACACTGAAGGCTTTTCTTAATACTAGTGTGTGTACTAAATGTTTTGTAAGGTTGAGGGTGTAGCAGCGAGCATCCGAACAGATGTACTGAATCGCCACAGCGGGTGTACAATAGAAGTACACGTTCACGCACGCTCACTGACAAAGCGGCGCAGTGATGCCGCACCAATCAGATTTGCAAACCAGCGTCCTCGATTGGCTGCTCGAACCTGAAAACCGCGCTAGCCGCCAGCTGGCGCTGCGCGACCTGCTGCGCCGCGCGCCGCCCCCCGTTGATCGAACAGCGCCGCTTATCCCACCCCTGATGGCCGCCTAAAACCCGTCCTGAAAAAAATAAACCCCCTGCGCCAACTTGTGGGCACAGGGGGTGCGTTATAGCGCCTAACCGTGGGGAGAACGCTTAGCCGCCCATGCCGCCATCGTCGTCGTCGTTATCGTCGTCGTCGTTATCATTGCCGTGGTCATCGTTGTTGTTGTTGTTGCTGCTGCCGCTGTCATCGCTGCTGCTGCCGCCGTTGTCGCTGCTGCTGCCGCCGTTGTCGCTGCTGTTATCGCTGCCATTGTCGCTGCTGCTGCCGCCGTTGTCGTCATCATCCTGGCCGGGACGGTCAATCGTCAGAATATTGCCGCTGGTGGCGTCGATGTTCATCTCGATGCGGTTGCTCAGGCGCACTTGCCACACCAGGATGCCGCCAAACTCGATCTTCAGTTCCAGGCGCAGCACTGTGGCGTTGGGGTACACGGCCAGCGCGATTTCGATGGCGCGCTGCCCGCTGATGCTCGGCGTGCCCAGCGCATTGTCATTGCCGCTGTCGTCGTTGTTGTCGTCATCGCCTTCGAATTCCACATGCACAGCCATGACTGTGCCATCGGCGCGGGTGTGCGCTTCGATGCGCAGCACAACACCGACCTGCACGCCTTGCAGTTCACGCGGCGACATGATGATGACCACGCCGTTGATCGTCACACTGTCGTCGTCCATTTCCGTGACCGCGCCGATGATAATGGTGTCAACGCCCATCTGACGATCAGCCAGTTCGACTTCACGCGCGGTGAGCACGCCGTCCACCAGCGTCAAATGCACTTTGACCAGCACGCCCACCAGCAGCGGGTCTTCGACTTCGGCGCCGACAAGGCTGATCGTCTGGCCGGAGACCACAATCGTTTGGGTGCCGATCTGTTCCAGCGTGCCGACAAGTTCAAATTCGTCGTCGTCCATCATGCCGTCGTCGCCCGGCGTATCATCATCGGCATTACCCTGCATAGCGAAGACTTCGACTTCACGCGCGACCCACGCGCCGTTCACCAATGTCGCGTGAACTTTGACGCGCGCGCCCACCACGACACCCGCGCCGATCTGCGCCGCGCTGACGTCGATGCTCTGGCCGCCGACTACCATCGTCGTGCCTGTGTAGCTGGTCAGCGTGCCGACCAATTCGACTTCGCCGGGCTGCCAGACGTCGTCATCTACGCCGTTGACTTCCCAGGCGATGACGGTGCTCCCGCTGAGCCAGCCTTCCACGCGCACCACCGCGCCGACTGTCAGCGCGGTGTTGAGCTGCGCGCCAGAAACATCCACCAGCACGCCGTTCACCGTGATCGTATCGACGGTCATTTCGCTGATCGCGCCGAGAAGCTGCACCGGCGTATCGTCGTCCTGCGCAACAGCGAAGGCCCCAAAAGCCAGCGCCGCCAGCGCCAGCGCGATCAACATCAGACGTTTTATTGCAAACATTGCCTGTACTCCTTGACATTCACTTCATCATCTCACTTACGCCGACTCAGTCCGTGAAAGACGTAAAAAGTTGCGCGGCAATCAGCGCAACTGCCGCGCAACTTTTGTAAAAAAGCCGTAAATGATCATTTTTTGCCGAAAGCGGCGGCGCGCATTAACATCGTGGGCGAATATTTTTCCGCCGGCGAAAAAACTTATGAACGCGCTTTTGACCGATCTCAGTAACGAAAACGCCGTTTGGCAGGCGCTGGAAGCCAACATGAGCAGCTATTGGCTGCGCTACGGTGAATTAGCGGGCAGCGATGTCGTGCGTGAGGCGCATTTACAGCGCTTCGCTACGCCTGTCGCCCATCCGTTGTTCAACGCCATCTTTAATGCCCAGTTGACTATCAGCCAGATTGACCCGGCTGTCGAAGAAAGCGCCGCCTATTTCCGCACGCCTTTTTTCTGGTGGACAGGGCCGGCCACGCGCCCTTCCGATCTGGGCGACCATTTGCGGCGGCACGGCCTGCGCGATGTCGGCGGCGTGCCGGGCATGGCGCTGGAGCTGGCGCGGCTGCCGGAAAGCGTGCCTGTCCTCGATGCGTTCGAGATCGCAGCCGTAGACAACTCTCATCGGCTGCGGCAGTGGGTAGAACTGGCGGCGCGGGCGAACGACATCGACCCCGATCAAATTCACAACATCTACGAACTGGAAAACGCGCGCGGGCTGAGCGGCGCAGGCGTCGCCCCGCGTTATCTTGGCCTGCTCAACGGCGAAGCGGTGGCCTGTGCGCAGGTCTGGCTGGCGGCGGGCGTGGCCGGCATCTACAACATCGCCACGCTGGAAAGCGCGCGTGGGCGGGGGTTGGGGCGCGCCATGACGCTCAAAGCCTGTCACGAAGGGCGCGCGGCGGGCTATCACGTCGCTATCCTGCAAGCCTCGCGCATGGGCTATCCGCTGTATCAGAAAATGGGCTTCCGGCGCGTATGTGATTTGCGCCTGTATCTCGGCGGCGAATAACAGCCGCTTCGAACGTATCGTCAGGGTGTAGGGACGACGCAGGCGTCGCCCCTGCTAGGTCAATGGCATCAGGAGGGGAACGTGGCCGCCAATTTACGCTATCGTCCGGGAGAAAAACGCAGCGGCCTCTGGCTGTCGCTGCCCGCGATTCTGTGGCTGGGCATTTTTTTCCTGCTGCCGCTGCTTATCGTGCTGGTCATCAGCTTCATGACACCGGCGCGCGGCGGGGCACAGCTTCCTTTCACACTGCGCGGCTACGCCGACGTGTTCGGCGCGATCTATTTCCCTGTCGTGCTCGATTCGGTGTGGATCGCCTTTCTGACGACGCTGCTGTGCCTGCTGCTCGGTTATCCGCTGGCCTTTTTCATCAGCACGCGCAAAAGCGCGTTTCTGCGCCAGTTCACGCTGTTTCTGGTGATTTTGCCCTTCTGGACGAACTTTCTGGTGCGCACTTACGCCTGGATCGGCATTCTGGGCAACACCGCTAACGGCACGATCAACGGGCTGCTGCTGCAAACCGGTCTGATTCAAGAGCCGCTGGAACTGCTGTTCACGCAGGGGGCGGTGCTGATAGGGTTGGTGTACGGCTTTTTGCCCTTTATGGTGCTGCCGATTTACGCTTCGGTCGAGCGTTTTGATTTTCATTATATTGAGGCGGCGCACGATCTGGGCGCCAACGACTGGTTCGCCTTCTGGCGCGTGGTCTTCCCGATGACGCTGCCGGGCGTGATCGCCGGCTGCATTCTGGTGTTCATCCCGGCCATCGGCGCGTTTGTCACGCCCGATTTGATGGGCGGCACACAGGGCTTGATGATCGGCAATTTGATCACGGCGCAGTTTCGCGGGTCGGCGGGCAACTGGCCGCGTGGCGCGGCTTTTTCGATGGTCATGATGGCGATGGTCATGATCTCGCTGCTGATTTATGTGCGTTTTGGCGACAGAGAGGGCTGAGCAGATGGCGATTTACACCACCGAATTTCGCGGCGTCCACGCGCGCCGCTTGCCCTTTGTCGATTACGTGAGTTTTGTCGTGGCGCTGGCGCTGCTGGGGGCGTTTTTCCTGCTGCCCTGGGCGCAAACCCCCGAACTTACCTACAACGGTGTGCAGTTAGAAGGCATCGCCGCGCTGCGCACGCCCACGCAAATTCTGCTGGTGACGATTGTGGTCGGCGGCAGCGCCACACTGCTGAGTGTGATCGTGCCACAGCTACGCCGCTTCAACGCGCGGCTGGAGGCGGTGCTGTTCGGCATTGGCCTGCTGATGCTGCTGGCGATGCTGCTGCAAGGCGCGGCCATCGCCTTTCAGAGCGGCTTCTGGCTGGCGCTGGCGGCCTGTCTGCTGCTGGTGGGGCAGGTGGCTGTGCCGCGCCCGCCGCTGGAACGGGAGTATGTCATCAACACCGATATGGCGCTGCGGCGGATCGGCAAATTCGGGCTGGCGCTCAACCCCATCGCCGTCTATTTTTTTCTATGGGCGCCGATTCTGCTGCTGGTGATTTTTTCGTTTAATGATTCGCGTTCACTGGCGCAGTTTCGCGGCTTTACGCTGCAATGGTACAGCAACATTTTTAACAATGTGGCTGGCACAGAAGCGCGCTTTACGACCGCGCTCATGCTGGAAACGCTGGGGAACAGCATTATTGTGGGTCTGGCGGCGACCGTGATTTCCACCATTATCGGCACAATGGTAGCGCTGAGCCTGGCGCGCGGCAATTACCCCGGCAAGCGCTACATCGACGGCCTGCTGCTGCTGCCGGTGGTTATCCCGGAGATCACACAGGGCATTTCGCTGGCGGCCTTTTTCAGCATCCTGTTTGATTATCTGCATACCGGGTCGGGCGTGCGCTTGCAGCCCGGTCTGGGCACGGTGATTATCGCGCATGTGGCCTTTTGCATTTCGTATGTAACGATTGTCGTGCGCGCGCGCCTGGCCGATATGAACCCGCGCCTGGAAGAGGCGGCGCGCGATCTGGGCGCTAACGAATGGCTGACCTTCTGGCGCATCACCTTCCCGCTGATTCTGCCGGGCGTGATCGCCGGCGCGCTGCTGGCCTTCACGCTCTCGCTGGACGATTTCGTGATTACGTTTTTTAACACCGGGCCGGGCGCCACCACGCTGCCGATTTTCGTCTACGGCCTGCTCAAATTGTCGGTCACGCCAGAGATCAACGCCATTTCGACGCTGATTCTGGTGCTTTCGACAATTTTGATCGGCATTTCGCTGGCGCTGCAAGGCAGCGGCGGGGCGGCCAGCCGGCGCTGAGCGCTTTTTAGGCCTTGCGCGACAGATAGCGGTGCAGGCGCGCTATACCGCGCCCACTATAGCGCGCACAACCCGCCCCAAAACCGAATGCACACCCGGAATCATGGACAGGGCACAGCGCTTTCAGGACACTCGACGCTAGGGCAGCACAACCGCAGGGGGCTGAAAGGACAGCGCAGATGAGCGCCATCATCAACTGTGCGGCGTATCACGAAGGCCGCCGTATGAAGAATATCGCGATTGCAGACAGCAGCCAGGTGTTGAAAGAACCCGGTATGTTCATATGGATCGGGCTGCACGAACCCAGCGCCGGGCTGCTGGCAGAGGTACAGCAGCAGTTTGGTTTACATGATCTGGCCATCGAAGACGCCCATCTGGCGCACCAGCGCCCCAAGCTCGACACCTACGGCGACTCCCTGTTCGTGGTGCTGCGCACGGCACAGCAAAACCCGGCCCAACAGCGCATTGATTTCGGCGAGACCCACTTTTTTGTCGGCAGTAATTATCTGATTTCGGTGCGGCATGGGTCGTCCCGACCTTATTCCGATGTGCGCGCGCGCTGCGAAAGCACGCCGCATCTCTTGCGCAAGGGGCCAGGGTTCGCCCTGTACGCCGTGATGGACTCGATCGTCGATCACTATTTCCCGGTGATCGAGAACCTGGAAGAAGAACTCGAATCGCTGGAAGAACAAATCTTTAGCCAGCAGACCACGCGCGAAACCACCGCCCAGATTTACCACCTGAAGCGCCAACTGCTGGACATCAAACGCGCGATTTCGCCGCTGATCGACATCTGCAACCGTTTAACGCGCTTCGATTTCGATCTGATCCCCGAAGACACACGGCCTTACTTCCGCGATATTTACGACCACGCGATTCGCCTGAACGAAATGGTGGACATCCTGCGCGAACTGCTGACAACGGCGCTGGAAGCCAATTTCTCGCTGATCTCGATTACGCAGAACGAGGTCTCGAAGCGCTTCGCCGGCTGGGCGGCCATCGTCGCCATTCCCACGATGATCGCCGGCGTTTATGGGATGAACTTTGAATTTATGCCGGAACTGCGCTGGAGCTTCGGCTATCCGCTGATTCTACTGGTAACCATCACGGCCTGCGCCATCCTGTTCCGCTACTTCCGGCGTTCAGGCTGGCTCTAAGGCCAGTCGCTCGGCGCTTTCCTGAATCGCCAGATCAATAAACACCGCCGAAGACCAGCCGAAGATCGGCGCGGCTTTGGGCGGGCGTGTGCCGTCGAGCGGATCGTAGTACTCGTAAATGTCGTCGTGACGCATCAGCAGCGCCAGCGTGTCGCGGCGCAGTTTTTGCGCCAGCGCCGGCTGGCCGATACGCCGCAGGGCTTCAATAAACAGATAGTTGATGTTCACCCATGATGGCCCGCGCCACATCTGGCGCGCATCGAATTTGGGATCGCTGCGCGAAACCGTCGCCAGCGGGTAATCTGTCCAGAAATGCGCCGGGTCGGTCAGGTGCGCCAGCAAACGGCGGACATGCGCCTGGGGCAGGCGGCCGCTCCACAGCGGCAGCAGATGAAAAGGCGTAAAGACCGGCACAGCGCGCCCTTGATACAGCGCCGCGAAATAGCCGCGCTGCTCGTCCCACAGGTGCGCCAGCATCAAATCGGCGAATGTATCGGCCTGCTGCTGCCAGCGCGCGGCGTCCTCTGCCAGCCCGATCAGTTCGGCGATACGCGCCAGGCTGTCGCACTGGAGGCACAGATACGTATTGAGATCGGGGGCGACAACCGGCAGCCCCTCATCCCACAGCGGGCTGTCGTCCAGCCCCGACGAAAATGGGTGCCGGTACTCGCACAGGCCGTTGGCGTTACGGCTGTGATTCAGCCACCAGCCGTGCCAGCGCGTCAGCGGCTCATAGACTTCCTGCAAAAAATCCTCGTTTTGCGACTTTTCATAAATTTTGAGCGCGGCCCAGGCGGCCAGCGGTGGCTTGGTCACGTCTTCGTCCACCGGTTTGCTCAGGTGCAGCACCAGCCCTTCGTCGTGGATGGCGTCGGGCAGCAGGCCGTCGGCGCGCTGATGATCGAGCAGGATGCGAATCTGATCTTCGGCCAGCCGTGTATCACGGTGGCGGTAAGCCAGCGCGTGGAAAAACTGATCCCAGTGCCAGACGCCGACATAGTGAATTTTGGAGGGCGCGCAGGCCTCGCGCGTGAAAAAATCGCGCGGGGCCAGCAGGTTGATGCCCATGACCCACCAGGCATAGTAGTACTGCGCGCGGTAGGCTTGCAGCACGGGCGGCGCCGCAGCGAACCATTTTTGCCAGCGGGCGCGCGCCTGCGCCAGCGCGTCGGCGAAATCCGGCAGCGCGCGCTTAAAGGCGCGGCCGGGCGTGATGTTCAGCAGCAGCATATCGCCGTCTTCGGCTTGCAGCGTCAGGGCGATGTTGAGGCGTCCTTCGGCGGGGTCGATGCTGCTGCGCACAATGCGCGCGTTGGTGGTATAGGCGACCTGCCGCACGCCGCGCAGGACGCCGCCGCGCCGGTCTGTCTGGCCGTGTTCGAGATGCGCGCCAAAGCGCAGGCCGATATGCCCGGCAGGCAGGCGCAGCGCCAATGTCTCGTCATCGACAAAAATCAGGTCAAACACGCCCGCCGCGCTGTGCAAATGCACGGCATGTGGGTAGGTCTCTGCCGTCAGTTCGAGCGGC
The DNA here is from genome assembly GCA_013388745.1 of Chloroflexota bacterium. Classification (GTDB taxonomy): domain Bacteria; phylum Chloroflexota; class Anaerolineae; order Aggregatilineales; family Phototrophicaceae; genus JACAER01. The sequence continues at coordinate 86,891 of JACAER010000020.1, forward strand.
GCGCCCACAGAATCGAGCAGGCAAAAATCCTCAATCAGCGGCGGGCGCTGGCGGTAGTGGCCGACCTGCGCCTGCCACTGTTCCCAGCGTTCGGCCAGCCGCAGCGCCAGCGTATGCCCCTGCCGGAAAAGCAGAATGCGCGCGCCACGATCGGTAAACGGGATGCTGGTCAGATCGATACGATTGCGCAGAGTCTCAATAGCGCTCATAGGGAATGACCTCTAGACCGCACACAGGGCATAGGCTGCGCGCAGCGCGGCTGTATGAGGCTATTATAACGCATATGATTGACATCCGAAACGTTTCGGTATACGATGAATAGGAAGAGTCGAAACGTTTTGGATGGTTTCTTTTTAACCGAAAAGTGTTTTTATGGCCTCGGCAACCTTAAAGTCGATCGCCAAAGCCACCGGATATTCTGTTACCACCGTGTCGCGCGCGCTGGGCGGTTTTGACGATGTGAACGTTGATACACGGCAACTGATTTTGCAGGAAGCGCAGCGGCAGGGCTACGAACCTAATCTGCAAGCGCGCGCGCTGCAAACCCAGCGCACACAAACGCTGGCGCTGGTGGTTTCGATGAGCGGGCCGCGCTTCCCGGATCCGTTTTTCAGCGAATTTGTCGCCGGGCTGGGCACAGCCGCCGCCGAAGCGCGCTTCGATCTGCTGCTGGTGACGCCTAATTCGCCCGCCGATGAACTGGATGTGTACCGCCGCCTGATCGCCGGACGGCGCGTGGACGGCGTAGCGCTGATCCGCGCACGTTTCGCCGATGCGCGTATCCAGTATCTCGCGCAGACCGAGATGCCGTTCGTGGTTTTTGGCCGCACCACAGGCGTCGAAAACTACAATTACATCGATGTAGACGGGATCGCCGGGCAAAGCGCGCTGACACAGCATTTTATCGATCTCGGCCACAAGCGAATCGCGTATGTGATGCCGCCGCGCAACATCATGTTCACGCACTACCGCTTGCAGGGCTTCAGTGAAACGATGCGGCGCGCGGGGCTGGCGGTGAGCGATGACCTGCTGCAAGAGGCGGAACTCAACGAGCGCGGGGGCAGCCGCGCCGCCGAGACCCTGCTGAATCTGGCGCTGCCGCCGACGGCCATCATGGCAGGCAACGACCTGATGGCGCTGGGGGTGATGCGCGTCATCCAGGAACGCGGTTTACGGGTAGGCACCGACGTGGCAGTCGGTGGCTTTGACGACATCCCGATAGCCGAACATATGCATCCGGGGCTGACCACCGTGCATCAGCCAATTTTTGAGATCGGGCAGCAGGTGACACGCATCCTGCTGCACCGCATCGCCAACCCCGAAGCGCCTGCGGCGACACGCCTGATCACACCGCAGCTCATGGTGCGTGCATCGAGCGGGCCACAACGCTTGTGAGAAGGATTTAGGGAAAGGAAGGGCGTATCGTGTAATGCGAGCGACAAGCACAACAACTTTTTTCAGCAAATAAGTGAATAGAGGAAAAAAGCCATGCGTAAACATCTGCTTCTCGGTTTACTTTCGCTGCTGGTACTGCTGAGCCTGTCGGGCATCGCCTCGGCTCAGGGCGTCTCGCTGATCTTCTGGAGCACGGAAGAACAGCCGGAACGCGCGCGCGCCACGCAGGCGATCATTGACCGCTTTACCGAAGCGACGGGCATCGGCGTCTCGCTGGTGCTGACAAACGAAGACATTCTGGACAGCCTGATGGCCGCCAATCTGGCCGCCGGGACGCTGCCGGACGTGATGTTCCACCCGGTGGATTACGCGGGGGCGTGGTACGCGGACGGCATTTTGAGCAGCGCCGCCGCCACGCAAGTGATCACCGAACTGGGCGTTGATAATTTTAGCGCGCTGGGGCTGGTGGGGGACGGCATGGGCGGTTACATCAGCGTGCCGACCGACGGCTGGGGCCAACTGCTGATCTACCGCCGCGACCTGTTTGAGGCCGCCGGGCTGGCCGCGCCCACCGATTATGCCAGCATCCGCGCCGCCGCCGAAGCGCTGCACGACCCGGACAATAACTTCTATGGCATCGTGCTGGCGACGGATCCTGCCGCTGTCTTCACACAGCAGACGTTTGAGCACTTCGCGCTGGCCAACGGCGTGCAGTTGACAGACGACGCCGGCGTCGTGACGCTGAACACGCCGGCCATGGTCGAGGCCATCGGCTTCTACGCCGATCTGGTGACGAATTTTGGCCCTCCCGGCGTGGTGGATGTGCCGGGCGCGCGCGCGACGTATTTCGCCGGGCAAGCCGCGATGGTCGTGTGGTCGCCCTTCATTCTGGACGAAATGGCCGGTCTGCGCGATAACGCGCTGCCCAACTGCGCGCAGTGCCTCGAAGACCCAGCGTACCTGGCGCGCAACAGCGGCTTTGTGCCCGCCTTTGTTGGCCCCAGCGGCAGCGCGCCCGCCCAGTACGGGCAGGTCAGCATGATGGGCATCAGCACCAGCGCGCCCGCCGAAGCCGTGCAGTTTGTGCAGTTCTGGCTGTCGGAAGGCTATCTGGATTGGCTGGCAGTGGCGCCGGAAGGCAAGTTCCCGATGCGCCGCGGCACAGCAGACAACCCGACACTGTATCTGGAAGGCTGGAGCACGCTGCCGACAGGCGTAGACCGGCGCGCCCCGCTCGGTGACTTCTACAGCCAGGAGGTGATCAACACGATTGCCGAAGGCGCGACGAACTTCAGCCGGTGGGGGCTGGCGCAGGGGCAGGGGCGTCTGGTGGGCGGCGTGTACCAGGAACTGGTCGTGCCGGTCATCCTGAACGATGTCATCAACGGCGTGCTGACGGCTGAGCAGGCCGCCGCCGAAATCCAGACGCGCGTCGAAGAAATCCAGGCCGCGCAAGCCGAACAATAGTGTCTGTCTTCTCGCGAGCGCCGGGGCAGCCCCCGGCGCTTGTTTTTGTCGGTCGCTGTGTTTTGCTGGAGGTACAGCCATGTTGCAAACTTTTTCCTGGCTGGAAATCCTGGTTTACGCCGTCATCTGGTCAACCATTGGCGGCCTCGCCGGCTTCTATCTTTTCGCTTCTGTGAACCGCAATCCACGCAGCGGGGCGCGGCTGGGTGTCGCGCTTGGCGTCCTGCTTGGCATCGGCGGGGCGCTGGTCGGGCTGATCGGCAGCGCGCAAAGCGCGATCAACGCGGCGCTGCTCTTGTGGCTGGCGGCGCTGCTGGCGGGCATTACCATGAATATGGGGCGCGTCGGGCTAGGCCAACATGAGCAGCGGGCGACGCTGCGGCAGAAGATCGCTGATCTGGCCTATGGGCTGCTGCTGCCGACGTTCGTCATCGTCTTCGCGATTGTCGTGTTCCCGATGCTGTGGAATGTAGTGCTGGCCTTCCGCCCGATTCTGCTGCGCGACCTGCCGACGATGGAACTGTTTTCGCTGGACGGGCTGACACTGGATAACTTCTCGCGTGTGTTGAGCGCGCGCGGTTTTCTCGATACGCTGATTCGCACCTTCATCTATACGATTACAGGGACGCTGCTGGCCATCCTGATGGGGCTGGTAGCGGCGCTGGTGGTGAAGGATGCGTTTCCGGGGCTCAACGCCGTGCGCGGCTTTTTGCTGTTTCCGTATATCGCGCCCATCATTTCGGTGGTGCTGATCTGGAAGTTGATGTTCAACGCGCAGTTCGGCCTCGTGAACGAAGTGGTGGATGCGCTGGGCGGGCGGCGGATCGACTTTTTGAGCGCGCCGGCGACGGCCTTCACGATGGTGATTCTGTTCCAGGCGTGGCGTTACTTTCCGTTCTGCTTTTTGTTCATCCTGGCGCGCATTCAGGCGATTCCCGACGATCTCTACGAGGCGGCCAAAGTAGACGGCGCAGCGCCGACACAGCGCCTGTGGCATATTACGCTGCCACAGCTTCAGGCGGTATTCGGCACACTGTTTTTGCTGCGGTTTATCTGGACATTTAATAAGTTCGAGGATGTTTTTTTGCTGACAGGCGGCGCGGCCAACACGCAGCTTATTACGATTGAAATTTATGACCAGTTATTCAGCGCGCGCAATGTAGGCGCGTCGGCGGCGGTGGCGCTGGTGCTGGCGGCAGTGCTGATGGTGGTGGTGGTGATTTATTTCCGCTGGTTCCTGGTAGAGGAGCGCTGAGCCATGACAAACAAAGCGCAAGAGCGCCGCGCGGCGCAGCAGGCGCGGCCCGCGCTCAGCCGCGAGCAGGTCGAGCTGGGCGCCGCGCGCGTCATCAAGTGGCTGCTGATCGCGTTTTTCCTGCTGACAACCGCCTTTCCGTTCTACTGGATGTTGAATTTGTCGGTGCGCCCGATTGGCGATGTGCTGCAATACCCCACACGGCTGATCCCAACGTGGGAACAGATCAGCAATTTCAGCGAATCATATCGGGCGGTGCTGTTCGATTTCCGGTTCACGACATTTATCGGCAACAGTCTGCTGGTGTCGCTGATTACGGTGACGCTGACGCTACTGCTGGCGATTCCGGGGGCATATGCGGTCACACGCCTGAATTTCCGGCTAAAGGCGCTGATGAGCTGGGGCATTCTGCTGGTATACATGTTTCCGGGCATCGTGATCGGCATCCCGCTGTTCGTGGTGTACAGCCAATTAGGGCTGCGCGGCAATCTGCCGGGGCTGATGGTGATTTATATGTCGGGAACGCTGCCGGTAGCGCTGTATATGCTGCGCAGCTACTTCCAAACGCTGCCCGCCGAACTGGAAGAGGCGGCGCTGATCGACGGCTGCAACCATTTGAGCACTATCTGGCGCGTGGTGCTGCCGCTGTCGGTGCCGGCGGTGGCCTCGGTGGCGCTGTATACGTTTATGATCGCCTGGAACGAAATCCTGTTCGCGATTCTGTTCCTGACGGATACGCCAGCCAGTTGGACGCTGCCGCTGGGGCTGCGGCAGTTAGACACGCAGGAAGTGCCGCGCACATATCTGATGGCCGGTTCAGTAATTATCACCGTGCCGGTGATCGCGCTGTTTTTCTTCTTCGAGCGTTTTTTGACGCGCGGGCTGACAGCGGGGGCTGTAAAGGGGTAGAGCGCGGCAACTGCTTCAAAATTTGAACGTGGGACGAGCCGGCGCCGCGAGGAATTTTTGCCCGCCGCTGCCAAAAAGCGCCGCCTGTGGTAACTTTATACGGGGGTGGTGCATCTAAGGGAAAAGGCAAACAAGCAGGGATGGTGGCAGTGCAAACCGAAGCTGCGCTGGTCGCCGCGCTCAAGCAGCGCGATCCGGCGGCGCTGGCGACGCTTTTCGAACAATATTCAGATCGCATCTACCGGCTGGCGGTGAGCGTGCTGCACGACGAAGTACAGGCCGACGGCGTAGTACAAAACACTTTTTTGACGCTCATCGAGCGCGTGCAGGATTTCGAAGGCCGCGCCAGCATCGGCACCTGGCTGTACCGTGTGGCGCATAATGAGTGTCTGATGCGGCTGCGCCAGGCCAAACCGATTGTCGATCTGGTAGAGGAAAACGACGACGCGCCCGCTATGCCGACGCATTTGGTCGATTGGCAGACCGTGCCGGATACGATCCTCAGCAGCAGCGAGGCCATGACGGAAATGGAACGCGCCATCAGCCGCCTCAAGCCCGATCTGCGCACGGTGTTTGTGCTGCGCGATATCGAGGAGCTTTCGACAGCGCAAACCGCCGAGATTCTGGGCGTGAGCGAAAATGTGGTGAAGGTGCGGCTGCACCGCGCGCGGCTGGCGCTGCGCGAACAGTTGGCCGCCTACTTTGAGGAGCGCGCGCGCTGAAAAGCGCCCCAACATCCCTACAGCAAGGAAACCCTATGCAATGCGCAGACGTGATCCGCTATTTGTCGGACTACATTGACCAGAATTTGAGCGAAGCGCTGATGGAAGAAGCGCGCGCGCATCTGGCGACGTGCCGCAACTGCCATGTCGTGCTGGATTCGACACAGCAGACGATTCTGCTTTACCGCCAGCAGGGGCAGCGCATCGGCATGAAGCGCGCCAAACAGGACAAGCTCTATGCCCAATTGGCGCTGGCGCTGGCCGGGCGTGCCGACGATTGCGAAGCGCCAACAGAGGAATGATGCCCCGCTGGGTCATGACGACAGCAGAAACCAGGCTTTTGCGCGGAGGGATCAGGGGACGCAGGGCAAACGCACGGTAAAAGTGGTGCCAACGCCGGGCGCGCTTTCACAGTGAATCGTGCCGCCGTGCAGATCGACGTTGGCCTTGACGATCGCCAGCCCCAGCCCCGTGCCGTGAATGCCAGCAGTGTTGCTCCCGCGCTGGAACGTCTCGTAAAGGCGTCCCATATCCTCTGGCAGAATGCCGATGCCATGATCGACCACTTTAATGACAACAAAGGTGCCCACGCGCTCCACTTCCAGCCGCACTTCACCGCCATCGGGGGAATATTTAACAGCGTTTTGCAGCAGATTCATGAGAGTATGCTGAAGCAGATTTTCATCCAGCCAGACTTCTTCCAGCTCGCCAACAGCATTAAAAACCAGATGATGTGTGTTTGCAGCGGGCAGCGCTACACGCTCTAACAGCACACCACAAAGCTGCACCAGATTAAGCATTTTGGGCTGGAACTTGCCTTTGCCAGACTTGGCGCGGCTGACCATCAGCACATCATCCAGCAGTTGGCTCATAAACGCCGCCTGTTCACGGATACGCTGCACATGCTCCTGCCGTCTGAGGGGGGTCATACGCTGTTCGTAGCGCTCCAGCAGTTCTGCCGAAGACTGAATCACGCTGAGAGGATTACGGAATTCATGCGAGACCATCGAGACAAAATCCTCTTTTAACTGCACCAATTCGCGCTCTTTTTTAACCTCCGCGCGCAGCAGTTCAGCGTTCAGCAGCGCATCCTGCGCCTGCCGCGCCTCAGTTACGTCGCGCACAATAGCAAGCACTTCCTGTTCATTGCTGACCACAAGCCGAAATTCATAGTGCAGACCAACAAAACCAGGAATATCAAATGCCGATTCAAACACCTGCATTTCACCGCTGTCAAGAGCACGCTGCACACGCTGCATAAACCCGCTGACCCAGGCCGCTGACAGCGCCGGATACAGTTCAGGCATCTGATAAGTCGTTTTGCCGATCACAGAAGAGGCTAAGTCCTCCAGCGCTTTAGGCACTTTGATATCAAGGATTGTGCCATCGGCACGCACAACAGCCAGAATATCGGGCAGCGCATCAATCAAAGCGCGGTTCTTCGCCTCGCTGCGGCGCAGCGCTTCCTCCATACGCATACGCTCAGTCACATCGCGCGCAACGCCCTCTATCGCTACCAGCGTGCCCTGCTCATCAAAAACCGGCACATCAAGCGCCTCAATCAGGCGGTATGTGCCATCGCGATGACGAATGCGGAAAACCTGCGGCAGAAACGTCTTATGTTCTAAACGCTGCACCAGCACCGGCAGATCATCAGGATGAATCAGATTCACCCAGAGTGTATTATCGGCATAAAAGTCTTCGGAGCTGTAGCCAAGAATCGTCTTTACGGAAGCGCTGACGTACTCGAAAGCATAAGTCGGCGCAATGCGCAATCGGTAAACAATATCGACCACACGCTCAGACACACGCTCAGAGATACGCAGAAAGCTGTCCTGGGCGCGCTGCAAATCGGCCTCGACACGCTTCTTAGCCGCGCGCAGTTCGCGTTCCTGCAAAACCTGATTTACCGCCTGCCCCAGGCGCATCAGACGATCCTTAACAAGATAGTCTGCCGCCCCGCCCTGCAAACACCGCGCCACCAAATCCTCGCTAAGCGAGCCAGTGACGACGATCACCGGAATATCAAGATGGCGTTCGCGAAGCACACGCAGCACACCCAGCGCGTCGAACTGTGGCAGGTAAAAATCAGCCAGAATGACCTGTGGCTGCTTCTGCAACTGGTCACAGTATTCCGCCTCATCCTGAGCGCGCGAATAATGCGGCTCGAAACCGGCCCGCCGCAGTTGATATAACATCAGTTCAATGTCTTCTGCGGAGTCTTCGACGATCAATAAGTCAAGAGGAACAGCCATACTGCCTCGAATCGGAACGACTCATTTAAACGTAAAATAGAAAGTCGCTCCCTTATCCTGCTCTCCGTGTGCCCAGATACGGCCCCCATGCCGGTGAATAATACGCTGAACAGTCGCTAAGCCGATGCCATGACCTTCATACTCATCGACCCGATGTAAACGCTGAAACACGCCAAAAAGCTTATGCGCATATAACATGTTAAAACCAACGCCGTTATCGCGCACGCTGTAGATGACCTGCCCATCATCCCCTTCCTCAGCATCAACCTCAATCACAGGGCGCGGACGGCGCGAGGTAAACTTCAGCGCATTACCGAGCAAATTCGTCAGCACCACACGCAGCAGCGACAGATCGGCCATCACCGGAGGCAAATTGCCAACCGTAAATTCAACTGTGCGTGTGTTATGCGGCAGCTCAACAAAGACCTGCAGCACGAGCGCGCCAATATCCACTTTTTGAAGCTGCAAGGGCTGCCGGCTCACACGCGAAAACGCCAGCAGCGCGTCAATCAACTGCGACATGCGCTCGGCATTCTGATCAACCAGACGCAGCAGACGCAGCGCATCGGCAGAAAAAGAAGCGCTATGTTCATCTAATAAAATACGAGTAAATCCCGTAACGGAGCGTAAAGGCGCGCGTAAATCGTGAGAAACCGAATAAGTAAAGGCTTCGAACTCACGATTAGCATCCTCAAGCACCTGCTGATGGCGCTTACGCTCGGTGATATCCTCAGCAATACCAAGAGCATAGTGCGGATTACCCTGAGCATTCAAAACCACGGCGCTCGTAAAATCCACCCAGAAATAATGACCATCGCGATGCTGGTAACGCTTCTCCAAACGATACGACAAACGCCGCACAGCCAAGACCTGCTCCACCATCACTCGCTCAACAGCGAGATCATCGGGATGCGTAAAATCCTCATACGTCAACGAGAGCAATTCATCAGCAGAATAGCCCAGCATCGCCTGAAATGCCGGATTATAGAAGTTCAAATGGCCTTCAAGATCAGCCAGAACAATACCCTGCGGCGCATAATCAAAAATCAGGCGCAGTTGATCCAAACCAAGACGCGCAGAAGAAAACGCTTGCGCACGCAGGGGCAAAGGATGCAGATCGGCGATAAAAGCGCAGATCGACTGAAGAGCAGCTTCATCCTTAGCGTACTGTCGCAAAAACTCCACCTGAGCAGCATCAAGCATAAAGCCTCACCCGCCCACCCGGTAACAAGCACCCCAAGTCTCACAAACGGGTGAGAAGAGTAATTTATAGCTCAATTACAATCTAACATTAAATAAAAAACATTAAAACACATTTCAGCAATACAACACCCCTCCACAGTTTCACGGAGACTCATCAGTCATACCGGGCAGCAGCGGATGCTCCTTACCATCCGGGCCACGCACATAAGGCACACCACCCAGTTCAATACCAAACAAAATCAACGGATCCGAAAGCAAACCAGAGCGCGCGTCACCCAACAGCTTCCACGTCGTGAAATCACGGCAAAAGTCGCACATATCCGGCGGCACATCGGCAAAATGCACTTGCCCACAGTTAGGGCACTTCCACAGTTTCAACTCGGCGCTCCCTTCGTCTTGCTCCACTATAAGACAAGATTCACCTTCAGAACAAGAATCCGATTGCAAAAGGGACTGCCTCTTAGCTTCAGCCAGATACATATCAATGCGCGCTCGCCAGACAATACGCCCGACATAGATCATGCGCTGCTCTGCATAACGCCGAACACGACGCCTGCCGCGTCCCAGGCGCCGCGACGGACGCGCGACACGCTCATCCAACTGCGCAGGCGTGGCGGACAACGCGCGCCAGCCTTTTTTCTCACGCACAACCAGCCCATACAACCGCATCTTGCGCAGCGCATAATTCACCTGATGCACCGACATACGCAGCTCAGCCGCCAGCGGCGAAGGGAGCATCGGACAGCCCAACGCCAGCAGACCTTCATACACACGCATCCCGCTATGGCCTAACGCACCGCGCTCAATCGCATCTGTCTCACACAAAACAGAGTCACTCCGACTTATCCAGGGGGGCACAGGGGGGGATGACTCCGTTTTGCGCTTCCCTTCTCTCAAAATGATGCTGCTGAATTTCCATAGGGATGCCTGGCTGGTGTTGTCGCGTCCGCTGTAAAAAATAATGGGTGGCGCGCCCTCTTGCAGCCTTTTTAGCGCGTTTTGCACGGTATTGATGCCTACACGTGCCAGCACTGAGATTTCGCGCGTGCTGGCGCGGAAAATGCCCTTTTCGTTACTGACTAACCGTGCTTTTTCGATAAGCGCCAGCAGCACGGCTCTGTCGCTGCTTCCGGTGCGTCCTGTCCAGGTTTGTGCTTCACAGTAGGCCAGTGCATATTTCCAGCCGTGTTGCTGAACTTCTGTAGGCTGTTTGGCTGTTTGCTGGCGCGCTGGTCTGGCAGGTTTGCGCTCGCGGCTGAAGGCGCTGCGGATAGTGGCGTAGGCTTCTCTGGCGGGCAAGCCGCTGCTGCTGGCGATAGCGATGAGCTGTTGTTCAGCTTCGTGCTCGCTGTAGCCGTTGCCGGCCATATCGCAGGCAGCGCTGAACAGGCGGTTGTTGCGGCTGCCGGGGGCGATGCGGCTGCCGTTGGCCAGGTAATCCTGTGTAGCGCGCGATAGCGGGCTGAAATTGGCTGTGTAGGCGCTGTTCTTGCTTCCGCCGCGCGTCAGGCGCAGACGGATCGGTTTTCCGTTTATATCGGTCAGCCAGTCGATCTGCTTCAGGCTGACAACTGGTGGTGTCTTGCCTTCGTGGTCGAGCCAGCGATATTTCAGGCCGCTGGGATGAATGGACTCGGCGGTGAGCACGTAGCCCTTTGAACCGCGCAGCTCGCAATCGTGCATGATGCCGCTTTCGATGTTAGCGACCTCGCCTTCGGCACAGCGTAGGTACAGATGGCCGCCGCGCGCAGTCTCTACTGACCAGACGGGGATGTTACGCGCGCGCAGTTGGGACTTGTGCTGGCGGAAACTTTCGTCAGTTTCGCAGTCCAGCACGAACAGATTACCGCTGGTGCGCCCGCACATTACAGCGATGTTCCACTGCCCACGAAACAGGGCTGCGACGCCCACCTGTGGATGTTCCGGGTGTAACCGGGTATACTGAAGCTGCTTCCAGGGCATCCCGGCTTTTTGGCCGTAGGGCTGTGGGAAGACGTTGAAGCCAAGCTCGTACAGTTTGAGTGCTTCGTCCTGCACATCCGATAAGGATGGTTCTAACCTCTTAGAAACGGCCTCCCTAACCGAATTCACTAGATTGGTTGATAAATTGGCTTGTCGAAACCCCTCAACATAGGGTATACTATGGTTGAGGTTTGATGGAAACTCGTCGTTAGCCATCGCATAACCTTTCACAATTTAGGTCATGTCGCGGCATCCCATAGGCGGATAAACCCAAAATACCTTGAGAGCCGATGTGACAGACCATCATTCATGTAGAGCGTCTAGGATTGGGAGTGAAGCTTCCCGACGGGGTGTATCCTAGACGTTTTACTTTGTCTACTCCCCAGACCTGTTGTAAACCTACTCTTTGAAATCTACGAGTGTGTCGCTGGTGTGGACGATTACTCTGTGATATGTCAGATTGTATACGAATTTTTAACTGCGTGCAATTACTTTTTGTCTTTTTGTGCTTATCACGGAGTGATTTTGTCAGAAGTCTTAAACTTCATCTACGGATCGGGCAGGAGATGGTTATAGGCGTTGCGCGGCGCTAACAAAAGCGCTAGTTTATACGCTCTGCTGTTTTGATTGACGCTAGCGTAACTTAATTGAGGTGAGCGCGGAAAAAGGCGCTGATCTCGCGGATTGCGGTTTTGCCTTCGGGTAGGAATCCGGCGAACAGGGGGAAAACGTGGATCATGCCTTCCCATACTTTGAGCGTAGTATTTACCCCCGCGGCTTGCGCTTTTTGGGCAAAGCGTTTGGTTTGCGAAAGCAGGATTTCGTGGTCGCCGACGTGGATGAGCAGCGGGGGCAGTTTGCTTAAATCACCGAAGATGGGCGAGATAAGCGGGTCTGTTAGATCGTGATCCTGGCTGTAGTGTTGGATCCAGGTTTTGCCCTGAACACGGTTCAGCATGGGATCGTACTTCTCAAGCTCAGCAAGGTCGGCGTCTGGCAGTGTACAGTCGATGAGCGCCGAGATGAGCGCGGCGCAGGCTGGCAGCGGCTGCCCGGAGTCGCGTAGTTTGAGCAGCAGCGCTGCGGCTAGGTTTCCACCAGCGGAATCGCCCGCGATGGTGATCTGGTTGGGCGGAATGCCGCGTTCCAGCAGTCCTCGGTAGGCTGTTTCTGCGTCATCCAGCGCGGCGGGAAAGGGGTTCTCTGGAGCGAGTCGATAGTCGGCCACAAAGGCGTGCACATCTGCTCCCTGCGCCAGTTTAGCGACAAATATACGGTGGACGGCGGGCGATTTAGTCACAAAGCCACCGCCGTGCAGATAGAGCAGCACACGATCAGATGCGGCGTTTTCTGGCATGATCCACTCGCCTATCACACCGCCGACAGCCCCGTTTTCCCAGCGAACGCCGCGTGGCAGCGGTTCGAGCGAGCGGTTTGCAGACGTGCCTCTGCGTAGTCTTTCTATTGACGCTTCTGCCGGTATGATTCGCCGGAAGAATAATTTCATGGCGCTGTAGAAAATTTTTGCCTGAAGGCTTGCCATGTCTGCTCCGCAGCGTTATTGAACGTTGTTATTCTGCCGAATTGGTTTTAGTTAGCCCGACAAATGTCGCGATGCGTTCCAGCCCGGCGTTGAAGAATTCCGGCGTCAGGCTGACAGCGTTGTGGCTCTTGATGAACTGTAACTGCGGCGGCAGTGTGTTGCTGTACAGGTCGAAGCCGTCGATGGTGACTGGAATGATGCGCTTATCTTTTTCGGCGGCGTAGAGTGTCTCTTTCATCACCCACTCGGATTGTAATGTGTCGGGAGCGAGTATAAGGATAAAGTGTGTACACTTTTCGATGCTGTGCTTGATAATGTCTTCGAAGCGCCCTTCGTTGATGTCGTCTACGTCCAGGAAGACATCGGCGCCGCGCGCGCTGAGGCTGTCGTGCAGGGTGCGGGCGACGCTCCAACTGGCCTTGCGGCGGTAGCTGATAAATATGCGTACTTTTTTGGCTGGCGTGGTTTTGGGCTGGCGACGTGTCCATAGTACATAGGCGATGCCTCCGCCGATGAGCGCCAGCATGAACAGCACTTCTGCGCCGATGACGACATTGGCCGGATCCGCGCTTGTGGCTGCGCCGACAGTGATCTGAAACGTGTGATTCCACAGGGTTTCGGCTTCATCGCGGCTGGTGTTGTCGCTGGTGATTCGGCTGACCGACCACAATTCGACACGCAGGTCTTGCGCTGCGTTAAGGCCTTCGCTTGCGGTCAGAAACCACGTCCACGAACTGCCGCTGAGGCTGATGAGGCGTGACTGTGTGGTGTCGCGGGTGCTGTCGCATCCGGTGAAGCTTTGCGGCGAACAGAACAGGGACGCGCCCATCAGTTGATAAAAGTCGATCAATTCCGGTTCTTCGTATAAGGCAGAGCGCGGGGTGTTGGTGGGCAGCGGCGAGTGCGTCACTGTAGCGATAGGCACGCTGGTGGGTTGGCCGAAAGGTGTCGGCGTGATGTAGCGGTTGAGGAATACGATTTCGAGTTCGACGCTGAAGGTTTCCCCCGGCTGGATGCTGCCGGGCGCGTAAATGCGCAGTGTGCCAGAGCCAAGCAGCGCGCCCGACAGACTGCGGACGATGATAGGCAGTGCGATGCTGTCCGTCTGGGCTACTAATTCGGGGTCATCGGCGCTTCCGCTGCCCGCGACTTGACTGGGTTCGGGGTCGATGCCTGTGTCCGACGGCGCTGTGCTGGCAATCACTACGCTGTTTGTCTGCTGTGCTGTGGGCGCGGTCTGTGTGTCGGTCTGCTGTGCGTTCTGCGTTGCTGCCATGTCAGGCGCAAGTGTGGCCGCCGTGGGGCGGCTTTCCGTGCTGGGTGCGCCGCTGCACGCGCTTAACAGCAGCAGGATGGTGATGATGATGTGTTTTGAGTATATGCGCGCGGCGTTCACAGGACTGTCCCCCTTAAAAGCGGTGGTTCCATTATAGCGCTTTCAGAGAGGGCGGAAACAGCGCTGGATGCAAAAAGAGCGCATTTGCTGCGCTCTTTTTGTGGTGGAAGTTGAGGAGAGATGAAGTTTCTTGTGCTTATAAGTCATTCTAGCGCGTTTTGCCTGCGCGCGGTTGTGAAATTTTTCCCAAATAAGTATGTCAAATGTCATGGGTTTGCTCTTTTCGGCAAAAAATTCCCCCTACCCGCGCTTGCGATAGAGGGAATTGGTTTGCTGATGGCTGCAAACTGCTGCCGGAGAATCGTGAACTATTCTTCCAGCGTGGTCGTGTCGCCTTCGGGCATACCCATCGCGCGGGCGCGGATCACGCGGCGCATGATTTTGCCGCTGCGCGTTTTGGGCAGCGAGGTGACGAGTTCCAGTTTAGTCGGCACGGCGATGGGGCCGATCTGCTGGCGGATGTGGTCTTTCAGTTCGTTGACCAGCGCTTCGCTGGGTTGGTACCCGGCTTTGAGGATACAGTAAGCGTAGATGACGTTGCCGCGCACCTCGTCGGGGACGCCAACGGCGGCGGCTTCGGCGACTGCGGGATGGCTCACCAGGCCGGATTCGACTTCTGCCGTGCCGAGCCGGTAGCCGCTGACTTTGATCACATCATCGTTACGCCCGATAATCCAGACATAGCCGTCTTTGTCGCGGCGCGCCGAGTCGCCGGTAAGATACCAGCCTTGTTTGGCATACTGCGACCAATACTGGCGCACAAAACGATCGGCGTCGCCGTAAATTGTGCGCAGCATCCCCGGCCAGGGCTGTTTGATAACCAGATTGCCATCGGTGCCGGGCGGCACAGAGTTGCCTTCTTCGTCCACAATGTCGATTTCGATGCCGGGAAAAGGGCGGGTAGCGCTGCCGGGTTTGAGCGCGACATGCGGTAGCGGCGTAATCATGAAGCCGCCGGTTTCGGTCTGCCACCAGGTATCCATAATCGGCGCGTGTTCCTTGCCGACCACCCGGAAGTACCAGCGCCAGGCTTCCGGGTTAATGGGTTCGCCGACAGAGCCGAGTAAACGCAGGCTGCTCAGGTCGTGGCGGTTGGGCCAGGCTTCGCCGAAGCGCATCAGGCCGCGTATGGCGGTGGGCGCGGTGTAAAGCACGCTGATGCCGTGATCTTCGACCATTTTCCACCAGCGGTTGGGATACGGGAAGTTGGGCGCGCCCTCGTACATAAAGCTGGTCGCGCCAAGAATCAGCGGCGCATAGACGATATAGCTGTGGCCGGTGATCCAGCCGGGATCCGCCGCGCACCACCAGCGGTCATCGTCCTTCAGGTCAAAGACCCACGAGAGCGTGGTCGAGGTAAAGACGGCGTAGCCGCCGTGTGTGTGCAGGATACCTTTGGGCTTGCCCGTAGTGCCGCTGGTGTAGAGGATAAACAGCGGGTCTTCGGCGTCCATTTCGACACTTTCGAAGCGTGGGCTGGCGATCGGCAGCCCCATCAGATCGTGATACCAGTAATCGCGCCCCTGCTCCATGCTGACTGGCTGCCCCGTGCGCTTGACGACGATCACGGTTTCGACGATCGGCGACTTGCTGATGGCTTTGTCTACTGTCTCCTTGAGCGGCACGACCTGCCCGCGCAGCCACGCGCCGTCGCAGGTAATCAGCAGGCGGCTGTTGGCGTCTTCGATGCGGTCAGCGATAGCCTGTTCAGAAAAGCCGCCGTAAATCACGCTGTGGACCGCGCCGACTTTGGCGCACGACAGCATGGCGATGATGATCTCCGGGATGCGCCCCATATAAATGGTGATGCGGTCGCCTTTTTTGACGCCCATGCTGCGCAGCACGTTGGCGAACTTGTTGACCTCCTGATGCAGCCGCCAGTAGGTTAGCGATTCCTTCTCGCCGGGTTCGCCTTCCCAGATGAGGGCGACTTTGTTACGGCGCCAGGTTTTGACATGGCGGTCAAGCGCGTTGTAGGCGATATTAATTTTGCCGCCGACGAACCACTTGAAGAACGGTGCATTGCTGCGATCAAGCACGCGTTCCCACGGGGCGAACCAGTCGAGACTTTTGGCACGTTCGCCCCAGAAAGCCTCAATGTCCTTCGCCGCCTGCGCGTAGATTTTATCGTAATCGGGTGCGTTGGCGTTCTCGCGGTATTTTTCGTCGGGGTAATACCATTCGTCGACGGCGGGATTAAAACTGTTGTCCGTCATAAAAGCTCCTGTTATACGTTTGGGCGCGCGCAGTCGTCTTGATTGCGCGCGCCATTATAACGCGGCTTTCTGAACGGCAAAAACCCGCTACGGCTTTTTCTCCAACCCGTAGGCCTGTGTCAGCGGCCAGACGAACAGCACGCCGGCGTCCATGCGCGACCAATCGCCGACATAAGCGGTCGAGACTTCGACCACGCGCTGTACGGTGGCCTCGTCCTTGATGGCCGAGAAGAGCGTGCGGTGGTGGATTTCCTGCGCCTGGGTCAGGGTCGAAAGCGAAAACATCAGGCGGATGTCGTCGCGGAAACCGCGCTGCGCCGCCTGCGACATGCCCGAACTTTCGAGAATGGTTACGCCGCTGATGCCGGCTTTGACCCAATGTTCCAGCATTTCTTCTGCCTGTGTTATGTCTCTGGAGACGTACATCACCATGTACATAGCGTTTGTGATTCCTGTTTTGACTGATTAATGAAAACTGAAATCGGGTGGCGCGCCCCTATGCCCTGAGCTGCGGTTCGGACGCCGGTTTTTCGGCCTTTTCTATGAACGACCAGCGCAGCAGCGGCGGAGTAACCAAGGTGGTGAGGAGCACGACAAAGACCACAATGGCGAACATCTCTGGCTGCAAAATGCCTTCGCTGATGCCGATGGCGGCGATAATCAAGCCGACCTCGCCGCGGCTGATCATGCCGATGCCGACACGCAGCGAACTGCGCGTGTCAAATCCACTGATGCGCGTGCCAAACATGACGCCCACCAGCTTGCTGATGATCGCCAGCGCCGTAATCACCAGCGCCATCGGCAGTAGTTCCGCCGTCAGCAGTTGCAGGTTGGATTTCAGGCCGATGCTGATGAAGAACAGCGGCACAAGGAAGCCATAGTTGATGCTGTGGATGCCCTTTTCGATCTGTTCGATGACGCGGCGCTGCGAGCGACGCAGACAGATGCCGGCCATGAACGCGCCGGTGATGGCCGCGATGCCGCCGATATATTCTGCCGCCCAGCTCAGCAGCAGCGTGCTGACGATGGCGAACATCAGCGGGCCTTCGGAGATGCGCATCTTAGCGATCACATTGGCGGCGCGCGGCAGCAGCACCCAACTGACGGCGAAGGCGAGCACGACAAAGCCGATCATACGCGCGAACACTTCCGGGATCGGGCGCGGGTCGATGTCGGCGATCACGCCGCCGGGATTGATCGCCAGATAGAGCGAAAGCAGGAAAATAACGATGGCGTCATCCACCAGCGCCGCGCCCAACAGCGTCAGTCCTTCTTTCTTTTGCAGCACGCCGAGTTCAAACATGACCTGCGCGCTGATGGCCGTGCTCATGGAGGCGAACAAAATGCCGACGAACAGCGCTTTTTCGAAGCTGTAGTGATAGCCCATCATCGCAGGCACGATCATCGCGATGGGCACGACCACGCCCAGCACGCCGCCCAGCAGCGCCGGACGCCCCACGCTCAGCAGACTTTTGGGCTGCACTTCCAGTCCTGCGCTGAAGATCAGCAGCAGTACGCCGATTTCCGCCACTTTGATGATCGTCGTCTGTACGGTGGCTGCGTTAGGAAACAGCGCCGCGTTGCCCAACATATTCAGCACCGTCGGCCCGATCAGCAGGCCGGCGATCAGTTCACCCAGCACAGCCGGCTGACTCAGGCGTGTCGCGGCGTAGCCCATCATCTTGGCGAACAAAATCATCACGCCGACGGCCAAAAAAAATTGAATAACTTCAGTCAAAGAATACCCTCCCCGTTTTGCGCTGCCCGGGCACATGTCCGCTTGCGAGAATGCCGTCTCGACAGATGCCCACGTTAAACGATAAAACTTGACACTGATTATTGTTGTATGCTAAGGTGAATAAAACAACTTTTGTCTTAGAAACTCATGAGTAAGTCAAATAGTTAGGAAAAAGACGATGATCTATGCTTTGCTGACTTTGCTAGCCCGCCACAAGGCGCGCGAAAATGCTGGCCGCCAGCGCGATCATCACGATCACAGCCGCTGGAAAAGCGCGCATATTGTCGGCATGTCTGTAGCGCCGGCGGATGTGTCGTTAGAAGAGCTGCGCGCCGAAGAAGAAGCGCGCAAGGCCGAAAGCGCGCGCCCGCCGCTTCCCCCGCGATAATATTGCAGCGGTTAAGGAAGCGGCGTCCTCATACGCTGAGCGCGCCGCGCAGCCGGTTGAGCGCGTCTGTCAGCAGATAGCCCCAACGCACGAACAGTCCCCATGTGAGTTCAGTGGACTGCCCGTGCCAGCTCACGCTGCCCCAACTGAACAGCGCCGCCTGTAAGTCCTCGCCGCTGTGATAATTGCCGTTAAGACTGCTGAGATTGATGTGTAAAAAATTGCTGGAAAATTGCAGCGCCAGCCACAGCCACAGTAGGCGCGGCGGCAGCCTCAGCCCCAAAACGAGCAGCAGCGCGGGCAGCAGCGGCAGCAGGTACTCGGCTTCCAGTGGCGCGCGCAAAAACAGCGCCTCATAAGCGGCGATCACGGCCAGGCAGAGCCACAGCAGCCGCCGCTGTTCCGGTGTCAGCCTCGGGCGAAAACGCCGCGCCAGCACCAGCAAAAACGGCGCGGCGAAAAAGAGCTGTGGGCCAAAAAACAGCAGGTTACCATAGAAAAAGTTCAGCAGATAATCGATGCTGTTCCAATCGCCAAAATACAGGCTGAGCAAACCGAGTGTCAGCAGTGTCGGCAGATAAAACAGCAGCGCCAGCAGCAGTGTCAGCAGCCCCGCGCCGATCAGCCGCCAGCGCGCGCCCGGCAGGCTGATAAACTGCATGAGCAGCAGCAGCGCGACCAACGCCCCCGACGACAGGCGCGCGCCGATCGCCAGCCCCAGTGCCAGCCCGGCCCAGCCATATCCTCCCGAAAGCAGGCAGCGCCAGCCGAACAGGAGCAGCGCCAGCGCCCACAGATAATCCAGCGTGACCGCCGCGTTTGTCCAGTACACGGGATGCGTCAGCAGCAGCAGCATAAGCAGCGCGCGCTGTGGCAGCGCGTAGTATTCCAGCAAACGCGCGAAAGAATACAGCGCCCACAGTGCCATCGCCAGCGTGCCCAGATTCGCCAGCGGCGCGCCGCCGGCCTGGTTGAGCACGGCTGTTGGGATTTCATGTACGACATAACCGGGATAGCGCGAAGGACTGTAGCGCCCCGCGTTCATCAGAGTCACGCCGCTGTCGATCACCTGCTGTGCGTCGATATCTGCGCCGTAGCCCAAAAACAACAGCGGGGCATACAGCAGCGCCGCCAACAGCAGCCAGTTGTACGGCCAGCGCCGCATCATATTCCGCCCCGAGGCGATGTTGGTCATGCAAAAACGGGCCTAAAGCGGGGGACAGCATTTTTGCTGGCCGTTTAACGTTTCACGTCTGAACATGGTATCCGATCTTTTCCAGAGATGCGCGCCAGCCCGCGCCGCGATCTGGTGCGAGATCGGCAGAAACCAGGCGATATACCCGCCGCGCGCGCAAAAGCCGGCGCTTGCCAGCAGAAGTTGCTATGTATATACCACGAACCGCTCCCGCTTTCAAAAAATCACTGGTACGCTTCCTGTCATGACAGGATGTTCTATTGACATCATAGCAAGCGCGCGCTACACTCGGCATAGACGAAAACGTAAACACCCGCACAGATTAGCCCCATGAACCCCTGTTTTTTTCGACAAATTTTTCGGGAGAGTGTTGCATGAGCGAGCCGAAGCGCGTGGAGTACGACATCCTGTTTCATTGGAGCAAGCTGGAATGGCTGTTCGAGGACGAGGCGGCCAAAAAAACCTTTTACGACAACCAGCATTGGAAAGGGGCGATGGCGGCAGGCTTTAAGGTCGATAAAGACGGCAATTATTATCTGTCTGTGCCGCGCTGGGCGCCCGGCATCCCCGCCACCGTCAACAAAATTCAGGTCGTGGATGGCAAACCGCTGCTGACGGCCTATCCCTCGTGGGAGATGAACACAATCGGCGATCCTAACGCGCTGCAATCGGTGCTCGGCTGGGAAATCGACGAACACAACCGCGCCTGGTTTCTCGATCAGGGGCATATCGAAGGCCAGCGCTGCATCGATGGCGCGCAAAAACTCGTCTGCTGGGATTTGAGCGCCAACCGTCTGATCGAATCGATCACCATCCCCGACGCTATCGCCTCATATGAAGCGTCGTTTTTGAACGATCTGGTAGTGGATAACGCCAACGGCTTCATCTATATCGCCGATTCGGGCATCTTTACCGATCCGCTGCAAGGCGGGCTGATCGTCTACAACATGCGCACGAAACAACTGCGGCGTGTGCTGCACCAGCATGTCAGCACGCAGGATGTGCCCGACTACTGGTTCGCGATCGCCGGCAAAAAAATCTGGAAAGACCGCCCGATGCGCACGGGGGCAGACGGTATCGCGCTTTCGGCAGACCGGCAGACGTTGTACTGGTGCGCGCTGACGGCGCGCCACTTGTACGCCGTCAACACCGCTGTGCTGCGCGATTTTTCGACGACCGACGCGCAGGTAGCGGCGGCGGTGATCGATCTGGGCGACAAAGGCACCAACACCGACGGCATGGGCGCCGACAACAAAGGGCTGATCTACTACACGATGCTTGAATCGCAGGGCATCGGCGTCTATGACCCGCAGACACGCCAGTACCGCACGCTCATCAGCGACCCGCGCATGATCTGGGTGGACGGCATGACCTTCGACCGGCAGGGCAATCTGATTTTTAATCACAATCGGCTGCACGAATTGTTCGGCGGCGATCTCGATTGGGAGTATCCCTACAATCTGGTGGTGTGGAAGGCGCATCTGGGCGCGGACGTCCGCTCGTATCTGTACGGTTGAAAGCGGCAGATCATGAAACACTGCATTCTGGCGGTGGATATTGGCACGAGCGGCGCGCGGGCGGTGCTGTTCGATACGCAGGCCAGAGCGCTGGCACAGGCGCGCGTGCCCTATGCCATGCGCTTCCCGCGCGACGGCTGGGCGGAACAGGACCCGGAAACCGTTGTGCAGGCTGTACTGCATGTGCTCAAAGCGGGGGTGCGCGCGCTGCCCAAAGACATGCCGCTGGCCGCTGTGGTCTTGAGCGCGCAGATGTACAGCATCCTGGCGCTAAGTACAGGCGGCGAAGTCCTTTCGCCGTCGCTGACCTGGGCCGATACACGCAGCGCGCCGTTTGCCGTCGCGGCGCGGGCGCGCAGTACAGCGGAACTGGCGCTGCGCACCGGCTGCCCGCTGCAAGCCAGTTATCCGCTGGCGAAAATCATGTGGCTGCGGGCGCAGGGCCATCTGCCGCCCGATGCGCGCTTTGTGTCGATCAAGGACTATGTGACGCTGCGGCTGTGCGGGCAGATGCTTGCCGATTGGTCCTGCGCCTCGGCCTCCGGGCTGCTGGACATCCACCAGATGCAGTGGGACGCCGAGGCGCTGGCGCTGTGCGGCATTACTCCGGCGCATCTGCCGCCGCTGTGTTCGCCGCGTCATCTTGTGCGCGCCTGGGCAGCCAACACGCTTCACTACACAGGGCTGCCGCCGGAAGCGCCGCTGATTCTGGGCGCGGGCGATGCGCCGCTGGCCAATATCGGCGTGGGGGCCACGGCGGCGGGCACGCTGGCGGTGAACATCGGCACCAGCGCCGCCGCGCGCGTGCTGACGACGAATCCGCGCGTGGACGCGGCTGGACGGCTGTGGACGTATGTGGCCGACGAGGGGCATTGGACAACAGGCGGCATAATCGGCGGCGGCGGCATGGTGTACGAGTGGTTAGTGAACACGCTGCTCGACGGTGAGCGCGGCGAACAGCGCTTCGCAGAGGCCGAACGGCTGGCGGCCACAGTGCCGGCTGGCGCCGATGGCCTGCTCTTTATCCCCTATTTTTCCGGCGAACAGAGTCCCGGCTGGAATCCGCAAGCGCGCGGGCTGCTGTTTGGGCTGACGCTGGCGCACGGGCGCGGGCATCTGCTGCGCGCGGGTATAGAGGGCTTGATGTTCGCACTGCGGCGCGCGGCGGACGTGCTGGCTGGGCAGTCGCCGTTCGATACAGTGTATCTGACCGGCGGGGTGACGGCCTCGCCGCTGTGGGCGCAAACGCTGGCCGATGTGTTCGGCGTGCGCGTGGTCGTGCCGCAGTCGAGCGAAAGTTCGGCGCGCGGGGCGGCCATTCTCGGCTGGCTGGCGCTGGGGGCGGCGGCGGATTACGCGGCTTTCGCGCAGCCGGAACACGCGCTGCTTCCCGACGCAGGGCGGCATACGCTGTATACCGAACGCTGCGCGGCGTTTAATGCGCTGTATGAGCAAATGCAGAAATAGGCCAGTAGGCACAAGGCAAGCCTTGTCCGCTGGTAACGGACGACACAGGTGTCGTCCCTACTAACTAACAGCCAATCGCTACAAGCTGTTTTCAGAGGAGACACAGGCATGATTAGCGGATCGTTGGTACCGAATATCACTTTTTTTGACGTCGAGGGCCGGCTTGATCTGGAAAAGACGCGCTGGCACATGGATTGGATGTTCAAGCACGGGACGGATGGGGTGTTCCTGACCGGCTCGTATGGCGCGGGGCCGCTGATGACGTACGATGAGCGCGCAGCGGTGTACAAGGCTGCTAAAGAAGTCGCTGCGCGCTATACGGGCAAAACGCTGATCGCGCATGTCGGCTGTATCGATACGGCATCGACCGTCGCGCTGGCGCAGGCGGCGGAAGCGGCAGGCATGGACGCGGTGGGGGCCGTGCCGCCATTTTATTACAAGCACAGCGAAGACCTGATATTGCAATTCTACCGCGAGGTCGTGCAGGCGACAAAGCTGCCGGTGTTCGCCTACAACAACCCGGAAACATCGCGCTTTACGTTTTCGCTGGGCACAGCGCGCAAGCTGCAAGAGATGGGGCTGGCGGGCATGAAAGACAGCCCGCTGGAAGTGGGCTTTGTCAGCCGCGTGTTTTATGAGATGAAACACGGCGGCAAGAATTTCCAGATGATTCTGGGCACGTCCAAAGGCTGGCTGCCCTTCTATTATATGGGCGTGCGCGCGATGATCGGCGGCATGAACAACTGGGCGCCGGAGATCATGACGGCGCTGGTGCAGGCGACCTTCAGCGGCGATACCGAAAAAGCCGAAAAAATGTACCTGCTGATGCTGGATTTGAGCGCCAAGCTGCATTTCACCGACAGCACGCTGGCCTCGCACATGGCGCTGTACGCGCGCGGCTTTGACGCCGGCTTCCCGCGCAAGCCGATGCAACTGCCGCCCTTCGACAGCCCGAAGTACGGCGAGATTCGCCAATGGCTGGAAGCGGGCTTCGCGGAGGCCGGGCTAAAGCTGGAGGTCGGGCCGCGCGGGTAGCTTTGAACCTGCTCCCAGGCCGCGTTCAAGCGCAACAGGAACCGACAAGACATCATCCTGTCATGTCAGGGTGACATATTGACAGGATGTCTGTATCGCGTTATAGTGGAGATATGGGGGGCAAGCCTGACATGCGCCTCTCCACACAAATATGATTTTTGCAATAAATTAGGGAAGCTCATATGGCTTTAAAAGTCGAAAACTGGCCCTATACCAACCCCGTTGTTTCTCATCTGTATGGTAAGCCCCCGCTGGTCTGGCGCGACATGCGCGTGCAGCTCGTCGTCTATCAAACCGATATCGAGAACGTGGCGCGTGTGATTCCCGCGCCGCTCGAACCGCGCAGCAACATCGTCATCACGTGGGTGTCGGAATTCCAACTGGGCACAACCCAGGGGGCTTTCGCCGAGTTCGCGCTGTATGTGCAGGTGAAGTACAAGGACTACGAAGGCGACTACGAACCGTTCCTGTACGTCAACACCCACCTGCCGCTGACGGGCGGGCGCGAAATCTGGGGCTATCAGAAGAAAATGGCGGCCATCACGCTGCGCCACGAGCACGAAGCCGTGATCGGGCGCGTTGACCGGCTGGATCATGCCATCTTCAAAGGGCTGGTCGTGCCGGAATACGAAGCGCAGATGGACGAAGTGCCGTGGAGTCGCGACGGCGTGTTCTCACTCAAATACATCCCCTCGGCAGAAGAAGGCGGCACGCCACTGCGCGAACTGATCCTGACAGAAGGCAAGTTCACGGCGCAGGCCGGCAAATTCTTCGGCGGGCGCGGCTCGGTGAATTACGAGCGCTCGGAAATCGACCCGACGTATCTGTTAGCGCCGCAGCGTATACTGGGCGGCTTCTTCGGGCAGGGCGATCTGTATCTGCCGCTGGGCAAAATCGTCCACGACTATAAGTAGCGCGCGGAGCCGCGCCGCCTGGGACTAAAGCCCACAGGCTGAGTGCAAAGGCGGTAAGCCCACTAAAGGGGCTGGAAAAGTCCCCAGGCAGTTTCCGCGACCCCCTGCCTGTTTTCAGGGCGGGGCGGAGAAAAGATCAGGATGCAGATAACCGGACGAGCGCGCTCGCCCGCGTTGTTGTGATATTTGCTGCGCGCCGCCAGCGCGAGAAAGGACTCGGCTATCGACAGACTCTATAGTCTCCCCGTGATACTCACCGTGCAAAAGACAAGCTTTGCGCTGAGGAATAGGACGAAAAAGGACAAAAAAGGCTATGAAACTCAATCGTTTGTTAGTGGCAGGCGTGCTGGTGTTGGCGCTGTTGGCGACGCTGGGCGGCGTTTCGGCACAGGAACAGGTCACGATTAACTGGGTGACCATTTCGGGTTTTTATACGGACTGGGCGGAACAGGTCGCCACACAATTTGAGGCCGAAACCGGCATCGATATCAACATTCTGGATGTCGATATTGGGCAGCTTTACGAAACGCAGGTGCTGGAATCGGTGGCCGACACGGGCGCCTATGACCTGCTGACCTATGACGCCGGACAAAAAGCGGAATTCGCCGAGAGCGGCTATCTGCTGCAACTCGACGAATATATCGCGGCGGCGGATCCCGCGGTGATCGCCTTTGAAGACATCGCGCCGGCGCTGCGCGAAGTGACGAGCATGTGGCGCGGCGGCGTCTACGGCCTGCCGTACTACACGTTCACGATGGGCTATTTCTATCGCTGCGATCTGTTCGAAAACGCGGACGAAATGGCAGCCTTCGAAGCGGCCTACGGCTACCCGCTGGGCATCCCGCGCGATTACAACCAGATGGCCGACATCGCCGAATTCTTCCGCCGCACGCCGGGGCAAACCCTGGGCGGGCAGGAAGTGACGAGCGATTTTTACGGCATCGGCGTGATGGCCGGGCGTTTTGACCAGGTACAGGACGAAATCAACTCTATCGCCTGGTCGCAGGGCGCGCAGGTCATCAACGACGACGGCACCCCCGGCGTGGACGATCCTGAATTCCTGGCGGCGGTCGATCTGTATGTCAACCAACTGCTGCCCTTCGCGCCTCCCGGCGCGCTCAGCTCGTCGTTCGACCAGATCGTGGCGCAGATGCAGCAGGGTTTGATCGCGC
Organism: Chloroflexota bacterium; assembly: GCA_013388745.1. Lineage (GTDB taxonomy): Bacteria > Chloroflexota > Anaerolineae > Aggregatilineales > Phototrophicaceae > JACAER01. The sequence goes on from JACAER010000020.1 coordinate 112,640, forward strand.
AGACGGCGGCCTTCTTCCTGGACCAGTATGCCAACATGGCGCGCACCGAAACCATGATCGAAGGCGCGCGCATCTGCACGGCCCCCGCTCCGGGTGTCCACTCGTGGGTGGGCGCGTTCGGCGTGGGCGTGTCTTCAGACTCGCGTCATCCGCAGGAAGCGTTTGACTTCCTGGCATGGCTGGCCGGCCCCGAAGCGCAGCGCCAGTTCGCCATCGGCGGCGGCACGACCTGCCGTGAAAGCATCCTGACCGACACGGAACTGATCAGCCAGAACCCGACGACCATGGGGCACTACCCCACACTGGTGGCGGTGCTGAACCACACGGCAGAAGCCAACTTCTACCCCAACTATCTGTTCGTGCCGCAGGGCGGCAAGATTTACGACGAGATGACGACCTGGTATTCAACGGCGGCTGCCGGCGAGATGTCGATCGAAGAAGCGATGGCTAACATGGCAACCGCTATCGAGCGGCAGTGCGGCGGTGTCTGCGAGATCGCCAACGAAGCCTTGGGCGAGGACTACACGCCGGTGCCGATGGCGTTTGACTACGACGCCTTCATCGCCAGCGGCGCCTTCGACATCGACGTCTGGATCGGGCTGCAAGGCGGCTAAGTTGTGTCTAACAGGAGGGCATGGCATCCCCCATGCCCTCGTCTGCTTTGTGTGTTTGCGCCAGACGCTATCCGCGTTGCAAACCACACTCCTCAAACCCTCCCGCCGCCAGCGTGTGCAGCGGGGGGGAAATGTCAGGGTAGCTGATGCGCCTGCGCTTCGACAAGTCTCAATACGCATCAGCGCTGGAAAAAGGACGCCCCCATGAGCAGCGAGTCACTCCCCCTCGCCGACAGCCCGCCGCCCGTCGCGGCCTTAGGCGCCGCGCCCAAGCGGCGCGTGCTCTCCGACACCGTTTATTCGGTGCTGCTGATTACCCCCGCGATGATTCTGATTCTGATCTTCGCGCTGATTCCGCTGGCCTATGCCATCAACGTTTCGTTCCGCTTCGCCGACCTGACCAGCCCACGCGGGGTGGCGGAGTTCGTGGGGCTGGAAAATTATCATTTTGCGCTCAGAGATACTTTTTTCTGGTCATCGGTGCTGCGCACGCTGAATTTCGCGGTGTTCGCCGTTGCCATCGAGATGGTGCTGGGGGTGGCGATTGCGTTTTTGCTGCACGACATCAAGTGGCTCAAAGGCCTGGCGCGCAGCCTGATTATTCTGCCGCTGGCGGCTTCCCCTTTCGCTGTGGGGCTGATCTGGCGCTACATGTATCACCCCGAATTCGGCGTGTTTAATTATTTGATCTCGCGCATTGGCCTGCCGGAGCAAAACTGGCTGGGCAACAGCGATCTGGCGATGGCGAGCGTGATTGCCTTCGATGTCTGGCAGTGGACGCCGTTTGTGGCGCTGATCGCGCTGGCCGGCTTGCAATCGCTGCCCAAAGAACCCTTCGAGGCGGCGCAGCTTGACGGCGCATCGCGCTGGCGCGTGCTGCGCACGCTGACGTTCCCGATGCTGCGCCCGGTGCTGACGCTGGTGTTGGTGCTGCGCACGATCGACGCCGTGCGCTTGTACGACGCGGTGGTTTCGCTGACGGGCGGCGGGCCGGGCACGACGACCGAAGTCGTCACGTTCTATCTCTACCGGCTGGGGCTGCGCTTCTTCCGGCTCGACCAGGCCAGCGCCATGTCGCTGCTGTTCCTCTACGCCACAGTAGTGTTCACCGGGCTGGTGCTGCGGCGGTTCATGCGCGAAATGGGCGAGCGCACGCGCGCTAAAAATTAAGGGAAAGGCACATGCAAACCTCAAAAATCACTGTCGGCATGGTGCTGCGCCACGCGCTGATGCTGCTGGTACTGATGATCTTTTTGTTCCCGATCTATTGGATGCTGGTCACATCGTTCAAGCCGGCGCAGGAAGTGCTGACGCGCCCGCCGACGTTTGTGTTCGAGCCGACCTTCGACAATTATCGCTACGCCTTCGAGCAGGCGGACTTCACGCTGTTTATCCGCAATACAGTGGTGATCGCGGGGCTTTCGACGCTGCTGGTGATCAGCTTCGGGTCGCTGGCGTCCTACAGCTTCGCGCGCTACAACCCCGGCGACGGCCATATCCTGTTTTTTATCCTGACGACGCGCATGATGCCGGGTATCGCCGTGGTCATGCCCTTCTTTTTGATCTTCCGCGATCTGGGTAAAACCACCTTCGGCCAGCTTTTCGCGCTGGGGCTGGATCAGATCGGCGCGCTGGTCGTGGCGTACACCGTGTTCAACCTGCCGTTCGCCATCTGGCTGATGTATTCGTTCTTCCAGGATATCCCGACCGAACTGGAACATTCGGCGCGGCTGGACGGCTATAACCGGCTGCAAGTGTTCCTGCGCGTGGTGCTGCCGCTGGCGGCGCCGGGCATCGCCGTGACGGCCATTTTCAGCCTGATGTTCGCCTGGAACGAGTTTTTATTCGGCTACATCCTGACGCGCGACGCGGCGCGCACGATTACGGTGGGTGTTTCCGGCTTCCAGACACAGCAGGGCATTTTGTGGGGGCCGCTGGCCGCTGCTGCTGTGGTCTGCATTCTGCCCATGCTGGGCGTGGCGCTGGTCTTGCAGCGTTACATGGTACGCGGCTTAACGTTCGGCGCGGTGCGTGGTTAACAGGGGGCAGCCATGACTTTATCAGAAGCCTGGGATCGCATGTTCTGGATGCTGATGCTGATTATTTTCGTCGGGTTGCTGTGGATGCGCTTCGTGCAGGACACGCTGGCCTGCGAAGGCCCCGGTTTAATCGTCGCCGTCACCATCGGCATTGTGTTCTTCGCCACCGGCTGGCGCAGCGCCGCCGCGCAAAAACGCCGCGCTGCCGCCGAAGCCGCCGCCGCGCGGGAAAGAGAGGCCTAACCGCCATGCTGGAACTACGGGCAGTCACCAAAAAATACGGCCACAAAACCGCGCTCAATGCGCTGAGTCTCGATATCCAACCGGCTGAATTTGTCGTGATCTTTGGGCCGGCGGGCGCGGGCAAAAGCACCACGCTCAACCTGATCGCCGGCATCACCGACCCGACCAGCGGCGAGATTATGCTCAACGGCCACCCGATGAACCGCGTCGCGCCGGAAAACCGCAATATGTCGATGGTCTTCGAAAACTACGCGCTGTATTCGCACCTCTCGGTCTTCGAAAATCTGGCCTTCCCGCTGCGCGCGCGCGGCATGGGCACGCCCGAAGTCAAACAAAAGGTGGCTGAGATTGCCACGATTTTGCAGATCACGCCGTTTCTGGAACGCAAGCCGGGCTTTTTGAGCGGTGGCCAGCGCCAGCGGGTGGCGTTAGGGCGCGCGCTGGTGCGCGATGCCGACGTGTATCTGCTGGATGAACCCATCTCGCACCTGGACGCCAAGCTGCGCCACCGGATGCGCGGCGAACTGAAAGCGCTGTGCCAGCGTAAAGAAGCGATCGTCGTACATGTGACCCACGATTACCGCGAAGCCATGTCGCTTTCGCATCGTATGGTGGTCATCAACAAAGGCCACCTGATGCAGTTCGGCACGCCCGACGAAATTTATCACACGCCGGCCAATGAATTCGTCGCCAGCTTTGTCGGCGAGCCGCCGATGAGCTTTATTGACACACGTTATGCCCAGTATCAGGGCAGGGTGGCGCTGCTGGTCAGCGGGACCGAAACCCAGCCCGTGCATCTGCCGGTCAACGGGCAAGCCGCCGAATTTTTGGGCAGGGCGCAGCCCAAAACGCTGCGCGTGGGCGTGCGCGCCAGCGACATCAGTATCGAACGCAGCGCCAGCGCAAAGCACGACATCCCGGCAGAAGTGTATGTGGTCGAAACGCTGGGACACCGCGACATCATCACCGTCAAAATCGGCGCGCATCTGGTGAAAGTGGTGGCTGCGCCGGGTATGAACCTGCATGTCAAAGATACAGTGTGGGTCAACATCGGGCCAGAGACGTATCACCTGTTCGGCGACGAAAAAGCTATCGCGCACCCGACGGGCAAACGCAAACCCGCGCCGGTCGCAGCGCCAGAGGGGGTATAGACAGCATGGCAACCGTCAAACTGCAACATCTGCGCAAAACCTATGATCGTGGCAAAACGTGGGCGGTCAACGATGTCTCGCTGGAGATCGCCAACGGCGAATTTATGGCGCTGCTGGGGCCGTCGGGCTGCGGCAAATCTTCGACGATGCGCATGATCGCCGGGCTGGAAGAACTGACGGCGGGTGAAATTTATTTCGACGAGCGTTTTATGAACCGCGTGCCGCCGCGCGGGCGCAACGTGGCGATGGTCTTCGAGACTTATGCGCTGTACCCGACGCTCAACGTTTATGAGAATCTGGCGTTCCCGCTGCGTTCAATGGGCACGCCAGAAGCGGAAATTCAAAAGCGCATTCACGATATTGTCGCCATTTTGCAGGCCGAAGACCTGCTGGAACTGAAGCCAGCGAACCTGAGCAGCGGCCAATCGCAGTTGGTCGGGTTGGGGCGTGCGCTGATGCGGCAGCCGAATGTCTTCATCATGGACGAGCCGATTTCGCACCTGGATACGCGGCTGCGCAGCCGGATGCGCTCATATATCAAGCGCCTGCATATCGACCTGAAGTACACCATGCTCTACGTGACGCACGATCAGGAAGAAGCGATGGCGCTGGCCGACCGCATCGCCATTATGGACGTGGGCAATGTCGTGCAGATCGGCACGCCGCAGGAGATTTTCCATAACCCGGTCAATATGTACGTAGCAGGCTTCGTGGGCGAGCCACCGATGAACTTCCTGGAATGCGCGGCGGAGCATCAAAACGGCAGTTATCACCTGACGTACAAGGGCAGCCCTGTGCCGCTGCCGACGGTGGCGGCGGCGCTGGCGCAAAAGCAGGCGCTCCCGCGCGATGTGGTGGTGGCGATCCGCCCGTTTTATATCGACGCGGCGCACGAACGCAGCGAAAGCCACAGCCTGCCGGCGCAGGTGTTCGTTGTCGAGCCGATGGGCGATTCGACCGTGATCAGCGTCAACGCGGCAGAAACGCGCATGCAGATCGTCGCGCCGCCAGAGATGCGCGTCAAAGACGGCGACCATGTGTGGCTGGCGCTGGAACCGTCGCGTATTTTGCTATTCGACAAACAGACGGGCATACGCCTGTAAAAAGGCTGAAGCATGTCGGAAAACGTGTTATCGCAGCAGCAGATCGCGCGCATGATCGACATCAGCGCGGTGCAGGCGCCGCACGGCGAAGGCGAAATCCGCGACCTGATCGCGCGCGCCAGCGTTTACGGTTTCGGCTCGGTGCATGTGCTGCCCGCGTGGGTGACGTTCGCGCGTGAGCTGCTGCCCAGGGGCGAAATCCTGTTGGGCGCGCCGGTGGGTTTTCCTTCCGGCGGGCATCACAGCAAGACCAAACGCGCCGAGGCGCAGCAGTTGGTGGCCGACGGGGTAGACGAACTGGATATGATGCTGAACGTCGGCAAACTGCGTTCGGGCGCGGAGGCCTATGTGCTGGAAGACATACGGGGCGTGGTCGGCGCGGTGAACGTGCCGGTCAAAGTGATTCTGGAAACGCATTATTTGACAGATGAGGAAATCCGGCGCGCGTGCGAATTATGCATCACGGCGGGGGCGCAGTTTGTCAAAACGTCCACGGGCTGGGCGGCCAGCGGCGCGACGCTGCACAATATCACGCTGATTACCGGCTGTGTCGCCGGGCGTATCGGCGTAAAGGCATCGGGCGGCATTCGCGATCTGGACACCCTGGTGGCGATGTACCGGCTGGGTGTGCGGCGCTTCGGCATCAACGCCGACGCTTCGGTGGCGATTCTGCGCGCGGTAGAAAAACTGCCGGGCGGCGTAGTCAGGATGTAGGCAATGGCGACGATATTGGCATACGATCTGGGGACAGGCGGCTGCAAGGCGTCGCTGTACGATGAATCGGGGGCGCGGCTGGCGTCGCTGTTCAGCGCCTACGAGACGTTTTACCCGCACCCCAACTGGCACGAACAGCGCCCTGCCGATTGGTGGCAGGCGGTGGTGCAGAGCACGCGCCAACTGCTGGCGGCCAGCGGCGCGGCGCCAGAAAGCATCCGGGCGATCGCGCTCTCCGGGCAAAGCCTGGCTGTCGTGCTGCTGGACAGCAAAGGCCGCCTGCTGCGCGAATATGTGCCGATCTGGTCGGATACGCGGCCACAGGCCCAAACGCGGCGCTTCTTCGAAAAAATCGACCACGACGAGTGGTATCTGACGACGGGTAATGGCTTTTCCAGCGAGACCTATTCGGTATTTAAGCTGATGTGGTTCCGCGAGCACGAGCCGGAGATGTTCGCGCAGGCCGCGTGTATGCTTGGCTCGAAGGATTATATCAATTTTCGGCTGACGGGGCGGCTGTTCACCGATCATTCCTATGCGTCGGGCAGCGGTGTGTATAACCTGCAAGCGCGCGCCTATGACGAACGCTTTTTGCAGGCCAGCGGGCTGCCGCCGGAGTTGTTTCCGGTCATTCTGGAATCGACCGATCCGCTGAACGGGCTGACGGCCGCGGCGGCGGCGGAACTGGGGCTGCCGCGCAGTGTCGAGGTCTTTTGCGGCGGTGTCGATAATTCGTGCATGGCGCTGGGCGCGGGCAATGTGCGCGAGGGGGCGATCTATCTGTCGCTCGGCTCGTCGGCTTGGCTGGCGGTGTCTTCGGCGCAGCCGGTGGTCGATCTGGCGATCAAGCCCTTTGTCTTCGCGCATGTGATTCCGCGCATGACGACCTCGGCCACGTCGATTTTCGCGGCGGGCAGCACGCTGCGCTGGCTGCGCGATGTGGTGCTGACGCAGTATCAGGAGCGCGCGGCGGCCAGCGGCACAGATGCCTACGATCTGATGGTGGCGGCGGCCATGCGTTCGCCCATCGGGGCGCGGCGGCTGTTTTTTAATCCGAGTCTGGCGGGCGGCTCGGCCGCCTATCCCAATCCCTATATTCGCGGGGCGTTTTTGGGGCTGGAGCTGCGGCACAGCGCCGACGACATGATGCGCGCGGCGCTGGAAGGCATCACGTTCGATCTGTCGATTATGTATCAAAAATTGGCGCAGTTGGTGAAGCTGCAAGACCTGATTCTGATGGTCGGCGGCGGCAGCAAGAGCGCGGCATGGCGGCAGATGTTCGCCGATGTGTTCAATAAGCCGTTTGCCAAAGCCAGTATCGGCCAGGACGCGGCCTCGTTGGGGGCGGCGGCGCTGGCGGCGGTGGGCAGCGGGCTGTGGGCGAGTTTCGCGCGGCTGGACGATTTAATCGAACAGGAAGATGTGGCGCAGCCGCAGCCCGAAGCGGTGGCGCGCTATCAAAAGCTGCTGCCGTTGTACCAGCAGACGTGGGCGCATCTTTCCAGTATTGCTGATGTGATACGCCAGATCGAGGACTAACGCGCATGGATGCCGCGCCGGGGATGGTCTACAGCGTGATGGGGCCGCTGGTGCCGCAGGGCTTGGGCACGATCGACGGCCATACGCATGTGTGGATCGAGGCGGTGGGCGCGCAGGACGCCAACGCGCCGGTGCTGACAGCGCTGCCGGAAATCATCGCAGAAGTGATGGCCTACCACGCGGCGGGTGGTACGGCGATTGTGGACTGCCAGCCGGGTGGCTGCGGGCGCGACGGGCGGCGGCTGCTGGAAATCAGCGAACGCGCGCATGTGGCGATCATCGCGGCGACGGGCTTTCACCTGCGCCGCTACTATCCACCGTATGCGCCTGTGTTCCACAGCAGCGCGGATGACGCGCGCCAGCAGTTTATCGACGAATTGACGCATACGCTGGCCGAAAACGCGGGCAGCCCAACGCCTGTGCGCGCGGGGTTTATCAAGATCGCCTGCGAGGCGACGCTGGCCGCTAGTCCGCGCCATTTGATTGAGGCGGCGGTGCAGGCGGCGGTGGCAACAGACGCGGCGATTGAGGTGCATACCGAACGCGGCGCAGAGGCGGCGGCGATCATGCGCTTTATGCTGGACAAGGGGCTGCCGGCGGGCAAGCTGATTCTGTGCCATATGGACAAGCGCCCGGATGTGGCGCTGCACCGCGAACTGGCGCAGGCGGGGGTCGCGCTGGAATACGATACGTTTTTCCGCCCGAAGTATGGCGATGTGGTCTGGCCGCTGATCGAGCAAATGCTGGCGGCGGGGCACGAGGACGCGCTGGTGCTGGCGACGGACATGGCCGACAGCAAGCTGCTGCTGACGAGCGCGGGCGGGCCGGGGGCGGCGGCGCTGCTGACCCAGGTGATCCCGCGTCTGAACGATATGGGTGTGCCTGCGGCGACAGTGCGCAAGCTGACCGGGCAGAATATCGCGCGGCGGCTGGCGCGCGGGTGACCTCACCCCCCGGCCCCCTCTCCATGTGCGGGGCAAAAGACGAGGGGCAGACGCGCCACATGGAGAGGGGGAGCAGTAGGGACGCTGCGAAGCAGAGGAGTGACCCACGAGGACATGACAGCGTTGAGAGGGTGTGCTGCAAATTCTGTGCTGTTGTTGAGGGAACGCATTTATGAAAGATCATCCGTTCAGTTTTCAGGTGACGCTGGCCGATGAGCCGCTCTCGGCCTACGACAATCGTATCCAGCGCCGGCTTTCGAATATGCGCGGCATTTTTTCCGATTCGGCGGCCTTCGAGGCGCTCATACAGGCCGAAGATCGCCTGATGTACGAGGTGTATGAGATCAAACGCCCGGAAGTGGCGGGCGAACTGCCCAACGGGCTAACGGTGCTGTATCCGGGGCTGGTGGGCGAAGAATTTTTTATGACCAAGGGGCATTTTCATAAGGTGCTGGAAACCGGCGAGTGGTATTACGGGCTGCGCGGCGAAGGCGTGATGGTGATGGAAACGCCGGAGGGCGATTGGGCTGTCGAACCGCTGCGCCCCAACGGGGTGGTGTATGTGCCGCCGCGCTGGGCGCACCGCACGGTGAACACGCGCCTGGATGCGAACCTCGTGTTCTATTGGGTGTATCCGGGGGACGCGGGGCACGACTACGGGACGATTGAAACACAGGGCTTCCGCAAGCTGGTGGTGCAGCGCGGCGGGCAGCCTGTGGTGATTGATAATCCACGCTGGTTAAATCCGGAGAAACGTACATGACGCTCAAAGATTTGCGCGTGCTGGTCACCCCGACTTCTTATGCCATGAATGACCCGTCGCTGCGCACGGAATTAGAGGCGCTGGTGGGGGAAGTGATCTATAATCCCACCGAGCATCCGCTGACGGCCAAAGAACTGCTGCCGCTGGTCAAGGATATTGACGGCTGGATCGCCGGGCTGGACGAAATCAGCGCCGAAGTGATCGAGGCTGCGCCCAAACTGCGCGTGATCGCGCGCTACGGGGTCGGGCTGGATAAGGTCGATCTGGAGGCGGCGAAACGCAGCGGCGTGGTGGTGACGTTCACGCCGGGGGCGAATGCGGTGTCGGTGGCAGAACTTTCTGTCGGGTTGATGATCGCGCTGGCGCGTAAAGTGGTGCAGGGCAACCGCCGCACCAAGCTGGGCGAATGGCCGCGTCAAAAGGGCACGGCGATTTCGGGCAAAACTGTCGGGCTGCTGGGGTTGGGCGCGATCGGGCGGCGGGTGGCGCAGCTTTTGGGCGGCTTCGAGTGCCATATCGTGGGCTATGATCCAGCGGTGAGCGTCGGGCAGGCGGCGGGGTTCGGCGTGGAATGGGTCGAGGCCGATGAGGTGCTGCGGCGGGCGGATTTTCTGTCGCTGCATTTGCCGGTGGTGCCCGCCACCGAAAATATGCTCAATCACGAACGCTTTGCCCTGATGAAGGACGGCGTGTATCTGATCAACACGGCGCGCAGCGAATTGATCGACGAGGACGCGCTGATCGCTGCGCTGCGCAGCGGCAAGGTGGCCGCCGCCGCGCTGGATACTTTCCGCCGCGAGCCACCGGGCGCCGATCATCCGGTGCTGCAATTCGAGCAGGTGATCGCGACACCGCACGCGGGGGCGCATACCGACGATTCGATGAACGCGATGGGACGGATTGCGCTGAATGAGTGTCTGGCGGTGCTGCGCGGCGAGGAGCCGCACTTCCGCGTGGTGTAGCCCTCACCCCTGCGTGCGTAAGGAGCGGGAGAAAAGCGCGGCGCGCCAAAATCGGCCTGAGCGAAAAACAGGTTAGGGATGGATACTCAGGGAATGTGGTTTCCCGGATCAAAAGGAACAGGCATGGACAAGGCAAAAAGTCTGGAGCGGCTGCATACGCTGGGGCTGGTGGCGGTGATTCGCGGGCCTTCGGTGGATGGCACGCTGCGGCTGGTGGAGGCGCTGGTCAAGGGCGGTGTGACGGGCATCGAAATCACGTTCACGACGCCGAACGCATTAGAGGTCACGAATAAGCTGCGCGCGGCTTTTGGCGATGCGATTCTGCTGGGCATGGGCACGCTGGTGGAGCCGGCGCAGGCGCAGCAGGCGCTCGACGCTGGCGCGACCTTTCTGGTCAGCCCACATACGGAGGCCGAACTGGCGCGCGCGATGACGGCCACCGGGCTGCCGACGATGCTGGGCGCGCTGACGCCGACAGAAGTGATGCTGGCGAAGCGGCTTGGCTCGGATGTGATTAAGCTATTTCCGGGTTCGCTGACCGGGCCAGCCTATGTCAAGGCGCTGAAAGGGCCGTTCCCTGATCTGCTGATCATGCCGACAGGCGGCGTTTCGGCAGAAAATGTCAAAGAGTGGTTCGCTGCGGGGGTCTACGCGGTAGGCGCGGGCAGCGAATTGTGCCCGCCGCAGCTTATCAAAGAAGGCCGCTTCGATGAACTGCAAGCGCGCGCCGAACGTTTTGCGCAGGCGGTGCGCGCGGCGCGGAGTTAACGCGATGTTCACGGCCAAAACAGTGCCTACGTTTTATTTTATCGGTGTCAGCACCGCGCGTTCGTCGATTATGCCGGTGTTTCCGCGCTGGATGCAGGCGTTGGGGTACAACGATGTCGTGATCGAAGGCATCGACCATCCGCTGCATGATGACCCGGCGGCCTACCGGCGCACGGTGGAGTTTATCAAACACGATGCGCGCTCGTTGGGCGGACTGGTGACGACGCATAAGATTGACCTGCTGCACGCCGCGCGCGATTATTTTGATTATCTGGATGAGTCGGCGCAGCGCCTCGGCGAAGTATCGTGCATCAGCAAGCGCGGGGCGCTGCTGGCCGGGCACGCCAAAGACCCGCTGACCAGCCGCCTGAGCTTAGAGGCCGTGCTGGGCGAAAATTATTTCGCGCGCACAGGCGGGCATGTGCTGTGCTTCGGCGCGGGCGGCGCGGGCAAGGCAATCGCGCTGTATCTGCTGCAAAAAAGCGGCGATCAACCGTCCAAAATGATCGTGACGGACATCGCCGCCGCGCGTCTGGAGGCGCTGCGCGCGCTGATTAATCAGATGCCGCCGCGTATCAGCTTCGATCTGATGCTGATGCCAGCCGGCAGCAGCGGTGATGATCTGCTCGCCGCGTTACCCGAAGGCAGCGTAGTGATTAACGCCACAGGCATGGGCAAGGATACGCCTGGCTCGCCCATCAGCGATCAGGCGCTTTTTCCGCGTCACGGCGTTGTCTGGGAACTGAATTATCGCGGCGATCTGCTGTTCTGGCATCAGGCTATGGCGCAGGCGGCCAAACAGCATCTGACTGTCGAGGATGGCTGGGTATATTTTTTGCACGGCTGGACCCAGGTGATCGCCGAAGTGCTGCACCTGGAGCTGACGGCGGAAAAGTTCGCGCAGTTGGCAGCGATCGCCGCTGACCTGCGCCCGCCGCTGACGCCCAAGACGGCGGGCTGAGGCCAGCGCCGCGATTTTTCGGGGCGCTGAGCAGCAGCAAACGGGATTGGGAACGGTAAAAGTGTCTCCCTACGAGTTGGCGGTTTTGTCGCTGTTTTTGGCGAAGCGCGCTCGCTGCAAGTTCATCGTCGTCGCGGAAGTGGCGTAGACGCTCATGCTGCCCTGCGTGATCGTGCCATAGCCTTCGACGACCAGAAAATCTTTGGGATCATCGAGCGCGGTGGCGATTTTCGCCCACTGTTTGGTCGGGATGTAGACGATGTAATGGGTGGGCGTTTCCGGCGGCTGCGGCACGCCCTTGGGCATGAAGCCGCCTTTGCTGACGCGCGAAAAATGCACCACCACGCAGCCGGTCTGCGGGATCACTTTTTCCGGGCGGCCAATCGCCGTGTGTTTCGCCATTTGCGTGCTGCCGCTCTCTTTGAGCAGGTCGAGCAGCACGTCGCGGCGCTGCGCGAAATCAAAGGGCGGTTCTTTGCGCGCGGGCGGTCTCGGCGCGGCCCGCGCCGTTTGGGGCTGGTCTTTCGAGTTGAACTTGGGCAATATCTCTCTGAAACGCTCGATGCCTATCTCCGCCTTGAGCAGGTAAAAGAAGACGCCGCCGGGGGTGCGCCTGCGGCTGCCGTCTTCGACCATCAGGCCGCCCTCGGCTTCGAGCCGGAGCGCTTTTTTAAGCACAGCGTTGGTTTGGTCATAGCCCACTTGCTCTACGATGCGAATGAGCAGTTCGCGGGTGCGCGGGTGTCTTTCGTTCAGTTTTCTGGCCATTTCGCGCCCCAGATTCTCCGGGGTTTTTTCGCGCTTGGCGGTGAAGTAGATAGCCAGCGGGCCGTATTCTTCGCTGTTTTCGTAGCCCGGAAAGACGTAGCCGCGCAGGCGCGCGATGACTTCCCGCGCCGCTTCAACGGTTGCCATTCTGATGATCGCGTGCTTGGAAGGGATGTTCCTGTCCAGCTTGATAGGGCGATTAAAACTGACGACCTCGCCGATCTCCTCGAACAGGGCGCGCAGTTGTTCATCGCTGTACTCACGGGGCAGAGGCGCAACAAACAATTCGCTGTCAACCATGCCTTGACCTCGCAGATCGCCAACAATATGTTTAGCATTATAGCCTATCTGCGCTCAATTAGCCTGTCCATTTTTTCTGGGCAGCGCGGCAAACGGTTTATGGACACGCGCCAAAAATAAAAGAGGGGCACAGGCCCCTCTTGAATCAGACAACCGATTATCCCTGTACGGTGATCGTCAGCGGCGTATAGGACACAGCGGTATAGCTGCCGTTCGCGCTGGTGATATACAGATCACAGTTGAGTGTAACGCTGCCGGCGGCTGCCGCGCGCGCGTTCACGGTGACGACGATGCCGCCGACGCTGACCGGGGGCACGCCGGAGGCCTGCGTGATGGCGTAGTAGAAGTAATCCGGGTAGTTGAAATTGTTCTGGTTGACGCTGGAGCCGGGCGCGAAGACTGTGCCTGTGGTCAGCGATTGGCCGGCAGCCGGGCCATCGGGCGTAAAAGCGCAGTCGAATTCGGCCATACGGACACCGCCGCCGGGCGCGGATGCCGGGTTATCCAGCCAAAAGTTGATAGTGAAGTTCGTGCCGACCGTATAGACGGTGGAAGCGGTGACCGCGCGTATTCCCAGCGGGCCGGCTGCCGCCGGTGTGGCGCTGGGCGGCGGCAGCGCTGTGCTGCTGGGCACAGGCGTGGCTGTCCATGTCGGCGTGGGCGTGGCCGAAGGCACAGGCGACGGCGTGCGTGTGGCAGTGGGCGTTACGCTGGGCGTGCGCGTCATGGTTGGCGACGGCGTGCGTGTGGCAGTGGGCGTTACGCTGGGCGTGCGCGTCATGGTTGGCGACGGCGTGCGTGTGGCGGTGGGCGTTACGC
>JACAER010000035.1 GCA_013388745.1 Chloroflexota bacterium
CACGATGACCACACCACGCCGCATCCTTAGGGCGCACAAGCCCCTAAATTGGGGGTGTATTGCGAACGGATGTGCGCTTTAATAAGAGGTTGGGAGATGAGGAGCAATCACAATGACGGATACATCCCCGGTTGTGCTGGCAATGTGTGGTCTGGCGCTGGTGTGTCTGGGCGTGCTCGGTGTGGGCGCGTTTGTGCTGATCCGCGCGACGGGCGCGGCCTTTTTGGGGCCGCTGCTGGATGTGTTCGGCGGGCGTTCGCCGCTGGCGGGCGACCACGAGGACGACGATCTGCCGCGGCGCGCGTCCCAGCGCCCGGCTAGTCCCGGCCAGAGTTTTCAGGCCAAAGCACAGTCCTTAGATTTCGACTCGGCGGTGCAAAAATACCGCCAGCAAAATCCTTCCAGCGGACAAACGACGGCCTACGGCGCGCAGAGCGCCCCGCCGCCGTCCGCCCCCTTTCGGCAGGACAACGCGCCCTTCGGCGCGAGTGCGCCCGCCAATCCACCACCGCCGCCGTCCAATGCGCCCCCGCCGCCGTCGCTAGGCCCGCTCAGCAAGCCGCCGCCTGCACTGCGCAGCCGCCCGACACGACGGGGCGATGTCGATCACGACGTCGATGACGATATGCTCGGTTAATGCCAACAGAATTTAGCGCGCGTGTTTAGCGCGCGCGTGTTTAGGGGTAAATATTGACGCCCACCGCCGCGGCCAGCGCCACGATGAGCGGCGCGATCACCAGTCCCGGCAGAAAATTGGCGATGCGCGGCTTTTTAATATCCAGCAGGATCAAGCCGATGCCCATCATCATCAGGCCGCCGACTGCCGTTGTTTCGTTAATCATCGGCGTCGTCAAAAACTGCCCCAGCAGGCTGCCCGCCAGCGCCAGACTGCCTTGCAGCAGCAAAATCGTGATGATGCTGAAGGCCACGCCCACGCCAAAGGTCGAAGCGAAGGCCAGCGCCGCGAAGCCATCGAGCACACTCTTTAACGCCAGCATGGTAAAGCCTTCGGGGTTGCCCATGCCGTCGAGCATCGCCCCCAGAAAGGTCAGCGGGCCGACACAGAACAACAGGCTGGCGGTGACATAGCCCAGAATGAAGCGTTCACGCGCGTCCAGCGCCGAAGGAATCAGCGCACCCTCTGCGCCGCCGCCGCCGGCATATTTGCTTTGCAGCCAGGCGCCGAAGCGGTTCAGCGCGCCGTCAATATCCAGCCATTCGCCCACCAGCGCGCCAAACACAATGCTCAACAGCGGGATAATCAGGTTGCCGGTCTTGCCAGCGTTATCGATGCCGGCGAACAGCGCCGCCAGCCCCAGCCCGGCGATCACTGTCGCCTGCGTTTTTTCCGAAAGTCGGTTGCCGAACAGCAGCCCTAGCGCGCTGCCCAGCGCCACCGTAAACACGTTCAGCAGTGTGCCGTTCACAGCGCTCACCCACCCTGCGCGGTGGATTCGTCCACGGCGCCCGGCAGCGCCGCCACCACGCTCTGCGCCAGTTCGCGCGCGCACAGGGTCAGCCGGCGGATACGCTGGAAGGAATACCACTGGTTCTGGTTGATGCCGTCGCCGCTGTTGCTCAGCAGGGCATCGACATAGTTGAGGATGCGGCGGAAAGGCGCGTCCATCGTGCGATAGTACGGCGTGGGGTCGCTCTGTTCCAACTTGCTGATATTTTCGCACAGGTTGGATAAAAAGCTGGCCCAATGATGGATTTCGCGCACGGTTTCATACTGTCGGCCTTCCAGCGGCTCGAACTGAATCATAATCTCCGCGCAAATCATCAATTCGCGAATGGTTTTGTACAGTTCAGGATTCATAAGCTCACTCTACCAACCGCAGCGTAAACACGAAAGTGCTTCCCTGTCCGGGCACGCTTTCGAATTCCAGCGTGCTGTCTTGCAGCGCCGCCAGCGCCTTCGCCAGATGCAGCCCCAACCCTAATCCGCGTGTCTGGGGATCCGCCTGAAAAAACGGCTCAAATATCTTAACGTTTAAGTCGGGTGGAATGCCAATTCCTGTGTCGGCCACGCGCAGCCGCAGCCGCCGCTGTTCCCGCGCCAGGTTGATATTGATGCGCCCGCGATGCGTGAATTTGATGGCGTTGTCGATCAAACTGTTGAAAATCTGATAGGTGCGGAACTCGTCGCCGTAGACCAGCGGCAGCCGCTCAGCCACGTCGATGTTCAGCGACACCGGATCATCCCCCAGCAGGCGGTAGACTTCGCCCAGCCAGTAGGCCGAAGACGCTGCGTCGAACGGTGAGAGATGCATATGCAGCGTGCCGCTCTGGAGGCCGGCGTAGGTCGCCAGATCAATGGTATAGTTCAACAACTGCTGCCCGATCTGATACGTTTTTTCGACACAGGCACGCGCCTTGCCGCTCAGGGTTTTACCCTCGAAGACTTCCGGGTGTTCCAACAGCATTCGGCTGTAGCCCACCAGCCGCGTGATCGGCGGACGCAGATCGCTGATCGGCAGATCGCGCAGTTTGTTGGGCGTCTGCGCGCGTATATCCGGCCATTCGCTCAATGTTTCCAGTAAATTGGCGGCGGCGTAATACATCAAACGCAGGTAGTCGCGCTGCAATTCACTGACATCGCGCGCCTTTTCCAGCATGACCGTGCCCTGGCAGTTGATGATTTCGTTCACAAGGGCATATATTTTGGGATGCACGACTAAACTCCACTGTCGCTGCTGCTAAGGCGCTTGAGCAGCAGCGCGCCGCCCGCGCGGATATTGAGCGCATGCGCCTGCTGCCTGGACGTGAGCGGGCCGTCGTCTTCGTCCAGCAGCACTTCGGCATAGCCAATGATCGAGGCCAGATGCGAGCGCGTCTCATAGTTCAAAACCTGGCGCGTCATCTCCCAATTGAGTTCGGGAAAGCCGACAATGGTCTCCATGAGGCTGCTGCCTGCTTTGTAAATGGCGCGCGCGCACTGGCTTTGCACGGGGTTGAGCGAAGCGTCGGCGTCTTGCAGCAGCGCTTCGGCAGTATGCAGGATCGCTTGCAGCGGCGCAACCAACTCGTTTTTCATCATGGCTGTTTTCGCGCTTGTCCAACGTTGCCACAATCATAACGAGATTCGCGGCGCACGTCGATATAATCGCACGGACAGCTCAGGGCAAGCGCTTCAAAGCTGGCTTTACGGCGCTCAGCGCTGGCTGTAATGCGCTGCGGTAGGCGCAATCGATCAGCCTTTACCATTTGCGCGCGGCGCTGTGGCGCCAGCACCAGCGGCGGGCGTGGACGGTTTGGCTGTCGTCGCTGAAAACCACTCGCCTGCGGCGGGATGTTCGGGCTGCTTGCTGTTCAGATCGGTAAAAGTCTCGCTGCCATCGGCAAAATGCACGGTGATCGCGCCCTGCAAACGGCGCGTATCGAGCACGGCCACGGGCAGGCGATAGCGCAGGCTGACGAGGTTGCCGATGTCCACCAGCGTGTGCTATTCGTGGGCATAAATGGCTTGCAGGGCGGGCGAGGCGCTGCCGTTTTTCAGCCCGCGCGCGACAAGAATGCCGCCGACAAGCTGTGGATAGGCCTGCAAAATCGCGGCGTCGTAACGAAAACAGGTCACAACAGTCCTTTTGAATGCAGCGAGCGGTTGGCGGCGCTTCTCAACGCACGCCACCTTTCTATTATAGCGGTAGAGACTGTTTGTGACTCAATCGCGCGGCTGGCGCCTGGCCGCCTATTTCTCGTGCGCGTTTTTGATCTTTTCCAGATAATCTTCCATACGCAGAAAGAGGCAGATGAGTTCGCCGATAGAGATCAGGCCGGCGCCGGCCAGGGTAAATTGCAGATACGTCAGGAAAAAGCGCATGAACTGGAAGCCCTGCGTGCGGTCATTGACCTCCAAATAGATGCCCACCAGCACGCCGCGCGCGGAAAGGGTGCGTCAAACGCCTTAAGGTATTATAGCCTCGTTTCTAGCGCGCGAGAGACAAGCATCCAACCGAGGGGCAGCATGAACGACTCGAATGACATCGGCGAGTGTGAGACACGGGTCAACCAAAACGCCCGGTGACCAAGCGCTCCACGCCAAAACGTTGAGCAAACTCAATCACCGATTGTTCATCTGCACCTACCAGAGGGGTATTGCAGGGTTAACCACTGGATCTAAAAGGAGCGTTTCAAACAATCTGGGTGCGTTGCGTTGTTTGTTATCATTTGCAGGGGGACGCACCGAGCCGCCCTTCCATTCACCTACGACATTTGGCTATTCCCCATTTGCTGATCGTCGTATGCGGCGTTATAACTCATCCGATTGACCAACGGATTAGGAGGTTTGGTATGCATCGTTTGTGGCTTATCGTTGTGGCGCTGGCTACACTGTTTGCGTCAACCGTGTTCGCTCAACTCCCAGATTGTCCGTCCAGTGTGGATGCCGCGCTGACCGCATCCGCGCAGGCTTGCACGAACTTGGGGCGCAACCAAGTATGTTATGGTAATGCCTCGTTAGACGCGCAAGGCCGCACCCCTGATTTCACCTTTACGCGTGTGGGGGACATCGCCGACGTGACCGCGTTACAGTCGTTACGCCTCACGCCGCTGGATACTGCCGCCAATACGTGGGGCATCGCGGTCTTGAGCTTACAAGCGAGCTTGCCCGATACCGTCCCCGGCCAAAATGTGACGCTGGTTCTGTTGGGCGATGTCGGTATCGAAAACGTCGTTTCTGCTGAACGCTTGACCGTCACGGCAACGTCAAGCGCGCGCCTGCGTCGTGAACCCGTCGCCGCCGGTGATACCAACGTCGTCAGCGTCGCACCGAGTGGCACAGCGCTTGAGGCGCACGGTCGCAATGCCGCTGGGGATTGGCTACGTGTGACCTACAACGATCCGCAACAGGGGGTAGTGATTGCTTGGGTCTCGACACAGGTTTTGAGCGGCGCATCCGATAGAATGCGCTTACCGGAAATCGGCGCGAACGATCCCCTCTATACGCCGATGCAAGCCTTTACGCTTAAGACCGGTATCGGCGACCGTGCGTGTGCCCAAGCGCCGGATAGCGGTATGTTGGTGCAGACTCCGCAAGGCGCGGCGAGCGTGCGCTTCACGGTCAACGGCGTGGAGGTAACTCTCGGCAGCACCGCTTGGTTACAGACGGACTCGGCTGCGTTGCGTGTGGCGGTTGTGGAAGGCACGGGCTATATCAGCGCGGACAGCACGACTCAAATCACGCCTGCGGGGACATACGTGAGCGTGCCACTATCCGCTGATGGCGCATCTCCTGCTGGGCCGCCGAGCGCGCCTCAACCCTACGATGCGGCGGAATTGGCCGCGCTACCGATTGGCATCATTGGCACGAGTAATGTCAGCCTGTTACCTGAACCCGTCGCGGTCGCTGCCCCGCTGGAAGCGGACGCCATCGACGCGGCTATCGCTACAATTCAGGCGGCTATTGTGCCTGCACGCGGCACTTGGCAACAAACCCTCACCAGCATCGTCACGATTGAGGACACGCTACAGACACAGCAAGGTGTGGCGGGCTGTTATCTGAATGCACAAGAAGGCATGAGCGTCACCATTGAGGCAGGGCGCTACGCGGATTTCTTCGATTTGTCCATTTTTGAGAACATCGGGGCAGGAATCTACCGTAGAAGCGGAGTGATTAACGTGAGTAGCACAAACACCGCGGAATACACCTCGACACTCATTGTTCACTCGCCCACGGTGGTCACACGCATCGAACGCTCTATCAATCAGTGGACAGGTGGCACAGGTGAAAATTACCGCGTCGTTTGTGAGCAAACATGGCGCGCGGTTTGGTTAGGGGAGTAGGGGCTGTTTAGGGGCGAGGGATGCCTCGCCCACAAAAACGGATTTATCGGAGTGTGACTTTAGCGCGGGAGGGTGCGTTCAGCGCGAACAAAAACCGGAATACGCTCCAGAGGCGCATCTACTGTGACGCTTTGCCCGCCTTGATAAAGCGCATCCGTCCACAAATTGCGCCATTCACCCATCGGGTCTTCTGCAATTCGTGTAGAAGTTCATAGTTCATATCATTGGCAAAATTGAAATGAGTGATGAAAAGAGTAGCTTTCAGTCAGTGCATCTCCACAGGGCATTAGATTCTACATAAAGTGCGGAAGACCCAAAATTCAAAACATCAATTATATATTTATTATATATTTATTGCACACAATTATATATAACGATATAATAATTAAATATATTTAATTGTCTAAATCCAACTGAAAGTCTTTGCTATATAAAAATTGTTAAATTATGTTGATTTGTCTTAGCGATACGCGCTGCCGAGCGTAATGGTGACCTGCTTAGCGCCCCACGTTTCCAGCGCGCCTGCTGGCCCCAACGCCAGCGCCGACCCCGCCGCGATGCCGATCGCCAGCGTGTCGCCCTGGCTTTTGAGCACTTCCTGCACACGCACGGACTGCTGCACACTGCGCATTCCGGGAACGACCAGCGCGTGTTCGACCCACGCTAGCCCAGCGGCCAGTTTGCCGTTTTCCAGCAGCACGTGCGCCCCGAAGACCGCCGCGCCCAGCCCTTCGGCATAAATCAGCGCGCCGTTTTCGTAAGCCTGGCGCATGCCTTTGACCGCTGCGCCCAGCAGGCCGGAACGCAGATCATCGACGCTGCGGCTGCTGCTGATGACCACCAGCCCGGCATCGGCCAGGCGCGCGGCCAGCGTCTCGTCGTCTTCGGCCAGCACATCGACCTGATAGCCGGCGCCCGCGCCCAGATCCTCCAGGTCTTCTTGCAGACGCTCGGATTCGCTGATTTGGCCAGGAACGTCGTCGCCGAAGGAGAGATAGACACTGTGACCATCGCTGCTGCCGCGCGCTAAGGCGCTGGCGCGGATTTCATCATCCGCCCCGCCCGCCAGCACCAGCCAGCCGCTGCCCGCTATCCAGCGTAAAACCGCGCTCATCGTTTAATCCGGCAGCACATACGAGGCCACTGCCGCCGTGAGCAGCGCCACGCCCAACGGCAGCGCGTTTTCGTCAAAATCGAAACGCGGGTGATGATGTCCCCAGTTGAGATCGCGGCCTTCAACATGCGCGCCGACAAAAAAGTACATGCCGGGAATGTCGCTCATGAACAGGCTCATGTCCTCCGACCCCATCGTGCGCAAATCGTGCATGTGCGCCGGCGGCAGGATGTCGCTCATCGCCAGCCGCACCTGGCGTGTCACCGCGCTGTCGTTAATGACTGGCTCGGTGTGATCGACGATAGTCACTTCTGCCGTGCAGCCGAGCGCCGCGCACAGCGCCGCGCTGATCGCGCGCAGGCGTTGGGCGATCAGATCGCGGGCGCTGCTGCGGAAAAAGCGGAAAGTGCCCGCCAGTTCGGCGGTCTCCGGGATAATATTCGTGGCCTCCCCCGCGCGCAGCATCGTCACCGAAAGCACCGCGCTGTCGAGCGGGTCGAGGTTGCGGCTGATGATGCTCTGGAAGGCGGTTACCAACTGCGCGGCGACCACCACCGGGTCTACGGCCAACTGCGGAATCGCGCCGTGCCCGCCGCGCCCCTGCACGATGATCTTGAAATCCGATGAGCCGGCCATCACCGGGCCTTCGGCGGCGGCGATCTGGCCCAGCGGCAGCGTGTTCCACAGATGCAGACCGAGACTGACATCCGGGCGCGGATTGGCCAGCACGCCATCGGCGACCATCGCCTTAGCGCCTCTGGCGATTTCTTCGGCAGGCTGGAAAACGAACTTGATGCGCCCAGCGAGCTGCTGACGCTGGCCGGCGAGCAGTTTGGCGACACCGAGCGCAATCGCCGTGTGTCCGTCATGGCCGCAGGCGTGCATTTTGCCCGCCGTGCCAGAGGCGAATTCCAGCCCGGTGTCTTCGTGGATCGGCAGCGCGTCCATATCGGCGCGCACCAACACCGTCGGGCCGCTGCGTTCGCCTTCCAGCATGGCGACGACGCCCGTTTGGCCGACGCCGCGCTGCACTTCGAGTCCCAGATCGGTCAGATGTTGGGCGACGATGCCCGCCGTGCGCTGTTCTTCGAAGGCCAGTTCGGGATGGCGGTGAAAATCGCGGCGCAGCGCGATCAGTTCGTCGCGCAGGGCATGGGCGTCGGCTTTAAAATTCAGGTGAGACATACACTTCCATTTTCGACTGATGGACAGGATTGGCGCTGATGGTACCCGCTCTATTCATAACTGGCAACGGTGGGAAATCAGGCCAACTGAATGACGTGGAAGCGTTCGACATAGCGTGGGGCGTCGGTGGGCGCGCTTTCGTCCAGCAGACGTTCGCGCACGCGCTGCGCCATCGCCTCCATATCGGCGATCTGGCTTTTATGTTCGCGCAGCGCCGCGATTTTGGTTTCGATATGCGCGCTGACATCGACCAGTGTCGTCACGGTATTGGTGCCGGCCAGGTACACTTCGCGCACCTTGTGCACCCCCAGCCCTTCCTCGCGTTCCATCTCCGGGAAGTTGAGGCGATCGCGCGCCGTCGGGTACACAGCGTCCAGCGCCGCTTCGCCGATGGCGCGGTGGTCGGGGTGGTTGATGCCGCGCGCGCCAAACCAAAAAACGCTGGGGTCGCAGGTGACGACGATGTCCGGCTGCTTCATGCGCAGCAGGCGCACCAGATCGCGGCGCAGCGCCAGGCTCGGCTGGAGTTCGCCATCGGGATAGCGCAGAAAGATGACCTCCTTGACGCCCAAGGCCGCCGCCGCGTTACATTCTTCTTCCTCGCGCAGCGCGATCAAGCGTTCGCGCGTCATGTCGGGGTCGGCGCTGCCTTTGTCGCCGCTGGTCGCCAGCACAAAAATGATGTGCGCGCCTTCTGCCGCCCACCGCGCGAAAGTCGCGCCGCTGAAAAATTCGGGATCGTCGGGATGGGCGAAGATGCCCATCACCCGTTTTTGCGGTATCTCGGTCATCGGCAAAACCTATTTGCTGAGAGCGTGCTGATGAGGATTTTGCGGGGCAGGTTGTGCCCCTGCTCTGTTACTCTTCTGTCGGCTCGGCCTGCTTGCCGGGTTTGGCGCCGCAGTCACACGGGCCATCGCCGTGAATGGCACACGGTTCTTTGGCCTTTTTCGCCAGCGCTTCCAATTCATCCAGCGGCACGAGGTCTTCGCGCTGCACATAGCGCCGCCCTTCCTCGTTGAGCAGCACTACCGTCACGGCGTCTTGCAGCGGATGCACGTCAATCACTTTGCCTTCGCCGAAGGGCGTGCCGACGCGCTTGTTTTTCTTGGGCAGCTTTTGGCGCGCGGCGACATACTGCTCGTATTCATAGACCAGACAGCAGCGCAGACGCCCGCACATGCCGGTGATTTCGGTAGGGTTGAGCGAAATGCCCTGCGCCTTCGCCATTTTGATCGAAATCGGGCTGAAATCGGTCAAAAAGGTGCTGCAACAGCGCAGTTCGCCGCACGCGCCGTAGCCCCCCAGCAGCTTGGCGACATCGCGCGGGCCGATCTGCCGGACTTCGACCTGGGTGGGGCTGAAAAAGCGATTGAGATCGTTTTGCAGGCGTTGGGCGTTCACTTTGTCTTCGGCGCTGAACATAATGGTGAGCAGCGTGCCGTCGTAGTTATACTGCGCGGCGACAAATTTGGCGCGGTCAAATTGACCGAACTGCCGCGCTTTGTCGCGCGCGGTTTCCAGCGCTTCGGTTTCGCGCCCCTGCCAGTGCTGACGCAGCACCAGATCGCGCGGGGTGGCCGGGCGCAGAATCGGCTTATAATCACGCCCGCTTTCTTCGGCAGGCGTGAATCCCATGATCTGCCCCATCTGCCGCCCACGCACGGTTTCGACGATCACAAAATCGCCGATCTGCACTTCGGGAAAGGCCATATGATCGAAATGGTAAAGCTTGCCGACTTTAGAAAAGCGCACGCCGGCCACCATGCGCGTTAATTCCGGGAATGTCATAGGTCAAAACCTTCAACTACGATTTTTGTACGACGATGATGATAAAAGCCGCTGCGCCCCGATCTACCCCACGGCTTGAGGACTATTATACACTGCAAACGCGCGCACGGGAGAAGCCGTCCCCTCTCTACGTGGTCTGGCGCAAAGAGGGGAACCATGGTCGTGTCTGGGGCAGTTTTAGAGGTCGAGGATGAATTTAACGCGCGTGCTGTCGGTGCGCGGCTCGACACGGAAGCCCAGCTTTTCTGCCAGGCTGACCATTGTCGCGTTTTCCGCCAGCGCTTGCCCCAACAGGCGCGTCACGCCTTCCTGCCGCGCGATCTCGATCAGGTGCGTCAGCAGGCGATGCCCAACGCCTGTTTGCTGATACTGATCGCTAACCAGCAGCACAAAATCGGCGTCGGCGGTGTTGATGTATTTGCCGATATGCCCGGCGGCGATAATGTGTTCGCCAGAGTCGTCGCGGCGCGTGACCACTACCCACAATTCGCGGTCATAATCGATGAAACAGATACGCGCCAGGCGTTCGTGCGAAATGCGCTGCTTGAGTGTCACCTCGTAGAAGAAGCGCTGGTAGACAGTGCGTTCGGAAAGCGTCTGATGAAACTTGACCAGCAGCGGTTCGTCTTCTGGCTTGATTGGGCGTATGGTGATAGGCATCCCGTCGCGCGTTTCGGTGTGCGCGACATACTGCGCGGGGTAGGGGCGAATGGCCAGCGGCACGATCTGGTCTTCGCGCATATCCGGTTCGTGCAGCACCACGCGCGCATCCAGCGCCAGCAGGCGTTCCGGCGAGACGAGCAGTGGGTTGATGTCGATCTCTTTGATCCAGCGGTTTTCGGCCACCAGTTGACTGAAGCGCACCAGCAGCCGTTCTAGCCCGGCCAGATCCGCCGCCTTGCGCCCGCGCACGCCTTTCAGCGCTGTGTAAATTTTGGTCTGCTCCATCATGCGCCGCGCCAGCGTGGTATTGAGCGGCGGCAGCGCCAGCGCGCGATCTTTGAACACCTCTACCAGCGTGCCGCCCGTGCCGAACAACAGCACCGGCCCGAACTGCGGATCAATACTGCATCCGACAATAATTTCGTAGCCGTCGAGCTTGGCCATGGGCTGTACCGTCACGCCGTCGAAATGTCCCGCGCCCGCGTGTTGGGTCACGCCCGCCTGGATGCGGCGGTAGGCGGCGCGCACATCGTCGGCGCTGCGCAAATTCAACTGCACGCCGTCCACATCTGTTTTGTGCGTAATGGTAAACGAATGCAGTTTGAGCACAATCGGATAGCCGAGCTTGTCGGCGGCCTGCACTGCGGCGTCTTCTGTCGTGGCGATGTGCGTCGGCACGGTGGGGATGCCATAGGCCAGCAGCAGTTGCTTCGATTCCGCTACGGTCAGCAGCGTGCGTCCGGCGCTGCGTGCCGCGCTGATGACCTGTGCCGCCGCGCTGGTGTCGGGCGCGTCGTCGTCCTCGCCGCTGGTCACGGCGGGCGTTTCGTACAGGCTGCGCAGGTTGTCGTTGTACTGCCACATGTAGTTAAACACCCGCGCCGCCGTATCAGGATAGGGAAACGTCGGGATATTGGCGCGGTTCAAGATCAGTTCGCCCGCCGCCACCGATTCACCGCCCATCCAACTGGCGATCACCGGCTTGCCGAGACTCTGCGCGTAGGGCTTAAGCTGTTCGGCGGTCAGCGTCGGGTCGGTCATGTCCTGCGGCGTCAGAATCACCAGCATCCCGTCGCTGTGCGGGTCTTTGGCCGCCACTTCCAGCGCTTTAGCGTAGCGCGCTGGTTCGGCGTCGCCGAGAATGTCGATCGGGTTATTATGACTCCAGGCGGAGGGCAAAAAGTCGTTCAGTTCCTGCATCGTCTCTGGCGAAATTTCGGCCAGTTCGCCGCCGCCGAGAATCAGCGCGTCCGTAGCCAGCACGCCGGGGCCGCCCGCGTTGGTGACAATTGTCAGGCGCGCGCCTTTGGGGCGCGGCTGCTTGGCCAGCACCTCCGACATGTAGAACAGGTCGGAGATGCGGTCAATGCGCAGCACGCCGCAGCGCTTAAAAGCGATGTCCAGCACCTCATCGCTGCCGGTCAGCGAGCCGGTGTGCGAGGCGGCGGCGTGGGCGGCGGCTTCGGTGCGCCCGGCTTTGATGACGATAATGGGCTTGTTGAGCGCCACTTCGCGCGCGGCAGACAAAAAGGCGCGCGCGTTGCCTACCGTCTCCATATAAATAACGATGCTGTGCGTGTTGGGGTCGTCCCCCAGATAATGAATCAGGTCGCCCCAGCCGACATCCAGCATCGAGCCGATGGAAACAAAAGCGCTGAAGCCGACATTTTCCTTGAAGCTCCAATCGAGCACGGAGGTACACAGCGCGCCGCTCTGGCTGATAAAGCCGACGTTGCCGGGACGCGCCATCGCGCCGGCGAAAGTGGCGTTGAAATTGTTGAGCGGCGACATGGCGCCCAGACAGTTGGGGCCGATGATGCGCATCTGGCCTTTGCGCGCTTCGGCCATCACCTGCCGTTCCAGTTCCGCGCCTGCCGCGCCGGTTTCTTTGAAGCCCGCCGAAATGATGATCGCGCCGTGCGCGCCTTTTTCGACACATTCGCGCACCACGCCGGGCACGGTCGGCGCAGGGGTCACGATCACCGCCAGATCAATCGGTTCGGGAATATCCTTGACGGTCGCATAGGCTTTGATGCCGAGCACATTGGGGCGTTTGGGGTTCACCGGAAAAATCGTGCCGCCGAACGGATTGCTCAACAGATTCCAGAGGATGGTGCGCCCGACACTGCCGGCCTTTTCGGTCGCCCCGACCACGGCGACGTTTTGTGGGGCGAAAATGGCGTTGAGCGCGCGCCAATCTTCGTGGTTGACTTCGGTAGGATGCTGCACATTTTGCATACAGGGGCCTCTTTTGACTTTCAGGCGGTTGACGCCGCTAATGATAGCCCAAAAGCGCCCGCCTGCCGAACGATTGGCGCTGCAAAGCGGCGCGATCCCGAATCTGCTGGCGGTGGCGGGGTAAGCCGATAGCGGTCTGCCGACGACCCCTTCCCCTGCGGCGCACAGCGGCGGGGAGGGGGAAATAGGGGAGAAAGCCCCATTTCTTCTATCGTACAGCCCAAACGCGAACAGTATTGTCCCATGAACCGGACGCCAGGCGCGCACCATCCAGCGACCACGTTATAGTATCAATCTGTCCGGTGTGGCCCTTGAGGACAGCGCGCGAATCGCCCAACAATTGAATATGGTAGTCACTGGATTGAAAGGCAATGCGCTTGCCATCGGGCGACAGCGTCACGCTTCTTGTATAGGTCGGAAGGGTGTGCAGGGTGTGATAGCTTGGCCCATCCCATACACGCACCAAAGTCGTGCTGGGTTGACCTTCCTGCGAACTCGTGATGAGACGAATCCGTTCTGGCGACCATAAAATGGCGAGGACGTGGCCTTGATGGTCTTTTAAGTTGCCCATGGATTGATAAGTAGCGGCATCCCACAAAGACACGACTGAAAGATCGCCTAATTGACCCGCCAGGCGAGTGCCGTCGGGAGCCCAAAATAGTCTCATCCAACGCGCGCTGGTGGAGAGCCTGGCAAGCATTGTATAAGTAGACGCATCCCAGATTCGCAGCGTATTGTCCATAGACGCAGAAGCAAACTGTGTGCCATCCGGCGACCATTGGACATCCCAGACCTGATCGCTGTGCTCTTGAAGCACCTGTAGCGGTTGGTAGGTTTGCATGTTCCAGATACGCAGGGTCTTATCTGCCGATGCGGAGGCCAGACGAGTGCCGTCCGGTGACCATGACGTAGACCATATCTCGGCTCTGTGCCCTGTCAGGGTGGCGATCGGCGCGAAGGTGATCGCATCCCACACACGCACTGTGCAATCACTACTGGCCGAGGCCAAGCGCGTGCCATCGGGTGACCAGGCCAGTGAAGCGACAGCACGGGTATGCCCGGTCAACACGGCTAACAAGGCCCAGCCCTTCAGCGCTAACTGCGCACGCACCGCCAGAGAGGGCTTCCAACTCGAACCAGACGACGGCGAAGGTCGCGGATCGAGCAGCGGGTTAGCGGATGCGGTCTTTGCAGGCGCGCCTTTATCCCCGCCAGTTGCAGGCAGCTTTGCGCGCAAACCTTCAGGATCAAAGACGGTTTCGCCCAATGGATAGGTCGGGAAGCGTTTTTGATAAGCTGCCCACTCCTGAACGAAAAGCGATTGCATGAACTTATTCGCCGGGAACTGCCGCAATTCCTGATAGTTGCGAATGATTTCTACCCACACTTTGGCATGTCCACCTAAGCGATCATCACCCAGCAAAGCGCGAAACTTAGTCTCGGCGCTCTCAAAATCTAAGAGGAAGGCAAATTCACAGGCTTCGCTGTAGAGCATGTGTCCGGTTGATTGGCTGTTTCTTGGGTCAAGCGGGGCTGGCGCAGGCAAATCCACCCACTGCTCAGGTTCGCTGCGAAACTTACTGATGGAGCGTTCCAATTCGCTCAAAAAAGTCTCTTCATGATAGAAGAGGAGCTGTGTATTGTGTGCAGTTACTTCGGCGGAAACTTCTGACCAAAATGTCAGATCGTTCTTGGCCGTAGTCGGATTCA
The DNA here is from genome assembly GCA_013388745.1 of Chloroflexota bacterium. Classification (GTDB taxonomy): domain Bacteria; phylum Chloroflexota; class Anaerolineae; order Aggregatilineales; family Phototrophicaceae; genus JACAER01. The sequence goes on from JACAER010000035.1 coordinate 14,486, forward strand.
GATAATAGTGTCCGGAAAGCGCGATGGGAATGACGGGACGATTGCGCCGCCGGGCATAACGCAGCTCTTCCTGACAAATGGGGCTGCGCACCGATTCCTGCGAAACCATAAAGAGGAACACATGACACGCGCTAATTGCCTCAACGATCGATTGCCACCAATCATGCCCTGCGGGGATGTCTCGTTTATCCTGCCAGACATGATAAACGGGCGTATGGTCGGCGTGTGTGAGCGATTTTAAACGAGTGACAATGGCATCAACGGCAGCAAAATCCAGGCTTCGGTAGCTGATGAAGAGACGAACGGGTTCAGGCATCGATCGATTATCCAGTAATCCAGCGGGTGGCGATGTGGCAGGATTATAGCGAGAAACTAGATTGGCACTGCAAATAGGCTGGGCAGAAAGCCGCTTGGCCGGGGCAAAAAGTCTGCGCGGGGACAGCGCGCGCGCCCTGTCCCCCGCGTGTACTGGCGCTTACGGGCACGACCCCTGCGCCAGAATGTAATCCTGCGTGAAGGTGTTGTTGTTCTCGTTGCTTTCGCTCACCTGCGCCGCCGAATCCAGCGCGACCACGATACGGTGCGCCTGATTCGGCCCGGCGTTGACGAACATGGGCACGACGACCACAAAATTGCCGCGCACGTCGATCACGCTGAAGACCGCGCTGCCTGTGGCGATTGTCTGGTTAGTCGCCACCAACACATCCTGGACGAACACCGAACCGCCGGAGAAGCTCGGCCCCGTGCCGGCGTTGGTGATGTTCATGAAGATGCTGAAGGCCTGGCCGCAGGCCGGCGTCAGCGGATCGAAGCGGAAGCCGTCGATCAAGAGATCGGGCTGTGTAGCGGGCGTCGCTGTGAAGGGAATGCGCGTCGGCGTGGGCGGGGGCGGCGGCTGCACAAACGGCAGGCCGCTCACATCGCCTTGCTGCGTAACTGTGCTGGGGGCGATCCAGCCGCGCGTGCCGTCCGGCGCTTCGATAAAATACCAGCCGGTATCCAGCGTGCTCAGGCCGATGATACGCGCGCTTTCGCCCGTCAGCAGGATGCCGACGACAGGATAAATCGTCGAATCGCCTGCGCGGATATTGGCGTCTACCAGCGCGACAGCGACGGGCCCGGCCTCTAAGCCGGTTTGCGTCGGGCGGTTGGTCGGGCGCGGGTTGGGTCCCAATGCCGTAGGTGTCGGCAGCAGCGTGGGCAGCGCCGCTGTCGGGCGAAGTGTCGGCGATGGCGTAATCAAAAACGGCGGCAAATCGTTTTCTACGCGCAGCGGACTCACCACGACATTGACAGGCGCGCTGCGCGGCAAATTGATCGTCAGACGCAGTTCGTACAGGCCGTCGTCCACCAGCGTCGTGTTCCAGCGCCCCAATTCGCCGTCGCTGACGGGCGTTTCGCTGTAGAGCGCCGGGAACCACGGCGCGTCTGCGTCCTGCGGCGTCAGATCGTCGTTCAGCCGGCGGAACTCGACATAGTAGCTTTGCATGTTTTCCAGATTGGCCGAACCCATGATGGGCACTTCGCCGCGCAGCACATAGACCGCTGGCGGGAATGTGATGTTGGCGTTGGGGTTGGTCTGCGTCTGCGCCCAGACGAAGGCCGCCAGCGCAACCAACGCCAGCACAAGACTCATCAGCGCGAAACGCGATTGGAAGCGCAGCATACACACCTCGATCAATACCATAGCAAATGAGAGGGACAATTTTTCCCCTCTCATCATGATAGCCGCAGAATCCAGCGTCTCTGCCTGACGTTTGCCCTACTTTTGCAACTTCTTTATCGGCCTCACTTATTGCGCAGGCGCGGGTCGAGCGAGTCGCGCAGGCCGTCACCCAGCAGGTTAAAGCCCAAGACGGTCAGCATAATGGCGATGCCGGGGAAAAATACCAGATGTGGCGCGGTGAACACATAGGTGCGCGCCTCGCTCAACATCTGCCCCCATTCAGGAGTCGGCGGCTGCGCGCCCAGCCCCAGAAACGAGAGCGCCGCCGCGTCCAGCACGGCGGTGCCGATGCCCAGCGTGCCCTGCACGATCAGCGGCGTGACGCTGTTGGGAAAAATCTGCCCAAACAACAGGCGTATGGGCGTCGTGCCCAGCGCGCGCGCTGCCGTGATGTATTCGGTTTCTTTGACCGAAAGCACGCTGGCGCGGCTGAGGCGCGCATACACCGGAATCGAGACAATCGCGATAGCGATCAGCGCGTTCAGCAGGCCGGGGCCGAGCACCGTCACGATAGCGATGGCCAGCAGCAGCGAGGGAAACGCCAGCAGCACGTCCATCAGGCGCATGATGATGTTGTCGGCCCAGCCGCCGGCGTAACCTGCGATCAGACCGAGCACGGTGCCGACGATGATCGAGCCGATGACGCTGAAAAAGCCGACGAACAGCGAGGTTTGCGCGCCGTAGACCACGCGGCTGAACAGGTCGCGCCCGTTCAGATCGTAGCCCATCCAGTGCAGCGGCCCGTCGCAGCCCAGCCACGGGATGCACGGCGGGCGGCGCGTCAGGCTGCCGGTTTCGCCCGGCTGCCCCATCATCGGCTGAAGCGGGTCATGCGTCGCAATCACCGCCGCGAAATCCGAAAGCAAAAACAGCGCCAGAATCACCAGCAGGCCGGCGCGCGCGCTGCGGTTGCGCACCAGATTCACCACTGTCTGTAACAGCAGGCTGGTTTGCATATCGGCCTGCATCGCCCACAAATACAGGCGCAGCCCGACAGCCGCCCCCGTGAAATAGCTCAATGCCTGATAGCTGTTGAGTTCAGAGACTTGGGCTAAGCCGCCAGCCGCCAACCACAGCGCCGCCGCCAACGCGGCAGCCCCGCCCCACGCGACAGGGGCAGCCAGACCGCGCAGCAGGTTGTGCAGCGCGTTCACGAGCACGGCAGTGACCAGCACGCTGGGCAGCAGCAGACTGTTGGGGTCAACGAAATTCCACACGCCCGGCAGAACCAGCGCCGCCGCCAGCAGCGCCGCTGCCAGCCAGGCTTGAGGTGTGGACAGCCTACGCCAGCGCAGCACGCAGTAAAGTGCGATCACCAGCGCGGCAGCGAGCAGCACCCCAGACAGCAGCAAGCCGCTGGTGCTATCCGAACCCCACAGCGCCCACAAGGCCAGCGCCGCCGCCAGCAGCGCCGCCACCAGCCCAACGAGCGATGGGGACAACCCGCGCCAGTGCAGCACAAAGTAGAGTGCGAGCAGCAGCGCGGGGGCAGTCAGCAGGGCAGGCAGCAGCAGCAAGGTGGGGCCGAGGGAATTCCATGCTGCCGACAGCGCCAGCGCCAGCAGGCGGAAAGCAAAAACGGTGAGCACACCCAAGGTCACGGACGCGGCGCGCCCTACACGCTGGCTTTTGAGCGCCACCCTCTTTTGTTGCGCGCCAACCGGCGCGACCACGATTGCCTGCTTTTGCATAAGCCCTAATCCAAGCGGATACGCGGATCCAGATAGACATATAAAATGTCCACCGCCAGATTGATGAAGACGAACGAGACGGCGATGAAAATCGTGAAGCCCTGCACGATGCTGTAATCGCGCGCCGTGATGCCATCCACCAGCGTGCGCCCCAGACCGGAAAAGCCAAAAATCGTTTCGGTCAGCACCGCGCCGCTGATGAGCGAGCCGAAGTTCAGGCCGATGACCGTGACGACGGGCAGCAGCGCGTTGCGCACGGCATGGCGCAGCACCACCGTGCGTTCTGGCAGCCCTTTGGCGCGCGCCGTGCGCACATAATCCTGGCCGAGCGTTTCCAGCACGCTGGAACGAGTCATGCGCGCGATGATCGACAGCGGAATCGTGCCCACAGCCATCGCCGGGACAATCAGATGGCGCAGCGCATCGCCGAGTAATTCAAAATTGAGAGTCAGCAGACCATTGAGCAGATTAATGCGCGCCAGAAACACCAGCAGCCCGCCAGCGCTGGCTTCGTCGGCGGCCAGCCCCCACGCCAAATAAAACGGCATCGGCTGTAACCCTGCTGTCAGGCGTCCCGACGGCGGCAGAAAAAAGGGCGTGTCTTTGAGCACGACAGCGAACAAAAACGCCAGCATCAAACCCAGCCAGAACACCGGCATCGACACGCCCATATTGGCGCCCAGCATCGTGCCGATATCGATCCACGAATTGTGGCGGTAGGCGGAAAGGATGCCGAGCGGAACGCCGAGCAGCATGGCGAAGGTCATCGCCGCCAGCGCCAGTTCCAGCGTCACCGGCAGCCGTTCGATCATCAACTCCACCACTGTGCGGCCATAACGGAACGATTCGCCCAGATCGCCCTGAAAAATGCGCGTGACATAGATCACGAACTGCGTCAGGATCGGTTGATCGAGGCCGTTGCGGCGGCTGAAGGCGTCGCAGTTTTCGGCGGTGGCGCGCTCGCCCAGAATCGCGCGGCAGGGGTCGCCGGGGATGGCGCGTGCCAGCACGAAGGTCACTAATAAAATGCCGATAAGTACCGGGATAGAAAAAATCAAACGGCGGACAATAAATTTAACCATAGGCGTTTTGGGGTAGGCAGTGGGGGATGCCGCAGCATCCCCTTGAGCAGACAAATTAGGTGTCTTTGTAGGGGCGAGTCATGACTCGCCCCACGCAAACAGAACAGGTCAGGTCTAGCCGCCTTCAGCCGGAGGCGGGTTGAGGAAGCCGCCGAAGAAGCCGCTGAAGTATTCGAAGACGCCGCTGTTGCCGACATGCAGCGGGCTGGCGGCATCCCACTGGACACCGAAGCTCACCACTACGTCGTTAGCATCCAGCGCCGAGCCGTCGTGGAAGGTGACACCTTCGCGCAGGGTGAACGTCCAGACCGTCAGGTCTTCGTTGGGTTCGAAGCTGGCGGCCAGCGCCGGGACGACCGCGGTGCCGCCCACTTCGTAGGCCAGCAGCGATTCCACGATTTGTTCACAGGCACGCAGCGTTTCGCCGTCGGTTTCGTCTGCGCAGTACAGGCTGATCGGTTCGCCGTTCTGCATCCAGATAATGTTGTCATCATCCGGGTCTTCCATCACCGCGAACTGTTCATTGCCCAGCGGGCTGGAGTGCGCGCCGGTGATGCGCGCCTGGAAGGCCACGCCCGAACCGCCGTGCGCAATCGGGATCATGGGCGCCTGGTCGCGCAGAATGGTGTTGGCTTCGACATACAGCGGGTAGCGCGCGTCGGGGTCCGCCAACTGCGCGGCCTGCGCCAGCACGGCGCCCAGTTCCGGGATCAGGTCGCCGAAGCGCGGGGCAGCGCCATTGCCGAAGTGGAAGTCGAGGAAGTTGGTCGGATCAGGATAGTCCGCGCCCCAGCCGAGCATGAACATCGCCAGCTCGCCCGCCGCCGCGGCCTGCAAGAAAGCGCCCGATTCGAGGACTTCGATGTTGATATTAATGCCGACTTCGGCCAACTGCGCCTGAATATCCTGGCCGACGATCAGCGGCTGCGGCAGATAGCCGCGCACCACATCGCGATAGTTGAGCGTGACTTCCAACGGCAGAGTCCAGCCGTTTTCCGCCGCCGCTTCTTCGATCAGTTGGCGCGCCATCGCCGGATCATAGGGGAAGGGCGCGACTTCGGGGGTGTTGCCGAAGAGCACGGGAGGCATGAACTGCGTGGCGGCTTCCGATCCCGGAGGATAGAAGTTATCGACAATGCGCTGGCGGTCAATGGCATAGGCCACCGCCTGGCGCACACGCACATCGGTGAAGGGTTCGATACGGTTGTTCATGCCGAGGTAGAAGACGTTGGTGCCGCCGCGCGGATAGAGCGCCAGATTGGCGTCGCCCGCGATCACTTCAAAGTCGCCCGGCGCCGGGTTGTCGATACCATCCACTGTGCCCGATTGCAGTTCGACAAAACGTGACGCGGCTTCCGAGTTCCAGCGGAAGATCAGCGTGGCTTCCCGCGCCGGGTCACCCCAATAGCTGTCGTTGCGCGTGAAGACGATTTCGTTGCCCAGATCCCAGGTGTCGAGGCGATAGGGGCCGGTGCCGATGGGGTTGCGCAGCAGGTCGCCGCCGCCGCCCGTCGCTTCGATATGCTCAGAGGGCTGAATGCCGAAAGCAGAGAAGGCCACCTTGGAGGGGAAGGCCGGATCGGGCGCGCACAGCGTGAAACGCACTGTCAGCGCATCAACGGCTTCGATACTCTGGAAGTTGCTGGTGTTGGTGTCTGCACCGCATTCTGCCGTCATGCTCATCATATCCTGAGCACCGGCGGCGCTGAGGCTGACCAAAAGCAGCACCAGCAAGCTCATTGCAAAAATAAGCTTCTTTGACATTTTTTAACTCCTACATTCGTGATACGGACAGGTAGGTAAATTGGAGTTTGGAGAAACATCATCCCCCTCCACTCCAGTGTGCCCGCGCGCGGCGGGCGATCCCAGCATTGATATTAGCTTGAATCTGAAATTCGGCAAGTTATTGGTCGGTCAAATCTGATAACGCTTTGGCAATCTGCGCTTCCAGCCGGCGCAAGTAGGCTGCTGCCTGCGGGTCAGCTTCGCCTGGCGCCCAGGCGGGGAATTTCTTGTGCGTGGCGGCGTCGTAAGGTCCTTGGATGATCTCCAGCAGCGCGCAGGGGGTCAGCGCGACCACGCTGTGATACACGCGCGCGGGAATATCGACAGCGCGCACCGTGCCCTGCGCTTCGACGATGATAATGTCACGCAGACTACCGTCGTCGTGGAAATGCAAGCAGGCGGCGCGCCCCATCAGCGCGGCGAACAGTTCCACCTTGTCGGGCTGTTCGTGTTTGTGCGGCGGGGCATAGCTGCCGGGCAGCATGGCGTTGACCATGCGCTGCACTGGCTCGTGATGTTCATGCAGGCGGTACATGGTGCGGCGGCGCGGCGACTGCGCGGCCTCTTGCAGCAGCGTGTCGAGCAAATCTTGCGTGATCGTGCGCATGAGCCTGGCCTTTTGCTTTTAGCGCAGCGTGCCGATGAGCAGCAAGCCGACCAGCGCGATGATATAAGCGCTGACCGGCAGCGCGGCGGGTTCAAAGCGCACACCCGCCAGAATCACCGCGTCCGGATAATCGGGATGCGTGCCGGTCACCAGGCGCGGCCCCAGCCACCATGTCAGCGCCAGCCCGCCGAGCAGCCCGCCGATATGCGCCCACGTGCCGATAAAGGGATTGAGCAGCCCCAGCACGAGATTCAGCGCGGCGAACATGATGATCTGGCGAAGCTGCATCATGGCATATGTGCCCAGCGTGCGCCGATTTTGATACAGGTAGACCATTTCTGCGCCCCAGATGGCGAAAATCGCGCCCGACGCGCCCAGCCCATAGCAGTTCGCCCCCATCGTCAGCGCCATGAGCGCTGAACCGCCCAACCCGCCCAACAGATAAACCAGCAGGAAACGCTCACGCCCGAACAGCCATTCCAGCGAGCGGCCAATGATGTACAGCGCGTACATGTTCAGAAACAGATGCGCCAGATCGGCGTGCAAAAACATGGCCGTGAAGAGGCGGTAATACTGGCCGTCGTCAAAAATCGCTGCGTGCATAATCGTGCCGTTTTCGACCATCAGCGCGCGCAGATCGCGGTTGACCAGGCCGAGCACGAAAATCGTGATGTTCAGCGCGATCAGCACATACGTCACGTCGGCGCGGCGCATGGGAAAAGCGACGACCAGACGCTGACGCCGCCCTTCGCGCGGGCGGGGAGGAGTGTCGGGCGCTTCCAGCGGGTGCGTGCGGCGGGCGTTAGGCGCGGGGGCACTGGCGTTTTCGGGCGCGGCTGCCGCCGGCGGCGCTTCCAGCGGGTGACGTTTTTCCGAAGGAGGTTCGTTAATCATGCCCTACATCCTCAGACTAGCGCGCGATGACTGTGCCGACAATCAACAAGGCCAGCAGCGCGGAAACATAAAAAATCACGATCTGATAGCGGCGGTTGAGGGGGTTAATGTCTTCAGCGCGGATGTCGCCGGGATGCTTCGGGTCTTTGGTCAGGTTAAAAAAGGGCGCGATAAACCAGCCCAGCGCGCCGCCGCCCAGCACACCGCCCAGCGCATACCACGCGCCGAGCGTGCCTATATTGCCGCCCGTGCCATACATAAAGCCGACGACCAGGTTCACCGCGCCGAACAGCAGCAGGCGTCCCCGTTTGGCGCGCCCGCGTTCGCCGAACAAAAAGCGATGCTGGTAGACATAGGCAAAATCCGCCGCCAGCATAGCGCAGACCGCCGCCGACGCGCCCACCACGCCGTTGACGATATCACCGGTCAGCGCCAGCAGCAGCGCCGCCAGCACCATGCCCGCCAACCCGCCCAACAGGTAAATCAGTGTGAAGCGCACATGCCCGAAAATGCGTTCCTGCGCCGTGCCGAAGATGTAAACTGTTACCAACACGACCAATAAATGCACCACATGCACGTGCAAAAACATGCCCGTTGCCAGCCGGTGATACTGCCCATAGAGCAGCACATCGGGGGCGGTGATGGCGTTCTGCCCCAGCAGTCCCGGCGATGCGCCCGCCGCCACGAACAGCAGCACATATACCACCAGCAGGGTATAGGTAGCGAAGGGACGCACCGCGGGGATATGCAGCGTCACCTGCTGGCGTGTTTTCTCGCCCTTGATTTCGGCCTTTTTGGCGGCGGAATCGTTTTTGGGCGGGGGCGGCGCAGAGGGTGAATCGTTCAACATAGGGGTAGTGGCTTTCGATAACGGGTTTTTAATAGAGTGTTTGTTATAATGCCTTCGGACGACGCGCTGGCAAGAATGCTGTCCCTGCGGCCAACGATCCCATTGTACACTGTCGGATGATGCTATGCCTACCTATGATTATCGCTGCAAGAACTGCGACAACGTCTTCGCGCTGTTCTACAAGACCTACGCGGCCTACGACGCCGCGCACAAAACCTGCCCGCGCTGCGGCGGCGACGCGCTCACGCGGCTGATTACGGGCGTGCATGTGGCGCAGCCCACGCGCGACTATTCCAAAATGTCGTCTGGCGAAATGCTCGCGGTGTTCGAAGGCGGCAAGCCGCAGGAGATCGGGCGTATGTTCGAGCAGGTGGGCGGCGGCGCGCCCGAACTGGGCGACACATTTCACAACACGACCGAACGCCTGCTGAAGGGCGAAGCGCCAGAAAAGGTCGAACGTGACCTGAGCGCAAGCGGCGGGGGCGAAAGTTAGCCCGATGAGATTGCTGCGCCTGATTGCTTTCATGCTGCTGCTGCTGACAGCCTGCGCGCCCGTTCCCGCTGCGCCTGCCAGCACGCCTGCTCACGCTCCTACACCCACACTACCGCCGTCCCCCCCCGCCACCTTTGCGCTGGCCCAAGCCGATTCTGTATCCAGCGCCAGCAGCGCCTATCCAACGCTCGATGCGCTCCGGGAGGCCGCCGTGCTGCCGCGCCACCGCTACGATCTGGCGCGGCGTTTTTTGAGCATTGATGCCCAACCACAGGTCGGCGCGCCGCGTCCCGTGCGGCAGTTGGGCGAGCGACAGACTTTTTGGGTGACAAATTCCTCAGACGACAGCGTGTTTCAGGTGACGGCGCGTTTGCAGGCCATCGGCGCGCATATCTATATCTGGGTGGACGAACAGGCAGAGGTCAACGACGCGGCGGCGCAGCGCTTAGCGGCGACCTTCGATCAGCGCATTTATGACGAGGTGCGCGCGCTGTGGGGCAGCGAAGACCTTCCCGGCGTAGACGGCGAAACGCGCGTGCATGTCCTGTTCGCCTACGGGCTGGGCAGCGGCGTGGCCGGCTATTTTTCCAGCAGCAACCTGTACCCGCGCGCACTGGTGCCCGCCAGCAACGCGCACGAAATGTTTTTCATGAGTCTCGACACCCTGGGCGCAGACATCGACTCTTTCGGTGTCGAGAGCATTCTGGCGCACGAATTCCAGCACATGATCCGTTCCCATATCGACAACAACGAAGACACCTGGATGGACGAAGGCTTCTCGACATTCACCGAACTGTATCTGGGCTTTCCCAACGCGCTGGGGGCCGCCAGCAGCTTTTTGTCGTCGCCGCGCACGCAGTTGAACTACTGGACAGAGGAAGGCAGCCGCGCGCCACATTACGGCGCGGCCATGCTGTTCTTCGCCTACTTTTTTGAGCATTATGGGCTGGAAATGCTGCAAACGCTGAGCACTGACCCGGCCAGCGGCCTGACCGCCGTCGAAAACACCATCGGCGCGGAGGCGACACAAACACTGCTGGCGGATTGGGCGCTGGCGAATTATTTCATGCTGCCGGAAAGCGGCTACGGCTACTATTTTCTGCCTGACATCGGTGGCGCGGCAGTGCTGGCTAACATCAGCGCTTATCCCTATGTCAGCGAGGGGCGCGCCATCCAGCAGGCCGCCGATTATTATGTGCTGAACAACCTCGACGGCGCGCAAACGCTCACCATCCACCTGACCACGCCGCCGGAAGTCGCCCTGATCGATACCACACCCAACGGCCAATGGATGCTGTACAGCACGCGCGCCGACAACAGCGAAAGCAGCCTGACGCGCGCCTTTGATCTGCGTGACGTGAGCAGCGCCACGCTGGAATACAGTGTGTGGTACGCGCTGGAAAATCTGTGGGATTATGGCTATGTCACCGTCAGCACGGATGGCGGCGCGACGTGGCAAGCGCTGGCAACTGCCTTTACCACCAGCGCAAACCCGCACGGCAACGCCTATGGACCTGGCTACACCGGGCAGTCCTTCGTCTGGCTGCCGCAGCGCATTTCGCTGGACGTCTATGCCGGGCAGGAGATTCTGCTGCGCTTTTCCGTCATCACCGACGACGCGATTTCGCAGCCGGGCATGGCATTGGACGACGTGCGCATCGCCGAAATTGGCTACAGTGCGGATTTTGAGGACGGCGACGGCGGCTGGCAGATGCAGGGCTGGATACGCAGCGATAACCGCCTGCCGCAGCAGGTCTGGGTGCAGGTGGCGCAGCGCGTCGGCAATGCTGTGCAGGTGACGCGCTGGCTGACGCCAGCCCCAAATACGCCGCTGGCTGTCCCGCTGGCGGCGCAGGCCGACGACACGCTGCTGGTGATTTTCCCGCTGGCGCCGATGACGCTGGTGCCGATGCCGTATACGCTGCGTGTGGAAATAGCGCCGTAATCTGAGTACAATCGGGCGCGTTTTGAGCAGAAGAAAGCGTCTATGCGGGAATGCGCACCACGAGGGATGCAAATGCAGCCCGGTGATCGTTTTTGTATGTGGCTAACAGCTAATCGCTAAAAGCTATTTTCAGAGAATCGGCATGGCGTCCACCACTTTTAGTCTTGGCACGAATACCTCGACACAAATTCGCGATCCGCGTCTGGCGTGGGCGGCGCGCCTGCTGTGGCTGCTGCTGGTGCTGTTCAATATCGGCATCTTCCTGTACGCCGTATCGTATACCCCACAGGCGCTGGACGACGGCTGTTTGTGCGATTCGCTGCTTTCAGTCGAACAGCTCCCCGATGGCCGCTTTTTGCTGAAGCCGCGTCCGCCCATCGAAGACCTTATGAATCGCGATGGCGTGATTCTGCTGGCGGTGAATGGCGAGTCAATCGGCGCGCTGCCGGTGTCCGCAGAATCCTTCGCCGATGTCAGTATGCTGCTGGGCGGGCCGGTGGACGAGAGCATTGCATTGACGATACAGCCGGAAAATCTGCCGGCGCGCACAATTGTGCTGCGCTTTTCGCCCCTGAACAAGGTCGCGGCAGGACTGATGAATTTCGGTTTTTCGCTGGCAGGCGCGGCGCTGTTCATCACCGTGCTGGATGCTTTGGTGCTGCTGGGCTGTCTGGCGGCGGCGGTGATTATCGTCTCGCGGCGCTCCAACGACTGGATGGCGCTCTATGCTTCTGGCATCCTGACCGGCATCGGGCTGATTACCGGCGAGACGTTCATCTACATCTACTATCAGGGTTCGTTCAGGCCGAGCGCGAGCATGACACTGCTGCTGGCGGGGTATCTGCTGCTGGCGTCGCTGTTCGCGCTGCTGTTCCCCAATGGCCGCGTGCGCCCGCGCTGGGGGCTGCTGCTGCCGTTTTTCACCTTCAGTTGGGTTATGCTGCGCGAACAGCCGGGCGTGATCCTAGGCGATCTGGTGGTGCTGACGGTGAATCTGGTGATCGCCGTGCTGCACTGCGGGCTGGCCTATTACAGCTACAGCCGTCATTACGACTCGATGCGGCGGCAGCAGACCAAATGGGTGCTGTTCGGCATTGGTATCATCTTTCTGGGCTTTACCGTGTATCCGCTGCCGAGCGCGCTGCTGTATGCGCTCAACCACAGTATGGAGGCCATGCTGATCTCGCCGCTGGCCTACCTGCTCTACCGCCTGCTGTCGCTGGCGCTGCCCATTGGCTTCGCCTTTGCCGTGTTGCGCTACCGCCTGTACGATGTCGATCTGGTCATCAACCGCAGTCTGGGCTACGGCGCGCTGACGGCGATTCTAGCGGCGCTGTTCTTTCTGGGGCTGCTGGCCTTACAACCGATTCTGGGCGCTTTGTTCCCCACACAGCAGGCCGCTACGCTGGGGACAATCCTCTCGACGGCGGCGGTGGTGTTGCTGTTTAACCCACTGCGGCGGCGCTTGCAGGCCTTGATTGACACGCGCTTGTTCGGGCTGCGCGCCAGCATCGAACAGATCACGAAAGAGCCGCAGCCCCTGCCCCCGCCCAAAAGCGCCACACTGGTCGGCCAGACGTTCGGCTCGTATGAAGTGCGCGAACCGCTGGCGCGCGGCGGCATGGGCGAAGTGTATAAGGGCTACCAGCCGAGCCTGAACCGCTCTGTCGCCATCAAAGTGCTGCCCGACGGCATGGCGGCCAACACGCATTTCCGTGCGCGCTTTGAACGCGAAGGGCGCACCGTCGCCGCGCTGCGCCATCCCAACATCGTGCAGGTCTACGATTTCGGGCATATCGCCGACACCTTTTATATGGTGATGGAATTTGTCGATGGCCGCACCCTGAGCGTGGTGCTGCGCGAACGCGGGCGGCTGCCGCTGAGCGAAACGCGCGCCATCATCGGCGATCTGGCTGCCGCGCTGGATTATGCCCACGCGCAGGGCGTGATTCACCGCGACATCAAGCCTTCCAACGTTATGCTGCAACCGACAACGGCTCCGACGGGCGTGCAGCGCGCTTTCCCGTATCGCGTGGTGCTGATGGATTTCGGCATCGCCAAAATGGTCGATAACCACAGCAGTCTGACGCAAACTGGCATGATGGGCACACTGGATTATATGGCGCCGGAGCAGATCGTTTCGGCGCGCACCGTCGATTACCGCGCCGACATTTATTCGCTGGGCACGCTGGCCTACCAACTGCTGACTGGCGCTGTCCCCTTCAAGGGCGACAATATCGCCGCCAAAATTTTCGCGCATCTGGAACAGCCCGCGCCGGACGCGCGTTCACTGGCACCCGATGTGCCGGAATACGCGGCGCTGGCGTTGGCGCGCGCGCTGGAAAAAAAGCCGGCAGAACGCTTTGCTTCGGCGGGGGCGCTGGCGGCGGCGCTGTATCCGCCCGCAGCGCATTAAGGCTATTTGCGCTATGCTATAGGGAAATAACGTTATACCTTACGAGGGATGGCATCCGATGCGACTCGCGCTTTTTTCCGATATACATGGCAACCTGACGGCCTTTGAGGCGGCGCTGGCCGATTTGCAGGCGCTCGGCGGCGCTGACCATACCTGGGTGCTGGGCGATCTGGCGGCTTTCGGCGGGCGGCCTGCCGAATGTGTGCGGCGCGTGGCCGGCATGAAAGACGCGCCGGGTTTTGGCAAAGTGCAGGTCATCGGCGGCAACACCGATCGTTACCTGGTCAACGGCACGCGCTTCCGCAGCCCTTCGGCCAAAGACGCCGAGGAACTGAAAAAACTGGCGCAGACCTGTAAGGAACGCGACACCATCCTCAACTGGAATCTGGAACAACTTGGTTTCGAAGACTATGACCTGCTGAAAAAAATTCGCGGGCGCGAGATCAGCGAATTTGTCGAGGGCTACGGCTGGGTGATCGGCTATCACGGCACACCGGGCAACGATGAAGGCTGGCTGTGGCCAGATACGCCGGCGGAAGAAGTCAGCGACGCGCTCTTAGACCGCGAGGGGCGGCTGGCGATCGGCGGGCACACGCACAAGGCGATGGATCGCGAAGTCGGGCGCTGGCGTGTGGTCAATCCCGGCAGTGTCGGTCTATCGTTTGAACTGCCGGGCGTCGCCTGCTGGGGCTTACTGACGTTTGCGGGCGACAGCGTACATGTCGATCTGCGCCGCGTGCCCTATGATGTCGAGGCGGCCATCGCCGATTTGTCGGCGGCGGGTTATCCGCTGGTCGAATGGGCGGCGGCGCGGCTGCGCCCCAAAGCCTGACGCCGTGCCGACGCTGTATATCGTGCCGACGCCCATCGGCAATCTGGAAGACATCACGCTGCGGGCGCTGCGGGTGCTGCGCGAATGCGCCTTGATCGCCGCCGAAGATACACGCACAACGCGCGTGCTGTTGCAGCATTACCAGATCAGCACGCCCGCCACGAGCTATCACGAGCATAACAAGTTAACCAAGCTCGACGCCATTTTTGCCGCGCTGGAAAGCGGCGATGTGGCGCTGGTTTCGGACGCCGGCACGCCGGGCATTTCCGACCCCGGCTACGAACTGATTCAAGAGGCCATCCGGCGCGGCGTGCGTATCGAAGCGCTGCCGGGCGCGACGGCCTTGATTCCGGCGCTGGTGGCGTCTGGCCTGCCCACCGATAGTTTTGTCTACGCGGGCTTTTTGCCGCGCAAGCCGCGCGCGCTGCGCGATTTTTTGGCGGCGCTGGCGCAGGAAACGCGCACTATCGTGTGCTACGAAAGCCCTAACCGCCTGCTGGAGACGTTGGAAGCGCTGGAAGCCGTTTTCGGCGCTCGTCCGCTGTGTGTCGCGCGCGAAATCAGCAAGCTGCACGAAGAATTTTTTCGCGGCGACATCAGCGCGGCGCGCGCGCATTACCGCGCCAACCCGCCGCGCGGCGAAATCGTGCTCTTGATCGGCGGGTACACACCGCCGCCCGCCGCCGCCTGGGACGAAATCGCCGTGCGCAAGGCGCTCTACGCGCGTTTGGACGCCGGCGAGCCGTTGAGCAGCGCCGCCAAAGCGCTGGCGCAGGTGTGCGGCTGGCCGCGCCGCGCTGTGTATGAATTGGGCGCAGGCCGCGATCACCCGCCCGAAAAATGACTCTGGAAATTCAGTCCGAAGCGAGTACAATACGAAACTCGCAAACAGGATTCGTCCTAAACACAGGCAAAGCTGACGGGTCACTCCCGATAGAAACAAGAGGTTCTTTTCATGGGTTCTTTGCACGGACCAAAAGCTAAATTACAGCGGCGCTTTGGCGAAACGCTGATCCCGCGCCCCAAATACCAGAAAATTCTGGAAAAGCGCCCTTATCCGCCCGGCGATCATGGCAAGGAAAAGCAGTATCGCTCTGGCCGCCGCAGCGACTATGCGACCCAGCTCGAAGAAAAGCAGAAGCTGTCGTTTATCTATAATGTGCGCGAACGGCAACTGCGCCGCTACTTTTTGCGCGCGCGCCGGCTGCCGGGCGCGACCGGCGGCAATCTGCTGATGCTGCTGGAACGGCGTCTGGATAACATGGTGTACCGCGCCGGTTTCGCCGCCACTATCTGGGCCGCGCGCCAACTGGTGGGGCATGGGCATGTGCTGGTGAACGGCAACCCCGTCAACCTGCCCGCCTATAACCTCAAACCCGGCGACACCTTTGGCGTCATCGAAAAGATGCGCAAAAATGTCCATGTCGTCGAAGCGGTGGAAAGCATGGTGACGCCGCCACAGTATATTTCGGTCAACCCCGATCAGGTAACGGCGTTGTTCGTCCGCATTCCCGAACGCAAAGAGATTCCCGTGCCCATCAACGAACAGTTGGTGGTCGAGTTCTATACGCGCCTGACCTAACCCGACGGCAGACCCGCAGCTTGTGGCGAAAAAATGCAGCGCCCCGCCGATCTTTGCGGTGGGGTGTTTTTGTTGTGTTACAACAGCAGGGGAAAGGCCGCGCGCCTTCAGCGCAGATAGCCCCGCGCTGCATACCACGCATACGTATCGCGCAGGCTTTGCAGCATATCGATCTGCGGCCTGCCCAGTTCGTTCCACGCCTTGCTACAGTCGAAATAAATCTTGCGCCCGCCCAACCGCACCTGATTGGCGTCTACCGGCGTAGGGATGCGCAGCTTGCGCAGCGTGTCAATGATCGTGGCCGCTGTCGGCAGCAGACCATCCGGCACGTACACGCGCGATCTGCCCACGCCGACAACTTCGGCGATCATGCCCATCCACTGCGTATAGGGATAATTTTGCGTGCCGAGCACATAACGCTGGCCGCTGCGCCCTTTGCGCGCCGCGACGATATGCCAGCGCGCCACATCGCGCACATCCGTCACCATCACGCCGCCCGACGTGACCGCTGCCAGCGCGCCGAAGCGCTTGACCTGCACAATAAAACTGCCGGAGATCATGTTCAGATCGCCCGGCCCCAGAATCACCGCCGGGTTGAGAATCACGACATCCTGCCCGGCGGCGACGGCTTCCTGCACAACGGTTT
Source organism: Chloroflexota bacterium (assembly GCA_013388745.1). GTDB lineage: Bacteria > Chloroflexota > Anaerolineae > Aggregatilineales > Phototrophicaceae > JACAER01. The sequence goes on from JACAER010000035.1 coordinate 31,035, forward strand.
CGGCCAGCGCTTTGCTGTGCCCATAGGGAAAGTGTTCTGGCGGCAGCGCAAAAGGGTCGCTTTCGTTGGCCGGGCGGCCATCGGCGCGCGGCCCGACCGCCGCTGCGCTGCTGGTGAAGATCACGCGCGGTACGCCCGCGGCGCGCGCCGCTTCCAGCACGCGCCGCGTGCCTTCGACATTCACCTCATAAATTTTTTTGACATCCGCGCGCCAGTAATCGGCCACCGCCGCCGCGTGGAACACCCAATCGCAACCGGCGCAGGCCGCGCGCAGCGCCGCGTCATCATTGACATCGCCCAGCGCCGATTCGTAGTCCAGCCCGGCCAGCGCGTCGAGTTTAGAGGTGGAACGGTGCAGCACACGCACACTGTGGCCGCCCTCGCGCAGCATCCGCGCGATATGCGCGCCCAGAAACCCTGTCCCGCCCGTGACCAATGCTTTCAAATCACCCGCTCCCTACCGCCGAGAACGCCAGATACCGATCAGCACCAGCACAATCAGCGCGCCGATAAACGAAGTGATGATATCGATCCAGCGCAGCGTGATGCCGCCCGCCAGCGACCCCGGCACCTGCACATTGAGGATGCTGAAGATGAAGCCGCCGACCAGCGCGCCGACGAGACCGACAAGCAAATTGCCCACGGTGCCGAGTCCACGCCCGCGCACCAGCAGCGCCGCCAGAAACCCCGCCAGCAGACCGATAATCACCCAAGTGATGATCTGCTCCGGCACAAACGTAATCGTGACAGGCTGATTCATGAAGTCCTCCTCCTGTAGGTGCTTTGCTCAACTATAACACGCTGGCTTAAGCTTGCCACGCCAGAAATTCCAGCACAGCGCTTTCTGCCGCGTCTACGCTGATGCCATCGCGCGCCCAATCCCAGTCGCGCGGGGCGCCCGCCGCCACGCCAGCACGCGCGACCAACGCGGGTTTCCACAGGGCGATGGCGTTATCGGCGAAGGGCGCGTAGCGTGCCGGATCCGTCGGCCCCAGAATCATGACCGTTTTCGCGCCTGCCGCCGCCGCCAGATGCGTCAACCCGGTATCGTTGCCGATATACAGCAGCGCCCGCGCCGCCAGCGCCGCGCTTTCGGCGAAGCTCAGCGCGCCATCGAGCCGCTGCGCGCGCCCCTGCGCGATCAGAGCGGCGGGCAGATGCCGCCACACGCCGTCCACCAGCGCGGCGTCTTTCGGGCCGGCGAGCAGCAGCAGCGCGGCGCCGGTTTTGTGCGCCAGCCGCGCGCCGAGTTCGGCGAAATAGGGCGGCGGCCAGCGTTTGCTGTCCAGCGTCATGCCGGGATTCTGCCCGCCCGCCGGATTCAGCACAATCAACGGCGTGTTTTCCAGCCCGAAGCGCGCCAGATGCGCCAGCGCCGCCGCGCGCGCTGTGTCCTGCACCGGAACATAAGCGCGCCAGCCCTCGCCGGGGATATTGAGCGCTCGTGCCACGTCCAGATAGACCTCGGCTTCGTGGCGCGGCAGCAGCGGATCGATCGGCGCGCGAATGTTATAGGCGAAGCCCCGCCCGCCGCTGTCGGGTCCCGCGCGGTAGGGCACACCCGCCAGCCACAACGCGGCGCTCATCAGCGGCGAACGCACCAGCGATACCGCCAGATCATAGCGCCCGGCGCGCACCTGGCGCACAAACTGCCACAGGCCGCGCGGCGTTTTGACCGGCAGCGCCGCCGCGCCGGTATCCAGCAGCGCATCGAGCAGCGGATGCCCTTCGAGCACGCCTTTTGACCAACTGCCCACCGCCCAGGTGATATGCGCCTGCGGATAGGCGCGGCGCAGCGCTTGCAGCGTGGCTGTCGCCAGCACCACATCGCCGATACAGCAGGGCAGCACCAACAGCAGGCGGCGCACGGCGGCGGGCGGCGCACGGCGCGGGAATAAGGGAGCGAGCAGGCGATACATTTGTGAATTTATCCCCAAAAATTCACGAAATTTTCACAAGCATTAATTCTGTGGGGTTTGACTTCCATACGCTTTCTCCGGTACGATTAAGAATGAATTCTTTACGTTTTTGACGCGGCGCCTTAATTTTCGCGATAATTCGGCACTCGCCACCTTCGCTTCTTTCGCTGTATTTGTGTTATTGATGGAGCCCTATGTCCACAAATCCTAATATTAAGGTCATTGGCTCGTTGACAGCGCGTTTTAACCGCGATCCGCTGGGGCTGGGGCGTACCAGCGGCCAGCGCGGCGCCGAGATCATCGCCGGCATCCGCGCGGAACTGATGCGCACGCCAGAAACCATCGCGCTCAGCCGGCTGGGCGGGCGTTTGACGGCGCGCACCATGATGGCGCTGGAACGCGAGGATATGTTCAATTATATCCCGGCGCGCTTTGAGATTATGACCGATATGGCGCTGAAGCACACGCCTTTCGATAGCGCTTCCACACTGGTCGAGATCGCCGCGGGCTTTTCGCCGCGCGCGCTGCATCTGGCGCGGCGCATCCCCGAAGCCAACGTGCTGGAAATCGACCTGCCAGACGTGATCGCCGAAAAGCGCAAGCGTCTGGAAAAAAACCCGCAAATCCGCATCCCGGCCAACCTGACCTGGCGCGCCGCTGATCTCAGCCAGCAGATGTTGAGCGAAGTGCTGAATCATAAACTGGTCGATATGATTTTAGCCGAAGAAATGCTGCTGTACTTCCCGCTGGAAGACTGCCAGCATATTTTACAGCAGATCAGCCTGAGTCTGCGGCGCGGCGCGTATCTGGTGACCAGCATCGGCTTCCGTCCTGGCATCCAGCAGGCGCATAAGGCCGCGCGCTTTTTTAACCGCCAGGCGGGAAACTTTTTAGGCGTCGTCGATCAGCCGGAAGAAGCGCGCCAACTGTTCGAAAGCTCCGGCTATGTCGATGTGCAGGTCGAACGCATTTCGGCGCTGGCGACCAAAATGAATCTGGCGGAAGTGCCCGCCGATGTCGAACTGATGGTGCTGGCGCGCAGACCGTAGCCTACCTCTCAAAAAGACAATCCTTGCCGGGTCGAGTCATGACGCGCCCCGGCGTGCGCAATATATGCTTCGACACCCGACCTGTGCCATCAGTCGGGTGTTTTTGGTTGGCGGGTAAGGTTCGCCGCCAGCGCTGCATCTACAACATGCAGCACGTTGACCGTTAATTTTTGGAGGCTGTTGTGCAGATCGATTTTTCCCCTGTAGATAGCGGCGAGATCAAGCTGGACGAGTTCGCGCAGCGTTTCACGATCGCAGACCTGCGCGCCGCCGCGAATACTTCCATCGATACGATTCTGGAGATCATCCGCGACGCCGATGATGCGCAAGTCGTGTTTCTGCCGCACGACCCGCAGGCCAACGACCCTTATGCCGTGGCTGGCGAGGAACACATCGGCTGGAGTCTGGCGCATTTGGTGGTGCATGTCACGGCGTCGGCGGAGGAATGGGCGACCTACAGCGCGATTCTGGCGCGCGGGCTGGCCTACCCCGCCGAGCCGCGTTTGCGCTACGAAACCAACTGGCACACTGTTACCACTAAAGCGCAGTGTGTGCAGCGTTTGGAAGAAAGCCGCCGGATGCGCCTGGCGTACCTCGACGCCTGGCCGGATACGCCGCATCTCGATGTCTACCGCGAAATGTCCGAACGCTTCACGGAGCGCTTCGGCCAGTTCAATGCCATCAGCGCCTTTGTGTTCGGGCTGAGGCATGAGATCGGCCATTACGCGCAGATGCGCGAAGCCGCGCGCCTGGCGCGCGAAGCCGCGCAGGTGTAAAACAGGATATGATTTGACAGCAGCGCACGGGCGAAAATCGGCGCGCTTTCTGTTATGATTACCCCCGATAACTTTACTGCTGAGGGTTGGAGAGAACATGGCCGCTGCGAAAATCGCCCCGCGCTTGCCCAAAGGCATGCGCGACTTCTTACCCGACGAAATGCTCAAGCGCGAATATGTCTTTGACCGCGTGCGCGAGACCTTTCACCTCTACGGCTTCGAACCGCTGCAAACGCCGGTCATGGAACTGCGCGAAACGCTGCTGGGCAAATATGGCGAAGACGCCGAAAAGCTGATTTATTTCGCACAGCACGCCGGCGGCAAAGAAGAACTGTCGCTGCGCTATGATCTGACCGTGCCGCTGGCGCGTGTGGTAGCGCAGTACGAAAATCAGATCACGCTGCCCTTTAAGCGCTATCAGCTTTCCCCCGTCTGGCGTGGGGATCGTCCGCAGCGTGGGCGCTACCGCGAATTTTATCAGTGCGACGCCGACATCGTAGGCATCGGCGATATGAGCGCGGACGCCGAAGTGATCGGCGTGGTCGTCACGGCGCTGCGCCGCCTGGGTTTCCCCAAATTCACCGTCAAGATCAACAACCGCAAGCTGTTGATCGCTATCGGCCACTATTCGGGCGTGCCCGATGCGCAGCTTCCCGACCTGTACCGCAGCGTCGATAAGTTCGACAAAATCGGCGCGGACGGCGTGCGCGCGGAACTCGAACAGCGCGGTATCGCGCATGAAGCGGTCGTGCGTATGATGGACTTGCTGCAATTGAACAGCGGCAGTGGGCTGGAACGGCTGGCGGCGCTGGCCAAACTGCTGGGCGGCGATCAGGAAGGGCTGGCCGAACTGCGCCAGGTGGCGGAACATCTGGCCAACGCTGCCGTGCCGCCGCAGTTTTACGAATTCGACTTCACGATGGTACGCGGCCTCAGCTACTATACCGGGCCGATCTTCGAGACCTTCATCACCGAGCCAAATCTGGGCGCCGTCAGCGGCGGCGGGCGCTACGACGGTCTGATCGGTCTGTTCCGGCGCGAAAGCCTGCCGACGACGGGCATTTCGCTGGGAATCGAGCGTATCATTGACCTGATGGACGAACTAAATCTGTATCCCAACGGCATCGGCGGCACGGTGGTACAGGTGCTGGTGACAGTCTTCAACGGCGACACGCGCGCCGAAGCCACACGCTTAGCGGCTGAACTGCGTGCGGCAGGCGTGCATACCGAACTGTATATGCAGGACAAAAATGTCGGCAAGCAGATGGCCTACGCCGACAAAAAACGCATTCCGCTGGTGGCCGTTTTGGGCGGCGACGAAATCGCGGCGGGTGTCGTCAAGTTCAAGCGGCTGAGCGATGGCGTGGAAGTCAGCGTCGAGCGCGGTGTGGCGGCGGCGAAAATCCGGGAACTGCTGGCGGACTAGCGCAGCTTCTTAAAAAAGGCCTGAAGCTGGGCAGCGGCTTCGTCGGCCAGCAGCCCTGCCTGCACATCGACGCGGTGATTGAGGCGCGGATGGCGCAAAATATCGAGCACGCTGCCCGCCGCCCCGGCTTTGGGATCAATCGTGGCGTACACCAGACGCGGCAGGCGCGCCAGCACCATCGCCCCCGCGCACATGGCGCACGGCTCCAGCGTGCAGTACAGCGTCACGCCGTCCAGCCGCCAGTGGCCGACAGCGTGCGCCGCCGCGCGGATCGCCAGCATTTCGGCGTGCGCGGTCGGGTCATGGTCGGCTTCGCGGCGGTTGCAGCCACGCCCGATGATCTGCCCGCCGCGCACCGCCAGCGCGCCAATCGGCACATCGCCGCTGGCAAGCGCTTTTTCCGCCTCCAACAGCGTTTGCCGCATCCAGTACAGGTCATCCATCAGAACAGGCTCAACTGCGTGGGGCCTTCTTTGGGCGGCGCGGGTTCTGGCGGGGTCGCTGGCGCGGTGGGCGGGTTATCCGCCGCCGTTTGTAGTATCTCTAAATCGGGCACGAAATCCGCCCCGATTTCATCGACATGCATCGTCGCCCGCACCTGCAATGCGCGCAGTTCGTCCTCGCCGAAGCCAGCCTCATGCATCACCGACAGCAGCGACTTCAGTGTCACTGTATCCTGTGTCCGCACCACATGCATATAATGCGCGCGCAGGCAGTCGCGCCATTCGTCGGCAAATACGCTCGGCATGGTTTATCCTTCGGGCACAACGGGGTATTCCGGCAGTGTAGGATCGTACTGGCGCAGCGCCGCATAGCCTTCTTCCAGCGAATCGGCGAAGCCCATGCGCACGCCCATCACCGCGCCGAGCATCTTGGCCAGCAGACGCGCGGCGGCGCTGTCCAGTTTGACAAAAATCAACATGCCCATCGCCGGCTCACGCAGGTAGCCCAGATATGATTCCAGATCGCGCAGCTTGACCGGGTACTGCTTCAGCCCGGTCGTATCCAACAAATCATGGATGGGCGCAGTGCCCGTGCGTAAAAATTCCAGCTTGCGCGTGTTGACCTCGCGCAGTTCTTCGACCGTGACGTTGCCCCACATATGGGCCAGGATCACCCTTTTTTCCACCAACCAGCGCAGTTGTGTTGCCAAAATGCTTTATCCTTGCAGCAGCCGCAGCACTTGCAAAATTTCTTCGCCATAGGTTTGCAGACGCCAGGGGCCTAAGCCGCGAATGGTGCGCAGCGCGTCCAGAGTGTTAGGGGCCTGACGTGCCAGCGCCCACAGCGTATCCTTCGAGACGATCACATCCGATTCTACCCCACGCTCCTGCGCGCGCTCTTTGCGCCAGGTGTGCAGCGCCATATAGCGCTCGGTGACGCCCGGCTCGCTGGTCGGCGGCGGCGGCGGCGGCGGCAGTTTGGCGCGCCGTCCGCGTTCGATAGTTTGCAGCAGCACGTAACCATAACGCCGCACCAACAGCGGCGACATGCCTGTGATGTCGCGCAGCTCATCGCTGTGCTGCGGCATATAACGCGCCAGCGCGATCAGCGTTTTGTTGCTGAAGATCTTGAAGGAGGGTAGATCGCGTTTTTGGGCGATGTCCTCGCGCAGCAGATACAGTTCGCGCAGTACGGCCATCTCGCGGCGGTTGAGATCATGCGGCAGCCCGATGCGCCAGTAGCCATCCGGGTCAAAGTCGCGTTCCGGCAGTTCCACATAACACAGATCGCCGAACACCTCCAGCGCTTCGTCCCAGCGTTTGAGCGCCTGCAACTGCCCGCAGAGCAGGTCGCGCAGCCGCAGCAGATGGTGCGTGTCCATCTGCGCGTAGTGCAGGCTTTCACGCGGGAGCGGGCGCTGCCCCCAATCGTCGCGCTGGTGGCTTTTGTCCAGCTCTACCTCCAAATATTCCGCCAGTAAATGCCCCAAGCCGATGTTTTTCTTGCCGCAGATGCGCGCGGCGATCATCGTGTCGAAGATGTTCTGGAACTGAAAGCCGTAGTCGCGCGTCAGGCAGATCAGATCGTACTCGGCGGCATGAAACACTTTTTCGATCTGCGGGTTGGCCATCAGCGGCGCCAAAAGCTGCATATCCACGTTCGCCAGCGGGTCGATGATGTAATCGGCACCGGGCGTCGAAATCTGTACCAGGCACACGCGCTCGCGATAGGCGTACATGCTGTTGGATTCGGTATCGACAGCCAGCAGCGGTTCACGGGCGAGTTGAGCAACGAGCGCGCCAAGCGCATCGTTGGACTGAATATAGGCGGCGGGCGGAAATTTTATCATACACGCACAGAACAATGATTGCGGGGTAGCGTTAATGATAAGTGTATTTGAAGTCGTTGCAAGGGGCAACTCGTTTTGGGGATTTTTCTCCCTCGTGCAGGGGATTTTATCAGGCGTTGGCAAGAAAAAGCCCCCAGGTGCGTGTACTATAAAAACAGAACACACAACGAGGGAATCACACCGATGGAACATCGCATATTGGCGCTCTGGCGCGTGGGGCTGGGACTGGGGTTGGGGGTTTTTGGCACGATCCTGTTTTACGGGCATCTGATCGGCCTGTCTTTTCCGCTGTTTATCATAGGGCTGTTGGGCGTGCTGCTGGCGCTGAGCAGCACGCGCCCGCTGCTGCTGCGTAATGCCTGGCTGGCCGTGCTGCTGGCGTTTTTCGCCTTTATGGTGGCGGTGCGCGCCGATGAGATGCTCACAATGCACAATGGCCTGCTGGCGTTGGGGCTGGGGGCGGTTCTGCTGCATTATCTGCGCAATGGTGAAGCGGCGGATAGCGCCCCGGTACACGAGCATTTTTTCGGCGCGATTCAGAGCAGCGTGCTGGTGATCCCCTGCGCGTTCCCCGAAATCGGCGTGGCGCGCAAACAGTTGGCGCAAAAGCTGCCGCAGAACCGCGGCACGGTGCTGGCGGTCGGGCGCGGCCTGCTGTTCGCCATTCCCGCGCTGCTGATTTTCAGCCTGCTGCTGAGTTCGGCAGATACCGTATTCGGCAGCTACATGGACAACCTGTGGCAGGCGTTGGGTTTCCTGGACGTGAGCAGCCTGCTGGGGCGCGGCGGCATGACGGTGGCGCTCGCTGTGTTTGCGATTGGCGTGCTGGCGTACCCTTATCTGCCGGGTAGCAGCGCAAAGCCGCCCGCCAAAACGCTGGCAGGCGATGGCATTATCGACGATGAACTCAGCGCTGATGACCTCAGCGGCGACGAACAGCCTGCGCTCAAAGCGTCGCCCAAGCACAAGCCGTTTATTGTGCTGAGCATCATCGAGTCCGGCATCGTGCTAGTCAGCGTGAATCTGATGTTCGCGGCCTTCGTGCTCATCCAGTTCACTTATTTTTTCGGCGGGCAGGTGTTCGGCGATCTGGGCTACGCGGAATATGCGCGGCGCGGCTTTTTTGAACTGGTGGCTGTGTCGGTGCTGACTCTGGGCATGGTGCTGGCGTTAGATTATGTGACGATGCGCCAGAACGCGCGCGAAAACGGCGTTTTCCGGGCGCTGGCCGTCGTCATGGTAGCGCTGACAGGGGTAATGCTGGTTTCGGCGTGGCAGCGCATGACGCTTTACGAAGCGGCTTTCGGCTATACCCATCTGCGCATTTACGTGCGCATCAGCATGGGGGCGCTGGGGGCGCTGTTCGGCTTTTTCCTGCTGGCGCTGTTCCGTGCGCGCCCGCATATTTTTTCGCTCGGCATCATGCTGGCGCTCAGCGGCTTTTTTGTCACGGTCAACCTCATCAACGTCGATCGTTTCATCGCCGAACAGAATATCCAGCGTTATGAGCAGGGTTACGCGCTGGACGTGCGGTTTCTGGCAATGCTGTCTGCCGACGCCGTGCCGCCGATACTCGACCTGTACAACCGCACGGAGGACACAGAACTGCGCGCGGCCCTGGGGCAAATTCTGGCGCGTGAGCTTCTAAACCTGGACAACCTGCGGCGCTACGCGGGCGGCGACACGCTGCTTTCCGGCAACGTCGGGCGGGATACAGCCTGGACACTGCTGAGCATGACCCCGCTGCCAGAGATAGATTGGAGCATGTCGATCTGGCAGTACAGAAGCTACGATTTCACCCGATAGCGCCGGCGCGGACTCAGTGTGGGCCGCTGTCTGGCTTATGTGGGCCGTTTGAGGAACAGCACGCTGCGGGTGAGTTCGATGCAGACTTCGCCGTGCTGGTTGCGCCCGATATGCTTGAGCTTGACGATGCCGCGATCCGGCTTCGATTGGCTGGCGCGTTTTTCCAACACTTCGGTTTCGGCATACAGCGTATCGCCGTGAAACATCGGGCGCGGATGCAGCACGTTTTCGTAGCCCAGATTGGCGATAATCGTGCCCGCCGTGAGGTCGGGGACAGTCAGGCCGACCAGCAGCCCCATCGTGAAAATGCCATTGACGATACGCTGGCCGTAGTCGGTCTGGCTGGCGAAATCTTCATTGATGTGCAGCGGCTGCGTGTTCATCGTCAGACTGCTGAACAGCACATTGTCCATTTCGGTCAGGGTGCGCCCGATCTCATGGCGCAGCGCCATGCCTACTTCCAGGTCTTCGAAATATTTGCCGGCCATGCTGCCTTCTCCCTGATGATACACGACTCGCAGATACCAAAAATGGCGTCCCTACTATACCACCAGAATTACAAACCGCCGTGTGAGGGGGGACACAACGGCGGCCTGTAGAGGGAAGGACTATGGGTCGTTTTTATGCTGTGCTAGGACCAAGTCCTGTAGTGCTCACGAACTTGACGCTTACAACACACTCGTACCACTCAGGAGGGGGATCAACACCATTTGGATGTCAAGTTCGCTTGTAGTGAAGATTAGGTCAACAGACTGAAACGCCAATGAGACATGCATTAAATCCAAATGAGAGGCAGTCTCAGGGCTGGCCGACGGGCGTGATAGCCGCCGGCGTCAGTTCTGCGCCGGGCACAGGCGGCAAACCCACCGGCGTGGCCTGCTGGCAAATGGTATTGGCGTTGTCGCGCTGCGCCGCCACCGCCACGTCATACAGCACGCCCAGAGCCGCTTCGAACTGCTGGTACGCCGGGCAGTATTCGCTCTGGCTGACAAAAGCGTTGCCATAGGCCACATAAGCGTTAAACAAGCGCTGGCGCACATCCTGATAATCAGGCGCGACATTGTACAGCTCGCGCAGCGCTTGAATCGCCACGCTCCAGTTGGTGCCTTCCAGACGCACCGCGTCCAGATAGAGCGAGGCCACGTAGCGTTCATAATTCAACCCAGCGGCCAGCGGGCCGAATTCTTCGGCGCGGTCAGTGAGCACGATGGCTTCGGCCAGTTGGCCGCTGCGGAACAGCAAGGACGCCTGGCTGTTGAGCGCGCGCGACATCAGGCTGCGCACCGTCGCCGTCTCAAAATCCGGGTTGAGGCCGATAATCACGTCCAGCGTTTCGATAGCGGCAGGCCAATCGCTGAGTGTCATGGCGGCCTGCGCTTCGTCCAGCAGCGCCGCCAGATCATAACTGACGCTGCCAGCGGGCCGCGCTGTGGCGGTGAATTGCGGCGTCGGGCTGGGCGTAAAGGTTGCCGTCGGCGTGGGAGTCACGGTCGGCTGACTGGTCAGAAACAGCGCGGTGGCCGTGGCAGGAATCGCCGCCAGGCAGGGCACGGCGGGCGTGAGCGTCGCCAGATAGGCATAGCGCGCGTTGAGCAGCGTCGGATTGCGCGTGGCAACGTCGCCCGCGAAGGCCGCGCACTGCGTCGCGATTTCCACGCTGCGGGTGGCATCGGCGCTCCTGACGGCTTCACGCTGGCCGGCAGTCCAACCGGCTGCGCCCGCCAGCACGACAATCGCCAGCGCAAAGGCCAGCGCCAGCGCGCCGACAAAGCCCCATGTCAGGCAGCCGGGGCCGCCTGTGTCGCTTTCGTCTTCGGCTTCAGGATCGATCGTCACGCGCGGGATGCGCGGCTGGGTATCATCATTAGGAATAGTCAAGCGCTTGTTCTCCGTATCCCGGACTGATTGTCCTGCGAAACCCGCTCTAATGCCTTTTGACTCCGAGTTTTGGGAATGCCTGTTTCGTGGATTTGGCATTTCTGGCGCATTTTTATGACCACAAAAGCCTATCACGGCAGGCGCAGCGGCGGGTCAGAGCCGACTTCAGTCGGCTTCCCGCCGCCAACGATGCGCGGCAGCATCGCGGCAGCCGGACACTTTAGTGCCTGGCGGCACAACTCGCCAGTCCGCCCAAAAACTCGTTTCACACTTATTTTCTTAACCTGCATCAGGCGCACGTCCATTATAAACAGCCGCGATCGGCGCTGTGAAGACACGTTATGCCTGCGTAGGCTGAGCGTCGGGCACGAACAGCAAAAACGCCAGCCCCACCAGCAAAAACAGATTGAGCGCCAGCATGGCTTGCAGCAGTTCCTGCGGCAGCAGCCATGGCAGCGGCAGCGCCAGCCAGATCATCGCCACATCCAGCGTATGCACGATGTTGTAGGCATACGTCAGTGTCAGTCCCAGCGCTGGAATCCACAGCCAGCGCAGTTGGGCCATGCCGACGATGGCGAACACCAGTGCGGGATACAAATAGCGCTCGTGGATGCGCGTCGAAAGCATAAAAAAGCCCAGATACAGCGCCGCCGCCCACAAAAATTCGCGTTTTTGGCGATAACCGCGCCACATGGCCGCGCAGATCAGCAGCGTGTACAGGCTCAGCAGCCCTAATCCAAACTGGCGATAAGTGATGTTTTGCCAGAAAAGATCAGAATCGCGCGTGTTGTAATGTGGAATAGTCAAAAAAATGCCGGGCGGCGGCGGCGTAATCCAATACCAGATGTTGAAGGCGTTGGCGGTGGTCGGCGCGGGGTTAAAGGCCGTCAGATAATGGCGCAGGGCGGCCTCCCACCCGCTGGCGGCGACAAACGGCCACAGCGCCAGCGTCAGCAGCGCCCCACACAGCGCTGTGCCCAGCAGCAGTTCGCGCCAGCCGTAACGCCGCAGCGTCAGCAGCACGAGCAGCGGCAAAAGCGCCACCGCCTGAAACTTCGTCAGCAGCCCCAGCGCGAAACAGCCCCACGCCAGGCGCGGTTGGTCGTGGTTGAGCGCCAGCAGCGCCAGCAGCAAAAACAGCGTTTGCAGCGCTTCGCCCTGTCCCCACAGCGCCGAAGTGCCGATCAAACCGGGGTTAAAGGCCAGCAGCAGCACAATCGCCAGCCGCCAGCGTCCATTTTCCTGCCGCAGCCAGCCGCCCACCGCCGCGATCATCAGCAGTTCAGCGGTAATCGGCGGGATTTTGAGCGGCGCATAAGGCGAAGCGCCTAGCTGTTCGAGCGTGCTGGCCAGCGCCAGCAGCGACACCAGCACGGGCGGATAATTGACGCTCGGCACGCGAGAATACACGCCGAACAGCCCGTTGACGCGCGCATCATACCCCCATCTCCACAGCAGTTGCAGATCATATTCGTGGCCGACTGTCGCCATATCGGGCAGGCGCAGCAGCAGCGCCAGCAGCAGCGCCGCCCACAGCCAGCCCCAACGCCGCAGATAAGCCCTCATGGGCGGATCATCAGATCGCCCACGCGCTGCATGATCGACTCGGCGATCACGGCTTTGCTGGCCAGCGCCAGCACCTCCTGCCCGCCGTTTTTGTCCAGAATCACGGCACGGTTGGTATCGACATCGAAGCCGGCGTCGCTGGAACGAATATCGTTGGCGACCAGCAAATCCAAGCCTTTGCGACGCAGTTTGCTGGCGGCGTTTTCCAGCAGATGCTCGCTTTCGGCGGCGAAACCCACCAACACCGGCGCTGTCTGGGCTTTTTTATGCATCTCGCTGACGGTCAGCAGAATATCCGGCGTGCGCACCAGATCAAGATGCAGGCCGTCGCTGCTGCCCTCGCGCTTTTTGATTTTTTGCTCGGCGATCGTTTGTGGGCGGAAATCGGCCACCGCCGCCGCCATCAGCAGCGCGTCAGCGTCTTTCATGTGTTCGACCACTGCCGCGCACATCTCTTCGGCGGTTTCGACAGGCACGACCTGCGCGCCATAAGGCGCAAGCAGGGTGCGCGCCGCCGAAACCAACACCACCTGCGCGCCCAGATCAAGCGCGGCCTGTGCCAGCGCATAGCCCTGTTTGCCGGACGAGCGGTTGGTGATGAAGCGCACCGGGTCCAGCGGTTCGCGCGTGCCGCCCGCTGTGATGACGATTTTGCGGTGGCGCAGCCGTCCCAGCCGCCCCAGCGTATGCCGCACCGCGCCGATCAGCGTTTGTGTTTCCGGCAGGCGTCCTTTGCCCACTAACCCGGAGGCAAAACGCCCTTCTTCCGGCTCGGCCACCAGCACGCCGCGCCGCCGCAGCGTAGCGAGATTCTCCTGTGTGGCCGCGTGTTCATACATACCGCCATCCATCGCCGGCGACACCAGCAGCGGACAGCGCGCCGCCAGCACCGTCACCGTCAGCAGGTCGTCGGCCAGCCCGGCGGCCATTTTCGCCAGCGTGTTGGCCGTCGCCGGGGCGATCAACAGCAGATCGGCGCTTTCGCCCAGCCCGATATGCGCGATATGCGTCGGCAGGCCGCCGCTGTTCATCCCCCACAGAGCGGTATGCACCGCTCGTCCCGTCACCGCCTGGAAGGTGAGCGGTGTGACAAATTCGCGCGCGGCGGCGGTCATGACGACATCCACCAGCGCGCCGGCCTGCGTCAGCTTACTGGCGAGATCGACCACCTTATAGGCCGCGATTCCGCCCGTCACCCCCAAAACAATCCGTTTATTCTGGAGTAAGGTAATGCGTTCTTGTACCATGTGGTTTTCCGGGAAATTATGGCCAGGCCTGTTCTCCCCGATTCTAAAGTAGGTACTCGCAACAAATCAATAGAAAACGCGGCGCACAGAAAACGGCGGGCAAACGCATTCCGCGCGCGCCGATTTTCCGCTATAGTGAATCATACAACGACATGCACTCAGGACAGGGATTATGGAAGTCAATCAGGAAAACGTGCTGCGTCTGCTTCTGGAAGTGATACAAATCGGTGGGCAGTATGTGCTGCCTGCGGCGGCGCTGCTGCGCGCATTGTATGCCGGCTGGCGGGGCAAATTCCCGGAAGGCGCCTGGCAGATCGCCAGCGCCAGCTTTGTCGCCGGGCTGACCGCCAGCGCCGACGCGCAAACGCTGAGCGCGCCCAATGTGCTGCAAGCGGTGCTGGTGCAGCTTACGGGCAACGCGGTGTTTACCGCCGGGCTGCTGGGCTTCATCGTGACCTACCTGTTCCGCCAGACGCAGAACATGAGCCGCTGGGTTGATGGGCTGGTGGGCGCGGCGGCGGGGGTAGTCGTCTGGATCGTATGGACGTTCGTGCTCAATCAGTGGGCGTGGTGGATGATTTTTATCGCCGTGCCGGCGGGGGCGGCAGCGCTGATCGCCCTGCGCGCTGACATGTTCGTCATCCAGACGGTGGTGAATGTCGCCAAATGGCTGCTGCGTATCGCGCTGATTATCATGCTCGGCGGCGGTATCCTCCTGGGCATCTGGGCGGTCACCAACTACGTTGTGCCGCTGTTGGCGACACCCACTCCCGGCCTCTGACAGCGCTTGCGCAGCGAATTTTAGTGAAAACGCACAACACCAAACGTGACTCGCGGGGTTATGAGAGTGTTAAATGATGTGAGGATTGTGTTGGCATCGTTCGGGCGGCGTTGTCTGCGCTGTTTAACCATGCTAAAATGAACAAGCAGCAGCGTCGCCGAGTCTCTGCGGAAATGTGACCCTATGTTGAGTCGTGAGCAGCGGGCTGTCAACCTGCGCGATTTGCCGCTGGTGCGACGGCTGAGCCAAAACGGAAGTGTGCTGAACAGTGAAATAGGCTTGACCCGCAGCGTCGGCGGATTGAACATTTCGGCGGTCTTGCTGCCCCCGCGCGGCCTGTATACGCTGCTGGCGCGTGTTGATCAGCAAGCGCTGATTGGTCAACTTCGTCTGCGTCCCGAAGACCCTAATGCCCAGCTTGTCTTCATCGCTCCCCGTCTGGAAAGCGACCGCGACGATACCGCCTGGCTGCATCTGCTGGATGCGCTGGCGCAGGAAGCCGGGCGGCGCGGCGCACATACCCTGATGGCCGAAGTGGACGAAAGCAGCGCTCTGTTCGAGACGATGCGCCTGGCCGGTTTCGCTATTTATGCCCGTCAGGAGATCTGGCGCTGCGAACCGGGCACGCTCAGGCCCCCGCGCGACGCGCTGGAACTGCAAGCCGCCAACGATAGTCATCTGCCCGGCATCCACGCGCTCTACGCCCAGACCATGCCGCGTATGGTGCAGCAGATCGCAGAAGTCAACACGCAGGGGTTGGTCTACCGCGAAAATGACCGTATCGAAGGCTTTATCGCCCTGGCCGAAGGCAAACAGGGCGTGTATCTCATGCCCTGTATCAATCCAGAACGCTACCGGTTAGCTGCGGGGCTGATCACGGCGGCGGCGGCACGTGTCCAGCACGCTCACAAAGTGCCGCTTTACGTGCGTGTGCGCCGCTATCAGGAGTGGTTAGAAGGCCCGCTGGAAAAACTGGGCTTTAGTCCCTGGACACAGCAGGCTGTCATGGTGCGACACATTGCGGCGGGCATTCGCCAGGCCGGATTTGCGTCGCTGCGTCAGGCGCTCGACGTGCTGCCCGCTCCGGCCGGCCGCGCCACCGAGACGCTCATCGATTTTCGTAATCAGGAGTGATATTTTCCGTTTTTATGGAACGCCGTATCACAGACAATATTGACGAGCTAAAACGAGTCCTGCCTCAGTATATCAACAGCGAACTTGACCGGCTTGGCAACACCGATAATCTGCTCGAAGTCGTCCTCGATCTGGGGCGTCCTCCCACCGCGCGCTTTGTCGATGGCGAAGTAGAACTGGCGCAGCGCGAAGTCACCCGCACCGAACTGGACGACATGATCGCCAGCATCGGCAGCTTCGACGCGGATAACCGCGCCGGCATGGAGCGCACGCTGCACCGCATCTCCGCCATTCGCAACCGGCGCGGCGATGTGGTCGGCCTGACCTGTCGTGTCGGGCGCGCGGTCTATGGCACGATTGATATTATCCAGGACTTGATCGAATCCGGGCAGAGCGTGCTGCTGCTGGGGCCGCCCGGTGTCGGCAAAACCACGATGCTGCGCGAATCGGCGCGTGTGCTGGCCGAAGCGCGGCGCGTGGTGATTGTCGATACCTCCAACGAAATCGGCGGCGACGGCGATGTGCCGCACCCGGCAGTGGGCAAGGCGCGCCGCATGCAGGTTTCGCGTCCCGAACGCCAGCATGAAGTGATGATCGAGGCGGTGGAAAACCATAACCCCGAAGTCATCGTCATCGACGAAATCGGGCGCGAACTGGAAGCGCTGGCTGCGCGCACGATTGCCGAACGCGGTGTGCAGTTGATCGGCACAGCGCACGGCAACGCGCTGGAAAATCTCCTGCTCAACCCGACACTTTCCGATCTGGTGGGCGGCATCGAATCGGTCACGCTTTCCGATGAAGAGGCGCGGCGGCGCGGCACGCAAAAAAGTGTGCTGGAACGGCGCGCCCCGCCGACCTTCGACGTGCTGATCGAAATCCAGACGCGCGACCGGCTGGTGGTGCATGAAGATGTCGCGGCGGCGGTGGATGCTTCGCTGCGCGGGCGTCCGCTGGCGGTGGAAGTGCGTTCGCGCAATGCCGAAGGCGAAATCATCGTCGAAAACATGCATCCAGAGCGCTCCAACGGCGAACGCGGGGGTGAACGCGGCGAGCGCTTCAGCGAGCGCGGCGGCGAACGTTTTGGCGGGCGTGTGCCGCGCGGTGGCGAACGCCGCGGCGCCGAAAGCCCGGCGCGCAGCAAAAACCCCCCGCCCGAAGCGCGCGAAGACGCCGCGCCGGTCACCAATGGCAGCAAAGCGCAGCAGATCATCGTCTATGCTTATGGTGTGGCGCGCAACCGCCTCTTCCAGTCTGCGCGCCGGCTGCATGTGCCACTGGTGATCGCCGACGATCCCGGCCAGGCCGACGCTATTCTCACGCTCAAGAACTACTACCGCCGCCGGCCTAAGCTGATTGTAGACGCGGAACGGCGCGGGATGCCGATCTATGTGCTGCGCGCCAACACCGTCTCGCAGATGGAATCGTTCATCGCCGATCTGTTCCAGTTGGAGGTGGCGCGTCCGCAAGACCCTTTTGGGGAAGCGATGCGTGAGACCGAAATCGCCATCATGAAAATCCGCGCCGGCGCGGAATACATTGATCTGGCGCCTCAGGCATCGCATGTCCGGCGCAAGCAGCATCAGTTGGCGCGCAAAGCCCAGTTGGTCTCTGAGTCGTATGGCGAAGAACCGCAGCGCCACGTGCGTATTTTCTCGGACGAAGGCTGAGCGCAACAGCCTGTAATGCGCCAACACAGACGCCGTGAACCATTCGCGGCGTCTTTTTATTTCCTGTTATCACCTTTTTTATGCAACCTGGCTCATAGTAGTTGCAATCAGATGTTGCAGAAGGGATGCCTTTATGGAAAGTTATGTCGCGCTGGTGGAGCGCGCGCAAAACGCCCACGACGACGCGCGCCACGAAGCTTTTAGCGAACTGATAAAGCGCTTCGAGGCGGCGGCCTATCAGTGGGCGTACAGCCTGCTGGAAGACGAACACGCGGCGCAGGATGCCGCGCAGGAAGCCTTTATCGCCGCCTATGACCATCTGCCGCAGCTCCGCGAGCCGGCGGCCTTTCCCGGTTGGTTTAAGCAGATTGTGCTGTCGCGCTGCCACCGCCAGACGCGGCGCAAACGCCTGCCGAGCGCACCCTTCGAGGACGAAAACGCCGCCTATGACCCGCACGCCGAACTCGAAGCGCGTGAACAGCGCGACTCGCTGCTGGCAGCCCTCCACGCTTTGCCGGAACACGAGCGCACAGTGACGGAATTGTTTTACGTCAGCGGCTATGCGCAGCGCGAGATCGCCGAACAGCTTGCCGTCCCGCTCACAACGGTGAAGAAGCGCCTGCAATACGCACGCGAACATCTGCGCGGCGTCGTGCAGCCGCTCAACGCGCTGGCCGTCGTCGGCGGCGACAGCCCCACCGTGCGCGACTCGCTGCTGGATGCGCTGCTTGTGGCGCTGCTGGGCGGACTGCCGCGCGAAATTTCGCAGCCCGTCATGTCCGTCTACTCCTAAGGAGAGATAAGCCCATGCGCACAAGCAGTCTGGTGCCGATGGTGGTCGAACGCGGCTATCAGGGCGAACGCGCCTACGATATCTATTCACTGCTGCTCAAGGAACGCCTGATTATCGTCGGTGAGCCAGTGACGTCGGCGCTGGCGAATCTGGTGGTGGCGCAGCTTTTGTTTTTGAACCGCGATGACCCGGAAAAACCGATTCAGATGTATATCCAATCGCCCGGCGGCGAAGTGTACGCTGGCTTCGCTATCTACGACACGATGCAGGAACTCGGCGCGCCGGTCAGCACAACGGCGGTGGGCATGACCGCCAGCTTTGGCACGGTGCTGCTGGCGGCGGGCGCGGCGGGGATGCGCTATGCTCTGCCGAACGCCACTATCCATATGCATCAGCCCCTGGGCGGCGCGCAGGGGCAGGCCAGCGACATCATGATCCAGGCGCGCGAATTCGAGCGCATCAAACAGCGCTTGCTCGATATTTTCGTGCGCCACAGCGGGCAGCCGCGCGCCACGATTGAACGCGACACCGACCGCGACATTTTTCTCGACGCGCAGCAGGCCTTAGAATATGGGCTGGTGGATCACATTCTGCGCCAGATTCCCTCGCCCGAAAAAGAAGCCCCCAAACGCGCCGGCTTCCAACTGCGCGGTGCTTAACAACCCCACAAGCCCCCGTGTTCACGCACACGGGGGCACCGCGCGCATTTTTCTCCGCTTTCTCAGCATATGCGCATCCGCATCTCGCCAAGCCACGCGATTCCCGGCACAATAGGGACATCGTTGTGGAGTGGATAATTTGCGATGCTTGACCTGCTGATTGTTTTGATGTTGGCTGTCATCAACGGCCTGTTTTCGATGTCCGAAATCGCCATTGTTTCGGCGCGGCGCGCGCGTCTGCAAAACCTGGCTGAAGGCGGCAGCGCCGGCGCGCAAACCGCCATCACATTGGCCGAAAACCCGACGCGCTTTTTGTCCAGCGTACAGATCGGCATCACGCTCATCGGCATTCTTTCCGGCACCTTCGGCGGCGCAACCGTAGCCAAAGACCTCGCCGCGCAGCTCGGCACCCTACCACTGCTGGCCCCCTACAGCCAGACCCTCAGCGTGATTCTGGTCGTCGCGCTGATTACTTATCTGTCGTTGGTTGTCGGGGAACTCGTGCCCAAGCGCATCGGCTTGCAGAACCCGGAACGCATCGCGGCGGCGGTGGCGCGGCCGATGGCGCTGGTCTCGCACGTGGCCGCGCCGCTCATCAGCTTTTTGAGCGTTTCTACCGAGCTGCTGCTGCGCCTGCTGGGTGTGCACCCCTCCTCGCAACCTGCGGTGACGGCGGAAGAAGTGAAAGCCCTTATGCGCGAGGGCATGGAAACCGGCATTTTCCCCAGAGTCTCGCAGGAAATGGTGAGCAACGTCTTCCGGCTGGACGAAATGCGCGTCACCGCCTCCATGACGCCGCGCCCCGAAATCGTCTGGCTGGAAATCGACGATACGCTCGACGAACTGCGCGCGAAAATCTGCGAGCATCCCTTTACAGCGTTTCCGGTGTATGGCCAGCAGCCGGATAACGTGCTGGGGCTGGTGCGCGCCAAAGATTTGCTCAAGCGTTTTCTATCGGGCGAGGGGGTAGACCTGAAGACGATGCTGCAAGAGCCGTTGTTCGTGCCAGAGGCGGTGACGGCGCGGCGCGCGCTGGAACTGCTGCGACTGAGCGGCGCGCATCTGGCGCTGATTATCGGCGAACACGGCGATGTCGAAGGGCTGGTGACGATCCGCGATCTGCTCGAAGAAGTGGTGGATGTTGACCAGGAGAACGCCACACAGCGCGCCGACGGTTCGTGGCTGCTGGAAGGCATGATGCCGATCGAGGAACTGAAGACGCTGCTGGACATTGAGGAACTGCCCGCCGAAGAAAATTACCAGACCGTCGGCGGCTTTGTCATGGCGCAGTTGGGGCATATCCCCAAAACGACGGACGCTTTCGTCTGGAACAACTTCCGTTTCGAGGTGGTCGATATGGATAACCGGCGCGTCGATAAAGTGCTGGTGGACAAAATCGCCGTGTGAAGGCGCGCTTCGCGTTATAATCAATAATACTGCTCGTGACCAGCAGGATAGGTGTTATGCACGTCAACGATCTGGAAACCCCCGCTGTCTTGATCGACATCGACATCATGATGCGCAACATCATGCGCATGCAGGCGCACTGCGACGCGCTGGGCGTTAAGTTTCGCCCGCACATCAAAACGCACAAAATCCCGGATATTGCGCGCCTGCAAATCGAAGCCGGGGCGCAGGGTATCGCCTGCCAGAAGGTCAGCGAAGCGCAGCTTTTTGCCGAATCCGGCTTCAACGACATCCAGATTCCCTATAACATCGTCGGCGCGCAAAAAACCAACAAGCTGGCCGATCTGGCGCTGTTCAACAAAATCACAGTGTCTGTCGATCATGTGCGCGTGATTGACGGGCTGGCGGCGGCGGCCAAAACGCGCGAAATGTCGCTGCGCGTGCTGGTGGAACTGGAAACCGATATCCAACGCACCGGCGCGAAAGTCGCCGAAGTAGTCACGCTGGCGCAGCGCATCGAAGAAGAAGAAAATCTGCATTTCGCCGGCCTGCTGGTCTACCCCAGCAGCCCCACGATGCGCCCGGCGGTGCAGGAAGCGATACAGATGTTGAGCGCGGCGGGTATCGGCGTGGATGTGGTCAGCGGCGGCGGCACGCTGGCCGCGCAGCACGCCGCGCAGATTCCCGAACTGACAGAGCTGCGTGTCGGCACATATGTCTTTAACGATTGGACGACAGTCGCCAAAGGCGCGGCGGCGCTCGACGACTGCGCCATGCATATTCTGGCGACGGTGGTCAGCCGCCCGACGCCGGAGCGCGCGATTCTGGACTGCGGCAGCAAAACCCTTTCCAGCGATCGCTACGGCGGTTTCTTCGGCTATATTGTCGAATACCCGCTGGCGCGCATTTACCAACTGAGCGAGGAACACGCCTTTGTTGACCTCAGCGCTTGCGAAGACCATCCGGTGATCGGCGACCGTGTGCATGTTATCCCGGTGCATACCTGCGTGGCGATGAATCTGGCGAATTTCGTGTACGGCGTGCGCGGCGAAGCGCTGGAAGTCGAATGGCCGGTGGCGGCGCGCGGCCTGGTGTGGTGAGTGCCCCTGTAACTTTTTCCGCCTTAAAATTGAAAATAAAGGTAGACGAAGCAAGTCGTCGCACAGCATCGACAGGAGTGTGGCACGATGCGCGACAACCATGCACCGCTGCGAATGTGTATCGAGGAGCAAGCGCCCACGCTGCTCCGCACGCTTCGGTTTTACCTTCAGCGCGCGGGGCTGCCCGCCAGCAGCGCCGCCGCGATTGACCTGCTGAACGCTGTTGTGGAGCAAGCGCTGACGCACGCCGCGTACTTCGACCCGACGCGCCCGCCGCTGGCCTGGCTGCTGGGCATCGCCGCCAATCTGATCCACCGCCAGCAGGTGGACAACGCCAAACGCCAGCGGCGCGAACCCCTCGTGCGCGATCTCTATCCGCAGTTGCAAGACCTGCTCAGTGACGACGAAGTTTTTGATCTGCTGGCCGCCGTCGGCGATAACACGCCGCAGGGACTCGAAGCGCAGGAAGCCGTCAACGGGCTGCTGGCGCTGGTTTCGCCCGCCGATCAAGAGGTCTTGCAGCTTGC
Source organism: Chloroflexota bacterium (assembly GCA_013388745.1). Taxonomy (GTDB): domain Bacteria; phylum Chloroflexota; class Anaerolineae; order Aggregatilineales; family Phototrophicaceae; genus JACAER01. The sequence goes on from JACAER010000035.1 coordinate 53,063, forward strand.
CATTCTTTACGAACTGGACGGCGAGGCGCTGGCGCGCGCGTTGGGCATCACGCCCGGCGCCGCCCGTGTGCGCCTGCATCGTGCCCTGCACCGCTTGCGCGCTGCCCAATTGAAGCAAGGAGAAAGCTATGCGCCGCGTTGATCGCGAAAAACTGCTGTTCCGTTATAGTCTGGCGCTGGAGCAAGGCGATTTTGCGACGATGGCGACGATCCTTGCTGCGGCGCGCGATGATGCCGCTCTGGAGCGCATGATCCTGGAGATCAATCACGCTTACCTGACCGAGCCGCAGTCGTCGCTCGGTCAACCCGCTCACAATGGCCAAGTTCAGGAGGTTATTCCTATGTCAGCCATCAGTTTACAGGCACGCAGGCCGGCGCAGCGAATGTCACTCACGCTGACGCTGACGCTGCTTCTCGCGCTGTTTTTCAGCGCTGTTTTTCTTCTTCAAACGTCGCCCACGTCTTTCCTGCCTGCTGTGATGCAGCAAGCCGCGCCGGAAGATAATGTGGCGGTGTTTGTCCGCTTCAACGAGGAAATCTGGAATCAGGGCAATGTCGCCGTGTTGGGCGAGCTGGTAACGCCCGATCATGTGCGCCACGACGGCGGGCTGATGCAGGATGTCGTCGGCATCGACGCGCTGACGCAGGTAGTGGCGGGCTTCCGTCTGGCCGTGCCCGATTTTAACTGTGCGGTGGAACACGTCGTCGGCGTCAATGACGAAGTTTACGCCAGCACGCGCTGCACCGGCACGCAAAGCGGCGACCTGTACATGCCCGATGGCAGCGTCTATGCCGCATCCGGCGGCAGCTTCGTGATGGAAACGCTGGCGCGCGCGCGCTTTGTTGATGGCAAAATCGCCGAGCTGTGGGTGCAGTACAACAATACCGGCTGGATGACGCAGATTGGCCTGATCCCGCCGCTGCCCGACCTGCTGGCCGAAGCGCATAACGCCGCCGTCGCCCGCGCCGCCTTCGAAGGCCTGTGGAACTACACTAACTTCGACATCATCGCCACAGCCTATGCGCCAGAGTTCAACGTTTACTTCCCGCTGACGGATCGCGCGCAGCTTTATAACCACAGCCAGTGGCGCAGCACCTGGATCATGGTGCAGACCGCCGCGCCGGATGAGCAGGTCACCATCCTCAGCTTGGTGGCGCAGGGCGACAGTGTACTGCTGCGCTATACAGCCACTGCCACGATGACAGGCAACATGATTTCACCCGTGCGCCAGCGCTTAGTTGTCGGCACGGATGAGGTCATCGCCTGGGAAGGCGTCATCCTTTACCGCTTCGAGAATGGCCTGATTGTCGAAGAACGCTGGTGGTGGAATAACCTGTACATCATCCCCTATGACCTGCCGCAGCGCAACTGAACGCCTGGCATCCGTTACTGCGCTTGCAGCGTCCCTCGCCGCACGCCCGCGGCGGGGGGCATTTTTTGCAAATAGTAACAGCGTCCTATACAGCTTCCATATATTTTTGGTTAGACTGAATTTTGACACTATCTTCACAAAACGGGGAGTTGGGGAAGATGCAGTCTGCCGGAGAGAAGGAAGATTTTGCGCGGCTTTTAGCAGAAACTCATCAGGAAGCGCTCGAAGCGCTGGAAGGGGTTGATCACAGCGCGGCGCTGGACGGTGGCTGGACGGTCGGCGAGGTGCTGCGTTATGTGATTGCGTTGGAACACGAGGGGCTGGCGGCGCTGCAAGCGCACAGCGCCGGCGACGAATATCACCCCGATTACAGTCTGGGCGAGACGCTGACGCCCGAACCGCTTAAAGACGAGTCGGCGCAGCGCTTGTACGCCGAATGGGAGGCGCTGCGCGAACTACTGCGCGCTGCACTCGACACGATGCCGCCGGAACGCCTGTCGCTGTGGGTGCGCGCGCCCTGGGGCGGCTATACCAGCGTCGCCGGCCTGGTAGATACGCTGATCGCGGAGCAGCGCGAGTATCTCGACGTTATCATCCGTGCGCTGCGCAAAGCGGGCTAAGAAGACGGCGACATGGGGCGGGCGCGGAACGCCAGCAGGCTCGCCCCTACCAGCAGCAGCGTCCCCGCAGCCACCAGCAGATTAAACAGCCAGAACGTGCCTGCCTCGACCATCGCCCCGGCGATCACGGCGCTGGCGACATACGGAATCTTGACCAGCAGCGCGATAGTGGAAAGCGTCGTCGCCCGGTAGCGCGAAGGAATTTGCTGGTTCACGACCACTGATATCCAGGGATTCGCCAGCGCGCCCGCCAGCCGGATGCACAGCAGCGCGCCAAAACCCCACACCCCCAGCGGCAGCGCGCCACCCACAAAACCCAGCGCCAGCAGCAGCCCCAGCAGCGCCAGCCCGCTGCGGTCGCTGAAGCGCCGCCGCAGCGCGGGCAAAAAGCCCACCGCCAGCGCCGCCACAGTGCCCAAAAGCGCGAACACCACCGCTTGTCCATCGGCCATGAAACCGAAGCCCGTGGCCATTGCCGGGCTGATGAGGCCGAAGCTGTACAGAAAATACACGCCCAACACGCCGAAGATCAGCGGCACATACGGACGCAGCGCCGGCTGCATCAACTGACGAAAGCCCGCGCCCAACTGCTGCCCGTAGGCGCTTAAATATTCGCGCCAGCCCGGCTGTTTTTCCTGAATGACGGGGAACGACGCTGACGATTCATGCTCGACGCGCGCTTCGCGCAGCAGCAGCGCGACAGCAAAGCCCGCCACAAACGCCAGCCCCCAGGCATAATGCGGCAGGCGGTAATGCACGTTGTAGAGCAGGCCGCCGAGCAGCGTGCTGATGACGATGGTGATAATGCTCAGGCGGTGGTTGAGCGCCAGAATACGCTCGAACGACCCTTCCTGGCCGCGCTCGCGCAGCGAATCGTAGGCCAGCGCTTCGGTGGCGCCAGAATAAAACGCCCAGCCAGTCTGCATGAGCAGGAAACCGGCCACCAACTGCGTCGGCCCTTCGGTGGACGCCATCAGCAGAATGCCCGCCGCCTGACACAGCATGGCGGCCAGCATAGTACGCTTTTTGCCGATCATATCGGCGATCGCGCCGGTGGGCACTTCCATCAGCAGGCCGAAGGCGAAGGCCGAAGCATCCACCACCCCCAACTGTCCATACGTCATAAAGCGCGTCCAGTAAAAAATCCAGTTGCCGCTGATGAAAACGCACGACATGACAATCGTCAGCAGGTGGAATACAGCGATGTTGCGGTTAGGCGCCAGGTCTTGTGTCCAGGCGCGGGGCACAGCGGTCATGTTAGTTTGTCACAGTGTTTGATTTGGCGGTATGCTTGCTCATTGTATCATACGTGCAGGGTGTGAGGTGTTGATGATCGCGATTTTTGGCGGGACGGCGGCCTATCATCTGCGGGTAGAGGACTTCGCGCGGGTGCTGGAACGGCGCGCGCCGGACACGCCTTATGGTCAGGCTGCGCCCTTTCTGCTGCTGGAAACGGCGGCGGGGCGGCGTGTGTGGTTCAGTTCGCGGCATGGCGAAGACAGCTTGCAGCGCTCGGCGGCCTTCGTCAATCACCGCGCTAATCTCTGGGCGGCGCACGAACTCGGCGTACAGGCCGTGCTCTCGTGGAACGGCGTGGGAGCGATCGCGCCGGGTTTATCGGTCGGACAGTGCGTCGTGGTGGATGATGTGCTGGATATGACGCGCGCGCGGCTGGCGGCGACGTTCGGCGCGGCGGCCAGGCAAACGCCCGCTGGCGGCCCGTTTGACGCGGCGTGGCGGCAAAAACTGGTCACGGCCTGCGCGGCGCTGGGGCTGCCATGCGCCACACACGGCACGTATGTGTGCAGCGAAGGCCCGCGCCTGGAAACCGCGGCGGAGATCGCGCTGTTCGGTTGGGGCGGGGCGGCGGTTGTGGGTATGACGCTGGTGCCGGAGGTGTGGCTGGCGGCGGAACTGGCGCTGCCCTATGCCTCGCTGTGCATCGTCACCAATCTGGCGACCGGGCGCTGGCATCTGGACGCGCGGCGCGATTTCGGCGTGGGCGTGGCGCACAGCGGGCTGCGCGCGCTGCTGGCGGCCGTGGACGGTACGCAGGCCGCAACCTAAGCCCTTTCCCTGCCTTTAGTCCTGAGTGCATAAACGCGCTATAATTTAAAAACAAAAGCCTTAATTGCCGGCTTAAAAACGCAAATTGCGATTAAAATAAACAGCATAAATAAACCATTACGGCGGGGGGCATGATGAATACCATCCCAACCAACCAGGACTTTGCCGATGAGGTACGCTCAGATCGCTTAACCGTCCTCTGGAAAGTCGCGCTGGGGCTTGCCATTATCATTTTTTGGATCGCGCTGTCGCTGATGATCGTGCAGCGTGTGAATGTCGTACCCTGGCTGGCGTCGGGCATCGCGCTGGTGGTGGGGGCGCTCCTGACGCGCAGCTTTCTCAAGCGCGAACGCTATGGGATTGCGGTGTGGTGCTTTGCGCTCGGCTGTTTGCTGGGCGCGGCCATTCCGCTCACCAACCCCGATCCGCTGGTGCAGCAGATCGGGCCGTTTATCATGCCGGTGCTGGTGTTTTTCTTCGGGCTGCTGATGATGCCGCTCAACACGCTGCTGCTGGCGGTGCTGGGGACGCTGGCGGTGGTGTTCGCGCCGCTGCTGGGCGGGCTGCCGCTGACGCTGACCCCGTATCAGGTGGCGTCGGGCGTACTGTCGCTGACCAGCGTGCTGCTGGCCGCGCAGGTCACGGGCGAAATCTTCCAGGTGACAGAATGGGCGCTGGAAAATTATCAGCGGCAGGCGCGCACCAACCAGCAGTTGTTCGAAAGCCGGCAGGAATTGCAGCGCAGCTTGCAGCGCAGTCAGGTATTGGGCGAACAACTACGAGAGGCTAACAGCGAACTGGAAGCCGCCCGCGCCGCCGCCGAAGAAGCCAAACATTTTCGTGGGCAGTTTTTGGCCAACATGAGCCACGAACTACGCACGCCCCTCAATGCGATCATCGGCTTCAGCGAAACTATGCTCAACTTCCCCATCATGTACGAGGATGTGCGCCTGCCCACGCAGTACGAGGCCGATCTGCGCCAGATCTATACCAGCGGCAAATCGCTGCTGCACCTGATTAACGACATCCTCGATCTGGCCAAAGTGGACGCCGGCAAGCTGGAAGTCATCATGCAGCCGGTCGAAATCGAACCGGTGATCCGCGCCGTCATGTCTACCGCTGTCGGGTTGATCGGCGCGAAACCCATCGAACTAAAGCGCGACATCCCGGCGGTGATCCCCACCGTGTACGCCGACGAATCGCGCGTGCGCCAGGTGCTGCTGAATCTGTACAGCAACGCCGCCAAATTCACTGATTCAGGGTCGATTTTGCTGACGGTGCGCGACACGGCTGAGGGCGTGCATTTCAGCCTGCGCGACAGCGGCGGCGGTATCAGCACAGAAGATCTGGGCATTATTTTCGAGGAATTTAAGCAGGCGTCGTCCGTCAGTCGCGGGCGCGACCCGCGCGCCGGCGCCGGGCTGGGGCTGGCGATCTCGCGCCAGTTGATCCAGCTTATGGGCGGGCGTATCTGGGCCGAAAGCGCAGGGATCGGACACGGCAGCACCTTCCACTTTGTCATCCAGAAGTATCAGCAGCCGGTGGCCGCAGCCGCTTCGGCCAGCCACTAGAGGTTATATGCGCATCCTATATGTTGAAGACAATCCAGCGAATCTGTTTCTTGTCCAGCGTATCGCGCGCATGGGCAATCATGAAGTCCTGAACTATCCCAACGGCGAAAGCGCGCTGGAAAACTTCGAGCGTGACCGCCCCGATCTGGTCTTGATGGACGTGCAGCTCGAAGGCAGCCTGACCGGGCTGGACGTGGTGCGCAAGCTGCGCGGGTCGGGCTATAAAACGCCGATTGTCGCCGTCACCGCCTATGCCATGATCGGCGACCGCGAGCGCTGTCTGGAAGCGGGCTGCGACGATTACCTGGCGAAGCCGCTGCCTGTGCCCAGGTTGGTGGAACTCATCAAGCGCTACGATCCGGTGCAGCCGACGGCAGCGCCCGCCGCAGAAACGCCTAAAGCCGAAGCGCCCGCCCCAGAAGTACCCCAAGTCGAAGCGCCCAAAGGGGACGCACCCACCGCCGCGCCAGAAAAGCCTGCCGCCGCGCCCAAAGTGGAAGTGCCCGCCGCAGAAGCTCCCACAGTGCAAGCCTCCCCTGCCGCCGCGCACGGGGCACCCGCGCCGGAAAAACCCGCTGTAGAAGCGCCCGCCGCCGCCGAAACACCCGTAAGCGACACTAAAGCGCTGGCGACGCCCGTGCCCACTGTGCTCGCCGTCAAGACCGACGAAGCCAAAGCGCTGCTGGCGAACGACACGCCGCCGCCACCCGCCCCAACCCCGCCGACCACGCCGGCTGACACGCAAGAGGAAAAATCATCGTAGCACCCGTTGGAAAAGGGACGAAAAGCAGGCCACAACGCGAAAAAGAAGCCGCCGCATTTTTAGAAGGATAACTTAATGTAGAAGGGTTGTTTATTAAATGACGGAAAATATCGCTTTAGTGGTAGACGACACGCCCGCCAACCGCGACTTTTTGGAACGCCTGCTCGCCCAGGCCAAATTCAGTGTGCGCGGCGCAGAAAGCGGCGCGGCGGCACTGGCGGCGCTCAAGGAAGACGAACAATTGGCGCTGGCCATGGTCGATATGCAGCTTCCCGATATGAACGGCCTGCAATTGACCAGTGAACTGCGCCAACGTTTCCCCGACGCCGTGATCGTTATCGCCACCATGTACGACGAACGCTCACTGATGGAGCGCGCCTTCCAGCGTGGCTGCAACGTGTTTCTGGTCAAACCGCACGGCTTCATGGAATTGTTCAAACGGCTGACAACCACCAAACTGGAAGATTTGCGCCAGCAGCAGGCCCTGGTGATCGACCAGTACGGCCCGCGCGTCTATTCCACCAGCACGCGCGGCTGAAAACTATGCCCATCGCTTAACAAAAACGTCATTTGGACTCCAGCGCGTTTGCGTTTATGATAGTAGAATGTTAGATAAGGGGAATTGTTATTCTTCCACAAGACTCTCCCCATAAATCCTGAGCACGGGGGCTGCCGGCTACAGGTCGAGGAAGCGCGCATGAGTTTGCCGGTATTGGATATTGCTGGACAGTCAGACATTGGGCTGAAACGCGAGCGCAACGAGGACTGTTATGAAATTCGCGCCACGCCGCCGCTGGCGGGGGCGGAAGATGCGCTGTTTCTAGTAGCTGATGGTATCGGCGGCATGAGCGGCGGCGATGTGGCCGCGCGCGCGGCTGTCGAGCAGATTATCCAGCGCTACTATCGCGGGCGCGTCAACGGGCATCGCGGCGAACCGCTGGACGTGCTGCAAAACACGCTCGAAGAAACCAACCTGCATATCCGCGAACAGGCCAGCGCGCTCGGCCTGATGCGCATCGGCTCGACGATTGCCGGGCTGGTGCTGCAATCCTCGCTGCACGCCATTGTGTTTAACGTCGGCGATACACGTGTGTACCGCATTCGCGGCGCGCAGATCGAAAAGCTCAGCCAGGATCAAACCCTGAGCGAACAGCAGTTGGCGCAGGGACTTATCAGCCACGAAGAAGCGCGCTCCACGCGCAACAGCCCGATCACCGCCTTTTTGGGGCAGCCGACACCGATCGAAGCCGCCTACCAGACCACCGACATGCGTGAAGGCGACGTGTTTGTGCTGTGCAGCGACGGGCTGTGGAATCTGGTGAAAGAGGATGAAATCGTCCAGATTATCGCGCGCGCGCCGGCCAAAATGGCCGTAGACCGCCTGATCCGCATGACGCTGAAACGCGGCGCGCCCGACAACGTGACCGTCGTTATCGTGCGCATCGGCGCGGCGCCGCGTTTGGGCCTGTTCTCGCGTTTGTTCACCAAATTTATCCCCTGAGCCTGTTTTTTCATTCCCACGAGCAAAACATCATGACCGAAAAACCTGTTTCTCTGCCGGCGCAGCGCGGATGGCGCGCGCTGCCGCGCAATGTCTGGGTCGTCACTCTCACCAGCTTTTTGACCGATATTTCCAGTGAGATGCTGTTTAACCTGCTGCCGTTGTTCCTGGCGAACGTCTTGGGCGTCAAGACCAACGTGATCGGCCTGATCGAAGGTCTGGCCGAAACCAGCGCCAGCCTGATGAAAGTGTATTCCGGCTGGCTTTCGGATAAGCTGCGCCAGCGCAAGCGCCTGACGGTGCTCGGTTATACGCTCTCGGCGCTGGTCAAGCCGCTGCTGTATTTCGTGACGGCCTGGACAGGCGTGCTGGCGGTGCGTTTTGTCGATCGGCTGGGCAAAGGGATGCGCACCGCGCCGCGCGACGCGCTGATCGCCGACAGCGTAGACGAAAAACAGCGCGGGCTGGCCTTTGGGCTGCACCGCAGCGGCGATACGTTCGGCGCGCTGTTGGGGCTGGGCATCGCGCTGCTGCTGGTGGCGGCAACCCAGGCGCAGGCGGTGAGTCTTTTGCGCGAAACGTTTCAGATCGTCGTGCTGATGAGCATCGTGCCGGCGCTGCTGGCGGTGGCGGCGCTGGCGGTGGGCGCGCGCGAAACGCGCATCACGACACAGCGCCCCGCGCCGCGCCTGACTTTGCGCGGGCTGCCCCCCTCGTTTCGCGCGTTTTTGGCCATTGTCGTGCTGTTCACACTCGGCAATTCCGCCGATGCTTTTCTGGTGCTGCGCGCGCAGGAACGCGGCCTGAACGTGATCGGCGTATTGGGCATGTTGATGACGTTTAACGCTGTATATGCGCTGGTTTCTGGTCCCGCCGGCGCGCTTTCGGATCGCTTTGGGCGGCGGCGGCTGATTCTGCTCGGTTGGGGCGTGTATGGCCTGATTTATCTGGGCTTCGCGCTGGCGACAGCGGCCTGGCACATCTGGCTGCTGTACGCTCTGTATGGGGTGTACTACGGCGTGTTCGAGGGCACGGCCAAAGCGCTCGTCGCTGATCTCGTGCCCGCCCAGCAGCGCGGCACGGCTTACGGCGTCTACAACGCAGTGGTGGGGCTGGCGGCGCTGCCCGCGAGTCTGCTGGCGGGCGTGCTCTGGCAGGGTGTCGGCGGCTGGGGCGGCTTCGGGGCGAGCGCGCCGTTCTGGTTTGGCGGCACATTGGCGCTGCTGGCGCTGCTGCTGCTGGCACTGTGGAAACCGCAGCCCGCCTGAATCCTTCCCAATGCGCTATAATCAGCCTCAAATTGCCTGATGCAATACTATTTTTGGGGCCGCATCCAATGGAAATACTCGAATCGCAAATTTCGACACAGGACGAACGCTACCAAGCCAATTACGCGCACAACACGGCGCTGGCGCAGGAATTACGCGAACGACTGGCCGCAGCGGCGCAGGGCGGCGGCGAAAAATACCAGCAGCGCCACCGCGATCAGGGCAAGCTGTTTGTGCGCGAACGCATCGACAAACTGCTCGACGCGGGATCGGCGTTTCTGGAGCTGTCGCCGCTGGCCGCCTGGGAGCTGTATGACAACGAAGCGCCCGCAGCGGGCATCGTCACGGGCATTGGGCGCGTCAGCGTACAGGAGTGCCTGATCGTCGCCAACGACGCGACGGTGAAGGGCGGCACGTATTTCCCGCTGACCGTCAAAAAGCATTTGCGCGCGCAGCAGATCGCGCTGGAAAATCATCTCCCCTGCATTTATCTGGTAGACAGCGGTGGCGCGTTTTTGCCCATGCAGGACGAAGTGTTCCCGGATGTCGATGATTTCGGGCGCATTTTTTACAATCAGGCGCAGATGAGCGCGGCGGGCATCGCGCAGATCGCCTGCGTGATGGGAAGCTGCACGGCGGGCGGCGCGTATGTGCCTGCTATGTCGGATGAAACCGTGATTGTCAACAAAACGGGCACGATTTTTCTGGGCGGGCCGCCGCTGGTCAAGGCCGCCACCGGCGAAGAAGTCAGCGCGGAAGACTTGGGCGGCGCGCGCGTGCATACGCAGATTTCCGGCGTGGCCGATCATTTCGCCGAAGACGATGAGCACGCGCTGGAGATCGTGCGCGGAATCGCGGCTACGCTCAACCGCCGCAAACAGTTGGAGTCTGCCGCGCCTGAAGCGCCGCTGTATGATCCTAACGAACTGTACGGCATTTTGCCGACCAGCTTCCGCGAAAGCTACGACGTGCGCGAAGTGATCGCGCGGCTGGTAGACGGCAGCCGCTGGCGCGAATTTAAGGCCGATTACGGCACGACGCTGGTCACGGGTTTCGCGCGGATCGAAGGGCTGCTGGTGGGCATTGTCGCCAACAACGGCGTGCTGTTCAGTGAATCGGCGCTCAAGGGCGCGCATTTTGTGGAATTGTGTACGGCGCGCGCCATTCCGCTGCTGTTCTTGCAGAACATCACCGGCTTCATGGTCGGCAGGGCGTATGAGGCGGGCGGAATCGCCAAAGACGGCGCCAAAATGGTTCACGCCGTCGCCAATGCCGCCGTGCCCAAGCTGACGCTCATCATCGGCGGCTCGTTCGGCGCGGGCAATTACGGCATGTGCGGGCGCGCCTATGGCCCGCGTTTCCTGTTTATGTGGCCCAACAGCCGTATCAGCGTGATGGGTGGCGAACAGGCGGCCAACGTGCTGCTGACGATCAAACGCGACCAACTGGCGCGCGAACGTAAAGCCGACATGACGGCGGCAGAACAGGACGCTTTCCGCCAGCCGATTCTCGACAAATATGAGCGCGAAGGCAGCCCCTACTATTCGACCGCGCGCCTGTGGGACGACGGCATATTAGACCCGGCGCAGACGCGGCGTGTGCTGGCGCTGGCCTTGAGCGCCTGCTACAACAAGCCCGCCGAAAAGACGCAGTATGGGGTGTTCAGGATGTGAAATGACGAACTTCGACGAGAAATATTTTGCCATTCTGCTTCAGCGCATCGCCGTTTGCAAAACGCACAGGCCGCGCTTTGGTCAGGGGACAGAACTTTCGCTGCAAGAATTTCAGGCCTTGTATGGCAGCGATGTCTTCTACAGTTGGTTCGGGCTGGATACGCCGCAGATGTATGCTGCGCATAAGGCCGCAGGCGGCATCACCTCGGTTTATCGACAAATCGGCATTGCCAGTGAAGAGATTTTCCGACAAATTTTGCAAGATCAACTGGGACTCACCGCTGAACAGGCAAGCTGGTCATATACGATTAAGGGCGGCGCCGGGCAAGCGCGTCAACTGAAGCTGGATGGACGCATTTCATTGAGTGACGTGGCTTTAACCAACAGTCAAGACCGTATCATGACATGGTTGCGGGCAGCAGCGGCCAGTCTCGATATCACGACCGACATAGCGCAAAGTCTGCGCGGCGCAGTATTTGAGGTGCGTCAGGGCTACAAAAGTAAGGATTCGAAGCGCCAGAACGCCGATATTGCCAACGCCGCCAGCGCTTACACATAGGGGTATCTTCCCGTTGTGGTCGTACTTTCGTCACAAATCGATAGTGATGTTGCCTGGCGCTATACCCATGAAAAGTGGCTGGTGCTGCGTGGATTTCGCGGCGAAAACAGCAGCGAATCGGCCTATGCTTTTCTGCGAGATGTATACACCCCCAATGATCGCCGCAGTTGAAACCGCCGCTTTGCAAGTCATTCAGAATGCGCGGCGTTTCAACGATAGTGAAACCCTATGGTTTCCCGCTCTGCATAATATTGAACGCTGGTGGTCACCGCCTACACTGCACGCTTTGGCCCGTCTGTTTGCCGCCCTGCGCGCAGTAGATGAAACACCTGTCCAAGACCTGCTGCGTGTCGCCTTTTGCCGCGTCGTGATTCAGTGGTCAAACGCCGCGTTTAACCATCAGTCCATGTCCTTTAAGGACAGCGCGCAGCTTTCTCTCAACTGCGCAGAAGATCATGCTGAAACGATCTATCACGCCTTTGCGCAGCAGGTACGCGCGGTGCTGCGCGGCATACACGAGCCGCTGCTGACTTCCGTCGAAGTCCGCCAGCAGGATTCGCGCCAGGTGCCGACTGAACAGCGTTACGACTGCGTCATCACGTCGCCGCCCTATCCCAATCGCATGAGCTATATCCGCGAACTGCGCCCTTACATGTATTGGCTGGGCTACCTGCAAGAGGCGCGCGAGGCGGGCGAACTTGATTGGCAGGCTGTCGGCGGAACATGGGGCATCGCCACCAGCCGCTTACAGAACTGGCAGCCAGAAGATGACGGTTTTCCGCTGTTGACAGAAATTACGACTGCTATCCACCAGCACAGCCCGCTGCTGGCGCGTTACATTCGCAAGTACTTTGAGGACATCGCGACGCATCTCCGCAGCCTGTATGACGCTTTACTGCCGGGAGCACGTCTTTACTATATCATCGGCAACTCCAAATTCTATGATACGGTGGTGCCTGTCGAACAGCTTTATGCCGCGCTGCTGGCACAGTACGGCTATCACAGCCTGCATATCGAAACCATTAGAAAACGCAGTTCAAAAAAAGAACTGTTTGAATACGTGGTCTCTTGCCAGAAGTGATGCTCACGCCCCCAGCCGCTGCACCGCCTGATACACGGCCTCTACGCCGAACAGCAGCGCCTCGACCGTAATGCGCTCGTCCGCGCCGTGTACCGTCGCGCCAAAATTGAAGCTCATCGGCAGATTCATCGGCAGAAAACCGTAGGTCTGGATACCCAGGCGCGCGAACACCGACGCATCTGTCCCGCCGCTCACGACATACGGAATGGGCGTGGCCTGCGGGTCGGCCTCGCGCAAAATCTGCGCCAGCGTGGCGAAATGCGTCAGATCAGGCGTGGGCATCGGCTCGCGCGTGTAACGCATCGGCGCGATCTCTGGCTCGTCACCGATGATCGCCCGGATTTCGGCGATAAAGTCTTCCGGCTGCACTCCCGGCAGCGTGCGCCCATCCAACTGAATGACAATCTCGCTGGGGATGACGTTCAGCTTGCTGCCGCCGTGAATGATGGTGGCGTTGGCCGTGTTGCGCAGCAGCGGACGCAGCATGCGCCCGCCGTTGCCCAACTGGTCGATCACGGTGTCGCTGTGCTGTGGGTCGAGCACCTTGAGGAACAGGGCCGCCGCTTCTGCCGGCAGCGCCGCTGCCATCGCTTCGACCATCTGCCGCACCACAGGCACAATGCGGATCGGCGGCAGATTTTCGTCCAGCGCCGCCAGCACGCGCGCCGTTTTTGCCATCGCGCCGCCGCGCATGGGCTGCGCGCCGTGCCCGCCGGGACCGCGCACCGTCACTTGCAGCGGGCAGCCCTGCCGTTCGGCCACCATGATCGGGTAAAATTTGCTGCCGGCCACATACAGGCTGAAGCCGCCGAATTCGCCCAGCGCGTAGCGCACGCCCGCGAACAATTCGGCATGATTTTCTACCAGATATTTCGAGCCGTGATCGCTGCCGGCTTCTTCGTCGCTCATCAGCGCCAGAATCACATCACCCGGCGGCACGAGACCTTCCATTTTGGCGCGCAGCAGGGCGCACAGCAGCATCGTCACGCCGCCTTTCATATCCAGCGCGCCGCGCCCCCACACCCAGCCATCGACCAGCGCGCCGCTGAACGGTGGCTGCTGCCACACCTGGTTAGCCGTCGTCACGACATCGACATGGCCTTGCAGCAGCAGCGGCGGCGCATCGCCGCGCCCTTTCAGCCGCGCGATCAAATTCGGGCGCGCCGCGTCCTTGCCCAGCAGCAGCGTTTCGAAGCCTGCCGCGTGCAGCATATCGCGCACAAAATGCAGCAGCGGCGCTTCATTGCCCGGCGGGTTGGTCGTGTCGAAGCGAAGCAGATGTTGCAGCAGTTCAGCGGGACGCTGATACAAAGTCGGGTCGGCGCTCATAGGTGTCTTTCCTGTGCGTTAATCGTGACGCCAGTATAACCCCACGCACACCCAAAACAAAAAGGGCGCGTCTGCGCCCTGATGAATATGCTCTGGAATGCGCTTCGCGGTTGGAATTAGCCCAGCCGCGTCGCCAGCTTCTGGTATACGCTGCGGTAGTCGTTGTCGCTCGACCAGGCGATGAACTCGTACACTTTGTACAGCGCCGACACGCGCTGGAAGACTTCTTCCACCAGCTTGCTCTCGCTCAGACGCGGGTTGTTCAGGTCGTACCACACGCCGAAGCGCACCCAGTCCTGTCCTTCAGCGAATGTGCTCATCCACTCGCCCAGAATGCGCGGATTGTGAATGTCGCACAGGCTCAGGCTCACATCGCTCCGCGCCGTCCCCTGCCAGAAACCGAGCGTCATCGCGCAGTCCATCGTGCGCAGCAGGCGATAAAACGCCGTGCGATGGCGTTCCACCGACAGCTTGCCCACCAGATTTTGCTGATCCCACCACGCGCTGGGGCTGATGACCAGTTCTACCGCGAAGTGTGTCGGCGTCAGGCGGATTTCAATCGCCGGATGGCGTTCCACCGTCAGCTCATCGCTCATATGACGCCCCATCATGTATTCCACCGTCTGCGCTTCGCCGCGCCCGCGAAAATAATGCAGGGCCACGACGTTGCGTTCCAGCGGGTTGGCCAGCGACTCAAACGACACAGGCTGCTGCCAGTGGGGGTGCAAGTTCAGCCCATAGCTGCGCATCTGGCGGTACAGGACGCGGTGCAGATTCTGCAATTTTTCCGCCTGTGCGTGGGCGCTGTGGGATTGGGCGGCGCTGTGTTCGTTCAGGTCGAAGGTAATCATCACAAACCTTCCTTCAAGCTATCATTGAGCCAAGCTTAATTTACACTCCACATTCTATAGGAAATTTTTATGCTTGACTAGTACGAAGGTCACATTTTGGGGTGATTTTAGGCAAAATTTTACTTTTTTCACAAAATTAGGCTTGTGAAAAATTCATTAAGCGGGCAAGAGACAATGAATGAAATTGATTCGGAAACAATATTTCAGGGGAGGATTAAGGTGGCGACACGGTAGGCGTTGTCGGGCGCGTCGGTCGGCAGGCGCAGCGGCGCGCGCGTGCTGTACCAGCCGATCACCAGCGGATAGCGTCCGGGCGTAACGGAGCGCGTAATGACCAGCGTATGCCGACTGATAAAGCGTTCTCCCGCGCGCAGATAACGGGTGGGCAGCGCGGGCGGCGCGTCGCCTTGCCCCACGATCGTAGCGCCGTCCAGGACTTGCGCGAAGACGGTCAAGTCCTCCGGCGGCGGGCGCAGCGTTTCCCACGCCAGCGTCAGGCGGCTTTCTGCCAGGTGATAAGCCAGCAGGCGAAAACTGTCGCCAAAAGTCACGGGCGGCGTTTCGACCAGATCGGTGGGCAGCGGCGGCAGCGTATCGGCAAACGCGCCGACCGGCAGGCGCACGGTGTCAGTCGCTGCGCCGTTTTGCACAGCCGGCAGCCGCGCGCCGTTGGGATACTGCCACCATGACACAATGAGGTACAGCGCTGAAGTTGCGCGCGCATCCGGGCTTAGGGACAGGTGATATGTATCAGCGTAAATCGTGCCCGGCCTCCACGCGCTGGTGCGCAGCATACCCCAACCGGGATACGTGTCTAAACTGCCGAGCAGCGTGCCGTCGGCGCTGATGGCTCTCAGACTCAGGCTGTAATCCAGCGGCGACTGCGCCAGCGGCTGCCAGTACAGCGTGAGCGCCAGTGTATCGCCGGGAGCATAGCGCGCGTCTGGCGCGGCATACGCCAGCAGCCGCACATCGCTGTAGCTGACATCCAGCGGCACGGCGTTTTGCGGCGGCGCGCTGACCTGCGGCGGCGGCGTATACTGCGGCGCGATCGTCACAAACGGCAGCGCCAGCGCCCACAGCGCCAGCCCGGCCAGTGCCCAGCGTGGCGCGTCGAAATGCCTTACCCGAAAAACCGACAGCCCGCAGGCGGCCAGCGTGCTGATGGCCGCACTGTACGGGAACAGCAGCCGTCCCTGCGAAGCGGCGGTCTGTGTCGTCCAGTGCAGCAGACTGACAAAACCGAACGCGAACGCCAGCAGCAGCAGCGCCAGCATACTGCGCTGCGGCGACTCGCGGCGCGCGCGCCAGCCATAGGCCAGCAGGCCGAGCACCCCCGCCAGCGCCAACAGATCGGTGAAGATGTAAAACAGCGGCGGCGCGACGATGTTGAACCAGCCGAAGACGCCCCAATAGCTCCAGCGCAGCCCGCTCATTTCGCCCCACAGCGCCCCCGCCCACGTGCCGAACGATTCGAAGCTGCGCCGCCCGAAGATCAGCAGCATGCGGTTCGTGCCGAAAAATTCGTCGTACAGTATCAGATTGCGCGCGTACCACCAGCCCGCCAGCAGCAGCCACAGCGCCGCCAGGCTGGCGCCGAAAAACAGCAGCCCGCGCCTATCGCGCCGCCGCCAGCCGACAACCAGCGCCGCCAGCGCCGCCAGCGGCAGCAGCACCAGCCCGCTCAGCTTGCTGATCGCCGCCAGCGCGCACAACAGACCGATAGACAGGCTGCGGCGCACCGAAAAACCGGCGCGCAGCAGGCACAGGATTTGCCAGATGGCGAGACTGGCAAGCGCCGTCACCAGATTGTCGTTGTTGGCCGAGACGCTGATAAACAAAAACTGCGGGTTGAACGCCGTCAGCGCAGCGGCAGTCTGCGCGATGCGCGGCGTATCTGGCGCCAGCGTGTGCGCGCTCTGATACACCGCGCAGACCGTGACGCCGCCCAGCAGCAGGCTGAAGGCGCGCGCCACATAAACGGCCAGTGTCGTGCCCTGCAAACGCAGCGGATACTCGTGCAGCACTTGATTTTTGTTGCCGGGCAGATTGGGCACGCCGACGTTGGCATGGGGGTTGATGCGCGTGACAGCGGCATAATCACTGCGGTCGATGGGCGCGACCAGCGCGGCGGCCAGCAGATAATACAGTGGCGGCTGGCTGCCCTGCTGCAACCACAACCCGATGTCGTCCGCAGTCCCGCCCTGAACCGGAAGCTGCCCCGTATTGGCGATATGCTGGATCACGCCGAAGTGCTGCAATTCGTCGGGCGATTCGAAGATCGGCACAGCGGCCAGGTACAGCGCCGCCAATGCGCCGTATACCAACAAAATAAGGGGTAAAAAAACGCTCTTTTGGGACATAACACGCCTGCGAAAAAGGGAATAGAGCGGCCTTTGCTGCGCACTTTTCGCGCGCTATCTCGTCAGAAAAAACTTGCGCCGATTATAGCGAAACGCGCGCTTCACGGCATCCACGCTGGCCGAAATTCATCGCCGTATACGTCAGGCCTGCCCGCACTGCGCCGTCCCACAGGGCGATTGCGCTGTTGCCAGCCCACACACCAGCAGCACAACAAACGTCAGCCACAGCAGCGGGCGGCGCGGCCTAATCCCAGCCTGCAAACGTGCAGAATGTCACATCCAACCCTATGATACCCCGAAGGCCAGCGCGGTGTTATGATGGAGGTGAGGAGTCTACCTTCAAGTAAGGACTTTTATATGGCTATTACCAAGCAGGATGCCCTCGATTACCACCGCCGGGGTCGCCCCGGCAAGATCGAAGTCATTGCCACCAAGCCGCTGGCAACCCAGCGCGATCTTTCGCTGGCCTACACGCCCGGCGTCGCCGACGCCGTGCTGGAGATCGCCGAAAAACCGCTCGCGGCTTACGAACTCACCGCCAAATCCAATCTGGTCGCCGTTATCAGCAACGGCACGGCGATTCTTGGTCTGGGCGACAAAGGGCCGCTGGCCTCCAAGCCCGTAATGGAAGGCAAAGGCGTGCTCTTTAAGCGCTTTGCCGATGTCGATGTCTTCGATATCGAAATCAACGCCCGCAGCGCCCAGGAAGTGATCGCCTTCTGCCGCATGATTGCCCCCACTCTTGGCGGCATCAACCTCGAAGACATCAAAGCGCCCGAATGCTTCGAAATCGAAGAAACGCTCAAAAAAGAACTCGATATTCCGGTTTTCCACGATGACCAGCACGGCACGGCCATCATCTCCGGCGCAGCGCTGATCAACGCCTGCCGCCTGACGGGCAAAAAACTGGCCGATCTCAAGATCGTCATCAACGGCGCCGGCGCCAGCGCCATCGCCACCGGCGAATTTTACGTGCGGCTGGGCGTCAACCGCGACAATATCATCATGGTCGATTCCAAAGGCGTCATTTATCAGGGGCGCACCGACGGCATGAACGCCTACAAAGCGCGTTTCGCCGCCGAAACCGACGCGCGCACGCTCAAAGAAGCGCTGGTCGGCGCCGACGTGATGCTCGGTCTCTCGGTGGCCGGCTCGGTCACGCAGGACATGATTAAGGACATGGCGGCGGAGCCGCTGATCTTCGCGCTCGCCAACCCCACGCCGGAAATCATGCCCGAACTGGTGTACGAAGTGCGCAAAGATGCCATCGTCGGCACGGGACGCAGCGATTATCCCAACCAGATCAACAACGTGCTTGGCTTCCCTTTTATTTTCCGCGGCGCGCTCGATGTCTACGCGCAGCAGATCAACGAAGAAATGAAGCTGGCCGCCTCGCAGGCGCTGGCCGACCTGACGCACGAAGACGTGCCCGACAGCGTGTTGAGCGCTTACGGGTTGACCTCGCTCAAATTTGGCCGCGACTACCTGATCCCCAAGCCGCTGGATACGCGCGTGCTGCTGTGGGTGGCCCCCGCTGTCGCCAAAGCGGCGATGGACAGCGGCACGGCGCGGCGCATGATCGACATGGAAACCTACAGACAGGACTTGATCCGCCGGCAGGGCTTCGGCGCCCAGGTGCGCAACCAGATTCTCGATAAAGCGCGGCACGGCGAGCCGCAGCGTGTCGTGTTTGCCGAAGGCGAAGAATCCAAAGTGATCCGCGCGGCGGCCATCGCCCACGAAGAAGGCTTCGCCGCGCCCATTCTCTTGGGCCGTGTGGACAAGATTCAGGCCATGATTCAGGAATTGGGGCTGAAGCATTTCGCGCCGCCCATTATCGACCCCTACGACGAAACCTACGCCGAAAAATACCGCGATGCGCTCTATGAACTGCGGCGGCGGCACGGCGTGACACAAACGCGCGCCCGTTCGCTGCTGCGTGATCGCAATTACTTCGCGCCGCTGATGGTCAAACTGGGTGATGCCGATGCTTCGATCAGCGGCCTGACCTACGAATACCCCAACGTAATCCGCCCGGCGCTGCAAATTCATCACACGCGCAAAGGTGCCACCCGCGCCAGCGGCGTGTATCTGGTGATCGTCAAAGGCCGCGAATACCTGTTCACCGATGCCACCGTCAATATCGACCCCAACGCCGAAACGCTCTCTGAGATCGCGATTCTCGCGGCGGATTTCGCGCGGCGGCTGGATATCGAACCGCGCGTGGCCATGCTCTCGTTCTCCAATTTCGGCGCGACGCCGCACCCGTTCTCGGACAAAGTGGCGCAGGCGGTGCAGTTGGTGCAGCGCAAACGTCCCGATATTGTCGTCGATGGCGAAATGCAGGCCGATGTGGCCGTCGTGCCGGAACTGATCGACGCGCGCTATCCTTTCAGCCGCGTGAAGGACGCCAATGTGCTGGTGTTCCCCGATCTCGGCTCGGCCAATGTCGCCTACAAGCTGCTGGCGCGGCTGGGCGGCGCCGAAACCATCGGCCCGATTCTGTTGGGCGTGGGCGCGGCGGTGCATGTGCTGCAAGCCGGTGATGATGTGGAAGACATCGTGGCGATGGCCGCTGTCGCCGCGATGGACGCGCAGGGGCGCAAGCAGGGGCAGTCGTAACACACACGCAGCACACCCATAGAGGACGCCTTGCGGGGCGTCCTTTTTTTGTTGGGGACTCACACGCTCAACACACAAGTCTTTTAGCGGCGTTAATCGGCGTCTGCGTCGGGCGCTCGTTCCATCAGGTCGAGCAGCGCGCGGGCTTCGCGCAGAATGGCTTCTACCGCCGTTTTTTGCGCCGCGTTCAACGGCGGCAGGTCATCGTCCTGCGGCTCATCGGTCATAAGCAGCAGCAGATCGGCGGTACTGTAAGCGTTGGCGATGGGCAGGCGCATGTCGTAGAGCAGCGTATTGCGCGCATATTGGCGCTGCTGCGCGATCTGCGCGGGGGCGGCGCTGGCCAGCGCCGCCTGGTAATCGCGCAAACACTGCGCAATGATCGCCGCCCAGTGCTTGCAGCGTGCGCATGTGCTTTCCAACAGCCAGCGCTGCGTCTCCGACAGGTTCGCGTGCGGCGCGTCAAAGAGCGCCTGCGTGTGGGCGGCGATAGTGTCCAGCGCGGCGACAAAAGCGGACATCCATGTGCCAGTATCGAAGGGCATGCGGCCTCCCTCTCAAAACCGATTGGCCGTGACCACATGAAAGCTATGATGGTGACACTCTGCTGCGGCAGTCGTCACGCCTTTTTCAGAATTTTTAACCGCGTCCCCCCTCACGGAATCCAGCGCGGACGGTTGGCGTTCACCGCGATCTGCGTCAGCAGCCCTCCCTGCGTGTCATACACCCACACCTCTGGCCGCCCGAAGGGGTTCGGGTTGCCGAACTCATCCAGCTCCGGGAAACGCTGGATCACCAGCCGGTCGCCCGTCGCATCCCACGAGAAGAAGCCGTTGGTATAGCGCGCATCCACTACCAGCGCCGTCACTTCGCCGTTCTGCGTGTCCAGCATGTACACCTGCGCCCCACGTGTAAAACGCTCATCGAGATAACGCCGCCCGATCGCCAGCCGCCGCCCGTCGGAATTCCAGGCGGGCATGGTGTCGTCAATCGGCTCGTCCGGCGCGGTCAGCGCTTCAAAGGTGCTGCGGCCAAAATCGGCGATGCGCAGGTAGGCGCGCGTCTGATTGCCGTCCAGAATCATCTCCGGGAACACCAGGCGCAGGCCATCGGGCGAAAGGGTGCCGGTTGTCCCGTAGCGGCTGGGCACCGTAATCAGGCCGCCATCCGCAAAGCTATAGATCAGAATGCCGCCGGTGTTATTGTCGAATACGGCGATGCGCTGCCCATCGCCCGACCACTGTGGGCCATACCCCAGAAGCTGCGAATCGTCGAACAGCGGGCGTGTGACCGGTGGATTCACGCTCAAATCCAGCAGCCAGATGCGCGTCGGGCTGACCCCCACGCTGCCCAGATCGTTGTTGAAGTCGATGCGTTCATAGGCCAGCCAGTTGCCGTCAGGTCGCCACACCGGATTGGTGCAGTGGCTGTCTTCGGCGGTGCAGTTGGTCACCTGGACGAGCGCGCCGGTATCCAGGTTCAGCACCTTGATTTCTGCCGACTGCGAAAGCGGGTCAAGCTCGGAAAAAGCGATGCGCCTGCCTTCGGGACTGACACTGAAATCGTAGATACCGCTGGGGCTGAACGTCACCTGCTGCGCCGCCTGTGGATGATCGAGGCTGGCGACCCAGACGTTCGGCAGCCCATCGGCAGGCGACAGATAGGCCACGCGCGGCATCCCCACCCGAAAGCTGAAGCGGTACTCCGCAAGCGTCTGCCGTTGGCCGTCGCTTTTGCTGCCGCGCGGCAGAATCACGGTGTATTCCGTGCCCGGTGTCATCGCGCGCGCCGGGGCAAAAATCAGCATACGCCCGTTCCAGCGGAATGCGCCCTCCAGCGCCGGCTCGATCAGCAGGCGCATTTCGACGCTGGCGCGGTTCATATCTTCGCTGAACTGGATGAAGATGTCGTCAGTGCTGTGGGCGCTGTTGAGCGGCCCGGCGGCCAGCACGCGCACGCCCACCCGATCACCCAGCGCCAGCGTTAGCGCCAGCGCCGCGCAGAGCAGCCCGATCACCGCCAGCACCGTCCAATCGAAGCGTGTCAGGCGGCGCGCCGGCGGTACCTTCCCGCTTTCCGGCACGCTGTCCATCTCGCGCAGCTTAGTCTCCATGCGGCCTCACTAGGGGTACAAATACGGGTGCTTAGGCTGTTCAACGATTTCGACGGCGGTCGCTACCAGCAGCGGAATCTGCTGACCGCGGAACGCGCCCAACGTGAACGTGCCGCTGACGCGCACCCACTGGCTGTCGTCCAATGCGACATTATCCGGCCAGACCACCGGCAGTCCGATCGCGTTGGCATCGGCCACACAGCAGGAAATGGTGAAACGCGCCACCATAAACGTGTCTTCGGCAAAATCTGGCTCGCGGTATACAAAACCGATGACATCAGCCGGCTGGTTGTTGAATTCGGCCAGATTGGTGCTTTTGTTAAAGGCGCGCAGCCAGTCCAGCACGTTCCATTGCAGCGGATCACTGCCCAGCGTAGACATGCTGCTGACCGCAACGACATTGGTGCTGATATTGCCATCGATGGCCGACGCGCCGAGCGGCTGCGAAGGAATCAGCGTGCCCAGCAGCAGCGGGATCGCTGTGATGAACAGCACCGGCCAGGAAACATGGTCGTGGTTGTGATAATGGTCATGATCGTCATGCGCCTGTTCCGCGCGGCGGGCGCGCAGCAGATCGTAGGCGCTGACGGCCCCCAGCGCGCCGAAGATGGCGACAGCGATATAGGCCAGCCAGGAAAACCGGATATTGATGTAATTGGTCAGGTTGCCGCTGACAATGTTATACAGAAAATACAGCGCCAGCCCCAGCAGCAGCCCGGTTTTTACCCACGCCTGTGCAGGCGCGCTGGGCGTGTGTTCATGCTCATGGTCGTGTGAATGTGCGGCTTGCATGTTAAACTCCGAATAGCTGCCTACAGTAACGTTAGAAACTCAAATTCAGGTTCATCCAGATACCGGCGAACAGCGCCATCAGGAAGGGCAGCACTACCAGATAGGCGACGGTGCGGCGGTTGAAGACACCGGCGAACATCAGCGTGCTCTTAATATCGACCATTGGCCCGAACGTCAGGAACGAAATCAGCGAGCCTGTGGTGAACGTGCCGACAAAGGCCAGCGCCAGGAAAGCATCGACTGTCGAACATACGCTGAGCAGGAAGGCCAGCATTTGCATCACCAGCACCGAAACCACTGGCCCGCGTCCCAGCGCCAGCAGCACTTCCTGCGAGACCAGCGTTTGCATGGCGGCGGCCAGCAGCGAGCCGATAATCAGGTAGCGCCCCATCTCGAAGAATTCATCACCCGCCGTTTTCAGCGCGAAGATCAGCCCCGGCAGCAGGGCGCGGCGCGGCGCGGGTGTGCTAGCGGCCTCTGCGCTGCCGCCCATCACCGGCGCGAAATTCTGCGGGCGCAGCACATCCTGTGGGCGCGCGGCCAGCGCGAACACCAGCCCGATAGCAGTAGCGATCAGCGCCGTCAGCACAAAACGCCCGACAAAAATGGCAGGCGAAATCGTGCCGAAAGCGATATAGGTGCTGACGAGCACAACGGGATTCATGACCGGCGCGGCCATCAGAAAGGCCACCCCGACCGACATGGGCAGCCCTTTGGTGAACAGGCGGCGTGCGACGGGCACCACACCGCATTCGCACACTGGAAAGGCGAAGCCCATGAACGTGCCGCCGAGTGTCGCCAGCACCGGGTTGCGCGGCAGCCAGCGCACGACATCAGCCTGCGTGACAAAGGCTTCGATCACGCCGGAAGCGAGCGTGCCCAACAGCAAAAAGGGCGCAGCTTCAATAAAAATGCCCAGAAAACGCGTGCTGAAAATGCTGAGGATAGTAACGGCGTCTTGCCCCGTGCCCAGCGCGGCCGCGAACACCAGCCCCGTAAAGGCCAGCCCCAACAGCGTCCACACCAGGCGCGCGCCGTAGCGTTTTACGTCCAGCGACGTAGTGGCTTGCATAGCGTCACCTATCAGCTAAACGGACAGATAGGGGTACAGGCCTGCTGTACCCTTCCCTTACAGGTGCTATCTTAGCATCAGAACGCGCGGCAGGACAGGGCAGCGGTGGGTAATCGGTGTTTAGCCTGCTGGAATCTGCTGCTGTATCATGTGAATGATCTGCGCGATATGGTCAACATCGTGCAGCGCGACCTGCATGGCCTGCTCCATGACGGTGATGACGCCGTGTTCCGGGTGAACGCCCGAACGCCACCAGGCTTCCGGCGGCAGCGCCTCCAGATAAGCGACATGCTGGCGGCGGATTTCGGCGAACTCTTGCAGCGCGGCGCGATAGCCAGAGTTGGCGTAGTCGTTGTCGATCACCATCTGATGCGAATCGTAGCGCGGCAGCAGCGGACGCTCTTTTTCGACCATCAAACGCACCCGCTCGAAGAACATTTTCTCGAAATCGCGCAGATGACACATGATTTGCAGCGTGTTCCAGCCATCCGGTCCATCGGTCACGATGCGCGCGGTTTCATGGTTCACGTCGCGCAGCACATAATCCAGAATCACCGGGGTTTTCTTGAGCGAGCGGATAAAACGGATCGGGGTCATGAGGGTCATAAGCGGCACTCCTGAGCTATGACGGGCGGGTAATCGGCACACATCTGGGCGGCATAGGCGCGGCGCAGGCTAATCGAATCTGCATTTATTTAATTATCGCCGATTTTGTGATCTTCCATACCTAGAGGATTTGGTCATATTGTCCTAAATTGGTACAGGGCAGGGCGTGGGATAAAACACGCTATAATCGGGGCAGCGGGATAGGTTGAGTGGGAATATTCGGCTATGCTAGCGCTATCTGAGCATAAAGTTGGTAATTCGTATCAACCACAAAGTGCTGCGCGCAAAGGCTCAAATCCGTGATAGCAATATGCTGGAATCAGCCGTTGCCCGGCCACAGATGAGCGTCTTTCAGCCTTTGAATTCATCATCGCCATTGCCGAAGGCCAACATGCTGTTCCGGCGATCGCCGCGTGGTTGGCGTCAACCACGCGCCCTTTAGACCAGAATCCTAAAATTGATTTTTCAGGAGAAATTATGCCCCCCGAACGCGCGCACACCTTTGAAACCGCCCCCTACGAGGAATTGTTCGCCGTGCTGCTGCGCCAGTTGAAACGTCCGCTCAAAACACACGGCTTCGACCTGAACGACGACGACGCGGCACAACTGGCAGGCGCGGTCACGCAGCACAGGCCGGACACCCGGCGCGCGCCGCTGCTGGCCGGGCTGACGGCGGTCATCGCCGAAAGCGAGGGCGTGCTCAAGCAGTGGGGGCTGTCGTTCCAGCAGGCGCTCGATGTCAAAATGGACGCCATGCCCGGTTGGGAAACCACCGCTGAATTTCTGGAACTGGCCAACGAAAAAAGTAATGCCGAACTGCGCATTGTGATCGCGGCGGCGTGGGCGCTGCTGCTGGACGAACGGCGCTGGCTGCCGTATCTGTTGTATCTGGCGGCGGGGCACTATGACGACGAAACGGTAATCGCGCGCCGTGCCCTGGCCTGCGCCAGCGGCAGCGAACCGTCGAACGCCGATTGGTTCGCGCAAATTCGCCTGTGGGCACAACAGCCCACTAAGACACAGGGAGCTATTGTGGAGCAATTACAGCGTTTGCGGACACTGCTAGGGCGCGTTGCCGATCTTAAAGGCGCGGGCATGCTGCTCGGCTGGGATCAGCGCACGTATATGCCGGCGGGCGGGGTGCAGGGGCGCGCCGACCAAGCGGCGACGCTGGCCGGACTGGCGCACGAATTTTTCACGGCGGACGAAGTCGGCCAACTGCTCGATGATCTCGACGGCCAGTTCGCCGATTACGATTCCGACGAAGCCAGCCTGGTGCGCATCATGCGCCGCGATTACCGCAAGCTCAAGCGCATTCCCAGCGCGCTGCTGATGGAAGTGCAGCAGGTGGGGGCTCATGCGCGCCAGGCGTGGCAAAACGCGCGCACGCAGAACGATTTCGCGCTGTTCCAGCCGCATCTGGAAAAAATGCTGGCGCTGCAACGCCAGTTGGCCGAAACGCTCAACAGCAGCGCCGACGGCCAGCCGTTCGACAACCTGTACAGCGCGCTGCTCGACCGCTTCGAGCCGGGCATGACCTACGAGCGCATCGACGAAATCTTCAGCGGGCTGAAAAAGCCGCTGGTGGCACTGGTGCAGGCCATCAACGCGAAGGTCGATGCTGTCAGCGATGAGGTGCTGCGCCGCCACTACCCGCGCGAACGCCAGTTGGCTTTTGGGCAAATGTTGGCGCAGGCGCTGGGCTACGATTTTCAGCGCGGGCGGCTGGATTTGTCGGCGCATCCTTTTACTAGCGGCATCCACCGCGACGATGTGCGCATCACCACGCGCGTCAACGAAGATTATGTGCTGGTGTGCCTGGGTTCCAGCATCCACGAAACCGGGCACGCCCTGCACCGCCAGAATTTGAGTCCTGCGCTGTACCGCAGCAATCTCGAAAGCACGGGGCTGGCGACGGCGGAAACCCTGTCGCGCTACTACGAAAATATCGTCGGCCTCAGCCGCGAATTCTGGCAGTATGCCTTCCCCAAAGCGCAGGAATTTTTCCCGCATCTGGCCGACTGCGATCTGGAAACCTGGTATCGCGCTATCAACAAATCGTTCCCCTCGCTGATCCGCACCGACGCCGACGAAGTGACCTACGGGCTGCACATCATCCTGCGCTTTGAGCTGGAAAACGAGCTGATTAACGGCAGGCTGAAGGTGGCCGATCTGCCGAAAGTCTGGAACGAACGCATGGAAGCCTATCTGGGCGTCGTGCCGCCCACCAACAGCGACGGCGTGCTGCAAGACATCCACTGGTCACAGGGCGGTTGGGGGTATTTCCCGGATTATCTGTTGGGGACGATTTTCGCCTCGCAGTTGGACGCTCAGCTTATGCGTGAACAGCCGCAGCACAAAGCAGCCTGGACACGCGGCGAATTCGGCGGCGTGCTGCGCTGGCTGACGGACAAGATCATGGCGCACGGCGGTAAATTCACGTTCGCGGAACTGGCAGAACGCGCGACAGGAACGCCGTTTAGCTGGCAGCCGTATATGGCCTATCTGCAACAGAAGTACGGCGACATCTACGGGCTGTAGAAGCTCAATAATTAGGGGGCAGCGCCGCCCATTTTGCCTCTAGAAGCAGAGAGTAGGAGGCAAGCATGGAGCCGCAAAAGAAAAAACGTATCGAAGATGAGTTCATCATCATCGACGAGCGTGAGGAAAAGCGCAAACGCTGCGCAGCATGACGCCAGACATGCGCCAGGAATTGACCGGGCAGATTTGGAAAGCGGCTGCAAGCGGAGGCTTGATCGCCGCGTTGGCCATCTTTTTTGCCTGTGTGCCCGCTTTCGGGCTGACGATGGGACGCAGTGCGTCGATGGGCTGGACGCTCTGGCTGTTGTTCGGCGGTAGAGCGCTCATCGCCGGGCTGTACAGTCGTCGCCCAGCCCGCCCGAACGGCCTGTGCTTATTTTCCTTCCACCCACGCGCGCGCCGGAGCCTCTTCAATTTCTGCCGCGCGCTGGCGCTCTGCCGCCGAAGCGTGCGCGCACAGCGTTCCACATGCGCGCCAGCAGACGCGGCACATCTTCACCCGGCGGGCGCGGCGGCGGGAAGGGGTCTCTGTCCAGCAGCTTGCCATAGATGTACTGGCCGAACAAGCGCACGCTGGCGACCATCGGCGCCGCCAGAATCACGCCCAGCGCGTCCGCCAGACTCGCGCCCGCCAGCACCGCCAGCAGAATCACGAAAGGGTGCAGATTCAGGCTGTCGCCCATGACGCGCGGCGTGACCACCACCGCCTGAATGTTCTGGATGACCAACCAGACGACGATCACCACCAGCGCAAAGACCACGCCCTCTAGTCCGGCGATCGTCGTGGACTGTGAAAAGAGCGCCAGCAGCGCTGCCGGCAGCAGCGCGATCGTCGGGCCAATCGTCGGGATGAATTCCAGCGTGAAGGAGATCAGCCCCAGCACCAGCGCGTTGGGCAAACCCAGGAGGGTGGCGGCGGTAAACACGGCCACGCCAATAAATGACGATAGAATCAACTGCCCGCGCAGATAAGCGTTCCAGACTTCGCCCAGTTCACCGAACAAGCGCTGCGCATCGGGCTGGGAAGCGCTGGGCACGATGCTGATCAAACTGCGCACGAACATGCCGCCATCTTTGAGCAGATAAAACAGCATGGTCAGGAAAAAGACGCCGTTAATCAGCGCACTGAAGGCTGTGCCCAGAAAGCCGAAGGCCGGGCGCGTCAGCCCGCCGAGCGAACTCAAAAAGGTCTGCGCGACACCGGTCAGATTGACATTTTCGAGCTGTAAGATGTCGGTTGTGCCCAGGGCTTCGCGGATTTGTTCCAGCGGGATAAATGGTTGGCCGTCGATCAACAGCGGCTCGTTGTTAATCAGCACCGGCTGGCTGAGGCGCGTTTCCAGATCGGCTTCGATCACGCGCAGGGCGTCGGGGATGCTCTGCGCGAAGACGGTGAACTGCCGCGCCAGCGCCGGCACGACGACCAGCAGCAGCAGCAGCAGCAGCAGCACGACGAAAATAAAGGTCATCAGCACGCCCAGCCCGCGCGGCAGCCCGAAGCGTTTGCCCGGCGCGCGGCTGAAAAAATTGGTCACGGGATAGAGCAGATAAGCCAGAATGAGGGCGACGATCACGGTGGGCAGCGTATCGGCTAACTGCCAGAGCGCAAGCAGCACGATGACCAGCGCAATCAGCGCCACCGTGCGTTTGGTGCGTCCCTGCCACAAGGGCGAAGTGGGCTGCGGTGCTTGTTCAACCATAGGTGCATCCTCCCTCTGCCGTTCATTGTGCCGCAGACACTGTGAATCCGCTACTGTGAGGGGTACAGGATCATAATTTTGAAGCCATTGCCCTGACGGACAACTGAACACCGCCAACTGACAACGGGCATTAGTTCGAGGGCTGTTCCTGCTTGCGTTCTTCGCCGCGGAACGGCAGGCGCAGGCTGCGGCGTGTCGGGCGTTCGTGCGCCTTGACACGGTTGACTGCCTCCAGCACCGGCAGGGTGATGATGAATGTCGTGCCTTTGCCCACTTCGCTTTCTGCGCGGATACTGCCGCCGTGCGCTTCGGCGATCCATTTGGCGATCGCCAGCCCCAGCCCGGCGCCACCGCCGGTATGCGTGCGCGCGCTGTCCACCTGATAAAAGCGGTCAAAGATGCGTTCCAGATCATCCGGCGCGATGCCGATGCCTGTGTCGCGCACGGTGATATAAGCGCGTTCGTCTTTTTCGCTCAGACCGAGCGTGATTTTGCCGCCGTCGGGCGTAAATTTGATGGCATTGCCCACCAGATTGAGCAAAAGCTGTTTCAGGCGGTCGGCGTTGCCGTTGACGCGCACCGGCTGAAATTCTTCGATCTTCACCTGAAGATCGCGGTCTTTGGCCAGCATTTTGGCCTCGCGGTAGGCTTCGCTCACCACTGTGTCAAGGTCAACCGGGAACAACTCGATTTTGATGCCGCCGTAATCGGCGCGCGCCAGCAGCAGCAGATCGTTGACCATGCGCGACATGCGCCCCACTTCGCTGTCGATGGCTTCCAGCGATTCACTGTCCATGCCGTAGCGCTTGATAATTTCCAGATTGCCGCGAATGGCGGTCAGCGGCGTGCGCAGCTCGTGCGACACATCGGCCACGAAACGCTGCTGCACGCTGAACAAATGCTCCAGCCGTTCCATCATGTGGTTAAACACCGACGCCAGATCGCCGATTTCGTCGTGTGGGCCGTTCCATGTCAGGCGCGTGCGCAAATCTTCCGTGTCGGCGATGCTGGCGGTGGCCTCTGTGATCTGGGCGATGGGGCGCAGCGCGACGCGCGAAATCATCATGCCCAGCGCCAGCGCCACCAGCAGCGAAATCATGCCGCCGAAGATCATAATCAGCAGCAGCCGGTCAATCGCCTGCCGCACGGTTTGCAGCGACGCGGCTACCTGCACGGTGCCAAACTGTGTGCCCTGATCGAGGATAATCGGGCGCGTGTACACACGAAACGGCGTGTTGTTGATCGAGGTATAGCTGTAAACGATTGCGCTGCTGTCCACCGTGCCGCGATCCAGCGGTAGGCGGTAGTCTTCGAGGTTGCTCGAACCGTCGGCGTACAGCGGCTCGATGTGTTCCATGCCCTGCCATGTCTGCCAGACCTGCACATAAATGCCGGACGCGCGGAAGGTATCCAGCGGCGCGATATGCACGCTGATCTGTTCGCCGCCGCCGAATTCGCGCACAGGGAACGAACTGCTGTTGGCGATCACTTCTTCGGCGGTTTGCTCCAGGGTTGTGTCGATCGAACCAACCAGCGTCAGATACATAGTCGCGGTGGCTGCCGAGCCGATGACCATCGTCACGATAATCATGATCCCGGCGTACCACAGCGTCAGCTTTTTACGGATCGGCATAACTATCATAGGTAGGTTGATAACCGTAAACCTGTCCAGCGGCTATTCTTCGCGCAGGACATAGCCCACGCCGCGCACGGTATGTACCAGCCGCGTTTCGTTTTCGGCTTCGGTTTTTTGGCGCAGGTAGCGCACATAGACTTCGATAATGTTGCTTTCGCCGCCGAAGTCGTAGCCCCATACGCGGTCAAAAATCACGTCGCGCGTCAACACCTGGCGCGGGTTGCGCATGAACAGTTCCAGCAGTTCATACTCTTTGGCCGTCAGGTCAATCGGGCGTTCGCCCCTGAACGCGCGGTGCGTGCCGGTGTCCAGCGTCAGATCGGCGAAGCGCAAAATCTCTGGGCGCGAGGTCGGCGTCGAACGGCGGAACAGCGCGCGCACCCGCGCCATTAGTTCGTCCACCGAAAACGGCTTGACCAGATAATCATCGGCGCCCGCGTCCAACCCGGTCACGCGGTCTTTAACATCGTCTTTGGCCGTCAGCATCAGAATCGGCACATCAGAGGCCGCGCGCAGCCGCTTGCACACCTCCAGGCCGTCGAGTCCCGGCAGCATCCAATCCAGAATCACCAGATCGGGGGGATTATCGCGCGCAATCGCCAGCCCACTCTGCCCATCACGGGCGACATTCACGCGGTAGCCTTCATAAATCAAGCCGCGCTCGACAAACTGGGCAATGCGGGCCTCGTCTTCGATCACCAGAATGCGTTCACCAGACATACACGTGCTTCCTTCTGTAATGGGAAGTATTATAGCGTTTAGAGTTTAATCGTGCATAAGTTTAAGCCGCTATTTTACAAATTCGGGTTTTAGCCCGCCAGAGAGCCACGCCGCTTGAGCAGCCGAGCGGCGCCTCTATCTGTTTTTCCTGGCAGTGTTTCATATGCGCAGCGCCACCGCGCGTTCCAGCGCATAAGCCACGCGCGCCTGATACTCAGCGGGCGCGGGCAGCCCGTGCGGGATGCCGATCTGTTCCACCATATACGAGGCGGCGGCGACGGCCT
The DNA here is from genome assembly GCA_013388745.1 of Chloroflexota bacterium. Lineage (GTDB taxonomy): Bacteria > Chloroflexota > Anaerolineae > Aggregatilineales > Phototrophicaceae > JACAER01. Next base: position 84,168 of record JACAER010000035.1, read on the forward strand.
GAGCTGCTGCCGCGCGCATATTTGCCGCTGAAAAAGAGTCCACACCCCTATCCGGCGTAAGCAGCCGCGCCAGCAGCGCGCCGCAGAAGGCATTGCCCGCGCCGACGGTATCGACCACTGTTGTCGGCAGCGCCGGCACGCGCCAGCCGACACCCGACTGCGCATCCCACACATCCGCGCCCTGTTCGCCGCGCCGCAGCGCCAGAATACGGCAGCCCGCCGCGCGGAAACGCCGCAGCATCCCCGGTTCGTCGTCGTGCCCGCTGATGCGCGCTGCTTCGCGCCAGTTCGGTGAAAAAATAACGCAGCTTGTCACCCACTGCCGCAGCGTGTTTTCGTCCAGCGGTTCATCCGGGGGCTTGAATGGTTCCAGGCTGATGATCTGCCCGCGCGCCTGCCATAAGGCCGCCGAATTAAGATCGGGATTTTCCGGGTGCAGCCCCCAGTGCAGCCCGCGCGCCCCCTGATACATGACGGGGAGCGTGGCGCTGGCCTGCGGCGGGGCGCGCCAGATATGCGTGCGCCGTCCGTCGTACTCCATAATCTGCCAGGCACGGGGCGTCTTTTCCCATACGGCCTGTACGCCCTCGACGTTCACGCCGCACTCGCGCAAGGGGCGCAGCGAGGCTGCATCAAAATCCGCCCCCACCCCCGCCGCCAGCCCGACGCGCGCGCCGCTCCCTAAGGCCGCCGCCATGCCCCACGCCGTCTGCGGCCCGCCGCCACCCAGCACGCCCATAAAGGTCTGGCCGTCCGGCTGTACCACATCGTCGATCACAATCCCGAAGGCCACAAAATCGATCATACCAAAAGTCCTTTTTGCGCGCCGATTATATCCACGAATCTAACGCGGGCTGTGTTAAACTCGTGGTGTTTTGAACGCTTTATGGATGGAGTTTCCCGCTATGAACAACCCGCCGCCGCCGCAGCAGCCGCCGCAGCCGCGCCAGCTTCGTCTGGAGCTTCCGGCGAACTTGAACGCCACCTATGCCAATGCCGCCGTTATCAGCCAGACGCACAGCGAAATTATTCTGGACTTCGTGCAGGTGATGCCCAACGACCCGCGCGCCCGCGTGCAGACGCGCATCGCCATGACCCCCGCCAACGCCAAGCTGTTTTTGCAGGCCTTGCAGACCAATCTCGAACGCTTCGAGCAGTTGCACGGCGAAATCAAGCTGCCGCCCAAGCCGCTTTCGCTGGCCGACCAGCTTTTCGGCTTCGTCAAATCGGATGGCGAAGGAGACGCCCCCAATGGCTGATTTTAGCGCCTTCGAACACATCAGCGAGACGATCCGCGCCGCATTCGCCGCCAAAAACAGCGCCCGCGATACCGCCATCAACCGCTCGCGCGAACTCATTCGCCTGTGTTCAGAATGTATCCGCGCGATTCATCGCCAGGAATGGACAGCGGCCGAAACGCGCCTGACCGCGCTGCGCACGGCGGCGGACGAACTGCGCGCCGGCGTGACGGAATACCCCGATCTGCTCTACAGCGGCTATACGCAGGATGCGCTCAAAGAAGTAGTCGAAGCCTTCGCCACCTACGCCGTGATTCGCCAGCAGCCGCTGCCGCCTCCGGCGGAGCTGGGCATCGAAGGCGCGGCCTATATCAACGGCATGGCCGAAGCTGCGACTGAACTGCGGCGCTTCATCCTCGATATTTTGCGGCGCGAAGACGCTCACAGCGCCGAAGCCGAGCGCCTTTTAGACTGGATGGACACCATCTACGACAGCCTCGTCACTTTCGACTTTCCTGATGCCATCACCGGCGATCTGCGGCGGCGCACCGATGCCGTGCGCGGCGTGCTGGAACGCACACGCGGCGACCTGACGCATTCGCTGCGCCAGCAAAAGCTGCAAGACGCGCTTGCCCGCTTCGAAGCGCGCGTGCTGCAAGATCATGACGGCGGCTAATCTTGTTTGTGAAATAATGCACAAGAGTGTGATTCATCGGGGGCATTCTATGACAATCTACACTGCGATAACCGCCCAAAGCAGGGTATAACATACGAGGATAGTACAAAAAGACTTGTTTGTGGCGAATCCCATAAAATAGGAGACCACGATGACACTGCAATTCCCTTCCTATGTCAAACACGCCCGCCTGCGCAATTGGGTGCAGGAAATGGCTGAACTGTGCAAGCCAGACGCCGTGCATTGGTGCGATGGCTCGCAAGAAGAATATGACCAGATGTGCGAAGCGTTGGTGCAGAACGGCACGTTCATCCGCTTGAATCCCCAACTGCGCCCCAACAGCTTTCTGGCGCGTTCGGATCCGAGCGATGTGGCGCGCATGGAAGACCGCACCTTCATTTGCAGCCTGAGCAAAAATGAAGCCGGCCCAACCAATAACTGGATGAACCCGCGCGAAATGCACAAAACGCTCAACAAGCTGTTCGACGGCTGTATGCGCGGGCGCACCATGTACGTCATCCCCTTCAGCATGGGGCCGTTGGGCGGCAGCCTGTCGTATATCGGCGTACAGCTCACCGATTCGCTGTATGTCGTCGTCAATATGCGTATCATGACGCGCATGGGCCGCGCGGTCTATGATGTGCTTAACGGCGAAGGCCAATTCGTGCCCTGTATGCACTCCGTCGGCATGCCGCTGGAAGCGGGGCAAAAAGACATCCCCTGGCCCTGCCAGAAAGAAGCGGCTAACAAATACATCGTCCATTTCCCGGAAGAACGCGCCATCTGGTCGTATGGCAGCGGCTACGGCGGCAACGCGCTGCTGGGCAAAAAGTGCTTCGCGCTGCGTATCGCCTCCAATATCGCGCATGACGAGGGCTGGCTGGCCGAACATATGCTGATTATGGGCGTGAAAAACCCGCAGGGCGAAAAGACATACCTGGCGGCGGCCTTCCCCAGCGCCTGCGGCAAGACCAATTTCGCCATGATTGTCCCGCCCAAAGCCTTCCGGGATGAAGGCTGGGAAGTGACCACTGTTGGCGACGACATCGCCTGGATCAAGCTGGGCAAAGACGGCCAACTGTACGCTATCAACCCCGAAGCCGGTTTCTTCGGCGTGGCGCCGGGCACCAACACCAAGACCAACCCTAACGCGATGAAGACCATCGAAAAGAACACCATCTTCACCAACGTGGCGCTGACGCCCGAAGGCGATGTGTGGTGGGAAGGCATGGGCCCAGCGCCGGCTAAAGCCATCGACTGGCAGGGGCAGGAATGGACGCCAGACAGCGGCAAAAAAGCCGCGCATCCCAACGCGCGCTTCACCGCGCCGGCCAGCCAGTGCCCGTCGATTGATCCCGAATGGGAAAATCCCAACGGCGTGCCGATCAAGGCCTTCGTCTTCGGCGGACGCCGCAGCACCGTCGCGCCGCTGGTCTTCCAGGCCTTTAACTGGGTGTACGGCGTGTATTATGCTTCCACGATGGGTTCGGAAATGACGGCGGCGGCCTTCGGCAAATTGGGCGAAGTCCGGCGCGACCCCTTCGCCATGCTGCCCTTCGCCGGCTATCATATGGCCGCCTATATCAACCACTGGCTGCAATTCGGGCGTTTTATCCCCGAACCACCGCGTATTTTCCTCGTCAACTGGTTCCGCAAAGACGCCGACGGCAACTTCCTGTGGCCGGGCTTCAGCGAAAATATGCGCGTGCTCAAGTGGATTGTCGAACGCGCCCGCACGCGCGCCGCAGGGCTGGAAATGTCGCTGGGGCGTGTGCCGCAGTACAAAGACCTTGACTGGCGCGGTCTGGAAAACTTCACCGAAGCCGATTTCAACAAGGTCATGTCGATCGACAATGAAATGTGGAAGAACGAGATTCTTTCGCACGAGGAGCTGTTCATCAAGCTCTATGACCGCCTGCCGAAAGAACTGGTATCGGTGCGCGAACTGCTGCTCTCCAGCCTGTGGCGCCAGCCAGAATGGCAAGACCGCGACGAATAAGCGGCGTTTCGTCCATCAACCGCACATCCGTACAGGGGCACGCGCGCGCGTGCCTCTTTTTGGGTTGTGCGCAGAAATATAACCAATGCTGCGCGCCCGTTGCGTTCATCCTAAATTGTTGTGAAATTCGTCATAGACGCTCAATTTTTACTTGATACTTCGCGCCAATGGGCTTAGAGTAATATAAGCACAGGCTGAGTAACGCCTCGCAAAACCTTAACAACTATTGCGTTAATCGCAATTTTCACGGTATTCTAACCGTAGATCAACCATCATAAAGGTAGTCCGCTATGCCGGTCTTGCTCTTAGCCCAGGGGGATGTCAAAGCGCGCGATCTGCTGAAGAAAGCGATCAGCGCACGCTACGGCTTTAACCCGCCCGCGCTCGAAAGCCTGCGCATCGACTTCAAAGGCCGCGCCCGCGCCAAAGTCGGCCCCATCACCGCCTGGGTGCCGGTCGAGGTCACGGCCAGCTTTTGTTTCCCGACCAAAATGCGCTGGGATTTCACCGTCAAGCCGATTGGCGTGCCGGTGCAGCGCGGCGTCGAGGCCTTCGACGGCCAGCAGTACCGCCGCCTGCGCGGGGGGGGCAGTCCGGTGCTGGTGAAGGATGCCAACGCCCTGCAATCCATGCGCCGCCGTCTGTGGAGTGTAGCCGCGCTGCTGCTCACGCCGCTCGGCGAGCATTTCGTGCGCCTGGCCGCCAACGACGACGGTTCGCTGCAAGCCACACACACCCAGTTGAACGACGCCGTGAACATGCTGCTGCGCCCCGATCATTCGCTGGAGCGTGTGCAGGTCGAATGTGTCAACCCGGATAACGAACGCGCCCAGACTTTTGTGCTCAAGGCTGCCGAAACGCAAGCGCCGGTGGACGGCCTGATGCTGCCCACCAAAGTCTCTACTTTCTGGGACGATGAGCCATATTTCGAAGCCGAGCCAGTCCGTGTTTGCAGCGACGCGCGCTTCCAGGATTCGCTCTTTACGCTCGTCGAAGAACACGTCTAGCGCAACAACACACCTCTGCCGCGCGACTCATGACTCGTCGCAGAATGTACTCGCCATCCATGCGGGGCGCAGCGCAGCGCCTCGTTTCATTTCCCCCCCCGAATTTACACACGGGTTACATTTGGGCAATGTGCAGGCAACAGGTGGGTGGCACACTGATTGTGAAACACTGTACAAGCAGATGCACTCAGGAGCCAGCAATGTCTAGGCGTAAACTTCTTCTCATCGTGGCGGCAGCAGTCATCGTCCTGCTGCTCGCGGCAGCCGTTGTCTCCGCGCAGCAAACCACACCAGGCACCTGTCCCAACGGCGGCACCTGTCCTTATGGCGGGCAGGGCAGCCCCACCGGGTTGTGTTTGCAGCAGCAGCACCGTTATGGCCTGGGTATGGGCACGGGGTATGGCGCGCGCACGCAAAACGGCCAGCGTCACGGCTATCGCGGCGCCAACTGCCCGCTGCAACCTGCGGCGACGACCAGCGGCGGCTAAAGAGACCAACAGAGGGGTAGATCATACAACTGCATACGGTCAGTCGGGACAGGGCACACGCCCTGTCTCTTTTTTGCCTCTTTACAACCGCGTCGCCCGCTCTTATAATGCGCCGCGAATAGTCAATATTGACTATTCAAAATGGACTAAAGGCCGACACATGGAACGCGAACTCCTGCTGCTGGGGCTGCTGCGGCGCGGCGATATGCACGGTTACAAGCTGACCGAGTTTATCAACCGCGACATGGCTTACTGCACCGACCTGAAAAAGCCGACGGCCTACCATCTGCTGCAAAGAATGGCGGCGGATGGCTGGATTGTCGTCAGCGACGAACAGGAAGGCAACCGCCCGCCGCGCAAAGTCTATCAATTGACGGCGGAGGGCGAAGCCGCTTTCCAACGCCTGCTGCGCGACAACCTGAGCGAACAGCCGCCGACCCGTTTTCCCGGCGACATCGGCCTTGCCTTTATCGAAGCGCTCGCCCCCGCCGAAGCGCTGTCGCTGCTGACCGAACGCCGCCGCACGCTTCAGGCCGAGCTCACGGCCATCAACCGCGCGCAGGACGCGCACGGCAGCGGCGGGCTGCGCCTGGTGATCGAGCACCAACAAACGCACTTGCGGGCGGAACTGAGCTGGTTGGATACGGTGATTACGCGCTTGCGGAACGACGCGGCCTTCTGAGTCGTGGGTTGCCAGGGGCGAGTCATGGCGCACCTCTATGTAAAAACCACCCCGTTTCAGAGAGAGTCGCGCACTCTGGGCGCTTTATTATGCTAAGGAGACTCAATGGACATCCTTCGTTTGCTGCATTCGTGGAATCGCTGGCTGCTGCTGGTGGTCATCGTCGTAGCCGTCATCTATTTTCTGATCGGCTGGCTGCAAAAGCGCCCCTGGGACAGCCGCGCCAGCACGCTCGTGCGTGTGTTTCCGATTCTGGTAGACATCCAATGGGCGCTGGGGCTGCTGTTTTTCCTGCAATTGGCCTTCAGCAGCGGCAGTTTTGATCTGGGCGTGCTGGGACGCCACAATTGGGAGCACGCCTTCACCATGACGATCGCGCTGCTGCTGGCGCATGTGCCGATGATGTGGCGAAAGCGCGCGATGAGCGACGAGAAGCGCTACCGCAATCACTTTTTGGTCGTGGTGGGCCTGGTCGCCGTGATCGTGTTGGGCATCTTCGTGCTGCCGAGCGTAATCCAGTGGCGCTTCTATACAGGCGCCTGAGCACTTTTTCTCACCACCCCATCGTAGAGGGCGACTCGCCGAGTCGCCCTGGCATGAAAAATCACCTTTCCGATGCTGTATGAGGACAAACACACGATGGAGACCCCCGCACAGGAGAAACTGGACTTCAAAAAAGTCCTGCCGATTTTCGTGATTGTGCTGGTAGATTTGCTGGGGCTGACGATCATCATTCCGCTGCTGCCGCTGTACGCCGTCACCTTTGGCGCCGACGCGCTCACCATTGGCGCGCTCGGCACCACCTACCCGCTGATGCAAATGCTGGCCGCGCCGCTGTTGGGCGGGCTTTCTGACCGCTACGGGCGTAAGCCGGTGCTGGTCATCAGCCAGATCGGCACCTTCATCGGCTTTCTGGTATTGGGCTTTGCCAACGCTATCCCGCTGTTGTTCCTCTCGCGGCTGATCGACGGGCTTTCGGGCGCCAACATCGTGGCGGCGCAGGCCGCCATCACCGACAGCACCACTGACCGCACACGCGCGCAGGGGTTGGGGCTGATCGGCGCGGCCTTTGGGCTGGGCTTCACGCTGGGGCCGGCCATCGCCGGCATCGCGCTGGCGCTGAGCGGCAACGATTACCATGTGCCGGCCTTCGTCGCCGCCGCTTTTTCGCTGGTCGCGATTCTGCTGACGACCTTCTGGTTCACAGAAACGCTGCCTGCCGAAAAACGCGGCCAGCAGCAAAGCGGCAGCAACATCGTCGGGCGTGTCATCGACGGCGTGCGCCATCCGCTGGTGGGAATGCTGCTGATCCTGATGTTCTTGCAGCAGTTGGTGTTCGGCGGCTTCGAGCAGCTTTTGTCGCTGTTCACGCTCAACCGGCTGGGGCTGAACGCGGCGGGCAATGCCGTCGTCTTTGTGTTTGTCGGCGTGATTCTGGTTTTCGTGCAGGGTAAATATATCGGCCCGTGGAGCCGGCGCTTCGGCGAACGCAAATTGGTCTACAGTGGGCTGGCGCTGCTGGCGGTCGGGCTGATTCTGACGGCGATCACGCCGGGGCAGGCAGTGCCATGGTACACGCGCGCCGAACTGCAAGCCGAACTGGACGACCCGCAGCGCAACCCGACGGAACAAATTCAAGTGGAGCTGCCGGACGACAGCAATCGCGGCTGGCTGGGGCTGGTGTGGCTGCTAGTGGCGATGGTGCCGGCCAGCATTGGCGGCGGCATTCTTTCGCCCAGCATCAACAGCCTGATTACGCAGCGCGCGCGCCCCCAGGAAGTCGGCAGCATGTTGGGCGTGAGTTCGGCGCTGGTCAGCACCGCCAACGCCATCACCCCGCTGATCGGCGGCGCGCTGTTCAAGTTTTTGGGCAGCACGGCGCCTTTTTTGATCGGCGGCGCGCTGATGGGCGTGTTTATGCTGATCGCCATGCAAACCGTGAGATCTGGCCCGGAAGAAGAAAAACGCGCGGCGGCCAGCGCGGCATAGGACGCCAGGTGCATATGGGGCGACTCATGAGTCGCCCCTGCAAACTCCCTCCGTTTGCCCCTCCCAACACACAATGGCACTTGGCATTCTGCGCGCGGGAACTTATTATCAGCGGCATGTGTCTATCGCCTAGCAAACAGTGTCGATGAGTGAACACACGCCGCGCGGAATAAAAATGCGGTTTTGCTTTACGCTTTTTGTGTCGGCGTGGTTGTTTTTGTATTTTGCTAACCGCCAATTGCTAAAAGCTGTTTTCAGGAGCACTTATGACGGCATTTCCGCATCTGCAAGGCCAACAGTACATGAGCCTGACCACTTTTCGCAAAAACGGCCAGCCGGTGCCCACGCCCGTATGGTTCGCGCAGGTGGGCGATAAACTGTATGTGTACACATCGAATCTATCCGGCAAGGCCAAGCGGCTGAGCCACACGACGCGCGTGACCGTCGCTCCCTGCACCGCCAGCGGCAAGGTGATCGGTGATGTACAGGAAGCCGAAGCGCGTATCATGCGCCCGGACGAAGAACACACAGCGCTCACCGCCATTAACCGCAAGTACGGTATGGTCAAACGCGCCATCGACCTGCTGAACCGCGTGACACGCCTGCTGCGCCGCGATACCAGCGGCTCGAAAGCCATCTATCTGGAGATCGTCGCCGCGTGATTCTACTCCTGCTGGCGGCGCTGACCACATTGGCCGCAATCGCGTTTGTCGCCGGGGGCGGCGCTGTCAGCGTCCTGTGGCCGCTGGCGTTCATCTGGACGCTGACAGCCTTCACGCTGCTGCCGCCGCTGCGCGCGCTCAAGGCGCGTCTGACCGCGCCGTTCCGCTGGCTGCGGGCGCATCCGGCGCGCTATTGGCTGGCGCTGCTGCTGCTGGCGCTGCTGCTGGCTGGCCGCTGGTTGTGGGATTATCAGCCGGTGTGGGGCAAATCCCCCGCCGCGGGCGAATGGGCGTTTTTGGGCGGCGCGGCCTGGTTGTGGTTCTGGCTGGCGAGTTTTGGCACGCGGCCCGGCGATGGCCGCGCGATGGGCGCAGCGCTGGCGAAAAGCCGCGCCACCGGCCCGCTGCTCAGCGCCTCCACGCTCGCCCTGCTGCTGCTGGCTGTCGAATTATGGATGCGCGCGGCGCTGGTGATTTCCGATGGCTTCTCGTTCACCGCGATGAATTACTGGTGGAACGCGCTCCATTGGCAACCGATCAACAGTCTGGGCTACCGCGATGCGGAGCCCAACAGCGATCCGACACAGCAGCAGATTCTCGCTGTCGGCGATTCGTTTGTCGCCGGGCACGGCATCGAAAACATCGCCGATTCGTTTCCGCATGTGCTCGACCGCTTGCTCGCCGATTACACGGTGAACATCGTGGCGCAGCGCGGCTGGGAGACCGACGACCAACTGGCGCCGCTCGACTCTTATCCGCGGACGCCCGATGTCGTCGTGCTCTCGCATTACTTCAACGACTTGAGCTATGCGCTGGCGCAAAATCCCGTGCGCGTCGCGCTGCCGCCCGACTGGATTGAACCCTTCATCCGCCAGTATTTTCTGCCGAATTTTCTTTACTGGCACGTGTTCCAGTTCGGTATCGAGGGGCACGGTGGCGAGTATGTGCGTCTGCTGCTGGACGCTTATCAGGACGACCAGATATGGACGCAGCACGCCTGGCACTTGCAGTCGTTTGTGGATTGGGCGGCGGCGCATGACGCGCGCTTAGTCGTGATTGTCTGGCCGGCGCTCAACGCGCTGGAGGAGTCGGCGGCGGCGGCGGCGCGGGTGGCCGCATTTTTCACCGAGCGCGGCATCGCCGTAGTGAACATGGACGACGCGCTGCGCGGGCGCGACCCAGCCACGCTGATCGTCAACCCCTTCGATACGCATCCCAACGTCGCCACACACGCGCTGGCTGCGCAGCTTTTGGCGCAGACGATCGAAAGTGTCTCGCGCTAATGCACTTTGCACGCGCCGTTTTCGCACACCGGCGCGCCAACCCAGCGGTTGATTGTATAGCGGTGTTTGGCGATAAAACCGTAAACGCGGTTGCCCAGCCAGGTCATGCCAGGCAGATGCAGCAGCAGCCACAGCGGGAAGCCCAACGGCAGTTCGCGCAGCAGGCGGCGAATCCCCGCGAAGCCCGCCACCATCTGCCCATCAGGGGTCATGACATGTATCGCGCCCATCGCCGCCTCATAGTCCACCTGCGGATAGCGCGCGTGTACCGTGTCCCAGCCCTGCACATCGAGAAATTCGACACGCTTGAACCAATCGAGCGCGCTGATAACACGCCGCGTTTGCTGGCAAATAACGCAATTTCCGTCAAAAATGGCTGTGGTCATGGGGGAAAATCACCTGAATCGACTCTGAAAATCGTCTGTACACCCTTGAGCATAGCACAAAAAGACGAAGAACATCAGCATTATTCACACAGGGTTAATGCCGCAACGCACTATCTTTCGGTAACGTATAGAAAGCTGCTGAATAATGAGCGAAAAGAGCCATGATGGACACTCCCGAAACTTCGCCCGCCCCGCTGCTGCCCGCGCACGGCGAAACCGTACCTGCGCAAAACCGGCGCGGCTGTCTCTGGCTGCTGGCCGGCGCCTTAGGCTGTCTCGGCGTGCTGCTGCTGATTCCGCTGATCGCGATTGTTTTTGGCTTCACCAGCGTGGGCCTGATCGCACAGAACGTGCAGGGCATGTTCAGCGGCGCGCCGCTGCCGGCTGCGGCCAGCGTCGTTTCCAGCCAAACGCTTCTGGTCAGTATGCAGCCCCTGGGACAGTTGGTAACAGTCAGTGTGCAGTTGGCACAGGCCGATATTCAGGTGACGGTGCAGCAGGGCACGGGCAATCTGTGCGGCTTTTCGGCGAACCATGTCGCCCAGGGCACGATCGAAGCCGGAATCGACTTCGCCACCATTCACCCGGAAAACATCACTTATCAGGCCGAAAGCAACACCTATACTGTCACACTGCCCGCGCCGCAGCTCACAAGCTGTCGTCTCGATTACATCCGTCAGTATGACCGTTCCACCACCTTATGCGCGGTCGATTGGGATGAAGCGCGCCTGCTGGCGAATTACACCGCGCTGCTCAGTTTCCGCGATGATGCGCTGGAAGGCGGCGTGCTGACACGCGCGCAGCAGCAAACCCAGGTAGTGGTCGAAGGCTTTGTGCGCAGCCTGACGGCGGCCAATGTCGAAGTGGTCTTCGAGACAGCGCCCGCACCGCTGCCGGTTTCGTGCCAACCGCAGGCGCCCCAGGGCTGGACACAGGACGCGAACGGGGGCTGGCTTCGCCCTGGCGGCTGATCGCGCGCTTAATACGCGCCATGCCGCAGCAGCACGCGCGGGATCGTCATCATCAGGATTTGCGCGTCGAGCTTGACCGACCAGTTTTCGATGTAGTAGATATCCAGCAGACACATTTCGTCAAACGGCACATCGCTGCGCCCGCTGATCTGCCATAAGCCGGTGATGCCGGGGATGATCTGCAAGCGCTGCATATGCCAGCTTTCGTACAGCTTCACCTCGTCCGGCGTCGGCGGGCGCGGCCCCACCAGACTCATCTGCCCGCGCAGCACGTTAATCACGTTCGGCAGTTCGTCGATGCTGGTGCGCCGCAGCAGCCGCCCCACCATTGTGATGCGCGGGTCGTCTTTCAGCTTGGGGTGGCGCGGATCCAGGTTATAGTCTTTCACCAACTGCGCACGCAGCTTTTCGGCGTCGGGGATCATGCTGCGGAACTTAATCATATCGAATTCGCGGCCATTTTCGCCGACACGCCGCTGCGTATAAAACACCGGCCCTGGCCCTTCCAGGCGGATCGCCAGCGCCACCAGCGCGAACAGCGGCAGCCACAGCGGCGCGCCGATCACGATCAGCCCGATGTCGATGGCGCGCTTCAAAAAGCGGTTGGTGCCGCGCAAAGGCACATGACCGTTGACGCCCAACAGCGGGATTCCGTCCAGATTTTCGATCTGTACCTGGCGCAGATTCAGTTGGAAGACATCCGGCACGACGCGCGTTTCTACCCCCGCCTGCTGGCAGATTTCCACCAGCTTGAGAATGCGCTCGTGATGCTTCCACGACAGCGTAATCACCACCAGATCGACCTGATTTTCGCGCATGGCGACGGCCATATTATCCAGGCCGCCCAACCCCTTGACACGCCCTAGATCGACGCTGCCTTTATCGGCGTCTTCGTCCAGATACCCGACAGGCTGATAGCCCAGTTCCTTGCGCGCGATCATCGTGCGCAGCACCGCCTGTCCCACGTCGCCCGCGCCGATGATCAGCACGCGCTCCATACCCTTGCCCAGCGCGCGCCACCGCACTTGCAGCAGCCGCCGCACAGCGCGCACGCCCGAAAGCAGGATGATCGAAATCACAGCGACATACACCAGCATCAGGCGGCTGAAGACCAGCGGTTGAAAAATGAAGCTGAGCGCCATAATCACCAGCGTGGCGTTGGTCACGCCGTTGATGACGCTGTACGTTTCCTCTGACCACGAGCGTCCGCGCACATGCTTATAGAGGCCGCTGCCGTGATAGCTGAAGTACAGCCACACGATGAAGATCGCCACATAGGGCAGATAGGGCAAGAACTGCGCGCGGTTCACCAGCTCCACACGCGCGAAAAGCTGCACCTCGTAACGCAGCACATAGGCCAGCACATAGGCGGCCAGCGCCAGCCCGGCGTCGATCAGGGGCATCCAGGGGCTGCTTTCAGAAAACGGGTGCTGCTTGACTTTCATCTTCACTCAAATGCACGTTGATAACTGGTAATAGTTGCGGCGGCGGTGTGCCGCCACTGATAGCGGGCTGCCGCACGCAAGCCCTCTGCGCGTGCCTGCGTCTGCCAGGTGACATCCTGCGCGCGGCGCAGCGCCGCCGTCCATGCTGTCGTATCATGCGGCGGAACCAGTAGACCCGCCCCCCCCGCCACTTCCGGCAGCGACGACGCCTCCGATACGACAACGGGCGTGCCACAGGCCAGCGCTTCCAGCACCGGCAGGCCAAAACCTTCGAACACCGAAGGATACACGAAAGCTGACGCACTATTGTACCAGAGGGGCAGCGCTTCCGAAGGGATAAATCCCGGCAGGAGCACCTGCTGCTGCAAGCCGTGCTGCGCAATCGCCGCGAAAATGTCGTCATACTGCCAGCCTCTGCCCCCCGCCAGCACCAGCGGCAGCCGTTCGTCGGGGCGCAGCCCGGCGTAGGCGTGCAGCAGCGTGGGCAGGTTTTTGCGCGGTTCTAACGTGCCGACGAACAGCCAGAACTGCTGCGGCAAGCCCTGTTCGTTTTTAAAAGCCGCGATTTCGGCGGCGGGCAGCGGCCTAAAGCGTGTCGCATCGTAGCCACAGGGCGCGACATCAATTTTTTCTGGCGCGATCCCCAACGACTGCGTGAGGTCGCGCGCGGTGCTGTGCGAAATAGCGATCACGCGACGGGCACGCTGGCAGCTTAAACCCGTCAGCAGCCGCAGATACAGGCGGCGCGCCGGCGACAGCACCTGTGGATAATGGATGAAGCTCAGATCGTACACTGTGACGACTGATGGCTTGTTCAGCAGCAGCGGCGACACAAATGCCAGCGCGTGATAGAGATCGAACGCGCCCAACTGTAAGGGCTGCGCGCACTGTTCCCACAGAATGCGGCGCAGCGGCGATTCGGTGTCGAACGACGCGCGGCGCAGCGTGATGCCATCAAACTGGCTGCTGTTGCCTTTGCCGACCAACGCCGTAAAGCGCCAGTCGGCGGGCGCGGCGGCGGCCAGATGCGCCAGCAGGTTGCTGATGTAGCTGTGAATGCCGGCGGTGCGGTAGCCCGGTTGGCGCGCCAGTAAATGAGCGTTGAGTCCGATATGCATAGCAGAATACGGTTCGCCTTCAGAAAAGACGGTTTTTCGACGAGCAGTGTAGAATTATGCCGGATACCAAAAACAATCGACAGGGCGGCCTTGTGATTACACTGGATAATGTAACGCAGCTTAAAGTGCTGGCGCGGGTGAAACATGGCTGGGTGACGCAGGTCGCCTGGTCGCCGGATGGACGCGCGCTGGCGGTGGCGAATGCCGAAGGGGTAGCGCTGTATGCGGGGGGCTTCGGCGGCACTCCCAGCTCCACGCTGCGCCATCCCGCGCCGGCCAAAGGTGTGGCCTTTCATCCCACGCAGCCCTTAATCGCGGCGGCCTGCGCCGATACGCTGGTGCGTCTGTGGCTCAGCGCCGAAAAATACGTCGAACTGCGTGGGCACAGTGATGCCGCCAGCAGCGTTGTTTTTTCGCCCGATGGCGCGCAGCTTTTTTCGGCGGGCAGCGATGGGCAGATGATCGTCTGGAACGCGCAGCCACCCTATACCCGGCTCAGCGCGCAGCAGCGCCACAGCGACGAAATGACCAGCCTCGCTGTATGGGGCGCTTTTGTTGCCAGCGGCGGCAAGGACAACAGCGTTCTCCTGTCGCCGTCTGAACAGCGCTTGGCGCATGACGATTGGGTGCGGCAGGTGCGTTTCGCGCCCAGCAGCGGTCTGCTGGCCTCCGCCAGCCGCGACATGCGCGTGCGCCTGTGGCGAATCGCTGAAACAGGCCGCCCAACAGCCCAGGCCGAGCTTGCGGCGCATTTTGGCGGCGCGGACAGCCTAGCCTTTTCGCCCGACGAAACCCTGCTGGCGACAGGGGGACGCGATAACATGATTCGGCTGTGGGATGTGCGCGCTGCGCTGGCGCGCGGGCGGCTGGAACGCGGCGACGCGCGGGCGGCACTTTCGGCGGCGGATAAGCCGGTGCTGACGCTGGCTTTTAACCCGGCGGGTACGCTGCTGGCGGCGGGCAGCGGCGACAACAGCGTGCGTTTGTGGGGGCTGTGAAAAACGCGCGGCAGTCCGTAACTTCGCGCCTGCAACTCTGCCGCGCCTGTACACGTAATAGAGGCATGGATACGTGATTAAGGAGAACAAACATGGGTTGTGGACGCGCTATTCTGTGCATTGTGTTCCCGCCGCTGGCGGTGATTGATCGCGGCTGCGGCACGGTGCTGATCGTCCTGGCGCTGACGCTGGCCGGTTGGGTGCCAGGCGCGATTGCCGCGCTGTTCCTGAATTACACCGCTGACCGCTAGACCCAGACAAGCCCCAGTTTCACGGGCCATCCATCCCATACAAGGCGGGATGGCTCTTTTTTGCGTATTTACGCCTGACCCTGCTCCCGATACCACGCTACTTCATCGCACAATGACGCTTCGAAAGGGCGGAATGTCGCGCCCAGTTCACGTTTGGCTTTGGCCGCCATGAGCGCGCTTAACTGGTTCATGGTCTGGATCGCGTCCACCGTCATCATAGGCGCGCTGTTGGTCAGACGCGCGGCGGCTTCGGCACCCCAGGCCACCGCCAGCGCCACAGGATAGGGCAGGCGCAGCAGCGGTGTCGCTGCGCTTCTAGCGCAGCGTTTCCCCGCCTTCGCTTCAATGAGCGCTCGGTTTAACCAATCCAGTCCTTAAGCTGCTGCGGCAGCGGCTTGTTCATAGCCTTCAGATAAATCGTCACTTTGCCAAAAAAGATCAGCAGCGCTTGCAGATAGACCGTCATCTGCACTTCCACCGTCAGCGGAAAGCCGCGATCAATCGTCTTTTGCAAGTCGGCGTCAGAAAAGGCCGACAGCGTGGCCTTCAGGTCGGCGTCGAGCGTTTGATACCAGGCTTTGAGGCGTGCGACGCTGTTTTCCAGGCCGGGTTCGGGGTTACGGTAGCTCCAATCCTGCTTGAGCGTTTTCAGCGACTGGATATAGCTGTGGTCAACTTCGCCACATTCGCGGCAGAGCGCGCCGAGCGTCATATTTTGCCCGCCGGGCGAAAACGCCAGATCGGCGTCGCTCAGCGCGTCCATCAACTGCGTGCGCAGCGCCAGCGAGCCTTCGACCCACGACCATTGTTCCTGCATGAAGCGATTCATGAAAAACTGCTCCTGTGAATAGAACACATGAGCAGAAATTATAGCACTAAAGTTCTAGCGCGCCAGCCCCAATATCAGCGCACAGACCGCGCGAATGCCTCTTCCGGGTCGGCGCTGGTTTGCGCGCCCACCACCGGCAGCGTGAAGGCGAAGATGCTGCCGCCCACTGGGTTGTCCTCGATCCAGATGCGCCCGCCGTGCGCTTCGACCACCAGCCGGCAGAAGGTCAGCCCCAGCCCTGTCCCGCGCCGCGCGCCGCGCCGCCCGCGAATCTGCACGAAGCGATCGAACAGGCTGTGCTTGTAATCGTCGGGAATGCCCGGCCCTTGATCGACAATTTCGACGCGCACGTACTGCTGCGCATCGGGCAGGGCGGCGCGGATCATGACGGTCGAATCGGCGGGGGCATATTTGAGGGCGTTATCGACCAGATTCGAGAGCACGCGCTCGACCTTGTCGGCGTCGATCGAAAGCATGGGCAGCACATCGGGGATTTGCGATGTAATCTCGATATTCAGTTCGTGCGCCAGGGGACTCAGTTCCACACACACACTGTCGGCCAGCGTCGCCAGTTCGGTCGATTCGATGTCGAGCGTCAGTTGGCCGCTTTCCATCTTGGAAATATCGAGCAGCGAATCGACGCGGCTGAGCAGCTTACGAATCGCGCGCTGGCTGGTCTCGGTGATGTCCTGCACCTGCGCGCGCAGATCGCCCGGCGGCACCAGCTCGCGCATCAGCTTCAGGCTGGTGGTCACGGCGGTGAGCGGGCTGCGCAGGTCATGCACGATCATGCGCGACAAGTCTTCGCGCGCGCGTTCCAGTTCGTGTTCTTCGGTCTTGTTATAAAAGACCAGCAGCGCGCCCATCGCCTTACCCTGTTCGTCGCGCACAGGGATAATCTGACGGCGGATATAGAGCTTGCCCAGGGGCGCATCGACGGCGTAAAACACGGCTTCGAAGCTGGAATGGCCGTTGCGTCCGTGCAGCGTTTCGACCACAGCCAGCAAATCCTGCGGCGTATGAAAGCCCATGCGCTCGGCAGAGGCGCTTGTGTCCTGTTCGGCGATCTCGTAGACCGTTTTGCCGATGAGTTCGTCGGGCTGGAGGCCGATCAGATCAACGCGCGGGTTTGCCAGGGCGATTTTGCCGTCGTAATCGACCAGCACGATGGCTTCTTCCATCGCGGCCAGGATGACTTGCAGGCGGTCAAGCGCTTCGCTGATGCGCTGGAACAGGCGCGCGTTGCTGAGCGCGATCACCACCTGATTAGCGATTTGCGCGGCGAAATGCACATCTTCGTCGCCATAGGCGGCGGGGATTTCGTTTTCCAGCAGCAGCAGGCCAATCCACTCGCGGTCACTGTACAGCGGTGTCCACAACTGTGCTTGCGTGCTTTCCGCGAGCGGCACGCTGTCCGATTGGCTGCGCACATCCGGCACCAGCACATGCTGGCCGCTGGCCAGGGCCTGCGCGTAAGCGGGCAGCAGGCGGAAACGTTCACTGGCGCGCGGCGGACGTGTGGCGATCGGGCGCAGCACGCCTTTATCGTCACGCAGCATCACCAGCCCGACGTGCGACTTGGTGGCGTCGGTGGCATACGACAGCGCCAGTTCGCCGATCTGATCGACGCTCATGGTAGCCGTCAGCAGCCGTCCGATAGCCGCCAGCGCGAATAACTGCTCGACACGCTGTTCCAGCGCGGCGTCGGTTTTGCTGTACAGGCGCGCGTTGTTCAACGCCTGCGAGGCCTGCGTGGCAAACGTGCGCAGCAGTTCGACCATTTCTGTGCCGAAAGCCTGATGGCTGTCGTAATACAGCACCAGCACGCCCAGATCGGCGCTGCCCGTCAGCAGCGGCAGTTCGATCCAGGCGCTTTTCTTTTCGTGCATCAGCAGCGGCACATAGCTGCGCGCGCGCGGGTCTTTTAGAATGTTTTTGATGGTGATCGGCTGACCAAGCAAATCTTCGCGGCTGTTGAGCAGCGGCTCTGGCGGATTGTCCGCGAACGCCTGGCTCAGTCCGCCGGTGCGCGCCAGCCGCAAATAGGTTTGCCGCTCGTCCCACAGATACACGGCCACCGCGCTGGCGCCGGCGATGGCCCCCGACGAGGCGATCAACGTTTCCAGTACTGCATCGCGCGAGAGCGTGCCGCTCATCAGCGAGGCGATGCTGTTGAGCGTGCCCAACTGGTGGATGCGCTGCGACTGCTGTTCGTAAAGCTGCGCGTTTTCGATAGCGATGCTGGCGCTGGCCGCCACAATGTTCAGCAGGCGCAGATGGTTGGGCGTAAAATGCTGCCCCGCATCGGACGATTCGACAGCAATGGCCCCCAGCGTGCGCCCGCCGGCCAGCAGCGGCACGCCCATCCACGAATGCGGCGCGGGCTGGGTCAGGTTAATGCCCAGTTCGCGCGCTTCGGCTTCGACATCATCGCTGAACAGCAGCGCCGTTTGCGTTTCCAGGACGCGGCTGAGCAGCGGATAGCGTGTATAGCGCAGATCGAAGGTCGCGTTGGAATCATCGACCGGCGCGACTGTCTGTTTTTGCTCGCCATCCTTGAAGATCAGCGGGAATTCCAGCTTTTCGCGGTTATAGAGCGCCAGCACAAAATTGTTGACATCCAGCAGCGTCGAAACCTGCAAATAGATATTTTTCAGCAGCGTATTGAGCTGCAAATGCGAGCGCATGGACTGCGTGATCACCGAGAGCGTGCGCACTTCGTCAAGCTGCTTGCGTAGTTGGAACTGGGCGATCGACAGGCGGTGCAGGCCGACGATCGCCAGCAGAATGCCGAGCACCAGGATGATAAAGGCCACATCGGCCAGCGAATTGCGGATATGCGCGCCCAGAATGCCCAACGGCACCGGCACCACCAGCACCACCAGCACTTCCAGCCAGCTTTCGTGCAGGATACGACGCAGCGAACGGCCTTCGCTGTAGGCTTGCAGCGCGAATACCCCGAAGTAAAAAATGACGTAGGCAAAGCTGAAAATCAGGATAGCGAGCACATTGCTCAGATTGATTTCCCCATCGGCGTCTGGCAGACCCAGCGGCAGCGGCATGCCCAGCGCCAGATAGATTTCTGAGGCGAAAAACAAACTGAGCGTGACTCCCGCGCTGACAAACAAGACCGTCGCCAGCGCATCCCGCCGCGTATAGGGCGTGCCGACCGGTTGGCGGTTGTCGCGCAGCAGCATGGCGAGGCTGCCGATCACGCCGCCGATAAAGACCACCCACAGGATTTCACCGCGCACACTGGTTTCTCTGGCGTTCAACGAAAGAAAGGCGACAATCCCCGCCACATGCGCGGCGCTCAGCGTGCCTTCGGCCAGCAGTACGCTGAAATACAACGCGAAGGCCGTCAGCAGGCCATAGGCGATCATCAACTCCTGATCTGCTGTCGGCAAGGGCAGGGGCAGATGCGTCAGCAGCACCGCCGCAGTCGCCACACCCAACAGCCAGGGCACAACTGTTTTGACCAGTGGAGATTTCATCACACAAACATTTGTATACAAATCGATACATCAATCATACTGTATATTTACTCGTTTACACACCTCATGGCAGGGGGTTTTTAACTTTTTTATGATTCGAATATGGTGTTCTGTAAAAATTAGAACTAAAGATGCATTAGTCCTGTACAGAGGACGTGTTCAACAGTTCAGCCGACGACAAACTGAAAGTATCCTCTGGTGGGGCGTCGGGCACGATAGGCAGCGTAAAGGAGAAACACGCGCCGCCCAGGTCGCTGTCGTTATCGACCCAGATGTTTTCGCCGTGCGCTTCAATCGTCAGCTTGCAGAAGGTCAGCCCTAACCCATTGCCCTTGGCGCCGCGTATCGGGCCTTTGCCTTTGACCTGGGAAATGAATTTGTCGAAGATGCGTTCGCGTTCGTCATGCGGGACGCCGGGGCCGCTGTCCATCACCTGCACCAGCACTTTGTTACGATTCTCTGGTTGGCGCGCGCGCAGCAAAATCGTGCCCCCGCTCGGCGTATACTTGATAGCGTTGTCGATCAGATTGGTCAGCACGCGCTGGATTTTTTCGCTGTCTACCAGCACCGCCGGCACATCGCCAGGGATATCGAAGCGCACGTTGATATTGGCCGTCTGCGCCGAGATGCGCATACTGATGAAAGCGTCCTGCGCGATGGCCTCCACGCTGGCGGGCGCGAACTTCAGCGGCATCTTGCGCTGTTCGAGCTTCGCCACATCCAACATACTATCCACCAGCAGCAGCAGCTTGTAGGCACTGGTCAGCGAAACATCCAGCGTCGTGCCGACCATGTACATCGTGTCGGGGTCTTGCACGCTTTCCTTCGCCAGCGTCAGCGCGCTGATGATCGATCCCAGCGGCCCGCGCAGGTCATGGACGATCATGTGCGTCACTTCGTCGCGGTAGCTTTCGAGCTGTTTTTCTTCGGTGATGTCGCGCAGCACCAGCAGCCGCCCGATGATCTGATGGTCAGAATCAGTGACAGGCGAGCCGATTTCTTCGATATACGTAAACTGCTCATGCACAAAACGCGCGAACTGGCGGCGGGTGATGCGCTCCGGTTCTTCCTGCAAAATGCGCGCCAGATCCGCCACTTCGGTTTGCGAATAGCCGCCTTCGCCCAGCTCGCCCGCCTGGGCCTGGCTTATCAGCGTTTCGGCGAAGCGCCGGTTCGTGCGCTCCTCCAGGCTGATTCCTAACAGGCGCTCGGCAGAGGGATTGTAGTCGATCAGCAGCCCGCGCCGGTCGAGCAGAATCACGCCGTCGCGCGTCGAATCGAGAATGGCGCGGGTGCGGTTGCTGCTGGAGCGAATCTGCTCGCTGAGCATGGCGTTTTCCAGATGCCCCGCAGCCTGGATGCTCAACAGGTCAAGCGCGCCCAGTTCACTTTCTTCCAGGTGCTGCATGGCGGTAAAGCCCAGACACAGCACCTCGCTGATGCGCCGGTTGCGTTTGATGGGCACGCCGATCAAGGTGATATAGTCGCGCGTATCGACATACTCATAAGGCGGATACTCGCGCAGATCCGCCATCACCGTCAGCCCGCCCTCTTTGATAATCTGATAGGCCAGTTTGCCGCGAATCAGCGTTTCTTCCAGTTCAAGTTTACGCGCCGGGTTATAACGCCGCCCGGAAAGCAGCAGCATTTCGTCGTTGAGCGCGTTATAACTGAAGAGCGCGGCGTCCTGCGCGTTGAGCATACTGAAGCTGGTCTGCAAGATGGCTGTCGCCACTTCGCCGATCTCGTGGGCGTTGGACATGAGCAGTGCCAGTTAGCGCAGACGCTGCAAGGTTTCGATCTCGCGCTGGCGTTCTTGCAGCAGGCGCGCGTTGTCGATGCTGATGACGGCGTGCCCGGCCAGGTTGTTCAAGAAGCTGGATTGCTGCGGCGTGAAGAAGTTGATCTCTTCGCTTTCGACGTTCAGCACGCCCATCACGCGCTCTTCTTTGCGCAGCGGCACCACCAGTGACGACCGATAGACGCGCGTTTTGCTCGGCACGATGTAATCGGGGTCAAGCTGGTTATCGACCACCAGCGCGGTCTGGCCGGTGTGCGCCACGCGCCCGCTGATGCCATTCTGCGCCATGCTGGTCTGATAGTGTTCCTGCCACTGCCCGTCTGCGCTGCGTTCGCGCACGATAAACCAGAAGCGTTCGCCTTCTGTCAGCAGCCCCAGCGTGGCGACATCGGCCTGGGTAGCGCTGATCGCGGCTTGCAGCACGAAACTGATGAGCTTGTTCAGGTCGAGCGCGCCGGTGATCTCCTGCGCGATGTCTTCCAGCAGCGAAAGCTGCTCCATGCGCCGCTTGAGGTCTTCTTCGGTAGTGGCGAACAGGCGCGCGTTGTAGATTTGCGCCGCCACCTGATTCATGGCCATCTCAATCAAGCGGATTTCGCTGTCCGAAAATTCGCGCGGTGTGCGGCTGCCCAGCAGCATCGCCCCCAGCACATTGCCATTCACGGTCAGCGGCACTAACGCCAGTGTGCTTTCGCCGTTCTCTTGCATCAAGGCGCGCAGCTCTGGCGAAGTGACACCCGCGCTGTGCTGAAAAATTTGCGGCAGCAGCGGCTGCGCCCCGGAAAATAGCGCCTGGACTTCGGGCAGGGCGTGCAGCGCCAGGTTACGCACGTTCAGCCTGCTGCCGCCTGTGTCGAACAATTGCAGCCGTTCGCGGCCTGCCACCAGCACCGCCACGCGCACATGGTCGATGCTCACCATTTGTTCCAGCAGCGCCGCCACGCCCGCCAGCACTTTATCCAGTTCCAGGCTGGCGGTAGACATACGCGACAGGTACACCAACTGCGCCTGCTCGCTGGCATAAATTTCCAGTGCCTTGAGCAGTTCCGCGTTGTCCAGCGCGGCGGTGATCTGGTAACTGAGCGTTTTCAACAGGTCGAGTTCATGCTGCTGGAAATAATGCACGCGCTCGTAATAAACGATCAGGCAGCCGACCAGCGCGCTGCTGGAGCGCAGTGGAATTTGCGCACTGGCCTGGAACTGCCCCAGTCGCCCCGCTTCGGCCATCCGCGCATCCTCGCGTGTATCGGGCACGACATACGCCCCGGCGGCGTAATGCTCAGGTTCATAAGGCTGTTCAGCGAAAGCCTGCACATAAGCGGCGGGCAGATTATGCTGCTGCGCCAGCCGCATACGGGTTTTGTGCGCCATGTCCAGCACATAAATGGCGGATTTTTGCGCGCCAGAGACCGCCATTGCGGTGGCGCAGGCCGTTTCCAGGCCTTTGGCGCTGTCCAGATTAAACATGATGTGCTGCACCGAGGTGTTCATCAGCGCCAGCGCGTTGGTCATTTTCGTGCTGCGCTCGTACAGCAGGGCATTGCGGATGGCGACGCCAACCTGCCCCGCGACCATTTCCAGCACCATCTGGGCGTGCGTATCCAACGCGTTGGGATCGTCGTCATGCTCCAGCGCCAGCGCGCCGATAGTCCGGTCGCCCGCCAGCAGCGGCACGCCGAGATACACGCTGCGGTTTTCACCCGGCGGCGGCAGCGCGATATGCAGCTTCTGCCGTAAAACATCATTGTCCGCCCGCAGATACAGCGACCTGCCGCTGTGCACGACATAATCGGTAGGCGTGTCGGCCAGCGGGCGCGTCACACGCTCGACGCGCTGGCCGTTGACCATCGTCAGCGGAAAATCGAGCGTCTGCGTTTCTTCATCATAAAGGGCGGCCATGAAGCGGGTACTGGGCAGAAGCCGCTGCACTTCGTGGTAAATGCTGAGCAGCAAATCATCCAACACCAGCGTGGTCGTCACCTGCTGAGCCATTTGCGCCAGCAGGCTAAGCTGTTCGACACGCTGCGTAAGCTGCCAGCGCATGTCGAGCATTTGTATGTCGCGCAGCGCTTGCACCCCCAGCAGCGTCAGCACGATCACGACAAACAATGTCCCGGCAGAAGGCAGAGTCAACGCCAGCGCCGGCGCCAACACCAGCAAAAAAATCTCCAGGAAAAACACCGCGCGCGGCGCTTTCCAGACAGGCGCTAGACCGCTGTCGCCGGCCAGCCACAGCGCCAGCACCTGCGGCACACCAAAGGCCGCCAGCAGCGCCGCGGCCGTCGCCACAAGCTCGTGGGAGTCCAGCGGCAGTGTGCCGCCGAGCAGGTGGTATACGGCAGCCACCACCAGCAGCGCGCCGCTGAACCAGGCCGCTTGCAGCAGGGCCAGCCGCCACGCAAAGGTCTTTGACACCTTGCCCAGCCCAAGACGCGGTCCCCAGCCCACGCGCAGCAGCGCCGCCAGACTCACGCCGATCAGAATCAGCGCTAATGTTGGCAGTGTGCCGAGCGTAAACCAACTGAGCAGATACAAAAAATTGAGATAACCGGTCAGCAGCAGCCGTTCGCGCAGTTTGCTGCCGAAATCTGCCAGCACGAAACTGAACAGACCGCCGAGCCACAGCGGCAGCAGCGCCGCGTCCATCACCAGCGGCTGCCCGAAAAACAGCAGCAGCAGTCCATCAGCGACTAACAACACAACCAAGCCGCGCCCTACAGCGCCGCTGCTCAGCCTGATGTTGGTAAAGGACTTGAGCGATTCACTGATTGGCTGATTCACAAATTTTACCGGTTGGCTCTCCGACACTTGCAACGCGGCGGGATTGGCTGTGGTACCTGCGTGAAACGGTGGAATAGCATCCCTGCGTTAGAACGATAAAAGTATAATCAAACAGACACGGTATGACAACACACCTTATCTTGAGTTTAACATGAATTATTGGGCAAGGGAAATTGACCCCGCGATCTTTATTTTAGCTCAAGCAAGGTGTTAAACGGTCACAAAACGCGCCCGTCGCCAGCAAATCAGCGTTTATGCTTGTACGCGCGTTTCGATGCTATATTAAAAACAATAACGTTCGCATTGAGAAACGAGCTGCCCTATGACCAGAGAACAACGCTACGCCGAAGCCTTCAAATCGCGTCTCACCGAAAAAATCCAAACGCTGCTGGACGATTTCGCCACTGGCAAAATTAACCGCGACCAGTTTCATGCCCTGTACGAACGCTACAGCGCGCGTCTGCTGATCGCCGATCATGCCCTGCTCAGTGGCAACCCCGACGCTGTGGCGATTGCCGAAAGCGGGCCTTCGACCCTGCAAATTCTGGAGCAAACGGGTGGCAAAGCGCTCGGCCTGCTGATTTATGACAGCGCCAGCGCCGCCATTATCGAAACGCTTGGCCAGTTCACTGTGACAGCCGACAAAGTGCAGCCGCTGTTGGCCGACTTTATGGGCACGCCGCACGCCGAAAACTGTGTCGCGCAGGTCGATGAGCAGCAGTGGCTGCTGCTGGTCGCCGGGCGATTCACGACTGTTGTCACGCTCTTCAAAAACGAGCCGTCGCGCCTGCAAACGCGCGAAATCGAACGTCTGCACCGCGATTTTGAGGAAGCCAACCACAACGCGCTGGCACAGCCTATGGTAGATGCGAGTAAGCTGGGGTATCCTTTTCTGGCATTTGTCCAGAAAAAATTGGGGAAAGCCAATCATGCCCGCTGACGTGCGCAAAACCCAGAACTTTATCGCCCAGATCAAAAGCAAGATCGACGGCCTGCTCGCCGAATTCGCCAATGGCAAGCTCAACCGTGACCAGTTCCACGCTGTCTACGAGCATTACAGCAACCAACTGCGCATCGCTGAACAGGCACTCAGCAGCAATGAGGAAATGCTGGAACCCGGCGCGCCGATGACCATCGCTATCATGGAAGCGCATATGGGCAAAGCGCTGGCCGTCGTCATCTATAACAATCGCAGCGGCACCCTGGTCGATACGCTGGGCGAGTTCGACGTGCCCTCCAAGCGGGTCGCGTCGATTCTGAACGATTTCACCATGCATATCGAGCATGGGCAGATGCCGCAGCCGCGCGTCGAAAAGTTCACGTCTACACGCTGGCTGTTGTTCATCGGCGGCCAGTACACGACTATTGTCACGTTGTTCAAAAACGAGCCGTCGCCCAACCAGGCGCGCGAAATGGAACGCCTGCATCGCGACTTTGAGGCGGCCAACCAACCGCTGCTGCGCCAGTCCCAGTTCGACGCCAGCCGCTTGGCCTATCCGTTTTTGGTGTTTATCCAGCGCAAACTCAAACAATAAGGGCAGCCCGATGACTGCCCTGCCGCTTTGTCCCGGATTGACCGGTGACTGCCTCAGTTCACATTGATGATCACCGCGTTATCGGTAACGCTGATACCTGTGACGCGCCCTGTGCCTAACTGCCCGCGCACATAATTACGCCACGACGAGGTAATGGCCGCGTTGATCTGCGCCAGTTGTTCGCTGGTCGCCGCCTGCCCATTGGCCGTCGCCGAAGCCACTGTCCAGGTAACGCGCCCGTTGCTCAGGCTCGGCACAAGCGTGACCGAAACGTTCCACGCGCTGCCGCTGCGCGGCGTGATCGTCGCCGTAATCACGGCCTGCCCCGGCTGCAAATCGACGTACAGGTTGCTCACACTGCGGCGCGGGCTGTTGGTCACGCGGTAGGTCTGGTTAATCGAGGACTCAGTGATTGTCACGGTGCGCGCCAACTGGGCGAACGTCGGCAGCGCGAAGGCCGCCAGCAGCCCCACCACCAGCAGGACAAAAAAGACTTTGCGTGCGGATTTCATGGGTTTTCCCTCGTAGCTGTTGAACTATACTTTTAGTCTACGCGGGATGTGTTGTCGAAGTATTGAGAATTGTAAACCATCTGTCACGTGTTTGTAAAATCGCGTTAACGCTGTGTTAAGGCTTGCGCGCTTAACTATGCGTTTCTTCTACGGGAATGATTTTGGGGATTTTGCCATCGAGCATGAGCCGGCCTACAGGGTGCTGCGGCTCATGCGGGAAGATCAGCAGCGCATCCGTTTCCAGCGCCCATGCTTGCCATTTGCGCTTGTTTTCGAGCGTCACCAACGGCTCGACATCGTAGGCTGTCATCCAGCCCAGCCGCTCGAAATGCACGGCATAGCTCGCCAGATCGCAGGTAAACAGCGCGTGTTTCCCGCCGCTTTCGAAGCGCACGCTCATGTGTCCCGGTGTGTGCCCGGAGGTGACCACGCCCCAGACGCCGGTCGCCAGTTCGCTGTCGCCATTGAGCAGGCGCATCTGCCCGCTTTCTACCAGGGGATGAAAATTATCGGCTATGTATGTCGCGCGCGTGCGTTCGTTGGGGCGCATGGCGTCCGCATACTCGCGCTGCTGCACGACGTATTCGGCGTTGGGGAACGTGGGCCGCAGCTTTCCCTCGGCGTCGTAAGTCATATTGCCCGCGCAGTGGTCGGCGTGCAAATGTGTGTCGATCACCAGATGAATATCTGCCGGAGACAGCCCCAAACGCGCCAGCCCGCCGACCAGCCCGCCGCCGCTCTGGTCGAGATGCCAGATTTTTCTGCCGCGCTCGTTCAAACGCTGACCGAGACCGGTATCGACGACGATATTTTTGCCGCCGACCTGCACCAGCAGATTCGTCAGCTTCATCGGCACGAGATTTTCGTCGTCGGGGGGCAAAATATGCTTCCACAGGGCGCGCGGCACCAGCCCGAAGGCGCCGCCGCCATCGACCAGAATATCGCCGTCGTTAATCAGATGAATACTGATGTCGCCAATGCGCAGCATACGCTCGTCCAGATAGAGGGTTTGGGATCAAGAGGCCGGATGTTCGGCTCACTGCGGCTTGCTGCCGTTTTCGTACCAGCGCTGGAATTTTTCGACCAGCGCCGCGCGCGCCGCCGGCGGCAAAAACGCCGCGCTGGCCGCGGTCAGCATTTGCTGTTTGACATCGTCCAGCGTCATCTGCATCGACTCCAGCGTAACCATGATTTCGTCGCTGAGCGTGATATTGCTCACCAGCGGATCATCGGTGTTGAGCGTGGTGCGAATCTGCTGGCGATAAAGCTCTGGCAGCGGGTGTGCCTTCAGCGAGGACACGACGCCGCTGTGCCAATTGCTCGTCGGGCACACTTCCAGCGTGATCTGGCGTTTGACGAGCGCTTCCATCAGACGCGGGTCTTCCAGCGAGCGCACGCCATGCCCGATGCGGTCGGCGCGCAGGCTGAGCAGCGCGTCGTACATGCTTTCGCTGCCGAGCCATTCGCCCGCATGGACGGTCACGCCCAACCCGGCTTCTTTGGCGCGGTGGAAAATATAACGGAAAGGCGCTGCCGGGTATTCCGGCGATTCGCGCCCGGCCAGATCGAGCGCGACCACGCCGTCGCTGCGATGATCGAGCGCGGCTTGCAGGATTTTTTCGCCGATGGTCGTGCCCTCGTGGCGGTTCATCGAGACGATCAAGCCGACATCAATATCATTTTCTTTGGCGGCGTAATGCGCTGTTTCGCACACCCAGCCGACGACTTCGCTGTGGCCGCAGCCGATAATGTTGGTTAGCGCCTGCGGGGTGAAGCGCAGTTCCAGATAGCGAATGTTGTCTCTGGCGGCGTCTTCCACCGCTTCATGCACCACGCGGCGGATCACCTGCGGCGAACGATAAAACTGGCGCAGCGTGATGAACTTGGCCATAAACGTCGGCATATCGTGCGGCTGTTCCGGCGTCATCTGCACGAACGGACGAAGCTGCTCGACATTATAATCCGGCATCTGAATGCCGTACTGCTGCGCAATATCGATCAACGTCTCCAGCCGCACCGAGCCTTCGAGGTGGCGGTGTAAATCGATTTTTGGCAGCGCTGTGACCGTCTGACGCAGTTCATTCATCAGTGCAACATTCCCAAAATTGCGATCCATATCATTTATACCATGATATGGATTTATGCGCGTTCGGCCAGCAGCCAGCTCCAATAGCGCCAGGTTGTCACCAGACCGAGTGTGAGACCCGCCGCCGGCGCACCGTTGTAAAGCAGCACCCATACCAGATTGTCCTCGGCTGTCAGATTGATAGTAACGCCCGTGAGAATATTCCACAGCCGCGCCAGCACGCCCACCAGCACCAGCAGCGCGGCCAGGTAAAACAGACGGTAGTAGGCCGGCGCCTGGGTCGCGCGCCCCAGCCGGCGGCTGAGATGCGCCAGCAGCAGCAGCAGCAAAACCAGCGAAACCGGCCCGATCAATCCTAAAACGCGCGTGATTTCAATCGTCATCGCTCGGCTTCATTTACTGGCGGGACTATCGGCGCTGTCCAGGTGGGCGCGCCGGCTCAGCATCCGCCGCCACAACAGCGCGCTGAGCGCGATCAGCATACTGCCGCCCAGCGCCGAAAACAGATCGCCCCATATATCGCCGGCCATCATGCCGACACTGGTATAGCGCACCGTCGCCATGCCCATCAGCACCAGCGGCAGCAGATACAACCTATGCCAGACGCGCACGCCAGAAAAGCGCCGGAAAAAGCGCCCGATGAGCAGCACGAACAACAGCAGCCCGGCCGCCAGGAACCAACTGTAGAGCATCAGGAATTGGTTGAGCGAAACCGTCATCGCCGCGTCTCCTGAGTACATCGTCCTCTGCTGACTGAATGAAGCAAAGGCACAAGCCCGCGTTCCGTTCTGCCGTCGTTCACGCGCTAAAAATCGTGGCGCGGCGAAAGACGCTTGCCGTTAATCACCTCATTGATGGCCTGCACGCGGAATTCGCGATCATCGCAGGCCGCCACGAAGCGCCCGATGAGTTCGCGCGTGGCTTCGTCAGGCGTCAGGCGGTAGACCAGCACGGTGCCGATTTCTTCGGCTTCCACCACCTGCGTTTCTGCCAGATGATGCAGTTCGCGCGCGGTGGTGTGCGCATCGCGCATGATGTAGCGGGCGATATGCTCGCTGGTGTCACGCGCGTAGGGATTGTCATGGAAGAAACGCACGATGTCCCATTTGATGAACGAGTTGACTTTGTCGCGCAGAAAGGCCAACAGCGCGCCGTCGATCATCTGCTTCTGTTCTCCCATACTTACTGCCCCCTAACCCTTAGCCTTCATATCCTCACGCATATGGCAGTTCTTGTACTTTTTGCCGCTGCCGCACCAACAGGGGTCGTTGCGTCCCGGACGCTGCTGTACGCGGCGTGGTTCTGGGCGCGCGGGGGCGGCATTCCCGCCGTTGCTGCTGGGGCGCATGGCCTGCATCTGCCGGCGCCCCGGCTGCGGTAACGGTTGGCGCACCGTTACAGTAAAGATACGCCGCGCCGCCGCTGTCTGGATTTCGTCTTGCAAGGCCTCCCACATGCGGAAGGCTTCGCGCTTGTATTCCACCAGCGGGTCGCGCTGCGCCACCGAGACCAGCCCGATGCCCTCGCGCAGCACGTCCAGATCGGTCAGATGCCGCTGCCAGTGCGAATCGATAGCGTGCAGCATGATAGCGCGTTCGGCCTGCTTCATAATCTCTGCGCCGAGTTCCGCTGTTTTGGCGTCATAGGCCGTGTGCAGCGCGGCGATCAACTGGCTTTCCATCTCCTCAACCGTCATGTCTTCCAGCGTTTCCGGCGTGAACTCCGGCGGCACGGGGAAGATGGTGCGTAAGCGATGGTACAGGCCTTCGGTATCCCATTCGCCCTGTTCGGGCGTGAATTCTTTGATCGTGCCGGCGATCATTTCTTCCAGCAGTTCGAGATATTGTTCGCGCAGAGAGTCCTGCTCCAGCAGTTCGCGCCGCTGTCTGTAGATCACCTCGCGCTGCTTGTTCACCACGTCGTCGTATTCCAGTACACGCTTGCGGATGTCGAAGTTGTGGCCTTCGACGCGCACCTGCGCCTGTTGAATCGACCTGCTGACCATAGTGTGTTCCAAAGGCTCGTTTTCTGGCAAGTTGGCCCACGACATGATGTTTTTCATGCGGTCACCGCCGAAGCGCCGCATCAGGTCGTCTTCCAGGCTGAGGTAAAAGCGCGATTCGCCGGGGTCGCCCTGGCGTCCCGAACGCCCGCGAAGCTGGTTGTCGATACGCCGCGCTTCGTGGCGTTCTGTGCCGAGCACGAACAAACCGCCGGCTTCCACAACGACATTGTGGTCTTTGGCGCATTCTTTGTTGGCGCGCGCTAAAGCCTCGTCCCACTGTTCTTTAGTCGCCTGAGTCAGGTCGATGCCGGCCTGGCGCAGATATTCGCGCGCGATGCCTTCGGGGTTGCCGCCCAGCAGAATGTCCACGCCGCGTCCCGCCATGTTAGTCGCGATGGTCACGGCGCCGGACTGCCCGGCCTGGGCGATGATGCCGGCCTCGCGCTCGTGATTTTTGGCGTTGAGCACCTCATGTTTGATACCCTGCCGCTTGAGCAGACTGCTTAAGCGCTCAGAGGTTTCGATAGCGACCGTCCCGACCAGCACCGGCTGGCGGTTCTGGTGGCGTTCCTTGATTTCGGCCACCACCGCCTCGAACTTAGCTTTTTCGTTCTGGTAGATCAGGTCTTCGTGGTCGATGCGGCTCACCGGGCGGTGCGTGGGAATCGCCACGACTTCCAGATTGTAGATTTTTTCGAATTCCTCGGCTTCGGTGCTGGCCGTGCCGGTCATGCCCGCCAGTTTTTTGTACATGCGGAAGAAATTCTGGAAGGTGATAGTCGCCAGCGTCAGGTTTTCGCGGCGAATCGGCACGCCTTCTTTGGCTTCGATGGCCTGGTGCAGCCCTTCGGAGAAACGCCGCCCGATCATCAGACGCCCGGTGAATTCATCGACGATCACGATTTCGGGGCCGTCTTTGCCGGGATGTACGACGTATTCTTTGTCGCGCTGGTAGAGCGTGAAGGCGCGCAGGCAGTTATCGAGATAGGCGATCATGTCGCCGTTGGCCGGGTCATACAGGTCGTCTACGCGCAGCATGCGCTGCACTTTTTCGACGCCGGCTTCGGTCAGGTACGACAGTCGATCTTTGATGTCCACGACAAAATCGCCGTCCGGGTCTTTGTCGTCGATACTCTGCGCGCTGCTCGGCTTGAGCGTGCGCACAATTTCGGTAAAGGTGCGGTAAAGGGGCGAGGGCGGGTCGGACGGACCGGAGATAATGAGCGGTGTGCGCGCCTCGTCAATCAGGATATTGTCTACTTCGTCTACGATGGCGTAATTCAGCGTGCGCTGCACCATCTGACTGGCGTCGCTCACCATGTTATCGCGCAGGTAGTCAAAGCCGTATTCGTTGTTCGTGCCGTAGGTGATGTCGGCCAGATAGGCTTCGCGCCGCGCGACAGGGCGCAGGAACTGGTAGCGCGCGTCGTTGGAGGGGTATTCGGGGTCATAGATAAACGAAGCCATGGCGGGGTCGTTGCCCATGTTCTGAATAACCGCCGAAGACAGGCCGAGAAAATGATAGATCGGCCCCATCTGCTGCAAACCGAACTTGCTCAGGTAGTCGTTGGGCGTGACCAGATGCACGCCTTTGCCGCTGAGGGCGTTGAGGTACAGCGGCAGCGTAGCGACCAGCGTCTTGCCTTCGCCCGTTTTCATTTCGGCGATGCGTCCCTGATGCAGGACGATGCCGCCGATTAACTGCACGTCAAAATGCCGCTTTTGGATGGAGCGGACAGAGGCCTCGCGCACAACCGCGAAGGCTTCGACCAGCAGCTCGTCGAGCGTGGCGCCGCCGGCGAGACGCTGCTTAAATTCATCGGTTTTGGCCCGCAGCGCCGCGTCACTGAGCGCCTGCATCTGGGGTTCGAGGGCGTTGATTTCCGCGACTGTCTCGCGATACTTGGCGAGCGCTTTTTCGACAGGGTCGCCGAGCACCATTTTGACCAGGTTTTTGAACATAGTGCCTCAACAGCTCATTTGGAAAGACGGAAACGTATTATAGCACAGCCGCACAAGACGCCTGTTAGAAAATGGCGGTGCGGGACGGGGCAAACGCATCAAATTTTTGATTGCGTGACAACGGTTTGGGGTGGTCTTGTGGGGACAGCGTTGTAGCTGTCCGCCAGGAAAAGCGCGTCCTTTAGGAAAGGTTACCCCGGCGTCGGCTTGTGCGGGCGGTCGTGGTAGGCGAAGGTCAGGACGCTGCGCCGCGCCGGCTGCCTCACGCACATCCCCGCGAACCTGACGTCTGCCCTACGCGCGGGGTGTGCCTGGCCAACGCGCGCCTTCACAAATTTCAGTTCGTTTTATACTGGAATCATGCCGCACAAAAGCACACGGAGGACGCTCATGTCGAAGGGCTACCGCATTTTTATGGGGATCGCCATCACCGTTATTCTGATCGCGCTGTACTTCTTCACTATGGCCGCTCAGACGATCGCTGCCGCCGGCTAACCCCACAAACAAAAACCCCCCAGCGCCGAGGGGTTTTTTGCTTGTATATCCCGCCGAATCTTGGGGGCGACTCAGCGAGTCGCCCGCTCACGCCTCACCGCCGCTGCTAAGGCAAAGCCCACAAGGTCACGCGGTTCGGCCCCCAGAACATCGGGTCTTCGTAGGCGAAGGCAATCAGCGTGCCATCAGGGCTGAAGGCCACCGCGCCGGAATTCGCCAGCACGGGCAGCGCGGCCACTTCGGCGCCGCTGGCCACCTCATACAGCCGCAGCGCCGAGTCCCACACGGTCAGCGCGTCGTCAAAGTAGACGTTGCTGATGGCCAGCAGCGAGCCATCGGCGTTAAGCGAAAGGCCGCCGATACCGCCGCGCGCCATGTCGAGCGTATAGAGGGTAGTGAATGTCGTCGCTTCCAGCACATGAACACGCTGTGTGCCGTCTGCATAAGAGTATACAGCGAGCGCGACCAGACGGCTGTCGCCGCTGAAACTGATAAACGGCAGGACTTCACCTAAATCCAGCGTGACGATCTGCTCGCCCGTGGCTGCGTTCCACAGCCGTGCGGTGGTATCGCTGACCATCATGCCGGTGGTGCCTACCGACACAAGGAACTGCCCATCGGGGCTGTAGGCCAGCGCGCCCACCAGCGTGTGCCCGCTGAGCGCCAGCGTTTCTTCGCCCGAAAAAGCGTCATACACGCGGATCGTGCCATCGCCGCCGGCAAAGGCCACCTGCGTGAAGGTCGGGCTGACCGCTGCCGCGCCGCCGTAGCCAAAATCGCTTTCTGGCTCGGTAAACGAGAACTGCGCGAAATCGGGACTCGCCAGCGCCCAGAGATAAGCTGCGCCGATCTGCGGGCGGTTGGGGGCATTCTGCACGCCGCCCGCCGTCAGCACTGCGTCGTTATCCGCGCCGATGGCAATGGCGCCGGTGTAATTGGTCTCATACGAATAGGGCGTGAGACGCGTTGGCCCAGTATCCGGCTTCGTCAGGTCATAAACCCATGTCGCGCCGACCGTATTAACCGCCAGATGCGTGCCATCCGGCGACCAGACCAAACGGTTAACCATGCCGAACTCGGCTTGCGCGACCGGCGCCAGCGGCGCGGCGTTTTCCGCCGTAATAAGCGTGCGCTCCTGCGGGACGGCCAGCGTTTGCGTTACCGGCTCCAGCCAGTAGTCCCCATCACTCAGCGGCGGCGCGCCCTCCACCGTATACCCGAACGGAAAATCGTCGGTGCTGGTCGGCTCGCGGAACATCACCTGCCACCAGACATAACCTTCGGCGCACACTGGCGCGCTGGTGATATACACTACCTGTCCTGGCTCGATCTGCGCCACCAACGCCGCGCTGGTCGAAGCCGATTCGCGCACATTGTTGGCGCTGCCAGGCGTGACACGCGCGTACATGCCGCCGACCAGCCGCGAACCAGCGTACTGACTGTCGCGGCAGGCGGCCCCCAACTGCGCCTGCGCCGGGATCACGGCCAGCGCCAGCGCCAGCAGCACACAAGACAGGAGAAGTTTTTTAGGCATAGTCCATCCTTTGAGAAGTAATCGAGAATCGTAGATCATAGACGCTGCGCAGCGCCTACAAGTTCCAACCGCAATCTCTATTGTACGCATTTTTTGCGGGAATGGTTGTCAGGCCAGCACAGCTTCGACCAGCGCGACGATCTGCAAGCATTTCCCGCCATCCTATGTTACAATAGCTCAAATGTTTTAACATCCAGCACACACATCTGCCAGGGGACTGCCATGTCTGACCGCCCGCTCTTCTACCTGCTCGACGGCCACGCCCTTACCTACCGCAATTTTTACGCCATGGGGCGCAGCGGCGGCTCTTTTACCACCAGCAAGGGCGAACCCACCAGCGCTGTCTTCGGCTTCGCGCGCCTGCTGCTCGATATGCTCGGCGCACAAAAGCCGCCTTACATCGCCGTCAGCTTCGATAGGGGGCTGAGCGGGCGCGAACAGCTTTTCCCGGCTTACAAAGCGACGCGCGTCGAAATGGACGCCGAGAAGCAGGCATCGTTCGATTCGCAGTTGGCGCGTATTGAGCAGTTGGTGCGCGCCTTCAACATCCCGCTGCTGGCGCTGCCCGGCTACGAGGCCGACGACATCATCGGCACTGTGACCGCGCAGGCGGTGGAGCAGGGGGTTGCTGTCAAAATCTTCACCGGCGATGGCGACATTTTGCAGCTTCTCGCTGCGCACGTGCGCGTGCAAATGTTCCAGACGATGGGTGGCGAAGTCGATTATGACATCCCGCTGTTTATCGAAAGACGCGGTTTTCAACCGTCGCAGTTGGTCGATTACAAAGCCCTTGTCGGCGATACCTCCGATAACATTCCCGGCGTCAAAGGCGTTGGGGAAAAAACGGCCAAAGCGCTGCTGAACACCTACGGCACGCTGGATGCGATTTATGAGCATCTGGCCGATATTGAACCCAAAGTGCGCACGAAACTTTCTGCCGCGCGCGATATGGCCTATCTGAGCCAGGAACTGGCGCGCATCAAACGCGATGTGCCCATCACGCTCGACCTGAACGCCTGCGTTTCGCACGACTACGACGCCGATGTCGTGGACGCGCTGTTCGCCGAACTCGAATTCCGCAGTCTGCGCGTGCGCCTGGAAAATGTGCAAAAGGAACGTCCACAGGCTGCCCCCAACGCCCGTATAGAAGTCGTCGAGACGCCCGCGCCTGCCAGCGCCCAATGGGAAACGGTGATTGTCAACGACGAACATAAACTGGCCGAACTGGTGACGGCACTGAACAGCGCGCAGGGCATCACCTTCGATGTCGAAAGCACCAGCACCGACCAGATCGCGGCAGAACTGGTGGGCATCGCGCTGGCGGTGGACGAACAGCGCGGCTATTACGTGCCCGTCGGCCACAGTGCCGATCCTGCCGCGCGCGCCGATGGGCAGATGTCGCTGGAATCGATGCTGCAAGCGCCGCGCGCGCCGGTCAAGCAGCTTCCTATGCAGCAGGTTTTGGACGCGCTGCGCCCGGCCCTGACCAACCCCAACATCCCTAAATACGCGCACAACGCCTCTTATGATCTGGTCGTGATGCAGCGACACGGCATCGAAGTCGCGCCCATCACCTTCGACACGATGATCGCCGAATGGGTGTGCGATCCTGGCAGCCGTTTTCTGGGGCTGAAAGACCTCGCGCGCCAGCGTCTCGACATGCATATGACCGAAATCAGCGAACTGATCGGCAAAGGCAAGACACAGATCACGATGAACTATGTCGAAATCGAAAAAGCCGCGCCCTACGCCGCCGCCGATGCGGTCGCCACGCAGCGCCTTGTGCCGCTCTTACAGCATGATCTGGTGCATGGGCGCGAAGGCCGATTGGACGACGGCACAGACCGCTCGCTGCAAATTTTCAGCGAACTGGAAATGCCGCTTGTCCCGGTGATTGCCGCCATCGAACAGGCCGGCGTGCTGCTGGATGTGCCGTTCCTCAACGAGATGAGCGGGCGGCTGGCGCTGCGGCTGGAAGAACTGGAAAACGAGATTTACGGCCTCAGCGGGGGCTATGGCCGCTTCAACATCAACAGCCCCAAGCAGCTTAACGATGTGCTGTTCGGCAAACTGGGTCTGCCGACTGCGGGCATCGCCAAGACCACGCACGGCTTTTCTACCGCCGCCGATGTGCTGGAACGCCTGGCGGAACTCGATACGCCCAGCGCGCAAATCGTGGGCAAAATCCTCGACTATCGCGAAGTGAGCAAGCTCAAAAGCACGTATGTTGATGCGCTGCCCGCGTTGGTGAACCCGCGCACCGGGCGCGTGCATACCAGCTTCAACCAGACCGGCACCAGCACCGGGCGCCTCAGCAGCAGCAACCCCAATCTGCAAAATATCCCTATCCGCACCGAATTCACGCGCGAAATCCGCAGAGGTTTTATTGCCCCGCCGGGCGCGTGGCTGCTTTCTGCCGATTACAGTCAGATCGAACTGCGCATTCTGGCGCACATGAGCGGCGACGCTACGCTGATCGACGCCTTCCAGCGCGATCTGGATATTCACGCTGCCACCGCCGCCGCCGTGTTTAATGTGCCGCTGGAAAGCGTGACGTATGAGCAGCGCAATTTCGCCAAGCGCGTCAACTTTGGGCTGCTTTACGGCATGGGCGCCTACCGCCTGACGCGCGAAAGTGACTTGAGTCTGGCCGAATCGCGTGCCTTTATCGACCGCTATTTCCAGCAGCTTCCGGGCGTGCGCCAGTACCATGAGCAGACGCGCGAAAAGCTGCGTCTGCCACCGCATGTCGTCGAAACGCTTTCTGGTCGCCGCCGCTACTTCCCGATTTTCGAGCGTTTGGGGCGCATCAACCAGAACGACATCGCTACCGCCGAACGCGAAGCCATCAATATGCCGGTGCAGGGCACGGCCGCCGACATCATCAAACGCGCCATGATTAACCTGTACGCCGAACTGCGCCAGCGCCGTCTGGCTGCGCAAATGATTTTGCAGGTACACGACGAACTGCTGCTGGAAGTGCCGGAAAGCGAGCTGTCTGAGGTCAAAACGCTGGTCAGACAGACAATGGAAAACGCGATGACGCTGCGCGTGCCCCTGCGCGCCAACACACAAATTGGCAAAAACTGGAAAGATATGGAGAAAATTTAGGGGTTTAGACGAAAGCCGGCGCCCCCAACAGCGCCACCCGTTCGGCGAACCACAGCAGCGCGTCATCTTCGCGCGTGAAGACCATGATCGACTGCCGCACTTTGGGTGTCAGCCGCCGGATCACGCCGCCCAGCACCGTGATCGTCAGCTTGTCGCCCAATACGGCGATCGATTCGACCAGGTTGTTAGGTGTTTCTTCCGCCACCTGCACTGCTTTAGCAATCATATAGGGCGAAAGAATCCAATGGCCGCGCATATCGTAGAGCGTGCGGATATGCTGGCGGGCTTGGTACGCCGCGCGGTCATTCTGCGACGACTGCACAGCCCAGGCAGTGACTGTTTTAGGCGTCATATCGCGGAACACGAAGACAAAAATGCCATCGGCGCGCCGGTAAAACGTCAAACCAGGTGTTAGCGCCTTCGGTTCAATGATAAACGTTTGGTTCTCAGGCATGTTTTGTGAAGCGCTCAAGTATTTTGGTGTGTTATGTTACTATATCCCAAAGCCTATCTTAATACAAAAAGTTGCATTTCCTAACGCGCGTATGTTCGCAGACTGCAAGGCGATCAGTTGCGCGCTTTAACTGCCTGCCGGAAAATACAGTGGGACACGGCGAATAGTACTTCCCCCGTATTTCGCGTCATTCCCATCTTGTGCTATACTCGCATAATAGTTAATTCAATTTTTTGCTGCCTGTTGTACCAGAAAGGGGAGTGTCCGGTGCGGCACTTCATCGACCTGCACGAATGGTCATCCAAAGACTTATGGCGTATTTTGCAATTGGCGGTGCATCTCAAAGCCGAATGGCGCTCCGGCGGCAATCGCCCCGTCCTGCACGGCAAAACGCTGGCCATGATTTTCCAGAAGCCGTCGCTGCGCACGCGCGTCTCGTTTGATGTCGCCATGCAGCATCTCGGTGGCTATGCGCTGATGCTCGGCCCCGACGAGATTGGGTTGGGCAAGCGTGAAAGCGTGGCCGATGTGGCGCGCGTGCTGGCGGGTTATACGCAGATCATCGCGGCGCGCGTTTTTGCGCATCAGCACGTCTGCGAACTGGCGCAGTATGCGCGCGTGCCCGTCATCAACATGCTCTCCGATAACTCGCATCCCTGCCAGGCGATGGCCGATGTCCTGACGGTCTACGAGCATTTCGGCCAGCTTAAGGGCTTAAAAATCGCTTTTATCGGCGATGGTAACAACGTCGCCGCCTCGCTGCTGGAGGCCGCCGCACACTTCGGGATGCACTTCACTATCGCCACGCCCAGGGGTTACGAACTACCGGCGCATGTTTGGGAGCGCGTGAAAGGCTTGGCTGCGGCCAGCGGCGCGACCTATCAGGCGTTTGTCGATCCACACGAAGCGGCGCGCGGCGCGCACGTCGTTTATACCGATACCTGGGTCAGCATGGGACAGGAAAAAGAAGCCGCCGAACGAGTCGCCACCATGCGCCCGTATCAGGTCAATCAGGGGTTGCTGGCCAGCGCGGATGCGCAGGCTGTTGTGCTGCACTGCCTGCCGGCGCATCGCGGTGACGAAATCACCGACGAGGTGGCCGACGGCCCGCAGTCCTTGATCTTCCCGCAGGCCGAAAACCGCCTGCACGCGCAGAAAGCGATTCTGGTCGATTTGATGACGCCCTAAACTCGTTTGATGATGAACAGACAGGGGGCCGCGGCCCCCTGCTCGCCCGCCTGAATTTACACGCCAGACAGCATATTCGATAGTCCGCCACGTCAGTATGAGAGCAGCAGGAACAAGACATTATGCCCGGAAACCGCGAAGCCTACGAACAAGCTATGAATGCCGGCCACAGCGCCGCATGGGATCAAAACTGGAAGGAAGCAGCCAATTATTACGCGCGCGCTGTCCAGGAATTCTCCGAAGACCCCGAAGCCCACATCCACTTAGGCCTCGCCCTGCTCAACAGCGAACGTCTGGAAGAAGCACTGCGCGTCTATAAGCGCGCGCACCAATTGGCGCCCGATGACCCGATTCCGCTGGAAAAAAGCGCCGACGTGCTGGAACGCATGGGACGCCTGAAAGAAGCGGCGCAGCAGTATGTCAACGTGGCCGAAGTGTATCTGGCGCAGCGCGATCTTTCTAAAGCGATGGGCAATTGGGAACGCGCCACCCAGCTTACGCCCGGCCTGACAGCTATTCACGGCAAACTGGCGCAGGCTTACGAGCGTATCGGCGACAACAAAAAGGCGATCCGCGAATACCTGAAGCTGGCCTCTGCTTTTCAGGTCGCGCGTCAGACCGATAACGCCATCCGCGCTGTTGAACGCGCGCTGAAGCTCGACAAAAAGAACCCGCAGGCGCTCAACACCCTGCGCGCGCTGCAATCCGGCGGGCAGGTCATTCTCGAAGACTATGACGAAGCCGACAGCCGCGCCAGCGCCGCCCAAAAAGCGCTCGGCGGCAGTGTGCGCAGCGACGGCGACAGAAAAGATGAAGATGATGCCGACGCGCTGGGGCCGATGGGCGAGGCGATGAACGAGGCGCTCGGCCTGCTGGCCTCGTACATCATGGAAAGCAGCGATATGGACACCATCGGCGATGTGATGCAGGCGATGGAAGCGCAGCGGCAGGGCATCAACGATCAGGCGCTGGCCGCCTATCAACGGGCCGACGCGCGCATGCGCCATCCCGCGCTCAAGATGAATCTCGGCGGGCTGCTGCTGCTCAACGACCATGCCGACGAGGCGACCAAACATCTGGGCGAAGCGATCACCGCCCCCGAACTTCAGGCCGGCGCGCTTCATGCCCTCGGTTGGGCGTATCACGCGGCTAACAAGCCCAAAACGGCGACCAAGAACCTTGTCCGCGCTATGCAAGAAGTCGATATGGCATCGGGGATCGCCCCCGACGAAGCCGAGGACCTGAGCAGTTTTTATACCCAGTTAAACAAAACGCTGGCCGATGTCAGCGATGACGAACTGCGCAAAATCAACGAAGACCGCTTCCTCAAGTGGTTGGGCGGGCAGGGCTGGCGCACCCGTTTGGTCGAGGCGCGCCGTCATATGCAGGAGATTTCCTCGCGCGATGGCTGGCAGGGCGTGCGCGACTTTTTGGGGGCGGGCGGCAGTGACGCGCTGACCGAAGCCGTCTCGAATATTGACCGCTACATGCGCCAGGCGCTGCTGGTGCTGGCGATGGACGAAGCGCACCGCGCTGTCCAGATTTCGCCTACCTATCTGCCGGTGCATGTGCGTATGGCAGAAATCATGATGCGCGAAGGCCGCGTGCGCCAGGCCATCAACAAGTACAACACGGTCGCCAAACTGTACCTGGTGCGTGGCGAAAAAGACCGCGCTGCCTCGATTCTGGGCGAAGTGCTGGAAATGGCGCCGCTGGACGTGCCGGTGCGCCAGAATCTCATCGAACTGTTGGAAGAAGAACAGCGCTGGCCGGATGTGCTCGAACAGTATATTGGCCTTGCCAACACCTATCAGCAGTTGGGCAACTTCGACCAATCGCGCGAGACATTTGTCGCCGCTGAACGTTTAGGACGCCGCAGCGGCGCCGCGCCGGAAAAACTGGCGCAGATCAAGCATCATATCGCCGACATCGATCAGATGAAGCTCGACACGCGCAAGGCCATGAAGACCTACGAGGAGATCACCGAAATCCTGCCAACCGATGAGCGCGCGCAAAAAGCCCTCGTGGAACTGTACTACGCGCAGGGCAACCAGCTCGACGCGCTCAAAAGGCTGGATGTGCTGCTGAGCATCTACGCCAAAAACAAGCAGGTCAACCGCATCACGCAGATGCTCGAAGACCTGGTCAAGCGCTACCCCAACGATCACGGCCTGCGCACACGCATGTCCACCATCTACCAGCATTTGGGACGCACCAAAGACGCCATCGCGCAGCTTGATGCGCTGGGCGAATTGCAGCTTGAGGCCGGCGCGCACGACGAGGCCGTCAAGACGATTCGCAGGATTATCGAGCTGGGACCGACCAATATCGAAGACTATCGCCGCCTGCTCTCGCAGTTGGGCGGTTAGCCGCTTCAGGTACGCGCCGTGGAACTGCTGTGGGCACTCCAGAACCTCACGCCGCTCGCCCTCCTTGATATATTCCTGGTGGCGCTGCTGTTGTTCAGCGTCA
Organism: Chloroflexota bacterium; assembly: GCA_013388745.1. GTDB lineage: Bacteria > Chloroflexota > Anaerolineae > Aggregatilineales > Phototrophicaceae > JACAER01. The sequence goes on from JACAER010000035.1 coordinate 125,620, forward strand.
CCTTTTTTTTTCGTGGCACACAGTCGGTGGCGCTGCTGCGCGGCACGATCGTTACGCTGGTGGGCGTGCTGGTCGTCTCGCGCATTTTCCAACTGCTGGCGCTGCGCTGGCTGTTTGAAAATCTGCTCACCGTCATCGCTGTTGCTATCCCCGTCATTTTTCAACCGGAACTGCGGCGCGCGCTGGAACAGCTAGGCCGCGCGGGTATCCGCCTCAACCGGCAGGCGCCCGAAAGCCTGCGCATCGAAATCATCGAGAGTATTTGCCAGGCGTCGGAAAAACTGGCCGAACGGCGGCACGGCGCGCTCATCGTGCTCCAGCGCCACAGCAGCCTCGAAGAGTACATTCGCACAGGCATCGCGCTCAACAGCGATGTCACGCCGCAGCTTTTGCTCACCGTCTTCTGGCCGAAAACCGAACTGCACGACGGCGCTGCCATCATCGACGCGCGCGGGAAAATCGCGGCGGCTGCCGCCGTGCTGCCACTGACCGCCAGCCGCAACCTGCCGGGACGTAAGGTGGGCACACGCCATCGCGCCGCGCTGGGCATCAGCGAAGTCAGTGACGCGCTGTGCGTCGTCGTTTCGGAAGAAACCGGACGCATTTCGGTCACGCAGGGCGGGCGCATGATTATGCGGCTGGATACGACGCGCCTGCGCACCATTTTGCTTTCGCTTTATATCCCGGAACGCACGCAGCCGCTGCCGCGCTGGACTCGTTTGCTGGCGCGGGCGCAGGCCTTGTTCCGCCAGACACCCTCGACCAGCGAATGAAAACGCTACTTTCTAACACGGCGCTCAATAATCTGTTGTGGTTTGGCCTCTCGCTGGTGATGGCCTTTTTTATCTGGGTCATCGCCACGTTTCAGGTTGATCCCATTGTCGTGCAGCAGCTTCCGCAGCCTATTAGTGTACAGTTTTTGGTGGATGAAGGGCTGCTTATCACCAACAGCCCACGCACATCGGTGTTTGTTACGGTGCGCGGCCAACAGTCTGTGCTGAGCTTACTGACGATTGACGAAATCACCGTGCGCGCCGATCTGCGCGGCTACGTCCCCGGCGACTACAGTCTGCCGCTGCAAGCAGAAATTCTCGGCCAGCGCCGCGCTGTGATCGAAGATATTTCGCCGCGCCAACTACGCATCGTGCTCGAACAGATCAGCGAACAGTATGTCACAGTGCAGGTCAACGCTGCCGACAGCGTGCCCGCGGGCTATGAAAATGACCCGCCGGCGCTGCAAAATACACAGGTGCTGGTGAGCGGGGCGGCCAGCGCTGTCAACCGTGTCGCCAGCGCGCAGGTGCCGATCAGCCTCGCTAACCGCCGCAATTCGTTCCAGGAAAATGTGACCGTCGTTGCGCTTGACCGTGACGGCCAGCCGGTCAGCGGGGTGACGATTGAACCCGCGCAGATCGGCATCACTGTCACGATTCGCCAGCGTGAGGACGTGCGTGAGGTGGCGATCACGCCGAACATCGTGATTGATGACCTGCCAGAAGGCTATCGCCTGACTTCGGCCACATACAGCCCGCAGACCATTCTGGTGGGCGGGCCGCCGGCGCTGTTGCAAACCATCCCCAACACCTTTTTCACCGAGCCGATCGCGCTGGCCGGGCGCACAGCGAATTTTGAGATCACGGTCTCGGTGATTCTGCCCAACGAGGCGCTGCTGGTGCTGGGCGCGCAGAGCGTTACCGTGTCGATTGGCATCGCGCCGCTGCAAACGACGCGGCGTTACGATGATGTGTCGGTGGGGATAATCGGGCTGGGGGCGGATTACAGGGTGAGCCTGGTGCCAGAGCGGGTGACGGTGCTGCTCACCGGGCCGCAGCCGACGCTCGATAGCCTGGCCAGCGGGGAAATCCAGGTGCTGCTTGACCTCAATGGGCTGAGCGAAGGCAATTATCAGCTTGCGCCGAGCGTAAGCATCAGCGGGGTCGATCTGCCGGCGGAGGATATCGCGGTGCTGCCGGCTGAAATCGACATCAGCATCAGCCCGGCGGTGACGCCGACGCCGACGGTGACCCCGACAGCGACGCCCTCAGGCTAATGGGGGCAGAGTGGGTTTGCGCCACCGCAGCGTTTTGACCTGCGGCGAGAAACCGCTCAGCGCGCTCACGGTGTTGCTCTAGCGATTACCCTGCCCAGGGGGCGCGTGGGCGTGCATTGGCGCGCGCGGCGCGGTATATTCAGTGCGCAGTTCTTTCTTTATTTTCTTCACCACATCGGGAATATCCCATAATGCAGCGACACCCCGAATTGACACGGCAGCGGCTGGAAAAGTTCGCGCAATACCTGAAAACCTTAGTGTATCCCACGACGACGGCCTGCGCGCTGGAGGCTTACGCCGCGCCGGGACGCATTTCGTATGCAGAGGCGCTGGCGGGCGATTACCGGCCCGTGAAATTGTACGATCGCTTACAACCGGCGTGGTCTACGCACTGGTTCCGCCTGCGCCTGACCATCCCCGTCGAATGGCAGGGCCAGGAAGTGCATTTGCTGTGGGATTCATCGTCAGAGGCCTGCGTGTGGCAGGACGGGCAGCCGCGCCAGGGGCTTGCTGGCAGCGGCGATTACTGGCACAGCCCGTATCACGACGCCTATACGCTGAGCGAAAAGGCGCGCGGCGGCCAACAGATCGAATTGTATATCGAAACGGCGATCAACACGCCCTTCGGCATCACGGACACCTCGGCGCTGACGACGCTTGGCGTGCTGCGGCGGGCAGAGATGGCGGTTTTCCGGCGCGATATCTGGGACTTGCTGTGGGATTTCGTGACGGTGGCCGATATGGCGCGCTGCCTGCCGGCGGACAGCCCACGCGCGGGGCAAGCGCTGCGCGCGGCCAACCGCATGGTCAACCTGTTCCAGCCGGAACAGCCGGAAAGCATCACCGCGGCGCGCGCAGAAGCGGCGCACTTTCTGGCGGCGACCAACGGCGCAGGGCAGCATACGGTCTACGCCATTGGGCACGCGCACATCGATACGGCCTGGCTGTGGCCGCTGGCCGAGACACGGCGCAAATGTATCCGCACGTTTTCGACTGTCATGCGGCTGATGGAACGCTACCCCGATTATCAGTTTGTGTGTTCACAGGCGCAGCAGTTGGCGTGGATCAAAGAGAGTCAGCCGGCGCTGTACGCGCAGATTCAGCAGCGCGTGGCCGAAGGGCGTTTTATCCCGGTAGGCGGCGCGTGGGTCGAACCGGACTGCAATATCCCCAGCGGCGAAGCGCTGGCGCGGCAGTTTTTGTATGGGCAGCGTTTTTATCAGCAGGAATTTGGCTGGCAGCCGCGCGAATTCTGGCTGCCGGACACTTTCGGCTATCCGGCGGGGCTGCCGCAGATCCTGCGCGGCGCGGGCATCGATCATTTTCTGACACAAAAATTGTCGTGGAATCAATTCAACAAGCCCGCCATGAGTACGTTTTACTGGCAGGGATTGGATGGCAGCCGCGTGCTGACGCATTTCCCGCCGACAGAGACATATGGCGGGCTGGCGAACGTCGAAGAACTGGTACGCGGCGTGCGCAATTTCCGCGATCACGAGCGCTCGAACGTCAGCCTGTACTTGTTCGGCTTTGGCGACGGCGGCGGCGGGCCGAACGAAGCCATGCTGGAACGCTTGCAGCGGATGCGCGACGTAGACGGTTTGCCGCGCCTCCAGATGGACACGCCGAGCGCCTTTTTCGCGGCGGCGGAAACGCCCGATCTCACGACATGGGTCGGCGAATTGTATTTTGAACTGCATCGCGGGACGTATACCAGCCAGGCGCGCACCAAACTGGGCAACCGCCGCAGCGAACTTTTGCTGCGCGACGCCGAATTTTTGGCGGCGCTGCTGCCCGATTATCCCCAAAGTGAACTGGAACGCTTGTGGAAACTGACGCTGCTCAACCAGTTTCACGATATTTTGCCCGGTTCATCGATCACGGCGGTCTATGAAGACGCGGCGCGCGATTACGCGGAAATCGCCCGGAGCGGCGCAGCGCTGCGCCAGCGCGCGCTGGAAACGCTGCTGGCGGAGGGTGAACAGATCGCGGCGGTGAACACCTTGAGCCAGGCGCGGCGCGAGGTGGTAGAAGCGCCTTTCGCAGCGGCAAGCGCGCAGCACAGCGCCGATGGTCACCCGCTGCTGCTGCTGCAAGCGCCGCCCATGGGCTACCGCGTGCAGGATGGGCACACGGAAGGCGCGGCGGTGACGATCCGCGAGGAAAACGGGGCCTTCGTGCTGGAAAACGCGCTGCTGCGCGCGACGATTGGCGCCGATGGCACTTTAATCAGCCTGTACAGCAAAACGCTGGCGCGGGAAACGCTGCGCGCGGCGGGCAACCGCTTCGTGCTGTTCGATGATCGTCCGCTGGCGTGGGAGGCCTGGGACGTGGACGTGTTTCACCGCGAAAAACGGCGCGATGTGGCCGGGGCGCACAGCGCGCACGTGGTCGAAAGCGGGCCGCTGCGGGCCGCCGTGCGCTTTACCTACCGGCTGGGCGACAAAAGCGCGCTGCGGCAGATCATCCGGCTGGACTGTGCGGCGGCCTATGTGGAATTCGTAACCGAGGTCGATTGGCACGAACGGCAGCAGTTTTTGAAGGTCGAATTTGATCTGAATGTGCATACCACGCAGGCCATGTATGAAACGCAGTACGGCGTGGTGCCGCGCCCGACGCATTACAACACGTCGTGGGATCTGGCGCGCTTCGAGGTGTGCGCGCAGCGTTGGGGCGCGCTGACCGAATACGGCTTCGGCGCGGCGCTGCTCAACGACTGCAAATACGGTTACAGCGCGTATGGCAGCAGGCTGGCGCTCTCGCTGCTGCGCAGCCCGACCTATCCCGATCCCCAGGCCGATCAGGGCGCGCACACCTTCCGCTACGCGCTGCTGCCGTTCGATGGGCGGCTGGAACAGGCGGTGGCTGCCGGGCTGCGCTTCAACGTGCCGCTGCTGGTGCGGCGCTGTGCCGCCCAGGGCGAACAGTCCTTTTTCAGCGTTGAGCCGGGACATGTGGTGCTGGATGCTGTGAAAAAAGCGGAAGATTCGGACGCGCTGATTGTGCGCTTGTACGAAGCCTGCGGCGGGCGCGCGACAGTCAGGCTGCGCAGCGCGCTGGACATCGCCTGGGCGAAACGCTGCAATCTGCTGGAAGCGGAAAGCGGCGACGTGGCGTGGCAGGCGGGCGGCGCGCAGTTCGAGATCGCCCCCTTCGAGACAGTGACGCTGAAATTAGGACGCTAAACCCTTAAGAGCGGCGTGGTTTTAACCCCTCCTCATGCCTGCCAGATTACGCTGAACGCCTGTCCCCGTTTCCAGCCCCGTTAGCTGGCTTA
>JACAER010000044.1 GCA_013388745.1 Chloroflexota bacterium
CCCCCCCCCCCCCCCCCCGCGCCGCCATCGCATCGAACATGTGCAGATCATTCATCCCGATGACCAGCAGCGGCTGGCGCAGTTGGGCATCATTGCTTCCATGCAGCCCATCCACGCCACATCAGATTACCCGATGGCCGATCGCTACTGGGGCGCGCGCTGTCAGTGGGCGTACAACGCGCGCTTGCAGATTGATCAGGGCGTGGCCTATGCCTTCGGCTCGGATTCGCCGATTGAGCCGTTCGATCCGTTCAAAGGCATCCACGCCGCCGTGACGCGCCGCCGCGCTGATGGCGCGCCGGGCGAGGACGGCTGGTATCCGGCGCTGCGCCTGAGCGTGGACGAAGCGCTGCGCGGATTCACGCTGGGGGCGGCTTACGCGGCGGGCACAGAAGCCTTCAGCGGCAGACTCGCGCCCGGTTATCTGGCTGATCTGGTGCTGATTGACCGCGACCCGTACCAGATTGCGCCGCACCAACTGCTGAACATTAACGTTCAAGGAACAATGGTGGCCGGCGTCTGGCGTTTTGGCGGTGTGTGATGTTACACTCCGCCCTGTCGCTTGAAAAGTTTTGAACGCTGGAGAGAGACCCTATGAGCCGTCCCGGAATGAAAGTCGGTGACAGAGAACATCCTGTGCAGAATGCTATGTTAGAAGTCGGCCAGCCCGCGCCAGATTGGACACTGATCGCCAACAACAACGGCACTGTCAAAGCCGCCGATTACGCCGGAAAAATCAAAATCCTAAGCATCGTGCCCTCGCTGGATACGCGCGTGTGCGCCGCGCAAACCCGGCGCTTTAACGAAGAAGCCTCCAAATTGAACGATCAGATCGTCGTGCTGACCATCAGCGCGGATCTGCCCTTCGCGCAGCGCCGCTGGTGCGGCGCAGAAGGTATCGAGCGCGTGGTCACGCTCTCGTGCCACCGCGACATGCAGTTCGCTGACGATTATGGTGTCCACGACACCGAATGGCGCATCTGCCAGCGCGCCGTGTTCGTGGTAGACGCTGACAATATCGTGCGCCACGCCGAATATGTCTACAACATGGGCAGCGAGCCGGATTACATCGCGGCGCTGGCGGCGGCGCAAAAACTGGTTTAAGACGCAGTCTGGAAGGATGATGAAGTCCATGAGCGACCCGCGTTTGCAAAAAATGGCCGATCTGCTGGTCAATTACTCGGTGAGCGTCAACAAAGGCGAATGGGTGGGCGTGCTGGGCGATGTGCTGACACTGCCGGCGCTGCGCGAAATTTACGGCGCGGTGCTGCGCGCGGGCGGCAACCCGGCGCTGATGCTCAGCGATGACACCCTGTACCGCACGCTGCTGCGCGAAGGCAGCGACGAACAGTTGGCCTGGCTCGACCCCGGCCAATCGCTGTACTACGATCAGGCCGACGTGTACATTCGCATCGGCGGCGTGCCCAACACACGCGCGATGACCAAAATTGACCCCAAGCGTGTGCAAAAGTATCAGAGCGCGCGTCGTCCCTGGCTGGAAACGCGCATGCGCCGTGCGGCAGAAGGCAAAATGAAGTGGGTGGGCGCCTGGTTTCCCAACGAGGCCAGCGCGCAGGAAGCCAATATGAGCCTGGAAGACTATGCCAATTTTGTCTATGGCGCCATGTTCTGCGATAAAGACGACCCGGTCGCGGAATGGGCGAAGGTGCGCGCGCTGCAAGACGAAAAAATCGCCTGGCTCAAAGGCAAAAAACACGTCCAACTGCGCGGGCCGCATATCGATTTGCAGCTTTCGATCGCTGGCCGCATTTTCATTAATGCCTGCGGCGAACGCAACATGCCCGACGGCGAAATCTTCACCGGGCCGGTGGAAAATTCCGTCAACGGCTGGGTGCGCTTCAGCTACCCGTCGATTGTGGCCGGGCGCGCGGTGGAAGGCATCGAGATCAAGTTCCAGGATGGCAAAGTGGTCGAAGCCAGTTCCAAGACCAATCACGATTTGCTCTACGCGCAGCTCGACGCCGACGCCGGCGCGCGTTATCTGGGCGAGTTCGCCATCGGCACCAACTTCGGCATTCAGCAGTTTACGAGCAACATCCTGTTCGACGAAAAAATCGGCGGCACCGTGCATATGGCGATCGGCGCGGGCTACCCGGATACGGGCAGCGTCAACCGCAGCGCCGTGCATTGGGACATGATCTGCGATATGCGCCAGGACAGCGAGATTCATGTGGACGGCGACTTGTTCTATAAGAACGGGCAGTTCGTCATTTAGGGCAAGTTCACAGCAGTCAGGCGCAGTTTTCAGCACGAGGCCGGTGAGAATCACGCTTTTTTGCCACAGCGACACGCCAGAAGCTGCACAAGTCTGCTCTATTCCCCACAAAAAAGCGCTTTTTCCGCAGGGGCGCTGTATGAGTCTCGCCCCTGCGCCACAAAACGCCGTCTACCCCACGGACTGCGGCGCGGCTGCTGCGCCTTCGGCGGCGGCGGGCGGTTTTTGCGCGTCGGCCTTGTGGTCGGGCAAAAGGTCTTCGGCATTGCGCACCGCCGGGAACACATAGCCGCCGAAACCGACAAGCGCACCGAGCAGACCGGTGAGAACGAACAGCACCGCCATGCCCGCGCCCGGCCCTGTGCCGAAAAACATGCCCAGACTGCCGGCCAACGCCCCGCCCGGCATCAGCGCCGGCTCAAAAAGCCGATCGGCCAGCGGCCCGGCGATCAGCATCGCCGCCGGTGCAGTGATCTGCGCGATCAGGCGGCGCACGGCGAACACGCGCCCCTGCACATCAGGGGCGACTTTGGCCTGCCAGATGGCCTGATTCGAGCCGTTGATCAGCGGGATGAAAAACATCATGAAAAACGCGCCCGGCAGCCAGAACAGCAGCCCGACTCCCAGCCCCATCACCGCTGAGCCGAGCAGACTGCTGGCCACCATGCCCAACAGCACGCCGTGAACGCGGCGCTTGGGGCCGCCCCACACGCTCAGCGCCAGCGCGCCGACCACACCGCCCACGCCGAAGGCCGACATCACCGCCCCGTACAGCACTTCGTCCTGCCCGCTGCGCGCCAGAATCATCGGCGCCATCAGCACGCCCGTGATGCCGCCGATAAAATTGATCGAGAAAAATACCAGTTGCAGCCCCAACAGGCTGGGGCGCGCCAGAATGTAGCTGAAGCCGTAAGCCGATTCTTTCAGCAGGCTGCCGCGTCCTTTTTCGCCTTCTGCCGTGCGCGGCGGCTGCGGGATAAACACGATGAACAGCAGCGCCAGCGCAAACACGAACGTGATGATGTCGATCAGCATGATGCCCGAAAGACCGATCGCCACCAGCAAAAAGCCCGCCAGCACTGGCGCGATGATCTGCGGCGCAGAATCCGCCAGCATCATCATGCCGATGGCGCGCGCGTAATCTTCTTTGCGCAGCATCAGCGAGATCGAGGCCGAATACGCCGGGAACTGGAACGATTGGAACAGCCCGGTGAAAAAGCCCGCGACGTACAAATGCCACATCTGCAAATTGCCGCTGGCGTACATCAGGAAGATAAAAATGGTCGCCGCGCCCGCCCCCAGATCGCTCAGCATCATCACCAGCTTGCGATTCCAGCGGTCAACCAGCGCCCCCGCGATGGGGCTGAAAATCACCGTCGGCGCGAAGTTAAAAAAGCCCACCAGCGCCAGCGCCGTCGCCTGTCCCGTCAGTTCATATGCCCAGATCGTCAAAGCAAACTGGGTCATGGCCGTGCCCAGCAGCGACACGAGCTGCCCAAACCACACCAGCACAAACGCGCGCATCCCCGAAAGCGCCGGTTCACTCTTTTGCATCAGCTTTTCCCCCTGATTCTGTCTGCGATTAACCTGCTTATTCAAATGTATTCAAGCGTTTAAATTTAACTTTATGGTAAATTGGGACGAGTGTCAACCACATCTGTGCAAGGCACTGGCGATAGGTTTACAATCTGCTACGTGGCCAGGCTGTTTTTTGTTCAAAACTGACCGCGAAGGTAAGCCCTGATGCAGATTCCCACCCCCACACCGCAGGCCGGCCTGCGCGCGCTGCGGGCGCTGCTGCGCCAGCGTTCGCCGCTGGCCGCCCTGGAAAGCTTCCACGCCGAATTGGGCGATGTCTTCCGCCCGCAGCTCCCCAGTTTTTCGCCCGTCGTGCTGGTCGGGCCAGAAGCCGGGCGCTTCGTGCTGGTCAGCGCGCGCGAGGATTTTCGCTGGCGTGTGGACAACGATCCGGTGACGCATCTGCTGCGCTACGGTGTGCTGGTAGTGGACGGCGAACAGCATGATACGCTGCGCCGTCAGATGAACCCCGCGCTGCACAAACGCATGTTGAGTGGCTACGTGCAGGCTATGCTGCGCGCCACCGATCAGGTCTGCGCGGCCTGGCAGCCGGGCGAAACGCGCGACATGCTGGTGGAGATGCGCAAAATCGCCCTGCTCATCATCATGGAAACGCTGTATCAGGTCGATTTCACGCCGCAACTGCGCCCGCTGTGGCACAGTGTCCTGCGCACGATTCAGTATATTTCGCCGGGGCTGTGGCTGATCTGGCGCGGGACGCCGCGTCCGGGTTATCAGCGTCATCTGAAGCAGATGGACACCTATCTGTACCGCATTATCCGCGCGCGCCGCGCAACATTGGGCGCGACAGATGATCTGTTGGGGGCGCTGATCGACGCCGGGCTGGACGACGGCCTGATCCGCGACCAACTGCTGACGATGCTGATCGCCGGGCACGACACCAGCACGGCGCTGCTGGCCTGGGCGCTGCATCTGCTGGGGCAGCATCCCGCCGCGCTGGAACGCGCGCGCGCCGAAGTGCGCGCTGTGTTCGGCGAAAGCCTGCCCGATGCGGCGCGGATCGCCGAACTGCGTTTTATGGACAACGTGCTGGACGAAACGCTGCGCCTGTACCCGCCGATTCATCTCAGTTCGCGCGTGGCGGCGGCGGATATGCAGTTTAACGGCTACGACATCGCGGCAGGGGCGCGCGTGCTGTTTTCGATTTATCTGACACAGCGGCATCCGGCCTATTGGCCGGCGGCGGCGGCGTTTGTGCCCGAACGCCACGCGCAGAAACCCGCGCCCTATACGTTTTTGCCGTTCGGCGGCGGCCCGCGCAACTGCATCGGCGCGGCCTTCGCCCAGGTCGAAAGCAAAATGGTGCTGGCGCGCCTCTTGCAGCGCTTTGAACTGCGTGCCGCGCCCGATCAGCACGTCCACGCGCATATGGGCGCCACGCTCGAACCGCGTCCCGGCGTGCGGCTGCGGATTATCAAGCGCTTGCCCGCCGATTCGCTGACGGGACAAACCTAGCGGCAACAAAAGCCGTTATAATGAAAAGGGATTCATGGGGTGTTCCCTTTTATGGCATAAGGCAGCAGCATTATGAAGCGCATTTTTATTTCCTATTCGCGCCGCAACAAGCCCTTCGCCGAACGTCTGGCGCGCGACCTGAGCGACGCTGGCCTCGATGTGTGGATTGACTTCCGCCAGATCGAAGGCGGCGAACGCTGGCGCGACGAAATCTTCAAAGGGCTGGAAAAATCCGAAGCCGTTGTTTACTGCATTTCGCCCGACGCCATCAAGAGCGAATGGTGCCGCCGCGAAGTGGCTACAGCGCGCGGGCAGAACAAGGTGGTGTATCCCATCGTCGTCGTCAACGCGCTGGAGATGCTGGAACAATTCCCGGAAACCGAATGGATCAGCGAAATCCAGTTCATCACTTTTGAGAACCGCTACGAGCAGGCTATCACCGAACTCATCGCGGCGCTTTCTGGGCGGCGCGACGCCTTCGACGACATCGACGCCGACAACATCCCCAATCCGTTCAAAGGGCTGGAAGCCTTCCAGCAGACGGATTCGCATATTTTCTTCGGCCGCGAAGACCTGATTAAGAAGCTGCTGGATCACCTGCGCGTCGATATCCAGCCTGGCGAAGTGCGCTTTCTGGCGGTGGTGGGCGCCAGCGGCAGCGGTAAAAGCTCGCTGGTGCGCGCTGGCCTGCTGCCTGCGCTGCGTGCCGGCCTGCTGCCGGGTTCAGATTTGTGGCCGATCACGCTGGTCACGCCCGGCGCCAGCCCCACACAGTCGCTCGCCGCGCGCCTGACACCACTGCTCCCCAGCGGCATGACGCTGGACGAAGCCTACGCCACGCTCTTCCAGTACCCCGATGGCCTGCCGCAGTTGGCGGCGCGCATCCTGCAAAATGTGCCCGATGCTAGTCATATGCTGTTGGTCGTCGATCAGTTCGAAGAAGTCTTCACGCGCGCCAGCGACAGCGAACGCCAGCGTTTCATCGATCTGCTGTATACCGCCGCCACGCAGGAAAACAGCCGTGTGCTGATCGTCATCACTATGCGCGCCGACTTCTTCGGCAGTCTGAGCAAACACGCGCTGCTGGCCGAACTGTTCGAGCGCGAAAATATGGTGATCGCCACCGAAATGTCGCCCAGCAACCTGCGCCGCGGCATCGAAGGGCCGGCAGAAGCGGTGGGACTGATCTACGACGCCGGGCTGGTGGATCGCATCCTCGATGATGTCAGCCAGCAGCCGGGATCGCTGCCCCTGCTGCAATATGCGCTCAAAGAACTGTATCTCAAGCGCGACGGACGCAAATTGACGCTGACGGCCTACGAAGACATCGGCGGCGTGCAGCGCGCCCTGGCCGGCCACGCCGAAGATATTTATAACGAACTCAACGCCGCCCAACAGGACATCATGCGCCGTGTGCTGCTGCGCCTGGTAGAAGTCAGCGACGGCGGCGAGGCCACCCGCCGCCGCGTCTCGCGCTACGAACTGGCCTTTCGCGGCGTTTCCGATGATGCCGTCCAGGAAGTGCTCGACCTGCTGACCGCCGCCGATTCGCGCTTGCTGATCGCCAGCCGCGAGATTCCCAAAAAAGAACAGGGCGAACAGGAAATCCCGACCACCTGGCTGGAAGTCAGCCACGAGGCGCTGATTCGCCAGTGGGAACGCTTCAAAAGCTGGATCGCCACCGACGCCGAATCGCTGCGTTACGGCGGCGAACTCTTAAAAGCGGCGCGCGATTGGGAGCGCGGCGGCAAAGACATCGCCTATTTGCTGACGGGCAATCGTCTCAAGCGCGCCGAAGCGTGGCTGGAAAACGCCGATGCCAACCCCATACAGCGCGCCTTCGTGCAGGCCAGCGTAGACGAGCGCGAAAAACAGGAAGCCGCGCAGTTCGCCGCGCAGCAGCGCGAACTAGAGGCGCGCACGCGCACGGCGCAGCGTTTACGCCGTTTCGCCATCGTGCTGGGGGTATTCGCCATCATCAGCACCGTGCTGCTGGTCTTTCTGGTATTCAGCCTGCGCGCCGCCGACGAGGCGAACACACGCGCGGCCCAGCAGCGCGACGAAGCGCAAAGCCTGGCGCTGGCCGCCAACGCCAGCCGCGTTATCCGCGACGGCGAAAACGATCTGGCGTTAGCCTTAGCGGTGGCCGCCCTCAACAACAGCCAACCGCCGATCGAAGCACAGCGCGCGCTGGCGGAACTGGCCTATCTGCCGGGCACACGTCGCGTTTTGCAGGGGCACGAAGCCGCCATTACCAGCCTGGCGCTCAACGCGGCGGGCACCCAGGTACTCACCGGCTCGGAGGATTTCACGCTGATACTGTGGGACATCGCCAGCGGCACCCTTCTCCAGCGCTTTGGCACGCCGCTTTCGCAGCAGGGCGCGGCCCCCGCGCCTGCTCTGTCGATTCAGCGCGAATCCGCCACTGCCACGCCGACACCCACTGCCGCCGCTGTCGCCGGGCACAGCAACCGGGTGACCGCTGTCGGCCTGACGCCGGATGGCACACACGCGCTTTCGGCGGGCGCGGATAATCAACTCCTCTACTGGGATACGGCCAGCGGCCAGCAAATCTGGCGCGAAAGCACGTCGGTGCCTGTGCGCAGCATCGCTATCAGCCCCGATGGGCAGTTTGCCGCGCTCGGCAATACGCTTGGCAACATCATTATGCGCAATCTCAGCAGCGGCGAAACCTTCACGCTGACAGGCGGCGCGGGCGCCGTCCTCACGCTGGCCTACAGCCCTGATGGGCAAACGCTGCTCTCCGGCACGTTCAACGGCTCGCTGATTCTGTGGGATGTGAACGCGCGCGCGCCGCTGCTGCGCTTCAGCGGCCATACCGGCGCGGTCAACAGTGTGGCTTTCAGTCGTGACGGTCTGTTGGCGCTGAGCGGCTCGAACGACGGCAGCGCACGCCTCTGGGATGTCGTCAGTGGGCAGCAGACACAGCTTTTTACCGTCCGCGAATCGCAGGTCACCGCCGTCGCGCTGAACGAGGACGCGACGCGCGCGCTGGCAGCCGACAAAACTGGCCTGCTGCTGGTGTGGAGCACAACAAGCGGCGAACTGCTGCAAGAGCTGACCGGGCACGAAGACGCCGTGAACGCCGTCACCTATCTCAGCGGCAGCGCCGCGCTTTCGGTCTCCGCCGATGCGACCGTGCGCGTGTGGGACACCACCGGCAGCGAACTGCTGCGGCGCTACGCCGTCCATGAGGACACCATCAACAGCCTTGCCATCAGTCCCGACGGCAACTGGCTGGTCTCTGCCTCTGAGGACAGCACGCTGCTGCTCATCAACCGGGCGACAGACGAACGGCGCGTGCTGGCGCAGCACCAGGACGCCGTCACCGCCGTCACTTTCACCCCGGACAGCACACGCCTCGTTTCGGCTTCGAGCGATGAAAGCCTGATCGTGTGGGATGTCGCCAGCGCCGCGCCTCTGCTGACCTTCAGCGGCCACACGGATTCCGTTCAGTCTGTCGCCGTCAGTCCCGATGGCACGCAGGTCGCTTCGGGCGATGCCAGCGGGCTGATTCTGCGCTGGGACATCCGCACGGGTCAAGAACTGATGCAGTACGGCGAACTGAACCCGGAGGATGTGCGCCGCCTGGGGCATCTGGAAAGCGTGAATGCCGTGGTGTTCAGCCCCGACAGCACACAGCTTCTTTCGGGCGACGACGTAGGCATCATTATTCTGTGGGAGGCAGCGCAGGGCTTGGAACTGCGGCGTTTTGGCACGGCGGAAGGTGACGATTTTCACGAAGACAGCGTGACCAGCCTGGCCTTCAGCCCCGACGGCACACAAGCGCTTTCCGGCTCAGTTGATCGCCGCATGATTCTGTGGGAGGTCAGCACAGGGCAGGCGATCCGCCCGTTTTTGGAACAGGGCAATTGGGTGATGTCGGTGACCTTCAGCCGCGATGGGCGCGTGGCGCTTTCCGGCGGGCTGGATGGCACAGTGCGCTTGTGGGATGTAGACACGGGCACAGAACTGCGGCGCTACGGCGGCACAGACGATGATCCGCGCGTCTACAGCGTGGCCTTCAGCCCCGACCAACGGCTGGTGGCTTCGGGCGGCACCGGCGGCAGCATCAGCGAATGGCGCGTGTTTACCGTGCCAGCGGATCTGATCGACTGGACACGCAATAACCGCTTCGTGCGCGATTTGACCTGCGACGAGCGCAGCCAATTCCGTGCGGAGCCCTTATGCAGTTAAGCCGGCGCTGGGCGCTGTTTTTCACGGCGTTCGCGTTGGGCTTTGCGCTGCTGCTGGCGGCGCCCGGCGGGCTGGGGAAACTGGTCTTCGGGCCGCTGCTGCTGCTGCTGCTGGGCGCGCTGGCCTGGCTGTGGCTGCGTCCGCTGCTGCCGCCCATCGTAAAGGCGCTGCAACGAGTGCCGGTGCGTGTTTGGGCGCTGGCGGCGCTGCTCGCTTTCGCCGAAAGCGCGATCGCCTTCCAGAGCAGGCCGCCGTTCGCCGGAGCTATTGGCTGGCTGCTGCTGGCTGCTGGCTGCGCCTGGTCGGCGCTCTGGCTGCAAAAAAGTCCGCCGCCGGGCGCATTGGAACCCACGCCAGCGCCGCCGCTGCTGCCGCCGTTGGCGCTGCGTCCGCGCTGGCTGCCGCTGCTGTTGGGCGTCGGCGGGATGCTGCTCACCGCCGAAATCAACGGCGTGGCAACTTTTTTCCTGCCGCCGGTTCACGCCAACCTGCAATTCGCGCTGCTCTGCGCCAGTTTCGCGCTGCTGGTCTGGGGGCTGAGCGGGAAAACATCCCGCGTGCCCCTGCCGGCGCAGGAGACAACGCCGCGCGCGGTGTGGGGCGCGCTGCTTGCGATCACGCTGCTGGCGCTGCTGCTGCGCGCCTCTGCCCCCGGCGAAACGATCCGCACGCTGGTAGATGAAATTCACTTCATGGTCGGTATTCTTGATCTGCGCTTCGAGCCGGAGATACGCCTGCTTTCGCCGATGAGCGATATTTCGCCCTTCACCTGGCTGTACCCCTATTGGCAGGCCGGGCTGGTGGCGGTTTTCGGCCACGATCTGACGGGCTTTCGGCTGGTGAGCGCGTTTTTGGGGACAGCCAATGTGCTGGCGCTGTACGCGCTGACAGAAGCCTTGTTCGGGCGTAAAACGGCGCTGCTGGCGGCGCTGCTGCTGGCGGTCTTCCCGCCGCATGTGCATTACAGCCGCCTCGCCCTGATTCAGATCGCCGATCCGCTGGCGGGCACGCTGCTGCTGGCCTTTTTCGCGCGCGGGCTGCGCTCCGGCAAAAATGGCGAATTCGCGCTGGCCGGGCTGGCGCTGGGTCTGACCCAGTATTTTTACGAAGCGGGGCGGCTGTTTTTTCCGGCGCTGCTGGCTTTTTGGTCGCTGGGGCTGCTGGTTACGCGGCGCAAACTGCCCTGGCGCGGGCTGTTGATCACGTTGTTCGCCGGGGCGCTCGTGGCTTTCCCTATCTACTACACGCTGTTCGTGCAAAAACTGCCGCTCACCGGGCGCTACGATGCCTCCGGTGTGGGCGCCTCATACTGGGAGCAGTTGTTCGATGCGCTGATCACCGGCGGCGACATTGGTTATCACATCGCGCGCACGATCACGCCGCTGTTGGTCTATATCAACCGCGCCGATCCCAGCCTGTACTACGCCGGGCGCACGGCGCTGATTCTGCCGCTGCTGCTGCCGTTTTTTCTGGCGGGGGTGGCGTGGGCGCTGTGGCGCTGGCGGCAGGCCGGCGCGCTGCTGCTGATCGGCTGGGTGCTGGGCACGTCGGCGGGCAATTCGCTGCTGGTGGAATACGCGGTCTCGTCGCGTTATACCGTGGTCTTCCCGGCGCTGGCGCTGCTGCTGGCGGCGGGGGTGATTTTCGCGTTGGATACAGCGGCGCTGTGGCTGAAACCGGCGCGGATGCGCCTGCTGACGCCGCTGCTGATCGGCGGCCTGTGTTTGCTGCAAGTCTGGTACTATTTTGGGCCGCATCTGGCGCTGTATCAGGTGCAGTCGCGCCCGGCAGCCGACGCGCACGACGCTGTGCTGCGTTCGCTGAATTTCCCGCCCGGCACGAATATCCACATCATCGGCAATGTCGCCGCGTTCACCGACGATTATCTGCGCGATTTTCTATGGTTTTTGAGCGATGGCCGCGATCTGGCGCTGTTCGCGCTCTACCCGGAAGAAGTCACCGCCGTGTATCTGCAAAATCTGCCGCGCCGCGTCGATCATGCCTTTTTTGTCCAGCCGGACGATACGGCGACGCTCAACAGGATCGTGCAGGTTTTCGCGCTGAGCAGCGCGCAGCTTACGCCTTACCGCGCTACGCCGCTGGACAGGGCGTATGTGCTGTACTATGTGCCCGCCGCCACAGGCGATTAACGCTGCGCGCGGGGCGGGTGTGTGACGCGCGCTTAGGCGGCTTTTGCTCCGCGGCTGCGCTTCACGAGTCGTTCACGGCGTGGATGGGGCGGTTGGCGGCGGATGCATAAAACAAAGCGATTGCTAACAATTTTTCTTCACAAACCTCACCCCCATCCCCCTCGCCATGCAAATGGCGAGAGGGAGTCGCGTGAAACGTGGCGGGGGTGAGGTTTCAGGCATGATGAGCAGCTTAATTGCGTTGTCCATTAGAAAAGGCGTGCCGGCGCCATGTGCTTGCCGCCCGCCCGCCTTTGTGTTATGTTGAAACCAAGACGGCTTCATAGCCCGGTAACATAGATGCCCAGGATAAATGCCTGTGTCGAAGTTCATCAAATTCAGCGGCGTTATGGTGATTCCCCTGCTGCTGATTTTACTGGCGCAAAACATTGGACGGGCACAACGCGGCGCTGTGCTGGTCTATATCGCCAGCGACAGCGGCATCCAACGCCTGCTGCTGCTGGACATGCAAACGGGTATCACACAGCGTTTTTACGGCGGCAGCAGCGGCGTGACGGCGCTGAGCTTCGCTATCACCAGCGACGGTCAGCGCATCGCCGTACTGGCCAGCAGCGCCGGCGGTTTTGATACCTATATCGCCATTCTCGATCTCGCCGGGCGCGAACTCACACGCATCAGCAATCCCTACGCCTATTTCAGCGCGCCGCTGTGGTTTTCCGACGGCGAAACGCTGTTGATCGTCGTATACGGCACGACAACGCAAATCTACAGCGTCAACATCGCCGCCCCCAATGACTGGACGCCGCTGCCGCATCAGCCAGAGATTCACGAACAGTTTTTTGATATGCAGATGTCCGCCGATGGTCAGCGGGTGTTGTTCCGCAGCGGCAGCGATGAAATCTGCATCATGAACAGCGATGGTGGCCGCCGCCGCTGCCTGACACAGTTCGCCTATACGCCGGTTTGGGCGCCCGGCGGGGAGTCGATCACCTTCACGCGCTACGACGCGCAGGGGCGGCCGCGCCTGTACCTGCGCGCTCTGGACAGCGCGATAGAAGCACCGCTGGCGGTCACCGCTGAACTGCAAGCGTTCGATGCAGCGTGGTCGCCGAATGGCCGGGCGCTGGCCTTTATCGCCGCCTATGATCTGTGGCAGGTGAACGCCGACGGCACTGGGCTGCGCCGGCTCACGGCGACACCGCTGATTGACGAAACCATGCCGCGCTGGCTGCCATGATGCAGGTTGCAGGTGGTCGGTTAGCCGTTTTCAGCGCATCCCTAACATAAGCGAAAACCACTACCCACGCGGCGACTCTGCACATATAATGTAAGACAACATCCTCACCAGAATTCGAGGTTCTGATGCCTTCGCCTCTTCCCCGCAAACCCCTGCGCGTGCTGCTGTAGCAGTCCTCTACGGCTCATTTGACGTTCCTGGAGCGAATTTTCATGTTTATATGTTGAGTCTACGAGGTGCAGACCCATGTTAGAGCGTTTGGCGGGCATCGAGGCCCGTTATGAAGAACTTGAACGGCTGATGGCCGACCCCACCATCATGACCGATTACACCAAGGTCAGCGAATATGCCCAGGAGCGTTCTGGCCTGACGGAGATTGTCGAAAACTATCGCCAGTACAAGCGCCAATTGCAGGAACTGGACGAGGCCAAAGCGCTGCGCGACGAAGAAAGCGACGCCGATCTGCGTGCGCTGGCCGAAGAAGAGATTGCCACGCTGGAAGGCAGCATCCAAAAGCTGTATGGCGAACTGCGCCGGCTGCTGCTGCCCAGCGACCCGCGCGACGACAAAAACGTGTTTGTCGAAATCCGTGCCGGCGCGGGGGGCGACGAAGCCGGCCTGTTCGCGGCGGATTTGTTCCGGCTCTACGCACGCTACGCCGAAGCGCGCAACTGGAAAGTGGACGTGGTGGACGAAAACAACACGGGCATCGGCGGCTACAAAGAAATCGTCTTCCAGATCAAAGGCAAGGGCGCGTACAGCCGCCTGAAATTCGAAAGCGGCGTGCATCGGGTGCAGCGCGTGCCCGCCACCGAAAGTCAGGGGCGCATCCACACCAGCACCGTGACCGTCGCCGTGCTGGCCGAAATGGACGAAGTCGATATTCACATCAGCCCCAAAGACCTGCGCATCGACACCTACAACGCCAGCGGCGCGGGCGGCCAGAACGTGCAGAAGAACGACAATGCCGTGCGCATCACGCATCTGCCGACTGGCATAGTGGCGCAGTCGCAGGACGAACGCAGCCAGGGGCAAAACCGCCAGCGCGCCATGCAGGTGTTGATCGCCCGTTTGTATGAAATGGAAGCAGAAAAACAGCGCCGCGAACGCGAAAGCGAACGCCGCGATCAGGTTGGCACAGGTGATCGCTCGGAAAAGATTCGCACGTATAATTATCCACAGAACCGTGTGACCGATCACCGCATCAACATGACCAGCTATAATCTGGCGGCGGTGATGAACGGCGACATAGACGAGTTTATCGACGGGCTGATTATGCAGGATCAAGCTGAAAAATTAGCTGCGGGGGCTTAACAACATGACGCGACGCGCCTCGACCGGGTGGAGCTGCCTTTCGACTCTCGCCTGTTTTCTGGTGATGCTGGTAGGGTTTGTGGCGTTCATGCTTGCTGGCGGCGGCAGTTTTATCGCCAGCAACACACCTGGCGGCACGCTCATTTACGGCGATACTGTCAGCGATGTGATCGCCCGCGACGAAGAAGACGAATGGCGTTTTCAGGGGCAGGCGGGCGATCTGGTAGCGATCCGCATGGAGAGCGATTTTGACAACTATCTGACGTTGTACGACAGCGATGGGCGCACACTGGCCAACGATGACGACAGCGGCAGCGATCTCAACGCGCAGATCATCGGTTTTGTGCTGCCCAACGACGGCACCTATGTCATCGAAGCGCGCGCCTTCGCCAGCGGCGCAGGCGTGTATTCGCTGCATCTGGAATTCCTGAACAATATCCCGCCGCGCACCGCAACGGCTGTCGCGGCGGTGCCACAGCCAATTTTCGCCACGCCGCTGCCCGTCACAATTGATCAGGGGGAGGTCAGCTACGGTGACCTGGTCAGCGGCAGAGTGACGACCGAAGAAGGCGACACCTGGACGTTTCGCGGCAGCGCAGGCGATTATGTCACGATCAGTATGCAAGGCAACTTCGACACCTATCTGCTGCTGCTGGATTCGGACGGGCGCGAACTGACGCGCGACGACGACAGCGGCGACAGCACCGATGCGCTCATCGCCGCCTATGAACTGCCTTTCGACGGCACCTATACCATTGTCGCGCGCGGTTTTGCCGGGCGCACCGGCCTGTATACGCTGCAATTGAGTTACAGCGAAACGCGCCCAACCAATACGCCTGTGCCCACCGCCACGCCGTCGCCCGTGCCAGAAGAAGCCGGCACGCTGGAGTATGGCATGAGCGTAAACGATAGGGTGACCACAGAAGGCGGCGACCAGTGGGCGTTCCGGGGCGAGGCTGGCCAGCGCGTCACCATTCAGATGGACGGCGATTTTGACACCTATCTTGTGCTGATGGACAGCGACTATCAGGTGTTGGCCTATGACGACGACGGCGGCGAAGGCCTGAACTCGTTGATCGAACGTTATCGGCTGCCCAACGACGGCACATACTACATTATCGCACGCGGCTATTCCGGCAGGACAGGCGACTATACGCTGTGGTTGATACGCGAGCGCTAAACATTGAGGCTGAGCTTTCTGCGGCGCGCGCGCAGCTCAGCGCGTCGGCTTCGGCGGCGCTGGACGCGCAGCTTTTGCTGATGGCGGCGCTGGGCGTTGCACGCGCGTATCTGCTGGCGCACGGCGAAGTGCTGCTGACGGCCGAGCAAGCAGCACACTATGAACAGCTTGTCGCGCGCGCCGCGCAGGGCGAACCTATCCCCTATATCTTGGGGAAACGCGCGTTTTTCGATTTTGAACTGCTGGTGACGCCCGCTGTGCTGATTCCGCGCCCGGAAACCGAACTGCTGCTGGAAGCGGCGCTGGATTTCGCGCGCGAAAACAGGGTGCAGCGCGCGGTTGACGTCGGCACGGGCAGCGGCGCGCTGGCCGTTGGCCTGGCGCGGCATGTGCCCGGCGCGCGCGTCTTTGCCACCGAGATCAGCTCGGCAGCGCTGGCCGTTGCGCTGCGCAACGCCGCCCGCTATGAACTGCCTATCGACTTCATGCAGGGCGATCTGCTGGCGCCGCTCATTGAACGCGGCCTACAGGTCGATTTGCTGCTGGCGAATCTGCCTTATATCCCATCTGCCGAAGTGCCGACGCTGGCGGTCAGCCGTTACGAACCGCTGCCGGCGCTGGATGGCGGCGCGGATGGGTTGGACATCATCCGCCGCTTATTGGCGCAGGCGCCGACGGTCTGCCGCGCGGGGGCGTGTCTGCTGTTGGAAATCGGCGCGGGACAAGGTGACGCAGTGGCACAGGCCGCGTGGCAAGCGCTGCGCCCGCAAAGCTGCGCGGTGCTGCCCGACTACGCCGGGCATGAACGCATCGTTCGTATAATAGCGTAGAGGCGCACGAATGCGCCCCTACAAAGGCGGCTGCTCCCGATGCGTCCTTCACATAAAGGCGCGGGGGAATTTATAGCGGGGGAATATCTCTGCCGGTCTGCGTATGAAGCCCGATATCCTTTAGGCCGCGCGTGTGAGCAGCGCCCCAATCTCTGCCATGCTCGTCGCCAGCAGCAGCGGCCTGTCTGCTGCCTGGTCATGAAAACGGAAAGCTTTCACCATCTGGCGCGTGGGCGCGTCGCTCGTCAGCACCACCAGACGGCCATGATTGCGCAGTTGGGCCAACACTTTGGTCAGATGAAGCAGTGCGCCTTCGGGCAGCGCCGCACCGGGCATCACGTCCAGAATCACATCCACCACGAAAGACACGCTGTTGATCGACGCGCTCAGATCGGCCAGCGCCAATTCGAACCCGCTCCAGTTCCAGTGCCCCATACATTCACAGCGCAGTGTGTGCGAATTATGCCAGCTTACGCGCAGCCCCATCCCTTGTTCCTCATCCTGAAAGTCTGTCACGCCTCAATTGTGTTACTCATATCTTTATTGTAGAGGGCGTCTATCAAAAAAGCGTTGATTTTTCGCTTTTTCGGAAATTCTTCATAAATGCGGCGGCGCGTTGACGCCTGCGCCGCCGCTCGGTAGAATGCGGGCTTCGCTAACGAGAGGAATGCGCGCCTTATGCGCTATGTGCGGACATTTTTCACGGCCATCAGCCTGACCTTACGCGGCGCGCGCCCGCCCGAAGTTGCGCACGCGCCGCTGCGCGCGTGGATCGCGCAAGCGCGAAAACTGCTCGACGGCGTGTATGCGGCAGCGGACGCTAACGGGCTGCCCGCCAGCCAGCGCCAAACGCTGCGGCTGCGCATCGACAAGCGCGAGATGGCGGTCGAAACACTGTTGGCCGCGCTGCGCCATCACCTGAACGAGGAATACCCTTACCTGCTGCGCCATCCCACGCCGCACAGCCTGACGGCGATTTACGCCAGCAACCTGAACGATCGCTACTACATCAGCCGTTTGGCAGAGACGCTGACCACGCCGGCCTTGCAGCGCGCGCTGCAAAAGCTCGGTGCGCACCTCGACGCCATCCCGCCCGGCAATTCGTGAAGAAATTATAAAAATTCAAAGAATTAAGACCCACCCCTTTGACTCGTCTGTCAAGCTATGCTATATTACGTCTAGCTGTTCTTGCAGCCATGTTTATCATAACAAGGAGAACTCATCATGTTGTATATGCCGCGTGAAAAGGGTCAGGGTCTGGTCGAATACGCGCTCATTCTGGTGCTGGTGTCGATTGTCGTCATCATCATCCTGGCGCTGCTTGGCCCGACGATCGGGAACATCTTCTCGAACATCGTCCAACAGCTCTAATCGCTGTCACAACAGCAGGGCGGCCCGCAAGGGCCGCTTTTTATTTCAGGCGCAATGTGCCCGCGCGTGATTCTTGACCCCCAACGCAGGCCGCCAGCCTAACCCGTAACGCGCTTATTGGCATGCCCCTCAATACTCTGTTCTGTGGCTCAACATGACGATAAGAATAATTACATGATCTTATCCGCGCGCTTTTTTTCAGCGTATTATTGATATTTTCTTCATGCATTTCTATTGACGCCAACCGGAGAATTGTGATACGCTCAATTTTAGGGCATCCATGATGTCATTATCTATTTTATCAAGGAGACACTCATGTTGTATCATCCACGTGAGAAAGGTCAAGGCCTTGTCGAATACGCCTTGATCCTGGTGTTGGTATCGGTCGTGGTGATTATCATCCTCGCCCTTCTGGGGCCAACGATCGGCAACATCTTTTCCAACATCATCCGCCAGATTTAGGCACTCATCAACTGCAAAAAGAGGCGTCCCGCTCAGGAGATGCCTCTTTTTGTTTCTGCTGCTTTCGGGAAACAGGGGCGAACCGCCGGCCCGCCCCGCCCAATATTCCTATAGGAGTTACGACGTTGAACCGGATTTTTCCCATAAGGGCGCAGCGCGCTGCGCCCTTATCTGTTCTCAGTGGCGTAATTCCTGTCTTATTTGTCGTCTTTCGCCTTGAAGCCCTGCGCCTTCAGTTCGGCGTGTGCCGCCGCCAGCCGCGCCACCGGCACGCGGAAGGGCGAGCAGCTCACATAGTTTAGGCCGACCTTGTTGCAGAAGGCGATACTCTTCGGGTCGCCGCCGTGCTCGCCGCAGATGCCCACTTCCAGATCGGGACGGACTTTGCGGCCTTTTTGCACCGCCAGATCGACCAGGTAGCCAACGCCTTCTTCATCCAACTGCTGGAAGGGATTTTCCGGCAGCAGGCCGTTTTCGACATAGTACAGCAGGAACTTGCCTTCGGCGTCGTCGCGGCTGATGCCGAACGTCGTCTGCGTCAGGTCGTTAGTGCCAAACGAGAAGAATTCCGAATACTGCGCCATCTGGTCGGCCGTGATCGCCGCGCGCGGCAGTTCGATCATCGTGCCGACTTTGTACTCAACTTGCACGCCCATCTGCGTCATGACTTCGGCGGCCACGCGATCGATCAGTTCGCGCATGACCTTCACCTCATTAGCGTGATTGGTGACGGCCACCATGATTTCGGGGTAGACCGTTACGCCCTCCTGCGCCAACTGGCAGACGGCTTCGAACAGCGCGCGCACCTGCATTTCGCTGATCGCCGGGCGCACGATGCCCAACCGCGAACCGCGCAGACCAAGCATCGGGTTGAATTCGCGCAGGCCTTCCACCGCGCTCATCAGTTGTTCGACGCGCGACAGTTCGTTCGGGCGATCCCCCACCAGACGCAGCCCAGCGGCACGCAGTGCCAGATGTTCGTGATCGGGCATAAATTCGTGCAGCGGCGGGTCGAGCAGACGCACGATCACCGGTAGGCCGTCCATCGCCTTGAAGATGCCGTAGAAATCGTCGTGCTGGAAGACTTGCAGCTTATTAAGCTCGACCTTTTCGGCCGCGCTGTTGGGTTCGGAGAGGATCATGGCTTGGACGATAGGCAGGCGTTCTTCCTGGAAGAACATGTGCTCTGTGCGGCACAGACCGATGCCGACCGCCCCGTAATCGCGGGCGCGGCGCGCATCCTGCGGATAGTCGGCGTTGGCGTACACGTCCATGCGGCGGAATTCATCGGCCCAGCTCAGCAGCTTGCGCAGATACGTTTCCCGCGCGAAGTCCGGTTCGATGCGCTTGATTTCGCCCATGAAGACTTCGCCCGTGCCGCCATCAATCGAGACGGTATCGCCTTCCTTGATCACCAGCTTGCCGACTTTCATGATCCGGCCACGCAGGTCGATCTCCAGCGCTTCGGCGCCGCAGACGCAGGGGACACCGAATTGGCGCGCGACTACAGCGGCATGGCTGGTGGCCCCGCCGCGGCTGGTCAGAATGCCTTTAGAAGCCAGCATCCCGTGAACATCGTCGGGTTTGGTTTCGGGACGCACCATGATGACCGCGCGCCCGGCCTTGCCCCAGCGTTCGGCCACATCGGCGTCAAACGCGCAGATCCCGACCGCCGCGCCGGGCGACGCATTCACGCCCTTGGCCATAAAGCGCCCGGTCTGTTCGGCGCTGGCTTTGGCGTCCAGATCGAACTGCGGGTGCAGCAGTTGGTCAACGTGGCTGGGAGAAACACGCAGCACCGCTTCCTGCTTGCTGATAAGTTTTTCTTCGACCATTTCGACGGCGATACGCACCGCCGCGCGCGCTGTGCGCTTGCCATCGCGCGTTTGCAGCATCCACAGCTTGCCGCGTTCGATAGTGAATTCCACATCCTGCATTTCGCGGTAGTGTTTTTCCAGCTTCTGGTTGATGTCCATGAACTGGGCATACACTTCGGGGTTCTCTTTTTCGAGCTGCGCGATCGGCAGCGGTGTGCGGATGCCGGCCACCACGTCTTCGCCCTGCGCGTTCATCAGATAATCGCCGAACAGCTTCTTTTCGCCCGTCGAGGGGTTGCGCGTGAAGGCCACGCCCGTGCCAGAGTTGGCGCCCATGTTGCCGAAGGCCATCGTCTGCACGTTCACGGCTGTGCCCAGATCGTGGGCGATGCCGGCGGCATTGCGATAATCCACCGCGCGCTTGCCGTTCCACGATTTGAAGACCGCCTCGATCGCCAGCGCCAACTGCTTGTAAGGATCTTGCGGGAAGTCTTCGCCCACATGCTTGGCGTACACTTTCTTGAATTCCGCCGTCAGCGCTTTCCAATCGTCCGCCGCCAGCTCGACATCCTGCTTCACGCCTTTGCGCTTCTTGGCTTCGGTAATCAGGTCTTCGAACGCCTCGTCTTCGATGTTCATCACCACCGAACCAAACATCTGCACGAAACGGCGGTACGAGTCATAAACGAAGCGTTCGTCGTCCGTCAGCTTGATAATGGCCTGCGCTGTTGTGTCGTTCAAGCCCAGATTGAGCACCGTGTCCATCATACCCGGCATCGAGAATTTCGCCCCAGAACGCACAGAAACCAGCAGCGGGTTGCTGCCGTCGCCGAATTTTTTCCCGGCGGCGTCTTCCACCGCTTGCAGCGCTTCCTGCACCTGTTCCCACATGCCGTCGGGGAAATGGCCATTGGCCTGATAGGCATTGCAGGCTTCGGTGGTGATGGTCAGGCCGGGCGGCACAGGCACGCCGGCGCGCGTCATGTCGAACAGGCCAGAGCCTTTACCGCCGAGCAGAGCGCGCACTTTGTCCCACGAGCCGCCGAGCATCTCCTGGACATGATCGCATTCTGTGAATAAATACACCCAGCGTTTACCGACGGGCGTGCCATTTGTCGCTTTTCCGCTCTTTGTCGCAGCAACCATAGCTGATCTCTCCATCAATCTGTCTTTTAGATAACTTCATCTATTGTGTATCGCTAATCGATAAGGGCATACTGACGATATGCGTGGAATCTCTATGATAGGTGTAATGTATCCGATGAATCACACCGACTCAGACCTTGATCAAAGCCTGGCCTGTCTGATGTTCAACGTGCGCCAGGCCCTTGTCTCGCTGGCTGGCGCAACGCGCGCACGCCAGCCGGGGAACGCGCGGGTCTCTCCCGCTTTGATCTATCAATTTTGTATCATCGACACGCTGGGCGGCGGTTTTTATAATTGCGCGTGCGTTTGCAAATTGTAAGAGTTTGCAAATGGATGCCATTTGGGGCATGAAAACCGTTGGTGTTCCGCCCTGAAAGTGATACAGTTAAAGGCGTATCGTCTTTAATATGCGTTTATCTTTAGAACAGTGCCGTGTAAAACGTGGCTTTTCAAAGATCGTGGTTCGCGCAGCATAAACGCCTGAGTTACGCGCTGTTGGTGGCGGCAGCGCTCGTCTTGGCGTTGCTCCTGACGCGCCCGGTCAATGCCGTCACCTTTATCGTCACCGCGGCGGGCGACGGCGGCGATGCCGCTCCCGGCGACGGGGTTTGCGATATTGGCGGGGGCATTTGCACCCTGCGTGCGGCGATCGAGGAAGCCAACGCCTTCGCCAACGCCCCGCCGGGCACGCCCGATGTCATCACCTTCGCGGCGTCCTTCGCGTTTAATCCCGGCGCACCCTATCCGGCAATTACCGAAGCGGTGATTATCGACGGCACAAGCAGCCCGGTGCAGACCATCAACGGCGCGGCGGCGGGTCTGGGCGCCAACGGCTTCCAGATCAACACCGGCGGCAGCGGCAGCACGATTGATGGCTTTGTCATTACAGGCTTTAGCGCTAATGGCATTTTTATCAACGACTCGGCCAACAACCGCATCGGTCGTACCATCATCAGTCCCGGCGCCAACGTGATTTCGGGCAACGGCGGCAACGGCATTCTGATCAGCGGCCCGACCGCCACCGGCAATATTATCCAGAACAACTTCATCGGCCTGAACACGCTCGGCGCGACGGCGCTGCCCAACAACGGTGACGGCATCGCGCTGGCAGTGGGCGCCAACGGCAACCTGATCGGCGGCCCCGGCGCCAACGAAGCCAACTATATCGCCGGCAATACCGGCAACGGCATCAGCATCCGCAACAACCTGGTCGGCAACACGATTCAGGGCAATTTCATCGGCTTTAATATCACCGGCGGCGCGTTCCGCACCCCGGTCTCGAACCTGCTCAACGGCATTTATATCGAAGAGTCGCGCGCTAACATCATCAACGGCGGCAACTTTATCGGCGGCAATGTGCAGAACGGCATCCAGATCACGGGCATCAACAGCCAGAACAACGCGATTTCTGGCAACCTGATCGGCAACGAACTGCCGTGCAACTGGGCCGCGCCGCCGCCGCCCGCGCCGGCGCCCGCGTGGGGCAATGGCTTAAGCGGCGTGCTCATCACGGGCAGCGCCACCAACAACACCATCGGCGGGGGCAACAATATTTATGGCAACGGCGGCAGTGGCGTTTTAATCAGCGGCGCGGGCACAAACACCAACGCCGTCTCCAGCAATACCTTTGGCGTGGCGGCGGGCGTGTTCACGCGCGGCAACTGCGCCAACGGCGTGCAGATCGAAATCAACGCCGCCAATAACAATGTGACCGGCAATACCATTCCCTTCCAACTGGCCTCCGGGGTGGCGCTGGTAACCAACGCCGCCAACAACACCATCAGCGCCAACAACCTCACGCAGAATGCCGCCGATGGCGTCCTGCTGACCACCAACGCCCAGAACAACCTCATCACGACCAACAGCATCACCGCCAACGCCGGCGCTGGCATCGCCCATCTCGGCGGGCTGGGCAACCGGTTGTTCGCCAACGCTATCGACAATAACGCTGGGCTGGGCATCGACCTGAACAGTGATGGTATCACAGGCAACGATGTTGGCGATGGCGACGCCGGCCCCAATGATTTACAAAATTTCCCGGTGCTGATCAGCGCGCTGGCCGATCTCACCACTATTCAAATCAACGGCACGCTCAATTCGACACCCGGCACCACGTTCCGCCTCGATTTTCATTACAGCCCGGCAGCAGACCCCAGCGGCAACGGCGAAGGCGCGGTGTTCATCGGCAGCGCCAACGTGACGACCGATGGCGCGGGCAACGCCACCTTTACCTTCAATTTTGGCGTGGGCGTGCCTGCCGGCTCATTCGTCAGCGCGACCGCCACCAACAACACGACCAACAACACATCAGAATTCGCCACCAGTATTCCGATCACGCCGCCGGCGAATCTGGCCCTGAGCAAAGGAGATTCGCCAGATCCGATTGTGGTTGGCAATACGCTCAGCTACACCTTAAACGTCAGCAATATCGGCACGGGCGCGGCCAACAACGTCGTGCTGAGCGATACACTGCCGCCTGGCGTCACGTTTGTTTCGGCCAGCGCGGGCTGCACCGAAGCGGGCGGTGTCGTTACCTGCAATCTGGGTGCGCTTGGCCCTGGCGCGGCGACTGTGGTGAGCATCAGCGTCATTCCCAACAATCCCGCTATCATCACCAACAATGCCAGCGTTTCGACCACCAGTATCGACATCGACCCGGCCAATAACAACGCGGCGCAGGATACGACGGTGCTCAGCTCGCCGCCGACCGCCACGTTTACGCCCTCGCCGACACTGACGCCTTCGCGCACGCCCACCTTTACGCGCACACCCACCAACACGGCCACCGCCACCTTTACGGCGACGGCGACGTTTACGCCGACCTTCACGCGCACGCCCACCAACACGCCGACGGCCACCTTCACGCGCACGCCCACCAACACAGCATCGCCGACCTTCACGCGCACGCCGACGCGCACACCCAGCAGCACGCCCGCGCTGGCTGTGACGCGCGTCGCGCGCGACGGCAACACGATTGACATCACGGTCAACAACGTCGGCGAAAGCGCGGCCAACGACGTGACCGTCGTCGAAAATCTCGGCGCGGGCGTGCGCTTCCAGGCGGCCAGCGGCAGCGGCCCCAACCAGTGTCTTGAAGTCGGCGGCGTCGTCACCTGCCAGATCGGCACGCTCCAACCGGGACAATCCGGCGGCGCACAGATTCAGGTGACATCCAACGGCGTCAGTCCCATTTCTGGCAGTGGTTCGGTGGGCGCGGCTGGCGTCACCCCCGTCGTCATCCAGAGTCCCTTCATCCTCAAATCCGCGGATCCGCCTGTTGTCTCACCCGGCGACACGCTTACCTACACCGTGCGCGTCATCAACCCGACCAACACCACCGCGCGCAATATTCGCATCGAAGACAGCGTGCCCACGACTCTTACCATTCTTTCGGTAGAGCCGGCGGCAGCCGTCGTCAGCGGGCAGCAGGTGGTGCTGACACAGGCGCAGTTGGCGCCGGGCGGGCGCATCGTCCTCACGATCAGCGTGCGCGTCTCTGAAAACGCCACCGCGCAGGACTTCACCAACGAAGCCTGCTTCACCTACACGGGCGGCACACGCCAATGTGCGCGTTTCGCCTTCCTGGGTGTCAGCGGCCTGCCAGATACGGGCGAATCGCCGCTGGCCGCGCTGCGTTGGCTCCTGCCTGTTTTGCTGCTGGCGGGCATCGTGCTGCTGCTGATCGCCTGGCGGCGCGGGCACGCGCGGCGCTTGTCCCCTTAGTCCAGAAGTACAGGACATCAAACCTCATGGAAACCAATACGCTCTTGTTGATCGGCGCCGGCTTTCTGGGAGCGCTGCTGGCGCTGTTTTTGCTGATTCGCATCATCAAGGGGCTGCTGCAAATCGCCTACTTGCTGCTGGTGCTGGGCGCCAGCGTGTTCGTGGCCTACTATCTGGGCACGCCCGAAGGCGCTAATCTGCTGCCGCCGACCATCACGCTCGATATGCGCCTGCTGCAAGCCGGCGTGGTGATCTTTTTGCCGCTGCTGTTGAGCGCCGTGATCGCGCTGCTGCTGTTTTTCGCGCGCCAGATTTTCGGCGGCGGCAAACGCCCCAAGACCGATCCGGCGCGCACGCCAGTTTCGCCCTTCCACCCGCCCACACCCGCAGAACTGGCGCGGATGCAGCGCACGGGTCGCACTCCCTATCCGCCACAACAGCAGTACCCGCCACAACAGCAGTATCCGCCGCCGCAGTATCCGCCGCCGCCAAGTGACGAGCAGCCCTGAGCTACTGCGCGCGTTTCCAGAGCGTCGCCGCCGATTTTAGGTAGCGGTAGGTCAGCACGGTGTGAAAATCGGGTGGCAGCATCGAGGGCGATGAGATGCGCCACACAGCGGCATTCTGCTCGCTGGCGTTGACCTTGATGTAGAGCGTGTTGCCTTCGACGACATATTTATCGCCCTGATCGTTAAGCGTTACGCCGGGAACCAGATCCAGCCGTTCGCGCGCCTCCTGCGCTTCTTCGGCGCTGTAGACCACTGTCCCCACCAGCTCGCCGTTCATCCACTGCGCGACCTTCATCGCCGGATCGTCATAATCGACTTCCAGCCGCACGGGCAGCGCGCGCATTTTCGCCCGCGAATCGGAGACCATAATCAGCTTATCCAGCGCCGCCGAAAGACTCATCGCCACCTGCATAAAGTAAAACTGGCGCACGCCGGCTTTAACGATCGAATACAATTTGTCCTCGGTGGCTTCGATCTTGGAAAAGTAGCCGTTGATGTCGTAACGATCCATCACCATCCGCTCTGGCGCCACGCCGGGCTGCCCGGTGCGCACATAAATCTGCGTCAGGCGGTTGTTCATCATCTCGCGCAGATACCAGCAGAGTTCCAGCCCGGCGGCGTCAGTTTCCATCACCACGTCGATCACCGCGACGGCCACCATAGGCAGATCGCTGTCCGGGCGGCTGAATCTCTGGTGGAGCAGATCAATGGCCTGCGCCTTGCTGCTGGCCGTCACAATGTCCACCGGCACGCCGTAAACCTCGAAATTCTTCATCGTCAGCCGCGAGATCGCCAGCACATCCGGCTCATCGTCCACCACCAGAATCGGCCACGTTTTTTCCGTCATGTTTGCCCCCAAAACAGTCTGCTGCTCCTAAAACTATCGCCCGAAACGCCAAAACTTTCAACTACTCTTCGATAGTCTGCGGGAAGGCCAGAATCACGCTGGTGCCTGCTCCGACCGTCGATTCGAGGGTCACGCTGCCCTTAAGCCCGCTGGTCATCATGCTGTGGACGATGGCCAGCCCCAGCCCGGTGCCGCCCTCCGCGCGCCCGGTCGTGAAGAAGGGGTCAAACACGCGCGGCAGACTCTCCGGCGGGATGCCGCGCCCGTGATCGCGCACGACCACGATGTAAACCCCGCGCGTATCATCCGCCGACAGCACCACTTGCGCCGCGCCGCCCACCTCGCGCGGGTAAGCGTAGCGCTCGATATTGGTCAGCAGATTGAGCAGCACTTGCGACAGATAACCGCGATACCCCAACCAGATGCGCGTGTGATCGCCCAGCGCATCCTGAAACTGAATGTCGATTTTGGCGCGGCGCGCGCTGATTTTGTACAGGCTGAGCGTTTCGATAATCACTTCGGCGATGTCCAGCCGTTTCTTGGTGTCGGCGATCTGGCTGACAGACACATTTTTGAAGCTCTGCACCAGCTTGTGCGCGCGCATCACGTTGGCTTCCATCAGCGTCGCCGCTTCGACAATATCCTCAAAAATCGCGCGTGTTTTGCGGTCAAAGCCCACGTTGGTAAACACGTCGGATTGCAGGCGCTGTTTGATCAGACCCGCCGCCGTATTGATAATGCCCAGCGGCGTGTTCAATTCATGGGCGACGCCCGCCACCATCTGCGCCAGCGCGCGGTGACGCTCTAACTCCATCTCGCTCTGCAAGCGCTGTTTTTCCAGTTCCTCGCGCAGATAGCGCTCGGTCGAGGCGCGCATATCGCTGGTCAGCGCCGTGAACAGCCGCGTCAGCAGCGTCGGCGACGTTTGGATGAGCGACAAGAATGCCTGGCGCGAGAGAATAAAAAATTCGCACGGCAGCAGCGTCTTGACAGTGGCCGAACGCCGCCCCCCGTCCAGCACCGCCACCTCGCCAAAAAAATCGCCCGCGTGTTCGGTTTTCAATTCATACTGTTTGCCCGTTTCATCGTGTTTGAAGATCGACACACTGCCGCTCAGGATAAAATAAACGTGTTCCGAATCATCGCCATCGCGAAAAACGATCTGGTCGCGTTCGATAGAGATCACCTGACCAAGCGCGGCTAACTGTGCGATCTGCTCATCGTCCAGATCGATAAAAATGGGCACAGCCTTTAATTTTTCGTCAATAGTCAATCTACGTTACTCCCTACTGACGCACGCTCCCCACATGCGGTCAGCAAAAGTTTGCCAACAGTTAGGATAATGTGCAACTTTTCAAACCATTGATGGGTCTATTACAACCGACAAAAATAGAAACGCTCATGTTACGTAACGGTTGCCCCTCATCATCGTCCTGTGTCTGCGCGCTTATCAGTCGTGGATTTTGAACTGAATCCCCCGGACACGGCGAGTATCAATTGGGCCATTGTCGCGCCGCCGGCGGGCGGGTCCGGCTATCTGGGGCCGAACGGGCTGTCGCTGAGCGACGGCTGCGCGCCGATACTGGCGCGCTAACCCCCGCAAAATAAAAGAAAGCGCCCGTCATAATACGGACGCCTTCTCTTCGAAAATCTATTTTAATAAATCTCTTCACCCGTCAGACATGCATCTTGTCCGCCTGACCCCAACAGAGCGGATGCATTTGTGTACAAATTGATATAGTTGTTAAAAATCTGTTTACAACCTTTATTGTCATGCGCAAAGCGTTAAGCACCTAGTGATGTTTATCATGCTTCTCTTGTGCAGAATGTCATATGCGCCGGCGCAGCTTTTTGGTCAAAGCTCATAAGCAGCATGTTTCAGCGTTCAACCACGAAAGACACTTCCAGCGTATAGCTGTCGCCCGCCGCCGCGCCGTCAATCGTCACAGGCACGCGCGCGCCATCGCTCAGGCGGTACATGGCGATCACCAGTCGATATCCGGCGCCCGCCGCCGTATCGGGGTTGCTGATGCTCAGCGTGCGCCGGTCTTGCACATACTCCGCCGGCGCCCAGAACAGCGTTGAATAGTAGTAGCGATCATCCGCGCGCGCCACCGGCCCATCATACACCTCACGCACACTGCCTTCGGCATCCACCAGATGCACGGCGATCATATAATCCGCATCCGCGCGCGCGATACTGTGCCAGTAGAGCGTGATCGGCACAGGGGCATCCGGGCGCAGCGTTTGCGTTTCCACAGCGCAGCCGTAAAACAGCGCGAAGCCGCCAAACAGCACTTCGGCGTCTGGCGTGCAGCCCGGCGTGAGCGCGGCGGGCGCACGATAGCGCGCGTCGAGGTCAAGGTAGTACAGTTCATAGAGAAAATCGTTATCCGCCAGTGTGGAAGACGAGATCATCACATAGTTCAGCGCGCGCGCCCCGGCCACTTCGTTGACCAGCGGGTGCACCCCGCGATACATACGTTCGCCCTCGAAACTGTAAACATAGTGATTTCTGCCGCGCAGATCTTCCAGCCGTGTCGGCACATCTTCGATGTCGATCACATCCAGCGGGAAGAAAAACGGCAGGCGCTGCACACCCGGCGCCGCGACGTTCAGCGGCAGGCCGAAAACGCGCTTAAACTCTTGCAGCGCGAAAACGATGCGCATCAGCGCCCAATTGCCGGATTCATAGCGCAAAAAATCAGTGGGCATCGCGTAATCCCACATCCAGCCAGCGTGACGATCATACAGCGGGTTGACGATCCCCCAGAAGGCCAGCGCCAGCAGCGCCAGCGTGAGCCCCCGCCGCCCTGCGCCCAACCAGCGTTCGGGCGTCAGCCAGCGCGCCAGCACCAGCGCTGTCGGCATAATCAGCAGCGGCACGATGGCAAACGACAGGCGGTAATGATAGCTGTAGGAATAAAACCAGGTCACAAAATACGGCAGCGCCAGCAGCAGCAGCCAGCCGCTTTTTTGCGTATCTTCGCGCTGCGCAGCGGCCAACAGGCGCGGACGCAGCGCCCACCACAGCAGCGCCGCCCCCGCCGCCAGCGCCGCATATTCCAACAGCAGCATACGGCGCGGGAACAGAAGCGACGGCAGCACGGCCAACAAAACCAGCGCCACGCCCGGTATCGTGCGCCGCAGATAGCCGAAAAGTGCCTGTCGCTCGTGTGGCGCCAGATACAGCAGCAGCGCCGCCCCCGCCAGCAGCAGCCAGCCGAATTCGCTGCCGCTGCGCGCTGCCTGTGTCAGCCAGAAGCCTTCAGGCAGCACCAGCGGCGCGTGCCCCAACAGCACATTGCGCACATACCATACCCCGCCCAACGGAATGCACGCCAGCCCTGTCCAGAAAGCGACGCCGAAACGCGGCAGCCAGGCGCGCCAGCTCAGCCGCACGCGCAGCAAATCCGCCGCCAGCAGCAGCAGCACCCCCCACACAAAAGCCCCCGCCGTCGGTTTTGTCCACAGCGCGATTCCCAGCACGAAACCCGCCAGCAGCGCGTAACGCCGGTTGGGCGCGCGCCACGCCAGCAGGAAAAAGGCCGCCGCCAGCGTGAACAAAAACGCCAGCGGAATCTCCAGATCGCCAAAGCGCGACCATTCGCCGACATGCGGATAAAACGCCCAGATGGCGGCGGCATAAAAACCCGTGCGCCGGTTGAACAGCCGCGCGCCCAGCACATAGGCCGCCAGAATGCTCCCCAGATGCAGATACGGCAGCACCGCGCGCGCCGCGTGGTCATCGATTCCGCCCATGCTTACGATTTGCAGATAGCTGAATTGCAGCGGCAAAAACTGCGGGTAATAGCCAATATGCGCCGGGATATTCCCCACCAGCGTGTAGAGACGGCCTTGATAGCCGTACACCCACATCTCGTCGTAGGCCATATGCGGCCAGTAGGCCACGTTCAGCCAGCGAATCGCCAGCGCCACGACGATCAGCGCCATAATCAGCTTTTCATCGAAGACCAGCGTCTTAAGCCAGAGCGCCGGGCGCGCCTGCCGGAAAACTGAAAACTGACCGCCGAAAACCCTCCACACCAGTCCCCAGCCGGCCAGCGCCAGCGCAGCGCTGCCGCCCAGTATCCATTCTGTGCGCAGCAAAGCGGCATTCGGCACGCTGCCCAGCACGAACATCCAGGCCGTCAGCAGCGCCGGCCCCGTCGCCAGCGTGAGCGCCGCCACCAGCGCCGCTTGGCGGCGATCGGCGCGCGGCAGCAGCAGCAGCGCCCACGGCAGCCCCACGCCCACAAACATCCACAGCAGCCCCGGCGTCGCGGCCAGTGTCGAATTGATCCAATAAGGCAGCATAAGCACAGTCAGGTCTGGTTACTTTTTGCGCGGGCAGCGCATCGCCAGCGTCGCGCCGAAGTAATTGCCAACCAGGTAATAGAGCAGCGGTTTGTGTGGGAAGTGTTCCAGAAATGCTTTCAGCAGCTTGAGCTTGAGCGTTGGGTTTACGTCGCACAGATCACGGCGCGCCTCAATATAAGCAGCGGTATCGTCTTCCCACCTCTCGAAGTAGTACTCCATGAGCATGACCACTTCGTTTTTCAGGCGATAGTAGGTGAAATCGCGCATGTACTGTTCCCAGTAGACGGCGCTTTCATAGCTATTTTTCCCCGCCTCTTTCGGGCGCAGCCCCAGCGCATAAAACGGGCGCAGATAATTGACGCGCGCCTGCCCCGGTGGTATCCAATGCGCGAACGGAATCTTGAGATGAAACTCGATGGGCACGCTGGCAAAGGGAAACAGCGCAATCAGCATCCCCTCAGGCCGCAGTACGCGCGCGCATTCCTCGAACATCCTATCCATGAAACGCACATGCTCAAACACCTGATTGGCGAAAATGACATCGAACGTATTATCGGCGAAAGGGATGGTGCGCTCATCGACCGATTGGATAAAGCGTTCCTGATAATCGTCGGGGTACAGTTTGGAGACGACCGGATAGACCACGCTCTTGTTGAGCGCAATATCGTAGCCGTACTGGTCATAACCGTCGGGGTGCAGCGCCTGCGTGGTGATCGCGCCGCCGCAGCCCATATTCAGCACCTTCAGCGGCGCGCTGCGCTCGGCAGCAAACGCCTGAATTTTACGGGCGATATACAAGGTTGTCGCGGAATTCCAGGGACGGTCAGTCGCAGCAATCATGCCTGCCTCACGTGCGCTAGCCGATCGCGCGTCATTGTACGGGAGCAAAAAGGAGAATGCAACTGCTGCGAATCACCATGCCCGCATGGCAGCGCCGCTGCGCACGCCCCATCCGTTGATTTACTGCTGGGCAGCAGCCGCGTCTTCGAACTCGACTGTGGCCTAGACATCGGCCAGCGTGCAGCGAAGCGAAGCAAGCGCGATCACCGCCTGCTGGTCGCTGCCCAAAATGTTGCACGAGCGCTTTTGGAGCTGTGCAGCCAGGCTGCTTGATGTGTACATCGCGATACGATTGTGGTTGGGGCTGACGCCGGCCATCGCATAAATCTCGCCCGCATAATAACTCGTGCTTGATCTCACTCTTTTCTTCAAATTCAAGCTAGGCTGCTGCCGTCCAATGCTGCGCGTTGGGCGAGGCTGACATTAGGGATACCTCCTCGATCACGCTCAGTGTACAACAAATCGCTGACAGCGGTATCGGTCAGCCGAGCACCAGATTCGGCGCGCATTCGCTGATGAAATGCGGCGGGATGCGCGTCGGTTTGCCGGTTTGCGGGTGTACCGCGACCAGCCCGGAATGCACCTGCGCCAGCAGCGCGCCATCGCTCAGGCGCGTGATGTTAAAAAAGCGCGTGCCGCTGATGCGCTTCAGGCCATAGACGTAAGTCGCGATCTCCAGTTCATCGCCCAACACCGCTGGCTGCTTATAGGCGATATGCTGGTCGCGCATGACGATGATAAACCCCTCCCGCCGCAGGCGTTCCAGCGGCCAGCCCAGAAACGCGCTGACCTCGAAAGCGGTATCGGCGACAAAGTCGAGGTAGCGCGCGTTGTTCACATGCTGCTCGGTGTCGATGTCCTCCCACAGCACGCGCCGCCGCTCACGAAACACGCCCGGCGGGGGCGGCGGCGGTGTGGGAAAGCGGCTGTGCGCCGCCAGTTCCGGGAACGGTTCGCCGCGCGCATAAGCAGCGATCATCTGCTGTGAGGCGGCGACAGGCTGGCGCGTCCGCAGGTCAATCAGCACCCAATCAGTATAGGCGCGCGCCACCAGTGTCTCGGCGCGGTAAAACTCGTAGTGGCGCTGCGTGCGGATACGGCGGAAACCCGCCACCCACGTTTTGACCACGAATTCGTCTTGAAAGAACAGCGGTTGAATAAATTCGATGTGCGTTTCGCGGATCAGCCAGCGCTGGTTGAGATCGTTATAGCGCAGCAGATCATAGCCCACAGCGGCAGAGGCTTCGACAGCGGTTTCCTGCATATAGCGCAGATAATTGGCCTGGCGCATATGGCCGTAGGCATCGCAGTCATGGTAACGGACACGATAAGGGGCAATAAAGGTGAACGGCATAAACACCCCCTGCGGATAAGCGCGGCGCAGCACAACCATACCAGCAGTTACACATGATCCGCAAACGGTATGCATTGGCTGAACGCCGATTTGCTAGAATCAGCCTGATCTTTCGCGCAGAGGAGGGGTTATGAACGATACCCTACGGCAAGTGATTCCGGTGGGCGTTTCTATTCTGGTGATTATTCTGGTGGCGGTGCTGCGCCAACATTCGCGCACGCTGGCAGCCATTACGGCCACCATGCCGCTGAACGTCCCCCTTTCGCTGTGGATCATCTACAGCGCAGAAAACGGCGACAAGGCCGCTATGACCGATTACGCGCAGACGCTTGTCTGGGGGCTGATCCCGACATTCGTGTTTGTGCTTATCGCCTGGCTGGCCTTCCGCGCTGGTTGGGAGCTGGGGCAGACACTCGGCGCCAGTTATGTGGGCTGGGCGCTGGTGCTGGGCGTCGAACTGCTGCTGCGCGCCTGGTGGGGGCGCTGAGGTCGATCACACGCCTTGTTTCTTAAAGCGATATACAGCACAATCACCGTGAATTTGCGCCATCTTTTAATGATAGGGAACAATCTATGACTCGCAAAATTCGTTGGGGCATCATCAGCACGGCGCGCATCGGCGCGCGGCATGTGATTCCGGCCATCCAGCAGTCGTCTAACGGCGTGGTGGCCGCCGTCGCCAGCCGCGATCTAGCGCGCGCCCAGGATTTCGCCGCTGCACACGGTATCTCCAAAGCCTACGGCAGCTATGAAGAAATGATCGCCGACCCGGAAATCGATGCCATCTACAACCCGCTGCCCAACGGCATGCACGGCGAATGGAGTATCGCCTGCGCCGAAGGCGGAAAGCATGTCCTGTGCGAAAAGCCGCTGGCGCGCGCCGCCGCCGAAGCGCAGCAGATGGCCGATGTCTTCGCGCAGAAAGGCCTGCTGCTGTCCGAAGCTTTTATGTACCGCTTTCACCCGCAGACCGACAAGGTGAAAGAACTGGTCGATTCGGGCGCGCTGGGCAAACTGCAATTCATCCAGGCCACATTCAATTTTATGATCGGCAGCGAAGAAGACATCCGGCTCGACCCGGCGCTGGCCGGCGGCGCGCTGATGGACGTGGGCTGCTACTGCCTGAATATCATGCGCCACCTCACAGGCGAAGAACCTGTCGAGGCGCGCGCGCTGGCCGATTTCGGCGCGCGTTCCGGCGTTGACGAGCGTATGGTGGGTGTGCTGCGTTTTCCATCGGGCGTCATGGGCCACTTTGATTGCAGCTTCCGCACGCTGTTTACGCAGACCTACGAAGTGCGCGGCGCCGATGGCCGCATTCTGGTCGAACGCGCCTATGTGCCTTTTCGCCCCGACCCCGAAGCGCCGGTGACGCTGCGTTTGTGGCGGCGGCAGCCCGGCAGCGAAGCCCACGAGTATCGCGAGATCGAAGTGCCGCGCGCCAACCATTACGTGCTGATGGTCGAAGACTTCGCCGCCGCGATTCTGGAAGCGCGCGCGCCGCGTTTTGGGGCCGCCGATGGCGTCGCCAACATGCGGGCGATTGATCTGCTGTATGCCGCCGCGCGCGGGTCATAACAGACAAGTTTCGCCTTGTCGAGCGCCTGGGCCTCTGCTACAATGCCTAGCGCATTCACCCAATGCAACTATTCTCACACGTCGGGACTCCGGTAGTGTTGGCGCGCAGGTGCTTGTTACTGGGGGGTGAACGACGTGCTCGCTTAAACACACACTCAAGGAGCTTGGTTTCCCTATGCCTTCTTCAATCTCTCTGAAGGCGCTTCTCGAAACGGGTGTCCACTTCGGTCATCGCACGCCGAAATGGAATCCCAAGATGAAGCCGTTCATTTTTACCTCGCGTAATGGCATTCACATCATCGACTTGCAGCAGACGCTCGACAACCTGAACACCTACTATGACCTCGTGCGCGACAAGATCGTGCATGGCGGCACCGTGTTGTTCGTCGGCACCAAGCGCCAGGCGATGGAAACGATCGGGCGCGAAGCCGAACGCTGCAAGATGCCGTATGTCAACCAGCGCTGGCTGGGCGGTACGCTCACCAACTGGCGCACCATCCGCGAGCGCATCGACACGCTGCGCAAGCTGGAAGCCCGCCGCGAAAAAGGCGAATTCGCGCTGCTGACGAAAAAAGAAGCGCTGATTATGGAACGCAAGATCGAAAATCTGCGCCTGCGCCTCGGCGGCATCCGCGAAATGCGCAAACTGCCCGACCTGATGATCGTTGTGGATACCAAGCGCGAAGCTACCGCCATCAAGGAAGCCAACACGCTCAATATCCCGGTTCTGGGGCTGGTTGATACCAACTGCGACCCGGAAGTGATCGATTATGTCATCCCCGGCAATGACGACGCGATGCGCGCCATCAAGCTGATTGTTGCCACGCTGGCCGATGCGGTGATCGAAGGCCGCAACATGCGCAAGGGCGGCGCAGACGACGAAGAGATCAAAACGTCGTTGGACGAGGTTGACCTGTCGGCTTACGATCAGGAAAAAGAGGACGACGAGGTGTATCTGGGCGCTTCCACGCTGGCTAAACTCAAGAACATGCGCATCGAAGGGGACGAGGAATAAAGCGGACGCTGGTCTGAAACGGAAAATGTGGAGAAACTATGCAAATCACTGCTCAAATGATCAAAGAACTGCGTGAAGCCACCGGCGCGGGGCCGCTGGACTGCAAAAAGGCGCTGGAAGGCAACGACGGCGATATGCAGAAAGCCATGGATTACCTGCGCGAAAAAGGCCTGGCGCGCGCCGTGAAAAAACTGGGCGCGACCGAACGCGCCACCAACGAAGGCCTCATCGAGGTTTACCAGCATCACGACAAGCGCCTGGCCGTGCTGGTGGAAGTCAACTGCGAAACCGACTTTGTCGCCCAGACAGAGCCGTTCCGGCGCTTCGCCAAAGATGTCGCCCTGCAAATCGCCAACATGGCGCCCGAATACGTGCGCATCGAAGACGTGCCCGCGGCGGTGATCGCGGCCGAAAAAGAAATCCAGCTTAAGCGCGTGCTGGAAGAGGGCAAGCCGCAGAACGTGGCCGAAAAGATTGTCGAAGGCCGCATGAAGAAGTTCTATGAAGAACTGTGCCTGATGGAACAGCCCTTCATCAAGGACGACGCCAAGACCATCGCCCAGCTTTTGCAGGAAACGGTGGCGGCCGTCGGCGAGCGCGTCGAAATCCGGCGCTTCAGCCGCTTCGCTATCGAAAAAGGCGGGCCGGTCGGTGGCGCGTAAGCACGCACCCAGGCACGCCGCACCTACATAGATGTCTATCTCAGGGGATTAGCCTTTGCTAATCCCCTTTTTTTCGCCACAAATAGGCCGTATCCACACAGGAGGAAAGTTGATGATGGTGAATGGCAGTGGGCCCATGTACAAGCGTATTGTGCTGAAGTTGAGCGGGGAGTCGCTGGCGGGCAGCGGCAGCTTCGGCATTGATACGCACGCGGCGGACGAGATCGCGCGTAAGGTCAAAGCCGTGCATGATCTGGGCGTGGAAGTGGCGATCGTCATCGGCGGCGGCAACCTGTGGCGCGGGCAGATCGGCGTCACGCGCGGCATGTCACAGAGCACTGCCGATCATATGGGCATGATCGCCACGGTCATGAACGGGCTGGCGCTTCAGGACGCGCTGGAACGGCTGGCGGTGACGACGCGCGTGCAAACGGCGGTACAGATGAACACCGTCGCCGAACCGTATATCCGGCTGCGCGCCATCCGCCATCTGGAAAAAGGACGTGTGGTGATTATCGCGGGCGGCACCGGCAACCCCTACTTTACGACCGATACAGCGGCGGCGCTGCGTGCCATGGAGATCGACGCTGACATCGTGATT
Source organism: Chloroflexota bacterium (assembly GCA_013388745.1). Lineage (GTDB taxonomy): Bacteria > Chloroflexota > Anaerolineae > Aggregatilineales > Phototrophicaceae > JACAER01. Next base: position 36,465 of record JACAER010000044.1, read on the forward strand.
AAGGCCACGAAGGTCAACGGCGTGTATTCGGCGGATCCGCACAAAGACCCGACAGCCACACGCTTCGAAACGCTTACCTTCCAACAGGTGTTGGACGGGCGCTACGAAGTGATGGATATGACGGCCTTTACCCTGTGTCAGGAACACGGGATGCCGATTATGGTCTTGAACTTCTGGTCAGACGAAGCGCTGATCCACGCTGTTCAGGGCAATCACGACGTGGGTACGCTCATCAGCGGGTAGCGCCGGGTTTTCTCCCGCGCGCCCAAACATAGGAAAAGCGCCCGAACCCGGTGCGTTGTGGCAGGGGGCCAGGCCTATTGAATTGCGTGGGCGTTTCTTTTGCAGCGGCAATTCGCCCCGCTCCAAGTGGGCCGGAGCGGGGCGAATCGTTAGTCTCTGTGGCCTGGAGCGGCGCTATTTGTCGCGCCAGAAGGGGTTGAAGCGGCGCGAAAGGCGGCGCAGGAAGCGGCGCAGAATGCCTTTGCGCGTGTCGCCCCATGCGCTGTCCGCTAAATCGCCCTGTCCGCTGGGTCTGCGCGATTCCGGGCCATAGCGCTCGGCGCTGTACAGGCGCGTGATCGCAGTGACCGGCGGTTCCGCGGCAGGCAGGTCTTTGATGATGCGGCGGCGGCGTTCTTCGGGCGTTTGCTGCGCGCCGAAGCGGATGCCGATCAGACTGGCATAGCGTTCCAGCCGCGCATAAGCACGCGCGATCGGGCTGAGACCGCGCATCCCGCGCCATTCCCACCACCACCAAACGAAAGTCAATAACGCCACAATCAGGGCAATCAGCAGCAGTATCAGCAGCACTGTGCCGAGCGCGGGCAGCAAAAAGGCCAGCAAGCCCTGCGGCTGCTGGCGCACAGGCGGCGGCTGCGTGGGCACGATCACCGGGGTCTACGTGGGCGACGGCGTAAAGGTCGGCGTCATGGTGGGCATGATATTGGCGGCGTTGGGCGGAGTCGGCGTCATCCCTGTGGGCGACGGCGAAGGCGTGGGCGTGAGTGTCGCCGTAGGGGTGGCGTTGGATGTGGGCGTGGGCGCTAAGGGCTGCTGCTGCGCCTCATCGTCGCCCGTGCGATCCAGCGGGGCTTGCGCTGCCGTCGGCTCGAATTCGATCCAGCCATAATTCGGGAAATACACTTCGACCCAGGTATGGGCGTCGCGTTCTTCCACCACATAACGTTGTTCCAGCGGCTCCCAATCGCCCTGGGCGAAGCCCGCCGCCATGCGGGCGGGGATACCCAGCGCGCGCAGCATGACGATCATGGCCGAGGCATAGTAGTTGCAGTAACCCTGCCGCCCCTGCTGCGGGTCAAACAACAGCCAGTCCACCGGATCGCGTCCCAGCGGCGGCTGCGGGATGGTTTCGTTGTAGGTGATATTGCGGCGCAGCCAGCGTTCGATCGCTTTGGCCTGATCATAAGGCGTGCTGGCGTTGGCTTCGGCCACGATCTGGCGCGCCAGTTGGCGCGTAGCGTCAGTGACAGAGGGCGACACGTAGGTGTACAGATCGAACAACCACTGCGGATAATTCGTGCCGGCGCTGCGCAGTTCGCCAGCAGTGGCCACTGTGAGGTAGCTGGTGGCGTTGTAAACATCGCCGCGATACAACACGCTGCTGGGGCGCACGACCGCCAGATTAATCACGCCGGTTTCGGGCGCGTAACGCACTTCGGGATTGGCCGGCACACTGAAGAAAGCGGGCTGCGGGGCGGCATACAGCAGCCGCGAGGTGCTCAGGCCGATCACAAACTGCTGCTGCACCGGCTGGCGCGACGCGCCAAGATACGGGCCGTAGTTCAGTTCAGCGCCAAAACCAAGCAAGCGTGTAGTAGCGGCGGAAGACCAGCGTCCGCTTTCGTAGGTATCGAAGACTTTGGAGCGCCAATAGTAACGCGGCCCCTGCGGCGCCAAAACCCAGAACACCGTTTGTTCGCCCAACTGTATCGCCCCGCCCAATTCCAGCGTTTCGCCGCCGTAGTAGTCGGCAGACACCGGCCCCTGCGTGTCGATGCTGGCGAAAATGCGATTCCAGACTTCGCTGAGCTGTTGCAGCGGCTCCGCCTGCAAAAATTCCTGAAAACGGTTGAGGCGTTCCTGCAAATCGCCGCCGGGCACGGTCCAGGCCAGCAGCAGCACAATGAGCGAAAGCGCCGCCCCCACGCGCAAAAACTGCTGGCGCAGGTTGGAGGGCACACGAACACCGTTGACATACCAGTCCCACTGGCGCGCCTCCAGATGCGAGCGCACGACGAGCAGCAGGGAGAGAAAAATGAAAACGATGAGATAGATGTTGATGTCGTTAGGGCCGATATAAAAGAGGCTGTTGCTGATGATAATCAGCCCTGGCGGCAGGATCACGCGCCAGACACGATCGACGCGGAACATATGCCAGGCGGCGTTATAGCCCAAAAACCAGAACAGCAAGGCGACCAGCAGCGTAAAAACCACTTCGTCCTGATTAATGCCACCCGTAAGCACATCCAGCAGCCAGCGCGCGAAGCGTTCGATAGCGCTGACGAAGCCTTCGCCGATGCCGCCCGGTTCGTTGACCGCCGTGATCAGCAGCACAACGCCAAAACCGCCCAGTCCGCTCACCAGGAGCGCAAAGACTTCGTTATACGGGCTGCGCGCCAGCAAAAAACCGAGCAGCACGCTGAGAATCACGACAGGCACCAGTGTAGCCATGATGAGCGGCCAGCCGCCCGCCTTGAGCGCTAGCACCGCCGAAAGCAGCAGCCCCACGGCGCAGAACAACGCCAGCCAATCGCCGGGGGCGAACAGCATCTGCCAGCTATTGACCAGACGACGGCGGAAACCGGTGGCGGCAGGGACTTTACGGGTCATACGGGAAGTCGTCATGCATTACCTGTGTCGGTGTCTTCGATCCCCCGCATTGTAAAGGAAAAGAACAGGGACAAGCAACCCGCGCTTGCCCACCGCTCCCCGTATGAAGCGGCGGCGCACGGGCGTATAATGAGGGGGTCCGGGTCAGTCAGGTGATCGCGGCGGCGGGCAGTCGCAAGGCTGCGGCGCTGCTGAGGAAAGTCCGCTCTCCACAGGGCACGGTGCTGGCTAACGGCCAGGCGGGGCAACCCGACGGCCAGTGCAACAGAGAAGCAGATTGCGGCCTGCGGGTCGCGAGGGTGAAACGGCGGTGTAAGAGACCACCAGCGCCCGCAGCGATGCGGGCGGCTGGCAAACCCCACCGGGAGCAAGGCAAAGCAGGCGCAATGGGGCGGCCCGTCCCGCGCCGGGTATGCTGCTGGACGCCGGGAGTAATTCCGGCGCTAGAGAGATGATCACCGCCCGCTGCGGCGGGTACAGAAAGCGGCTTATCGATTGACCCGGACGCCGCACCCGGCAGGCTGACAGCCGTCAGTTCAATTCACACCCTTCCCAGCAATGTTGTGGAATATGCAGCGCCCGAACCCCCTCCACAGTGCGCTGTGCAGGGGGAAGCGCGGTTGAAAATCAGAACTTCAAAAAGCGGCTGTAGAGCGGATCGCGCGGTTTGCCGCTGCGATCAACCAGCCCGTAACCATCATCCATGCTGTCGGCCCAGGCATACCACATCGCCGCGGCCACCTTGCCCACGTACTGATTCTTGATAATGTTCATGAAGCCCGCAGCGTAATCGGCGATCGCGCCGCAAACGCTGTCATTGTACTGGAAGCCCAGCGCGCCCCATTCCGTGAACCATAGCGCTTTGCCCGGCAGTGCCGCCAGGTAGGCGTCCAGTTCTTCCTGCAGCGCGCCGAAGTTGCTGTAGGCGTTGCCGCGCACGCCGCGCCCATACGGGTGGCTGGCGATGCCGTCGGGCCGCACGTCGCCCGGCAGCGCCGCGATCGTCGCCCGCGCATAGTCTGATCCCTGTCCGGGGCCGCGCGTGTGCCCGCCCGTGATGATCGGCGTCGTGCGGTCTACGCTGCGAATCGCGCGGATGGTTTGCGCCAGCATGTTGGCATAATCGCGCGCGCCAATCGGCACTGCCGCGCGCCCTTTGCCCAGTTCGGTATCCTGCTCGTTCCACACCTGATACACATGCACCAGCCCGGTGTTGAGCCATTTTTGGGCGGCGCGCCGCGCGAAATCCGCGTATTTGGGGATAAATTCATCCCAACGCCCGCCCATCGCGTTCCAGTCGTAGCCGGCGCCCTCGCCGAATAACTGGTGCGTGAACACCATGCAGACTTTCATGCCGGCGCGCACGTAGGGTTCGATAAACGCTTTGGTGCGGTTGAACGCGGCGTCAATGTCGGTGTTGCCGTAACGGCGCGGATCATCCGGCGCGCGGCTGTCGTCGAGCGAGACATTAAATTTGACGCGAATCCAGCCAATGCCTTTCAGCAGATCGGGCGCGGGTCTGCCCAGTGCGTGGGTGCGGTCAAGGTTCATCCCCGTCAGATTGCGCGCGCCCAATGGGTAAACGAGGGCTGCGCCGGAAAACGCGCGCACATACTGCGCGACCACAAACCCCTCTGTGCCATCGGCTTTGCGCACCCGCAGCCATTGGTCTTTCTGGCCGATCTTCGCCTGTGCCGTGCTGGCCGTTTCCAGCACTTCCAGAATGTCGTAGCCGCTGAGTCGATCGAGAATCGCAGCGGCGGTGCTGCCGGCTTCGCGCAGATTAAGCGCGCTGGTTGGCTGGACACGCAGCAGATCGCTGGAAATTGCCGGCGCGGCTGGGGGCGCTTCGCGAACGGGTTCGGTTTTGGGCGGCGCTGCGGGCGCGGCGCTTTCGCCGTACAGCTTCATAAGCTGCCCCGCGACATACCCCGTTGTTCCTTCGGGCGTGCGCACCTGTATCCACTGGCCTTCTGTGCCGATTTTGGCGCGCGCCGCGCCGGCGTCTTCCAGCACTTCCAGAATATCGTCAGTATTCGCCTGGCCGATGGGCTTGCCGTTCACCGGCGCTTCACGTACACGCACGCCGTCTTTCGTGGCGACAATCCGCAGCGGCGCGTTTTGTTCTTCGCCCATAATATTTACCTTTCGTTTTTAAGCCTGTATAGTGCGCAATTTGAGTGTAGCACGAAACCCTATCGCTGTGGCCGAAATGCATGAAGTGTCTGGTGAGCAAGTCTACACGCCGCGTGTCAATCTCCCCGAATAAGCCGCTCTCTATTCCTCAACCACGCAGCCTGCGGCTATAATAAATAGGTGGCACGCTTTTTCTCTGTAGGATTTTTCATGACTCAATATACTTTCAAACAACTCATTGACGGCGCCTGGGTGGATGCAGCCAACGGCAAGACCTGGACGCTGCTCAACCCGGCCACCGAAGACGCGCTGGGCGAAATGCCCTACGGCGATGGCCGCGACGCCGCCGCTGCCATTGACGCCGCCGCCAGCGCCTTCCCGGCTTGGGCGGCCAAAACGCCCTACGAACGCGCCGAAGTGCTGCTCAACGCCGCCGAGTGGGTCAAACGGCATCACGACGATCTGGCGCGGCTGACCAGCGAGGAATGTGGCAAGCCCACGCGCGAAGCCAAAGCCGAATGGCAGGCGGCGATCAACCTGCTCACCTGGTACGCCGAAGAAGGCAAGCGCATCTATGGCCGCACCATCCCCGCGCGCATTCACGGGCGGCGCATCCTGGTGCTGTATCAGCCGTTGGGCGTTGTCGGCACGATCAGCGCGTGGAACTTCCCGGTTTACAACCACATCCGCCAGTGGGCGGCGGCCCTGGCTGCCGGCTGCACCGTCGTCGGGCGGCCCAGCGAGTACACGCCGCGTTCAGCCATGCTCACGGCGCAGGCGCTGCACGAAGCGGGCGCCCCGCCTGGCGTCGTCAACCTCATTAATGGCGAACCCGACGCAATGGGCAAAGCCATGCTCAAAGACCCGCGCGTGCGCAAAATCACCTTCACCGGCAGCACGCGCGTCGGCAAGCTGCTGATGGACGGCGCATCCGCAACCGTGACCAGGCTGGCTTTGGAACTCGGCGGCAATGCCCCCGTAATCATTTTCCCCGACATGAAAAATGTCGAAGCGACCGCCAAAGCCGCTGTGCAGTGGAAGTATCGCAACGCCGGGCAGGTGTGCATCGCCCCGCAGCGTTTTTATGTCCATTCGCGCATCGCCGAATAATTTATCGAACACGCGGCGCTGGTCAGCCGTGGGCTGAAGCTCGGCAGCGGACAGGACGCCGCTACAGATGTCGGGCCGCTGATCAACGCCACTCAGCGCGCGCGCGTCGAAGCGCTGGTACACGACGCCGTGGCCCAGGGCGCGCAGGTGCTCAGCGGCGGCGCGCGTCCGGCAGAAATGGCGCGCGGCTATTTCTATCAGCCGACGGTGCTGGCCAACGTTTCCAGCCATATGCGCCTGCACAACGAAGAAATCTTCGGGCCGGTGCTGCCGGTCGTGCAATTTTCCGACACCGACGAGGCGCTGGCCCTGGCCAACGCTACTGAATACGGGCTGGCCGCTTACGTGCATACGCATGATCTGGAAACGGCCATGTATATGTACGAAAAGCTGGAATACGGCATGGTGACAGTCAACGATTGGTTCCCCTCGACGGCAGAAGCGCCCTTCGGCGGCATGAAACAGAGCGGCATCGGGCGCGAATGCGGGCGCGAAGGCATCGAAAAATTCCTCGAAACCAAAACCGTGTTTATCGGAGGCCTCAGAGAATAAGCATGGCCACGCCGCAGATTCTTATCAGCGAAACCCGTCCCGAACACTGCGCCGCGCTGGGCGACTTGCAGCGGCTCGTCTTTCCGACCCTGACGGACGACGAATTGTTCACCGCAGCCAAGTATCAAAAGCATCTCGAATTGTTCCCGGAAGGCCAGTTTGTGGCGCTGGCAATCGTCGCTGGCCGCGAAATCCCGGTCGGCGCGACCAGCACCTACCGCACCCATTTCGATTTCGACCACATCGAAGGCCACAGTTTTGTCGAAGCCATCGCCAACGGCTGGCTGACGAATCATGTGCCCGATGGCGACTGGCTGTACGGCGCGGATGTCAGCGTTCACCCCGATTATCGCCGCCTGGGCATCGCCAGTCGTCTGTACGATGCGCGGCGCGCGCTGGTCAAACGCCTGAATCTGCGCGGCGAAATCGCCGGCGGCATGCTGCCAGGTTACGACAGCTATCGCGCCCAGTACACGATCGACCAATACGTTAAAGCGGTGGCGCGCGGCGAAGTGAAAGACCCGACGCTTACCGCGCAGCTGCGCAACGGCTTTGAGGCGCGCGCGGTGCTCTACAACTACATCACCGACCCGCGTTCGGATAACCACGCGACGCTGATCGTGCGCGCCAACCCAGAGTATCAGCCGCCGCGCTGACACTATGCCAATCCGCCGCGCGCGCCCAGAAGAAGCGCCCCTGCTGACCGCCCTGATCTGGCGCTCCAAAGCCCATTGGGGCTACGATGCCGAACATCTGGCCCGCATCCGCGCCACGATGCGTATCACGCCGGAACAGATCGACGCGCATCCGGTGTACGTGCTGGAGGACGACCACGGGCAAATTCTCGGCTACTACTTTTTGCGCCCCTATGAAACTGGCATCGTCCTGGAAGACCTGTTTTTAGAGCCGCAGGCCATCGGCAAAGGGCACGGCAAACGCCTGTTCACCCACGCCCTGGAACAGGCGCGCGCCCGCGGTTACGCCGAAATGACCTGGGAATCGGACGCGCACGCGGAGGGCTTTTACCGGGCGATGGGCGCAGAACGCATCGGCCAGCGCCTCAGCCCCATCGAAGATCAACTGCTGCCGTTGATGCGTTTTGTGTTAAAATAGAACATATGTACGCGGAAATCGCTGTTGATGTCGCGGTCAAAGGCACTTTTGCCTATCACATTCCTCCGTCGTTGGCGGGCAAAATCGCCCCCGGCCATCTGGTGGAGGTGAGTTTTCGCACGGCAGTGCAGCCCGGCATCGTGGTGGAACTGAACGAAAGCACCGCGATCGCGCAGACCAAGCCCGTGCGCGACCTGCTCGACCCGCAGCCGGTGGTAACGCCGGCGCAGATCGCCCTGGCACGCTGGATGAGCAGCGCCTATCAAGCGCCCTTGAGCGCCTGCCTGTGGCTGATGCTGCCGCCGGGCATCAGCGGCGCGCGCGATGTGCTGCTGCGCCTGCGCGATCCCGCCGCGCTTAGCCCGGACGACGCCGAACAAGCGGTGCTCGATCTGCTGCGCACCAAGGGCACGCGCAAAGGCTCGCAGTTGGCAACCGCGCTGCCCGGCGTGCATTGGCGTCCCGCCGTCGATGCGCTGGTGAAAGAAGGGCTGATCGAACGCGAGCCGATCCTGACGCCGCCGCGCGTCAAACCGAAAATCGTGCAAACGGCGGCGCTGGCTGTCGCGCCAGAACAGATCGGGCAAATCATCTTTGGCAAACGCTTGAGCGCCGAAACCACCGCGCGGCTGCATCACATTTTGCGCCTGCTGGCGCGCGCCGGCCAGCCTTTAGACGTCAGCGCGCTTTATGCCCAGACCGGGGCGGCCCTGGCCGATTTGCAGCGCTTGGCAGCGGCGGGGCTGGTGGCGCTGGGCGAACGTGAATCGCTGCGCGACCCGCTGGCTGAGCGCGATTTTGTGCTGACCAGCGCGCCCGTGTTAACGGCAGAGCAGCAGGCGGCGTGGGCGGCGGTGGAAGCGCGGCTAACGCAGATGTTGACCCCACCCCCCGACCCCC
>JACAER010000045.1 GCA_013388745.1 Chloroflexota bacterium
CCGTCAATGTGGCCGTCGCAGTCGGTGTCTCCGTCGGCGTTTCGGTCGGCGTTTCGGTCGGCGTTTCCGTCAATATAGCCGCTGCGGTCGGCGTTTCCGTCGGCGTTTGGGTGACAACCAGCGCGGTGGTGCTGGTCAGCGTCGCGGTAAACGTCGGCGTATCGGTAAATGTGGGCGTCGCGGACGCGGTGGCCGTCGGCGTTTGGGTCAGGGTGGCGGTGGCCGTGCTGACCTGCGGCGCGAAGGCCGCGCTGACATTAAATGTCTGGCGCAGCGAAATTTGTCCCTGCGGCCCGCTCAGCACCAGCACCACTTCGTAGCGTCCGGGCATAGGGTATGTGTGGCAGGGGGCGGCCTCCACGCTGATGGTGTTATCGCCGAAATCCCAGCCGACGATGCTGAAACCGGCAGCCAGCGCGCTGCTGAAGCACACGGTCAGGCCGTCGATGGACACCGTCTGGAAGGACGAAATGCCGCCGGTTGAAGTGCTCTGTGCCAGCGCGTTGACGGTCACTGTGTTGGTGGCGATAGCTGTGCCCGCGGGGCCGCTCACCGTAAGGGTCACGGTGTACACGCCGGGATTCTGGTACGTATGCACGCCGGGATCGAAGCCGCTGCTGCTGCTGCCATCGCCCCAATCCCACGTCCACGTCGTCACTGTGCCCTGCGTGCGATCGGTGACCATCACCGCCAGCGGCGCGAAACCCTGTGCCGGGGCGACATCAAACGCCGGGATCAAAGGCTGCGGCGGCACAGCCTCGACCGTGCGCGCGATGCTGGCCGCGCGGCCATCGGCGGCGGTCACAGCCAGCGTGACGGCGTAAATGCCCGCCGTCGGATAGGTATACACCGGATTTTGCAGCGTGCTGGTGCTGCCATCGCCGAAATTCCACAGCCACGACACCGGCGTGCCGCCGCTGGAAATATCCGTAAACTGCACCGTCAGCGGCGCGGTGCCGCTGAACGGGTTGGCGGTAAAATCAGCCAGCAGCGGGCTGACCGGCGCCGTGCTGCTCAGGACGATGGTAGTGCTAGCGACCAGCGTTTGTCCCGCGCCGCCGCAGGTCAGCGTGACGGTGTACGTGCCGGGCGCGGCGTAGGTGATGAGCGGATTGGGCTGTGTGCTGGTGGCGCCGTTGCCGAAATTCCAGAAATAGCTGCTGACATTCAACGTGCTGCTGATAAACGTCACCGTCAGCCCCTGCGTTTGCGCCTGGAAAGCGCAGCCCAGCGGCGGGCGCGTGGCGAAACCCGGCAGCGGAATGGCGCTGGGCAGGGCAGCGGCTCCTGGCGGCAGCGTGGCCGTCGGCGTCGGCGGCACAGGGACTATGGTGCTGGGGGCCACCGTCGTCGCCAGCCGCGCCTGCTGCGTGGCGTCGGCGCTGCTTTGCAGGTTGACGATGTTCCAGATGATGAACAGCGTTGCCAGCAGAATCAGCACACCCGCGCCAGCCAACAGCAGCCCAAAACGAACAGTATCGCGGCCAAACATAAGCAGCCCCCTTTGGCGGCAGCACACCAGACTTTTTCCCCGATTGTAGCGCAGAATGCGGCGCGCTACTCGGCGACTGCCCTACGGCGGGTGAAGCGCGGGCTGCTGACCTCATGGAGGGGGTAAATCCATTGCAGCACAAAAGCGCTGCGCCCCAGGCCTGATGCTTTCCTGACAGGCGTGCCGGCTACAGTGTGGCTAATCTTGACGAAATTTTTACGCCGTCTTTAACTTCACGCGCCGCCAAAGCATTGTATGGTTAAAAGTAAACGAGTACAATGACTCGCTTGTCTGCCCAACTAAGCTTCTTAGAAAAGATTTTCCCTCCAACCTGCTAGACACATGGAAGAACACATGGCGCGTAACATCGGCACAGTGCTGATTGGGAAACGCTTGGAAACCAACGACCTGCCTCACCAGGCAGTCAGCAAACGAGTAGGCCTGGCCGTTTTCGCCTCCGATGCGCTCTCCTCTACGGCTTATGCCAGCGAAGAAATCCTGCTCATCCTTTCGCTCGCCGCCGCCAGCAGCGCCACCATGTGGTCTACCAACGGCCAGCTTTTGGGGCTGTCGTTCCCGCTGGCGATCGGCATCGCCGTGCTGATCGCGATCGTGACGATGGATACCTTCTGGGAACAAACCCTGCATCAAAACTCCTCGTTTATCTTCAACCTGTCGCTCAGCCGGCTGGAGCAGGTGGTCGTGACTACCGTGCCCTTCCAGATTCGCACCGGTGACGAAGCCGAAAACGGCGGCGAGCCGGCGCATAACGCCCAGGCGCAAGCATCGTCGCCATAAACAAATAACCTCTAAGGACATTCCAGCGGGCGCGTGGAGCAGAGGAACCATTGTGCTCCACGCCTTTTGCTTGGCGGCGGCGCGCCGCTTTGCTCTTTGGATGAGTGGGGAAGGAAAACATCATGGGACGCAGTATTCGCACGGTGCTGATGGGCAAACGACTGGAAACCAAAGACCTGCCGCATCAGGCCATCAGCAAAGTCGTCGGGCTGGCGGTGTTCGCCTCCGACGCCCTCTCTTCGACCGCCTATGCGACTGAAGAAATCCTCATTATCCTGTCGATGGCCGCCGCCAGCAGCGCGTCAATGTGGGCGTCGAACGGCCAATTTCTGGGTATCTCGCTGCCGATTGCGCTGGCTATCGCGCTCCTGATCGCTATCGTCACCATTTCGTACCGCCAGACGATTCACGCCTATCCTAATGGCGGCGGCGCGTACATCGTCTCGCGCGATAATTTCGGCGAAGTCCCCGCGCAGGTGGCCGGCGCGGCGCTGCTAACAGACTACATCCTGACAGTGGCGGTGAGTATTTCGTCGGGCGTGGCCCAGATCACGTCGCTGTTCAGCGAGCTGCTGCCGTTTAAGGTGCATATCGCTGTGGCCGTCATCGGCCTGATGACGCTGGTCAATCTGCGCGGCGTCAAAGAGAGCGGGCGTGTCTTCGCCGTGCCCACGTATTTTTTTCTGGGCACGATGTTTTTGACGATTGGCGTTGGGCTGGCGCGCTATTTCGGCGGTTCGCTGGCCATTATTGACCCGACTACCGTCGAAGCGCTGCATCACAGCGAACTACCGCCCGAAGCCGGCATAGCGCTGGTGTTTCTGGTGCTGCGCGCCTTTTCCAGCGGCTGCACGGCGCTGACCGGCATCGAAGCCATCTCCAACGGCATCCAGGCCTTCAAGGAACCCAAGAGCCATAACGCCGCGACGACGCTGACCTGGATGAGCGCGATTCTGATCTCCCTGTTCATCGGCATTACCTTCCTTGCCAATCAGATTCAGGCCATCCCCAGCCATAGCGAAACCATCATTTCGCAGCTTGGGCGCGCCGTGTACGGCGATGGCTCGGTGATGCACTTTATTGTCCTGGCAGCCACCGCGCTCATTCTGCTCATGGCGGCCAACACGGCCTACGCCGACTTTCCGCGTCTGGCGGCGCTGCAAGCCGGCGACGGTTTTTTGCCGCGCCAATTGACGTATCGCGGCGGGCGTCTGGTTTTCTCGTGGGGCATTGTCGGGCTGTCGCTGGCGGCGGCGCTGCTGGTGATTATCGGCAACGCCAGCGTGACGGCGCTGATTCCGCTGTACGCAGTGGGGGTGTTCCTGAGTTTTACCATGTCACAGAGCGGCATGGTGCGGCGTTATCAGCGCATCGGCCGCATGAAACCGGGCGAAAAAGTGCGCGGTGTGGAAACCGATCTGGAATACGACCCGCACTGGCGCTTTCATCTGGCGATCAGCGCGATCGGCGCGGTCTGCACCTTCGTCGTAATGGTGGTTTTCGCCGTGACCAAGTTTGTGCATGGCGCATGGTTCATCATCCTGCTGATTCCGTCGCTGGTGTTTGTGTTTTTCCGTATCCACGATCACTACAAGCGCGTCGCCAAGGCGCTGAGCCTGGCCGGGCGTCCGGTAGACAAAGAAGCGCGCGATGTGCAAACGCTCATTCTGATCGACGATGTGCATGCCGAGACCGCGCGGCTGGTGAACTTCGCCAAATCGCTCAAGCATCCCTGGCACGCGGTGCATATCGGCGTCAACCCGGAAAAGGCCGAGAAGGTCAAAAGCAAGTGGGAGCAGCGCATCGGCGAAGGCGAATTCGTGGTGATTCCCTCGCCCTTCCGCCTGCTGGCCGAGCCAATCACGGACTATATTTTGCAGTTGCAGGCCGAAAAACCCGGCAGCTACGTGCATGTCATCATGGGGCATCTGGCGATGGACACCTTCTGGGAGCAAACGCTGCACCAGAATTCGGCGTTCATTTTTAATTTGTCGCTCAGCCGGCTGGAGCATGTGGTAGTGACCACCGTGCCGTTCCAGATTCATACCAACGGCGAAAGCGCGCTGGCACCGCAGGCCGAAGCCGCGCCGGCCTAAAGAGGCACTGCCGCGCGCTGCCGCAACTCCCCCCCCAACAACACATTGGGGAGGGAATTTTTGGCGGCAGGGTTGGTCGTTTAGCTGAAGACGACGACGGGGCGAATCTCGATCGCGCCGCGGCGCGCGCCGGGGAGTTTGGCCGCCCACTTGATCGCCTCGTCCAGGTCTTTGCAGTCCAGAAGATAATAGCCGCCCAACTGCTCTTTGGTTTCGGCGAAGGGGCCATCGGACGTGACCGTCTTGCCCTCGCGCACGCGCACGGTGGTGGCCTTAACCGTGTCGTGCAGCGCCTCTGCGCCGACAAAGACGCCGCCGGCGCGCGTTTCATGGGTATAAGCGAAATACTCGGCCATTTCCGCTTCCTGCTCCGCCTGGCTCATGCTCGCGCTCGCTGCTTCGCTGCCGTAGATCAACAACATGTACTGCATGACTCATCCTCCTCAAGCTCAAGTTGGTTTATGGAATGTTTTTATGGCGGACAAGGCAGGCCTTGTCCCTGCTATCCGAAGACGACGATCGGGCGAATCTCGACGGAACCCCCTGCCGCGCCGGGGAGTTTGGCCGCCCACTTGATCGCCTCGTCCAGGTCTTTGCAGTCCAGAAGATAATAGCCGCCCAACTGCTCTTTGGTTTCGGCGAAAGGGCCGTCAGTGGTGAGCGCTTTGCCCTCGCGCACGCGCACGGTTTTCGCCGTCTGCACCTCGTGCAGCGCGTTCGACGCCACCAGCACACCGGCTTTCTGCGCGGCGTCACTGTAAGCGTAGTAGGCGGCCATCTCGGCTTGCAGCGCTTCCGGGCTCAACTGGCGGTGTTCGGCTTCGCTGCCGTAAATCAAGAGCATATACTTCATAGGGCTTCTCCTGTGTGTCGCGCGCGGCGAGAAATTTCGCCGCTTGTATCTATACGTCGAACAACAGCCCCCTGAATCGACAGGCGCACAGACGTTCTCATTTTCCTCTCATCTCTAGAATTAACCAAAAATGGTCTTAAAATCCTATATTCTTCCATTCTTTATTCTTGATATATAATAAATACATATAGTGGGTCTTGTCTTGTACGGGGAGAAGCTGTCGTGAGTGCCGAAGCGATTTTGATCGTCTCTGCCGAAAGTGAACTGACGGAAAACCTGACCGAAACGCTGCGCGGCGGCGGCTACCGCACCACCGCTGTGCAGACCTTTGGCGAAGCGCTCAACGCGCTGGTGCTGGAACGCTTTCAGGTCGCCATCACCACTTCGGCGCTGCCCGATATGAGCGGCATGGACTTGCTGGCGATGGTCGGCAGCCTGTGCCCGGAAACGCGCGTTATCCTCATCGACAACGAACTCTCGACCAAATCGGCAGTTGCCGCGCTGCGTCTGGGCGCCGCCGACTATTTGTATCGCCCGCTCAATCTCGAACTGCTGCTGATGAGCATCCAGCGCGAAATTGACCGCCAGGCGTATCTGCGCCAGCGCGCCGCCAGCGCCAAACCGCTCGCCAGCAAGCCGCGCAGCGTCGAACGCGAACAGTGGATTAACCCCGCGACGCGCCCCGCCGCCCTGCGCCTGAATCACGCGCAGTTCACCGCGCTCGAAGAAGAAATGCACAAGCTCAACCAGCAGATTCACGCCGAATTCGTCGGCCTGTTCGACAGCGGTCACAACGTCATCAGTGCTGTGGGCAAGCTGGAACACATCGACTGGCTCTCGCTGCGCGAAGTGCTGCCCTCCGAGCATACTACTGGCAAACTGGCCGCCCTGCTGGGCGACGATTTCGCGCATACCCATTTCGAAGGCGAGCAGCACAGCGTCTTTGTCGTCGGCTTCGGCAAACCACATCCTGTCTCGCTGGTCGCCATCTGTTCGGTGTCCAGCAAACCCGGTCTGGTGTGGCTGTCGTGCAAACGTTCGGCAGTGACCATCGACACGCTGCTGAAGATGAGCGCGCCGCCCATCATGCGCCCGGCGTTCAGCCCGCAGCCCGCGCGCTAGGCAGCGCTTTTTCAAGCACAACATATCCCAGAAATCTGACCCTACGCGCCGTAGACCTGCGCGCACAGGGCATCCAGCCGCGCCGCGTCTAAAAAGCCGTCGGCAGCCCCTTTTTCACCGATTTTGTAGCTGGCGAAGACCATCGCTTTTTTCAGCGCGCTGTAGGGGTCGCGCGTCTGCTGATAGCTGTGGATGAAAGCCGAAAAGAGCGCATCGCCGGCGCCGATGGTGTTGATAATGTCGCGCGTGCGCACGGCCGGCAGGCGTTCGCAGAAGTGATCGGCGCGCACGGCCAGCAGCGCCCCCGCGCCCCCCAGCCCAACGACAGCGATTTCGGTGCCGTAGCGCTGGAAAAGCTGCTGCGCCCATTCCTCCGGCGAAACCAGCAGATTCTCGTGGCTCTGGAACAGGATATGCGCCGCCGCCATGTAGTCGCGGTTGTATTCGTCGTCAAGATGCTGAATAGCGTGAACATCGGTGGCAATCAGTTTGCCCGCCGCGCGCGCCAAACGCAGCAGAGGCCGCGCGAAGTTGATGTTGCACAGCACAGCCAGATCGCAGGCCTTGAGCGCTTCACGCGCGCTGTCTTCGGGGTACACCGTGCGCTGAACGTCCTTCAGATCGACGTTGATCTGCCGCCGCCCGTCGCCGTCGTAGAGGATAACGGAATGCGCCGTCGCCGGCAGAGTCGCCAGCACGCGCGCGGCGGGAATACGCGCCGCCGCCAGCGCTTCATAGACCATCGTGCGCGCCTGATCCTGTCCGATCAGCGACAAAAAATCGACCGCATCGCCCAGCGCCGTCAGCGCCTTCGCCACGTTGTAGCCCACGCCAGAAACGCTGCTGTTGATGCCGCCGAACGGGTAGCGCACAGGCGTATAGGCGATAGGAAAGCCCTCGATGCGCAGCGTGATTTCGATATTGATGAGCCCGGCGACAAGTAGGGTCATCGGGTTTTAACTCAGTTTTATTAGCATTTTTCGCCCCTTCTGCGCAATAATAACCTGCATCTCACCGAGAAACAATCAGGTCATTATGCCGCCCTCTGTCATCCGTTTCTGGAAACCCTTTAACGTGCTGTGCCAGTTCACCGACCCGCAGGGGCGCGCGACGCTGGCGCAGTACATCGACATCCCCCACATTTACGCCGCCGGACGGCTGGACTACGACAGCGAAGGGCTGCTGCTGCTGACCTCCGATGGCGCGCTCAACGCCCGCCTGACGCAGCCGGAACACGCCCACCCGCGCACCTATCTGGCGCAGGTCGAGCGCGTGCCCGACGAAAACGCGCTGGCGCAGTTGCGCGCGGGGGTGGAGCTGAGCGATGGCCGCACGCGCCCGGCGCAGGTCGAACTGCTGGCCGCCCCGCCCAACCTGCCCGAACGCCCGGTGGCGATTCGTTTTCGCAAAAATGTGCCGACCGCCTGGCTCAGACTGACGCTGACCGAAGGGCGCAACCGCCAGGTACGGCGCATGACGGCGGCGCTGGGCTTCCCGACGCTGCGGCTGGTGCGCTGGGCGATCGGCGCGGTCACGCTAGCCGGGTTGCAGCCGGGCGAATGGCAGCCGCTGACGCCCGCACAGGTACAGGCCTTACAGCGGCGGGTATTCGAGGGTTAACCCCACTTTCCAAAGCAGTACGCCCGCGCTACAGTTAAAGGCCAACGCCCGCGCTGGATCGCTTCTGCGCGTATTTGACTGATAACTGATAACTTGCTATGTGGCTGCGCATCTGGGAATTTGTCGTCACGCAGCAGCTTCCGGCGCTGCTGATTATGGTGTTCGTCGTCGTCGTCAGCGCGGCGGCCATCTATCTCGCCTTCCTCAAAATGCGCTTTTTTAATTACCTCTTTTTGCTGGCGCTGGTGGTCATCACGCTCGCCGCCGGTTTTTACCCCGCGCAGGTCTTCGCCGGACTCCCGCGCGACATGTACCAGAGCTTCTGCTTTAATATCAGCGCCGAATTTTTCGCCGCGTTGGTCATCTCCTTTCTGGCGCTGGAATTCACCACCCTGCCATTTATCGCTATGTTCCTGAGCCTGTTGTTGAGCGTCCTCAGCTTCGCGCTCATCCACTTCGACGGCCTGTTTTTGGCAAAAAGTGTCTTTGTGGCCGCCAATCTGGGGCGCGAAACGCTGCTGACGACACAACTCGATTTGAGCCTGGCGCGGCTGTGTCTGCCGAATTTCGGGCTGGAACTGGTGGCGGGCGTGGTGACCGCGCTGCTGCTGATGCTGGCGCAGTTGGCCTTCAGCAAAGGCCAGGATTGGATATCAAAGGGCGTGGGGCTGCTGATCGTGCTGGTGATCGTCACGCTGATTCTGGGGCTGACGGCCTGGAGTTTGCCGACGGACGCCTGGAACGACAGCCTGCTGGTGAGCGTCGAGGCGACCATGCTGGGGTTAGTCATCACCAGCTTGTTTTTGGGCGGCTTCGGCCTGTCCACCGATCGCGGGCTGCCGGTTGTCACCGGCGTGCTGCTGTTGCTGGCGCTGGTGCTGGTGCTGCTGTTCACGCTGCCGGCGCTGAACGAAGGCTTTTCGCTCAACATGACGAGCGAGATTCTAGGGGCGCTGGTGACCGCGATTCTGTTCGAGATCGGCTACTTCCAGCCGCAGGAGGCGCGCGCCTGAACAGCGGCCGCTGCCGCCTCTTATCCCCGCTGGCGCAAGGCCTCATACAGCAGCAGCGCCGCCGCCGTCGCCACGTTCAGCGAATTCACTTTGCCCAGCATCGGCAGCCGCACCCGCAGCAGTCCCGCCTGCCGCCACAGCGCCGACAAGCCTGCATGCTCCGTCCCGACGACCAGCGCCACGCCGCCGCGCAAATCGGCCTGTGTGTAGAGCGTATCGGCCTCCGGTGTCGCCGCGACGATCATCACACCCAGCCCCCGCAGCCAATCCAGCGTCTCGGCGCTGCTGGCCTGCGCCACCTGCACCGTGAACAGCGCCCCTTTGCTGTTGCGCACCACATTGGGGTTGCCCCAATCGGCCAGCGGATCGCACGAAATCAGCGCCGAAACACCCGCCGCGTCGGCTGTGCGCAGCATGGCCCCCAGATTGCCCGGCTTTTCTACCCCCTCGCTCACCAGCAGCAGCGGCGACTCCGGCAGCCTGAGCGCCGCCAGCCCCAGCGCCGGCAGCGCGAACGTCGCCAGCCAGCCGTCGGGATTCTGGCGGTAAGCGATTTTGTGGAACACCGACTCGGAGACTTCAAACTGCTGCTTTTCGCCGAAGCCCCGCAGCAGCGCCCGCTGCGACTCATCGCGCCACAGCGCCGGGCAAAAATACACCTCCTGCGCGCGCCCGCCCGCCAGCGCCAGCGCCAGTTCATCGTAACCCTCCACCAGCAGCAGGCCGCTGCGCGCGCGTCCCTTGCGTTCCCGCAGCCCCAGCAGACTCTTGACACGTGGATTTTGTGGACTGCTGATCAGCATTTGCGCCATCCCTCGCGATCACGCCAAAACACGCCTTTACGATAACCGCACAGCGTCAATCCACAAAGAGCGATTCGCGCGGCTGTGCGTGTCAGCCGTCCTGTCATAATGAATTAGATGACAGGTGTCACCATTGTGCGGCGGTGCGCATCTGTGCGGCGCAAAAATCTGTATACTAAAGAGAAATGCAGCCCACACTGCCGCCCTTTGCTGTGCATTGCTTTACGTGAAGGAGCCGCATCATGTTTCCCTCAACGACGCAAAAGACTCTTTTTGTGTGTTTTTCTTTCACCGCTTTGCCTTTTTTTCCTCAGCCTTTTTCTGCCTCATCCTCCTCGCCCTGTGGCCGGTCAACGCCCAGAGCGACCATTGTCCGGCGCTGGTAGCAACGGCGCTGGCGAACGTTGATGCGCTGTGCGCCGAAACCGGACGCAACCAGGCCTGCTACGGCAATCTGCGCCTCGACGCCCAGGCGCAGCCCGACACCGCGCTGCAATTCGCCGCCCCCGGCGACATCGCCGACATCGCCAGCCTCACGCTCAGCGGCATGGACGCCAGCGTGCCGCAGTGGGGCATCGCCTTCTTGCAGCTTCAGGCCAATCTGCCCGACACGCTGCCCGGCCAGAACATCACAATGCTCTTGTTCGGCGATACGGCGCTCACGCCCGCGCCGCCGCTGGCCGAAGTCACGCTGACGGTCGCCGGCAGCGAAAACATCCGCGTGCGCGCGCGCCCCGACAGCCAGAGCGATGTGCTGGAAGTCCTGCCGGGCGGCGCAGCGGTCACCGCCAACGGACGCACGGCGGACGGCGACTGGCTGCGGCTGGCCCTGGCCGACGGCAGGATAGGCTGGGCGGCGGCCTTTTTGTTTGTCAGTACGGATGAGATCAACACGCTGGCCGTCGTTGGCGCGGACGATGCGGTGTACGCGCCGCTGCAAGCCTTCTACTTTCGTTCCGGGCTGGGCGACGCCCCCTGCGCCGCCGCCCCGCGCGACGGTATGCTGATCCAGACGCCGGAAGGCGCCGGCAGTGTCACCCTGCTGCTCAACAACGTGCGCATCACGTTCGGCTCGACCGCCTACGTGCAGTCGCCCGGCGACACCATGACCGTGCATCTGCTCGAAGGGCAGGCACAAATTTCTGCGCTGGCCGGCGCGCAGGACATGCTGCCCGGCACCAGCGTCAGCGTTGCGCTGGACGAAAACGGAGTGGCCGCCGCCGCGCCGCAAGCGCCCGTGCCTTACACGCCCGACGAATGGGGCACGCTGCCGCTGGACACACTGCCGCGCGCGGTCGAAATGGCTGCGCCGCTGACCGACTGCACCATCGTGGCGACCGAAGCGGTCAACACGCGCAGCGGGCCGGGCACGGTCTATGAGCGCACCGGCACACTCGAAGCCGGCACGACGACAACAGCGGTCGCCCAGGCGCAGGCCACAAACGGCATGATGTGGCTGCAATTGGCCGATGGCGGTTGGGTGCGCGCCGATGTGGTGCAAAGCGCCGGCTGCGCCGCGCTGCCGGTCACCGCCGACATCCCCCCGCCGCCTGCTCCTGCTGCGCCGAGCGCGGGTACGGGCGGTATCGAGATTCATATAGGCTCCCCCTACGGCTGCACGCCCGATACCGTAGCGGTGGGCATTCCTCTCACCTTTGAATATGGCATGGGCTACGCCGATGAAGCCGCCGCCACCGCCGGATTAGCCGATGCTTGGGGGCTGACAGTCAACGGCACAGCGGTCGCCGTCAGCACGGTTGATGTTCTGTTTACAGGAGGACCCGACTATTCGGACTGGGGCATCGTCCGCCGTTTTTATTGGGGCGTCCAACCGCCCGGCAGCTACAGCGTGAGCATCGTTGATCGCGGCGATACCTCACGCGGCTGCACGCTGACGATCACACCCTGAGCGGCCTTTTAGAAAGTGTCTGTGCGGGCGGGTCACGGCTCGCCCCCACGCGAAACACCTTTTTCACACCGGTTTTCATCTCAGAAAGAGATTTTTCCCATGAAAATGTTCCCTCTCCTCCTGTTATTCGCCCTCAGCGCTATCGCGCCGGCGGGCACACTAGCCCAGGGCGGCGACTGCCCGCCCTTCATCATGCAGGCGCTCGACGCCGTGGACGACCTGTGCGCCGAAACCGCGCGCAACCAGGCCTGCTACGGCAATCTGCGCCTGAACGCCGACGCACAGCCCGACGCGCCAGCCTTCACCTTCGAGCAGCCGGGCGATATCGCCGATCTCAGCGGCATTGCCGCGCTCAATCTCAGCCCCTACGACGCCGCCAACGAAGAATGGGGCGTGGCGCTGCTGCGCCTGCAAGCTAATCTGCCCGATACGCTGCCCGGCCAGAATATCACGATGCTCTTGTTCGGCGATACCTCGCTCAGTCCCGCGCCGCCGCTGACCGAAGTCACGCTGAGCGTGGCGGGCGGCGGCAGTATCAACGTGCGCGCCGCGCCATCGCAGACTGCCGCTGTGGTGACCACGCTTGCCGGCGGCGCAGCAGTCACCGCCAACGGGCGCACCGCGGCCGGTGACTGGCTGCGGCTGGCGCTGGACGATGGCACAAGCGGTTGGGCGGCGGCCTTTTTGTTCGCCGAAAGTGCCGAAGTCGAAACGCTGGCGGTCGTCGGCGCGGACGATGCGGTTTATGCCCCGAATCAGGCCTTCTATTTTCGCTCCGGCACGGGGCAGGCGCCCTGCGCGCAGGCGCCCGAAGACGGCCTGTTGATCCAGACGCCGGAAGGCGCGGAACGCCTCACTTTTGTCCTCAACGGCGTGCAGATCGAACTCGGCAGCACGCTCTATATTCAGGCGGTGGCGGGCGACGCCATGGTCGCCTCTGTGCTGGAAGGCAGCGCCAGCGTTTCGGCTTTCGGCGTCACGCGCCTGGTGCCCGCCGGGATGCGCATCACCATTATTCTGGACATCAACGGCCTGGCCGCCGCGCCCCCCAACGAGCCGCAGCCTTATGATCCGACGCGCTGGGGTGTGCTGCCGCTTGGCTGGCTGCCGATCGTGATTGTCATCACGCCGCTGGAAGGTTCGTGCATCGTGACAGCGGACAGCGCGGCCAACCTGCGCAGCGGACCGGGCACGGTGTACGCCCAGTCCGGCACGCTGCAAGCCGGCGCGACAGCGCTCGCCACCGGGCAGGCGCTCGACAGCAGCGGCGCGACCTGGCTGCAAATCGGCGCTGGCCGCTGGCTGCGCGCCGATCTGGTACAGGGTGTCGGCTGCGACGGGCTGCCGCTGGTGCGCGATCTTCCGCCCACGCCGAGCGTGCCGCCGACCAACCCGCCGCCCCAGGGCACAGCCACGACGCTCTGGATCATTAACCCGGACATTTGCGAGCCGACCAATACTTTTCCCTACGGTTCGGACATCACTGTCGGCTACGGCATGGGCTACGACACCGAGGCCGCAGCCAACGCCGGCCTGGCCGATCCCTGGGGGCTGACGGCCAACGGCGTGCCTATCCCATCGGTGAGTCGCTATATCGAAGCCAATGCCGGCGCGCCTTTCGCTATTCAGAATCTCTTCTACTGGGGCATCCCGGAGCCGGGCACCTACACGCTGGTGGCGACAGACCGCGCGTGGACGCAAACCTGCGTCGTCACGATTACGCCCTAAGGAGGCTTTGTAATTTAGCGGCGCACGGTGCGGCGCCGCGCTACTCGTTTTTTGGGGGTGAAAAGCGTTCAACGGCGCGGACGGCCCGCTGTAAGCTGGGCGAATACTTACACGCGGCGTCAACATCCCAATGCTTGAGGACAAAAGCGCTCAGCCGATCATTGTAGGCTCTGCCGACGCGCGCCGTGCTGTTTTCGGCGGGCACAATGTCGCGGCGCATCACCGGGTAGCGCGATTTTTTCGCCAGTTGAATCACCTCAGCTTTGGGATCTGCGTAGGCTTCGGGCGTGAGGCTGATTTTGTTGGCAGGAACGCCCAGAAAGGCCGCGAAGTTGAGCCGATCGGCCAGCAGCCACGATTCGACCTCAGGCACGGCAACGCGCAGCAGCAGCGTAGGGGCTGTACCCTGCGGCAGCCAGCGTTGTATTAGGAAAGGGGCGCATTCGTCCCGGTCAAGGTCGGCAAGACACACAAAAATCAGACCTGCGTTCCGCGCGGCCTGATTGTATAGACTGATGCGCTTTTCGAGAACGGCGCGCCCCCCTGTTATGTAACATGTTCCGATTTGCAGGCTGGGGCGGCGCTGCACCAGCGCGGTCAATACTACCTGGTCGAGCGGGCTTTCGACCACCAACTGCACGCTGCTCATAATTCAAAGAGGCTGAGCTGCATAAGTGCGCTTACGGCGGTTTGTGGTAAGGCGGCTTCAGAAGCCGATAGCCCGTTTTGCATCAAGTCGCGAATCTGTTCAATGTCCGCGCCGCGCTGCACCGCTGTGCCATCTTTGGTCGGCGTGAACACCAGCAGTTCTTCCGCGCCGATACCTCGGTCTGAGAGCAGATCGACGCTGTGGGTGCTGATAAACACCTGGCGCGTGGGCTTTTTGCTGCGCTGCTGCGCCTTGTAGATAAAGGCGGCCAAACGGCTGACGACACCGGAATGCAGATGCAGTTCGGGTTCTTCCAACAGCAGCAGCCCACTGCCCTCTTGCAGCGCCCATAGCAGACCGATCAGCCGCAGCGTCCCATCGGAAAACTGGTTTTCGTTCTGATGCCCGGCGGCGGGCCGCCAATGCTGGTATTTGGCGACCAGATGCGGTATTCCGCGCTCGTCGCGGCTGAAGTCCAGCCCTTCTAACTGTGGCACAGCGATTTTGAGCACTTCCTGAATCTTTTTCAGGCGCGCTTTGCGGGTGGCGTCGCCGGTTTTGGCGATACGCTCGAAGAATGCGCCGCCGTACATTTCCGGGAAACTCTGGTCGCGCAGCACGCCGCCCGGATCCCGGATTATTTGCGGAACGAGGTGTAAGTAGCTGATGCTGGCGAGGTAATCGACCACAGGCCGGAAATCTTTGTTCGCGCGGATTTGTTCCAGCGCCGTTTGCGAAAGCAGGCGCCCATCGTTTCGATCGTCACTATCTGGTCGCGCCAGGATGATTCGCGTGTCATGGCGCACAATTTCGCGCGTTAGCACTATAGCACCAGGAGTAGGGAAACGGGTCTGCTGCTTAAAAGCAACGTCATAACTCCAGCGGCTACCGTCATCATCCAGCAGTTCAACGCTGATGCCCACCCCTTCGGGCGTTCGCCCGGACAGACAGCGGATTTTGGACAGGCCGCCGCGTTCATCGCACGCGCGCTGTAACCCTCCGCCCGCTGCGGCTACATCGCGAAGGAAGCGAAAAGCGTCTAGAAAATTCGATTTACCCGAAGCGTTAGGGCCAATGAGAAACGCGCGCTCTTGCAAAAGGACATCAACACTTCGAAAGTTCTTCCAATTGGTGAGCTTGATACGGCTAAAACGCATAGTGACGGCCAATCCATACCAAAACGAGTAAAGGCATTATAGCGGCTTTTTTACGCCAGCACGGTGCTTGCCAGCTCCAACGCCTGGCGCACGGCGAAGGTCGCGCTGGCGATGTCCACGCCCTCGCTGCTGCTTTCGATGACCGGGCTGTAGCCCGCCAGCAGCCGCCCCGCCGCGAACAGATTGGCCGCCGCTGGCTGGCCGTCGCCGTTCAACGGCCGCAAATGCGCGTCCGTCACTACACCCGCCTCGTGAATCGGCTGCGCCTGCCCGCTGAGCAAGCCCGCGCCGAACCACTCGCCCACCACTGTTTTCACCGGCAGGCCGTGTACAGTTTCCCAGATGCGCCCACTGTAATCGCTTTCCAGCCCGCCGCCGTACAGCCCGCCCGTCGCCAGCAGCACCGCGTCGCCGTAGATCGTGCGCGGGCGGCCATGCGCCGCCGTCTCGATATGCACGCCGCGCACGCGCCCATTTTCCAGCGCCAGCCCCAGCGCGCGCGGGCCAATCGTGATGCGTCCGCCGCGTTCCATCAGCGCCGTCTTCAGCGCGCGGAACAGCCGCGTGCCCGGCACCGAAGGCGGCAGCGTCGGGATTTCGAACAACGGCACGCCCAGCGCAGCGCCCAAACGCGCGCGCGTTTCGGGCAAAAAGCCCAGTATCGCCGGGAAGCCGACGCAGGCCGCGCCCTCCAGCCGCGCCTTCACCTGGCGCGCCACCGTGTCCAGTCCGTCGGGCGTATCAATCCAGTTGGCGAAATCCAGCGGCCAGGTGTCAAAATTGCCGCCCAGATGCGGCAGAATCAGGTTGAACGCGCGCGCCTGATAGCCCTCGGCGTTGAGTTGATCGGCGATCAGCGTGGCGAAAAAGTCGCGCCAGCCCTGCACACCCACGATCAGAAGCGGCTGTCCTTTGGAAATTTGATGCAGCGTGCCGCCCGCTTCGATATCCACCGGGCGCAGCGTGCCCAGCCCGGTCACGGCCTGGAACGGCCCTGGCGCCAGATCCACCGCGCGGCTGAGAATGCCCAACCCTTCGGCCAACGCCGCGCTGGTGTGTTCATAAGGGTGGCCGGCGCGTTTGGCCAGCGCCGGCACATCACCGATTTCCAGCCAGCCGGGATACAGAATCAGCGCGCCCTGCCCGCTGGCGACAATTTCGACGCGCGCGCCCGCTTCCAGCGCCGCCAGCCCGGCTGTCAGCCCCGCCAGCCCCGCGCCGACCACTACCAGCTTCTTCTGTGCGCCGTTCGGTTTGGGCGAGCGCAGCGCCGGGTGTTCGCCCGTGCGCGTGCGTTCCGGCAGCGGCGTCTCAATGCCTTTTTGCGGCGTCAGCCCCAGCATCCGGCCATAAATATGCTCAGCCAGCAGCGCCTGCCGCAGGTTGTGCCCCCACAGCAAAGGCTGCACGCCGCCAAAGCGTCGTTCCACAAATTCCGCCAGCAGCTTCTGGCTGTGCTGCGGGGTATCGCGCTGGAGTTCGTGCCGCAGCGCCGCCGCGCGGAAAGCGCAAAAGCCGCCCTGACACGGCCCCATGCCCAGCCGCAGATCGCGCCGCAAATCGTTGAGCGTCACCACATCGCCCACGCTCAGCGCCTCCTCGATCTGCGCGCTGGTCACATATTCGCATTCGCACAACAGCGCGCCCGGAGTCGCGCCGTGTTCCAGTTGGTCGAGCCGCCCGCGCAGCAGATGAAAATGCGTCACGCCGGCCTGATGCAGCGGCGGCAGCGGCGTGCTGGCCGTCACGCAGGGCTTGTCTATGCCCAATTTTTTGCAGACCAGATCGACCGTCTTTTCAGCCATCAGCCGGAAAGTTGTCAATTTGCCGCCGATGATCGCCACCACCCCCTCGACGCCGTCCGCCGCGCCGTCGATCACCTGAAAGGTGCGCGCGGCCTCGCGCTGGTCGCCGCCGCCGGGGTCATACAGCGGGCGCACGCCGGCCCACGCTCGCAAAATGCGCGCGCGGCTGATTCCCGGCGTCACCGGCTCCATATTTTCCAGAATGCGCCTGACTTCCCACGCTTCGACGCGCGTATCGCCGGGGTCTTCGGTCTTGACCGAGGTCGTGCCGATCACGCTCACAGTGCCCACCGGGACAAAAATATCGCCGTCCCCCGGCACGCGCAGCCGGTTGACGACCGTATTCACCCAGCGCACGTTCATCGCCAGATTCGCCCCGCGGCTGAGCTTCATCTTAAACGCCATGCCCGCCTTGCGTCCCAGCGCCTCGCTCCACGGCCCGGCGGCGATCACCGCCAGCGCACAGTTGACCTGCACACGCTCGCCCGTGCGCAGGTGCAGCAGGCGCGCGCCGACCACGCGCTGGCCTTCTATAATGAAGTCTTCGACGCGGTGATATGTCAGGAAGCGCGCCCCCGCCGCTTCGGCGCCTTTTTGCAGCACATGCCCCAGATCGAACGAATCACAGGTCGCGTCGGGCACTTCGTAAGCCTTGATGAGCGCGGGGTTGAGCGCCGGCTCGCGCTGGCGTGCCGCCGCCGGCGTGATTTTGCGGTAGCTGATGCCCGCCGCCGCGCAGCCCTGCGTCCATTTTTCCTCGAAAGACTCATCATCGCCCGGCAGGCCGATGAACAGCCCGCCCGTGTCTTCGATCACCTGCGGCGCGAGCTTACGCAGCAGCAGATTTTCGTCGATACATTCTTTGGCACTTTCGGGGTCGCGCACGACATAACGCGCGCCAGAATGCAGCAGGCCGTGATAGCGCCCGCTGGTGCCGGTAGTCAAATCGTCCATTTCGGCCAGCACACAGCGCAGCCCGCGCAGCGCCACATCCCACGCCACACCCGCGCCGGTCGCCCCGCCGCCGATCACCAGTACATCGGTTTCGAGCATAAATCTATCCTCTAGATTTTATTCTTCCAGCTTCTTGGCTTCATAATGTTGCAGTTGGCTTTCCAGCGAGCGCCCCGCGCCCAGTTCGTGGAAGGCGCCGCTGTCCTTTTCCACGATCAGCATCGTGCTGCCGTACAGCTTGGCGCGCAGATCGCCCGTCTCCAGATAGCGTTTGGACTGATAAAAGAAGACGAAGTAGAAGCCTTTGTCCAGCGTTTGTTCGTCCAGTATCACATAGTCTTCGGCGTCCTCGCCGCGCCGCCGCCCGCGCTGATGGCGGTTGATCACCTCCAGCGCCAGCGCGCGCGCCGTGTCACGATCCAGCGGAAAACTCAGAACGCTCTGTTTTTTCATCGTCATCATCCTCAAACCCCCGGCAATACTAAGTATAACGCGGCAGGCGGGCCGGCGCCGAAGATATGCGCCATGTACCAATTTCGAAACGCTGCCATTTTTTACAATTTTTAGACAAACACAATTCTTGAGTCATCCCCGTCTATCACAGATTCAACCCGTGCCTGCACCCCCCCTGCCGCAATAACATACCACCTGCAAACCATAAACGTCTTACAACAACGATTGTTTTTCGACAATTCATTATTTATCTAATAATACCAAACTGTTTGAAATATTGTTTTGACCGCGCGGATTCATTTACTATAGAAAGTGAATTGGCACAGCATCTTTTCGTCCGAGAAGTTCTTTCGGGGAATTTTCCATGACTCGGAGCCGGATTTTAGCCTTCCTCCTTATTTCTTTTGTTTCGTTATTGTCTTTTAGCGGCCTGCGCGCCGAAGACCCCTGCATCACTCCCAACAACGAAATTGTCGCCGAAAACTGCATCACCGGTAACCCCGCCAGCCAGTGGGACATCACAGGCGCGGGCGACCTGAGCATTCAGGGCTTCGCCACAGAAATGAGCGTCGATCAGGGCGAAACGATCAGCTTTAAGATCGACACGCCGGCAACGGATTACCGCCTCGACATTTACCGGCTGGGCTACTATGGCGGGGCGGGCGCGCGCCTGATCGCCACGGTGCAGCCCAGCGCCAGCCTGCCGCAACCCCAGCCCGCCTGTCTGAACGACGCGGCAACCGGGTTGATCGACTGCGGCAACTGGGCCGTCTCGGCCTCGTGGACAGTGCCGACAACAGCCGTTTCCGGCGTGTATCTCGCCCACGCCGTGCGCGAAGATGTGGCGTCACAGGGCAGCCATATCGTCTTTATCGTGCGCGACGACGACGGCGGCTCGGCCATGCTGTTCCAGACCGCCGATACGACCTGGCAGGCCTATAACCAGTTCGGCGGCAACAGCCTGTATGTAGGCAGCCCCGCCGGGCGCGCCTACATGGTCAGCTATAACCGCCCCTTCACCACGCGCGCCTATGCCGCGGAAGACTGGCTGTTCAACGCCGAATACCCGATGATCCGCTGGCTGGAGGCCAACGGTTACGATGTCAGCTACACGACAGGCATCGACACCGACCGGCGCGGCGCGGAACTGTTGGAACACCAGATTTTCCTTTCTGTCGGCCATGACGAATACTGGTCGGCGGCCCAGCGCGCGAATGTCGAAACGGCGCGCGGCGCGGGCGTGCATCTGGCCTTTTTCAGCAGCAACGAAATTTTCTGGAAAACGCGCTGGCTGCCCAGCATCGACGGCAGCAGCACGCCCTACCGCACCCTGGTGAGCTACAAAGAAACGCACGCCGGCGCCAAGATCGACCCCGAACCGACGATCTGGACGGGGACATGGCGCGACCCGCGTCCGTTTAACCCCGAAGGCCCACAGCCCGAAAACGCCCTCACCGGGCAAATCTTCACCGTCAACTGCTGCACTTACGCCATGACCGTGCCCGCCGAAGACGGGCGGATGCGTTTCTGGCGCAATACCGATATCGCCACCCTCGCGCCGGGCACATCGGCCACGCTGCCCAACGGCATTCTGGGCTATGAGTGGGACGAAGCCCTGGACAACGGCTCCCGTCCGGCGGGCTTGTTCGCCATGTCCACGACAACCGTCAACGTGCCGCAGCGTATCATCGACAACGGTTCGAATTACGCGCCGAGCACGGCCACGCACAATCTGGTGATGTACCGCCACAGCAGCGGCGCGCTGGTGTTCGGGTCGGGCACGCTGCAATGGTCGTGGGGGCTGGACAGCACCCATGATCGCGAATTCATGCCGACCGACCTCCGCGTGCAGCAGGCGACAGTGAACCTGTTCGCCGATATGAACGTCCAGCCGGCCAGTTTGCGCGCCGGGCTGACGCCCGCGACCGCTTCGACCGACTTCACCGCGCCGACAGCGGCCATTAACCCGCCCGGCGAAGGCGCGCTGATTCAGACGGGCGTGCCCTTCCTCATCAGCGGCACAGCGACAGACACTGGCGGCGGCGTGGTCGGCGGCGTAGAAATTTCCACCGACAACGGGCTGACGTGGTGGCGCGCCAGCGGGCGCGAAAGCTGGAGCTACCTCTGGACACCGCCCGCCGTCGGCGTTTATACGCTGCTGGCGCGCGCGGTGGACGACAGCGGCAATCTGGGGGCGGCCAGCGCGCCGCAGCTTGTGAACGTAGATACGCGCACCTGCCCATGCAGCGTGTGGAACGACAGCATCATCCCCGGCATCGCCTCGCAGAACGACTCCGGCGCGGTAGAGCTGGGGATGCGCTTTCAGGTGACGGCGGACGGCTTCCTCACCGCGATTCGCTTTTACAAAGGCTTGCAGAACACGGGCCTGCATACCGGGCGGCTGTGGTCGCCGGGCGGCGCGCTGCTGGCGGAGGTGACGTTCATGGGCGAAACCGCCAGCGGCTGGCAGCAGCAGGCGCTCTCCAGTCCGCTGCCTGTCACAGCCGGTTCCACCTATATCGTCTCGTATCACGCGCCCAACGGACGCTACGCTTTTTCAGAGGGATTCTTCAGCAGTTCCGGCGTCAACAGCGACCCCCTGATCGCGCTGCAAAGTGTTTCCGGCGCGCTCAACGGCGTTTATCACTACGGCCCCGGCGGCATTTTCCCCGCCAACAGCTACAACGACAGCAATTATTGGGTCGATGTGGTCTTCGAAACGACTGTCGGCCCGGATACGACGCCGCCGACGGTTTTGAACCGCACGCCCAGCGGCAGCAGCGTCAGCATCGGCACCAATGTCACGGTGACCTTCAACGAAGCGCTGGACGCCGCCACGATTAACGCCGCCACATTTGAACTGCGCGGGCCGGATAACCTGCCGCTGCCCGCCAGCATCAGCTACAACGCGGCGACACGCACCGCCACGCTCGCCCCGCAGAATGCGCTGGCCTTCGCCACCACCTATACGGCGGTGGTCAAGGGCGGCGCGGGCGGCGTGACCGATGACGACGGCAACGCGCTGGCCCTCGATTACACTTGGCAGTTCAGCACGGGCGGCGCGCCCCCCGCCGAAGGCCCCGGCGGGCCGCTGCTGGTGGCCTACAGCGCTACTAACTCATTTGGGCGTTATTACGCCGAAATCCTGCGCGCCGAAGGGCTGAACCTGTTCAGCACCGCCGAGATTTCGACCCTCAGCGCCCCTTTGCTCAACAATTACAGCGTCCTGATTCTGGCGGAAACACCGCTCAGCCCGGCGCAGGTGACGCTCATCAGCGATTGGGTCAACGCCGGCGGCAATCTGATCGCCATGCGTCCCGACGCGCAGCTTGATACGCTGCTGGGCCTGACTTCGACAGGCGGCGCCTTGAGCGAAGGCTACTTGCAGGTAGCGGGCATCGACGCTGGCGCGGGCATTGTCACGCAGACCATGCAGTATCACGGCACGGCCAGCGTCTATACGCTGAACGGCGCGACCAGCCTGGCGACGCTCTACAGCACGGCCAACGCCGCCACCGCCAGCCCGGCGGTCACCATCCGCAGCGTGGGCAGCAGCGGCGGTCAGGCCGCCATGTTCGCTTTTGATCTGGCGCGTTCAGTAGTCTATACGCGGCAGGGCAACCCGGCGTGGGCGGGGCAGGAACGCGACGGTGTTTCCCCGATTCGCTCCAACGACCTGTTCTACGGCGCGGCGGCGGGCGACCCGCAGCCCGACTGGATCGACCTGAACCGCGTGGCGATTCCGCAGGCCGACGAACAGCAGCGCCTGTTGGCCAATATGATTGTGACGATGAATCTGGACCGGATGCCGCTGCCGCGCTTCTGGTATCTGCCGCGCGGCGAACGCGCCGCCGTCGTCATGACGGGCGACGACCACAACAGCGGCGGCACAGTCGGCCAGTTCAGCAATTACGTCAACGCCAGCCCGGCAGGCTGCTCGGTGGATGATTGGGAGTGCGTGCGCTCGACCTCTTACGTGTATATCCCCAACAGCATTGCGCCCGCCCAGGCCTTGAGCTATAACGCGCTGGGCTTCGAGATCGGGCTGCATGTCAACACCGGCTGCGCCGATTGGACGACGGCGACCCTGCCGGGTTTCTACACGACGCAGTTAGCGGATTTCCGCGCTTTCTTTGGCGCGCTGCCAGACCCAACCACCAACCGCACGCACTGCATCGCCTGGAGCGATTGGGCGACACAGGCGCAGGTGCAGTTAGACAACGGCATCCGCTTCGATACCAATTACTACTATTGGCCGCCCAATTGGGTCAATAACCGTCCCGGCTTCTTCACCGGTTCGGGGATGCCGATGCGCTTCGCCAACCTCGACGGCAGCATGATCGACGTCTATCAGGCAGTCACGCAGATCACCGACGAGAGCGGCCAGGATATCCCCTTCACCATTCAAACACTGCTCAACCGGGCGTTGGGCGCAGAGGGCTACTACGCCGTTATCACCACCAACATGCACACCGACCAGTCGAATCATCTGGGCGGCAACGCGATTGTGGCCGAAGCCATCGCGCGCGGCGTGCCGGTGGTCAGCGCGCGGCAAATGCTGGCCTGGCTCGATGGCCGCAATGCTTCGTCCTTCAACACCCTGTCGTGGTCAGACGGCGTGCTGACTTTCACCGTCAGCGCGGCGGCGGGATCCAACGGCATTCAGGCCATGATTCCCAACAATGCGCCTGTCGGCCCGCTGACCGGCATCACCCGTAACGGCACGCCTATCGCCTTCACGGTGCAAACCATCAAGGGCGTGTCCTACGCCGCGTTTGACGCGCCGGCGGGCGCCTATGTGGCGACCTATGCTATCGACAATACCCCGCCGCTGATTTCTAACGTGCTGGCCGCGCCGCAGGTGGGCGGCAGCGCCATCATCACCTGGCAGACCAACGAAACCGCGACTTCGACAGTGGTTTTTGGCACAGACGCCAACACACTGAACGGCACACAGGGCAGCAGCGCGCTGGTGGGTAATCACAGCGTCACGCTGACCGGGCTGACGCCGGGCGCGACATACTATTTCCGCGTGCTTTCGGCGGATAGCGCGAATAACAGCGCTACTTTCCCCAACCCGCCCGCCGCGCCTTTGAGCTTCGTCCTGCCCTCGGCGGCGCTGGTCGATACGACCACCAGCGATTTTGCGGCGGGCACGGGCGCGTGTACGGTGGCGACACTGGCCGGCAACGGCGAAGTCTTCCTGACGCCGACGGTGTTTAACGAATTTAACGGCACGGCGCTTCCCGGCGGCTGGACAGCGCGCCCGACGCCCTGGACTCTCGGCGGCGCGATCACGGTGGGCGGCGGCTTGCTGAGCGCCGACGGCAGCGCAGCAGCCTATACGACCACGACGTTCGACAACAACGGCTACACGCTGGAATTCGTCGCCACCTTCCAGGCCGCGCCTTACCAGCATGTCGGTTTTGTGGGCGATTTTGACTTTGACCAGAACTGGATCATCTTCAGCACCGGCGCCAGCGGCACGGAGCTTATCGCGCGCACCAACATAAACGGCAGCAACACCGAAACGCCGCTGGGCAGCAGTTATCTGGGCGCGCCGCACCGCTTCAGCATCGCGCGCACGCCCACCAGCATCGTCTACGCCATCGACGGCACGCTGGTGGCGACGCACAGCATCGCTATGGCGCAGCCGCTGTATATCATGGCGAGCGACTACAACGCCGGCGGTCCCAGCGTGAGTGTCGATTGGGCGCGTCTGCTGCCCTACACTTCGCCCTGCACCTTCACCTCGCGCATCCTGGACGCCGGCGCGCCGGCGGATTGGCAGACAATCACCTGGACGAGCCTTGAACCGGCGAACACGGCTATCGCCATGAGCGTGCGCACGGGCGATACGTCCACGCCCGACGGCTCGTGGTCGGCGTTCGCGCCTGTGACCAACGGCGCAACGATCGGTCTGACTGCGCGCTACATCCAGTATCAGGCGGTGTTGAGCAGCAGTGACCGCGACGCCACGCCGGTGCTGCAAGAGGTGAGCTTCGGCTATCAACCCGGCCCGGATACGTATCCGCCGCAGCTTATCGAGCGTTCGCCGCAGCCCAACGCAACCGATGTCGCGCTCAACAGCAGTGTCAGCGCGCGTTTTGATGAAGCGCTCAACCCGGCTACCGTGAACAGCGCCAGCTTCCGTCTGCGCCAGCAGGGCGCGGGCAGCGATGTGCCGGCGGCCATTACTTATGACAGTCTGACCAATACCATCACGCTCGACCCGACGGCGGATTTGACGCCGGGCGGCGTGTACACCGTGACGATTGCCGCCAGCGTGGCCGACGCTAACAACAATGCGCTCGGCGCGCCCATCACCTGGAGCTTTACAACGGCGCTCGGCGGGCTGGTCGATACCACCGTCGCCAATTTCATCGCCGGCACGGGCGACTGTCTGGTCGCGCAGATCAGCGGCGATGGCGAAATCACGCTGTGGCCGCAGATTCTCAACGATTTCAGCGGCGCAGAGCTGGACGGCGGCTGGGCGGCCAACGGCCTGCCCTGGACTCCCGGCGGCGCCGCCACCGTCAGCGGCGGCCAGCTCAGTGTCAACGGCATTTCGGCGGGCTATCTTGCTGCCAGCTACGCCAGCGGCTACACGCTGGAATTCGTGGCGACATTTGGCGCGGATTCTTACCAACATGCCGGCTTTGTCGATAGCCTGAACTTCGGCGGCCCCTGGGCCATGTTCAGCACCCTCGGCACGACAACCAACCTGTACGCGCGCACCAGCGGGGCGGGCGATACGCTCATCCCCGGCAGTTGGCTCGGCACGCCGCACCGCTTCAGCATCACGCGCACGGCGAGCAGTGTGGTCTATGCGATTGATGGCACTGTGGTGATGACGCACAACGTGGCGCTGCCGACAGCGCTCTACCTGGTGGTGAGCGACTATAATGTCAACGGCATCAGTTTGAACATCGACTGGATGCGCCTGCTGCCCTATAACTCGCCCTGCACCTTTACCTCGCGCATTTTGGACGCCGGGCAGATCGCCGATTGGGGCAACATCGCCTGGGTGGCCGATGTGCCCAACGACACGAACCTGATCGTCAGCGTGCGCACGGGCGATACGTCCACGCCCGACGGCTCGTGGTCGGCGTTCGCGCCTGTGACCAACGGCGCAGAGATCGCGACGAATTCGCGTTACATTCAGTATCGGGCGGAGCTGCAATACAAAAACGACAATAACCTGCTCACGCCTACGCTGGCCTCTGTCAGCTTCAGCTACGGTTTGCCGCCGCTGAACGAGGCGCCGCTGGTGACGAATCCGGGCGACCAGAACAGCGCGGAGGGCGCAGCCATCACGCTGCCGATTGTGGCCAGCGATCCGAACGGCGATACGCTGACGTTCAGCATCATTGGCCTGCCGCCGAACCTGACCTTCAGCACAACCACGGGCGAAATCACAAGCGAGATTGACTATAGCGCAGCGGCTTTTAGCCCATATACGGTGCAGGTGACGGCCAGCGACGGCCTGTTGGCAACCACGATCAGCTTCACCTGGAACGTGACGAACACCAACCGCGCGCCCCTTGTCGAGGCGATCGGCGGGCAGGCGGATGCCGAAGGAAATCCAGTCTCGCTGCTCATCAGCGCCAGCGACCCTGACGGCGACACGCTGACCTTCGCGGCGACCGGGCTGCCCGACGGCCTCAGCATAAACGCCACGACAGGCGAAATCTCCGGCACGCTCAGCTTCACGGCGGCAGGCACTTACAGCGTCGAAGTGACGGTGACGGACAACGGCACACCCGCGCCGCTGGCAACCACGATCAGTTTCACCTGGAACGTCAGCAGCACCAACCGCGCGCCCCTCGTCACCAAC
>JACAER010000042.1 GCA_013388745.1 Chloroflexota bacterium
CGCCGTGTCGTGGGCGCGCGCCCACAACCGTTTTATCCCACAGGCGATATTCAGAAAGATATGCAAGTGTTCCGCGAGTTTTACCGCCAGTTCACGCCTGCCGTGCCAGAAAATTTCGGCCCGGTGCGTGTGCGCCCGCACGAGACGGGCGAATGGC
Source organism: Chloroflexota bacterium (assembly GCA_013388745.1). Classification (GTDB taxonomy): domain Bacteria; phylum Chloroflexota; class Anaerolineae; order Aggregatilineales; family Phototrophicaceae; genus JACAER01. The sequence continues at coordinate 158 of JACAER010000042.1, forward strand.
TGGCGGCGAAAACCCGCAGCGATGACGACACGCCCTAGTCTTCGGCGACTTTTTCGATCAGCACGCGCGCCTGCGGGTGCAGGCTGAGCACCCAATCGCGCAGCGCGCTGGCCGCTTTGTGTACGCCGCTGGTGGGGCGCGGGTGACCGATAGTGCTGAGTTTCAGCGTGTATTCGTGCGCTGCGGGACGCGCCGCCAGCAAAAACGCGAAGTGCTGTTCGATCGTCGGCTCTTTGATGAAGGTTTCGATCAACAGGCGCTGTGGATTGCGGTAGATGTCCATCCAATGGACATAGACCCCTGAGTCCAGGGTTTTATCCTGCCGCTGGAAACAGGCAAAAATCTCGTCGAGTGTCAGCGGCAGATGAACGACGACGTGCGGCATAGGCCAATCCTTGATTATAGGCACATCCGGCGCGGGGAACGCATTGCGGCGGTAGACGAAATAATGGCAGGTGCGCCCGGCAAGCAGCGCCGCATTTTCATATTTGGTGCGGACGCCGCGCTCCGGCAGTTCATTGACCCACGCGCCAGGCAGCAGATTTTCGAGCTGCGGTGTGGCAGCCAGCAGTTCGGCGCTCATCGCGGCATACTCGCGAATGTCCGTCGCCAGATACAGGTGCCCGCCGGGTAGCAGACGGCTGACCATCGCCTCCAGCGTATCGCGCTGCATCAGGCGCCGGTGGCTGTGGGCACGCTTGAACCAGGGGTCAGGAAAATTGATGTGAATCGCGCTAAGACTCTGCGGCGCGCACAGATGGTGCAGCATGGTTTCGGCGGTAGCGTGGATCAGGCGTACATTGGTGAGCTTCTCACGTTCAACTGCGCGTTCGGTTTGTTCCAGACAGCGGCTGGCGATTTCGACCCCGACGATATTCGCTTCGGGGTGGCTGCGCGCCAGGTGCAGCAAAAACGCGCCATATCCAAAGCCAATTTCCAAAAGAATTGGCGCCTGTCGCCCAAACAACGCCGACCAATCCGTCGGCCATGCTAACATATGGCTGTGCAGTTTCGGGAGTTGTATCATGCGCTCATTGTAGCGAATGGGCGCGTGCCTTTGAAGGATTGGATAGACAAAGCGCCGCATCCGGGAGTATGCTGAACACAAAATGTTAGTCGAGCGAGATGCAATGTGATGGAAACGACACCGCGTCCGGCAAAAAACAGCAAAGTGTCACCAGCCTTGATCGTGTTTTTGATTTTCCCGCTGTTGGGCTTGATCGCGGCGGCCATCACCGCTTTGAGCAGCAGCGCAGCTCCCCTGGATAATCTGTCAGGCGCGAACAGCGGCCAGGCTACCCTGCCGCGCATGGATTGGAACGCGCCCAATATCACACTCACCGCCCTGGACGGGACAGCGGTCGAAATCAGCGATTTTCGCGGGCGCGTGGTGTTTTTAAACTTCTGGGCGACCTGGTGTCCGCCGTGTGTGCGCGAAATGCCGGCCTTCAGCCAGTTCGCCGCCGAACAGGACGCGGAAAGCGGCGCGCTGGTGGTGGCGATCAACGTGGGCGAAAGCGCCGCCATCGTGGACGCTTTCCTCACCGAAACCGCCATCAGCGGCATCACCGTGCTCCTCGACCCGCTCAATGCGGCGCGCAATCTGTACGGCGTCATCACAATGCCGACCACCTATATCATCGACAGCGACGGCATCGTGCGCTTCTTTAAGTTCGGTGAAATGACGCTGGAAGATATGTACAGCTATATGGCTGAACTCGGCGGATAGCACAGCGACCTTTTACAGCGCCGCGTCTAACCGTTATAGTTGTAGCGGTTTTGGATGCAACGAAAGAAGGCCTATGCTGCGCCGTCATTTGCCGCCTGTCCTGATTTTGCTGGCGCTGCCGCTGCTGCTGTTCTGGCAGCAGACGCTCGGCGGGCACACGCTGCTCCCCGCCGACAATCTCTATCAGACCGAACCCTATGCCAGCTATCGCCAGCAGGTGGGCGCGCCGGAAATCCCCCACAATCATCTTTTGGATGATCTTGTGCTGGAAAACTTGCAGTGGAAAGCCTTCATCCGCGAGAGCCTGGCGCTGGGTGAGTTCCCGCTGTGGAATCCGCACCAGTTCGCAGGGATTCCGTTTTTTGCCGCCGGGCAGCCTTCGACCCTGTATCCGTTTAACCTGCTGTACTATGTGATGGATTTGGGGCCGGCCTACGGCTGGTTCACGGTGCTGCAATTGTGGCTGGCGGGCGTGTGCATGTATCTGTTCGCCCTGGCCGGGCTGCGCTTGGGGCGTGCCGGCGCGCTGGTGGCCGGCACGACGTACCAACTGAGCGGCTTTTTTGTCATCAGCGCCGTTTTCCCCATGATTATCGCTGCCGCGGCGTGGCTGCCGCTGCTTCTGCTGATGATTGAGTTCATTATACGCCAGCAGCCAGCGTTCAAACAGCGCCCGACCAGCGTTGTCTGGGCGCTTATCGGCGCGCTGGCTTTGGGCTGCGCCGTGCTGGCCGGGCACGTCGAAATCACCTACTACACGCTCATCATTTCTGCCTATTACGCGGCGGCGCGGCTGGCGTGGGAACTGTGGCGGGACCTGCGGGAGATGCCCGAACGCCGTCCAGCACGCGCGGCGGCGCTGCATATCATCCGGCGCGGGCTGTGGCTGCTGGCGATGGTGGCGCTGGGGCTGGGGCTGGGCGCCGTGCAGTTCGTGCCCCTGTTTGAACTGGCCAGCCAGAATTTCCGCAGCGGGCGTTCCAGCTTTGAGCAGGTGCTCGGCTGGGCGCATCCCGCGCGCGATGTGCTGCAATTCGTCATGCCGAATTTTTACGGCAGCCCGGCACACCACAGCTATTTTGACGTGTTCAGCGCGCAAAATGTCTCTCTGATCGACACCCTTGTGAGTAACAGCAGCGGCCAGCGCATCGTCCATACCGAATGGGGTATGAAAAATTACGTCGAGGGCGCGCTGTACTTAGGGCTTTTGCCGCTGGCCCTGGCGCTGTATGCGCTGCTGCGACCTGTGGCCAAAGAGCATCCGCCCTACCGCTGGATTCTGACGGCGCTGGCGCTGTTGGGACTGACATTCATGTTCGGGCTGCCGACCTATGCGCTGCTGTATTATCTGTTCCCCGGCATCGACCAACTGCATTCACCCTTCCGCTGGATTTTCGCGGTGACGCTGTGCGTGGCGGCGCTGGCAGGCATGGGCGCGCACGCGCTGCTCGATTCGACACACAAGCAGCGGACGGCGCGTTGGTTCGGCTTCGCACTGCTGGGCGCAGGCGCGCTGATTCTGACTGCGCTTGTTCTTTCTCGCGTATTTTACATGCAGCTTGAGCCTTTGCTCACACAACTTTTCCTTGCGCTGGCGAAAGCCCCCGACGCCTTTGCCGATGTGCGCATGTTTTACAGCTACCAGTTCGGCAATGTGCTGGTTTTCGGACTGGTGACATTAGCGGCAGGTTTGGTGTTTTTGCTGGCCAGCCAAGCTTGGCGCGGCACGGCGTGGGCTGTCGTTGGGCTGATCGCTGCCGATCTGTTGATCGCCGCATGGGGCTTTAACCCGGCGGCAGACCCCGCCTGGCTGAACTTTCGCCCGCCGGCGGTGCAGTGGTTGCAGGAAAACAGCGACGGCTGGCGCTATACGACGTTGGACGATCCCACTCAGCGCCGGCTGCTGAACGCCAATGTGGGGATGCGCTACGGGCTGGACGACATTCGCGGCTACGAAAGCATCATCCCGCGCCAGTACGTCGATTACATGCAAATGCTCATGCCGCAGGTGCTGTTGGAGTTCAACCGCATCGCGCCGCTTTATGTCGATCGTGCCGAGGCGCTGGAATCGCCGCTGCTCGACTTGTTGAACGTGCGCTATGTCGTCGCGCACCTGACAACCGATCTTCCCGGCTGGACAGTGGTTTATGAGGACGCAGCGCTGCGCATCTGGGAGAATCCCGGCGCTGTGCCCCGCGCCTACATCGTTCCTGGTGACAACTTCGACCCGGAGGCGCTGCGCGTGCCGGAAAACTACAGCGCCGCGACGATCACGCGCGACACAGGACGCGAGCAGTATATCGACCTGCACAGCGATACCCCCGCCTGGTTGATCGTCAGTCAGTCGTATTTCAGCGGCTGGCGTGCCTTTATCCGTCCGCAGGGCGGCACAGAGCAGCAGGAACAGCCGCTGGATGTGCAGCGCGTACAGGGAAATTTTCAAGGCGTGTACTTGCCTGACGCCGGAAACTGGACAATCCGACTGATCTACAGCCCGACCAGTTTTCAGGCGGGCGCTTTTGCCACCGGACTCAGTCTGGCGCTGCTGCTGTTTATAGGCGGCGTCTACTTATGGCGTTTGTTTTTGACGCCGCAGCAGGACAGCGATGGCAGCAGCATCGCCCGCGTGGCCCGCAACAGCCTGGCGCCGATTCTGCTGAACCTGTTTAATCGCGGCATCGACTTTGCCTTTGCGATCATCATGCTGCGCATTCTTGGCCCGGCAGAAGCGGGGGTCTATGCCTACGTCGTGGTGATTTTCATGTGGTTCGACATCTTCACCAACTTCGGGCTGAACCTGTTTTTGGTGCGGGAGGTCGCGCGGGAAAAATCACGGGCAGGCTTCTACTTTTTGAATACCAGCGCGCTGCGTTTTCTGCTGATCGTGCTGGGAATTCCGCTGCTGGCGCTGTTTTTTGCGCTGCGGCAAAATCTGCCCGGCGCGCTGCCGCTCGATCCGGGCGCGCTGCTGGCCATCGCGCTGCTGTACATCGGCCTGCTGCCGAGCAGTCTAAGCACCGGACTCACGGCGCTGTACTACGCTTTTGAGAAAGCCGAATACCCGGCGGCGGTGCAAACCGTCACGACGATCAATAAGACGATACTGGGACTGGCGGCGCTGCTGCTGGGCTGGGGCTTTGTTGGGCTGGCGGGCGTGAGCATCGTCACCAACGCGCTGACACTGGCGATTCTGGCGTATAACGCCCGCGCGATGCTGCGCAATCCGCAGGCGGCGCCGCTGGAACGCCCGAACCCGGCGCTCATGCGCGGGATGGCGCGCGAAAGCCTGCCCTTGATGCTCAATCATTTTCTGGCGACGATTTTTTTCCAGATTGACATCGTGATTATCCAGCCGACATGGGGCGATCGCGTGGTCGGCCAGTACAGCACCGCCTATAAGTGGCTGCAAGCCATCAACGTGATTCCGGCGTTTTTTACGCAGGCGCTGCTGCCGTTGATGTCGCGGCAGGCGCACGAAGACCGCGCGGCGCTGCGCCGCACCTATACCCTGGCGATCAAGCTGCTGTCTACACTTGCGCTGCCCTGCGCTGTGTTGTTCACGGTGCTGGCTGTCCCGCTGACCGCGCTTCTGGGCGGCGCGGAATACCTGCCCGACGGCGCGATTGCCCTGCAAATCATGATCTGGAGCATCCCGATCGGCTGGATGAACAGCCTGACACAGTATGTGCTGATCGCGCTCGACTTGCAGCGCAGCATCACGCGCGCCTTCTTGTTGGCGGTGGCGTTCAACCTTATCACCAATTTGATCTTTATCCCGCTGTATGGCTATCGCGCTGCTGCCGTGACAACGATTCTCTCAGAACTCATGCTGCTGCTGCCATTCGCCTGGCTGCTGCAAAAAGCGCTGGGACGCCTGAATTGGCTGGATATGCTCTGGCGGCCCACACTGGCGAGCGCCGCGCTGCTGCTGGCGCTGCTGGCCCTGTGGGATACGCTGCCGCTGCTGGCGCTGCCCTTAGGCGTGCTGGTCTACGGCGGCGTGCTGCTGCTGCTGCGTCCGCTGGACGCCGACGAAATGGCGCGCCTGAGTCCGCTGCTGCCGGCGCGGGTACGCGCGTTGGTTACAAGATAGCAATCGAGTTTGGGGCGGCGCTGGGTTAGTATTGACCAAAGGCAAACCCAGAAAGGAGCGAGGAAGATGTCGGAAGCGCAGCGCATCGGCAACCAGCTTAAACGCTATTTTGTGGAAAAAACGGGGGTGTTTTTGCCCTTTAACGCCGCGGTGGAGGGCTTAACGGCGGCGCAGTCCCTGCTCGTCCCGCGCCAAAAATTCAACAGCATTTGGGGCGTCGTCAACCATGTCTGCTACTGGCAGGAAGCCTCGCTGCTGCTGATCCAGGGATCGCCGAAAATGCCCGAAACGCCCGGCGAAAAAAGCGGCGGCTGGTTCGCGCCCACACAGGCCGCCGACGATGAGTGGCACGCGCTGGTAACACGCACCCTGGATATGAACGTGCAGTTGGCCGACGCGCTGGCCGCGCTCGACGAAGACGCGCTGCACAAAAAGAACGCTGTATGGAAGCAAACGCCTTATGAAATCGCCCTGTCGATTTTGACGCACAACAGCTATCACACCTGCGAGATCATCACGCTGCGCCACTTGCAGGGACTGTGGGTCGCAGCCTGAGCGCGCCTATACAAATCTGATAGGCGTGTTTTATAATAGAATATAGATGGGGATGAATCAGCTTCGACGGGATAGACTGCTGGCGAGTAACGCGAAGGCGCACTGCAAAAACGTGAAACCCAGCTTACAAGGTCTATCGCGGACGCGCGGGCAGTACGCGCCATCTCCACACCAACGACAGCAGGAAGCACAGCGCTTCCTGTTTTTGCTGGCAGCGAGCGAGGACAAATCATGACGGTTAATTCTGAAAAAGATCTGATGGGCCTGCTGCGTATTGGACGCGTTGTCGGCATGACGCTGCAAAAAATGCGCGCGGCGCTGCGCCCCGGCATCACGACCGCCGAGCTTGACCATATCGGCGCGGAGTATCTGCGGCAGCACGGCGCGCGTTCCGCCCCCATTCTGACCTACAATTTTCCCGGCGCGACCTGCATCAGCCTCAACAACGAGGCCGCACACGGTATCCCCGGCAGCCGCGTGATTCAGATCGGCGATCTGGTCAATATCGACGTTTCGGCAGAACTCGACGGCTACTATGCGGACACCGGCGCGTCGTTCCCGATGCCGCCCGTCAAACCCGAATATCAACGTCTGCTCGACCACACACGCGCGGCGCTGGATGTGGCGATCGCTGCTGCGCGGGCGGGCGAAAAGCTCAACAATATCGGGCGCGCGGTCGAAACCTTTGCGCGCAAAGGGGGCTACAAAGTCATTCAGGATTTGCCGGGACACGGCGTCGGGCGCAAGCTGCACGAGCCGCCTACTGTCCCTAATTTTTATGTGCCCACGCTGAAAACACGCCTGACCGAAGGCATGGTGATTACGCTCGAGCCGTTCCTCTCGATGAGCGCCAACCGCGTTGTGCAGCAGCCCGACGGCTGGACGCTGAAAACCGAAGACGGCAGCATGGCCGCGCAGTACGAGCATACGGTCATCATCACGCGCGGGCGTCCGCTTCTCACGACGCTGGTATCGTGAAGCGTTAGCTGACCCAACCCCACAGCGCAAAGGCCGCGACAAACATCAGTTGCAGCAGCACGCCGCCAATGATCCACAGGCCCGTCAGCAGGCGCGTGGTAAAGCGCTGCTGCTGCTGCAAGAGCAGCGCGATCACCATAAACGCCGGGAACATATAGAGCGCATAGCGCAAAATACCGTGAAACTGAAACGTGTCGTGCCCGCGCAGCAGGATAAAAAACAGCGTCGGCCACACCAGCAGCCAGTATTGTGGCTTTAAACGCCGCAGCGCAGCCACTCCCGTGAAAACGATGAACACAAAAACCGCCATGCTGGCGAGGTCATGCAGCCGCGCCGTGCCGTCCAGCAGTACGCGCAGCGCCGCGATGATCGTCTCCCAAGGGGCTTGCACGCGCGTGTTCCAGGGCGGATTCAAAAAAGCTTCTTCGACACTGCCCATGCCTGTCCACTGCATCCCGAACACATAAGCGGCAGTCCCCAACACGCCGCCCAGCACCGCCGGCGACATCGGCAGCCCGACGCGCAGCGCCTCCAGCGGCTGCGCCAGATAATAACGAATGCCCGGCCAGAAACCGCCGCGCGCCTGTCCCATGCGTTCAAGAATGATGTAGGCAAACGGCAGCGCCAGCGCCCAGCCCTGCGCGCGTGTCAGCGCCGCGCAAAAGGCCAGCAGTCCGGCCAGCCAGTAGCGCTGCGCCCGCACCGCCAGCCAGGCCCCCAGCGCCAGCGCCATAAATGTGCTTTCTGTATAGCCCGCCACCAGATAGAACGCTGTCGGGAAACTGGCATACAGCAGCAGCGTCAGCACGGCTAACTGATGACCATATTCCCCCGCCACCAGCCGATAGAGCAGGTAAAAAGCGATGATGCAAGCGACATTGCTCACCAGCAGGGCGGCCACCAGATAATCGCCGCCCATAAGCGGCGAGAGCAGGCGTACCAGCAGGGGATAAAACGGCGCGAAAATGATGGTTGGTGCGTCCGGCTGATAGCCTTCATGAGCGATATAGAGATACCAGCCAGTGTCATAACGATACCAGGGGTCGAACCAGCCTCGCAGCGGCCCTTGCAAGATAAACGTCTCGCTGCGCAGTTCAATGATGCCATCTGGGAATACAGGGTACGGGCGCTGCGCAGCCGTGTTGACGCCATAGGCCACCAGCGCCGTGAGCAAGCGCATTGCGACGAACAGCAGCAGCGCCCAACGCAGCGCGGGTTCCAGCCGCAGTTGCGCTGTCCGCGGCGCAGGAGAAGGGAGTGCAGCGGGTGTACTCATGAATGCTCAGACCTCCGAATAATGCCTCACTTTAAGTGTATATAGAATCGGCGGCGATCCGTATGTCGATTTGGCGTGCCAGCCGAATTTCTGACGCAAAAGAAACACCCATTAGCGGCGATCTCTGCCCTGCCTTCTCGGCAGCACACCGGCTGCCATGATGGTTAGTCACTATTTGTTTACGGTTTGATAGCAGTTATAAAGAAAACTTTACAAACACCGAACATAGAAAGAAAAATTTATAATTTCTTTAGAACTGTAATGTAGGCGATTGGTATATTATAAAAGTACAGATCGTTACATAAAATAAATGAACTTCATCAGGAGCGATCTTATGAGCACATCGACTTTTCCCCAATCCATCACACGCATTCTGGTTGCCTGGCTGGTCATTGCCCTGCTTACTATCGGGATCATGAAGGTCAACGCCATCACCTCGACTTATAGTGATCTTCCGCTGTTCTATAGCGCCCCGGCGCTCAACTGGAGCGGTCACAACGCTTTCTAGCTTCGCTGAATTCATCTGCCTCCACCAGATCAACGCCGGCAGGAGAGTATCTGTACGATACTCTCCTGTCTTTTTTGCCAAGCGTTTGATTCTTTTCGGGCAAGTCTGTATAATCACCCCGCATTAATTCTAGCCGTACCCATAAACGGTGGAGTTCCGTCATTATGAATGACCGTTCAGACTTGGGTGAACGCGACGCGGTTCAGCCCGACACAGGGAGCCATGAGGTGTCGGAACCGCTGGCGAGCACCCCAACCAAGGCTGTGGACTTGACGCCCGAAGTGGCACAAGCCCCAGTTGCATCCTCTGACGAGGCCAGCGCTGCCCCCTCTGCCGTAGAAGAAACGCCATCGGCTGCCGAAGCGCCGCAGGAAGCGGCGCAGGAAACGCCATCGGCTGCCGAAGCGGCGGTCGAGGCTGCGCCTGCGCCCCTTGAAATGGCGGGCGAAGACGCGCCGGCGGCGATCGACGAGACGATCGAAACCGCGGCTGCGCCGATTCCCGCCGAATCGCCCAGCGGCAAGATTATGCGTGGGCAACTCATCGAAGGCACCATCAGCCGTACCACGCCTGTCGAAGTCTTTGTCGATCTGGGCGAGGGCATTGAAGGCGTCATTCCCGGACGCGAACTTGACCGTATGACGCGCCCTATGGTGGAAAACCTGAAGATCGGCAGTCAGGTCATGGTCTATGTCGTAAACCCCCACGATCATCAGGGCAACGTACTGCTCTCGGTGAATCGGGCTGTCGAAGAAATGGATTGGCAGGAGGCAGAAGGCTTCCAGAAGAGCCAAAAAGTCTACGAAGGCCATGTCGCGGGCTACAACAAGGGCGGCCTGATCGTCCGTTTTGGGCGGCTGCGCGGTTTTGTCCCGCAGAGCCAGATCAGCGACGAACGGCGCAGCCTGCTCAGCGGCGATACCCCCCAGGAACAATGGGAAAAGATGGTGAACGAAGCCATCATGGTGAAAGTCGTCGAAGTTGACCGCAGCCGCAACCGCCTCATCCTTTCCGAACGCGCTGCCGCCCGCGAATCGCGCGAAAAGCGCAAAGAAACGCTGGTGGGCGAACTGAACGTGGGCGATGTGCGCACCGGACGAGTCGTCAGCCTGGAAGATTTCGGCGCCTTCGTGGACATCGGCGGCGCCGAAGGCCTCGTCCACCTGACCGAACTGTCATGGAAGCATGTGACGCACCCGCGCGAAGCGCTGCGTGTCGGCCAGCAGGTGCGCGTCGAAGTCATCAGCCTAGACAAAAAGCGCAACCGTATTGGGCTGAGCATCAAGCGCCAGGAAGCCGATCCCTGGGACGAAGTGGCGACCACCTACAGCGTGGGCCAGCTTGTGCAGGGCACGGTGACCAAGCTAACCAAATTTGGCGCCTTTGCGCGCCTGGTGGATGCCCCCGACATCGAAGGGTTGGTACACATCTCTGAGCTTTCCGACGAACGGGTGACCCACCCGCGCGAAGTGGTACAGGAAGGCGACAAGCTGACGCTGCGCGTGGTCAAGATCGACGTAAAAAACCGCCGGCTGGGACTGAGCCTGAAGCGTGTTAACTCCGCCGAGTATCTCGACATGGACTGGGGCAAAGAATAGGCTTCTGTCAGATCGCAAAAGCAAACAAGGGGGCGTTAGCCTCTTTTTGTTTCAGGGGACAAGCTGATTAGCAAGCAGGAAGTCGGCTAGCGCCCGCGCCGCCAGCAAATAGCCAAAGGCCGAAGGGTGGCCGTCGCCGCTGTAGCCGCGTCCCGTCATCTCCAGCGCATTGGGGTCGAAACTGCGGCGCGCGTCGTAGTACATCAGATAGGTTTCCTCAATATCGCCACCGTCGCGCAGTACCGGCAGCAGATCAAGATAGGGGATGCCCGCGTCACTCGTTAGCTGCGCCAAAAACTGCTGTGGGATTGGGCCGAAGACCTCCGGCATCCCCAACTGCGCGACATCAGGGAACGCTATCAGCACGAGCGGGATATTGTGCTCCTGCAAGAGCCTGACCAACTCGGCGAAACGCCCCGCGTACACCTGCCAATAGGTCTGATATTCGGAACGCTGCGTCTCCAGAAAGGTCATATCCATATAGATTTGCTGGAAATTTTCGACCTGCGGCGCGACCTGTTCTACGGCCTGCTCGACCTGCTGCCCCGCGCGCCACTGGTTAAACAGCGCGTACAGCGCGACGTTATCCTGCAAAAACTGGCGCAGCGGGCTGGCCGTCTGTGTGGCGGCGGCCTGCGCCAGAATCACCGCGCGGCTCAGGCGTTGGCGCAGCGCCGGGTAGTGATCGAAAATGTCGTTGGTGTAAAAACCGACAATCACGACATCCGGCTGCAAGGCCAACCCTTTGTCGCGCAAATAAGCAATTTCGTCTTCCAGCGTGTAGCCGGGAATACCAGCGTTGAGCACCTGTACCTGCGCGCCGGGCGCGAGCAAAACATTCAGGCGATCCTCTAAGCGCGACGGCCATGTTTCCTGATTATGGACATAGGCGCCAAACGTGAACGAATCGCCCACTGCCAGAATGCGTATCACACTCTCGTCGGGGTTAAGTTCTTCTGTATTGCGCAGGCCGGCACTGTTGGTCTGCAAATAGTAGGGGCGAATATCGTACAGGGGGACGACCAAACGCAGATTGGGCTGTAGATCGCCGTAGCCCCCCGCGCTGAAACCGTAGACCACCGCCGGCGCACTCGGCGCGGCCGCAATCACAGGGCCGGGACGCCACAAAAACGCGCGCGCCAGCAGTTCCGCCGTCAGCAAAAAACCCAATGTGACCAGCACCATAATCCATGCGCTGCGCAGAAAACGCATCACAATACCCTCAAAATCCCTGTAGCGAGTCTGCTGATTCTATGCGGACACAAGCCAAAAGAAAAGCCACTACCGTTTTGGGCAGTGGCTTTTTCATTCGGATTGCCTGCCGCGGGTTAAGCCGGCGGCGTTTCCATTTCCTGATTCTGCGGCTCGTCCACCGGTTCAAGCAGCAGCGTGTTTTCCGGGCTGATGCTGACGCGGACAATGCTGCCGATGCGGAATTTGCCGGAGAGAATGCCATCGGAGAGCGCGTCTTCGACCTCGTTTTGCAGCAGGCGCCGCAGTGGACGCGCGCCAAATTCAGGGTCATAGCCCTTGTCTGCCAGCCAGCCGCGCGCCTCATCGGTCATTTCCAGCGTGATCGCATGTTCGATCAGGCGTTCACGCACCTTGTGCAGTTCCAGTTCGACAATTTGCTTGATTTCCTCGCGGGTGAGCGCGCGGAAAACAACCATCGCATCCACCCGGTTCAGGAATTCAGGGCGGAACGCGCGGCGAAGCTGCTCCAGTACGTTTTTGCGCATCTCGTCGTAGGCCAACTTTTCGTCCTGCGATTCGCTGCGCGGGAGGGCAAACCCTAACTGGGTGCCGCGTTTGATGGTATCGGCGCCGATGTTGCTGGTCATGACGATAATGGTGTTGCGGAAATCGACCCGGCGTCCGCGCGCGTCGGTCAGCGTACCTTCTTCCATGACTTGCAAGAGCATGTTGAAGGCTTCGGGGTGCGCCTTTTCGATTTCATCGAAAACCACGATGCTGTAGGGACGCCGGCGAATCGCTTCCGTCAACTGGCCGGCATCTTCGTAGCCCACGTAACCGGGAGGCGCGCCAACCAGGCGCGTGACGCTGTGGCGTTCCATGAATTCGCTCATGTCGAGCTGAACAAGCGCGTCTTCGCTGCCGAACAGGAACTCTGCCAGCGTTTTGGTCAGTTCAGACTTACCGACACCCGTCGGACCAAGGAACATGAACGAGCCGATAGGGCGGCGCGGGTCTTTGAGGCCGGCACGCGCACGACGCACCGCCTTGCTGATGGCGTCGATGGCTTCATTCTGCCCGACAATACGCTTATGCAACGCGCCTTCCATCTCCATCAGGCGGGCGCTTTCTTCGCCGGCAATGCGCATTACCGGAATGCCCGTCCACATGGCGACAACTTCGGCGATGTCATCTTCGCTCAGACGCGGCTGATTGGTTTCTTCGTTCCAATTGGCCTTGAGTTCTGTCAGCGTTTCGGCCAGGCTTTCGCGCTGAATCCGCACCCGTTCGAGTTCTTCAGAGTTAGCTTTTTCTTCTTCCAGCTCGCGCAGTTCGTTTTCCAGCTCGCGCAGTTCGCCTTCCATCCGACGCACCTGCGCCGCTTCGGGACTCTTGTACATGCGCAGGCGGGCAGCGGCTTCATCGATCAGATCAATGGCCTTATCCGGCAGGAAACGATCGGGGACATAACGCGCAGAAAGATTGGCCGCCGCTTCGATGGCCTCATCAGTGATTTCGACATTGTGATGTTCCTGATAGGCAACTTTGATGCCTTGCAGGATTTCAATGGTTTCTTCGATAGTCGGTTCATCGACGACAATCGGCTGGAAACGGCGTTCGAGCGCGGCGTCGCTTTCGATATGCTTGCGGTATTCATCCAGCGTGGTCGCGCCGATGCATTGCAGTTCCCCGCGCGAAAGCGCCGGCTTCAGGATATTGGCGGCGTCCACGCTGCTGCCCGCAGAACCCGCGCCAACCAGCATATGCACTTCGTCAATGAACAGAATACTGTCGGACGATTTGAGTTCTTCGATCACACGCTTAAGGCGTTCTTCAAACTGACCACGATACATGGTGCCCGCGACCAGCGACCCCACATCCAGTTGCAGCACGCGCTTGTTGAGCAGCAGTTTGGGCGTATCGCCGGCGACAATGCGCTGCGCTAGCCCTTCCACAATCGCTGTCTTGCCCACACCCGGTTCGCCGATGAGCGCCGGATTGTTCTTGCGGCGGCGGCTGAGCACCTGGATCACACGCTCGATTTCGGTTTCGCGGCCAACAACCGGGTCGAGTTTCCCTTCCTGCGCCAGCGCCGTCAGATCAGTCGCCAGTTGATCGACCAGCGGGGTCTTGCCCGACTGCTTGGGCGCGGGTTTGGGCGTCGTGCCGGGGGTTTCTGGGCTGGTTTGCACCGGGCTTTCCTGCAAGACGCGGCGTGTCTGGCGGCGAATCTCTTCCGGGCTGATTCCCAGGCGCTTGAGGACATCAATGGCGACGCCTTCGGTCTGGCGCACCAACCCCAACAGGAGATGTTCTGTACCGATGTAATGATGCCCCATACGGCGGGCTTCATCCACAGCCAGTTCTAATACTTTCTTGGTGCCAGGAGAAAGGTCAAGCTGTGTGGTGCTGGTGCGCGGTGAGGCGCGTGTCATGCGTTCGACCAATTCTTCCACACGGCGTTGTTCGAGTCCCAGATCGCGCAGCACGCGCCCTGCAACACCACCCTCTTCACGCATCAGGCCGAGCAGCAAGTGCTCGGTGCCGATGTAATTGTGCTGCATACGCTCGGCTTCTTCTTGCGCCAAACTCAGCACACGGCGCGCCCGCTGCGTAAAGCGTTCCATTTTGTTCGCCACGGTTTTTGCCTCCGTCGCCCATCATAGCCGGGCGCATGAACTGACTCTAATTTTGTGCAATACGCGCATGATAACCCATTATAGCAAGATGTTCCGGCGAAATATATAGGTCAAGCATCAATGTTGCGTTAGAGTAGACCAGGCTGCCGTTTTAATCCTGTTATCGGCCGATGATTGTAACGCGGCCACCGCCACAACGGCTGACATTCTCATCAATCGTTTGATCGGCGGCCTAGCCTGGCTTGCAGCGCCTTGAGCGCCTCCCATTCGCCGCGCGCGGCCAGCATGGCCTGTTCCGCCCATGTAGAGAGCGTCGGCGCCAGCCGCAAGCCGCCGCGTTTGAGAATCTCCCGCAGTTCTTCTTCGGGCGTATCGGCCAGACGCGAAAACGTGCCGATGCCGTGCCCGATGAGCAGCGACGAGATTTTCGGGCCGATACCTTCGATGAGCGTCAAATCGTCGGTGTTCAAAGGCGCTTCAGCGGCGATCTCTGCGGTAGAGATTTCGAGCGTATCCTGCGGGTTGGCAGGACGCCCCAATTCGACAGGGGTAGCCTGAATCTCCTGCACCTGCTGCGCGGGCGACGGCTGCTCAATCAAGGGTGTATCGACAGGCAGCGCGCCGGGTTCCACGTAGGTTTCAACCGTCGAAAGCGGCGTTTCGGGTTTCTCTGCGGCCATCGGCGCGTCCTGAACAGCGGGTAGGGGGGGCGCATCGCTCTGTGGTTCAGCTTCCATACCCTTAAATTCGTGCGTGGCGTCTTCGGTAGGCGGTTTCTGGCGCGCCATCTCGCGCGTGCTGGTGGGCGGCAGCATCGAGGCGTCGATTTTGCGTGTGACATCCTCGGTATCGGGCTTCTCAGAGGCCATTTGCTCAGCAGAAAAGTCGGGTGTCGCGGCCAGCGCTTCGGCGCGCGCGCGCGCTTTGTCCAGCGCGCTTTCGAGTTCATCATCCGAAAAACGTTCGGTGGTGGCAGGCGTAGTTGGTTTTTGTATCGCCATCTCTTCGACGCTCAGCCCGCCGGGAGGGGTCATCAGGTCTCGGCGGGTTGGTTTAGTGATTGATGCGGGGTCAGACTCCTGCAAACGTTCGGCGTGTAAAGCTTCGGCGCGGCGGCGAGCGGCTTCCAGCGCGGTGTCCTCCAGCGTTGTCGTGGTTTCAGGCGTATCGGGCTTCTGGATCGCCATTTCTTCGGCGCTCAGGCCGAGCGTGTCAGTGGTTTGGGGCGTAACAGGAAGCATATCGGTGGCGCTGTCTGTCCCGGCGCTGGAGGAAGGAACTAATTTGGTGAGGACGACTTCTTGCGCGGGAGTAGAGGGCGTTCTGCCGACTTCCGTCGTGGGTTTGGCCGCTGCCTCCCCAGCGGGGCGGCGCAGCCATGTCCACACAACGAGCGCCAGTCCCACCAGCACGAACAGCCACCACCAGTCGGAAAAGGGAGCCGGCAGCAGCAGCCGGCTGAAACCTAACAGCAGCCCAACCAGGAACATCGCGATGCCAAGCATTTGCAGCGAAGAACGATCAGCCATAACGCGCCTCACTCAAAAAATGTCTGCTATCATTTATTACCATTATGACATAGGCGCACGCCTTTTGCACACAGCCTTGCAAGCGTCCGGGGATAGTGATAGGCTGAACATAACATTTCCCCCACGCTCTCGTTTTGAAAGACACGCTTTATGCAGCAGAAGCCAACGCGCAGCACGATTTTGTTCATTTTAATCACCAGTCTGTTGAATTTGGCCGGGATTGGCATCATCGGGCCGGTAATTCCGTTTCTGGTGGAACGCTACACCGCGCAGCAGGATCAAGCGCTGGTGGTTTCGCTGTTATTCACCTCGTACTCGCTCTTTCAATTTCTGGCGACACCCACACTGGGGGCGCTCAGCGACCATTTTGGGCGGCGGCCTGTGCTGCTCCTCAGTCTGCTGGGGTCAGCTGCCGGCTATCTCATGCTCGGCATCGGCGGGTCGCTCGCGATGCTGTTTGCCGGGCGGATTATCGATGGGTTGACGGGCGGAAATCTGGCGACGATCTATGCTTATGCCGCCGACATCAGTGAACCGCAGGACAGAACCCGCTTTTTCGGGCGGCTGGGGGCGATTTCGGGCTTTGGTTTTATATTGGGGCCGGCCATCGGCGGGCTGGCTTACTGGATTACCGGCGCGGTAGAAGCCCCCATGTACCTGGCCGCGCTGCTGACGCTGGCAAACACTGTATGGGGTTACTTCGCCATGCCCGAAACGCTGACCAAGGAACGACGCAGCAAAGAGCTGCCTCTGGCGCGGCTGAATCCGCTGGGCCAACTGCTTGATATTCTGCGTATCCCGCAGCTCCGGCTGCTGTTGATCGCCGTGTTCTTGTGGGCGGTGTCGTTCGCTGTTTTGCAGTCAAATCTCAGCTATTTCGCCAAAGATCAGTTGGGATGGGACGCAAGCGGAACAAGCGCGATTTTTACGCTGGTGGGTATCGTAGCCATCATTACGCAGGATCGAGTCGTCCCCCGTTTGCTGCCCCGACTGGGCGAGGGACGTATGGCTGTGACCGGCATGTTGTCTCAAGCAGCCGGCTTTATCCTCGTGGCACTGATCCCGCTCACGCAGTTTCCGGCGCAAGTCTTTCTCGCAGTGCTGTTCGTGGCGACAGGCAACGGGCTGGTGCTGCCCTCGCTGACCGGTCTCCTCTCGCAGGCCGTAAGCCGCAACGAACAGGGACGGATACAGGGCGGCAACCAATCGATCCAGGCGTTGGGGCGAGTCTTGGGGCCGACTCTCGGCGGGGTGGCTTACGGAACCATCAGCCACAGCGCGCCTTATATTTCGGGCGCGCTGGGATTAGTGTTAGGGGCCATCACCGTCTCCGGGGCACTGGGAACGCTGGCGCAGGCCAGGTCAGCCAGCAGCGATTAAGCCTTGCCCCTGACATCCCTAGAAGCGAAAGGCTGTGCGTCTGTCGGCGCGGCAGACACGACCAGTTGCTCCTTGTAAATCGCAAAGCTACGCGGTCAGCAGCAGCCCAAAGAAGACATAACACACGAGCGCGCCAATCACAGCCATCGACAACCCGTAGAACAACAAATGGCGGAACAACATATCGCGGTTTTCATGCGGCGCAGCGTTAGCAATGCACAGCGCGCCAAGCGTAGATAACGGGCTGACATCGACCAGATGGCTGCCCACATTAATCGACGACACAAGCGCTGCCGGACTGCCGCCGCCGAGTTTTTCGATCAGGCTGGGGACGATGGGGATGAAGGCGGGCATGACCACGCCCGATGAACTGGAATAAGCGGAGATGACGCCAGTGACAAAACCGAGCACAGCCGTGACATTGCCGATGCTGGCGACGCTGGCAAGAAGCGCCGTGAACAAGTCCATGCCGCCTGTGGTTTGCAATATCGAGATCAGCACGCTGACGCCGCAGACCATCATGATCGTGTTCCAGGGCACGGCTTTGATCGCCGCTTCCTGGTCAGCCGCGCCGAGCAGGCTGAGGAGAGAGGCTAAGGTGATCGCCAGATAACCAGGATCGAACTTGAAGAAGATCACGCCGCCGATCAGCGCCGCAATACTGGCAAGCGTCAGCAGTTGGTGGCGGTTAAAGGGCGTGTGCGCCCCGACAATCGCCTCCACCTGCACCGGCACATGATCTTCACGCAGCAGCTTGAGTCCGCCGAAGATCAAATAGCTGACGAGCGCGACAAAACTCTGCGCCAGCAGACTCGGCAGAAAAATCTGTGTCCAGGGGTTCATTTCGATCCCCAACTGGCGCACAAGGCCGTTGGCGATAATGCCTGTGGGGGCGAACGGCGAAAACGCGCCGGCGTTAGCGCCGTTGGCGACCATAACCGTCATCAAAAAAGCGCTGATACCCATTTTGCCAGCAGCCGCCATCGCCAGCGGGGCCAGCAGCGCGACCGCGCCGATGTTGCCCGGCCCGATGGCAGCAAAGATCAGGGCAAACACAAAAAACACCAGCGGCACCAGCGCGCGGTGCCCATGTGTCAAACGCATCCCGATTTTAACAGCTTTATCGAGCGTGCCGTTGAGATGCGCCTGGCTGAAAAGAAACGTGATGCCAAAGAGGATGGTCGCCAGACCCAGCGGAAAAGCGCCGAGAATCTGGCTGAGCGTCATGCCAGCCAGATAAAAGCCGATGATCCAGGCAAAACTGATGGCAAGAATGCCGACATTGAGGCGCGAAAAGCCGCTGATGACAATGGCGATCACCAGCGCAATTAACGAAATCAGGGCGATGTCCATAAGCTGTGCTTCCGCCGTGCGCGTAGATATGTTTATATCGTCGCCCAAATTTGGCCGCGTGAGTAGTGATGAACATCCGCGAACGCCGGGTACAAGACGCTGATTCCGCCGTGCGGAACAGCAGCCGCTTCCCCCAAAGTTTTGGGTTTATAGAGCGCGGCGAATCTTTTACCATTGTAGGGGTTTTTGTTCAGCAAACAACACAGGAGAAACTGTATGCGTTACACGCGAATTCTGTTGATCGGATTGGCCGCGCTGTTTCTGGCAGCCTGCACAGTGGGACAAACGGGCGACACGGCCAACGACCCGCAAGCGGCACAGCGTTTCCTGCCGGATGTGCCCGGCTATACGGCGACCAACGCCACGAGTGTGTCGAGCGCGCTCAATACGGTGGGCGGCGGCGCATCGGCGCTGACCGGCAACCCCGCGCTCACAGTAGTGATTGAACGTGTGGACGCGCTGGTGCAGTGCTATACCAACGTCGGCGCAGTGGCCGCGCGTATCTATACGCCGACAACCTTTAACATCAGCAATCCACAAATGCCGGGCATTGGCGCGGTGGCGGTAATTAATCAAGATCGTCTGCGCGATAACTTCCTGGCGTGCGTGACCAACAACAGCGGGCAGGATTTCTCGGCGCAAGCGGCGGTAGAACCCTGCTATGGGTCGGGGACATTCACCGATCAGGGCAACACCTTCTCCTACGTCTACGCGGCCAGCGCGCCCGATCTTTGCACGGCGTTCGAGCGGGCGTTTACCCGCTGAAAGTCGTCCCTGGGGGCTGCGGCCCCCTTTTTCTTTTTTAGGGCCGCGGGGATTTGGCTGCCCATTCGGGCGCTAACATGCTGAAGATATTATGATCGACGAAGTGATCGTAAAGCCATTCAGCCTGACGAATCACGCCCTCATGCGTGAAGCCCAGCCTGACGGCGACAGCGCAGCTCCGCGCGTTGTTGGTCGCGCAGCGAATCTCCAGGCGGTTGAGAGCGAGCGTGTAAAAGGCGTGGTCGAGCAGCGCCTGCGCAGCCAGCGTCATCAGTCCCTTGCCCTGCGCGTCCCGCGCCAGCCAGTAGCCCAAGGAGACAAATCGATGCGTCAGGCTGAGGCTGTGCAAGCCGATAACCCCGACTAACCGCCCCTGATACCACAGGCCGCAGTTGAAGCCCTCGTTTTCGGTTAATTGGCGTATCCCGCGCTGGATAAAGGCGCGCGTGTCCCACGGCGTGACGGTGGATTCCACCCAGGGCAGCCAGCGGCGCAGATGATCGCGGTTGAGGCTGGTCACCTGATACAGTTCTTGCGTGTGACGCTCCTCCAACAAGTAGAGTTCGGCCTCATCGCTCAACTTTTGATGCGCCAGAGGCAGGGTACGGTAGATCATAACACCAGGCTTTCGGCAATGGGCGCGCAGCCCTGCTTATGACTCAAGCTCCTGCGGAAAGGCAAACGTGCCATCGGCACGCGGCAGAAAAGCGGCCACGCGCACGACGGCGGCAGCGTTCAAGGCACCATAAATGTGCGGGAACAACTCACCCTCATAATGGTGAGCGGGAATAGACGGATCAGGCGGTTCAAAACGCAGTTGCGCCGTGAGTTTGTGCGGATCGACCGCCAGCAGCAGTAAATCACGCTGGCCGCGAAAGACGGCATCTGCCACACGCACCACCTGTTCGCGGGACGAGCAGTGGATGAAGCCCTGCGTTTCAAGGCTGTCGGCCCGGTACACGCCGCTTGCGCGCGCGGCGTTCCAATCGGCAAGGGCGGCAATGTGATAGATCAAGGCGGCCATGCAATAATCAAATTAAGTTATTCATGCAGATGTTCCTCATTATACCCGTAGTAGGGGGTGAAAAAAGACACATTTTTGATAGGCCGATTGTCCCTAAAACAGTCTGGCTTTCGTGGCCAGCGCTCCCTATAATCGGCGCACATCGTCCGACAGTCCAAAGAAAATCCCCAAGATGGCCAATTCAAAAATAGAGCGTGTACGCGGCGTCAATGATGTGCTGCCACGCGAGTATCGCGCAATGCGCCACATCCAGGACACGCTGCAAGCCACCTTCGAACGCTTCGGCTACGCGCCGCTGGAACTGCCGGTGATCGAACACACGGATTTGTATCTGAAAAAGTCGGGCGAAGAAATTATCGCGCGCATGTATGATTTTCAGTATCGCAGCCGCCGCCTGTGCCTGCGCCCAGAGATGACGGCCTCTGTGATGCGCGCGTATATCGACAACTTGCAGAACGAGCCGCTGCCGCTGCGCCTGCACTACAGCGGGCCGGTCTTCCGCTACGAAAAGCCGCAAAAAGCGCGCTACCGCCAGTTTACGCAGATGGGCGTGGAGCTGATCGGCGCGTCGCAAGCGCTGGCCGATGCCGAAGTGATCCGCCTGGCCTATGGTGCTTTGCAGGCCCTGGGGCTGAAAGATTTTCGCGCGGTGATTGGGCATGTGGGTATTTTGTCGCGCTTCCTGCAAAACCTGAAGATCGACAGCCGACTGCGCAGCTTTTTGCTGCAAAATATGGAGGCGATGCAGAAAAAGGGCAGCGCCTTCGTTACCGAACGGCTGCGGCAGATCTACCCGGCCTTCGAGGACAGCAGCGCGCAGACTATGCCCCGCAGCCAGCGCTTGACGGCACTGTTTCAGGAAATGGACGAAGCAGAAGCGCGGCTGGCGGTGCTGGACTTTTTGCAGAATATCAATATTCATCTGGAAGGCAGCCGCGACGCCGATGAAATTATCGCGCGGCTGCTGACCAAAATACGCCGCCGCGACCAGACGCCGGGCTTGCAGAGCGCGCTGCGTTTCATGGATGAAATCAGCAGGCTGTCGGGCAGCCCCGCGGCAGTGCTGCCAGAGGCGGAAAAAATCCTCGCCAGCTACGCTATTGACCGCTCGGCTCTGGATGCGCTGCGGGAACTGGTGCGCGCACTGGAACATTATGGGCTGGGCTGGGAACACATCAGTCTTGATCTGGGGCTGAGCCGGGGGTTGCAATATTATACCGGGACAATCTTCGAAGTGCATCACGGCGGGTTGGGCGAGGAACGGCAGTTGTGCGGCGGCGGGCGCTACGACGATCTGATCGCGACGCTGGGCGGGCTAAACGATATACCGGCGACGGGTTTCGCCTTCGGCCTGGAACGGCTGCATCTGGCGTTAGAAAGCGAAGGCGGCGCCAAAGGTGGCCCACAGCCGCTGGTCAGGGCGCTGATCGCGGCGATTGATGCGCAGGACTTCCCCTATGCAGTGGAAACCGCTGAGCGTTTGCGCGCACACGGCGTACCCGTTGAGCTTGATGTGCGCCAGCGCAGCGTCAAGAGCAATTTGCAGTATGCCGACAAGCGGGGAATCGCCTTTGTGGTGTTGATCGGCCCCACAGAACGCGCAGCGGGCGAAGTGGTGCTGCGCGCGATGGACACACGACAGGAAAAACGGGTGCGCGCGGAGGAGGTTTACGCGGCGATGCAGCAGATGAGGGGAGAAAACGATGGCCAAAGCTGAGGATGTGATGCTGCGGCTGGCGCTGCCGAGCAAAGGCGCGCTCGAAAAGCCGGCGATGGATTTTCTGGGCGCGGCGGGGCTGCGCGTGCACAAGCCCAACGAACGCCAGTACTCGGCGACGATCCCGTCGGCGCCGGGCGTGGAAGTGATTTTCCAGCGGGTAACGGATATTTTCGACAAGGTGGAAGAGGGCAGCGTCGATCTGGGAGTGACAGGCTTCGACGTAATGAGCGAAAACACCGAAGACGGCGACGATGTCGTGCTGGTGCAGCCGCTGGGATTCGGGCGCTGCGAACTGGTGCTGGCTGTGCCGGAAAGCTGGGTGGATGTGGCGTCGCTGGCGGAACTGGCCGATCTGGCGACGATGTACAAGGAAAAGGGACGCGAATTGCGCATCGCGACCAAGTATCGCAACCTGACACGCGCCTATCTCTATCAGCACGGCCTGAATTATTTCTCGCTGGTCGAGGCCGACGGCGCGCTGGAAGTCGCGCCGAGCATGGGCTACGCCGATATGATCGCGGACATCACCTCGTCAGGAACGACGCTGCGCGAAAACCGACTGAAGATGCTCGACGGCGGCACGATCTTAAAATCCGAAGCGGTGTTGATCGGCAACCGGCGCACACTGCTGGACAGCCGCGCAAAACTGCACCAGACGCGCCTGATTCTGGAATTGATCGAGGCGCATTTGCGCGCACGCAAGTTTTTGTCGATTACGGCCAACATGCGCGCGGAGTCGGCAGAAGGACTGGCACGGCTGCTGGCGCATGAGCCGAAATTGGCCGGGCTGATGGGGCCAAGCATCGCGCCGGTGTATGGCAAAACGCGCGGCGAGCAGGCGTTCGCCGTGACGATCGTCGTGGAGCAGGGGCTGCTGCTGCCGACAGTCGATCATCTGCGCCAGCATCAGGGGACAGACATCACGGTCTTCGCCCTGGATTATTTTTTTGCCGCGCAGTCGTCGAGCTTCGAAAATCTCGTGGAGCTGCTGAAGCGGCAGCGGCGGTAAGCGCTATATCAAGCGTGAAAAGAAAAGCGGAAATCCGTACTCGGTGAACACTGAAATCTGGATGTCGGAGTATTTCTGGCCGTTTTTTACCAATTATGCTTACGAGGACATCATGCACCATCATTCACGGCGACAGCCGCGAGGATTTAAAGGCCTTTGCCGGCCAGGTTGATCTGATCGTGACTTCACCAGCAGCAGCGGCAGAAGAGCTAATCACGGCCACCACACGCCGAAGCGATCGAGCGCCGGGTTTTGCGTCAGATTGATGGGATCGCCGACGGGCTGACCGTCTGCCAGGCGCAGGAGATAGATTTCTTCATCGCCACTGCGATTGCTGCTGAAAAGCACGCCCGAACTGTCGGGCAGCCACGCTGGATAAATGTCATCGCCGGGATTATCGGTCAGGCGGCGCGGCTGCGTGCCATCGGTGCGCGCGCTGTAGAGTTCGAGGTTGCCATCGCGATTGGAATAATAAACGATAAAACGGCCATCGGGCGAGGCTCTGGGGGCGAAGTCGTCGCCCGGCTGTGGGCTGAGGTTGACAAGCTGGCTGTCGCCCAGCGCGGCGTCCATCTGATAGACATCGACATGATCTTCTCCCCGAAACGACGAAAAAAGGATGGCCCGGCCATCGGCCGTCCACGAGGGAAAGCCGTCGTAACCGTCGTTATGCGTCAGGCGCAGCAGGTCGCGGCCATCGGCGTTCATGACGTAGATTTCGGCATCGCCGTTGCGCTGCGAAGCAAAAACGATGCGCCGGCCATCGGGCGACCAGATGCCAAAACTGTTGTCCAGCGGCAGCAGCGCCTGCGGTGTCACACGCGCAACACTGCCGCCGAGCGCGTCCATCGTATACAGACTGTAATTACCGCCGCGCGAGGACATAAACAGCAGCCTTCCCGCAGGCGACCAGGCAGGGTACAAATCGTGGTTAGGAAGCGGGTTATCGGTTAGCGGCCAGACGATTCGACGCTGCCTATCGAGCAGGTAAATATCCCAATCACTGCCGGAACGGGTGGAGGCAAAGGCCAGCCAGCCCCCGCCGGGCAGCAGCGCGCCCACCAGCAGCGCCAGCATAACCAACAGCAGCAGCGCCAGCAGCAGCGTCACACAGAGCAAAAACAGAGGGCGAAAAAGCGACACGTTGCATCTTCCATAAAAACCAGAGGATAATAAGCAGCAGTAGCTTATCTGTGAACTATAACATCGGAAATCAGCTTATGGATGATCTGAGCGGACAGATTCTGCGCGGATACGAATTGCAACAACTGCTGGGTGCGGGCGGATTCGGCGCGGTGTATCGCGCCTTTCAGCCGGTGATCGGACGCGAAGTCGCGATCAAAGTGATTCTGCCGCAGTACGCCAATCAGCCGGACTTTATCCGACGCTTCGAAACAGAAGCACAGTTGGTCGCCCGGCTGGAGCATCCCCATATTGTGCCGCTGTACGACTTTTGGCGCGATCCGAGCGGCGCCTATCTGGTGATGCGCTCGCTGAAAGGCGGCAGTTTGCGCAGCCTGCTGGACAGCGGCCAATTAGACATCAAAGACACACTGCGTATTGTCGATCAGATCGCCTCGGCGCTGTATGTCGCGCACCGCGAAGGTGTGGTACATCGCGATCTGAAGCCCGACAACATTTTGCTGGACGATGATCGCAATGCGTACCTGGCGGATTTCGGCATTGCCAAAACCGTAGCCGCCGATCAGGAAGCCGCGCGCCAGGCTGCCGAAGAGGAAGGCATCGTCGGTTCGCCTGCTTATATCGCGCCCGAACAGATCATGAGCGAACCGGTGACGGCGCAGACCGACATTTACAGCATGGGCGTGATGCTCTACGAGATGGTGACGGGCCGCCATGCCTTTGAAGGCTCGCCCGCCTCGACCATGATTATGAAGCACCTCAACGAGCCGCTGCCGACGCTGCACGCCGTGCGCGCCGATTTGCCGGAAGCGCTGAACCAGGTGATTCAGAAGGCGACGGCCAAAAACCCACAGCTTCGCTATATAAATGCGGTGGCCCTGGCGCTCGAATTCCGGCGCGCCCTGACGGGGAGCGCGCCGGCAGAATCCCCCGCAGGCAAAGTGCCCGGCAAACTGGACACAATGGAACTGGCGCGGCTGGGGATCACCGAAGAATTTATGGCGGGCGACTTCGAAGGCATTGCGCAGACCAATCCCTACAAAGGACTGCGAGCGTTCGAAGAAGCCGACGCTGACGACTTTTTCGGGCGCGAGGCGCTGACGCAGCGCTTGCTGAAACACTTCGAGACAGAGGATGGGCGTTTTCTGGCGGTCATCGGCCCCAGCGGCAGCGGTAAATCGAGCGTGGTGAAAGCCGGCGTGCTGCCGGCGCTGCGGCGCGGCGCGGTGCGCGGCTCCAACGATTGGTTTGTGGTAGAAATGACGCCCGGCGCGCAGCCGCTGCAGGAACTGGCCGACGCGCTGCTGCGCGTCGCCGTGCGCCCGCCGGAAAATCTCATGGCGGCGCTGGGGCAAAGTGAGCAGGGCTTAAACCGCGTCGTGCAGCTAATTCTGCCGCCATCGGCAAACACACACGCCGATAGCGAACTGGTACTGGTGATCGACCAGTTCGAGGAAGTGTTCACGCAGCTAGAAGATGAGGCGGCGCGCACGTTGTTTTTGGACAATCTGCTGACGGCCACCAAAGCGCGTGACAGCCGGCTGCGCGTGATCGCCACGCTGCGCGCCGATTTTTATGATCGCCCGCTGCTTTATCCAACATTCGGTGAGCTGGTGCGGCAGAACACCGAAGTCGTGCTGCCGCTCACCAGCGAAGAACTGGAACGCGCGATCTCTCTGCCCGCCGAAAACGCCGGGCTGGGGCTGGAAGTCGGGCTGGTGACGGCGATTGTGGCGGATGTATCAGAGCAGCCGGGGGCGCTGCCCCTGCTGCAATACGCGCTGACGGAATTGTTCGAACGCCGCGATGGCCGCTGGCTGACGGTAGAGGCCTATAAGGCTGTCGGCGGGGTTTCTGGCGCGCTGGCAAAACGCGCCGACGAACTGTATGCCGAATTAGACGAAGCCGCAAAACGCGCCGCGCAGCAGATGTTTTTGCGGCTGGTGACGCTGGGCGAAGGCAGCGAAGACACGCGCCGGCGTGCGCGCCAGACGGAACTGCTGTCGCTGGAAAATCCGGCCCACATACAGCGCGTGATCGACCTGTTCGGCAAATACCGACTGCTGACGTTTGACCGCGATCCGCTGACGCGCGTGCCGACGGTGGAAGTGGCGCACGAAGCGCTGATCCGCAAATGGGGCCTGCTGCGCGGCTGGTTGAGCGAGAACCGCGAGGCCCTGCGCTTGCAGCGGCGGCTTTCTGCGGCGACGGAAGAATGGCTGACCGCGCGCAAAGACAGCAGTTTTTTGGCGTCAGGCACGCGCCTGGAACAGTTCGAGACCTTTGGCGCGCTGACGACGACCCTGGCGCTGACGAAAGAGGAAACGGAATATTTGCACGCCAGCCTGCTGCGGCGCCAACAAGAACGCGCCGAAGAAGCCGCGCGCCAGGCGAAACAACGCGCGATCGAGGCGCAATCGCGCCAACGCCTGCGCGCGCTGTTGGGCGTGATGACGGCGGCGGCGGTGGTCGCCGTGCTGCTGTCGCTGCTGGCTTTTAACCAATCGCAGATCGCCAACAACAACGCCGCAACCGCAACAATCGCGCAGGGCGAAGCGCTGCTGCAATCGAACAACGCGGCGACGGCGGCGGCGGTGGCGCAGGCCAACGAACAGGCCGCGCGCGCGCTGGCGTTTGTCTCTGGCGCGCAGTTGGCGCTGAGCAACAACAATACCGATCTGGCCATACTGCTGGCGCGCGAGGCCAACACCGCCAACACCCCCACCATTCAAACCCTCGGCACGCTGGCGCAAGCCGCCTATACCGCAGGCACGCGCCGTGTGTTTGTGGGGCATGAGGCACGGATCACCAGTGTGGTCTTCAGCCCGGATGGCAGCCTGGCGCTCTCCGGCTCGCGCAGCAGCGAAATTATCCTCTGGGACGTGGCGACAGGGCAGGAAATTCGGCGTTTGCTGGGACACAGCGATTGGGTGTGGGACGTGGTTTTCAGTCCCGATGGCACGCGCGCGCTTTCAGCGGCAGCGGATGGCACGCTGATTCTGTGGGATGTGGCGTCGGGCGCTCAGGTGCGGCAGTTCGTCGGACACAATGGCACCGTGCGCTGCGTGGCCTTCAGCCCGGATGGCACCCGCGCGCTTTCTGGTTCGGAAGACCGCACGCTGATTCTGTGGGATGTGGCGTCGGGCGCGGCCCTGCAAACGCTGAGCGGCCATACAGATACGGTCAACGCCCTCGCCTTCAGCAGCAGCGGCTTTACCGCGCTTTCAGGGTCGCAGGACGGCAGCGTGATTCTGTGGAATCTCAACAGCGGACAGCCGTTGTTTACGCTGCGCGAAACCGACGACAACGAAAACAGCCCGGTGTGGAGTGTAGCTTATGCAGCGGGGGAACTGGGTGTCTTCGCGGGAGACGACGACAACGAAGTCGTGCAGTGGAGCTTTGAAACCGGGCAAATCGCGCGGCGCTACCAAGGCCACAGCGCCCGTGTGACGCGCATCGCCTTGAGTCCCGACGGCACGCGCATGGCGACAACTGGCGAAGACTCGTCGGTGATTCTCTGGGATGTGGCAACCGGCGCAGTCCTGCATCGCTTTTTGGGTCACACAGCGGTGATTTATGGGCTGGATTACAGCCCGAACGGCACGCAGTTGCTCTCTGGTTCGTGGGATGGCACGCTGCGGCTGTGGGACATCGACAGCGGCGCGCAAATGACACGCCTGCAAACCAGCACCGAAGTGTTGAGCGTGGCCTACAGCCCCAACGGGACGCTGGCCCTGGCCGGGCTGGAAGATGGCAGCCTGCTGCTCTGGGACACGCAAAGCGGGCAGGTAGTGCGGCGCATGACCGGCCACAGTGCGGCAGTCACGGCGCTGGCCTTCAGCCCCGACGGGACGCTGGCGCTTTCCGGCAGTGAAGACTACGGCGTCATTCTGTGGGATCTGGCCAGCGGGAATCTGCTGTTGCAGATGGGCGGCGCGGCCAGCGCCCAAGGGCATAGCAACGGTGTGCTGACTGTGGCTTTCCGTCCTGACGGGCAGCAGGCAGTTTCTGGCGGACGCGACAATACCCTCATCATCTGGGATTTGACAACCGGAGGTCAGCTAACGCGCTTGTTTGGGCATACCTTCCATGTGACCGGTGCGGCCTATAGCCCCGACGGACGGCAGATCATCTCCAGTTCGCGCGATAATCTGTTAATTCTGTGGGACGCGGCCAGCGGCCAGGAGATCCGCCGTTTTGAGGGACACACGGACTGGGCGTTAGGGGTCGCATTCAGTCCCGATGGCCAGCGAATCGCTTCGTCGGGCGCGGATACCACAGTGATGCTGTGGGACGTGAGCAGCGGCACACGCTTGCAGACCTTCGAGGGACATACCGCGCAGGTCTTCAGCGTGGCCTATAGCCCCGATGGGCGTTATTTGCTTTCGGCCAGCGGCGACCGCATGGTCATTTTGTGGGATATCGCCAGCGGCAGCGAGTTCCAGCGTTTCGAAGGGCATGGCAACGATGTGCGCAGCGTGGTGTTCAGCGCCGACGGACGCACGGCGCTTTCCGGTTCGGGCGATGGCAGCGCGCGCCGCTGGCGGATTCTGACGACCTATGATGAATTGGTATCATGGATCACTGCGAATCGTTATGTGCGCGAACTGACATGCCAGGAACGCGAACGCTTCGCTGTGCCGCCGCTGTGCGCGACACCGACACCGGCGGTGAACCCGGAAAGCAGCGCCTAATAAGAGTGACAGGTGAAGTGAGGAAAACCGAACCGTATGTATATTTTGGGCATTGAAACATCGTGCGATGAGACAGCGGCGGCCGTAGTGATCGACGGCAAGACCATTGCGTCCAACATCGTCGCATCGCAGATTGATCTGCACGCGCAGTATGGGGGCGTATTCCCGGAAATGGCCTCGCGCGCGCATGTGGAAGCGATCAGCCCCGTCGTCGAGGAAGCGCTGCGTGACGCGGGCATCGGCTATGAGCACGTGGACGCCATCGCCGTCACGCGCGGGCCGGGACTGGTGGGGTCGCTGCTGGTGGGCGTAAATTACGCCAAAGGGCTGGCATTGGCGACAGGCAAGCCGCTGCTGGGAATCAACCATCTGGAAGGGCATGTATATTCACTATGGCTGACGCAGCCGTTCCGCGAAATCCTGTTTCCCGTGGTGGTCCTGATCGTTTCCGGCGGGCACAGCGAACTGCTGTTGATGACCGGCCACGGGCAGTATCAACGCCTCGGCGGCACACTGGACGATGCGGCGGGCGAAGCGTTCGACAAAGTGGGGCGGATTCTGGGGCTGCCGTTCCCCGGCGGGCCGAATATCGAACGCGCCGCGTCGTTGGGCAACGCGCGCGCCTATAATTTCCCGCGCGCCAAACGCGACGACAGCTACGATTTCAGCTTTTCCGGGCTGAAAACGGCAGTGCTGCGCGAAAGCACCGTGCCCTCATCGGCGGCGGCACGCCGCGGCGAACGCGGCACAGACCGCACCCCGAAACTGCGCACCGATATCTCGGTCAACGATGTAGCAGCCAGTTTTCAGAGCGCGCTGGTTGAAATTCTGGTCGAAAAGGCGACGCGCGCAGCCAAAGCCTATCAGGCGACCGAAGTGCTGATGGCCGGCGGCGTCAGCGCCAACAGTCTGCTGCGGCAGATGATGCGCAGCGCCAGCGAGCTGCCTGTGCGCTATCCGCCGCTGAATCTCTGCACCGATAACGCGGCGATGATCGCGGCGGCGGGTTATTTCCGCTACAACGCCGGGCTGCGCGATGATTTGTCGCTCGACGTGGCGGCGATGTGGCCGCTGACAAGCGCAAGCTACGACCGCTAGCGGCTGCCCCTGTTCACTTTTCACTAGAAAACGCCAGCCCCAGAGTCTGTTTTGGCGCTGGCGTTTTGATTCTTGAGAGAAAACTAAAATTGTATATTGATACAAAGTTGAAACAGCATAAAATCTCAATGGTTATATCAACTTTTTATCAATTATTATAACCCCTAGATGTCGTGATGCATTTCACAGAAGAAAGCGCCTATGGGCACCCTCTACAAGCATTTTCTCCCGACACTGGTTTGCCTTATTATGATCGGCCTGCTGCTGAGTTTGCTGCCAGCAGCGCAGGCCACCGACAGCATCACGCTGAGCATCCCGGCGATCAACGTCAACACCCCTATCGTCACCGTGTATATCGCGCGCCTGCCCGAAGGCCGGACGTGGGATGTGCGGCGGCTGGGGAACAGCGTCGGGCGTTTAGATGGGACAGGGAATTTCGGACAGATGGGTAATACGGTCTTGGCGGGTCACAGTGAAACCCCGAATCGCAGCGCAAGCATCTTCTACAATCTGGGTAATTTGCAGGTGGGCGATCCGATTATGGTGAATGTCAACGGCACACAATATCACTACAGTGTGAACAGTGTCCAGCGCGTGCCGATTACTGATCTGAGCGTGCTGTATCCCTCGTCGGACGAACGCTTGACGCTGATGACGTGCGACCCGGCGTCGTACAGCGGTGGCAGCTACACCCAGCGTATCATCGTGACGGCGCTGCGCAGCGCATAAGACCGCGCTCCGCTTTCGACAATTGGCGCTGCGCCAAGACGCGGAATTCGGACAGGGAGCGGGCGGTGAAAAAGACCGCCCTTTTTTGCTTCCAGCGTTGAGATTGTATTGGGGCAGCGCTAGAAGACTGTAACGCAACCAACTTATAACGAACATCTGTACGAAACCTAACGACATCCTTGAGACAAATTCAATATGCTTAATACAAGACCTTTTTCGCAGCGGAGAAACACACAATGCGTAAAAAATCATGGATGTTACGGTTGACAGCAGTCTTGCTTGTGCTGCTGCTGGCCCTGCTGCAACTGCCCGCCGCCGGCGCTGGTTCGGGAATCACGTTGAGCATTCCGGCGCTGGGCATTGATACGCAGGTCGTGACTGTGCGGCTGGCGGTCTTCGCCGATGGCGCGGTGACATGGGATGTGCGGCGTCTGGGTTGGAACGCCGGGCGGTTGGACGGCACGGCCAATATCGGCGAAATGGGCAATACCGTGTTGGCCGGTCACAGCGAACTTTCGCGGCGGCGGCAGGGGATTTTTTATCATCTGGGTAGTGTGCCGATAGGCAGCGAAATCCTGATTAATGTGAATGGCATAGACTATCGCTATTCGGTAGTCGGCATCCAAAATGTGGATATTTGGGATATGAGCGTAGTATCCCCCACGGGCGATGAACGAATTACACTCATTACCTGCGATCCGTCGTCCTATAACGCGGCGACAGGCGGTTATGATCGCCGCCTGGCAGTGATCGCCGCGCGCGTTGGCTAAGCATCCCCCTCCGAATGATTTGACAGCAAACTAAAGGTCGCTAGACTCAACCTTATGCGAACACTTCTGGCGACCTTACGTGATATGGATCCCGCGCTGCTGCCCATTTTGGCCGCGCGTTGGGGGGTTGATGTGCGTCTGATGGACAGCAGCGCAATGATCGCGGCGCTGAACCAGGCCATGCTGGAATCTGAACGTGCGGCGCGTATCTGGGATGGGCTGGACAACGATCAGCGCGGGCGGTTGCAACTGCTGTTGAGTTCCGGCGGCAAGATGCCGAGCGTCAAATTCGCGCTGTTGAGCGGCGAAATCCGTAAGATGGGCGCGGCGCGTGTAGAACGCGAGCGCCCGCACGAACGCCCGGCCAGCATCGCCGAAGCCCTGTACTATCGCGGCTTGATCGCGCATACGTTTGAGCAGGGCGAAGCCGGGCTGCGTCCGGTGATTTACGTGCCCGATGATCTGGCGCAGGTCCTGCCGCTGCACAAAACGTCATACAGCAACCTGGAAGACGACGAAGACGACACCGTGATACAGGGGCTAGAGAGCGGCAAACCGGTAGTGTCGCCGCTCAACAATGTGCCCAACGCGCGCCAGGCCGACACCACGATTGTCGATGACATGACAACCCTGCTCGCCTATTTGCAGGTGCGCGGAGCGGGAATCGAAGATGAAACCCTGGCGCGCGCCGATCGTGATGCGCTGGCGGTGCATCTGCTGACACGCGGCGAGGCACGGATGGCGTTTTTGCTCGGCGTGGGGCTAAGCGCAGAATTGATCGAAATTCAGGGGGGGCGCGCGTTCCCCAAACGTGCCGAAGCCCGGCGCTGGCTGGCGGAAAAACGCGCGGAACAGCTCAAGATACTGGCCTATGCCTGGCGCGGCAGCACCCTGTACCGCGATTTGTGGCATGTCGATGGGCTGTACCCGGAATCTTCTGAAGCCGGCGGCATGGCCTCCTATGATCCGGCGGATGCGCGCCAGGCCGTCATCAACCTGCTGGCGGATTTAGCGCCGCGCCAGGCCTGGTGGCCGCTGGAAGAATTTATCAGCGCGGTCAAGGACGAAAATGCCGATTTCCAGCGCAGCGATTACGACAGTTGGTACGTGCGCAACGACGATAACGAATATTTGCGCGGCTTCGAAAGCTGGGAGGCGGTCGAAGGCGCGCTGCTGGAATTCTACATCACTGGGCCGATGCACTGGCTGGGGTTGACCGATCTGGGCGACGATGCCGCGCGCCTGACAGCCTATGGGCGCGCCTTTGTTTTGGGCGCGCAGTGGCCGACTCCCGCCGAGCAAGAGGAAAAAGTGATCGTACAGCCGGACGGCACACTGCTGATTTCGCGCAAGGTAACGCGCATTGATCGCTTTCAGGCGGCGCGCTTCACCACCTGGGGCGCGATCAGCGGCGACAAGTATGTGTATAAACTGGACAACGCCGGCTTACAGCAGGCGGTTAAACAGGGCATCGAGATCAGCCATATCAGCAGTTTTTTGACGCGCGCGCTGGATAACGCGCCGCTGCCGCCCAACATCGCGCGGTTTTTAGAAAAAGGCGGCGCCCGGCCACCCGCCACGCAAAGTGTGAGCGTAGCGCGCGCGCTGGTGCTGCGCTGTACCGCGCCGGAAACGCTGGACTTTATTCTCGACACGCCGGCGCTGCGGCGTTATATGGGGGCGCGCCTGGGACCGATGGCGGCGATTGTGCGCGCGGGCGAATGGGAAGCGCTCAAAGATGCGCTGGCCGAGCGCGGAATCGCAGCCGAGATGCTGGGCGAATAGTCGCCCGTTTTGAGCGCAAAATACAGCCTTCAGACCGCCAGCCGCGCTTCGAGTTTTTCTAGCAGCGTTGCGAAAATGGCGTCGATGCTGCCCAGCGCATCCAGCCGCAGCCAGCGTTTCGGCTCAGCGCTGTACAGGTGGCGGTAGCCATCATACACACGCTTATAGAACTGCGATTCCATATCATCCAGGCGATTCCACTCCTCACCAAAGAGCGAGGCCTGACGTTTGCGGCGCAGCGCGTCCTGCGGCGTGATGTCGAAGTAAAACGTCATATCCGGGCGCAGGTGGCCTGTAGCAAAATCGAGTATGACTTTAAGTGTGTCGAGGGGCAGGCCATGCCCGTAGCCCTGATAGGCCAGTGTTGAATCGGTATAGCGGTCACAAATAACGATGCCACCGCGACGCAGATGCGGACGCAGCACCTCTTCGACCAACTGCGCGCGCGAGGCACAAAACAGCAGCAGCTCGGTGCGCGGATGCATGGCATCTTCGCTCGACTTTTTAAGCAGCACCTCGCGAATCTGATCGCCAATGAACGTGCCGCCGGGTTCGCGCGTCAGCAGCACATCGTGTCCCTGTGCGCGCAGATGCGCGGCCAGCCGCTGCGCCTGCGTGGTCTTGCCGCTGCCATCGATGCCCTCAAAGGTGATAAACATGTGCTGTACCCTTCTTTGCTCCCCACAGGCAGTATCGCCCACGACACCCAGCGGCGCAACTCAGCCCAGGGCGCTAAACACGGCGATATACAGCGGAATGAGACAGGCGACAGCCATAAACGCCAGCAGCGCCAGCGCGATAGTCACCGCATCCAGCACATTGCCGGGCGCGCTTTCACGTTCACCCTGATAGGGCGAACGGTTGTAGTAACCGCTGTCGGCAGGGGTTTGCGGGGGCGGCGGGCTGTTATAAAGCGGTGCGCCGGCCTGCTGCGGCTGATTCCACTGCGGATAGGCGGCATTCTGCGCGCTATATGGGTTCTGCCCGGCCGGCGGCGGCGCGGGCGGACGCTGACCACCATACGACGGCGGCGGCGGCGCTTCGGGTGCGACGCTGTAACGCTGCGTGGGCATAGACTGCGGCAGCGGCGGCGGCACAGCCTGGGGATTATACGGCGAAACGGGTGTCGGCGGCAGATTGACCGGCGACTGACGCGGCTGCGTCGGCGTGCCCATCAGCGGCGGCGGGGTGGCCGCGCCGGGCGGTGTGCTTTGTGGCAGCGTTTGCGGCGGCACGGGCAGATTAGGACTCTGGGTCGGCGCAGAGGGCGGCAGCACAATCGCTGGATTAGGCGCGGTTTCCTGGCGTCCGCGTTCTTTGTAGCTTTGCAGAATATGCCCCAACTGGTCGGCCATGCGGTAGCGCTGGTTGGGGTCTTTACTCATAACTTTTTCGACAATGCGCGCCAGGTTTTCGGGCACATTGGGGTTAAATTCGGTCGCCAGCGGAATGCGTTCGCGGATATGCGCCAGCGCTAATTCCTGCTGCGTCTGCCCCATATACGGCAAACGCCCGGTCAGCATCTCAAAAATCACGATGCCGATGGCATAAACATCAGCGGCGGGGTTGGGCTTTTCGCCGCGCGCCTGTTCGGGAGCGAAGTAGTGCGGGCTGCCCCAGACCACATCCTGGCGCTGGCCAGGATGCGTGTCGCTGAAAGCTTGCGCGATGCCGAAATCGGTGATTTTGACCACATCTTCTTTGGTAACCAGCACATTTTGCGGCTTGATGTCGGCGTGGACGAGGCCGGCGCGGTGGGCGAAGCCGATGCCGGCGCAAATTTGAATGCCCAGATTCAGGACGCGATCAATGGACAGCGCGCCGTAGGTTTTGATGACTTCTTTGAGATTCTGGCCTTCCACAAATTCCATGATGATGTAGTAGGCCTGGCCTTCGCTGCCGAAGTCGTGGACGGTGACGATGTTAGGATGCGACAAATTGGCGACACTGCGCGCTTCTTCGCGGAAGCGATCGAGAAAGGCGCGATCCTGTGTCAGGCTGGGACGCAGCACTTTGACGGCCACCGTGCGGCCCAGTGCCAGATCAACGGCTTTGTAGATGACAGCCATCCCGCCCGCACCCTGTTGGGCAATCAGGCGATAACGTCCATTAAGCAGAGTGTCGTTCGACATGCAGCAAGTCCTCACAATTGGCGGCAGCGGCTCACTCCTATGAGTGTATCTGTCAATTAGGAAACACTCAAGGGCGCATCAGCGGGTCGAACAAGCGCCGATATTCAGCCTGCGCGCTGCGATCGGTCAGGCTGGCGATGTAATCGGCGACGACCCGCGGCAAACTGTCGCGGGCGGTTTTCTCGCGGTAATCTTTGGGCAGTTGACGCGGCTCGCTGATATAGCTGGCGAAAATTTCCTCGATAAAATGCTGCGCCCGCTTGGCCATGCGAATCACGCGGAAATGACTGTACATATTAGCGTACAGAAAGTCCTTAAGCTGCCGATTCATATTCTGGAAAGACACGCTGTAGGCCACCACATTATCCGTATGACGCTGCACATCCTCCGGCATGCGCGGCTGGAGCGCGTCGAGCCGGCGCTGCGTCTCCTGAATGACATCCTCGATTTCAACGCCGACAATTTCACGCACGAAACGATGGCGGTCAATTTCGCTCAGGCGGCCCCCTTTCCAGCCCAACTGCTCGCACAACATGCGCCACAATTCCAGGTCGGCCAATTGTTCGGGCACAAGCAGGCCGGATTGCAGGCCGTCGTCGAGATCATGCGCGTTGTAAGCCAGTTCGTCGGCGATGTTGGCGATCTGCGCTTCGACGCCGCCGCGCAGTTCAGGTTCCAGGCCGGCGACAGCACTCAGGTCGTATTCACTCTCGTGCTTGGCGATACCCATGAGCGTTTCATAAGTGAGATTCAGGCCGGGCCACTGCGGATAGCGCTGTTCTAATTCGTTGACGACGCGATAACTCTGATGATTATGGTTAAAGCCGCCGTCTTCTTGCAGCAGGGCGTTGAGCACGCCTTCGCCGGCATGGCCGAAAGGGGGATGCCCCAGATCATGCGCCAGGCAAATCGCTTCCACCAGGTCCTCGTTGACGGCCAGCGTGCGCGCCAGCGTGCGCCCAATCTGCGCGACTTCCAGCGTATGGGTGAGGCGCGTGCGGTAGTAATCGCCCTCGTCGTTGACAAAAACCTGGGTTTTGTATTCCAGCGCGCGGAAGGCCGCCGCGTGAATGATGCGGTCACGGTCACGTTGAAACGAAGTGCGATACTTCGGTTCGTGATCGTGATGCCGCCTGCCACGGCTGTTTTTGCTCAGGAGCGCGTAGGGCGCGAGACTCGCGGCTTCAATCTCTTCCAGGCGCTGACGTGTGATAGACATGGGCGCATCCTTGCCTAATCGGTGTAGAATAGACACTATTCGCAAACTATTCTTCATCGTGATTATATGTCTGAAGCCATTCGTGTGCTGCATTTTGCCGATGTGCATATCGGCATGGAAAATTATGGGAGAAACGATCCAGCCACGGGGCTGAATTCGCGCGTGGTAGATTTTATCCGGCGCCTGGACGATATGGTGGACTACGCGCGGCAAAATGATGTCGATCTGACTATTTTTGCGGGAGACGCCTTCAAAACACGCGCGCCCAATCCGACGTTTCAGCGCGAATTCGCGCATCGGGTGCGCGATCTGGCGGCGCTGGCGCCGGTGGTGCTGCTCGTGGGCAACCACGATCTCCCACCGAGCGCCCTTAAGGCTTCCAGCATCGAGATTTACGATACCCTGCAAGTGCCCAATGTGTGGGTGGCGGACGATTATGAACTGAAGGTGATGGATACCAAACGCGGGTCTGTCGCTGTTGGCGCCGCCCCCTACCCCATTCGTGCGCGCCTGTTGGAAAAAATCCCAACCACGGGCATGACGATTGGCGAAACCGATGCCAGGCTGCAAGGGGTATTGAGCGCGATTCTGGAGGAACTGGCGCAGGAAGCCGACCAGTACGACATGCCGCGCCTGCTCACCGGGCATTTTACGGTGAACGGCGCGGTGCTGGGCAGCGAACGCAACATTATGTTGGGACGCGATGTGCAAGTGCTGCCGTCGGCGCTGGCCGACCCGCGCTGGGATTATGTGGCGCTGGGGCATATTCACAAACATCAGAATTTGACCGATGGCCGCCGCGACGTGCCGCCGGTGGTCTACAGCGGCAGCATCGAACGCATCGACTTTGGCGAAGCGGGCGACGACAAAGGCTTTTGCTGGTTAGAAATGACACGCGGAAAAACGCGCTGGCAGTTTGTCCCGCTGAAGGCGCGCGATTTTATTACGCTGCGCAAAGACTTACGCCGCAGCACAAATCCGACAGACGAAATTGTGCAGATGATCGAAAGCCATCATCTGGTAGGGGCCGTGGTCAAGCTGCATGTTGAACTGTCGCCAGAAAGCGAAAGCCGCCTGAACGAGGCGGCGGTGCGCGAGGCGCTGCGGCGCGCAGAAGCGCACTTTATCGCGCCATTTCGTAAGGAGATCGAACAGCCAGCGCGGGCGCGGCTGGGCGGCAGCCCAGAAGGCATGACGCATCTGCAACTGCTGGAACGCTATCTGCTGAGCAAGGAAATAGCTGTCGAACGCCGCGAGGAGCTGCTGCAAGCTGCGCTGGAGATTTTCGAAGAGGCGGCCGAGTGAGGGCGTAAAAGGTCAGTTCTCAGCTTTCGTTTAGGAGAACGGGCGGCAGTGGAGATACAATGAGAAGCGCTGCCGCGTACAATGTTTCTGATATTACGGGATAAAGACTGCGGGATTTATGCTGCCTATTGTTCTGGAAATCAAAAATTTTCTGGCGTATCGTTCGCCAGACATGCTGCGCTTCGAGGGCATTCATCTGGCGTGCCTGACAGGCGCTAACGGCGCGGGCAAATCGTCGCTGCTGGACGCGATAACCTGGGCGCTCTGGGGCAAGGCCCGCGCGCGCCGGGACGAAGAACTGATCCATATGGGCGAGCAGGAAATGTACGTGCGCCTCGATTTTGAGCAGGAGGGCGCTATTTACCGCGTGATTCGTCATCGTTCGCGCCGCCGCGGCGGCGAAGGCCGCCTGGATTTGTTCGTGCTGCATGAAGATGGCACGCTCGAAACCCGCTCTGAGCCCTCCATGCGTATGACACAGGAGCGTATCAACAGCCTGCTGCGGCTGGATTACGAAACATTCGTGCATTCGGCGTTTTTGCAGCAGGGCAAGGCCGACGCTTTCACCACCAAAGCCCCCGCCCAGCGCAAGCAGATTCTGGCCGATATTCTGGGGCTGGCGCAGTGGGAACACTATGAAGAAAAGGCCAAAGAGCGGCTGAAAATCATCCAGAATGATCTGGCCGTGATCAAAGGCCGCATCGCCGACATCGACGCCGAATTGCAGCGCGAACCGGGGCTGCGCGCGGATCTGGAACGCGCGCACAAAGCACATGGCGAAGCGCAAGCGCTGCTGGCCGCCGCCGAACAACGGCTGGAAGAAGTCGCGCACGCGCCGCGCGAACTGGAAAACACGCGCGCCCGCCAGGCCGAAAGCGAACGGCGGATCCGCGAGTATCAGCGCGATCTAGAGGGCGTCGCCGCCGAAATCCAGCAGCAGCAGCAGCGCATCGCCGAATACCAGGCAGACATCGACGACCGCCTGTTGATCGAAGCAGGCTACCAGCAGCTTCAGGCCGCGCGCGAAGCCGATCACGCGCTGGGGGACAAGCTGCGGCTGCTGCGCGAAATCGACGATCAGCGCCACGAACTGGAAAAGCAGATCGAAAGCGAACGCCGGCAAATGGAAAATGAGGTCAGCGGTTATGAGGCGCGCATAGAGGAGTTGCAGCGCACCATCGACCAGGCCGACGAAGGGCAGATGACGCAGGTCAGCGCCGAAGTCAGCGCGCTGCAAGAGATCGAACTGCAACGCGCTGTGCTCAACGACGAGGTTTTGCAGTTGGAAAAACGGCGCGCGGAACTGCAAGCCGCCAACCATATGATGACGCCCGAAGGCAAAAAGCTGCGCGAGCGTGTCGAGACACTGGAAAAAACCGAAGGCGCGGTTTGCCCGTTGTGCGGGCAGCCGCTCGATGAAACGCACCGCCACCGGTTGATCCAAGAACTCAGCGTCGAACTGCAAGCGCATCGCGAAAAATATCGCCAAAATCAGGATGAGATCGCGCGCACCAAACACGACATCAGTAACCGCAAAGGCGATGTCGAGCGCCTGGAAGAAGACCTGAAACGGCTGCGCCCGCTGATCGAACGCGCCGGGGCCCTGCAAGCGCAGTATGACGCCGCGCAGCGCGCGGCCAATGCCCTGTCGGAAACCGAATCGCTGCTGTACACCGTGCGCAGCGTGTTGAGCGCCGAAGCCTTCGCGCAGCAGGCGCGCGCCCAATTGGCGCAGTTGGAGGCCCAGCGCGCGCAACTGGGCTATGACCCCGGCTCGCACGATGCGGCGCGTCAGCAGATGCAGGCTTACCGCGCATACGAAGTGCGCTACAACCGTTTGCAGCTTGCCATCAGCGCCCTGCCCGACGTGAAAAGCGCGCTGGCGCGGGCGATTCAGCGCCGCGATAATCTGGACAAAGCGATTGACCAAGAACGCGCGCTGGTCGAAACGCTGGCGGTGTAAATCGCGCGGCTGTTAGTGTTGGTGAGCGAATACCAGCAGCGGCAGCTCGAAGTCAACCGGCTGCGCACTCAGGAGCGCACCATGCACGAACGGGTGATTGTGGCGCAGCAAAGTTTAGAGGCGCTGCAACAACTGCGCACACGGCGCGATAAGCTGGAAAAAGACCGCGCGCTAAAGACGCATCAGGAAGGCATCTGCGAGGAACTGAAAACGGCTTTCGGTAAAAATGGCGTGCCCGCTATGATTATCGAAACGGCGCTGCCCGCATTAGAAGCGACGGCCAATGACCTGCTGGCGCGTATGACCGACGGGCGTATGCATTTGCGGCTGATGACGCAGAAAGAAAAAGTCACCGGCGGCGTTTCCGAAACGCTCGATATCGAAATCGCCGACGAACTCGGCACACGTAGCTACGAATTGTACAGCGGCGGCGAAGCCTTCCGTATCAATTTCGCGCTGCGGGTGGCGCTGTCGCAGCTCTTGGCGCGGCGGGCGGGCGCCCATCTGCGCACGCTGTTCGTGGACGAGGGCTTCGGCACGCAGGACGAGGACGGGCGCAACAAACTGGTCGAGGCGATCAATGCTGTCCAGAGCGAATTCGACATGATCCTCATCATCACGCATCTGGACGACCTGCGCGATTCGTTCCCCGTACACATCGTTATCGAAAAAACCGGCCATGGCAGCCGCGTGGCCGTGCGTTAGGGGCTAGAATTCATATGAGGGTAGCTTGTGAATAGATGGCATTTTCTGCGCTGGCTGCTGATCGGCGCCCTGGCGTTGGCAGGCTGCGGCGCTGCGTTTGAGCAAACCCTGCCAACGGCGCGCCCCACCGAGACGGCCACCTTTACGCCAACCATGACACGCACGCCTGGCGCGGGTGAACCCACCGCGACGCGCACGCTCAGCCCACAGGCCGCCACCAGCGGGCCTTCGCCGACACCGCTGATCGCTTTTGCTACATCGGCCGTCGCGGCCAACACCACCGCGACGGCAGCCCTGAATCCGAATGCGCCGCGCATCGAATTTTTCACCTCAGACAATATTCTCGGCGTCGCGCCGGGCAGTACGTTGACGCTGTTCTGGTCAACACGCGCAGCAGATACCGTCATCATTTACCGCACAAACCGCAGCGGCCAGCGCACGCAGGTCTGGAACGTGCCCCCCGATGGCAGCCTGGCGATTGCAACGCGCAGCACTGATCGCGGCACGGTGGATTTTGTGCTGCGCGCGGAGCAGGGCAGCCTGAGCGCGGAACTTACGCTGTCGA
Source organism: Chloroflexota bacterium (assembly GCA_013388745.1). GTDB lineage: Bacteria > Chloroflexota > Anaerolineae > Aggregatilineales > Phototrophicaceae > JACAER01. Next base: position 41,616 of record JACAER010000042.1, read on the forward strand.
TTCCGCTGGCCTGCCCGGATGCCTGGTTCTTTGCGCCGGCGCCCGATGACTGCCCGAACGGCCCCGCGCAGCCCGTGCCCCTGATCGAAGAACCGTTTGAGCGCGGGCGTATGCTCCACAACGCCCTGAACGACACCGTGTACGCGCTGTTCAACGATGGCGCCGCGCCGGCCTGGGTGGCGTTCGATAACCGCTATGACCCGACGATTCATCCCGAAAGCGAAGCGGGGTTTGTGCCGCCGCCGGGCTTTTACCAGCCGACAGGCATTCTCGGTTTTTTGTGGCGCGGCAACGACACGGTGCGCAACCGCCTGGGACTGGCGCTGCTGCCGCCGGCGGATTACGAAGGCTTTGTGCAAAGCACCAGTGCTAACACGGGCGCGGAAAATCTCTATATCAGCAGCATCGATGGTTCGGTGCTGCTGCTGCTGCCGGACGGCGCTTCGTGGCAGATTATCGCGCCGCCGGCACCCTGAGTTGCGCTATAATGGCGCTGATGCGCCGCGAAAATCGTCGGCTGTACCCTTCTGGAGCATACGCTGCATGTTAAACGAACCCGCTTCTTCTTCGGCTGACCGCCCCATTCAACGCGCGCCCGCGGCGGCTGGCCCCCTCGATCAGGACTATGAAAATGCGCGCGCGCTGGTCGAACAAATCCTGCGTATCGATCACGAGATACAGTATAGCCAGACGAATCCAGCGGACATCGAAATCTATATGATCTCGCCAGACAGCCGCCCCATCGCCAGCTTTTCCGGGCTGCTGCTGCTGGATTCCCAAGAAGCGTTCGCCCGCCTGGAAACGCAGTGCGCGGCGCTGAATTTTCTGCCGGCGTTCCGCACACGCGACGGCGATACAACATCGCCCCATATGGTGCATGTACTCAGCGGGCGTCCCAACCCCAAACCGCGCGGCTGGACGGTGAATCTGCTTTTGCTGCTGCTGACCGTGTTCACTATGCTGCTGGTCGGCGCCCCTATCGGGATTGCCGAAGCGGGCATCTCGACCCAGCCGCTTGAGCAATGTGTACAGAACGGCACGCTGTTCGAAGTATGTCTCCTGCCCGAATTATGGCGCGGGCTGCCCTATGCGCTCAGTCTGCTGGCCATACTGGGCGCGCATGAACTGGGACATTATTTCCTGGCGCGGCGGCACAAGCTGGCGGTGACTCTGCCCTACTTTATCCCGTTTCCGATGGGATTTTTCGGGACGATGGGCGCTTTCATCCAACTGCGACAGCCGATGCCCAACCGCAAGGCGCTGCTGGATGTGGGCGCAGCGGGACCGTTAATCGGCCTGCTGGTGGCGATTCCGATTCTGCTTCTGGGGATCGCCACCTCACGAGTCGAGGCCATCAGCGGGCCGGGCATCCTCGAAGGCAATTCGCTGGTCTACGCCCTGGCGAAAACGCTGCTCCTGGGGCAGTTTTACCCGGCCAACGGCATGGATATGATTATGAACCAGTTCGCCCAGGCGGGCTGGACGGGGCTGTTCGTCACGGCGCTCAACCTGATTCCTATCGGGCAGTTGGACGGCGGACATACGCTGTACGCGCTGATCGGCAAACGCGCCCGCCTCCTGTATTACCCGCTGATCGCCGCAGTCATCGGCCTGTCGTTTTTGTCGCAGGTGTGGATTCTGTGGGTGATTCTGCTGTTCCTCTTCGGGCGCATCCACGCCACGCCGCTCGACGACATCACACCCTTGGACACGTTGCGCCAACGGATTGGGGTGCTGGCGCTGATCGTGTTTGTGGTCACTTTTGTGCCGATTCCCCTGACAATTTATGACGCAGGCACAGAGACGCCCAATCTGCTGCTGCCGCTGCTGTGCCTGCTGCTGCTGCCCAAGCGTTAAAGCAGCGCCCTTTTGGCGTTTCTCCCAAATGGGCTATAATTGATATAATGTTATAACAACTTTGGGAGATTTGCTTATGGCGCAAAAAGTGCGGGTCGCGGCAGTACAGTTCGGCGCGGGGACAGATGTGCAGGCGAATTTGCAAACCTGCCTGCGCATGATCGACGAAGCCGCCAAGCAGCAGCCGCAGTTGATGGTGCTGCCGGAATTTTGCAACCACGCCTCGTGGTACGACAACAAAGAACACTGTTATAACGTTTCCGTACCGCTGGATGGCGAATTTTTGCAGGCGGTGGCCGCCAAAGCCGCCGAACATCAATGCTACATCGTCATCAACGTCACGGTGCAGCACGCGAACGGCACGGTGACAGGCACCAGCATTTTGTATGATCCCCAGGGTCAGCGCCTGGCGATGAGCGACAAACAGGTGTTGATGGGGCACGAAAACGACTTTCTGCAACGCGCGCAAAGTGTGTGCCCCATCGTAGAAACCCCGTTTGGCCGTATCGCGATGTACGCCTGTATGGACGGCGTGATTAACGAGACGCCGCGCGGGCTGGCCCTGCGCGGCGCGCATATCCTGTGCAACAGCCTGAACTCCTTCGCCCGCGATGAAGCCGCGCTCCATGTGCCGGTGCGCGCGCCGGAGAACCGCGTGTTTATCGTCGCGGCCAACAAAGTCGCGCCGCTCATTCCCGAATTTCTGCTGGAGCCAGTGAGCCAGGCGACCAACATCCCGGTTGAGTTTTTGCACGGCGCCGGCGAAAGCCAGATCGTCGCGCCCGATGGCACAGTGCTGGCCAAAGCGCCCCGGACAGGCGACGCAGTGGTCATCGCCGACATTGACGTGAGTGAGGCCGAAGACAAAACGCGCCCCGACGGCACAGACGTATTCGCGGCCCGCCGTCCCGCGCTGTACAGCGCGATCGCCCAGCCGCCGCAGGAACGCCACTACACGCCCGGCGCGGCAGAAATGCACGCGGCAGTCTTCCAGCCGCCCAGCGAAGGCGCAGCGGCGATTGAAGAAGCTGCCGCTGCGCTGAGTCAGGCGGCCAGTGTAGGTGCCCAGTTATTGGTGCTGCCAGAGTTGTTCTGCTTTGAAAACGGCCGCGTAAGCGATGCGCGCGAAGCCCTGATGCGTTCGCAAGCCGCGATTGACGCCCTGAGCGCCGCCTGCAAAGCGCAAAAACACGACATCTGGGTCGTAACGAGCCTGGCCCAGGCCGCAGACGGCGGTTACGCCCATGTCGGCCTGCTGATCGGGCGCGACGGCCTGCGCGCGCGCCAGCCGCAGCTTCATCGCAGCGCGCGCCACGCGGCCTGGGTCAACGTGTTGGGCGACTATTTGCAGGTGCAGCAGCTGCCCTTCGGGCGGCTGGCCCTCATCGTGGGTGATGACGCGCTTTACCCGGAAACCTTCCGCCTGGCGGCGCTGCAAAACGCCGAAATCGCCGCTGTGCCGACACACCTTCTCGAAAAATGGGAACTGGAAACCGGACTGCGCGAACGCAGCGCAGAAAACCGCCTGTGTCTGGTTGTCGCCAGCCGGCCAACGGCCTTCGGCGCCAGCGCGCTCATGACGCTGCACGCAGATTTCACGCTGATGACGCCCTGGAAAACGCGCCCCTTCGACGGCAACATCAGCACCCCGCTGGTTACTGCTGCGGCGCACGCGCCGGGCCTGACGCACGCGGCGATCCACCCGGCCAACGCGCAAAACCGCTTCGTCTCGCACCGCACCGATGTGGTCGATGGCCGTCCCTGGTATCTGACGCAGGCGATTACCGGCTGACAGCACTTTGCACTTTGCAGGGGTCAGTAAAATGCCGCACCGGTTTGCTTGCTCCTGCCGCATCAACTGCGCGCGGCCACGCCGACGACGCGCGTACCGCAGAAAAAGCGAAAGGTCTCCTCTGTGCCCTCTTCGCCAAAACCGCTCAGTCCCCAGGCCGGGCGCGGCGCAAGAGGGTGCAGCCCCACCAGACCGATGCCATTGATTTTGACACCGCCGCTGCGAATCTGGCGTCCCAGCCGCAGCGCGCGCGCTTCATCACGGCTGAAGACATAGCCCGCCAGTCCAAAAGGCGTTTGATTCGCCAGCGCCAGCGCCTCGGAATCGGTGGCAAAGCTGTGCATCACGGCGACGGGACCAAAAATCTCATCGAGCGTGTCCTGCGGCGCGCAGCCAGTGATGAGCGTCGGCGCGAGAAAATAACCGGGCAGTGCCGGCAGCGGTGTCGTGCTGTGCGCCGTGCCGCCTTTTTCCAGCAGCGCCGCGATCTGCCCCTGCACATGGCGCAGGTGTCCTGCGTGAATCAGCGGGCCCATGGCGCTTTCGGGCGCGCGCGCATCGCCGATCTGCACATCGGCCAGCAGCGTTAACACGCGGTTGAGCAGCAAATGCGCAAGACTCTCATGCACGAGCAGGCGTCCCAGCGCGCGGCACCACTGGCCGTTGAGCGTGATTAACCCGTAAACGACGGCCTGCGCCGCCAATTCGACATCGGCGTCTTCCAGAATCACCATCGGATTGTTGCCGCCCAGTTCAAGCTGCGCGGGCTTAAAATCGTGCGCGCAGGCCGCGGCCACCGCGCGCCCGCCGTTCAGCCCCCCGGTGAATGAAACCGCGCGAATACGCGAATCGTGCACCAGCGCTGCGCCTACCTCCGCGCCGCCATGCACAAGCTGAAAAACGCCCGGCGGCAGCCCAACCGCTTCGATGGCGTCGGCGATCAGGTTACAGGTCGCGGGCGCGAATTCCGACGGCTTGAGGATAGCCGGGCAGCCCGCTGCCAGCGCGTTGGCAGTTTTGTGCGCGGCAATCGGCCCCGGCGCGTTCCAGGGGGCGATCAGCGCCGCCGCGCCCCAGGGCTGGCGCAGCACCTCTACTGCGCCGTGCGGCCCCGGCAGCGTCGAACGCGTCCAACCGCTGCGTAACTGTGCCGCCGCCTGGCGAAACGTCAGCGGCGCGATCTGCATCAGCAGGCGTGTCAGCGTGATGACTACGCCGGTGGTCAGCGCTTCCTGCTGCGCCATGTCCTCGATGCGTTTTTCGAGTTCGGCGGCGATCTGTTCCATGAGTTCGGCACGATCTGCGCGCGCCGCCCACGTGCCGGACTCATGCACCCGCGCGGCGGCGGCCAAAGCGCGCTCGATTTGCGCCGGGCTGCTGGCGCGCTGCGGCTGCAAACGTTCGCCCGTGTTGGGGTTGCACAGCCAGCCACCTAACTCCGAATCTGGAGACAAACGCTGCCCGTCGATGAAATTCAATTGGGGATTTAAAACGATTTTTTCCGACATAAGAACAACCTCTGGCGCTATTTTTGGGGAAGGTCACTTCGCGTTTTTTGTTCAAAGACGCGCGTTTGCGGCGACTGTTCGTGTACCGGGCCGTCCAGGCCGCGCGGATCATCGGGCAGGCGGCGGGCGGCAGTGGGCGCCAGCTTGTGGCCGTTGGCGGTCAGCGTGCGCACGGCCACACCATTGCGATACAGCACCGTCGTGCGTGTGCGCGTGGCGGCGCTCAACAGGCGGATACAATCCGGCTCGTTGTAGCGCTGCCACGCTTCACTGACAGCGCGCGCAACGAAAAACAGCACGCCCGGCCCCCCGGATACCCCGATATGGCCGGGATCCTGCGGGCCAAGCGGGTCGAATTCCAGAATGCCCGCGCGCAGCAGGCCGCTAAAGGTGCGCACATGCAAAGGCCGCCCGCGAAAAGTGACGTTGGTTTGCAGGTAGCGTTCGCCGTCGAAATCGATGTAGACCAGATTATCGAAGGGCGCAGCGCCGGGCGTGCCGCTGTGCGCGTCTTCCGCCAGCGGGCTGCCCGCCAGATCAAAGATCTCGACGTGATCGTGCCAGACGCCGCGCATCTGCGTCAGGCTGTGGCCAACGCTGCCAATAGGAAAGTTCATGCCTGTTCCCCTGTGTTCACGGCGTTTCTGCCAAAAGCGCGCCCCAGACTTCTTCGGAGTAACCCCGGACAACGGCGGCATTGGCCTCGCTCCCCGGCGCGATGCTGATTTCTGCGTGAACAGGCAGATCGGCCAGCGGGTCGCGGCCATTGAGCGCGTTGAAGAAAACGAGCACAATACAGCGCCGCAACAAGATGCCCCTCTCCGCCATGTTTATACAAACAGCTCCACGACCTTAAACTGCTCGACATCGACCAGCCCGACATCGGTCAATTTCAGGCTGGGGATCACTTCCAGCGCCATAAAGCTCATCGCCATTAACGGATCATGCATGGCGCTGCCGAGTTCATGGGCCGCGGCGATCACCTGGTCATACTCGCGGCGCACGGTTTCGATTGGCTGTTCGCTCATCAGGCCGGCAACCGGCAGCGGCAGGCGCGCCAGCACACGTTCGCCATCGACAGCCACCAGCCCACCTTTCATCGCGATCACCGCGTTGACCGCCGCCCGCATACTCGCGTCGTCTACGCCGATCACCACGAGATTATGATGATCGTGGGCGACTGTGCCGGCCAGCGCGCCGCGCTTGAGCCCAAAACCGCTGATAAAGCCTTTGCCCACATTGCCTGTCGCGCGGTGGCGTTCGACAACAGCCATCTTGAGGATGTCACGTTCGGTATCCGAAACAGCGTATCCATCGACAATTTTGGCGTTATCGACCAGATTGCCCGTGACCACCTGGGTGTCGCTGCCGCCGATCACGCGAATACGCTGGCTTTTGGCCGGAATGCTGAAATCGAGCGAATCCATGACCACATTCATCGAACTGCGCAGGTCAAGCGGGCGCAGTGGCGGCGGCTGATAGAGCGTCTGGCCGTTTTCGGCTACCAGCACCCCGCCGCGAAAGACTTGTTCCGGGCGCAGATCGTACAGGTCGGAAAACACGATCATATCGGCCCATTTGCCCGGAGCGATCGCGCCGTAATCGCGCAGACCGAAGTAGTTGGCCGTGTTGATCGTCCCCATGCGCATCGCCATCATCGGGTCGATTCCGCGCGCGATGGCGATGCGCACCATATGGTCAATCGAACCATCGTCCAACAAATCGGCAGGGATGCGGTCATCGGTGCAGAAGCACAGGCGTGTGTGATTTTCTTTCGTCACCATCGGCAGCAGCGTTTCGAGATTGTGTGTGGTCGTGCCTTTGCGGATAAATACCGTCATGCCCAGCCGCAGCTTCTCCTGCGCTTCGGTGACCGTCGTGCATTCATGGTCGCTCTGGATGCCCGCGGCGACATAAGCGATCAATTCTTTGCCCAACACGCCCGGCGCGTGACCATCGAGCACGTGCTCCTTGAACATGGTGATCTTGTCGAGCACCCCTTCGTCGGCATAGATCACGCCGGGAAAATTCATCATCTCGGCCAGCCCCAACACCCACTTGTGATTCAGCAGTTGTTCCAGGTCTTCGGCTTCGAGCCGCGCGCCGCTGGTTTCCATGTGCGTGGCGGGTACGCAGCTAGACGCCATCACATACATATTGAGCGCGCCGTGTTTGGCCCGTTCCAGCATATAGCGAATGCCTTCCAGACCAAGCACATTGGCGATTTCGTGGGGATCGGTGACGACCGTAGTGACGCCGTGCGCCAGCACCGCCCGCGCGAACTCCGGCGGGATACACAGGCTGCTTTCGATATGCACATGCGCGTCGATAAAACCGGGCGCCAGATAACGCCCTTTCAGGTCGATTTCGCGCAGCGCCGCGTAGCCCTGCCCCACAGCCGCGACATGCGACCCCTGTACCAGCACATCGGTGGAGTAAATTTCGCCAGAAAGCACATTGACAAGCTGGGCATTGCGCAGCGCGAGTTCCGCCGGTTTGTCCCCGCGCGCGACCGCCAGACGATCTACAAGACTCATCAGTTTACCCCTTGTGACGACTCTTTAAAGGAGTTTAGCAGAAAACGCTGCTCAGGTGCCAAACAAGGTCTGCGCCTGCGCCTCGACCACCATTTTTGCCACTTCCAGCCGTCCACGTTCAGCCGGGAAGGCCTGCACCAGCCCCATCGACAGATCGCGCAGGCCGCGCGCAACCACGCCGCGATTGCCGGTATTGCTCGTGCCGCAGGCTTTGAAAGCGTTGACCGCCACCCGATACGCGGCTTCGCAGCTCGCGCCCTTGCACAACCGCCACATTTGAACCACTTTTTCTTTCGGCAGCAGCGGCGGTTCGGCGGTTTCCAACTCCAACTGACGCCGCAGCCACAGATACGCCGTCTCTAAATCGAGCGTCATTTGCCCGATGAGTTCCTGATGAAACGGGCTTTCGGCAATCGGTTTGCCGGTGTCCTGGAACTTCAGGTTCATCAGATAACCCAGCGCGAAATCATAAACTGCCTGCGCCGCCCCCAGATACACGGCCGTGCCCGCCAACTGGTTGCCGACGAAACTGCCGCGGCTCATCTGCATCATGCGCACAAAGGCGCCTTCCAGCGTCAGCGCGTTTTCGGCGGCAACGTAGACATTCTTGAGGTTGATGCCATGCGTGGCCGTCGCCCGCATACCCATAGCGTCCCAGTGCGCGCGTTCAGAAACCCCCTCAGCATCGCGCGCCACGAAAAACAGCGCCAGTCCCGCGGCGGTGGTTGTGCCCGCGATTTTGGCCGTCACCAGATATTCATCCGCCACACCCGTCGCGCAGCCAAACGATTTTGTGCCGTTGAGCAGCCAGCCGCCGGGCGCGGGCGCGGCCTCTGTGGTGATGGTGACGGCGCTGCCTGTGGTTTTGGTCGATTCGCTGGCGAAGTTAGCGAGCCACCGGCGTTCCGTGCCCATTTTGTGCAGCAGTTTTTCGGCGAAGCCGCGCACGATAGGCGCTTCCTCTGCCGAAAAAACCCCCGCCTCCAGCGCCTCCAACGCCAGCAGCCCGCGTGACGCACTGCTGCAATGGAAAAAATAGGCCAGCGCGGTAGAAGCGCAGGCCGATCCCATCGCAAAGGTCGCGCCTGCCAGATCGCGCAGCGTCCCCCCCAAACCGCCGTAGTCGCGCGGGACGATCAGGCCGAGCAGCCCGGCGTCGGCCAGTGTGCGCACATGCGGCAGATGAAATTCGCCGCGCGCATCGGCCTCATCCGCGGCGGCGCGCAGCGCGGGCAGCACGCTTTCCACAGCGCGCGCACGTTCGACTTCTTCCGTCGTCATACGCTCCACAAACAGCGCAGCAGTCAATTTTTCGGCGCTTGCTTCCATAAATATCTCCCTGAAAAGCACCTTAGCCGCTAAACAAAGCGCTGCTCGGCAGTGCCAGCCAGTAGAGCAGCACCGACTGCGCCAACGCGACCAGCCAGGCGCGCTGCTGCAAATGGCTGAGCAAACGACCAAACAGCACGACCAACGCCAGCACGATCAACCCCTGCAAGGCGCCGATCATCCCGGAAAGCGAACCCAACACGCCGAACAGCAGCGCCAGCAAGAAAAACGGAAACAGGCCGATGAGTGTCAGCGCCCACTGCGGCGCGGCGCGGCGCGTCAGCGCGGCGAGCATCCGCGCTTCGTGCGCGCCGATCCAAAAACCGAGCGCCGTGATCGGCGTGAACAGCGCCAGCCAGAACAGGCGCGTCGGCGTGGGTATGGGATTAAACCAGCCCGTGGCAGCATATAAGCCTGTCGCCGCCAGCATGACGGCGGTGAGGCCGATGGTCAGCCAGATCCCACCGGGCTTTTCGCCCGCGCCAAAGCGCAGTCTGCCGCGCGTGGCCGGCATTTTACCGAAACGATAGAGCGCCCACAGCAGCAGCCCGTATGCGCCGATGAAGCCGACATAGACGAGGTTAAAAACGGGGCTGGGAACCGGCAGGAAAACCAGCGCCCCGACCAAAACGACACTGAGCGGCAGCGCCGCCAGCCACAACAGCAGCTTGGCCCACAGGAAATGCGACACAACCATAATCTGCACTTGACCGTTCGGGCTGTTTGCCATCGGGCGCTTATAGGCCGTGCCGCCGCCCAGCGCCAGGAAAAATCCCGCCACGCCGACCAGCCACCAGACAAGCCGATTCTCGGCTGTGGGCACTGCTGCTTCTGGGGATGCAGCGAAGCTCCGAGACAGGAACAGATCCGCAAAAAACATGACCGAACCAACCGTAGACGGCGCATATATTTCGTAGTTGTGAAACAGCGCATCCGGCAGCATGAGCGCGCGATAATCGGCGTTTTGACCGTAGAACTCGATGTCCGTGTTGAGCACAGGGATTGTGGACATTTCGGCAGCGGCGGGCAGCAAACGGCCAAAAAGCTGCTGCGCATTGGCCGGCGTCAGAATATCGTCCCATTGGCCGCTGATGAGCGCGATAGAAACGGGCGGGTTGCCGACACCCAGATTTTGTACCCACGCCAAATCAGTATCGCTTGTGCCCGTGAAAAACTCGGCCTGCGTGTTCGTCGAAAGGTTAATCTGCGTCCCCAGCAGAATCAGTCCCGCCACCGCCTGCGTGTCCATTGTCGCCGCCTGCAAAGCAGAACGCGCGCCCATGCTGTGCCCGACAACCAAAATTTGCGCATCGCTCAAGCCCGACAGCCGCTTGAATTCTTCTTTGGCGGCCAGCGCCTGCCGTGCGATGCGGTCTGTGCGCGCGTTGTCGAAGCGCAGCGCGCCGTCGGAAAGGCCGTGCCCGGAATAATCGAACGTGAAAATGTGCAGGCCGCGCCGCGCGAATTCGCCGGCCAGCGGACGCATCATGGCCTGATTACCCGCGAAACCCGGCAGCAGCAGCACCCCCGCCGGCTGCGTGCCCGGCACATACGTCGCTGCCAGTGTGTCGCCTTCGGGCGAAGCAAACGACAGCGCACGAGCGCCAGCCAGCGGCGCATCACCCGCCCAGAGCGCGCCAAGCGAAAAACACACTAGAAGCACACCACACACCGTAAGCACTACGCTGAGTCGCATAGGATTTCGTTTACAGCTTTTGAGGATTTGTCTGGGGGCGGCGCAGGTATTGACCTGCGGGCTGGCCGACCACGCTGCCATTGTGATAGATCAGCTTGCCGCGCAGGAATGTACTCTTGACACGGCCTGTCAGTTCCTGCCCCTCGAATGGCGTGTACCCCTGCTGCGATTCAGATTCGGTGGCCCGCACGATAAAGGTCTCGCCTGGGTCAAGCAGCACGAGGTCTGCATCGTAACCCGGCGCGATATCGCCCTTGTGATGCAGCCCGTAGCGCTGCGCCGGATTCCAGCACAGCAGTTCCGCCATATGATGATACGACATGCCGCGTTTGCTGCCCTCGCTCAACACGCCAGAAAGCAGATACTCCGTGCCGCCGAAACCAGATTTTGCCAGCCAGATATTGTCCGGCGACTGCGGGTTGACCTTCAGTTCATGCGCGCAGCAGGCATGGTCGCTGACGATCCAATCGACCTTACGATCGAGCACAGCCTGCCAGAGATATTCAACATCGGCGCGCGGGCGAATCGGCGGGTTGACCTTTGCCAGCGCCGCCGCCGTGCTGTCCACATCAAGCAGCAGATGGCCCACTGTGACTTCGCGGCGGAAATTGATGTGCGGAAAAATCGTCTGAATCATCAGCGCGGCGTCAATGGCCTTGCGCGAACTGAGATGCAGCAGGTTGATATTCAGGCAGTCCGTTTCGTAAGCCAGATAGGCCGCAATCCAGATCGCCAGCCCTTCGGAATGCGGCGGACGCGCGGCGCTGTAGGCGCGCAGACCGCTCAAACTGCCGTCGCGTTCGACCATTTTGGTGTAGGCGTTGAGGATGTCAGCGACTTCGCAGTGCAGGCTCAGGCTGATGCTCTCGGCTACCTGCGGATACTTCTGCATCAGGCGGGTTACGCCGCGCATGATGAATTCGAAATGCGCCAGATCGTACTTTTCCTCTTCGCCGATCATCAAAAATTTGTGCTGCTCGTTGGATTTGCCGTGCAGCCCATAGCCGCCGTAGAACATGAAAATCTTAAACGACGAAACGCCGTATTCGCTCAACAGCATGTCCATTTCGTCGATATGGCTGCTGCTGATCGGCGCGAGATGGTAGCCGTAATCGACGTGATATTTGCCGTCGGAGATCGCCAGCACTTCGGGGAAAAAGTCGCGGTACGCGCCGCCTTTGTTCAGATAATACTGCCCCGTGCGGAAATAGGTAAGCGCGCTGGTCACGCCGCCCATCGCCGCCGCGCGGCTTTCGCTGACCGCATCCTGCGCCAGCGGCGCATAAATGCCGACATGCATATGCGCATCGGTCAAACCGGGAAAACCAAGCAGATTTTTGGCGTCGAACACCTCTTGCGCTTCTTCCGCCGGAATTTCCGGGGCGATGCGCGCGAACTTGCCATCCTGAATGCCCAAATCGAGCAAATCGACCGCGGGCTTATGCGGGCGTACCACGCGCACATTCTTGATGATTTTGTCGAGCATAATACACTCTTTGGCAAAAAAGCCGCTAAAAAAGAGCCGCCTATAGATTATAGACGGCTCACGACACTTTCACGATTTTTTGCGCGCTTTCCACAACTCGCGGAAGGGTTTGGGCGCGAACGGCGGAAAATCGCGGTGCTTCGTCCAGCCCGCCAGCGGCCCCGGCAGGTTTTCGGGCAGAAAGCGCGTGCCGAAACGCGCCGCCGCCCCGCCCAGCGCGAACAACGCCGGCGCACGATTGCCCAACGACCACACCTTAAGACCGAGATCGAACTGCTTGTCGCTGAGACCCCGCTCGACCTGATCGTGGCGCAGCTCCAGCAGCATACGCGGAATATCGATGTCTACCGGACACACCTGCTTGCACTTGCCGCACAGACTGCTGGCCTGCGGCAGCGGCGTGGCGTTTTCCAGCCCGTTAAGCAGCGGCGTGACCACCGCACCAATCGGGCCGGAATAGACCCAGCCATAGGCATGGCCGCCCGTCACCTGATACACCGGGCAGGCGTTGAGGCACGCGCCGCAGCGAATGCAGGCCAGCGCTTCGCTGTATTTTGTGCCGTAAATGTTGCTGCGCCCATTATCGACCAGAATCACATACACCTCGTCCGGGCCGTCAGCTTCGTCGGCGCGGCGCGGGCCGTTAATCATCTGCGTATACACTGTCATCTGCTGGCCAGTGGCGCTGCGCGGCAGAATTTGCGTCAGCGTAGCATAGTCCGTCACGCTTTCGATCACTTTTTCGATGCCAACAATGCCAATATGGATACGCGGCAGCGCCGTCACCATGCGTCCGTTGCCTTCGTTGGTCACCAGACACAGCGTTCCGGTTTCGGCAATGATGAAGTTGCCGCCGGAGATGCCCATATCGGCGTTGATAAACACCTGCCGCAGATGATCGCGGATAAAGGCCGTCATCACGGCGGCGTCATCGGTGTAAGGCATATTCAGTTCGCGCATGAACAGGTCGCGCACCGAATCTTTGGTGCGGTGGATGACGGGCATCACGATGTGACTGGGGGTTTCTCTGGCGAGCTGCACGATGTACTCGCCAAGATCGGTTTCTACCACTTCAATGCCATTGGCTTCGAACATTTCGTTGAGCGCGACTTCCTCGCTAATCATGCTTTTGCTCTTGGCCACGCGCTTGACATTGTTCGTGCGGGCGATTTCCAAAACGAGGCCCTGCACCTCGGCGGCCGTTTCCGCCCACAGCACGTTGATACCATTCGCCATCATGTTCTTTTCGGCCCATTCCAGCAAATCCGGCAGTTTGCGCATGGCGCGGCGGCGCATTTCGCCGGCCTGCATACGCATAGCTTCGCCGTGCGCCTGGCCGTTAGCGAACAAACTGGCGAGACGCTTGCTGTAGCCGTTAAAGGTGCCCAGCGTTACGGCCTGCTGCAAATCAGGATCCCGAATCGCCTCCTGCGCAACAGCGACAAAATTGTTGGAGGAAACAGGCATTCCACTCATGGAGCGTTATCCTCTATAAATCAATCGGTTCGGGTTGTTTTGTGTGCTTAAGCGCCTCGCCCAGAACAGCGGCGATATGGCGCACCCGCTTGGCAGACTTGTGGCGCGATAGGCCGCCGTTCATCTGTGTCATGCAGCTTACATCGCCCGTGACAATCGTCTCTGCCGGGCAGGCTTCGATACATTCCAGTTTTTTGCCCAGCATCGCCGCGCTCACCTCCGGCATTTTGACACTGAACAGCCCCCCAAAACCACAGCAGGCGTCGGCGTCCTTCAACTCCTCGATGCTGGCGTTTTCGACATGTGTCAGCAGCGCGCGCGCCTCCGCTCCCAATCCCAACAGGCGCAAGCCGTGACAGGCATCGTGAAAGGCGAAAGTCTGCGGCTGCCGCAGCCGCAGCTTCAGATCGGTGATACCCAGCCCCGCAACAATGAATTCGCTGAATTCCCACGTACACGCGGCGGCGCGGTCAGCGTGCGCCCGCCACACGCGATCAGCCGCGAACAACTGCGGGTACTCGTGGCGTATCATCGCCGCGCATGAGCCGGAAGGCGTAACAATCACCTCAGCTTCGGCGAACACGCGCAAGAAATGCTCGGCGACCGCGCGCGCTTCGGCGCGATAGCCGCTGTTATAACCTGGCTGCCCGCAGCAGGTCTGCGCTTCGGGAAAATCGACCTCAACGCCCAGGTGCTCAAGAATATCGACGACAGATAGGCCAACGTCGGGATACACCATGTCCATAATACAGGTGACGAAAAGGGAGACTTTTTTTCCTCTGGGGGAGGCGCGCAGCGGCAGTGCCATCACACAGCAACCTATCTTTATCGCATCAACAGCGTCCCTGATGATAACTCACCCACATTCGGGGAGCGAATCGTCGATTTCGCTGAGAAAGCCGATCGCTTCTTCGCGCCTGACGAACAGGCGAATGCCCACGTTTAAGCAGCGCACCAGCAGCAGCCCTGCGAATCAGCGGCCCTGTAATCGCCACAAACTTTGATTTCCATGACATCATCCTTCACCAGCCGATCTACCGTATATAGCATACTGCCTCTCATACTGCCTCTCACCTGTGTCGGCGGCGGCCATCGCCCGTTATAGCTCCATCCGACTACACCCCAAATTATGTTTCAGTATACCGCGCATATATAGCGCCTGGTCATATGACCAGGCCAGGTGACTAACCTGTAAGACGGTTTTTGGAGACAACCCATGATGTAAATAATATTTGCCGTTATAATGTGAGGTTAGTATTCGGTTATATTTTATAACCATTCGCCAATAAAAGTTACAGGATTGTATGAAGATCTGGTTGTAATTTTGTGGAGATTCGTTTATGCTTAATGCAGTTAAAGTGAGAGAGATGATTGAAAGCATTGTTTTCTATGTTCCTGCCTAATACATCTTAATTTTGAACGCGATTTGCAACAAGTTGTGACGTAATGTGATTTGTAACTCAAAATCTGCGTGCTGCCACAGACAGATCTGGACAAGACACCAACATCGCTGACTCCGGAGGGATGTCACCAACACCCCTCCGGCTTCTATCCTCACAGTGCGCTTCTCCAGCTATCACGCATTGAGCGGTTTTTCGGGGGTTTCGGGTGCGGGCCGATGAAAAAACACATCTTTCTCAGTTACCGCAGTATAGAAGTTGAATTCGCGCTGCGTCTCGCTGCGGATCTCAAAAATGCCGGCGTCAACCTGTGGATGGATCGCCTCGACATCAAGCCGGGTGACGACTGGATGAAAGCGCTGGGCAATGCTGTCAATAACTGCGCCGCGCTGATCTCGGTGCTGACTCCCGAATACGTGAGTTCCAAATACTGCCAGCGTGAACTGGCGCGTGCCGACCGCATTGGCCGCCCGATCTTTCCCGTGATTCTGCGCCCGGTATCCGCCGACGACTGGCCGATGGAAATCGAACTCCAGCAGTACATTGATTTCAGCGAGTGGCGCAGCGAAACCGTATATCAGCAGCGGTTGGCGCAGTTGCTCGACGCGCTCAAGAAACGCTTCGGCGAGCAGATCGCTCATATTCCCGCCCCCGAAACGCGCTATCTGAACACCCTGATCTCTGAATTAGAGACGTATCGTGGCATTCTGGACTACGTGGCGACACAGCCCGACAGCGCGATGAACGACGAAGCCCGCCCCGCCCCCTCGTTTCTGCGCGTCTGGACACGTTTTGGCACCTTCACTATCCAGGAAGACACCACAAGCCATCCCAACCCACTCGAAGGCGGTATCGACGCGGCGGCAGCCCAGCACGCGCGTTTTGTGCTGCTCGGCACCCCCGGCGCCGGCAAGAGCACCGTCCTGCAATATCTGGCGCTGGAAGCAGCGCGCGCCCGCCAGAAAAATGCGCGTGCCCCCTTACCATTGCTGCTGAAACTGATCCAGTGGGATCAGGATACGCCCCTGGGTGATTTTGTCCGCGCCCAGTGGCCGCTGGACAGCGACGTGCTGAAGCTTTTGGCCAAGGGCGAAATCGCGCTGTATCTCGACGGCCTGAGCGAAATTCCCGCCGCCCAGGCCAAACGACTGCGCGCCTGGCTGCACAGCGACGACAGGCCTGCCCGCGTGGTCGTCACCTGCCGCGCCGCCGATTATCAGGGCGATTATGTGCTCGATCTGCCCATCATCAGCACCACGGATATGCAAGAAAAGGCTATTCAACAGTTTGTCTACGAATACATGGGCAACGAAGAAGCGCCGCTGCTGCTGCAGCGCATGACCCCACAGCTTTATGAGCTGGCGGGCAATCCCTTTTTGCTGACAGTCCTGATCCTGGCGCACAAACGCTCCCGCCAGCAGGATTTGCCACAGACGGCGGGCACCCTCCTGCGCCTGCTCACCATGCAGCTCTGGGAACTGGAACACGCGCGCCGCCCTGGCGAAATCGCTTCTTTCGCCGAACTCGAAGCCGCGCTGACCGATCTGGCTTTCCACATGACGCAGGCCGAAATGCCAACCTATGTCAACATCGATTACGCGCTGCAATATGCCGGCAGCCGCGCCCTGCTGGAAACAGCAGCCAACGCCAATTTCCTCGAAATCGAGGGCGAAAATGTGCGCTTCTTCTATCAACCGATGCAGCAGTATTTCGCGGCCCTGGGGCTGGCGCGCGTCGGACTGCTGCCGCGTTTGCAACCGCCGCGCTTCAACAGCGCTGGGCTGCGTCAGCCGCAGAAATGGGACCGCACCGTCGTCCTGCTGGCCGGCATCACCGATAACCCCGATGTCATGTTGGATGGCGTCGCCGATGTAGACCCTTATCTGGCGTTGGAATGCATAACCGAAGGCACACGCGTCGGCGACGGTTTGCGGCAGGAAGTGTTGGCGCGGGTGCTCAACGGCACACAGCACGGCCGTGTCGAAGCGGCGCGCCTGTTGGCAAGGCTCGATCTGCCCGCCGCTGTGCGTCTGCTGCTGGAAACCATGCGCGAGGGCGATTGGGAAGCCCGCCTTCAGGCCAACAAGCTGCTGCAAGGTCTGTCCCTTCCCATGCTGGAAGGCGTCACCGCCATTCTGCATGATCTGGAAAGCGACATTCGCTCCGCCGCCGCGATGGGGCTGCGGCAGTTGGATGAAGCCGCCCTGCCCACGCTGCTGCAACTGTTGTATCACGACAAATGGTTCGTGCGGCGCGGCGCGGCGTGGGGACTGAAGGAGATCCGTGATCGTGCAGCCGTGCCCGCGCTGACCGACGCGCTGACCGACAAAGATAACCTGGTCTTCGCCGAAGCCGCGCTGGCGCTGGGGTGGATTCGCGACGAAGCAGCGGTGCCGGCGCTGGTCAGGGCGCTCCATCACAAAAATATGCGTGTGCGCCGCGCAGTAGCCGAAGCATTGGGTTGGATCGGCAAACCCGCACAGAGCGGACTGCTCGGCGCGCTGGCTGACCCCAGCGACGATGTGCGGCGCGCCGCGCTCGAAGCACTTAAAGGCAGCCGCGAACCGGCTGTCATCAAAGCTATTCTAAAAATTTCTTATGACGAAAATGTCGAAATCCGCAGCGCCGCGCTAGAGGCTCTGAAAGACGTGGAGGACGCCATTGTGCTAAAAAGGTTAATCCAAGCGCTATTTGATAATGCCCGCACGCGCTCCACCAAGCAGCGGATTGCCGATATTGCCGCCAAGATCCTGGAAGCCTTCGGCAGCGAGAGCGCCAAAACGGCCCTAGAACGCTGGCGCAGCGGCGAACTGCGGCCAGAAACGCCCGCCCCCAAGCGCACCGCCGCCCAGGCGCACAAACGCATGAAAGACGGCTCGCGCACACAAAACGCCCTGGCGCAGCATATGGAAAACCTGCGTGACAGCGATTGGACAGTGCGGCGCAAAGCAGTCCAGGATATTACCCATCTGAACCCGGCGGGCGCCCTGCCAGAACTCGTGCGCATGTTAAACGACGAAGACACCCAGGTGCGTGTCACCGTCATCAAAGCCCTGGCGACAATCGGCAGCGATGGCGCGCTGCGTGGGCTGCTGCAAGCGCTCACCGATCAGGAACCGCTGGTGTGTGACGCCGCCGCCGAAGCCCTCAAACGCATCGGTAAACGCGCTGTGCCGGGGCTTCTGGAAACACTCCGCAGCGATAACCCCAACACGCGCGGCGCGGTCATCGAAATCTTGAGCAAGGTCGATGACGGCACAGCAGTCAAAGAGTTGATGGCCTGCCTGGACGATCAGCGTAAGCCCTGGCTAAGCGAGCTGCGCGTGTGCGATATGGCCGCGCGCGCCTTAGAAAACATCGGCACGCCCGAAGCCATCAAAGCGGTGCGCACCTGGCGCGAAACCGTCGGCGCTGCGCCCCTCCCGTCGCTCTCTAACGGAGATGCTACCGAAGCGCGGCGTGAAATTGTCATGGAGCTGCTGGAAGCGCTGCACAAAACCGAATGGACAGCACGCCACGATGCCGCCAAAGCGCTGCGCGAATATGCCAAAGTGCTGCACGACACCCACGAGCCGCAGATCGTCAAGCGGCTGATCGAAGCGCTCGAAGACCCGGATTGGGTGGTGCGCTGGTCCGTGACCGAAGCGCTCGCCTGGATCGGCGACAAAAGCGCTGTGCCGCCGCTCATCAAGCAGCTTCCTGATCGCAATTGGACGGTACAGGTCGCCGTGATTCGCGCGCTGCTGGAAATTGGCGACAAATCGGCGGCTTCAGCCGTGCTGCCATATCTGCGCGATAAAAATGCCAATGTGCGCGAAGCCGCTGCCGAAGCGCTCGGCGTTCTGGGCGATAACACGCTGGTCAACGACCTGCTCAAAGCCCTTACTGACCCCGATCATCTCGTGCGCCTGGCAGCGATTCAGGCGCTGGGACGCATCGGCGATAAACGCGCCGTCCCCGTGCTGCTGCGGCTGCTGGTCGAGGCCGAAAGCGACCGGCGCTGGTTTGCCGCGCAGGCCTTGGGCCAGATCGGCGACGCTTCCGCTGTTCCCGCTTTGATCGAACATTTGCAGGACAGTGCGCTGCCCCAGTGGGCAGAAGGTCAGCGCGTCTGTGATATCGCGCTGTTGGCCTTGGAAGCCATCGGCACACCGCAGGCGCAGCAAGCAGCCCAGCAGGCGCGCAAAGTCGCCTCATCCTAGGGCAGCACACAAGAGCGGGCGGCCTCTTGAGATACAGTCTTTTCACTTTTGATGTGGGGGGCGAGCGTTATGCGTTTATTTGTGAGCTATGCACGGGTTTATAAACCCTATTGTATTCAAATCGTAGACACGTTAGAGGTGCATGAGGTCTGGTTTGACCAGCGCCTTTACGCCGGGCAGCAGTGGTGGAAAGAGATCCTCCGCCGCCTGGATTGGTGCGAGGGCTTCGTCTATTTGCTCTCGCCCGATTCCGTCGGCTCAGAATACTGCCGGCGCGAATTTGACCTGGCGCTGAATCTGGGGCGTCCCATCTTTCCCGTCTTGATCCACGAAAAAACGCCCATCCCCGACGCTCTGCGCGAAGTCCAGTATGCCGATCTCAGCAAGGGGTTGACGCCAGAAGCCGTGCGCGTCCTCTTGAGTTCCATTCAAATCGCCGAACGCCAGAAAGCCAGTCACAACGCCGCTTACCCCACCGCCATCACCGCCGACGAAATCAAACTGCCGACCATCAATTCGGCCAACGTCATCAGCGAAGCCGCCGCCGCGATGGAAAAAGGCCAGTTCGACCAGGCCGTCTTTTTGCTCAAGCAGGCCAAAGGCAGCGGTTTTAAACCCAAGTTCATCAACATTGATGCGCTGCTGGAAGAAGCCGAAATGGCGCTCAACCGCCAGACGTATCTGCGCGAGGCTGAACGCGAATACAAACAAATCGTGCATCTGGTGAAGCTCAAGCGCACACGCAAATTGGGCTGCGAAGCCTTCGGCGCCTTCCGCCGCGATTTCCCCGATTACGACCCCGACCAATTGGCGCAGCTTTGCGCTGAACTGAGCGCGTCCACCAGCTCCGTGAATGGTGCCAAACTGGATACGCCGCCCGCCCCGCCCAAGAACGATTTCACCCTCAACCTCCTGGAATGGTGCGACATCCCCGCCGGGATGCTCCTGCTGGATGAGGCCGACGGCAAAACCAAGAAACAGATGTTCATTGACGGCTTCAAGATGAGTCGTTATCCCATCACCAATGCCCAGTATCAGGCTTTTCTCGATGATCCCATGGGCTATGCCAACCTCAGTTGGTGGCAGTATTCGACCCACGCGCACGAATGGCGTATGGCCAATCCACAGCCACAGCCTTCCCGCTATCAGGGCGATGAGCGCCCACGCGAGATGGTCAACTGGTACGATGCCCTGGCGTTTTGCCACTGGTTAAGCGCGCGCTTGGGCGTCAAAGTCACCCTGCCGACACAGCGTCAGTGGCAGCGCGCCGCGCGCGGCGACGATGCGCGCCAGTATCCCTGGGGCAGCAGCTTCGACAAAAGCTACGCCAACACGCGCGAAAGCGAACTGAAGATGACCACCTTTGTCACACGCTATGCCAACGCCGTCAGCCCCTACCAGGTGTGGGATATGGCAGGCAATGTCTGTGAATGGTGTCTCGACAGCAAGGGGGGCAGCACAGAACTGACCAATGAAGACGAGCGCATCGTGATGGGCGGCTCGTTCGTCAGCGACTGCTCGCGCGCGGCGATTTCGTTCCATTACCTGCTGAATCCCAAAACGCTGTTCGGGTCGATCGGCTTCCGCGTCGTGCGCGAGGCATAACGCTCAGCCCGCTAACAGCGCATAGGAGCGCACAAGCCAATCATGCCCCACGACGGCCAACGCCCCGACAAAATCTTTCGCCGGGCGCAAATCCAACAGCGTCCAGGCCGCCGCGCTTTGTGCATCGCCGCGCACCGCCAGCACACGCGCCGCTGCGCCCGGTTTCAGGCTGACATCAAAATCGGCCAGCGGGTAAGATAACCCCTCGCCCATCGCCTTGATAAAGGCCTCTTTGCGCGTCCAGCAGTTAAAGAATCCTGCGCTTTTCTGCGCCGCCGGCAGCGCGCGATACATACGCTGTTCTGTGGCCGAAAACATGCTGGACACAACATCTTCCATGTCCGGCATGGGGTGCATATGCTCAAGATCGACGCCCAGCGCCTGATAGCGCGCAAAGGCAAAAAGTGCCCTGTCTTCTGCGTCCGCCACGTTAAAGTGCAGCGGATAACCCGGCAAATACGGCTTACGATGCAGCGTGTACGCAAATTTCAGCGTTTGCGCCTCCTGCGACAGGTAAACGCCAAGAAGCTGTCGTAGCAGCCCCCGCCGCACGATGAAACGCCGCCGATCCTGTTCAAAACGCAAACGCTGCGCGCGCTCCTGCTCATCTGCGCTCAGCAGATGCGTCAGAGTCCCGCTGTGGTGAATATCAAGAACTGCGCTGTAAAGATGAATTTCGCTCTGTACTAAAGGAGCGATGGGTTGGGCAACCGCTGTCCACTCCACAAGTGACACACTTTCAGATAGAAGTGACCGCTCACTCCGCTAATGCCGGTTAGAGATTTGGGGCTAGCTGCCGCAAGCCCCGGATTTCGATTCCACACAGTGGGAGTCGTTCGCGTTCCCATCTGCTCATTGTACCCGATACATCCGTTTTCTTTAATCCAGCACTGACTACATCATGCTCCCAAAATCCAACTTTGGTTAGATGACGGCGCGCGGGTTGACGGCTAGGCTGATACTGAGCCAAAAATTCAGGAGCTGTCCATGCGCGCCGCTTATGCTTATTTCACAGATGACCCCTATCCTTTCAAACTTCCTACAAATCGTCTTACTCCCCGTGCTATACTGAGAGTAGAAGCGCCTGCTGCTGTCTCTCGCCCTTATGCTGCAACCCTGCGCGCGGCTGCCACGTATAGCGATGTGACGGCGTATGGTCTCTGCCATGCGTGTGGAGAAATCAACGTGTCTGATCCGACAGTCAATGAGTGGGTGAATGCTGCACTGGCTGGCGACCACGATGCCTTTGCCGAACTGGTCTATGCCTTCCAGGATTCGGTCTATAACCTGTGTTATCGCATATTGGGCGAGCGCATGGAAGCCGAAGACGCGGCCCAGGAGGCGTTCTTGCGCGCCTATTCCAATTTACACCGTTACGACCCGCTGCGTCCCTTCAAAACCTGGCTGTTGGCCATCGCCTCCAATCACGCCATTGACCGTATTCGCAAACGCCGGCTGACCTGGATTTCGATCGACAGCGAAGAACCGGGGCCGCAGCTTTCGCTCAGCAGTGACGAACCCGAACCCGAAGAGGAAACCCTGCACCGTGAGCGCAGCCGCGAAATTCAAAAATTGCTTAATGAACTGCCGCCCGACTATCGCGCCGCCGTCGTCCTGCGTTATTGGTACGATTATTCTTATGTCGAAATCGCCGATATGTTAGATACGACCGAAAGTGCGATTAAAAGCCGCTTATTCCGCGCTCGGCAGTTATTGGCCGAGAAACTGAGTCCGCAGCAGGCGGCCAGGATGTTGAGTCCGCTGATGGAGGGCATCTGATCATGCCGAACGAACGTAACCGCGCATTGATGCAGGAGGCGCTGGACGAAAATCTGGCCCCCGAAGAACGCCAGCGGCTTCTGGAGCGCCTCGATCAAAGCCCGCAGGAATCGGCAGAATTTAACCGCCTGCGTCAGGTCGATACAATCCTCAAGACCGCGCCCTTTGAACGTGCCCCCAAGCGGCTGGCGCTGGCGATCATGGCGCGCCTGGCCGAAGGCGTCAAGCGTCATACCGGCGTCTCTGGCCTGGCGTTGGCGTTAGGATTGGCCCTGGTGACGCTCGTGGCGATGCCGCTGCTGCTGACCGCCGGTTGGTTGGCGCTCAATGTGCTGGCCAGTGCCGCCCTGTTGAGCGATATTCTGGGACAGTTAGTGAATCTGCTCACGGCGATTGTTGGTCTGCTCCAGGTTTTTGTGCGCGAGGCGCAAACCCTTGTTTCGGCCAATCCACAGGCGCCCGCGCTGGCGGGTGCGCTGGTGGGTCTGGCCGTCGCCGGCATCGCCGGCTACGCCTACTACAACCACCGCCGCTAAGAGATAATGCACACGCCGGCTTTGTGCTTCTGCCGCCGGCACCGAGGAAATGAGTATGTCGCGTCGTACCTGGTTACTGTTTCCGCTGGCTTTGGCCGCCTTTTGCTTTCTGGCGAGCCTCAGCGCCGCGTTGGGCAATCGCATTGCCCAGGCCTTGCTCCCACAGCGCAGCGCCCTCGAGCAGTTTGTTGTGAATCCGGCCGAAGAATACACCCTCTCGCAAACCCAGAGCGGTAACGCAGTGATCCTCGGCAGTGCTATTACCCTGACCGACGCGACGCGCGTGCTGGGCGATCTTACGTTGTTCGCCGAAAACGTCACCCTTGCCGGACGCATCGAAGGAGATGTCAATATCGTCGCCGGCGGCACTCTCACCATCGCTCCCGGCACACACATCGACGGCAGCGCCCATCTGCTCGCCGATACGCTGATCCTTGATGCGGCGCAGATCAACGGCAATCTGCATGCCAGCGCTAACCAGCTCCGTTTCGATGGCAGTCCCACTGTCGGCGGCGGCCTCGAACTCTGCGCGAACGCGCACAGCGCCGCTCCGGGTGTGCAACCGTTATCGCCCTCAGCCTGCCAGCCCACGTTCATTACGCCCCAATGGTCGGCGGGAATCGCCCTGTTTACCACCCTCAGCCTGGCGGGCATGGCAGCGCTGGCGGTTGTCGCCTTTCCGCGCCATATCGGGCAGATGCAGGCCGCGCTGCGCGGCAGTCTGCGTCATCTGGTGTTTCTGGGCGGCGCAGCGCTGCTCCTGATCGCCGGGCTGACAGCCATCTGGATACTGCTGGTGGTCGGCGTTCCTCCCTTGGGGCTGCTGCTCATGCCCCTCTACGCTTTGACGCTCATCCTGGTGCTGCTGCTGGCGACGGCGGGCTGGATCACGCTCGCCTTATGGCTTGGCGAACGCCTGCTGCGCCTGCTGCGCCTGCCCTTGCCCGCATTAGTCGGCGCCGTCTTCGGTATGGCGCTGCTGTTGACCCTGTTGTTTGCCCTCACCCTCTTTCCCATCGGCGCTCTGGCCGCCCTCGTGCTGGGCATAACCCTCACCGCCCTGGGTCTCGGTGCGGCCATCAGCACACGCCTGGGCCGCCGCACGCTGCCTTCGCCCCGCCCGGCATAAAACAGCAGCAAAACCAACATTTACACTTGTCCTGCATCCCCGAATTGAGTACTATTGCAATGTGCTGCTGTTTCCATAATCCGTTCTCGCCCTGGTAGCTTAACGGACAAAGCAGGCGCGTCCTAAGCGCAAGATATGTGTTCGATTCACATCCAGGGTACTCTTCCGTTTGTGTTCACCTTATCACTTCGTGAAAAACTCCACAACAGCCGCCCCTTCTGGTGTACAATAAAACCACTTGAGGAATATAGGCTTATGTTTCCGCCGATTATGCTGGCTCACGGCGCGCTTGGCCCCTATGACGAAGTGATTTTTCTGGGCGTCATCGCCCTCTTTATCACCTTTATGGCGCTAAGCTGGATCCTGAGCCGCAATACGAAACCCAAATTTGATCGTGAACCTGTTGTTGACTCGCCTTCCTCGCATCAGGATGACTCGCCAGAGCGCTTCAAGCTGGATTAGCCGCCTTTTCCTGCTAAGCGTGCTTTTCGGCCTCATTTCCGGCGTGCGCGCCCACGGTTACATCGTGCGCGCCCTCCCCCCCGATGGCGCGGTGCTCGAACGTCCGCCTGCCCGTGTCCAGTACTGGTTCAGCGAATCCCTCGAACCTGAATTCAGTGCGGTCAATGTGCGCGGCCCCGACGGCACGATCATCGCTTCGGGCGGCGTTTCGCCGGATAACGACTCACTGATGAGCGCCCGTTTGCCCTCCGGTTTGCCTCAGGGCACGTATATTGTCGAACTGCGCCTGGCCTTTGCCAGCGATGGGCATGTGCTCACCGAAAGTCAGGTCTTTTCCGTCGGCGCCGCCGCCGACGGTATCGCCGGGATCCGCGCCAACAGCGCTGCCCTCCCGCTGGAAGTCCTCTGGCGCACGCTGCTTTTGTCCTCTCTGCTGCTGTTGTTCGGCGTCTATACGCTCTACGCCCTCGTCCTGCTGCCCGCCTGGGGCAGTCCCGATCATCCCGCGGGCTTGCTCCCTCCGCGTGTCATGCGCCGCCTGAACACCGTCGTTCTGTGGGCGTTTGTGCTGGCTTTCGCGGGCAGCCTGCTGGCGCTGCTTCAGCAAACCATGGTGTTTTACGGCGTCGATGCGGCACAGGCCATCGCCAGTGGTTTTATCAACACCGTGCGTACCAGCACGCGCTTCGGCGATGTCTGGAACATGCGCATGCTCTTCCTGACCTTGGCCGCCGCGCTCCACGCCGCCAGCCTCTATGGGCGTCACAGCCAGCCCGAAAGTGTGCGCGCTTTCTGGGTCGCCAATGCCTGGTTGTTCGCCCTGATTCTCGGCACGCTCAGCGTCGCCAGCCACGCCGCCGGGTCGCCGCTTTGGCCCTGGCTGGCGATGACCAATGACTGGCTGCATTTGCTGGCTGTCGGCTTCTGGGTCGGCGGACTCGCGGCTTTTGTCCTCGTGCTCCCGCCCGCGCTTCAACCCTACACCGGCGAAACCCGCCGTCTGGCGTTGCTGGCCGCCCTGCGCCGTCTCTCGCGTATCGCTACCCTTTGTGTCGCTGTGGTTATCACCACCGGCATTTACGCCTCGCTCAACTGGCTCTATTCGCCCGCCGATGTCACTTCGACCACCTACGGCACAGCGCTGCTGCTCAAAGTGCTGCTCGTCGGGCTGCTTGTTGCCCTCGGTGCGGCTCATCACCTGGCGCTCCGTCCGCGGCGTTATCAGCGCTTCGGCGCCTTGATCGCGCGCATCGGCGATTTTGGTCTTACGCTGCGCCTGGAAACCGCCAGCGCTGCGCTGGTCTTGGGCGCCGTGGGCCTGCTCAGCGCCACACCCATTCCCAAACCCGCTTTTTTGAACACGCAGGTCGCCGCGCCCGCCGCCACCGTTTCCGCCGCTGATTTCAGCGTCACCCAAACCCTGCTTCCCGGCGGACCGGGCATCAATACTTACGAAACCCTGCTCCAGCGCGGTGGCCAGCCGGTTGAAAGCCCATCCGTGCGCGTGCAAATGGTGCGCCCCGAAGCCGATTGGCGCGGCACCTGGCATCTTGCCGAAAGCGCCGGCGACGGTTTATATGTCACCACCGGCGACGAAATCGACGCCCAAGGCCTGTGGTGGACGCTGGTCGATGTTACCCAGGCCGATGGCAGCGTGACACGCGCCGCCTTCGCCTGGTCGATCACGCAGGACGCCGCCGTTCAGCAAACGCGCGCGCCCCAGCTCCAACATCTGCTGGCGCTGGCGGCCGTTCTCGCCGTGCTGCTCTGGGCGCTTTATCCGGCCTTAATGCGTTTTCTGCGCTGGCTTGATCTGCGGCCAGAATTAGTGTTAATCGCTGTTTTAGCGACCGGCGCTGTCATTTTTTTCGCCGTCATCGGCTACAATGCCATTCGCGATAATCAACTGGCCGCCGCCGCCCGCCTTAACCCGCCGCCCTCGATTGTCAACACGGTGCTGCCGGATGCTCAGTCGCTGGCGCGCGGCGCAGCGCTCTACCAGCAGGCCTGCCTCGGTTGGCCGCAAAATGACGATCTGCGCTTTCTGCGCCGCGATTTACCCGCAATGCGCGACCAAGCCGTGTTTGCCGCCGTCCGTGATGGCTGGCGCGCCCTGCCCGCCTGCGCCGCCCCTCTCAGCGCCCAACAGCGCTGGGACATTGTGAATTATCTGCGTACATTCGAAAGGGAACGTTAGTGTTAAGCTTCATCTACGCCGCCGCTGATGCCCGCCTGGGCGCGCGCCTCGAAAACGATCTGCAAGAAGCGGGACTTCAGCCCTCGCGTGAGTTATTCGAAGGCGCGCAGCATATCCTGCTCGTCCTGCTTTCGCCCCAGTCAATCGACGACCCCGCGCTGCAAAAAGCCCTCTATCACGCGCTCGACAGCGGCCAGCATCTCGTCCCTCTGCTGGCGAAAGACATGCCGCTGCCCAAACTGATTGACCATCTCGCGCCCATCGACCTCAGCCGTTACGACGCGCAGCCGGTCATCGTCCGCGTGCGCATGTTAAAAGACAGCCCCGCCAACCACATGTCGCTCAAGGTGCTGACGCCGCGTGCGCAGGCCGCGAATCGCCGTTTCGGACTGGCGCTCGGCCTGCTGGCGCTGATTATGGCCGTGTTGGGGATGCTGTTGATCGCCAGCGGCACGGTCGCCTTTCCGCGCGAGGAATACAATACCGTTGCAACCATCGAAATGGCGACCATCAACGCCGAAATCCGCCCGGAACTTCAGGCCTACGCGACGCTGCTGCCCAACAGCACCGAAGCCGCCGCGCAGTATCCGGCCACCCTGCGCGCCATTCCCACCATCTATCGTCCTTACGTGGCGGCCACCGCCACCGCCGAAGCCCGCCGCCAGCCCTGAACAATCGCCGTCGCTGTCCTGCTGATCGGTGCGGGGCCGGCCGGGCTTGCCTGCGCCTATTTTTGCAGCAGCCTGTCCCCAATCCCCATACGCCCGGCGCGGTCAGCAGGCTGCGCGTCCCGGTACTGCTGTCTGCTTTGCTCGCTCGCCACGCTCAGATCATCGCCGGAACATCTCGATGGCGGCGATCATCCGGGTTTATATCTGATGGGCGTGTTTTACGAAGGCAAAGGTCTGCTCGACAACTGCAACGCCGAAACCCAAATCCTCGTCGAACAGATCTAAACGCGCCTGTCAGTCTTGCGCGCCTCCAACCCCACGCCTTAAACCTGCGCTGGAAATCTCTGCCAACATACGTTAACTTATTTACACTGTGCCTGTCGTCAGCTAATCATCTTACGCTATGACACAAAAGTCTGTTTTTATTTCCTACCGCCGTGCCAGCAGCAAGCATCTCGCCCGCGCTATCTATCAAGACCTGAAAGCGCACGGTTGGGACGCCTTCCTGGATGTCAACACTATCGACAGCGGCGATTTCGACCGCATCATCCTCAACCAGATCGCTGCGCGCGCCCACTTTGTGCTGCTCATCTCGCCCGCTGCCTTGCAACGCTGTGCCAATCCCGGTGATTGGGTGCTGCGCGAAATCCAGGAAGCTGTGCGCTTGCAGCGCAATATTGTGCCCGTGGTCGAAGAAGGCGCAGATTTCAGCCGCGAAATGGCCTATCTGCCCGCGGATTTGCGCGCCATCATCAGCAAAAAGAACGCGCTGCCCCTCCCGCACTTCTTCTTTGATGCCGCCGTCGAAATCCTGCGCACGCGCTTCTTGAAGACCCCCGAATATGTGAAAATCATCGCACCGTCCGCCGCCGACAGTGCTGAAGTCCAGCGTCGTTTGGCTACTATCGATCCGTCGCCACCCCCATCTCCCCCACCCGCACACTCTGCCTTAGGCAATACCCCAACTTCCGTCAGGACAGCCTCACACCCCACACCTCTCCCTGCTCCCTTCGCCTGGATCGACCTCCCAGGCAAAGGCTATAGCATTTCCAAATACCCCATCACCAACGCCCAGTACAAACTTTTTGTTGAAGCCGCTGGTTATCGTGAGCGCAAATGGTGGACAGAGGCCGGATGGAAAGCGCGCCAACAAGGGTGGCTGTGGAATCCATCTGCAAGCGCCTGGAAACCATCAGCCACTCCTTGGACAGAACGAAAATACTGGACTGATGCAGAGTGGAACGGTGCGGAGAAGCCTGTCGTCGGTGTGTCATGGTTTGAGGCTGTGGCCTTCTGCCTGTGGCTCAGCCATCTGACAGGCGAGAAGATCATGCTGCCGACTGAAGACCAGTGGCAATACGCCGCCCAAGGTGCTGATGGGAGAACCTATCCCTGGGGAAGCGTGTGGGATGCCAGTCGCTGTAACCATAACGTGGGCAGAAAAGGTATTGGTAAAACCACATCAGTTAGACAATATGAAGGCAAAGGGGACAGTCCCTTCGGTGTTGTAGACATGGCCGGCAATACACTTGAATGGTGTTTGACAGACTACAACTCACAATCCAATGATATTCATCATAATTCGGTTCGACGGGTACTTCGTGGAGGATCTTGGAACCAAATCACTCCCGACAATTTTCGCTGCGACGATCGTTATTGGTTCGATCCACGAAATAGGCGCAGTGAGGTAAGCTTCCGCCTCGCTCGCATACAGGAATGAGAGAAACGCCACTCATCATCGCCAACCATTCTCCAATCCACCCCCCATGGCCGTTTCTGAGTACGGTTTTTCCCTTTGGCCAAAAGGCTGGCGGCAAATTCCCCCTATTCACCGCCACACCGAACACAAACGCGGCAGCAAACAAGCACGCCTTCCCCCTCCGTGCCGTTTGCTCCGCGAAGTTGATATTTTCTAACGTTCAGCGCCTTAGAGTGTCCGCCGCACGCGGTGAACTCCCGTCGCCCCGCTCGGACGCACCGGGCGGCTCTCCTCGCGCTGCGCCGCCCCGTCGCCATCCACCGCCCGCACCTCAAAAGTGTGCTCGCCGCTGGCAAACGCCCAATCATAGCGCCAGATCACCCACGTCGTATCCGACAGCGGCGTCCGCAGCCGTGCTTCCTGCCACTCCCCATCATTGACCCGCACCTCCACCCGCGAAATGCTGCGTGCCCCTGCGTAAGCAATCCCGCCGATAGGCACATAGGTCGTGCCGTCACGTTCGTAACTGCTGTTGGCGGCTACAGCATCGATGACTGAGGTCGTGTTCACCCGTGCCACCTCGTCCCAGCCGCGTACCACCCAGAAGCCCTCGTCCCAGGCATCCACCACCTCGATAGACGTAATCCACTTCGGCTGCTTCATGCCGTACAGGTCGGGAATATAGATGCGTAGCGGGTAGCCATGCTCAATCTCCAGCGGCACACCATCCCAATAGTAGGTGAGCATGATGCGCTCGTCGGCGTTAATCATCTCCAGACTCACATACTCGAAGAAACCGTCGGCGCCGCTGATACGCAGATAGGCGGCATCTTCCGTGGGCCGTGCTGCTTCCAGCACGCGCTTCAGGCTCGCCCCAGTCCAACGCTGCGTGCTGATAAGATCGCCGCCGATGCCGTTGGAAATGCAGGACAGCGTAACGAAGCGGTGCAGCGGCTCGTAGGCCTGAATATCGGCCATCGTCAGGTTCAGCGGCGTTTCGACCAGCCCGGTGATCGGCAGTGTCCAGGTTGTCCCATCAACCACCGGCGGCACGCTGTTGATGTCAATGCGGTAGTGATCTTCCAGCGACGAAAGTTCCGGGCGCGTGCCTGGCGCCGCCTCAATTTCGGCATCCGCATTGGGCAGCGCATTGGCCGCCGACCAACGGTCGCCCGCGCCCGGCGTTTGCGCCTCGCCGGCCACAGTGTTAACCGGCACACTGGACGCAGCGCGCTGACCCAGCAGCCCACCCAGACCTGCGCCGATCGCGGTGATGGTCGCCGTCGCGCCGCCCAAGCGGATCAAAAACTGCCGCCGATCCAGCACTTCGACTTCGACTTTGCCATCTGAATGCACGATCGTCCCAGCATTGGTCATATCGCGGTAGACCCAGCCATGCGCCAGCCCCCAGGCCGTGAACAGCAGCAGCGTCCAGACGATTATTACCAATGGACTCAGCGTAGACGGACGGTTGAGACTGAGGCTGATGAGCAGCATTAGCGCGCCCGCCGCTATGCCCAGCCCGATGCCCAGAATGTCCTGTCGCAGTGTTTTTACGCGGGGGGCAAGGGCGAAAAACAACACGCCCGCCCCTGCGCCCAGTCCAATGATGGCTCCCACGCCCATGATCTGCTCGGCGAGTTTAGCGGTAGTAGCGGTTGGTCCCAGGTTGAGGCTGCGAATCACGCCGACAATCATGTCGATACCAAAGGTGACAACGCGGCCATCCAGCGTGCGCCCCAGCCAATCGAAAAAGTCGAACCCTACGAACGGCAGTCCAACCGCTTGATGCCCTAAAAACGAAATCGCCACCAGGGAAATCGTCAATAGCGCGCCCACCAGCGCGCCGCTTCCCCAACCAGGCAGTTTTTGAGTTTGCATGATGTCTCCCCCATGATTCATGTTTCAGAGCATAATGCCCATATTCGTAGAATTTGCTGTGCGTAGCCTTACGATTTGCTGAGGATTTGATTTTTCTAATCTGTCTCCGTACAATCACTTTTCGTTACAGACTCGCGGATTAGGAATTTTGTGATGATTATTGTGGACGCGCACCAGGATATTGCTTATAACGCGCTGAGCTTTGGGCGCGATTATCGCCGGAGCGCGCTGGAAACCCGCCAATTAGAACGCGGCACAGAAGTTCCGCAAAAAGCCGGTATCGCCACGCTCGGCCTGCCAGATTCGCTGCTGGGGCGTGTGGCGCTGGTCTTTGCGACGCTGTTTGTCGCGCCAGAAGCCGCCAAAGAAGGCCCATGGGATACGCTGGCGTACAAAAATGCGCAGGAAGCCTATCGCCTCGCGCAGCGCCAGATGGATTATTACCAGCGTCTCAGCGACGAAAGCGACAAAATCCGCCTGATCCGCACCCAGGCTGAACTCGATGCCCTGCTCAGCGGCTGGGAAGCCGGTAAATCGCTGCGTGAACGGCGGCAGGGATTGGTGATCCTGATGGAAAACGCTGACCCGATCTTAGAGCCGCGCCAGTTCGAAGAATGGTATCAACGCGGTGTGCGCATCGTCGGGCCCGCCTGGCACGGCACGCGCTACAGCGGCGGCACCGGCCAACCCGGACCGCTGACCGACCTGGGCCGCGCCCTGCTGGAAATTCTGGCCGATTTTGGGGTGATTCTGGACGTATCACACATGGCCGAAGAAGCCTTCTTCGAGTCGCTGGATCGTTATCCCGGCGTGCTGATCGCCAGCCACAGCAACCCGCGCGCTTTCCGCGACACCGATCGCCATTTATCCGACACCATGATCCGTCGCCTGGCAGAACGCGATGGCGTGATGGGCATCGTACCCTTCAACCGATTTCTCAGCGAGCATTGGTCGCCCAGCAGCCCCAAATCCAGCGTCAAACTCAAGCTGGTGCTGGACGCGATTGACCATGTGTGCCAGATCTCCGGCAGCGCCGCGCATGTCGGCATCGGCAGCGATTTCGATGGCGGATTCGGCATGCAGAGCATCCCAGAGGAGATGGATACCATCATGGATTTATGGAATATCGGCGCGGCCCTGCGGGCGCGCGGCTACAGCGAAGCCGACATCGCCGCTGTTTTGGGCGGCAATATGCTGCGCAAACTGCGGCAGGCCCTAAGGTAGGTACCCTGTGGCGCGTGTCGCACAATTTGGGATTGCGCTCGGCACTCTGGGTGCGATTCTGACGCTCATGGGGCTGTTCCCCGGCATCACCGGCTTGCGCCCTACCGCTTCCATCGGCATTTTGCAGATCGTGACGATTCTCGCCGGCCTGGCGCTGTTGATCAGCGGCGCGCTGGTTTACGTAAAGTTCATGTTTTACGCCAATCAAGACGAAAACCTCGCGCAACAGGTCGGCATTCGCCTCGCGCTCACGGGGTTAGTCTTCGCCGCCATCTGCGGCATCGCCGATGTCTTAGGCTTTGGATCGAATCCCGGCGCGGGCGAATACATTCTGGGGCCGCTGCAAGCCTTCGGCCTGATCGGCAGTTTTCTTGTCGCTTCGCTGGGGGTGCTGATTTACGCGCTCGCCGGCAGCTTGAACAACGGCAGATGAATCACTCGATTCTGAGGGGCTTTTGCGCCAGAATGGTTGTGAATGTGCCGCCAATATCGCCGCGCTTGAGATGGCGAAAGCCCGCGTCATGCAGCAGGCGCGTTTGCTCGCTCTCGGTCGCGACCAAGTTGCCCCATACCAGTTCGCTAAATTGTACCATGATCGACATGCCGTAGGCCGGGTCGCGAAGTTGTTCGATGCTTTCCGGCCAGGTTTCATCCACGATGAACAACTGCCCACCGGGACGCAGCGCGCGGTAGCAGCCGGTCAGCACGCTGGCACGCTCGCTGACCGGCAGTTCGTGGAAGACCTCAAACATCAACGCCAGGTCGAACTCAGATTCAAACTTAAGCTGCTCACCGCGCACATGGCGAAAGGTCACACGGCTGCTTAATCCTAACCGGCTCGATTCTTTGCGCGCAATCGCGATGCCGTGCGCGTCGGCGTCAATCCCTACAAAACGGCAGTGCGGATAACTTTCGGCCAATTTGAAGATCAGCCGCCCCGCGCCGCAGCCCACATCCAGCACATGAATGCCCGTTTGCAGCAGATCACCGAACAATTCCGGCAGCACCTTGCCCACCACCAAACGCTGTAATGGATGTGTCAGGCCAGAGACCCATGCCGAAAAGTGTTCGCCGCGCTCCCAGAAGGGAAATACCGTGCCTTTGCTGAAGGCTTCGGGATAACGCTGAAAATCATCCGCCAGATACGTCGCGAAACCCTGGGCGAAGCCGCCGAGATAACGCGGATGCTCCTGATCGAGCAGCACGGTGTTGAGTTTGGGCGCGATCTGGTATCTGCTGTCGGCGCTCATCTCTAACACGTGAAAAGCATAGGCCGTCTGACACCACAGGCGCACATAAGGCGGATGCAGGCTCAGTTTTTCGGCCAATTCGCCGTCGCTGAGGCCGCCTTCGGCAGCATCCAGCGCGGCCAGCATTCCCGTCTGCAAGCCCAGACTGATCACCTGCACCGTTTGCAGCCCACGAAAGGCGTTAAATACGAACTCAAATTGATCCTTGGTGCTGATTTCTTGCGCCATGACATCCCTTTTTGCCCGACAGCAGCATTACGTCAGTGATTATAGCATCGGCGCGCCTCCTTGTGCCGCCGCTTTTTATTCGGCCATCACCATGACTGCCTCCGCCGTCAGCGCCACGATTTGCCCGTTGGTATCTACGGCGTCTGCCGTGAAGTAACCCAGCAGCCCGCCAGGCACGTTGTACAGCAGCGTGCCCCCATCCGCCGCGTTGGTATCGCTGCCGATCAGACCGGGTATAATGCCTGTGCCTGTGGAGGCAAAATAGAAGTTGATACGCACCGCGCCCCCGACATTGGGATTCCAGGACAGCATGACGCTGGTGTTGGCGCGCAGCACATAGACATTGTTGTCGATGCGCACAAGCGGCGTGATGACAACGCTCCCGATCATCGTGACCGAATCCGGCAGCGCCCCGTTAAGCGCGCCGGGCACATACAAGACCTGCCCCACCTCGATCAAATCAGGGTCTTCCAGACAATTGATGGCGATCAGCGTGTCCACCGTGGTGCTGAATTGGTCGGCGATCAACGACAAGCTGTCGCCGGGTTCAACAGTGTACGTCGGCAGATTACTCTGAGGCACGCAGGCGCCGCCAGGCGCGATTTCCGGCGTAACAAGCGGCTGCGTGTCAAGGCCGCCTTCCTGCACGCTGGGCGGCGTTTCGTTAGAGGATGCGGGGGCTTGCGGCGCGCTGTTCGGCGCTGTTGTGGTGATATTACAGGCCAGCAGCGCGCCCAACACACATCCGATGAGTAACCATAAGCGCATAAGCCCTTCTTTCATTATCGACGGATACAATCATCCGATACCGGGCAGCAGGCCTAAGCTGCATGATACCTCCATCATACCACCGCCTGCGTGCAGCCGTTCAGCCCTCTATTGAACATCATCCTTGCATCGCGTACACTACCGGTGTTGAGTCTACTTTTTGTTAAGGCGCTTATGATTCGCCGTCACCTGACTCTGTTCGGTTTTTACGCGCTGCTGCCGTGCCTAGCCTTTTATTGGCCGATCTTCAACGCCACGACGCACATTCCCGGCGCGTATCCCGTCGATTATTTCCATTTTCACTGGAATTACTGGTGGATTCGCCACGCGCTGACAACGCCGGGACTGAATGTTTACGAAACCACTTACGTCTTCGCGCCCTTCACCACCAATCTGGGCTATCACACACTGGCGATCTTCTGGTTTCCGCTGTGGGCGCTGCTGGAGCCGCTGTTTGGCTCGCTGGTGGCGATGCAGGCGATTTATATCACGGGCATCGCGCTCACAGGCTATTTTTTCTATCTGCTGGCGCGGCGCAAAGGCGTACACAGCGGGCTGGCGCTGGCCGGCGGCGCGGCGTTACAGCTTGTACCGCTCTCGTATGTCGCTTACTGGAATAATGATCCGAATCTCGTCGGATTTTTCTGGCTGCCGGCGCTGCTGCTGCTGTGGGGCAAAATCGCGCGGGTAAACGCATCGCATCCACGGGTCGCAAAGCTGGCGCTGTGGGCGCTGCTGCTGGGGCTGGCGTTTTACGGCATGGTCATGACTGACCTGCAATATCCGCTGTTTCTGGCGTGCCTGATCGTGCCTTACGGCGTGCTGACGCTGCTGCAAGCGCCGGGAAATGCCGCGCGCCTACGCCTGGTGGCCGTCGGGACAACGGGGATCGTCATCATGATCGCGCTGCTGTGGTTCGTCGGGCCGCTGCCCTATATTTTGTCCTTTGATCGCAGTTCACTCGCGCCCGGCCCGCCCGAACATGCCTATGGCATCGTCTTCCCCGATGGTTTTTTGTGGCGCGCGCAAGAATACTGGCGTGTGCCCAGTGTGGGCACCTTCGTCACGGCGGCGGCGCTGCTGGCGCTGGTGGTGGCCTGGCGCTGGCGGCGCGCGGATCGCCGCTGGTTCTGGCTGGCGCTGACGATTTTCCCACTGCTGATGGCGCTGGGGCCGACCATCACCCTCTTCGGGCAGGATGTGCCGATGCCCTACCGCCTGCTGCATCAGGCGCTGGGCGGCATCTTCCGCTTTACGCTGCGCTTCGCGCCCGTCTATATCATCCCGGCGTTGATTTTTGCGGGACTGGTGTTTACGCCGCTGCTGAACCGGCGCAAAAGCGCGGCGGTGTTTGTCAGCGCGGCGCTGCTGTTCGCGGTGGCTTTAGATGTGCGCCTCTACGAACCGGTGGCGATTCATCCAGCGCTGCCCGCCTACACCTTTTATGAGGCCATGCGGCGCGAACCGTATGATTACGTGATTGTCGAAATCCCGACGGGCGCAGGCACGGGCGAAGCGCAGTTCAACAACTTCGAGCAGTTGACGACGCAGTTTTACGCGCTGGTACACGAAAAACGTCTGATTACAGCTTTTATCGCGCGCGCGCCAACCGACAATTTCTGGTATCTGCGCACGGGTGACCCCACGCTCAGTTGGCTCGGCCAGCGCATTTTGCTCGACCCGACAGCGGCGGAAACGCAGATGCACCAGATGATTGTGAACTATCCGGTGGGCTATTTTGTCATTCACGGCGATATGCTTGGGCTGCAAAATGGCACGATTGAAGAAATCGTCGGCTATTTCAACAGTTTGCCCGACCTGCTCTGCCCGTATACAGTAGAAGGGGCGGCCATCGTCTATCGCACAACGTGGCATCCCGACGGCTGCGCACAGTACGGGCGCAGGCCGCCGCAGAGCGCGCCGGGCGTGTATCGTGTGGACATCGGCGCGGCGGGCGATACACGCTATCTGGGCTGGGGATGGCATTGGCCAGAAAGCGTCTTCGACATCACGCTGCGCTGGACAGGACAACCCGTGCGGCTGGCAGATTTTTCGCTGGCGGCGGCTAACGATGCCACGGTGTACGTCGATCTACCGCCGAATAACTATACGCTGCGTTTCAGCGCGCAGTCCTTTAACGCTGCGCGTGAGGTCACCATCGCTGTTAACGGTGTTGTCGTTGGTAGCGTAGAAATGAGTGCGGCCGGGCTGGCCGAATATGCGCTGCCGCTGCCGCGCGAAGCAGTTGGCCCCGGCACGCATATCGTCGTGGTCTTCAGTTATGCATCCGTTGAATCGGCAGCGCAGCTTGGCCTGAGCGCCGACGAACGCCCGCTGGCGATCGCGCTGGATTGGCTGGAATTCGCGCCGAGCGCGCCGTAAAGATGCGCCAAGAGCAAGGGAAGCACACATGCCTTATCTGATTGACGGTCACAACCTGATCGGGCAGATGCCAGACATTCGCCTGAACGATCCCAACGACGAAGCGCGTTTGGTGCAAAAGCTCAGCGGATTCGCGGCGCGCACTGGCAAACGCTGCGTCGTGATTTTCGATCACGGGCTGCCCGGCGGCAAATCGCGTCTATCGAATGGCATGGTGGAAGCGCGTTTCGCTTCGTATCCGGGAGAAGCCGACGATCTGATGTTGAAACGTATTGCGACCACCCGCGACTCGCGCAATTGGAGCGTCGTCTCGTCGGATACGCGTGTCTTAGAAGCGGCGCGCGCCAAAGGCATGAACACGCTGCGCGCCGATCAATTTGTGCAGCTTATGCTCGGCAAAAGCAGTAAAACGCGCGCCACCACGCCCGATAAGCCCACACATGTTTCGGCACAGGATGTCGAAGAATGGCTGCGCTTATTCGGCGAAAGCGATTAATCGGGCGCGTACAGCAGCCCCGCCCGCCCAACCAGCCCCAGACGAACCGCGAGAGCACCGCGTTGCCGTGCGCGTTCATAGGCATAGACTTCGCTCGGCGACGGCAGCACCAGCACCACCAGCGTGCCGCCCCAGGTGCGCACCAAAGCATGCGCCTGCTTGAGCGCCGCCCGCGTGAAAGGCACGCCCGCCGCGTTGTGTGCGCGTGACAAATCCATCACCAAAGCTTCGTAGGGCAGGCCAAATTGCAGCGTGCCATCGCGGTAGCTGGCACGATACGGCGCGACAAAAAGCTGCTCGTAATCCGATAAATAAGCCCATTCGCCGAACAAAGCCGCTTCGGTCACGGCGAACGCCGCCGAATTACGCCGCAGCCATGCCAGCAGCAGCGGCATCTCGTTCATAGCGCGCGCCTCTTCCGGGATTTCGGCGATCTCGCCGCGCAGCACGGCCAGACCATAATCCTCGTTAAAATCGTTGCCGAAAAACTGCCAGATCACCAGGCGCAGCGTCAGCGGCGGCGCGAAACGCTGCAAAATGCGCCAGTGACTCATGCTGCCGGTGCCCGACTGCCCCAGATTGACCACGCCTAAGCCCGTTTCTTCGGCAAAACGGGTAACCCAACAGTCGGCATATTCGGTAAAACAAAGGGTGTGCGAGTCGTCCACGAAAACAGTATCGACGAAATAATCGATAGGCAGCGTGCGGAAGCCGATCTCACTGCCCCACAGATCAATCGTCGTGACATGTACCTGTACGCTGGGGCTGAGGGGTAACAGCGCATCCTGCAAGCCCGGCAGCAGCGCCGGGCCGTATTCGCCCGTGAACGTCGTGCTGCCCGTTGTGTGATTAGCCTCGTAGCGTTCGCCGGTGATCGCGTAGTGTGCGGCTAATGCCAGACGGCGCGGCAGCATTCCCGCGCTGGCTCGAATGCTGATTTCAAGCAGGAGCAGGCTAACCAGCGAACTTACCAGGATAATCCCCAGTCGCTTAATGATTTTGCGCATAAATTCAGCGCAGGAACACCATCGCCATCATGAGCACGTCCTTGAAGCCATCTTCCTTACGATACATATGGCGTTTGATCCCTTCCGCCACGAAGCCGACGTTTTCGTAGACATGCACAGCGCGCGCATTATCGGTGAACACGTCCAGTTCCAGCCGATGAATCACCGGATTCGTGCGCGCCCAGTCTACGACCGCGTTCATCAACGCCGTGCCCACGCCTTTGTCGCGCCAGTCCTTTTGCACATGAATGCCGATGCCTGCGGTGTGGCGCATGGCCTGCCGTTTCCCGCCGTAACACGCCAGCAGGCCGACAACTTTGTTATCGGCGCTTACCGCGATAAGCGTGGTGCTGTTCTCGGCGGCGGCGCGCTCCTCAATAATCAGACGCTCATCCTCCACCGTCCGCGT
Organism: Chloroflexota bacterium; assembly: GCA_013388745.1. Classification (GTDB taxonomy): domain Bacteria; phylum Chloroflexota; class Anaerolineae; order Aggregatilineales; family Phototrophicaceae; genus JACAER01. The sequence continues at coordinate 80,622 of JACAER010000042.1, forward strand.
GTATTCGCCTGCTCCCCAAAGCACATTGTTGTTCGGCTCATCGGCAATTTCGCGGTTCAGGGCGTTGATCGCGGCCGCATCTTGCGGCACGGCGGGGCGAATCGTAAAAGAGGTAGACATCACCGCTGCTCCCCGGCTTATACCTGTGTTGCGCTGGGCGGGAAACCTTCACGATACAGGCGCATGGCCTCCAGAATAGCCTGCTTAGCCTCTTCGATACCCACCCAGCCTTCGTTTTTGACCTCGACATTTTCCAACTGTTTGTAGGTCATAAAAAAGTGCGCCACTTCGTTGGGGAAATGCGTGGGCAGATCGTCCATTGACTGAATGTCGTTAAAATTGGGATCGGTCGCCGGCACCGCCAACACCTTGTAATCCTGCTGCCCTTTGTCGATCATCTTGAACATGCCCAGGGGCCGCGCTTCGATCACACAACCGGGATACGTCGGCTCGCTCATCATCACCAGCACATCGAGCGGATCACCGTCGCCCCAATACGACTGCGGGATAAAACCATAATCGCCGGGATAGTGCAGCGAACTGTATAACACACGATCCAGCTTAATCACGCCGGCTTTTTTGCTGTATTCGAATTTGTTGCGGCTGCCTTTGGGCACTTCCACCACCACATAGATGATGTCCGGCGGTTTGGGCCCTGCCGACAAATTGTGCCACAGGTGGATAGTCATGATCGCTTGCTCCCTTGTTTTCTTCGGTTGGCGGCGGGCGCATCCGTATGCGCGTCGTGCTGACGCTAATTGTAGCCGAATATTCACCGTTTGCCGCGTGCCTGTTTGCCTTTTATAATGTACCCTATTGTTGCCCTCACAGAGTCGAGTACAGGCATGAGCGAACAGCAGTCCGAAGTACAAGTGCGTATCGAAGATCGCATCCGTCTGATGTCGGCGGTTCTGGCCGCGACCGATTGGCCGGACAAAGCGCAGGAACGCAAACCCCACGGCACGCACGCCCACGCGCGCCTGACTCGTAAGTATCTGGCCGAATTCCGCAGCCACGAGGCTGTCCGTGCTGTGCAAGGCTTACTCGACAATGGCAATACCCCCTTGGAAGCCTTGTTTGCGCTGTCCCTATTCCTCAAGTGGCCGGATCTGACGCTCGAGAACGCCCCTAAGTGGGTACCGCCGCAGTGGGATACGCACCTGCGCGACTTTTTCCATCGCTCGAACCTGGCGAAATTCTGGCAGGACGAGCATGAAGTCTGGGACAAAAGCTTGAAAGAATGCCGCAAGATGTTGGCCGAAACGCACCTCAAGGATTTTTTGAAGCCCTTTTTGGGCGAAATCACGGAAAATCTCGTATTCGTGCCCAATATCAGCTATCCCACCGACCATGAAATCGGCCTGCGCTTCGGGCAGGAATTGATCGTCATCACGCCGCCCTGGCTAGCCTGGGGCGAAAGCCCGCCCTGGCCCTTCGATGAAAATGTCGCCCACATTTTCGGGACGATCATCAACCAGTTTTCGCGCCACATTCTTGTCGGCCAACTGCGTGCCAACGCCGAAAAAGTCGCCGAAGTCGCCGACGCCAATCCCCTGCCGCTGCCCGACCATTTTAAGGTCACGCACCCCACATGGGCGGAACAGTTCACGGCGCTGTTCGGGCTGGCGACCACCGCCATGTATCTGCAAGACTATATCAGCAAACGTGAAGCCGATTCATACCTGACGATCGAACGCAAAATGCATAAGCTGGATATTTTGCCGGGCATGATTAGCGTGCTGCGGCGTTATGTACAGGAATTGGAAAACGGGCGCTACAAGACAATCATCGATTTTTTGCCCGTTTTCCCCAAGCAGTTGCGCGTCGCCAAACGCATCGTCTCGCTGTGAGGCCTATTTCACGTTAATCAATACCAGACCGACAATAGGATCGCCAGCGCAATCGAAAAAATAACCATGCGGTTTTTACTCGTGCGGGTTACAACGTTCAGGGTATTTCGGCGCTTAATTGGTGCGGAATAAGGAGAGCGTAGCACCAAAGGCAACTGTATCACCGTCGCGCAATGGGCGGCCTTTATCTGTCACCTGTAGACCATTAACGAACGTGCCGTTCGAGCTTTCCAGATCGTACAGCACCCAGGTATCGTCCACCAGCTCCAGGCGAGCGTGGGGCCGCGAAACAGACGGGTCTTGCAGGCCAATTTCCCAGGTTGCGTTACTGGTGGCACGCCCCACAGTGATTTTTTTCAACAACAGCGGGATACTTTGACCTTCCTGCGGGCCATTGGTGATAATCAGCTTGCCTTTGCCTGTGCTGGCCGCCGCCAGAATCAGCTTGCCGTCTTTTTCAGCCTTTTCCTGGTCTGCTTCCGTCACCGCCGCCGAAAACACCAGCACCGGTACATACAGGCGGATCACATCGCCGCCTGCCAGCGGAAACGGCTCCGTGATCTGCTCATCGTTGACAAACGTGCCGTTGGCGCTGTTTAAGTCTGTAATCATGAACAGCCCCTCGCGATAGACGATCACGGCGTGCTGCCGCGAGACATGCTGTTCGGGAATGCAAATATCGTTGTCGGGCGAACGGCCAATCGTCGCTGTGGCGTTTTCCGTCAGCACGAATTCTTGTTTGCTGTTGGTGCGCGGGTCTTCCCAGATCAGTTTCGCCAGCGCTGACGTTTGTTCTTTTTCTTGCTCGCTCATCCACCAACCTCAAATTTGTGTGACATTCTGTTCCCCATTGTATTATAGTTTTTTTAGCGCCACTTTGGAATTACCGCCGTAAGGCAGTTTGGCGCGCGTCAAGCCACCTGGCAAGTGAGGTGCGGATTTATCGAGAATCATGTATAGTTGATTTAGCTAACTTTCGTCCAGCGTATGTCACCCTGTGTATAGGGGGTTTATAATGAGTAAAGGTCGAATTCTGGTTGTCGAAGACGACTTTGACATTTCCAACATGCTGCGCATTTATTTTAGTGGGCAGGGTTACGAGGTGCAGGTTGCGCCACGCGGCGGCGACGCGCTCACCATGACGCGCAAGCAAATTCCCAGCCTGATCGTTCTGGATATCATGCTGCCAGATATGAACGGCTATGATGTTTGCCGTGAACTGCGCACTGATTCGCGCACCAATCATATCCCTATCATCTTTCTGACACAGAAGGACGAACGCAGCGACAAAATCTTTGGCCTGGAACTGGGCGCGGACGATTACATCACCAAACCGTTCGACATCGAAGAACTCAAGCTGCGCGTGCAGAACGCCATCAAAGCCTCTGAACGCGCGATGTTGATCGACTCGCGCTCCAATCTGCCGATGGGCCGCCTGATCGAAGATCATCTGCGCCAACTGATGCGCAGCGACAAGACCTGGACGTACATCGACATCAAAATCAACAGCTTCGAAGACTTCAGCGAAGTTTACGGTTTCGTGGCGGGCGATGAAGTCATCAAGTTCATGGCGCTGCTGCTGCTGGAAGTGATCGAAGAAGTCGGTTCGAGCGACGACTTTTTGGGGCATCCCGGACGAGATAATTTCATCGTCATCACGCACAGCAGCGATTCCAAGCGTATCAAAGATCGGCTGGTGGCGCGTTTCGATGAGGAAGTGCGCAAGCATTATTCTTTCATTGACCGGGAGCGCGGCTATATCCTTGTGCCTGATGGTCGCAGCGGCGAACGTCAGGCGACACTCATGACGCTGTCTGTGGGTTCGGTGTCTAACGCCACCCATCCTTTCTCCGACATCCGCGAGATCACCGAATTGGCTGCCGAAGACCGCCGGCGTGGTTTGGGCGGGGCAGAAAACAACGAGTCGTCGATTCTGACGCAATGGTAATGTGTGCGTCGGTTGGTGATGGGGATTCTTGGGGGGCCGGCCATGCTGTGCCCCTGTGCTTTTGTTCTCTAGTGGTGTGTTAGGGAAGTCCCTATGGCCCTTGTGTTGATGATGCTGGTGGGTGGGGTAATTGTTTATCTCTGGCTTTTCGCCTGGGCGCGCGAACGCCGCCGCCTGGCGCCTGCGCTGGATGTTGAACAAGCGCTTCAGCAACCTGTGCCCGCAGCAGAAAACCCCAATGAGGCGGTGCTGATCGCGCGGGAACACGGCCAGATCGTGTTCGCCAATGATGCCGCTCGTCGTTGGATTGGCCTCAACGGCAGCGAACCGAATCTCGAATTGATCGCGGAAAAAGCGCAGCCGATAGACAGCTTTCTCGACCTGTTCGCCCACGAACGGCAGGCGGCTTTTCAATTGGCCGGGCGCTGGGTCGAAGGCGTTTCGCATCGTGTGCCGGTGGGTTCAGAGATGCGCACGGTGGTGGTGCTGCGCGAACTGGCGGCCAGCGCCCACAGCCCCGAATCCTTCGATCTGTCCAAAGCGATGGATGTCATCAACGAAATCGGTGACACCATTAACGCCAGTCTCGGGCTGGAGCAGGTGCTGCAAGCGCTGCTGAGCATCGTTAACAAAGTCATCCCCGCCGATGTCGGTGAAATCGCCCTGTGGAACGAACAACGGCAAGAGTTGGTGCAGCAGGGATGGATCGGCGAGACCAGCTACCTGCTGCAACTGGCCGAAGTCGGCAGCACCTATCGCTCCGGCGAAGGCATCTCTGGCTGGGTTGCCAAGCACCGCCGACCGCTGCTGGTAGAAGACCGCCGCGATCCCAGCGCGGTGCAGCCCAAATTAGCGGGTAATCCCTATCAGTCGTTTGTCGCTGTGCCGCTCATAGTGGGCACGCGCTTTCTGGGCACGATTACGTTTATGGGGCTGCGTCCCGGCCAACTGCGTCAGGGCGACCTGGCGCTGCTGCAAGCCATCGCTACGCCGCTGGCCACCTCCATTCACAATGCCGATCTCTACTTACAACAAACGCGCCGCATCAGCGACATCAGCACGCTGCAAGCCGTCGCCGATGAATATCAACTGGAGAATCTCGATAACGCCACGCAAATTTATGCCGCGCTCACCGAACGCATCGCCAGGCTGATGAACGCGGCGATCTGCGGCGTGTACATTTACGACGAACAACGTCAGGCGCTGCTGCCAGAACAGCCGTTTTACGGACTGCCGCCGCATCTGGTCTCGAATCTGGTCATCAACCTGCCGCCCAATTCGCTGCAACGCGACATTTGGGAGACCAAAGATTATTGGGTCTCCAACGATCTGCGCGACGAACCGCTAGTGCAGGGCACGAATTTTCAGGTGCTCGTTAATGCCGCCACGATCCACAATATCGCGCTGATCCCGATGGGCATGGCCGGGCGACGCTTCGGCATGATTCAGCTCAGCAACAAGCGTGGCGACGGCGGCTTTTTGCCGCAAAACATCGACCATCTGCGTGTTTTGGTGGCGCAGGCGGCCATCGTCGTCGAAAATATCCGCCTGCTCAAGCGTGAACAGCGCATTGACGCCGAACTGGCCGGGCTGCAAAAGATCACCCAGGCCATCGGCTCGATCGACACCCAGGGTGAAGTCTTTGCGGAAATCAACGCCCATATCGCCAACCTGATGGGCGTGAGCATGTGCGGCGTGCTGCTGTACGACGATCATTCGCAGCACCTTGTCGCGCAGCCACCGTTTTTTGGTGTTGATAGCAGCTTGATCGAAGCCTATCGCATCAATGTGCGCGGCGGCACGGTCATGGGCGATATCTGGAACGATGAACAGTTCTGGTATACCAATCAGGTCAGCAGCAACCTGCTGGTCTTCGAGGCGGGACTCGCCGAAATCGCCGAAGCCACCGGCGTGCAGAAAACACTGATCGCCGTGCTGACCGCAGGCGGGCGGCGTTTGGGCGCAGTACAGGTGTCCAATAAACTGAATGCTTCTGACTTTAACGACAATGACGCGCGTCTGTTGATGATCTTCGCGGCGCAGGTTGCCGCCATGATCGACAACACGCGCCTGTATATCGAAATTCGCCGCAGCGCCGACACCGCCGACGGGCTGCGGCGCGTGGCGGAAATGGCGGGGGGTATCGTCACGCCCGAAGAGCCGTTTACGCCGGTGCTGGCCGAGATTTCGCGTTTGCTGCGCAGCCCGATGGTGTATATCAATGTGCTCGACCAGCAAACCGGCGGTCTGATCGTCTATCCGCGCTGGGTCTACGGAGCTGATATAGATGAGCCGGTAATGCATCAGTTGAGCGACTCGCAGTTCGGGTTTACGCCTGCTGTTTCGCACCGTCCGCTGATGGTCAACGATTTCAGCAGCGACAAGTACGCCCAGCAGATTTACCACAATATCGCGCTGAAAATGGGTATCAAAAGCGCGATTGTCGTGCCGCTGGTGATCGGCGAACGCAGCCTGGGCGAACTGGGCATCGCCAACCGCAGCAACCCGCCCTACAGCAAAGAAGATCAGGCGACGCTGACGACCGTAGCAGCGCAGGTTTCGGCGGCCATTGACCGTCTGCGGCTGTACGAGGCCACCGGCCAGAACTTGAACCGCCGCCTCGAAGAACTGGACGCCATTTCGAATGTCAGCAATGTCTTGACGCAGACTATCGAAATGGATGTGGTGCTCGATACCATCCGCAAGGAAGCAGAACGCGCGACCAATGCCGATGGCAGCACCGTCGTTCTGCTGTTCCCGCCGCAGCGCTGGTCAGACCCGGATGTACCTGAGATGGCACGGCGGATCGGCGGCGATGCGAGCATGGACAAACTGGCGGATATCGAAAAAGCCGCCGTCATTCGTGGCGTCAACACCAGCATGGTCACCGATTATGCGCGCCAGAAGATGAACCCCTCACCGCGTGATTCACGCTCGGCCATCGCGGCGCCTTTCCAATATGGCGAGCAGGTTGTCGGCGTTGTCCATCTCTATCACTACGAGGCCAATCACTTCGATGATCGCGCTGCCGCCTTCCTGATGACCTTGGCGGCAAAAGCAGCGCTGGCCTATGCCAACGATGTGCGCTATCAAAACCAACTCGAAAATCAGTCGCGCCTGCGCCAGCGCGTCGAACAGCTCAGCACGATTTTTGAGTTCAGTCAGATGCTGCAAACGCAAACCGATACGATTAGCCATCTGGAAGCGATGGCTTTTAGCTTGCAGCGCAGCGTTGGCTTCGAGGTCGTCGTCATGCTGCTGGTCGATGAAGACGGGCAGGTTTACCGTCGTGTGGCGCAGGCCGGGATGCCGCTGCCAGCGTTTGATGCCTCGCGCAAGTACACCATCACGCAGGAACAAATTGATGCGCTGCTCAAACCCCAATACCGCCTGTTGGACGAAAGCTACTTCTTCAAGATTCGCGAAGTGACACAATGGTACGTTGATGGCGTCGAAGCGCTGGAAACGTCCTACGAGGGCATCCGCACGCTGATAGTCTTCAATGAAGAAGATTGGCACGATGGCGACAAATTCATCGTCGAGATTCGCGGCGCGACAGGCAATCGGCTTGGTTTGATCTGCCTGGATCGCCCGCTTAATGGCAAGCGCCCGGATCGCGCTGTCGCGGAGGTGCTGGAAATTTTCGCGCATCAGGCCGCCTCGACCATTGAAAACACGCGCCTGTATCTAGAAAGTGTGCGCGCCGGCGAACAGGCCGCGCAGTTGAATGAAATCCTCGAAGCCATCTCCGGCACGCTGGACATCAACGACATTGTCTTGGCGGTGGCGCGTGGCGCGCTGCGTCTGCTGCCCTTCTCGCGTATGACCTTCGCTCTGCTCGATACCGAACAGCAGGCGTTCGACGTGTCTAAAGTCAGTGTCAAGCTCGACAATACGCTGGAGATTACCAGCGAGCGGCGCGTTGATCTGGAGCGTACCGCGCTGGGGCATACCTTTAACGTCGGCATGGATGTGCTGTACTACGCAGGTGACAGCAAACAACCGGATTTTGCTGATCTGCGCGGCTGGCAGAGCAAAGGCGAAAAAACTTCGCTGCTGCTGCCGCTGATCACCGGCGGCGTGTGTCTGGGCGCGGCGCATTTCGGCGCTGATCTGGCCCAGGCTTATGGTTTCGACGAATTCCGCCCGCTGCTCAAGCGCATGATTAATCTGGCGGCCACCGCCATGCAAAACGCGCGTCTGTTCGGTCAGGCTGTTAACTTGCGTTCGCAGAACGAGTCGGTCATCGAATCGATTCAGCAGGGCATTGTCGTTGTCGATAATTCCGGGCGCATCCTTTCGGTCAACGAGCACATGCGCGACTTGTTCGATTGGGACGACAGCGCGATCCGCCGCGATCTGTTCTCCTACAGTCCGCAGTTGGGCTTCCTCAAGGACGATGTGCGCAAGGTGTTGGAACAGGGTGAGCCGCAGAGCCAGCATCGTAAACCCACTGCCGATCTCAAAGGCAACCAATTTATACGCAACTACTATGTCTATCCGCTGCGTTCTGCCGACTCTATTCGCGGCGCAGTGATCCTCGTCGAAGACCTGACCGACCGCGCGCGTTTGGAACGCGACATCGAAACACGCGCCAACCAGTTGGCGGCGCTCACCGAGATTTCCAGCCGCATCACCGCCTCACTGGATCGCGATGAGGTCATTTCGCTGGCGTTGGAGGAGATCGAAAAGGTCATCAAATATGATACGATGACGCTGTGGCGGCGCAACGGCGCCTACATGGTGCTCGAAGGCATTCGCGGTGTGGATGATGACCGAGTGCGCCCCGAAGAAATGCGCATCCGTATTGCCGAAAACGTGCGCATGAACATGGTCGTCGAACAGCAGAAAGTCGTGTCCGTGAATCGCGGCTCGACCAGCATTCTCACAGAGCCGCTGCCCGGTGAAGGCGATGCGCGTAGTTGGATGGGCGTGCCACTGGTTAATCAGGGACACGTTGTCGGCATGTTCATTCTGCATAAGCGCGAAGCTGATTTTTACGACGATCAGGCCGCACAGGCTGCCATCACTTTTGCCAACCAGGTTGCCATCGCGCTTTCCAACGCTGATCTGTTTGAGCAAACTTTCGCCCGTACCAACGAACTCGGTATGCTGCTCGAAGCTGCACAGGCCACCTCGCTTACGCTGGATATTGATGAGGTGTTCAAGACCGTCACCGATCTTATGCTCAACCAGCTTGATATGGACGACTGTGCCATCATGACGTGGGACAAGATCAACGACGAACTTGAAGTGCAGATCGACGTGAATCGCAGCGACGCCCCCGACAAAGTCGTGCCGCGCGGGGCGCGTTTTCCACTCAGCAAATATCCGGCCAAACGCTTTGCCCTGCACGAAAAACAGGTCGTCGTTATTCGCCACGATGACGAAAGCGCCGACAGCAAAGAGTTGGAGGAACTCAAGCGCAATAAGGGGATCAATCGTCTGCTTGTGCCGCTGGTCGTGCGTGACGAGGCGCGCGGCCTGATTCAGGTCGAGCAGCAGACCGCCGAACGCACCTTGCAACAGCAAACGGTGCGGTTGGCACGTGCGCTCGGTTCACAGGTCGCCGTCGCCATCGAAAACGCGCGGCTCTCCGCAGAAACCGCCGAACGCTTCGAAGAGCTGTTCGTGATTAACGAACTCAGCCGCGCCATCTCCTCGACACTTAATCTGGACGATGTGATTAAGATCGTGCGTGACCGCGTGCCAGCGCTGGTCAACGTCGATGACATGTACCTGGCGCTGTATGATGACGAATCGCAGGAAATCACGTTCCCGCTGGTCGTGCGCGAGGGCAAAGACATCAACCTGCCGCCGCGCCATCTAGGCACAGATGAGACTTCGTACATCATCCGCAAACGCCAGATGCTCATTCTGGTCGAAGATATGCTCAGCCTGGAAGACATCCGGCGCAACATCGGCGTCGTCAACGGCGAAGGCGATATCAAAAGCTACATGGGAGTGCCGCTGGTCTCCGGTGAACAATCACTTGGCGTGCTGGCGGTGCGTGCCCAAAAACAGCGGGCTTTTGGCGTTAACGATCAGGGCGTGCTGACCACCGTCGCGGCGCAGTTGAGCGCGGCCATCCAGAACGCGCGCCTCTACGAGCAGATCAACAATTTCGCCGCCGATCTCAACCGGCTGGTGGAAGCCCGCACGCGCGAACTGGAACAGGAACGCGACCGCATCGACACCCTCTACCAGATTACCTCGGAACTGGCGCGCACCCTGGACATGGATCGCGTGCTCGAACGCGCCTTAGGGATGGTCGCCAAAGCTGTTGGCGCAGATGATGGTGTGATTCTGCTGCTCGACCCGATGACCGACCAACTCTACAGCCGCGCGGTGCTGAACCTCGACAGCCTGATCGACGTGGGACGCGCAGACCGCCCGGTACATCCCGCAGAAGCGATTGGCGCCTGGCTGATCGAAAACGATCGCGAACTGGTGATGGACGATTTGCACAGCAGCGACTTCTGGAACAGCAAACAGCCCGGCGCTGAACACTGGCGCAGCGCGCTGGCGGTGGTATTGGAAACCGGTGAAGACGTGCAGGGCGTGATCGTCTTCCTCAGCGAAAAAGTGGCCGCCTTCGCTGAACCACAGTTGAAACTGGTAGTTTCCGCCGCGAACCAGGTGGCCGCCGCCATCAACAACGCCGATCTGTACCAACTGATTCGCGACCAGGCTGAACGTCTGGGATCGCTGCTGCGCAGCGAGCAGGAAGAAGCGCAAAAATCGCAAGCTATCCTGGAAGGCATCGCCGACGGCGTGATGCTCACCGATGCCAATGGCCTCGTTATCCTGTTCAATTCGGCGGCAGAACGCATCCTCGAACTTCCACGCGATCAAGTACTGGGGCAGCCGCTCGCCATGCTCACTGGCCTCTACAGCAGCTCCTCCAATATCTGGGCGCGCTCGATGGAAGATTGGTCGTCGCACCCCGAACGTCTGACAGCCGGCCAGTATATTGACGAACGCTTGTCGCTTGGCGATCGTGTGGTGTCCGTCCACTTGTCGCCTGTGTACATTTCCGGTTCACAGGGGCAGCAGTTCCTCGGCACGGTGTCTGTGTTCCGCGACATCACCAAAGAAGTCGAGGTTGACCGCATCAAGTCGGAATTTATCGCCAACGTGTCGCATGAATTCCGCACACCTATGACCAGCATCAAAGGCTTCGCCGACCTGCTGCTGATGGGCGCGGTGGGCGATATGGAAGAAGCGCAGAAACGCTCGCTCAAGATCATCAAAGACAACGCCGATCGCCTTAGCAGCCTGGTCAACGACGTGCTCGAAATCTCCAAGATCGACGCCAAACGTGATGAACTCACCGTTGAGCAAATCGATGTTCAAGAGGTCATCGGCCAAGTGGTCGACAACTTGCAGGAAAAAATGGACGCGCGCGGCAAACAATTGCAGGTCCAGGTCAACATCGCCCCGGATCTGCCGGCGTTCGAGGCCGACTCCGAGAAGTTAATGCGCATTCTCATGAATCTCGTAGATAATGCGTTTAACTATACCTATGCCGGCGGCCTGATCGACATCACCCTTGAGCGGCAGGGTGAACGTGTTCTGCTGAGCGTCCGCGACACCGGGATCGGCATTCCCGAAGAGTTCCAACCGCGCGTCTGGCGGCGCTTCGAGCGTTACGAGCAGCACGCGCTGGTGATGGATGTAGCAGGCACAGGCTTGGGCTTGTCGATCGTCAAAGAATTGGTCGAACTGCATCACGGCCAAATCTGGTTCGAATCGCAGCTCAACAAAGGCACGACTTTCTTTGTCTCGCTGCCTTTGCAGCAGCCGGGATTCGTCGCCAGCAAGGCCAGCTAACGGCTATAAACAGGTATTTGAGGAATCTATGGCACATATCCTTGTGGCAGAAGATGAACGAGACATCCGCGAACTCATCAACTTTACGCTCACTTTTGCCGGGCATAGGTTGACGCTGGTGGCCAACGGGGCTGAGCTGGTCGATAAAGCGCGCGAACTTCAGCCGGATTTGATTCTGACCGATGTGCGTATGCCCAAAATGACGGGCTACGAAGCCTGCCGCGCTATCAAACAGATCGAGAGCCTGAAAAATGTCCCAGTGGTGATTCTTTCGGCCAAAGGTCAGGATGAAGAACTGCAAATGGGGCGTGACGCCGGGGCTTATGCCTATATCATCAAACCCTTCGCCCCCGATGATCTCAGCCGTCGTGTGAAGGAAATCCTGCAAGAGGTCGGTGCAGGCCAATAGGCTTTGCTGTACAATAACCGTAGATTGGACTGTGGCTGCGCATAGTTTTGTTGGTAAAAATGCTGTGCGTTCGCACATATGAGGGTTGTCCATGAGTGCCTTTACCGTCGATGGAGATCTGGTACATTACGAAAAACTGGGGCGTGACCGCCCGGTGATTTTGCTGCATGGCTGGATCGGCTCGTGGCGCTACTGGATTCCTACAATGCAGCAGTTGCAGGCCAAGTTCAGTGTGTACGCGCTGGACTTTTTCGGCTTTGGCGATTCGAGCAAAAACAGCCAAAAATACACACTCGACAAACAAGTCGAACTGCTGGCCGCCTTTGTGCGCGAACTTGGTATACAAAAGGCGGCGTTTGTTGCGCATGGTCTGGGGGCGCTGATCCTGGCGGAATACGCCCGTCGCTATTCTGCCGTCGTGCATCGCGCCCTGTTTGTCAGCGCGCCGCTGTTTGATACCAACGATCTGGCAGACCGCAACCCACCGGGGGAGCGGCGCCCGCTCGCGCCGCCGCCGCTAAATATCCCGCCTAAGCCCGCGCCGCCTTCGACCTCTGCACCGACGATTGCCACGCGCCCTTCGACACCGCTGACGCCGGCGCACAGCGCGCCGACGATCGTCAGCGGCGGCACGATTGACCGCGCTACATTGGCGCGCACCGCCGCCGATCTCAAGCTCGATTTTTCAGTGCCAGGGGTGCCTTCGCCTATAGCAGGTTCGCCAGCGACGACCACTACACCGCCGGCGCCGCCGCCCCCACCACTGCCCGCGTTGGGCAACGCCAACCAAAATCCGCTCTCGGAGCGCCTCAACAGCGATCTGGAAAGTCTGCTCGCCAAATGTTTCCGCCGCTCTGAACCGGCGTTCGAAAAGCTCAAACTGGACATCGCCAAGACCGACGCGGCGGCGCTGCGCCTCAGCGTGATGAATTTCGACTCATTGGAAATGCTCGATAAACTGCACCTGATCGAAGCGCCGCTGGTTTTCGTACATGGCAGCGAAGACAGCATCACCGACAATCCCAACGAAAATGTCTGGAATTATCTGGCACGCACTAAGACCGACGAGCAACTTCTCGCTCTTCCCATGCAGGGCGTGCGGCATTTCCCAATGCTGGAAAATGATCGTTTCAGTCAGCTCGTCACCGACTTTTTGGAAAAAGCCGACATCAGCACGATTGAAGTTCAAGAGCGCTGGCGGCGGCGGTCACGTTAAAAATTGTTTTTACTGTTTGTTTGCTGATGAAACACGCCCTTTTGTTCGCCAATGGAGAGGCCAACGACGGCCCGATGGTGCAGCGTGCGCTGGCGCTGGCGCATGAACCGCTGATTATTGTGGCCGATGGCGGCGCGCGCGTCGCGGCACACTATGGTTTCAGCGTGCAAACAGTTATCGGCGACATGGATTCGCTGGCAACACAGGAATTGGTGGCGCTCAGCGATGCCGGGGCGCAGGTGCTGCGCTACCCCGCCGAAAAAGACGAAACCGACCTCGAATTAGCGCTGAAATTAGCCGCCGCACGTGGCGCAACCTGGATTCGCATCATCGGCGGCGTGGGCAACCGCCTCGACCAAACCTTGAGCAACATTTATCTGATGGCGCTGCCAGAATTAACGCGCTGCGATGCACGACTCGTCGCCGGCAATCAGGAAATGTGGCTGCTGCCGCCTGGCGAACACCTGATTGATGGCGCCGTAGGCGATACGATTTCGCTGCTGCCATTAAACGGCGAAGTACAGGGCATAACCACAGAAGCTCTGCATTATCCCCTGCGCGGCGAAACGCTGGCCTTTGGCCCGGCGCGCGGCATCAGCAATGTCCTGACAGCGGCACAGGCGCGTGTTACCGTGCGGCGCGGAATCCTGTTATGCGTGCATACGCTCGGCAGAGCATGAGGCCTTCATGACCTTCAACGAATTTGACAACAACTGGCTCACGGTTTACAAGCTGAATGACAAGGGCGAGGAAGTCTGGCGTTATAACGCCGCCATCGTCGAACGCGGCACAGATTACGTCTGTGTGCGCGCAGCCTTCATGGGACGCCGGGACGAGGTGCAAACTGGTTTCCTCACCTTTCGGCGTGGCGACGCCCTGACCGAGTGGTTTTTCGCCGATCGCTGGTACAACATTTTCCGCGTGCAAGAAGGCTCACGTGGCCCGCTCAAAGGCTTCTACTGCAATATCACCCGCCCGGCGCTGCTCTCCGAAGAAGTCGTCAGCGCCGAAGATTTGGCGCTGGACGTTATCGTTTCGCCGCGCGGTGAAATCATGCTTGTGGACGAAGAGGAATTTCACGCACTAGCGCTGTCATCTGACGAACGGGTATCCGCCTTAGCCGCCGTCAAGGACATCCGCCACCGTGTCACCGCGCGCACGCCACCGTTCCACGAAATCGCGCCCTGATAAACGCACCCTGTCCGCGATCGATGATCTGTTCTCGTCTCTCTTCGATGGCAGAAAAGACACCCGACTTCCTTAAGCACTTCAGCCAGTTGAGCGCTATCGTTGTGCGCCAGACCGGCGAGCACATCCTGTGGCTGAGTCCGCTCGCCCGCTACAAACTTCCACCCGATATCGCCCAGACCATTCAGCGTCTATAAAAACCACAAACGCCTGCCTGTCACAAATCATCGGCACACGCTACACTCAAGCCTCCACTGACGATGTTGTGAGAGCATATCGATGAGCGAAAAGATTCAATTCGACCCGGCCACCATGCGTGATGTGTCGATCCCGATGCCGCAGATCATGCGTCTGGCGGCGTTTTTGTCGCTGGGGCTGCTTATTCTGTCGCTGCTACCTTATGCGCTGATCTGGGGGCTGCCGAACTACGATTTCCCGCTGGAAGAAACACTGCTGGCATTGGCTGCGCTGCTGGGCTTAATCGTTGCGCATGAAGTGATCCACGCGCTCGGCTGGATGTTCTTCGGCGGCGTCCCGCGCGACAAAATCAGCTTTGGGATAGATTGGAAAACTTTCAGCCCCTACGCGCACGCCAACACACCTATGCCCGTGCAGGGCTACCGTATCGGCGCGGTGCTGCCCGGCATCATCACAGGCATGCTGCCCGTTATCGTCGGCACGCTCATCGGCCACGGTTGGCTGACGGTGCTCGGCGCATTCCTTGTGACCGGCGCGGCGGGCGATCTGATTGTACTGTGGGTGATTCGCGGCGTCCCCAACAACGCGCGCGTACTGGATCATCCTACCAACGCCGGTTGTTACGTGCTAAACGATTGACCGGGCTGAGCGTATGAGTTATGACATTCGGCGTAAGATAAACTGAACTTCAACAATTATGCATCCGGGCACAACAGCGTATTTTTATAAAGGAGGGATTGTCGGCTTTACATATTGAAAGAAGGTTTCATGCAAACGAGTACCCTTGTTTCTGCCGAAGACAAACGCTGGCGGTTAATCCGCGCGACTATGCGCCGGCATGGTTTTGCCGCGAACGCTCTCATCGAAACTTTGCATACCGTGCAAGAAGCTTTTGGTTATCTGGATGAAGAGGCACTGCGTTATGTCGCCAAAGAATTAAGAATCCCCCTCAGCCGCGTCTACGGCGTAGCCACCTTCTACAACCATTTCGCTATGAAGCCGCAGGGTGAACATCACTGTGTTGTCTGTCTGGGCACAGCCTGCTACATTCGCGGCGGCTCACGGGTTTTGGAGGCTATCGAAAAAGCCGCCCAGGTCAAAGCTGGCGAAACGACGCCCGATAAAAAACTGTCGCTGCTGGTGGCGCGCTGTGTTGGTTTATGCTGGTTGGCGCCGGTAGCCCTGTTTGACGATGAAGTCGCGTCGGAAGCCACCCCCGAAGAGGTGGCGCAAAAGGTAGGGGAGTGGGTCGATCATGTATCTTCCTGAAGATGAACTTCAGCGGATAGACGAAGAAGAGCGTTTACTCAAAGGGCAGTACAAGCACCATATTCATGTTTGTCTGGGTGCCAACTGCCTCAACGCCCACAGCGCCCAGGTCTTGAGCGCCCTGGAAACCGAAGCCAAAGCGCGCGGACTGGAAAAAGTCTGTTCTGTCACAGGTGGCGGCTGCCGCGGCTTATGTGTGGCTGGCCCTACAGTGACGCTCGAACCCGATAACGTCCTCTATGGCAAAGTCCAGCCGAACGACGCCGGAGACATCATCGCCAGTCTGGGGGGCGAACCGGTGGAGCGCTTGAATCGACCTACAGACAATCCCTTCTTCATGCGCCAGCAGCGTATCGTGCGCGAGATGGAAGGGCGTCTGAATCCCGAGCGTATCGAAGACTATATCGCGGCAGGCGGTTATAAATCGCTGCTCAAAGCGCTGAACGAAATGACCCCCGCCGAAGTCATCAACGAAATCACACGCAGCGGCCTGCGCGGGCGTGGCGGCGCAGGCTATCCCACCGGCCTGAAGTGGAAAACTGTCGCCAAAGCGCGCGGCGAACACAAATACGTCATCTGCAACGGCGACGAGGGCGATCCAGGCGCGTTTATGGATCGCAGCGTGATGGACGACTTCCCGCACCGCCTGCTGGAGGGCATCATCATCGGCGCGTATGCTGTCGGCGCAGATCGCGGCTATCTCTATGTCCGCGCAGAATACCCGCTCTCCGTCAAACGCCTGCAACTGGCAATCCGCCAGGCACAAAAACAAAATCTGCTGGGAAACAATATCGCGGGCACCGCCTTTAACTTCGACTTGCAGGTGCGTGTCGGCGCCGGCGCTTATGTCTGCGGCGAAGAAACCGCGCTGATCGCCTCGATCGAAGGCAAACGCGGTCAGCCGCGTCCCCGTCCTCCCTATCCGGCGGAGTCGGGTCTCTGGGGCTACCCAACCCTGATTAACAATGTCGAGACCTTTGCCAATATTGGGGCCATTATCCGTAATGGCTCGGCGTGGTATGCCAGTATCGGCACCGAAAAGAGCAAGGGCACGAAAGTTTTCGCGCTGACCGGCACAGTCAGCCACAGCGGTTTGATCGAAGTGCCGATGGGCACAACACTGCGCGAAATCATCTTCGACATCGGCGGCGGCATTCCCGACGGGCGCAAATTCAAGGCGGCACAAACCGGCGGACCCGGCGGCGGCTGTATTCCTGAACAATATCTCGACCTCTCAGTAGACTTCGAATCGCTGGCCAGTGTCGGCTCGATGATGGGGTCGGGCGGGTTGGTCATCATGGATGACCGCACCTGTATGGTCAACGTCGCCAAATATTTCCTGGAATTTTGCAAATCGGAATCCTGCGGCAAATGTATTCCCTGCCGTGTGGGGACGGCACATATGTTTGATATTCTGGACAAGATCACCAAAGGCGAAGCCACGCTCGATGATCTCACGCTGTTGGAAGAACTGTGCGATACTGTCAAGCATACCAGTTTGTGTGGGTTAGGGCAGTCTGCGCCGAACCCGGTGTTGAGCACGCTGCGTTTCTTCCGCGATGAATATATCGCGCACATTGTCGATCATGTCTGCCCGGCGGGCGTTTGTGAGTTCGAGAAAGAAGCGGTGCGATGAGCGTTGTAGTGACCCTCAAAATCAATGACATAGATGTCAGCGGCCAGGAAGACGAAACCATCCTGGATGTCGCGCGCGAACACGACATCTACATTCCGACGATGTGCCACCTCGACGGCCTATCTTCCGTTGGCGCCTGCCGTTTGTGCCTGGTCGAAGTGAAAGGCATGAACCGCCTCGTGACCGCCTGCACGGTGAAAGTCGCCGAAGGCATGGAGGTCTACACCGAGACTGAACGCCTGAAGAAATATCGGCGGATGCTGGTAGAAATGCTCTTTTCAGAAGGCAACCATATCTGCTCAGTGTGCGTCGTCAACGGGCGCTGCGAGCTGCAAAGCATGGCCGGGCGCGTTGGCGTGCAGCACATCACCTTGCCCTACTACAACCCGCTGCGCACACTCGATACCACTCATGAGCGCTTCGTGATTGACCGCAACCGCTGTATCCTCTGCACGCGCTGTGTGCGTGTCTGCGATGAAATCGAGGGCGCGCATACCTGGGATTTGGGCGGGCGCGGCATTGAGTCGCATGTCGTGACCGATTTGAATACTTTCTGGGGCGACTCGCCCACCTGCACCGGGTGCAGCAAGTGCGTCCATGTCTGCCCGACAGGCGCGCTGTTCGAAAAGGGGCGTTCGGTGACTGAAATGACCAAGCACCGCGAATTTTTGCCCTATTTGACGATGATGCGGGAGAAAAAATGATGACTACACAGAAAGCACGCATCGCCACTATCTGGCTCGACGGCTGTTCCGGCTGTCATATGTCGTTTCTGGATATCGATGAGCGTCTGCTGGCGCTGGCCAAAGTGGCCGACCTGGTCTACAGTCCATTGGTCGATCACAAGAAATTTCCTGAAGATGTCGCTGTCACGCTGGTCGAAGGCTCGGTCAGCAGCACTGAAGACCTCGAAAAGATCAAACATGTGCGCGCCCACAGCAAATTCATTGTCTCGATGGGTGACTGCGCTGTAACGGGCAATGTGCCATCGATGCGCAACCCACTGGGCGTGGATGTGATTTTGCGCCGCGCTTACCTGGAAGAAGGGCTGGAAAATCCGCAGATACCGAGCCTGGTTGTGCCTAAACTGCTGCCGCTGGTCAAACCCGTTCATGCCGTCGTCAAGGTCGATGTCTACGTGCCTGGATGCCCCCCACACGCCGAGACCCTGTTTTACGTCGTCAGTGAACTGCTGGCCGGACGCCTGCCCGATTTAACCAAAATGACCCGCTTCGGCGTTTAGTGTAAATGAGGAGATGGGATGTGAGCCAAAGAATAGTCATTGACCCGGTGACGCGTATCGAAGGACATGCCAAGATCACCATTCAGCTCAGCGATGGCGGCGAAGTCGAAGACGCGCATCTGCATATCACGCAAATTCGCGGCTTCGAAAAATTTGTCGAAGGTCGCCCTTTCCACGAAATGCCGTCGCTCATGGCGCGCATTTGCGGCATTTGTCCGGTCAGCCACCTGATGGCCTCCGCCAAAGCCTGCGACGCGCTCATGGCCGTGCGTGTGCCGCGCACCGGCACCAACCTGCGCCGCCTGATGAACCTGGCGCAGATCGCCCAATCGCACGCGCTTAGTTTCTTCTATCTCTCGGCACCCGATTTGCTGCTAGGCATGGACGCGCCGCCCATCAAACGCAACCTGTTCGGCATTGCCGAGGCCAACCCGCAGATGGCGCGTGACGGCGTGCGTATTCGCAGCATCGGTCAGCAGATCATCGAAATGCTGGGCGGCAAACGCATTCACCCAGCATGGGTCGTGCCTGGCGGTGTCAACGAACCCCTGACTGCCGAAAAACGCGACAAAATGCTGGCGATGATGCCCGAAGGCCTGGAACTGGCACTGCGCTGGCTCGACTGGTTCAAAGGCATTCATGAGCAGTTTCACGAAGAAATCGCCACCTTCGCCAGCTTCCCCACCATGTTTATGGGGCTGGTAGATAAGCAGGGCAATCTGGAGATGTACGACGGTTATCTGCGTTTTGTCGATGCTGATGGCAAAATCGTCGTTGATGATGTGCCGCCGGAGGAATATGCTACCTACATCGGCGAAGCGGTAGAACCGTATTCATATCTCAAGTCGCCCTACTATAAACCCCTGGGCTATCCAGGCGGCCTGTACCGCGTCGGCCCGCTGGCGCGCCTGAACCTGGTCAACGCCTGCGGCACGCCATTGGCGAACCGCGAACTGACGCAGTTCCGTGCGCGCGCTAATACGCGCAGTTCCTTCTACTTTCATATCGCGCGCCTGATCGAAATCGTTTACTCGTTCGAGAAAATGCAGCAGCTTTTAGACGATCCAGAGATTCTCAGCAAGCAAGTGCGCGCCTATGCCGCGCCCAACAGCTTAGAAGGCATCGGCGTGAGCGAAGCGCCGCGCGGCACGCTCATTCATCACTACAAGATTAACGAAAGCGGGGCGATGGTACACGCCAACCTGATTATCGCCACCGGACACAACAACATCGCCATGAATCGCGGTGTCATGCAGGTCGCGCGCCATTTTATCAAAGACGGTCAGGTCAATGATGGTATTTTAAATCGTGTCGAAGCCGTGATCCGCGCTTACGACCCGTGTCTGAGCTGCTCTACCCATGCCATCGGCCACATGCCCCTTTTGATCGAAGTGGTCGATCCCAAAGGCGCGGTTGTCGCGGAGGTCAAACGATAAATAATGCTGCTGTTCGTGGGTTACGGCAATCCACTACGCGGGGACGATGGTCTTGGGCCGGCTGTCGTCCACCAGCTTGCGCAGCGCGTACAGCGCGCGGGTGTGCAGTTTGTGACATGCCATCAACTTACCCCAGAACTGGTGGAAACGATCAGCCAGAGCTGTCATGTGGTGTTTATCGACGCTTTTGTTGGTGGCTGCCCTGGCGAAATCTGGTGCAACAGCATCGAGCCGTCTATGTCACCCGGCGCCTTGAATCATTATGTGTCACCGGCCATGCTGCTGGCGGCGGCCCGATCCTGGTATGGCGCAAAAACCACCGGCACGCTGATTACAATTTCCGGTGCCAGTTTTGGCTTTAGCGAACAGCTTTCTTCCCCTGTAGAAGCCGCGCTGCGGCAAGTCTTGGAATGGCTGGAACAGGGGATTGATTACTATTTCCGGGTTTATGGCTTGGCAGCGTGAACGGCGCACCCCCACCGTTCGGTGCTCGTAGAATAAGGTGAGGACAATCATGGCCGAGCGGCTGCGGATCACGATTGCGGGGGCGGTACAGGGGGTTGGCTTCCGCCCCTTTGTTTATCGGCTGGCGGTTGATCTGGGCGTTCAGGGCTGGGTGAGCAGTTCGCCGCAGGGAGTCATCATCGAAGCCGAAGCGTCGTATGAGACGCTGCGCCTTTTTATGATGCGCATCACCCAGGAAAGGCCGCCGCTCTCACGCATCCAGCGTCTTGATTCCAGCCGTCTGGAGGCCGTCGGGTATTCGGGCTTTGAAATTCGCCATGACCAGCAAAACAAAGGCCACACCAGCGCCCTAATCCTCCCGGACATCGCCACCTGCCCCGACTGCCTGCGCGAAATCTTCGACCCCCACAACCGCCGTTACCGCTACGCTTTTACCAACTGCACCCACTGCGGCTCGCGTTTCAGCATTATCGATCGACTGCCTTACGACCGCTCCAATACCTCGCTGAAAAATTTTGTGATGTGCGACGAATGCCGCGCTGAATACGATAACCCACGTGATCGCCGTTTTCATGCCCAGCCCAACGCCTGCCCCCGCTGTGGCCCGCAGTTGTCGTTGTGGAATGCGCAGGGCAAAGTGCTGGAAACATGCGACGAGGCGCTGCGCGCGGCGGAAGCAGCGCTCAAGCGCGGCAAGATTGTCGCCCTTAAAGCGCTTGGCGGCTTTTATCTGGTCGTTGATGCCCGTGACAGTGACGCGGTGCTGCGGCTGCGCGTGCTCAAAGGCCGCGAAACTAAACCCTTCCCGGTGATGCTGCCCTCGCTGGCAATGGCGAAACATCTCTGTCAGGTATCTGATCAGGAAGCGCGTTTGTTGAGCGCGCCCGAAGCGCCCATCGTCATTCTGCGCCGCCTCGATGAAGACGTGACCGATACTGCTCCCCGCGCACATGACGAAGAGAATTTTTGCGATGTTGCGGCGGAAGTCGCGCCAGAAAATCCCTATCTGGGCGTGATGCTGCCCTACAGCCCGCTTTATCACTTACTGATGAACGATCTTGGCTTCCCACTGGTGATGACCAGCGGCAATCGCGCCGGCGAACCTGTGTGCAGCGATGAGAGCGCGGCGCTGGCGCGTCTGGGCGGCATCGCCGATGTTTTCCTCATCAACAATCGTCCCATCGCCCGTCAGGTTGATGACTCTGTAGTGCGCATCATGGCCGGGCGCGAAGTTATGCTGCGCCGCGCGCGCGGGTATGCTCCGTTCCCCATCGAACTCGCCAAAACCGCGCCTTGCCTGCTGGCGGCGGGCGCGCACCTGCGCAACACCGTCGCCGTGACCGAAGGCCGCCATGTCTTCCTCAGCCAGCACATCGGCGACATGGAAACCCCGCAGGGTTACGAAGCCTTCCAGAACGTCATCGACGATTTTTTGCGCCTCTATGACCTGAAACCGCAAGTCGTCATCTGCGACATGCCCTCCGACAAGCATTCGCGGCGTTTTGCCGCTGCCGCTCACCTGCCCGTGACGCATGTCCAGCATCACTACGCCCATATTCTAGCCTGTATGGCCGAACACGGCATGGTCGCACCAGCGCTGGGTGTCGCCTGGGATGGCGGCGCTTACGGGCTGGATCAAACGCTGTGGGGTGGCGAATTTTTGCTCATCAACGACACTTCATTTACGCGCGTCGCCCAACTGCATCCCTTCCGCCTGCCCGGCGGCCCCAAAGCCGTTGCTGAACCGCGCCGCAGCGCCATCGGCCTGCTGCACGAAGTCTATGGCAGCAGCATCCCTGACCACCTGCCGCCGATTGCCTCGTTTAGCGCGCCAGAAATACAGCTCCTCTATACTATGCTGCGCGAAAATATCACCAGCCCCACCACCACCAGCGCCGGACGTCTCTTCGACGCCGTGGCCGCTCTGTTGGGCGTGCGCTATGTCAACCGTTTCGAGGGACAGGCGGCGCAAATGCTCGAATTCATGGCTGAGAGCATAAATACCGATGAATGCTACTCGTTTGAGGTTACAGACATCACTAGTGAGACACCCACCTTAGGGCGCATCATGAATTGGAAGCCGATGATTCGGGACATTGTGGACGATATGCGCGGCGGGATTTCCCTAAATCACATCGCGGCCAAATTCCATAACACCTTAGCAAATATGATTGTGGCACTGGCCTATAACTTTGGCGAAAAGCAGGTGGTTCTCAGCGGTGGCTGCTTCCAAAACAAACTGCTGCTGGAACGCGCCGTTCAACGCCTGCGCGATGCAGGGTTCCGCCCCTACTGGTCAAAGCGTATCCCGCCCAACGATGGCGGTATCGCGCTGGGGCAGATTATGGCGGCGCTGCGGGAGAGCTAGTCACCCGCATAACCGGAAGCGCATCCGTCGTTTAGTGACCATACCGCGAACTTGAGGAGATTTTCATGAGTCCAAGAGAAATCACTACTATAGACGCCAACGAAGCTGTGGCGCGTATCGCCTTTAAAGTTAACGAAGTTATTGCCATTTATCCCATCACCCCCTCCTCGCCTATGGGCGAATGGGCCGACGAATGGGCCGCCAACCGCGAAGCGAATATCTGGGGCAGTGTGCCCCAGGTGATCGAAATGCAGAGCGAAGGCGGCGCCGCGGGCGCGGTGCATGGGGCGCTGCAAGCCGGCGCGCTCACCACCACCTTCACGGCCTCACAGGGCTTGATGCTGATGATCCCCAACATGTACAAAATCGCGGGCGAACTCACTGCGGCAGTGATCCATGTCGCCGCGCGTTCGCTGGCCGCCCAGGGCTTATCGATCTTCGGCGACCACAGCGATGTGATGGCAACCCGCGCCACCGGCTTCGGTCTGCTGTGCTCCAATTCGGTACAGGAAGCCCACGATCTGGCGCTGATCGCTCATGCTGCGGCGCTCGAAGCGCGCGTGCCCTTTATTCACTTCTTTGATGGCTTCCGCACTTCGCACGAAGTCAACAAAATGGAACTGCTCAGCGATGCCGACATCACCGCCATGATCGACGGCGATCTCGTGCGCCAGCACCGCGCCCGCGCGCTTTCGCCTGATCATCCGGTGCTGCGCGGCACAGCGCAAAATCCCGATGTCTACTTCCAGGCGCGCGAAACGGTCAATCCTTTCTACGCCGCCTGCCCCGCTATCGTGCAACAGGTAATGGATAAATTCGCCAAAATCGTCGGACGCCAGTACAAGCTGTACGAATACTACGGCGCGCCGGATGCCGAACGAGTGATCGTCATGATGGGGTCGGGTGCAGAAGCTGCGCAAGAAACCGTCGATTACCTGAACGAGCGCGGCGAAAAAGTCGGCCTGCTCAAAGTGCGCCTGTATCGCCCCTTCGATATACCGCGCTTTGTCGAAGCGCTGCCCGCCACCACCAAAGCCATTGCTGTGCTTGACCGCACCAAAGAACCCGGCAGCGCGGGCGAACCGCTGTACGTAGACACCATCACCGCCATTTATGAGGAATGGCGTCACGGCGCCATGCCCGGCGTTGTCGGCGGGCGCTATGGTCTATCCTCGAAAGAATTCACGCCCGCGATGGTCAAAGCCGTCTTCGATAACCTGCAAGGCGCGCGTCCCCGCAACCACTTCACCGTCGGCATCACCGACGATGTTTCCAACACTAGCCTGGAAGTAGACAGTGAATTTTCGATCGAAGCGGACGACGTGGTGCGCGCCGTGTTCTACGGGCTGGGCGCAGACGGCACAGTCGGCGCTAACAAAAACTCGATTAAGATCATCGGCGAAAACACCAATAACTACGCGCAGGGCTATTTCGTCTACGACTCAAAGAAAAGCGGCTCGATGACGATTTCGCATCTGCGCTTCGGCCCGCGTCCGATCCACGCGCCCTATCTCATCAGCAAAGCCAATTTTGTCGCCTGCCACCTGCCGGGTTTCCTGGAACGCTACGATATGCTTAAGGACATCGTGCCCGGCGGCGTTTTCCTGCTCAATCTGCCTTATCCGGCAGAAGAAGCCTTCGCGCGCCTGCCGCGCATAGTGCAGCAGCAGATCATCGACAAAAAACTGCGCGTCTACACTATCGACGCCTACAAAGTCGCCAGAGAAAGTGGCATGGGCGGGCGCATCAACACCGTCATGCAGGTCTGCTTCTTCGCCATTTCCGGCGTCCTCCCCCGCGACGAAGCCATCGCCCAAATCAAATACTCGATCGAAAAGACCTACGGCAAAAAAGGCGACGAAATCGTCGAAATGAACCTGAAGGCCGTCGATAATACCATTGAGAACCTTTTCGAGCTTACAATCCCGGCGCAGCCGGTCAGCGACGTCCCGATGCTGCCGCCTGTCCCCGCCGAAGCCCCTGGCTTTGTGCGCGACGTGCTGGGCATGATGATCGCGCGGCGCGGCGACGACCTGCCGGTCAGCGCCATGCCCATCGATGGCACGTATCCCACCGGCACAGCGCAGTGGGAAAAACGCAATCTGGCGCAGGAAATTCCGGTGTGGGATCCGCAGGTCTGCATCCAGTGCGGCAAATGCGCGCTGGTCTGCCCGCACGCGGTGATTCGCATCAAGGCTTATGAACCGGCAGCGTTAGCCGGCGCGCCCGAAACCTTTAAGGCGATGGACGCCAAAGACACTGAATGGCACGGCCTCAAGTACACTATTCAGGTCGCGCCGGAAGACTGCACCGGCTGCGGCATCTGCGTCGATATTTGCCCGGCCAAGAACAAATCGGCGGTCAACCTCAAGGCTATCAACATGCGCCCGCAGCCGCCCATCCGTGAGCAGGAACGCGACAACTGGAATTACTTCCTCAACATCCCGGAAACCGATCGTCGCAACATCAAGATTTCCACCATCCGCCAGCAGCAGGTGCAGCAGCCGCTGTTTGAGTTCTCCGGCGCGTGCTCCGGTTGCGGTGAAACGCCCTATATCAAGCTCATCACACAGTTATTCGGCGACCGCACCATCGTCGCTAATGCCACAGGCTGCTCGTCGATTTACGGCGGCAACCTGCCAACCACTCCCTGGGCGCACAACAACGATGGCCGCGGCCCGGCCTGGTCGAACTCGCTGTTCGAAGACAATGCCGAATTCGGGCTGGGGATGCGGATCGCGCTCGATAAACAGCGCGAATACGCGGGCGAACTCTTGCAGCGCCTCTCCGCCCAGATTGGCGACGAACTGGTCAGCGCGCTGCTCGCCGCCGACCAGCATGACGAGGTCGGCATCTATGAGCAGCGTCAGCGGGTCGCCGCGCTCAAACAAAAACTGGCCGGCATGCAATCTGAAGACGGCAAACAACTGCTGGCGCTGGCTGATGCCTTTGTCAAAAAAGACGTGTGGATTATCGGTGGCGACGGCTGGGCTTATGACATCGGCTTCGGCGGCCTCGACCATGTGCTCGCCAGCGGACGCAATGTCAACATCATCGTGCTCGATACCGAAGTCTACTCCAACACCGGCGGCCAGATGTCCAAATCGACGCCGCGCGGCGCGGTGGCCAAATTCGCGGCGGGCGGTAAACCGCTCGGCAAGAAAGACCTCGGCCTGATCGCCATGAGCTATGGCAGCGTCTACGTCGCACGTATTGCGATGGGCGCCAAAGACGAACAAACATTGCGCGCCATCATCGAAGCCGAAGCTTACGACGGCCCCTCGCTTATCATCGCCTACAGCCACTGTATCGCGCACGGTATCGACATGGGCAAGGCCATGCGCAATCAGAAAGCGGCAGTCGAAACCGGCCAATGGCTGCTCTATCGCTACAACCCGGAACGCGAAGCGCACGGCGAAAACCCACTAGTGCTCGACTCGCGCCCGCCCAAACTGCCGGTCAAGGACTACATGTACATGGAAAACCGCTTCCGTATGCTCACCCTAAGCAAGCCGGAAGTCGCCAAACAGCTTTTGGAAGAAGCGCAGCATGACGTGCAGACACGCTGGGCGCTCTATGAGTATCTGGCCTCGCGCGATTACCACAAGAACGGAAGTGAACACTAATCATGACGAACCTAAAAACGACTTATCTGGGGATGCAGCTTCGTTCGCCACTGGTCATGTCGGCCTCGCCCCTCTCAGAGCACGTCGATAACATCAAGCGCGCAGAAGATGCCGGGATCGGCGCGGTGGTACTCTATTCGCTCTTTGAAGAACAACTACGCATGGAACGGCAGGCGCTCTACCACTACCTGACGCACGGCAGCGAAAGCTACGCCGAAGCGCTCACCTACTATCCGCAGTTGGGCGAATTCAAAACCGACTCCTCCGGCTATTTGGAGCATATCCGTAAAGCCAAAGAAGCTGTCCATATTCCCATCATCGCCAGTCTGAACGGCACAACCGTCGGCAACTGGATTAAGTTCGCCAAACAGATCGAGAGCGCTGGCGCGGACGCGCTCGAACTTAACGAGTACAGCATCCCCACCGACATGAACAAAAGCGGCGCAGAGATCGAAGAAACCGTGATCGAAGTGCTGCGCGCGGTCAAATCTGCCGTCAGCATCCCCGTGGCGATCAAGCTCAGCCCGTTCTACAGCAACATGGCCTACATGGCGAAGCGCTTAGACTCGGTCGGCGCAGATGGTCTCGTGCTTTTCAACCGCTTCTATCAACCCGATATTGATCTGGAAACGCTGGAAGTCAAACCCAGCGTCATCCTCAGTACTCCGCAGGCGCTGCGTTTGCCCATGCGCTGGATCGCCATTCTCTACGGGCGTATCAAGGCCAGTCTGGCAGCCACCAGCGGCGTGCATACAGCCGCCGATGTTGCCAAGATGCTGCTCGTTGGCGCCAACGTCACCATGATGACTGCCGCCCTGCTCAAAAACGGCATCGATCACGCGCGCGTGGTCGAAGAAGGGCTGCGCCAATGGATGACTGAGCACGAATACGAATCGGTGAACCAGATGCGCGGCGCGATCAGCCAGCTCAACACCGAAGACCCGGCGGCCTTTGAACGCGCCCAGTATATGAAGGCGCTCACGCATTATCGTCCCGATATGTCCTGACATTCGGCACTGTAGGGCGAGCTGCGACTCGCCCTTTTCGCCCAATTACGATCTATGGGTGTTGGCGAAAAAAGAGGCGGGCTCTCTGGCCCGCCTGCTTTTTCTTGTCAAATTGCTTCCCCGCCGACGATGAAGACACCCTAGCGCGCGCTATCGCTCATGCTCCAGAAGGCCACCGCCGCGAAAGCAAAGGCATACAGCGCCAGATACGGCGCGAGTGCCGGGTACGACTTCACGGCGATCACCGTGCCCCACAGCGCGTACAGCGACAGCGCCACTTCGACCCATGTCGCGCGATCAAAACGCAGGGCATAGGTGTTGGCGCGCTTTGCCTGCCCGAACTTGGGCGTGCGCTTGAATTCACCGTGCCGCCCCATAAAACCGCTGACCACCGCGCGCGTATTGTTCCAGGCGATGCCCGTTCCTAGCGCCATCAGCACCGGAAACACCAGCAGCCGCTTGCCCCAATCGTCGTACAGTGTTTGTTGGCTGACCACATAGACCAGCAGCGGCCCCAGCCCCGCCAGCCCCAGCGGCCCCAACGGCAGCTTTTCAAAAGCGTCCATCAGAATCAGCGGCGGCGTCAGCAGCAGCAGCAGCACCATCAGCGGGTGCGGCAAATACTGGCATAAATGCAGAGTCGCCACCAGGCGCTGCGCCAGCGATAAGCGCGTCGCGTGCCACACACGCCCCAACAGCCGCGTCAAACACTGCGTGCTGCCCTTTGCCCAGCGGGCCTGCTGAAGTTTATAGGCCGTCATCTGTGGCGGCAGTTCACCGGGAATCACCACGTCCGGCAGATACAGGAAATGCCAACCGGCCAACTGCGCACGATAGCTCAAATCCAGGTCTTCGCTCAGCGTTGTAGCATCCCAACCGCCTGCCTCGCGAATGCATGATGCGCGCCAGATGCCGCCAGAGCCGTTGAAATTAATCAGCAGCCCGGCACGGTTGCGCGCGGTTTGCTCCACCACGAAATGCGCGTCTACCGACAGCGTTTGGCCCAGCGTCAGCGGGTTATCAAACGGATTCAAGTGCCCCCAGCGTGTCTGCACCATGCCCAGTGTCGGGTCTGCGCTGAAGTACGACACCGTATGCTTCAGAAAATCGGGCGGCGGCACAAAATCGGCGTCGAACACGGCGAACAATTCACTCTGCGAAAGCGTCATGCCATAAGCCAATGCGCCCGCCTTGTAGCCTTTGCGTTCCGCACGCCGCACCTGCCGCATGTTGACACCAGCGCGCTGCCATTTGGCGCACAACTGCGCCACAATCGGCACCGTTTCGTCGTTAGAATCGTCCAGCACCTGAATCAATAAACGATCGCGCGGATAATCCAGATTCGCGCAGGCCTCCAACAGCCGTTCTACCACATGCCGTTCGTTATACAGCGGAAGCTGCACGGTCACGGTCGGCCAGTCCTGCACACTCGGCGCGATCACCCGCTCACGGCGGTGTCTCCAATAGATGAATAATAACAGCGTTTGACTAACTGCATAGATCGTCAGTAACAAAGCACAGATCACATAGAGGGTTGTGAGTAAGGTAAACATCGGCGCAAGTCTAGTTCCCTTCTCCCTGCTTGACAAGGGTAAGCCTGTTAAAAGGTGTTAGCATGACACACGATGCAAATGAGGTCAATTTAATGATAGCGCTAACACAACACGTTGTTAAGGCACAAAAATCCATCGCACGTTTATGAAGTTGGTGGCAGTCGAATTTTTGTGCAAAATCACCATCTCCTATACAATGGGCCTAACGGTTTCAGGGGAAGGTGCTGCCTTCCCCATCCTAAATTCAATTCTGAATCTCTTGTACGCATTTGCGCATCCAGAGTTGTACTTTTTTGCACTTGCACGATACAGTATACTAGATACTCAACGTTGTTTAAAACGGTTTGAAGGCGAAGCATCTTACCACCTGGCTAGAGCGCTTTTGGAGCAAATAATGGCAACCAGTTCGCGCACATGGTTTTATTCGACCCCGGAACCGCGCCCATATTATATTGAGGAGCGCGTCAACCATACTCTGTGGAAGCACCGTCTGCAAGGTCTGTTCATGAGCTGCACACAGGCCAATGTCCCCATTCGGATGGAAGGTAAATGGAACGACATTCCAGTGATGTTCCAGTGGAAGCCCGGCGACTACTTCATCTTGCGTTCGGGTAAAGAAGTCAAGGAACTAATCGGCGTGCTGCGCCAGATTCTTATGCTGCGTCCGGCGTTGGCCTATGAAGACCCGGATGGGATGCACGTTGTCGAATGGCACACCGATGGCGGTAAAAAACGCTGGCAGGATATGCAGGGCAATCCGCAGTATCAAGGCCTGCGCCGCCTGCGCTAAAATTTAAAACGAACACGGAGCTTAGTATTATCCGTGTTCGTTAGCTATCAAAAACCCTGTCTCTAATTTTCGTCCCTGTTACGATTTCTCGGCGGCCAAACGTGAGGGGTGGTTGCTTGGCAGGGCTCTGGGGTTAATCACATTTTCGTCCTGCGCACGCGCCGCTACGATCAGCGCCCGTGCTTCGTTTTCGCCGGGGACGATGCGCACATAATGCGCCATGTTTTTATAAGCGCGTATGGCGGCCTGGAACAGCGCGGTGACAAATTTACTGGATGTGATCACCACCATCATACCGACGTTAGGGGGTTGTCTTTCGACAATCTTACGAATATGCGCCAGGGCGCCATCGCCAATTGGCCCGCTTTATCGCATATCAATGAGCACATCAACGCGATTGGTCACCAGCATTTCCATTTTCAGGCCGAGCGCCAGTGCGTTGTACAGATCGCTCCAAGTCCACTTGCCGACAAAATCATAGCGCAGCAGGGTTTGCTCGTTGTCTTCCCAGTAAACTTGAACACCCATGATGCCCCCTACAAGAAAACACATGTACCAAAACTACTTGTACACGCTGTGTAGATACCAGGCAGTATAACCCGAAAGAATTAAAAAGTGTAAAGAAGTTTTCTTTTTGGTACATTTCTTATTATTCCGTTATTTTACATACCAGCAAAGGCTGCGCCAGATGCCTTATTCACGCGGTTCTTGGTCATCATTAGGCCGCATCTGCCCCCCTTTCTGTGTGCGCAAAAGCCGGCAGGCGATTTACTGCTTCCTGCGCCTTGCTAGCGTACTGTTAGCCCTCCTGCCCGCTGCCGCGCAGGATGCCTGTCCTGACACGCCGCGTTTGCAAGCGCGCACTTACGCCCGCGTATCATCTGCCGCTCCCATCACCGCCTATGCCAGCGCTGGCCCCAACTCCGCGCCGGCCGGGCGCATCCCCGACAACAGTATTTTGTGGGTGGCGGATGGCCCGGAGTGCGTCAGTGGCGACCTTTGGTGGCGCGTCGAATATCGCGCTCTGGTCGGTTGGACAGCAGAGACCGCCCTGCAAATCGTGGCTGACGAAGACGCGCCAATTCTGAGCATCTCTGGGCTAACCGAGATCATCATCTACGAATCGCGCACAGCGCATGACAGCGCGATCTTTGTCGCCGCGCCTGCCGGCGGCGTTGCTGTCAGCTACACCCCTCCTGGTTACAGCAATTCCGCGCCGCTGGTATCGCCGGATTTTGCACAAATCGCCTTTACCAGCGTGGATGAAACCACACCGCAGGCGTTCTTGGGGCTGATGGGCTTCGACGGCAGTTTCCGCCGCGTCATAGACCTTGTGCCTGCCGTCTATAGCTGGTCAGCGGACAGCGCGCGCCTGCTAGTGATAACGCTGTCAGGGACGCTGTTTGTCGTCGATGCTGCCAGCGGCACAGTGAGTGCCTTCAATGGCGACCTCGACAGCCCCTCGGCTATTGCCTGGTCACCGGATGGCGCGCATATCGCCTATACCCATGACATCCGTCTGGGCATAATAGATTTGGCGACAGGTGCGGCACGCACGCTCTACAGCGCCGAAACGCCGCTGGATTCGCCCCTCTGGTCGCCGGACAGCGCCCATATTGCATTTTCTACGACGGTTGCCGGTGTCAGGCAGTTTTTCGTTTTCCATGTGGAAATCGGCAGCCTCAGCCAGCCGACAGGTCACGCCAACACCTCCGCTTTCGCCTGGTCGCCCGATGGCACGCGCATCGCTTTTGCCGGCGTCCGAGACGGCGATTCCGAAATCTACCTCGTCAACGCTGATGGCAGTGCCCTGACGCAGGTGACCCACAACACGGCCTGCGATACCTGGCCTTCTTGGTCGCCGGATAGCAGTCACCTGGTTTTTGTTTCAGATCGTGATCGTGCCGCTTCAGACACCTGCGCTGGCGACATTTACATCGCGCGCGCCGCTGAAGGTGATGCGCGCCGCCTGACCTACAACGGACGCGATAACCGCAGCCCACAGTGGGTCATCATCGCCCCTGCCCTCCCGCCGAACTGATTCCGCTGCGCAACATCGACTATTGTCGCTGTGAGGTGAGAGTGCTATGCTAACGCCCGTTCGCTACGGGAGCACACATGACCCAGCCAAATATTTTGTTGATCGTTCTCGATACACAGCGGCGCGATCATCTTTCGATCTACGGGCACACACGCAACACTTCGCCAGAATTTGACGCTTTTGCGGCCAACGCCGCATTGTTCGAGCGCGCCGTGTCGCCGGCGCAGTGGACACTGCCGGCACATGCCTCGCTGTTCACCGGCTTATATCCCAGCACACACGGGGTGACACAAGGCAATGGGCAGCTTTCCGGCCAGTATCCCACGCTGGCGGAAATCTTACAGGTGGGCGGCTATCACACAGTCGCCTTCTGCAACAACCCGCTGCTGGGCGTGCTGGATAACGGCTTGCGGCGCGGCTTCGACCATTTTTTTAACTACGCCGGCGCAGCGCCAGAACGTCCGCGCGATCTGATGCGCAGCGCCGTGCAGCGCAAACTCGCTACACGTTTTCGGCGTTTCGCGCAGGGAGTGCAGAATCGCTTTGCCAACAACGACGCCTTGTTTCGTGTGTCGCTGCATCCGCTGCTGACTCCGCTGTGGTCGCGTTACATCAACTTTAAGGGCAGCACGCCCCATTCGCTGCAAGACGCCGCGACCTATTTTGAACAACATCAGGCCGGGGGAGCAGAAAAGCCCCTGTTCATGTTTGTCAACCTGATGGGCACACATCTGCCCTATCGCCCACCGCAAAGCTATCTGAAGCGCTTTGCCCCCGATCTCGACAGCCGCAGTTACAACTTTATGCGGCGCTTCAACGCCGACGCCGCGCGCTGGCCGAGTCCGGTGGATGAGCCACCGCCGGATTGGGAGCGGCACACGCTGGATGCCTTTTACGACGCCGAAATCATGCATCAGGACGAGCACCTGGGGCGGCTGCTGCGGGCGCTGCGGGCCAGCGGCGCGCTCGACAACACGCTGGTCATTATCACTGCCGATCACGGGGAAGGACACGGCGATCATAACTTTTTCGGGCACAGTTTTGTCGTGTATCAGGAACTAGTCCATGTGCCACTGGTGATTCATTATCCACAGGCCTTCCCGGCAGGCGCGCGCGTGACGACGAACGTGTCTACCCGCCGTATTTTCCATACCGTGCTGCATGCGGCTGGACTCAAACCACCGCTGGACGAAGCCGATCCGAACGCCAATACGAGCGGGCTAACGCTGGCGAAGGCTGTCAACGGACACGCTGATACAGAAAATGGTATCGCGTTTGCCGAAGCGTTTCCGATCAATACCTATTTGCATGTGATGCAGCATCACAAGCCGATGCTGCTGGAGAAACTGCGACTGCGTTATGTACGGCGCGGCGTGTATATGGGCGCGCACAAATTGGCCGTCGTGCAAAATCAGGTCGAGGGATTGTTCAATATCGCCGCCGATCCTGCCGAAACGCTGAACGTGGCAGCGCAAAACGCGCTGCTGGCGGCGGATATGCAGCGCACACTCAACGAATGGCTGACGCAAACTGAGGCGCAGCGCGCCGCCGTCGAAACGCCCGGCACGGTCAGCCCGGAAGTCGAAGACCAACTGCGCGCGTTGGGGTATATTGAATGAAAATCAGCTTTTTGCGTGTTATCGTACTGTCTGGGTTGTTGGCGTTGCTGGCGCACAGCCTGCTGGCGCGCGCCCAGACAGAAACGCCGCGCTGCGCACGTCCGCCTGTCGCCAGCGGCCAGACACGGCATACGCTCGAATCGGGCGGCGAAACGCGCTCGTATGTGCGCTATGTGCCGCCGGGTTATGATCCGACGCAGCCCGGCGCGCTGGTGCTGAGTCTGCACGGCATTGTCAGCGACGGCGCAGAAATGGTCGATTTCACGGGATGGAACGCGCTGGCCGACGAACATAATTTCATCGTCGTGTATCCCGATGCGCTGTTTTTGCCTAACCTGTGGGTCTTTTTTCCGACGCCCGACGATATGCACGGCGGCGAAATCGACGATGTGCGCTTTTTCGAGGATTTGCTGACAGCATTGGATACCAATTTGTGCATTGACGCCAACCGCGTCTATGTGAACGGTTTTTCGGCGGGCGGGTCGATGTCCCTGTATCTGGCGTGTCGCATCCCGGAACGCTTCGCGGCGGTGGGAGTGGTCGCGCCGCCGTTTATCGCCCAGTTCGAGGACAGGGCATGGTGTCCGCCGGGCGCGCCGCTGCCAACAATCGCCTTTCACAGCACGGCTGATACGATTGTGCCCTATGAAGGTGGTGAGGGCTTTGGTTGGGAATTCGCGCCCTATGAGACCTGGACAGCGTTGTGGGCGGCGCGCAGCGGTTGTGATGCCACCCCGGAGACGCTGGTGACGCCGGAAGATGTGCGCGCTGTGCGTTATGTAAACTGCGCGAACAATGCCGAAGTCGTGGCCTACACCATCATCGGCGGCGCGCACGCTTGGCCGGGCGGCGAACCTCCTGATGGCTTTGAGCCGATCACGTCGATTGACGCCAGCGCGCTGATGTGGGATTTTTTCGCGCGGCATGAGCGGGATACGAGTGGATGAAAACGATTATTGTGGCCTCGACCAATCCGGTCAAAATTCAGGCGGCGCGCGACGGCTTCCGGCGGCTGTTTCCCAACGAAAATTTTGAGGCGCGCGGCGTGTTTGTGCCTTCGGGTGTGCCTGCGCAGCCCATGAGCAGCGCTGAAACCCTGCAAGGAGCGCTCAACCGTGCCTGGAACGCGCGCCAGCAGGACAGCGCGGCGGATTTCTGGGTAGGGATCGAAGGTGGCTGCGAAGACGACGGGGCGGCGCTGCACGCCTTCGCCTGGGTGGTGGTGCTGGGCGGCGAACGCATAGGCAAAGGTCAGACAGCCACATTTGTCCTGCCGGAAGAAGTGGCGCAGTTGGTGCGCCAGGGCGTGGAATTGGGCGAAGCCGATGACCGAGTCTTCGGGCGCAGCAATTCCAAGCAGCAAAACGGCGCTGTCGGCTTGCTCACGGGCGACGTGATTGACCGGCTGGCGTACTATGAACATGCTGTAATTCTGGCGCTCGTGCCGTTCAAAAACCCCCATCTGACATTTCCACGCTAAAATGGAAAAATTCACAGGCGGCCTTTTTCAAGAAGAACGGGCAGGGTCGGAAAGGACAGAGCGATGGCAGAAGAAAACGTGAAGGCTTCGCCGGAAGGCTGGCGTGCATGGCCGCTGTGGTTGCGCGTACTGCTGGTAGTGATCGCTCTGCTGCTGCTGATCGGCGGCGGGGCATTTTTGCTGTCGCTGCCCGCGCCTTCGCGCACCATCGAAATCGTCGGCCAGCCACAGATCGACTACATCGCCTTTGTCATTCCCTATACCAGCCGCCAGCAGCTTTTGGTGCCGCAAAATAACACAATGGGGCAGGCCGAACGCATCTGCGTGGGCATCGACGCTATCGCACTGGGAACGCTGCCGGAAGGCACAGATCAGGTAACACAGGCGCAGCAGGCTGTGCGCTTGTTCGCCAACGATCAGCCTTTTAGCAGTGACCAATTGTCGTTCGCCTACGATCCGACGGTGACGGCCATCACCGACAGCGCAGGGCAGATCATCCGCGAAACCAGCGGTACAGTGAGCATATGTATGCGCACGGCAGCGCTGTCGTCAGGCGATTATATCGGCACACTGGTAATCACGAGCACGGATGGTCAGGAACGCACATACGATTGGGCGTTTACGATTCGCGAATGATCGGCACGGTTTTGTATGGATTAACGAGCATCGGCTTCAGTAGTGATCAGGGGTTGGTGGCGCCGCTTTCCGGTCTGGGCTTGTGACGGATGAAGCACAAAAACGCCCCAGAAAATTGGGGCGTTGAGGGAAATTAGCTGCCGAGCTGGATGGTGACGTCGGGGATAATGAGCGTTTGGCCGACAAAGATGCGGTTGGGGTTGGTGATCCCGTTGATCTGCGCCAGCACCGTCATATCGACCCCGAAGCGGCGGGCGATTGACGAGAGCGTGTCACCGCGCGCGACGACGTAAGTCGTGCCCTGGGCAGCTTCTTGCACACACAACACCTGTCCGGCGTTGATGCGGTTGACATTGCTGATGTTGTTCAGCGTTTGCAGCGCGGCCACCGTCGTGTTATAGGTGCGCGCGATGCGCGAGAGCGTTTCGCCGCGCTGAACCGTGTGCGTGCGCGCGCAGACGGCGCCCTGCGTGCTGGTTTGCGCCAGCGCCGACCACGCGGGCAGC
Source organism: Chloroflexota bacterium (assembly GCA_013388745.1). GTDB lineage: Bacteria > Chloroflexota > Anaerolineae > Aggregatilineales > Phototrophicaceae > JACAER01. The sequence goes on from JACAER010000042.1 coordinate 116,939, forward strand.
ATCACAGCCATCATCAGCATAAGCATGGCGAAAATACGTTTGGCGTTCATGGTGCTTTGTCCTCATCTCGATATATGATTGATACGTAGCCTATGACGCCCGCCCGCTGCGCTTCGTTCCAGCGTTTTTATAACCTTTTACGACTTGGGCGGCGCGAAGGAAGATAGTTATGGCCTACTTGAAGATTCTGTGTGTGATCGCGCTGCTGCTGCTGGTCGCCTGCGCCGGGAACAGCGGTGAGCCGTTGGTTTTTGACCCGCAAAATGTGATCGTGCCCAGTAACAGCGCGCTGCTAACAACGCTGCTCACCCTAGGGGGGGGCGAAATCACACAGTCCGCGCTTTCGCCCGACGGTCGCACATTGGCGGTGGCAACTACGCTCGGCGTCTGGCTGTACGATGGCGAAGCCTTTGTCACGCGGCAACCCCTACCCAGAGCGCGTTTATTAGAAGGACTCAACAGCCGTGCGCTGGCGCTGGCGTTCAGTCCCGATAGCGCCTGGTTAGCCTCTGGCGGCGACGATGGGCGTGTCTATGTGTGGGATGTCGCCAGCGGGCAGCCTATAGGGGCGCCGATCGAACACGGCCTGCGCGTGGTGGCGCTGACCTTCAGCCCGAATATGACTGTGCTGGCGTCGGCAGGCAGCGATAACCGCGTGCGTCTCTGGGACATGACACCGCAAGCCGACACATTCGGGCTAGAAGCGACCTCGCCGCTGCTGCATGGCGATCAGGTCACGAGTCTGGCCTTCAACCCACTGCTTTCTGCCGAAAACACGCTGCTGCTGGCGGCGGGCAGTATAGACCGCACAGTGACTCTGTGGACACTGAACGCCGATGGCGTGCTGCGCGGTGAGCCACAAATACTGCGCGGGTTTACCGGCTCGGTGCTGAGCCTAGCGTTCAGCCCGGATGGCGGCTGGCTGGCTTCCGGGCATCAGGATTTCGAGGCTAACGATAACGCAATTCATCTGTGGGACATGACCACGCGCACAGAAGTCGGCGTGCTGCGTGGGCACACCGAAGGCGTCCACAGTGTGGCCTTCAGCCCGAATGGCTTTATGCTGATTTCAACCAGCGCCGACGGCACACTGCGCCAGTGGAATGTAGGCCAACAGCGCGAACTGCGGACGATTGATCGTCGCAGTGGGCCAGTCTGGAGCGCGCAGTTCACGCCCGACAATCGTTTTTTCGTGTCGGGGGCGGCGGACGGCACGGTACGGCTGTGGACAACACAGGACGGCGCGGCGCTCAACGCGCTGCGCGACTTCAGCGGCGCGGTTTTCAGCGTAGCTTTTTCCCCGGATGGCAATCTGCTGGCGACAGGTTCGCAGGATAACGCTGTCCATCTATGGGACTTGCGGGAGGGGGTAGAGGTCGCGACGCTGCGAGGACACTTCGAGCCGATTCTGACGGTGGCCTTTAGTCCCGACGGCCGGCGGTTGGCTTCGGGCAGTCGCGACCAGACGATTTTGCTGTGGGAGGTCGATGCGGCCCTGCGCGGAGTCGATTTGCGTCCATGCGATCAAACAACGGTGTACGCCGGGCTTTCACCAGAAGCTCAACGTGCGCATCCCTGTAACGGGGTACAAGTCCTGGAGGGACATCGCGATGACGTGCGCAGCGTGGTATTCAGCCCGGACAGCCGGATGCTGGCGTCGGCGAGCTGTGTGCGTCCCAGCACGGGCGCGTGTCAGCAAGGCGAAATCCGCCTGTGGGATTTGACAATGAACGGGCTGCTGGCGGTACTCCAACCTCCGATTGATAATGTGGGACGCGGGGTGGTGGATGAAACCGTGAATCGGCTGGTCTTCAGCCCGGATGGAAGTGTGCTGGCCTCCGCTAACCGTGACGAAACGGTCAATTTGTGGGATGTGGAAAGCGGCGAATTAATAACGACGCTTTATGAGCATACCGGTTGGGTGGAAAGTGTGACTTTTAACTACAATGGGACGCTGCTGGCTTCGGGCAGCGACGATGACACCGTGCGTATCTGGGATTTGCGGAGCGAGGATCCGCCGCACATTTTACGGGATGATATGGCGGATGTGATCGACGTATTGTTCAGCCCCGACAGTCGTTTGCTGGTGGCGGCCAGCGCAGATGGGCGCGTGCGTATCTGGGACGCGGCCAGCGGGGTACTGTTGACTTATCTGGAAGGACACACGGGCGGCGTGACGAGTCTGGCGTTTCGATCGGACGGCACACTGCTGGCTTCGGGCGGGGAGGACGGCACGGTACGGCTGTGGGGTGTACCGTAGTGCCACGCACAGGGGCGCAAGATGATCGTACGATAGCAGGAAAAAGGCGAATTTGCGCTCTTTTTGCGCCGCAAATTCGTCAGGGCGTCGTGCCGCGCAGCGGGCGCCACTCCGGCAGCAGGTAATTGATAGTCTCGGGCACAGGCAGCAGCAGATAAATATCGACATAACGCGACCACGAGACCCAATCGGCGTCGCTGTAACCGAGATCCACCCAATAGGGGCTGCTGCGTTCCGACCCGGTGTCGGCGGCGATTCCCTGCCCATAGCCCGGTACATATAACAGCGTATCGAAGGGGATAATGTCGGTATCGACGCCGATGATGCCGCGCTGCAACAGCCGCCCGGTGGCAGTGATATTGTCGCCGCCGAGCGCCGCCGGATGGTAGCTGGTGGCATAGACGCGGAAGGTGCGCCAGTACGACACAGGCCCATTGGGTGTGTCGATCGTGCGGATGACGATGTTCGTGCCATAAGCAACGATGGCATTCTGCGGCGCGCGTATGACACGATCTTCTTCAGTCACGCGGCTGACTTCGATACCGTTTTCGTAGCGCACACGCACGCTGCTCTGGCGCAAACCGCTTTGCCCGCTCTGCACGATGCTGCGCGTATCCAGATCGAGCGTGCTGTCGGCCTGATACAGGGTCTCGAAAGGCACTAGTTCCTGCTGTGTCAGCACTTCTTCAGTAACGCGCATCACACGCACCACTATTCCCGGTTGCAGAGGTGTATCCTCCGCCGGGATACTGTAATCCAGACCGTTGAGCAGCACGCCTGCCGCTGTCAGCGCGTCGGCAGTAGTCGTGCCACGCGCACGGGTTTCGATAGTCATGTCATCAGCGATGATGGTCACAGCGATGGCGCGCCTAATCTGGATTTCCAGACCATGGCTGATGAGCGTGTTGAAATCCGGGCTGACCTCATCGGCCAGATAGACGGTGACATCGGCGGCGAACAGCGCTTCGCCTACCGTTAATTCGGCGGTACGCACCTGCTGTTCGGCGTCGCCATCCCGAATCGTCACCGAAACAGCGCGGCGGATGTCAATGCGGCGGGCGGGCACCGGCCAGAGCGCCAAATCCTGCACGGCGGCGGGCGAACCATCGATCAAGACACGATCATCGGGGTTGAGGGTGATATTGGCCTGATTCAGGATGTCGGCAGGTGAGGCATGGGCTGTGTAGAGCGTTTGTGGGCGGCCATCGACGCTAACGACTACTACGCGCGCCGGGCTAACGACGATACGCATCCCGCGCGTCAAACGGTTTTCGGGCGGCGGGGTGATGTTATCGCCTTCGCCCAGCACAAAACCAACTTCGCGCAGCAACCCGCTGACTGTGCGTTCACCGGTCAGCAGAGGATATTCCTGCCCATTAATCACCAGAGTCACAGGAGTCGTATTCGCCAGCAGCAGCAGCGCGATCAGCACGCCGCAGATCAACAGCGCCAGCAGCAGCCCCCCTGTGCCCAGCAGCAGCAGCGGCAGACGGCTGGCACGCGGCGTTCTGGGTGAGCGCGCAATCGGTTGAGTATCATCGGGCTTAAAGGAGGCATCGGGACGCATCAATATCCCCCAACAGCAAACAAAAAGTTGTTGGCAGTCTACTCAGGTCAGGCACTCCTGCGGCACCCGGGAATGACTCCTTAGTGCTGCTGGCTTCCGCCCCTGACACGGTTCGAAGATCCCGCCGCGCAGGACCCAACCTGATGAGACTGACAACAACCGCACATACCACATAAACATGTGTTGTATGCAGTGAAAAGTGTAGCGCCGAAGTGCCTTTTTGTCAAACTCAAGTGACGAAAAAACCCTAACATACGTTAAACTGAGAGTTAAAGGCTTGCAAAATTGGCGCTTTTGGCTATGATTTATGCTTATATTTATCTATAAAATTCAGCCGATTGATGGGAAGTAATGTATGCCCAGCGCCGCAATGCAGGAATATCTCGCCGAGGCCTACCGCCTGGCGTATTACAAAAAAGACGATCGCTACATTTCCACATCGGATTTAGCGGAGGTCTTGCACGTCTCTGCGCCGGCAGTAACGCGCATGGTACAGCGTTTGAAGGAAGCGGGTTTTCTGGAACATGAGCCGTATCGCGGCATTATCCTCACGCCCAGCGGCGAACGCGAAGCGCTGATGAACATCCGCCGCCACCGGCTGGTGGAGCGCTTTCTGGTGGATGTCATGCAATTTGGCTGGCACGAAGTCCACCAGGCCGCCGACGAACTGGGGGCAACACTCAGCGAGCGGGTGGTGAACCGCATGGAAGAAATGGCCGGTTTCCCGCGCCGCTGCCCGCATGGTGAGCCAATTCCGAACGCCGCGGGGCACATGCCGCGTGTGGTCGATCAGCCGCTCAACCACAGCAAACCGGGCAGCGATCTGGTGTTAAGCCGCGTACACACGCACGACAGCGACAAGCTGCAATATCTGGAATCGCTAGGGCTGCGACCGGGCACGCGCTTTCATCTGTTGGCACGCGCGCCGTTTAACGGGCCGTTGCAAGTCAAGGTCGGCGACAAACTGCATCATATCGGTTATGAGCTGGCGGGCGTGCTGCGTGTGTGCCGCGAAGACGAATTTGAACTGCTGTGAAAGGTGGGCGTAAGATTAGTCGCTTCCCGCGCATCTAAAGCAGTAGCAGGACACAATGTCCTTTTTCGTCCACTATGCCGGGAAGCCCGTTATGCCAAAGACAAGCGTACATCTTGACCAGGGGCTGCGCGCCACTGCGCAAAGCCGCAATCATGTGTGGGTGGCCGACGAGCCGGTCAGCGAGGGCGGCAGCGATATTGCGCCGACGCCGATGGAAATGATGCTGGGTGCGCTGGGGTCGTGCGTTGCCATCACCATTAAACTGTATGCCCAGCGCAAAAGCTGGCCGCTGGAAGCCGTCGATGTGAACGTCGAACTCAAGCGCGTGAAAAAAGAAGAGTATCCATCCTACGATGGGCCGGCGGCCTTTGTCCACCTCATCACCAAACAGATTGCGCTGTATGGCCCACTCAGCGCGGAGCAGCGGGAACGGCTAATGGAAATCGGCACCAAATGCCCGGTGGCGCGCGTGATTACCGATCCCTCGTTTATCACCGACGAACTGCTGGAAACCGAGCCGCAGCCATAATCAAAAACGATTGTCCGAACAAAATAGAAACGGATAACAAAAAATCCCCTCTGCGACAAGGGGATTTTTGTTTTTGGGCGTGTGATAGTTACGGCGCGGGGCTGACGATTTCGATCACCAGCGTGTAATCGCCGTCCATCTCGTTGCCATAGCTGCGCGCTTCGATGATGTATATGCCATCCATAGGCAGGACGAAGTTATCCAGGCGCGAATCGGTCACGCCATCGGCAATGTCGTCGTTTTCACCCAGAATAGTGCCATCAGGGGCGCGGATGACAAGCAGTGTGTCGAGCAGGTCGCGCGCTTCGCGTTCTTCGAGCGAAAACTCGTTGGCGGGACGATCGGCCTGTAAGCTGATGATGATGATTTGGCCGGCGCGCCCTTCAAAACGCCAGGCGTCGCGATCACCGAGCGGGATAAAGCCGCGCTGCGTGCCGGGCTGCGCCAGCGGCGGGATAACCGTCGGCGTGGCGCTGGGCAGCGGTGTCAGCGTCAGGGTGACAGTGGGCGGGGGGGTGGCGCTGGTGCGCGTCAGGTCGATCGTCGGCGTGGCGCTGGGACTGCGCGTAGGCGCGGGGGAGGGCAGCGGGGTGCGCTGTGGCGCACGGCCTTCGGCATCGCACGGCGCCAGATTGTAACGTTCGCGTTCGGGGCATGTCAGAGTGCGCACATAACGATTGGCATTTGTCCAAGCAAGCAGCGCGTCGAGCGAATCAAGGCGCCAAAGGATGAGACTGTCGTCGTATGAGCCGGAAAGCATGGTGTGGCCATCAGGGCTGTAGGCCACCGCCGCCACCGGCTCGTTGTGCCCGGTGTAGCGGCTGATGGCTGTGCCTGTGGAAATATCCCAGCGAATCAGCGTGTTATCTGCCGACGCAGAAAGGGCCGTCTGGCCGTCGGGACTGATCGCCAGCCCGTACACGGCGGCGGTGTGCTCGCGGAAGCGGCGCACAATCGTGCCTTGCTCAACATCCCACAATACAAGCGTGGTATCGTTAGCTGCCGACATCACAAAACGCTGGTCGGGCGTAAGGGCGACGGCGGTGATGCGGTCAATATGGCCGCCTTCGTAGGTACGGACGATTTGTGCGGATTCGACATCCCACAAGATCAGGGTTAAATCGTAGGACGACGAGATGAAACGGCGGCTATCGGGCATGAACTGCGCAGCGGTCACAGCGGCACTGTGGCCTTCGTAGCGGCGGATGGGCTGCCCGGTAGCGACATCCCACAGTATCAGCGTTGTATCGCCGGACGCGCTCAAAAATGTCCGTCCGTCGGGGCTAAATGTCACATCATTGATCCAGTCGCCATGCCCCACGCAGCGCTGTAAGACCTGTCCGAAAGTGGGCGAAGACTCATCGACATCCCAGACAATGGCGGTGGCATCGTTGGAACCGCTGACAGCGTAACGCCCATCGGGACTGAATTCTACAGTCCACACCTGAGCGCTGTGCCCGTCGCGGTTGGCGCCCAGAATAATGAGCGCCAGCCCATTGGTCATGTCCCACAGTGTCAGTGTGCCATCGGAGGAGGCTGAAAGCGCACGCTGGCCGTCGGCGCGGTAAGCGACAGCGTTGACGTCGCCGGCGGTGACAAATGTGCCAAGTTCTGCCCCGCTGTACACGTCCCACTCGATGAGATTGTGATCATAGCCGCTGGAAAGCAGATGGCTGCCATCGGGGCTGAAACTGACGGTATAGACCTTGCTGGTGTGGCCTTCGAAGCGGCGGATCAGTTCGCCGGTGTTGACATCCCACAGGATCAGCTTGCTATCTTCCGAACCGCTGACGGCAAAACGCCCGTCGGGGCTGAGCGCCACGCTCCACACCCAATCGGAATGTCCCTCAAAACGGCGTTCGATGCGCACATTCACTAAATCCCAGTAGATGACGGTGCGGTCGCTGCTGCCGGAAAGGGCGTGCAGGCCATCGGGCGCGTAGACCACACTCTGGATGGTGTTATCGTGGCCCTGGTAGCGCTGCATGACCGCGCCAGTGGTGATGTTCCACATGGTCAGCACGCCGGCTTCATCGCCGGAAAGCGCCATGCTGCCGTCGGGGCTGACGGCGACGGTTTTGAGCGGGCTGTCGCCGCCGAAACGCCGCACCACTTCGCCGGTTTCCACTGTCCATAGGATCAGTGTGCCATCCTCCGAGGCCGAAAGCGCGCGCGCCCCGCCGGGCAGCAGCACCACCTGATTAACGGCGGCAGCGTGGCCGCGCATCTGTCGCAGCAGCGCGCCGCTGGCGATGTCCCACACGATGAGCGTGCCATCGGCAGAAGCGGACAGCGCGCGTGCGCCATCGGGCGTGATCACGATGCTGCGCACCCAATCGCTGTGCCCTTCGATTTGTTCTGTCGTAGGATCGTCCGCCGAGAACTCGCGCAGGATTTGCCTGCTGAGCAAATCCCACATAATCAGGCGGTGATCCTCGCCGCCGGTGATGGCCTGCGCGCCGTTGGGGGTGAATACGGCGCTCCAGATCGGCTCGCTGTGACCGCTGTCGTCGCTGTTGAGGCGGCGGCGGATACCAGGTGTATAGGCGGTCTCATAAAGCGCACGCTGTACCAGCGGCAGATCGAAACGCTCAGCAGAGGTCGCCAGCGCCAGCGCCAGTTCGGTGTTGTTGACACTGAGCGCTAACTGCGCGCTGGAAGCCAGCGCGAGACTCTGGGCTTCTTCGGCGTTAAGCTGCGCGACACCCTGCGCAACGGTGGCCGTGCCGGCGTTGTCCTGCGCGATACGACTCTGCGTGGCAGCGAAGCCCGTCAAGATAAAGGCGATAACCGTCGCCAGAGCCATCACCACAACCAGCGACTGTAAAAACTGACGCGAGCGTTTTTCCAGTGCGTCTTCGCGCGCCTGACGCGCGGCTTCGGCGGCGCGCTGCGCTTCGCGTTCCGCAATGCTGGCGTTGAGATATTCCTGTTCCTCGGTATTCAACACCAGTGTAGTCTCTTTAGCCCACAACTCCAGTTGGTCAAGCCGCGCGCCGCGCGCCAGAAAACTGTGATCTCTGCGGGAATTTAGCCACTCCTCCGCCGCCACGGCTAGGGTGCGCTGTATACGCAAGTCCTCGCGGCTGTCCAGCAGCCATTCACGCAGACGCGCCCAGCGCCGAATCAGCGCTTCGTGGGCAACTTCGACCGTCGGCGTGCGCGTTTGCGGGTCGCTGTCGAAGGTGAGCAGGCGATATTTGCCGAAGCGCTCGATAATCTGCGCGACTGTGCCATTGATGCCGGTGCCACCCAACGAAAGCAGTTCGCTTTGCAGCACACGGCGGCGCGTGTCTTCTGCGCCTTCACCGAGCGTCACCAGCCGCAAAAAGAGCTGGCGCGCGCCGGCTTGTCCATCCGCGTCAAGCTCACTGAAAAGCTGTTCGGCGCGGCGAGCCAGCGCCCCCAGTGTGCCACCAATCGCGCTGTAAGCTTCGAGCGTCAATTTGCGCCCCTCGCGCCGCTCGTAGAGTTCTGTCAGGGCATATTGCAGCAGGGGCAGCGCGCCCGGCTGATCGCGCACGTCGGCGATAATGGTTTCCACCAGTGTTGGCTCGATATGCAACCCAACCCGTTCGGCAGGGAGGCGGATAGCATGTTCCAGTTCTTCGGTGGTGAGCGGCAGCACAACTTCGGTTTGCTGGCGCATCAGTTCACCAAAATCGGGGTAGAGCAGCGGGCGATCATAAAAGTCGGCGCGCAAGGTGATGATGACACGCAGGCGGCTGCGCGCTTCGCTGGTGGCGGCCAGCAGCAGCAGCATGATATGTTTGCGCTCGTCTTCTTCCTCAACCAGCGTAAAAATTTCCTCGAACTGGTCGATCAGGAGCAGCAGTTCGCCATCGGCGGGCAGAACACGGTTGACAGCCCGCGCCAGCCCGCGCTTATCTTCGCTCAACTGCGCCAGCAGGCTTTCCGGCGGGTTAACGGCTACCCGCAGCAGTGCCGCTTCCAGTTCTTCCAGTGGGTGCGCCCCCGGCAGCATTTCCACCATGAACCATTTTTGCGAATCGGGCAGCGCGCCGCCGCGCAAGGCAGGAATCACACCCGCGCGCACAACGCTGGATTTGCCGCTGCCGCTGGGCCCGACCACCGCCAGAAAGCGCGTGTTCCCCAGCCGTTGCAGCAGGCGTGTCACCAATTTTTCGCGGCCATTAAAATCGGCAGCGTCGGCCTCTTGAAAGGCGCGCAGCCCTTTGTAGGGGTTGACGACTTCCCCCACCAGCAGGGCTTCGTCCAGCGGAGCAACACGGCGCGTGCGCGCGGGCGTTTCATCGCCCGCGGCAGGGGCTTTGAGCACATAAAGCGCACGCCGCAAATCAGCGGCCATCTCCAGCGGGTCGGCATAGCGATCCTGGGGGTTTTTGGCGGTGGCGCGCTGCACGATCTGGTTCACCATAATCGTCAGTTCAGGGCGCGTGAGTTCCAGTTCTGGCAGCGGCTCCTTGAGATGCTTGAGCATAAGGGTGGTTGGCCCGGCTTTGGGAAAAGGATGTTCGCCCGCCAGCATTTCGTAGAGCACGATGCCCAGACTGTAAATATCGGCGCGCGCCGTGAGCGCTTCGCCCTGAATCAGTTCGGGCGAAAAATAGGCGGGCGAGCCAATGAGGGTATCGGGCTGTGTAACGTTGGCATCGCTGCGCAAATCTTTGGCGATACCAAAATCCGCCAGATAACCGTTGCCATCTTCGTCCAACAGCACATTATCCGGTTTGAGATCACGGTGAATCACGCCGTAGCGGTGCGCCGCTGAGAGCGCAGAGGCCACCTGATCAAGCAGGCGCGCAGCATGTTCGGGATCAATGGGGCCGGCGTTCATCAGCGTCCGCAGGCTGCCGCCGCGCAGATAACGCATGACCAGATAGGCGCCCTGTGGTTCGCGCCAGTAATCGTAGAGCGGCACGATATGCAAGTGTTCAAGCCGGGCGACAAGCTGTGCCTCGGCTTCGAAGCGCCGGATGAATTCGGGATGATTAACATAGGCCGGCAAAATGGCCTTCACAGCGACTTCCCGCCCCACTGCGGGCTGAAACGCGCGGTAGACCGCGCCAAACCCGCCCGCGCCGATGCGTTCGCGCAGTTCGTAGCCTTTAATGACCTGGCCGCTTAAGTCGTCCATAATGACTCGCTGCTGGTTAATCGTTTTTCCTGGATTTAACTATACCCCATAAGGGGCAAATTAGCGGCAAAACTTAACCGAGTTTACGTTTGTCACTTTTCGTGGCGACACTTGTCCAGATTTACGCCACGAAATAGAGATAACCGCGCGGGCGTGTTATACTACACACAAAATGTTGATAAGGAGTCCCACTATGGCAATCAATGCCCCTGCGAAAAACGGTGTCTACACCATCGACAAAATTACGGAAGCGCTAGGCGCTGAAGCAGATTATTACCTGAACCACGTTTCGCACACTATTCCGCGCGAAAATCTGTATCTGCCGGGCGGCGACTTTGTTGACCGCGTCTACGCGCAAAGCGACCGCAGCCCACAAGTGCTGCGCAGCTTGCAATCCATGTTCGATCATGGGCGGCTGGGCGGCACTGGCTATATGTCAATTCTACCGGTTGATCAGGGCATCGAACACTCGGCGGGCGCCTCCTTCGCCAAGAACCCGGCCTATTTCGACCCCGAAGGCATTGTGCGGCTGGCGATTGAAGGCGGCTGCAACGCCGTCGCTTCGACTTTCGGCGTGCTGGGCGCGGTGGCGCGCAAGTACGCACATCGCATTCCCTTTCTCGTCAAAATCAATCATAACGAACTGCTGACTTACCCGAACAAGTTCGATCAGGTGATGTTCGGCACGATCAAAGAAGCATGGAACATGGGCGCGGTGGCTGTCGGCGCGACCGTGTACTTCGGCTCGCCGGAAAGCACGCGCCAGTTGATCGAAGTGGCGCAGGCCTTCGCGCTGGCACACGAACTGGGGATGGCAACGGTGCTGTGGTGCTATATGCGCAACCCACAGTTCAAAATCAACGGCGTCAACCACGAAACCTCTGCCGACCTGAGCGGGCAGGCGAACCATCTGGGTGTGACGATTCAGGCCGACATCATCAAGCAAAAACTGCCAGAAAGCAACGGGGGCTACAAGGCGCTCAATACCGGCGGCTCATCGTATGGCAAGCTGGACGAACGCATCTACACCAAGCTGACCACCGACCATCCGATCGACCTCACCCGCTATCAGGTCGCCAACTGCTACATGGGGCGCGCGGGCCTGATCTCGTCGGGCGGCGCCAGCGGCGCGAACGACTTCGGTGAAGCGGTCAAAACCGCCGTCATCAATAAACGCGCGGGTGGCACGGGTCTGATCAGCGGGCGCAAGGCATTCCAGCGTCCGATGGCCGAGGGCATCGCGCTACTCAACGCCATTCAGGATGTATATCTGTGCGAGGCGGTGACGGTGGCGTAGTACACGAACAGGATTAAGCAGTCAGCTATGGGGCTTAAAGGCTTGTCCAGCAATGCTTTTGCGCCGCCTGGGTAGGTATGCGGCGGGGTTCGCCAGCGATTTAAACTGCTGGTTGCGTCCTGCGACCCACTGAGGGGGTCGTGTTCGGAAAGCGTGTTTTGAACCCCTTGTTGCGCCTTTATGCCCCTCTTGTCATGGTGCTGATCGCTGTGCTGCCGGTAAAAAATTGTCTGTAGGGGCGGGCTGGCGGCTCGCCCTTTCCTGTACTTAATATCCAACTGCATCTTAAGGGGCATTTTATGACTTCTTCACGTTATCGCTGGGTGGTGGTCGCCATCTTTTTTGCGTTTATGCTGCTGCACCAGGCCGACAAGCTGCTGATCGGCCCACTAAACGACAGTATCCGCGAGACGTTTGGCATTGACCGCGCCCAAATGGGGACGGTGGGCACAGCCGCACTGTTCGTGGCGGCGATTTTTTATCCGCTGTGGGGCTACCTGTATGACCGCTATGCACGCGCCAAACTTGTGGCGCTGGCCTCGTTTATCTGGGGCGCGACAACTTCGCTGGGGGCGATCGCGCCGAACTTCGGCACATTTTTCGTGGCGCGCGGCGCTACAGGCATCGACGATTCGAGCTATCCGGGCATCTACAGTCTGATCTCGGACTACTTTGGGCCAGGGATGCGCGGCAAGGTGAACGGGCTGCTGCAACTCACCGCGCCGGTGGGCTACATGGTGGGGCTGGTGCTGGCGCAGGCGCTGGGGCCGACGCTCGGCTGGCGCAACGTGTTCCTGATTACGGGTGGGTTGGGGTTGGTGGTCGCCGTCGTGATCTTCTTCGGCGTGCGCGAAGTGCCGCGCGGCAAGGCCGAACCAGAACTCGAAAGCCTGGAACAGATTGCGGTGCATAAGTTCGATTGGAAAGTGGCCGTAGGGCTGCTGCGCAAACCGGCGCTGTTCCCGCTGTTCGCGCAGGGGTTTTTCGGCGTGTTTCCGCTGCAAGTCATCACCTTCTGGTTTTTTGATTATCTGGAAAACGAGCGCGGCTACGATCAGGGCGCGATCTTCGCGATTATGGCAGCGGCAGTGCTGGTGATGGCTGGCGGCGCGTTTTTCGGTGGCTTTTTGGGGGATATGCTGTTCAAGCGCACGCTGCGCGGACGGCTGCTCGTTAGTTTCACGGGCGTGGTTATGGCGACGATTCTGCTGTTTCTGGCGTTGAACGTGCCCACCGAAAACATCGGCCTGTTCGCGGCGCTGCTGATTTCGGCGTCGTTGTTCGTGCTGTTCTCTGGCCCAAATGTCGTTTCCACCGTTCACGACATCACCCTGCCGGAAGTGCGCAGCACCGCACTTTCAGTGCAGTATTTTGTCGAAAACATCGGCTCGGCGCTGGCGCCGGCGATAGTCGGCTTTCTAGCCGTGCAGTCTACGTTGAGCAGCGCGATTCTTACGGTGTCTATGTCCACGTATGTGCTGTGCGCGCTGTTTCTAGCGCTGGCGGTGTATCTGGCACCGCGCGATATGGCGGCGCTGCGCGCGCAAATGCGCGAACGCGCCCAAGAATCGGCACAGCTCAGCGCGCATTCGTAAGCCGCGCACAGCAGTTTGTTACGCGGCTGCGATGATTTATTGCTTGTGAAATATAGCGGAGACTAACCTCGCACCATGTCAGCAAGCCTTTAGACTGCTGCCACATTTAAGAGGGACGCCACAAGTATTGGGGGACATCCCATGCCAAGCGACGAGAGTGACGTATCGGTTTGATACAGTGGCCGCCCGTGAATTTCTGAGCAACTATATGACCCTGCCATGCCCTAACGCCGCGCTTTCGAGCCTGAAATGAACCAGAACAGCCATGAAGAACCCAACTTCATGGCTGTTTATTTTATTCTGTGTGGCCGGCCTGTTCATGTACTGTGACGTTTTGCAGAATGCGGTCTACTACTTCTCGTCGTCATCGGGCAGGGGTGGCACGGGAGGCCGGCGCGTCGGCCCGCCGCCTGTTGGGCGCACCACGGGCGGCATGGCCGGGCGCTTGAGCGTCGTCGGGTCTTTGGTCACTTCTTTAGCCGGCTCCGGCGAAGCTTTGATCGGCCCGGTTTCCGGCAGCGGCGCCGACGGCATTTCCGGCAGGTGGTTGGGCGGCAGCGCGCCGGTTTGCGGGCGTGACGCCTCTTGTATGCGCGCGGCATCGGCGGACTGCTGCGGCTGGCGCGGACGCGCGTCCGCAGGCAGTGTCGCGGGCATCGCTGGCAGCCGCCCGGTAACGCTGGTCTGCTGCGGCGGCGCTTCCGTCTGTCCGAAGAAGATAGGGCGATCAAACACGCGCAGCAGCAGCGGGCGCACTGGCGCGCTCAACAAACGCTGCAACAGCAGCACGCATTCGGCGCGCAGCGCGAGATATTCCTGACGCGGCAGATCTGTCGCTTCCAATTCTTCCAGCACGATTTCCACCAGCCCACGCAGTTCAGCCTCAGAAGCAACCTGCATGTGACGGGCGGCCAGATAGGGCAGGATAAAGCCCGCCATACGCTGCATCAGCGCCGTAGCTTCGCCCAGCGCCAGCATTACGGCAGGCTGCTCGTTGTCAATATAATGCATCTCAAACTGGGTATACGAAGGGAACAAGCGGCGCACCAGCGTGGCGTACAGGCGCGCCAGCCCGCTGGCCCAGTTTTGCGTCTGCACCAGCGCCGGGTTGCCTGTCAGGTCTCCGGTATCGCAAGCCAGCACCAGCAAGCCAAGACTCGCCAGACGCCGGCACAGGCGCTCCAGACGTTCCTCGCGCGCCAGCCCCTGCGTCGTCTCTGTGGTCAACAACTGCGGCGCATACTGTTTCACGAGGCTCAAGACAATGCGTTCCAGACGCTCCCACCGGCTGTCCACACCTATATCCCTTATCACCCTATTGTAATCTAATGTGATTATATCATGGATTAGAAGGCCTATGGGAACGCTCTAAGCGACGACCTGCCACAGCAGCGACAGGCCAAACAGCAGCATAATCACGGCGCTGATGCCGATCAGCGTCCGGCGGATGCGCGTGTCCAGGCTGCCCAGCCGGGCGAAGATCATCATCTGCGCGGCCATCAATCCTAAAAACGAGCCGTAGAAGGCAAGCAAAAAACCCAACCCGTGCCACAACGACTGATTCAGCCCTTGCAGCAGCAGCGGGCCGTTAATCGTTGTCCAAAACAAGTAGGGGCCGGGGCTGAGAAAATTCATCAGCACGGCGCGCGGCAGCGGATTGCCCGTCGGTGTATCGCTGACTTCGGCGCGGATGACTACGCCCTGCCGCCAGCTTTGATACGTCTTCCACGCCAGCCACAGCATAAACAGCCCGCCGAAAAGCTGAATCGCCCGGATAAAGGGCGGCGGCAGTTGGCCCAGAATAAAAACGCACACGACGATGATGGGCGCATCGGTGATGAGCGGCGAAAAAATGATCGGCAGGCTGCGCCGCCAGCCGACGGTGAGCGTGCTGCTCAGGATGAGGGCTTGCAGTGGGCCGGGAGTCGCCCCTGCCGTAAAACCGATGCTGCTGCCGCGCGTGATGAGTTCCAGCATGTTGCTTGTCCTTGACTATCCGGCACATGATGTTAGCACGCCGCCGCGCATAAAAAAACAGCCCGATCGCTGGTGATGATCTGGCTGTCTGCTCTCTAGCGCTGCCGGAAGTTAGAAGCTCTCTTCCTGCGTGAGCCGCTGGGCGCACAGTTCTTCAGCGTAAGCATTCATCTTGTCGATCGTGTTGAGCACGTCGTCTTCTGTCGTGCGCGGGTTGATGATGCACATGCGAATCACCACGCGCCCTTTAAGAATCGTCGTGCTGACAAAAGCGTAGCCGTCTTCGGTGATGCAGTTCACGACTTCTTTGTTGATTTCATCTTCTTCTTCAGGCGAAAGGGCTTCGTTACGGAAATAGCGGAAGGTGAAAATGCCGATCCACGCGGGGGAGGTCACTTCCCAATGGGGCAGGCTGCGCACTTTATTTTCGGCCATTTCGGCCAGCGTGATGCCCCAATCCACCGCCTGCCGGAAGGCCTCCGCGCCAAAAATCTTGATCGACATCCACAGCTTAAGGGCACGGAATCCACGCGAAAGCTGTACGCCGTAATCGAAGAAATTGACTTCTTCTTCGCTGCGGCTGTCTACATCTTTCAGATATTCCGGCACCAGGCGGAACGTATCACGCAGGTAGCGTTTATTGCGCACCATGACGCAGCCGATCTCGAAAGGCTGGAACAACCATTTGTGCGGGTCAATCGTCACCGAATCCAGCCGATCCATGCCTTTGAGCATATGGGATTTGCGGCTGCTGAGGATTACCGCGCCGCCATAAGCCGCATCGCCGTGCAGCCACATGCCCTCGTGATGGCAAAAATCAGCCAGTTCCGTCAGCGGGTCGATCACGCCAGTGTTGGTGCCGCCGATGTTGGCGATCACAGCGAAGGGGCGTTTGCCCGCCGCGCGGTCTTCGGCTACCTGCCGGCGCAGATCGGAAAGCGAAATCTGATAGTTTTCGTCGGAATGCACTTTGTAAATCTGATGACGCTGAAAGCCGAGCACCCGCAGCCCACGCTCGACCGAAGAATGGGTCTGGTCGGAAAAGTAGACAACGGCGTTTTCACTCTTGTCGTCCAGCTTGACATGCCGCGCCACCGCCAGCGCGTGCAGATTGGCCTGCGAGCCGCCGCTGACGAACAGGCCGCCGGCGCTTTCGGGAAGTTGGAACATCTGCCGCAGCCAATCGATCGCCATTAGCTCGATCAAACCCGGTCCCGCCGATTCCATCCAGGTGCCGCTGAAGACGTTGAAACCCGCCGCCAGCGCATCGGCCATCGCGCCGACGTAGTTGCCGGGGCCGGAGATGAAAGCGAAATAGCGCGGATGATCCTGATGCGCCATATGGGTAAACACGTTCTTTTCCAACTGTTCCAGCACTTCGACGAAGTCCGTGCCGTTTTCGGGCAGCGGTTCGCGCAGCAGCGCTTCCATCTCTGCGCGCGTCGCCAGCCGCGTAGCGCGTTTTTCCGGCAGGTCTTCAATGTGATCGACGATCATATCGACAACGCGATAACCGAGCACGCGCATTTCCTCGCGCGACAGTTGCAGACGGCGATTCGGCAGTTGCTTGTCCACTTCTTTCCCTTCAAAATTGTTAAAAGTGCCTAGACGAAATTGTGTACATTATATAGTACACGAAGCGCCGTATTATACGAAGAAATCGCCGGTTTACGAATGCATTTTTTGTAGTTATTGACGATTGTTTCGCGCTCCGCCTTTACGCCGCCGCCCTGCCGGTTATAATGTGTCCCCCGCACACACACTTGAGGAGCAGGAGTTATGTCTGAACCGCAGCGCAGCCGCCCTCTGATGAAGCATTACGGCGTTTCTGACAAAGACGATGGGATGATGGCGTGGCAGTGGGTCGATGAGCAGATGCGCAAGGCGCGTAACTATTGGATCTGTTCGGCACGTCCCGATGGTCGCCCGCATGTCGCGCCGGTCTGGGGGGTGTGGCACGAAGGCACGTTGTACTTTGGCTCCAGCCGCACCTCGCGCAAGGGGCGCAATATCGCGCACAACGCGCACGTCGCGATACATCTGGAAAGCGGCGATGATACGGTGATTTTCGAAGGGGTGCTGGAAGAAGTGGCAGACAGTGCGCTGCTGGCGGCTCTGACCAGCATCTACCGCGAAAAATACGCCATGAACGATGTGGCATTGTCGAGCACAGGTGACAGCGTATGTTACGCGCTCAGGCCGGAAATGGCGCTCTCGTGGCTGGAAAAAGACTTCCCGAACACGGCTACGCGCTGGCAGTTCGGGACATCATAACGGACAAAATCAGTTTTTCGACTGCTCGTCGCCGTGATCGGGCAGGACGGGCAGTGTCACGTTGTCGTCTTCGTGCGCGGCCAGCGCTTTACGGCGTTTTTCCTGGCGTTCCTCGCGCCAGTTTTGCAGCGTAATCAGCAGCACCCCCAGCACAATCGCGTGATCGGCGAAATTCGACACATTAGAGACGATACCGGGCACGACGATATGCACAAAATCGACCACATGGCCGTACTGCACGCGATCAAAAGCGTTGCCGAGCGCGCCACCGATCACCAACCCGGCGGCCACGCGCGTCAGATTGCTGCGGATGCGCGGGTAAAAAAAGATCATGCTGACCACAATCACCACAGCTAGAATCAAAAACAGCGTACCGGCATCGGGCAGAAAGCCGAAAGCCGCGCCGGTGTTGTAGCTGTAGGTAATGAACAGCAGCGGCGGCAGCAGCGGCGCAGATTCATACGGCAGCAGCGTTGCTATGATGGCGCGTTTGCTCACCTGGTCGAGCGCCAGCACCGCGCCGGCAACGGCCAGCAGCAGCAGCCAGCGTGGACGAGAGGACGCTTCAGGCATAATCACTCCCCAAATCATGAACAGAGCGCCGATTGTACGGCAAAACTCGACTAAACTATAGTCGCACTTTAGCTCATTAGCGTGCAACCAGGATAACGAATGGATGGAAGTATTTTTAATCAATCCGGCAAACAAGCGGTGTTAGACTGCCATGTGGCCGCGCCACAGATACGCTGGATGAGCGAACGGCCTCTGTCGAAAAGTCGAGCCGCTGCTCATGGAACAGCGCGCAGATAAGCATCCAAAAACGCCGTGACCCGCGCGGCATAACCTGCCGGATCGCTGAAGATCAGGCCGCCGTGCCCGGCGACTTCCAGCAGCCACAACTGCTTCGGTTCATTGGCCGCCGCGTACAGTCGTTCTGCGTGCGCTACCGACACCGTCTCGTCGTTTGTGCCGTGCATGATCAGTATGGGTACAGTGATGCTTGCCAGCGCCGCCTCTGAATCCACCGCGAACAAATCCGCGCCCGATTCGCGCCCGGCCAGCCACAGGATGATGTTCGCGAACGGCCAGGGCGGCAGCCCAGTGCGCCGCTGCACGCCATCCCCGACCACATCCAGCATATTGACATACGTCGCCTCCACAATTAGCGCGCGCACGTTGGGCAAATCCGCCGCCGCGCGAATCACAGCCGCCCCGCCCATGGATACGCCGTACAATGCGATGCGCTCCGCATCTACTTCGGGCTGCGCGGCCAGAAAGGCGAAAGCCGCTTCGACATCCAGCGCTTCCCAATAACCGAGCGACGTCGCTGCGCCGCCGCTGCTGCCAGAATTGCGCAAATCCAGCATGAGCAGCCCATAGCCCTGATCGGCAAAAAAGCGCATCTCCGCTAAGGCCGCGCGGTTGCCGCCGTGTCCATGCACGTAAACCAGCGCCGCGCCGGGTGACATAGATGGCGGCAGATACCAGGCACGCAGTTCCACCCCATCAGCGGCAGCGAAGTTCACATCCCGCCACAGGTCAATTCCGGCGGCAGCAGGCGTCACCGTCGCCGCAGCGCGGGGAGGATGCGCGAAAATCTGCGCCTGGCTGTAGCACAAAAACACCAGCGTCGCGCTCACCGCTAGTGTCAGCGTTACAATGGCGAATGCGCCCAGTCTCAACCCGCGCCGAAAAACAGAAGACCGCATTGCCTATCCTTGATACTCGCCTCATTACAGCCCAAGCATAGCGCGCTTCACTGCACACAGCATCCCCTGATCGGGGAAATTGGGATGCATCCGGGCTTAAGTCGGCGGCAGGCTTAGCTCCAACTGTGCTGCGGTTTCATCGTTTTCGTCCCGCGCTATGGCTTTGCGCTGGTGCTTTTTCTCGGTAGACGTTCAACAAATTAGGGCTTTAGCCCGCCAGAAAGCCATGCGGCTTGAGCGGCAACAGAGCGTCACAAATGATGCAGCGCGCCAGGGCGTTCTTCAAATAGCTCTGCGCTGCTGCCGACTTTGCGATACCAGCGCATGGGCTTGAGCGTCAGTCTGGCGCCGCGCGCCGCCGCCCACTGCGCCAGCGCGTGCAGTTCGCTCAACCCGGCCTGCATGGCTGCGCCAGCCTCATAGCCGAAACGATAGTTCAAGAATTGGGGATTCTCGTCAGTCAGATAGGCGAGGATTTCCTGAGTGGCGGCGGCGATCTGCGTCGGGTCACTGTCGAGGCGCTGAAGCGGCTGCACCGGTCGTTGTAAATTGCGCGCCAGCGCGTCGAGCAGCACCGGGCGATGAAAGAATTTACTGAGCGCTTCTTTATGGGTGATAGTGACTTCCGGCGTCAGGCTTTGGCCGTCAGCGTCTTCTACCATGAACTGAAAATCAAAACGTTCGCTTTCGAGCGTGCGCGTGCGGCGATCTTCCGGGGGAACAAGCGCTTCAATACGTTCCATAATCTGTTGGGCGGCGTCTTCCAGCGCTTCTTTGCGCCCCTTGCCGGGCAGGTTGGTGGTCACCGGCGGCAGCGGCGCGCCGATATTCATCGTCAGCACCGGGCGCTTAAATGCCAGCGCCTTAGCCAGCGCGCCTTCCATACCGCCGAAGCCAATCGGCACAATGGGCACATGCGCTTTGCTGCTCAGCCAGGCGACGCCGCTGCGCGCGCCTTTGCTGCCCGTCTCCCAGATGCCGCCCTCTGGGAAAATCCCCAGCACGCCGCCCTGCTTGAGCACGTCGAGCATCATTTCCATACCTTCGCGATCCATGCTGCCGCGTTTGATGGGCAAAATCTGGTAGAGGTTGATGATCGGGGCGAAACGCGGCTCCAGCGGCAGATCGCCCGCCGCGACCATCTCCACAAGATAGGGGGGGATGGCGAGCATGAGAATCGTTTCGACAATAGCGACATGGTTACCGACGAGAATAACCGGCCCTTTTGGGGGCAGATTTTCCAACCCGGTGATTTTGGTGCGCGTCAGCAAAAAAAATCCCAACCGGGCGATCCAGCGCAGCAGGGTGCGAATCCAGACACGGCGGGGATAACGGATAGGCGTCGTCATCCTAGAAGGCCATCACCGGCACAGTGGTGGCAAAGGCCAGCAGTGAACGGCTCGCCTGGCTGTTAGCGCCAATATCGAGATCAACGTACATGCCGCCGGCAGCATTGATGTCGTCGGGGTTGGGGCCAAGCTGGAAAACTTGCAGCCGCAAGCGTAATTTACTGTGGTTGCCGGGCGTCACGGCGAAGCGCGCATGAGCCGCGTCGTCGTCCAGCGCAAAGATTTCGTCGTGCGGCGCTTTCGGCTCGCCGTTGAGCACCGACAGGCGCACCACCAGTTCCGCCGGGTTGAGCAGCGACTCATCGGGATCGGCAGCGTCAAAACCGACGACGATCGTGGTGGGCTGATTGGCGACCAGCACGGGCGGCGCGGCCAGCAGCAGCCGGCGCGAAAATGTCTCGTAGCTGCCGCCGCTCTCTTTCTCGACAGGCGCGCTGGCATCATATTCCGAGAGCTCCTGCGCGGCATTCACACCCTGATCGGTCAGGCGATACACGCGCCCGCTTTCCATCTGGGCATAGCCTTTGGTGACCAAACGCTTGATGGCTTTGCTAAAACCGCGCTCGCTCAAGCCCGTGCCTTCGCAAATCGCATCTACATCGGCGGCCTGATCGTCGCCAACGGCAGTAAAGTAACGGATCACATCCAAGGCTTCCGGCGGCAGTGTCTTCAGGTGAAAAGGCAGTTCAACAGACATAGTTTATTCCGTGTGTGGCTCAGATTAGGCTACAGTGTTTAGTATAACGAAAAACAAATTGCCGACAAGCTTGAGGATTTAAAAAAGGGCGCGGCCAGGTTGGACACGCCTATTGCTTGTTGCGCATTCAGGGTTCTATAGGGAGACGATACGCGCGCGGCCCTGATGCGGGTGCGTGGCGTGGCGCGTATCAACAATCAGCGTGCTGTGATCGACGACATGCCCCCAATCGTAGCTGCTGTGATCGGTCACCACTACGACACAATCGGCGCTTTGCAGCAGTTCGCCGGAATAGGCCACCGATTCCATGTGCGTTTCGCCTTCCAGCCGCACGCTCGGCACGTAAGGGTCATGATAGACGACTTCAGCGCCGCGCTCGTGCAGCAGGCTGAGGATATCGAGCGCCGGGCTTTCGCGCACATCATCGACATCGCGCTTATAGGCCACGCCGAGCACCACGACTTTCGAACCGCGCAGCGCCTTGCAATCGTCGTTCAGCGCGTGCATGACTTTGTTCAGCACGTACAGCGGCATCGAGGTGTTGATTTCGCTGGCGAGTTCAATGAAGCGCGCGTTGTAGTTCAGCGTCTTGAGCTTCCAACTCAGATAATGCGGGTCTACCGGGATGCAGTGCCCGCCCAGACCGGGGCCGGGGTAAAACGGCATAAAGCCGAAGGGCTTGCTTTTGGCCGCTTCGATCACTTCCCACACATCGACACCCAGTTTGTCGCACATAATGGCGATTTCGTTCACCAGACCGATGTTGACGGCGCGGAAAGTGTTTTCCAGCAGCTTGACCATTTCGGCGCTGGTGGGCGAAGACACGGGAATGACGGTGTTGACTGCCGTGCCGTAGAGCGCGACTGCCGCTTCGGTACAGGCGGACGTGACGCCGCCGACGACTTTGGGCGTATTGCGCACGCCGTAGTGCTGGTTGCCGGGGTCAATGCGTTCGGGCGAAAAGGCGATAAAAATGTTTTCGCCCACACGGAAGCCATTGTGCGCCAGCTCAGGCACAACGATTTCATCAGTGGTGCCCGGATAGGTCGTGCTTTCCAGCACCACCAGCATCCCTTCATGGGCGATCTTCGCCACGGCGTTCACCGATTCGATGACGAAAGACATATCGGGGTCTTTGGTCTTGCGCAGCGGGGTCGGCACGCAAATGCTGACGGTATCGACCTGGCGCAGGTCATCGTAGCTGGTGGTGGCGTGCAGCCGCCCGCTTTTGACCAGCGGTTGCAGGCGTTCGGTGGGAATATCGGGGATGTAGCTTTCGCCGCGATTCAGGGTGGCGACTTTTTGGGTGTTGAGGTCGAGGCCAATGACATGAAAGCCGACTTCAGCGAATTCTACTGCCAGCGGCAGACCGACGTAGCCGAGACCGACAATACCAACGCGCGCCTGACGGTTGGCGAGTTTCTGCAAAAGGGTTTGTTGAATGCTCATTCCAATGCTTTCTCACTTGTAGCGAACACAAGCGAGGGCATTATACAATAGCGCTCTGGCGCATTAAATAGCCATTAATCCGCTGGCGGCGGCGCTTCCTCCGGCGCGGCTGCGGACAGGAGCGCAGTGTTTTGCGGCGGCTCAACGGGCCGGCGGGTGTCGCGGGCCGGCGGCAAGCTGTTCAGGAATTCGCGCACCACCTCATGCGGCGCGTTGTAGCAGCGATTAGAGGGGTAGCGCCGGATATGCGCGATTCCGTGCTCATAGAAAGCGCGATCACGCTCGCCATCATATTTCGCCATGTGGTGCGGGCCATCGACCTCCAGAATCCCCCACTGCCCTTGATGAAAAATCAGAAAATCGGTCTCGCGTTTAACATAGCTGTTGGGCAAACGCGCCACACAGTTGGGGAAAAACAACACTTTCTGGCGATCAAGCGCCTGGGCGATTTTGATCTCGCTTTTGGACGAAAACGACAGCCCTTTCCAATCGTAAGTGCGCATTGTGATGACAGCGCCGTGCTCTTTTTTCGTTTTTGCCTTTTTGTGCGCTGGCGTGTTCGGCGCCGCGCTGCGCTGCAAGCCCTCCATGCGCCGTTCGATTTTGCGGATCATCGGGCGCAGCCGGTCTATGTTCTGGTGGGCGCTGACGCTGTGCCACAGCAGAACGCCCAGCAGCAGCGGCGTAAACTTTGCGCCCCAACCAGCCAGCAGCCCAATCAGATCCAAAAGCGACAACAGCACAGCGCAGACAGCAGCGGCCAACGCCAGCCCATCAAGGCGTGTTTTGGGCATACCCTCTCCTTTTTGTGGTACGACTATAACACAAAAAGGCCGCCCGGCTGGGGAAACCGGGCGGCGGGGAAGGGGAGAGTCAAGCACGTTTATGCTTAGATGTGATTCAGGATAGACTTTTCTGGTAAGGAAAGTATGTTCAAAATGTAAACAGAATGTAAACTGCGGTTTTTGAGCGCGGCAAAAAACGCGGCGGGACATATGCCCGCCGCTGGCAGAAGCGCTAGTCGAAGATGTCGAACATCTCGCCCAGGAAGCCTTTTTTCTTCTTGCCTTGCTGGTACTTGTAGCGATCATCGTCGTAACGATTATCGTCGTAATAGTGGTCATCGTCGCGCCGCTTCTGCTGCGGGACAGGGCCTTCGCTGGTGTACTGCTGCGGCAGCGGCGCGGCGCGCGGCGGCTGCTGGTCGTAAGCGGTGGAACGCTCGATGATCTTGTCGAGTTCGCCGCGATCCAGCCAGACACCGCGGCACTGCGGGCAGTAGTCGATTTCGATTCCCTGGCGATCAGCCATCTTCAGGTCAACATTGCATACGGGGCATTTCATGGTGATATCCTTAATTTATACTGCTTTAGGTGAGCGTGGCGGACGGCTTGCCCGCCACTGGTGAATGTCTGTTTACAAAGTAGGGGCGCGGTGTGTCGGACGCCCCTACAGCTCCGCATCTTATTTCAGCACACCGCGGCGCATCAGCAGTTTTTCCAGTTCCACACCGGCGAAGACAACGCTGCTCAGCAGCAGCGTGATTCCCAATTGTTCCAGTGTCAGCGGCGCGGTATTGAACAGTTGGTTGAAAAATGGTGTATAGATGGCGACGAGTTGCAGCACCACCGTGAGCACCACCGCGCCCAACAGCATCCGGTTGCCGAAGAAGGGCAGGCTGAACAACGTTTCGCGGTGCGAGCGCAGCCCCAGCGCGTGCCCCATCTGCGCAATCGTCAGAAACATGAACACCATCGTGTTCCAGGCGGGCGCGCCGTTGGCCGCCAGAATATTGTTCGACCATGCCCAGTAGCCCAGCGCCAGCCCGGTGCTACCCATCAGCAGCCCAACCAGCACGATATGCCGTCCCAGCCCACGCCCGAAGAGACTTTCACTGGGCGCGTAAGGCGGACGCTGCATCCCACCGCGCTCGGCTTTTTCCACGCTCAGCGCCAGCGCCGGAATACCATCGGTAATCAGGTTCATCCACAGAATTTGCAGCGTCGTCAGGGGGATGGTCATGCCTTGAATAAGTTGCGTCGTCAGCAGCACGAACAGTTCGCCCGTGTTGCTCGCCAGCAGGTACTTGACGAAACGGCGCACGTTGTCGTAAATCGTGCGGCCTTCTTCTACCGCGCTGACGATGGTGGCAAAATTGTCGTCCAGAATCACCATATCGGACGCTTCTTTAGAGACGGCTGTTCCGGTGATGCCCATCGCTACACCGATGTCGGCGCGTTTGAGCGCGGGGGCATCGTTCACACCGTCGCCGGTCATCGCGGCGATGTGGCCTTTGCTTTGCAGCGCTTGCACAATGTTCAGCTTGTTTTCCGGCGAGACACGCGCATATACCGAAACCTCGCCGACAACATTTTCGAGTTCTTGCTGCGAGAGCTTGCTTAGATCGTGTCCCGTCATGACGCGCGCAGCATCGCTGTCGATGATGTTGAGTTCTCTGGCGATGGCCTTGGCCGTCAGCGGATGATCGCCGGTAATCATCACCGGACGGATGCCGGCTTCTTTGGCGACGCGCACGGCTTCTTTGACTTCGGCGCGCGGCGGGTCGATAATGCCGACCATGCCGACAAACACCAGATCGCGCTCTATGGTGTCTACCGTGACACTTTCGGGCAGCGCTTCCAGCACACGATAGGCCAGCCCCAGCACACGCAAGCCCTGCTGCGCCAACTGGTTGTTGGCGTTTTCGATGCGCCGCCGCCATTCCGCCGTCAGCAGCATCGTGCTGCCGTTGACCCGCACCTGCGCGCTCACATCCAGCAGACTGTCTACGGCGCCTTTGGTAAAGGCAATTTTCATGCCGCGCTTGATGTCCAGCAGCTTGATGAAATACTGTTCTTCTTCGGTCAGCGCGATTGCTTCGTCCGGGTTGTGAATCGTGGACATGCGTTTACGATCTGATTCAAACGGCACTTCGCCCACACGCGGGAAGGCGCGTTCCAGCGTCGGCTTCACCAGGCCGAAACGCGCCGCTGCCACCACCAGCGCCCCTTCGGTAGGGTCGCCGATTACTTTGAAGTCGCTCCCCGTTACTGCCCTGTTTTCCATCACAACATCGTTGCACAGCGCATTGCCGAACATCGTAATGGCCTGCGTGCTGGTGTAGGGCGAGGCTGTGCCGTTAGCGCGCACCACATCGCTGATATTCTGCTTGAGCATCTCGCCGATCTGCGCGGTGTGTTCGGCCACATCGACCACAGTCACCGTCATGCGGTTTTCGGTCAGCGTACCGGTTTTATCCGAACAAATGACTGTCACCGAACCGAGCGTTTCAACGGCGGGCAGCTTACGAATCAGGGCGTTACGCCGCAGCATGCGCTGCGCGCCTAACGCCAGCGCGATTGTCACGACGGCGGGCAGACCTTCGGGCACAACAGCCACCGCGATCGCCACCGCGTTGAGCAGCACGTCCTGCACACTGTCGCCGGCGATCAAACCGACGACAAACGCCAGCCCCATGACCACTACTGCCGCGCGGATGAGCACGCCGCCCAGTTCGTCCATGCGCCGCTGCAAGGGCGTTTTTTCGCTGTCCACCGTTTGAATCAGTTCGGCGATGCGCCCCAACTGCGTTTTCATGCCGGTTTCGACGACAACGGCTGAGCCGCGCCCGTAAGTGACCGACGTGCCCATATAGAGCATATTGTGGCGATCACCCAGCGGGGCATCGACTTCGGTCAGCGTCGAGGGGTCTTTTTCGACAGGCTGTGATTCGCCGGTTAACGAAGCTTCCTGTACGCGCAGATTGGCCGATTCGTACAACCGCGAATCGGCGGGGACGACACTGCCCGCTTCCAAAAGGATGATGTCGCCCGGCACGAGTTCGCGCGCCTGAACATCGAGCACACTGCTGCCGCGCCGCACACGCACCAGCGGCGCAGCCATTTTCTTCAGCGCGGCCATCGCCTGTTCGGCGCGGTATTCCTGCACCACGCCCAAAATGGCGTTCAGAATGACAATCGCGGAAATCGCGATCACGTTGTCGGCTTTGCCCAACAGCGCCGAAACGCCTGCTGCGAAAATCAGCAGCAGCACCAGCGGATTGGTGATCTGTTCCCACAGAATCGCCCAGGGGCTTTTTAACTTTCGTTCAATCAGTTCGTTGGGGCCATACTGCGCCAGGCGCCTCTGAATCTCATCGGTGGATAGCCCCTGCTCCGGGTTAGATTTCCACTCGTCCAACACAGCGCTGGCGTCCAGTGTGTGCCAAGCACGAGCGTCAGGCTTGGCCGCAGTTTGAGGTTGTGCTTTTTGTTGCAGCACGCGCATTCTCCTTAGTTGCAGGTAGCATAAAACCGGCGGCTTACGTCTATCAAATAACGTAGGTCATCGGTCGAATAATTCCGCTGATGATAAATAATGTAGACAGCGATCTTCAGTAAGATAGCATGAGTCCTCCATTGACTCCCCCCCCCGAAATTAGGGGGTTATGGTGAATATTCGCTGAGAAAGACTCATCCATTATTCATTTTTAGACTACGGTGTGATAGATGTATACGATTTTTGTGTCGAATTTCACAAGGAACAGCGACAAAAAACGCGCCTATAATGCATATCGAATACAAGTGAGATGAGGCAGGCACATGGTCAACCCTTTCAAACCGGAAACCGTGCCCAGCGGGCGTCACAAGCCGCCCCTGAACTATGAAGAACTGCGCGATGTCATCGACTTAGCGCTGTGGGCCGGGCAGCTTTTGCTGCAATACGGCGCAGATACACAATTGGTCGAAGAAACCATCCACCGCCTGGGTACGGGACTTGGCTGTGATTGGATGGACATCCTGGTATCGCCCAATGCCGTGGTGATTACGGCGCACAGCGGACTGGACTTCCGCACCAAAGTGCGGCGGGTTGTCAGCATGACCGTCAATATGACGATTCTGACCGAAGTGAGCGCTGTGACGCGCAGAGTGATCGCGGGCGATATTGATCGCTTTGAACTGCGCAAGGAACTGCTGCGCATCAGTACCCTGCCGCGCAATTACAACCGCTGGATGGTGGTGTTGATGGTGGGATTGGCCTGCGCGGCTTTCAGTCGTTTGTTCGGCGCGGATTGGCCGGTGTTTATCGTCACATTTTTTGCGGCGGCGGGGGCGATGTTCGTGCGGCAGGAATTGCAGCGCCACCATTTTAACGCGCTGCTGGTGACGATCGCGACAGCCTTTGTCGCCGGACTGCTGGCGTCTGCCGCACCGCTGCTGCGTCTGGGCGAACAGCCATCGCTGGCGCTGGCTTCGGCGGTACTGCTGCTGGTGCCGGGCGTGCCGCTGATTAACGCCGCCGAAGACTTGATTAAAGGGCATCTGGTAACGGGTATTGTGCGCGGCATCACCGGCGGTCTGCTCGCAACCTGCATCGCGCTGGGACTACTGCTGGCGATGTCGCTGATGGGAGTGAACGGTCTATGAATCTGTTGACACTGATCCCGGAGATTTTACAGGACGCGCTGTGGTCGGGACTGGCGGCGCTGGGATTCGCGATGCTGTTTAACGTCCCACGTCATTTGCTGCTGGCGTGTGTGTTATTCGGCGCGCTGGGCCACGCCACGCGCACGCTGCTGATGGGCTTCGGACTGGCGATCGAGCCAGCGACACTAATCGGCGCGACGATCGTGGGCTTCGCCGGGACATATTGGGCGAACCGTCTACATATCCCGTCGATGATTTTCACGGTCACAGGCGCGATTCCCCTGGTGCCGGGGGCGTTTGCTTACCGCGCCATGATCGGCATTCTGAGCGTGGTTTCGGCCACACCAGAAAATGGCGGCGATATTCTCGTGGAGGCCAGCACGAATGCCATCAAAACAGCCCTACTGCTGCTGGCGATCGCGCTGGGAATCGCCTGGCCGCTGCTGCTGTTCCAACGCCCCAAGCCAGTTGTGTGAAGCTTTTACGGAGCGATTTATGCTGCGCTTAATGAGGTAGGCACAACGTCAGCCAATTTCCATGACCTTTGACAGTCACAATTCGCCCACAATGAAGGTAGTCCCGATTGTGTCTGGAGGAGTGTCAGATGTTAAACCATGTGCTCGTACCCTTAGACGGCTCTACCTTAGCGGAAACAGCACTGCCTGAAGCCAAGCGCATCCTCGGCCCCAACGGCAAAATCACTCTGGTGACGGCCATCGATCTGCCGCAGGTGCCGCTCTACGGCTTCGATATGCCGATGGCGATGGTGGCCTCCTCGCGCACCAGCGCTGAGGAAACCATGAATCACGCCCGCACATATCTGGAAAACGCAGCGGTTGAACTGCGCGCGGCAGGTTTTCAGGTCAACGTGGTGCCGCACTTTGGCGAAGCGGCCAGCGTGATTATCGAAACCGCGCAAAAATATCATGTTGATGCCATTGTGATCTGCACGCACGGGCGTTCCGGCCTCAGCCGCTGGCTGTTCGGCAGCGTGACCAACAAGGTCCTGGGCGCCGCGCCCTGCCCGATCTATGTCGTGCCGAATCTGCGCAAACATGAATCCGCGCAGCAGACAGCGACCAACAACAAGACTGCGCCGGCGCTGGGCTAAAACCAAAACGGGACGAGTCGCATGACTCGTCCCCCGTCTTTACACTGCTGCACGTCAGTTGGCTTCTTGCGGCGGCGGCACCAGATCGGTGATATTGTGTTTCACCGCGTAGGCCGCTGCTTCGGCACGGTTTGAAACGCCGATTTTCCCCAGAATACTACTGACATAATTGCGCACAGTGCCTTCCCCTAAATACAGCTTGACCGCAATCTGGCGATTGGTAAGGCCCTGCGCCACCTGCGCCAGCACAGCCAATTCCTGCGGGGTGAGCGATGAGAAAGCGGCGGTTTGCTGCGCTTCGCTGATCTTGCGCATTTCCGAAAACACCGTCGCTGTCATCGCCGGGTCGAGCATACTTTCCCCCCTGCTCACCCGTTCCACCGCTTGAATCAAATCGTTGTCTCCTATACGCTTCAGGACATACCCGGAAGCGCCGGCACGGATGGCCGCGAACAGCAGTTCGTCTTCGGCATACGAGGTGAGCATCACCACGCGGCAGCCTTCGACTTTTTCCACGATCTGGCGGCAAGCTTCGATGCCCGACAAGCCCGGCATACGGATGTCGAGAATCGCGACATCTGGACGCCATTCCTGTGCTTTCTGGATGGCTTCTTCGCCAGTAGAGGCTTCGGCCACAACACGGAAGTGTTCTTGCTTTTCCAACAATGCCCGCAGTCCGGCTCGAACTACAGAGTGGTCGTCAGCGACGAGTATCCGAACAGTTCTGGACATACTTAACCCTATAATGCATTTAATAAGTTACAATAGGAGATATTGTACTTTAAAAAAAAAGTGCCATGATGACTACTAGCCAAAGTAACCAAAAAGACGTGACAAACATCCTATCTTCCTTAAAGAACATCGTCGAAGCGGTGACTCATGCGGCCAGCGCCGGCACTATTGAAGAAGTCTTGCAGCAGATCGCGAATGTCGCCAAGCAGGTTGTCCATGTACGTTATGCGGCGCTTGGCGTGCCCGATGGACGCGGTAGTTTGCGCTATTTCAAGACCGTTGGCGTGACCGATGAGGAGATCAAGCGCATCGGCCACCACCCGCAGGGATTGGGGCTGTTGGGGGCGATCATGCATGAGCGCGAAACGCTGCGCCTTAAACACCTGAGCGATGATCCACGCAGCGTTGGTTTTCCGCCCAATCACCCGCCCATGAGCACGCTGTTAGGGGTGCCGATTATGGCGGGTAATCAACTGTTCGGGATGTTGTACCTGTGTGATCGGACGGATGGCAAGCCATTTAGCGAAGAAGACCAATGGTTACTCGAAACCTTCGCCGGCTATGCGGCGCTGGCGATCGCGGGGGTGCAGCTTGGCGAACAGCAGGGACGCCTGATTCTGCTGGAAGAACGCGAGCGCGTGGCGATGGAACTGCACGACGGCATCATTCAGTCGCTGTATGCCATCGGGATGCAGTTGCAGCTTGCGCGCATGAGCAGCAGCAATCTCGACGGCGACCTGACCGAAGCCATTCACAACCTCGACACAGTGATCGAAGACATTCGCCGCTACATCATGAATCTCAAGGTCGCCAACTATCAACAGCAGACGATTTATAGCTGTCTGCGCGACCTGACTGCGCGCCTGCGTCTGGGGGATTACATGACAGTGCAGATCGATGCGCTCGATCGACTGCCGCCGTTTTCGCCGCCGGTCTTCGAAGCGGTGTGCCAGATCGCACAGGAAGCGCTGAGCAACGTGCTGCGCCATTCACAGGCCAAGCATGTGAAAGTCACCGCCTTGCAAAACGATACGGTGTTCCAGATGATTATCCAGGATGATGGTAAAGGATTTGACCTCGATTCGCTGGACAACTCGGAAGGTATGGGGCTGCGCAATATCCAGCAGCGTACACGCATTCATGGGGGCAAAATTCATATTCACAGTGCGCTGGGACGCGGGACACGGCTGACACTACAAATCCCGATCAAAAAACCGCTGTGAGCGAAACGCCCCGCGCGGGGCGTTTTTTGTGAAGCGTGACATCTGTAACGCGCATCCCGTTACCATCGTTTGTCTTAAAACCTTTATCGTAGCGGGTAGAAGTACCATCTCGCGTCACAAATAGATTTACGCAGCAGGCAGGATAGGTGTCACTCAGTTTTTTGTGATCGTTCCTTAGCACTCCATGAGTACACCTTCAGGAGAGGGAGTCAAAAGTATGTTGAACAGCACGCTAGTCCGCGAATGGATGACTACCCCGGTCATCACGGTTGCGCCCGAATCGCCGATCCGCGCCGCCTATAATCTGATGAAAGACACGGGAATTCGGCATCTGCCGGTCGTAGAGCAGGAGGAATTGGTCGGCATCCTGAGCATTGGCGATATTCGCGAAGCCAGTCCCTCGGACGCCACTACCCTCAGCGTGTGGGAAATGAATTATCTGTGGGACAAGCTAACAGTGGATCGCGCCATGACCACCAAAGTCCTCACGGTGGGACCAGACGATTTGCTGCTGGACGCGGTGCGCCTGATGCTGGAACAGAAAATCAGCAGCTTACCGGTAGTCGATCATAATAAGCACCTGATCGGCATTCTCACTGAGTCAGACGTCTTCCGTCTGGTCATCCATGAAGCAGAGCGGGTTAAGACGGCGCTTTAACGCGCCGTTACCGAGGAAGTCGAGGCAGCCGCGATGCACGTCTCTGATATCATGACCACCAGTCCGGTGACAATTGATCAAAACAGCACGCTCTACGGGGCCATGGAGACCATGCAGCGTATGGGCTGTCATCATCTGCCTGTGATCAGCGCAGATCGGCACTTTATCGGCATCATCAGCGATCATGACTGCCGCCGTGCCTTGAGTATTTGGGACGATCAGTGGCGGGAGAGCAAATTAGCGCAGCGTATGCTCGTGCGCGCAGTGATGACTCCCGCCCCGATTGTGATCGAGGCGGACGCGCCGGCCTATGAGGCCGCCCGCCTGATGCTTGCCAGCTACATTCGCTGCCTGCCGGTGATGCGCGGCGAAACATTAATTGGTATCATCACGACTTCCGATTTGCTGATTGCGTTTATGAATTTGGATAAAGGGAGTGATGATAACGGCCATGAAAGTGTTAGTAGCTTACGCAAGCGCTCATGGTTCAACCGCTGAGGTCGGCCATTTTCTAAAGCGAGTCCTCAGCGCCTACGACACGCAGGTCAGCGCGCTCAATGTCAGCGCTGTCGAGGCCGTCTGGGAATATGATGCCTTCGTGCTTGGCTCGGCTATCCAGGATGGCATGTGGCTGCACGCTATGTTTCAGTTTATCGAACGCTTTCGTACCGATCTGGTGCGCAAACCGTGCTATATGTGGATCAACTGCGTGCGCGTGATCGAGCCGGATGGCTATGAACACGCCATGAAGCACTATATTCACCAACCGACGATTGAAACGCTCAACGTGCGCGAGGTGGCGGTGTTTGCCGGCAAGCTGTCGTTGGAAACGATTGACTGGAATGAACGCTGGCTGCTCTCCCTGCGTTATGACGGCAGTGAGCGTCCCGGCACGTTTAACAAAGATTTTCGCAATTGGGAAGTGATCGCCGCGTGGGGCAACAAAATCGCGCGCGAGCTGGGGCTGGCGCCCACGTTCGAAGGCGAAAACATCGTTTATAAGTAATCCTACTGCAATCAGCGCCCTTTGCGAGCCTCGCACGTATTCAAGGCGAGGCTTTTACTTTTGCGCGTAAGAATCTAGCGTGCGCTGCGTCTAGAGTGGTAGAGAGGATAAGCCCGTGTGGGGATAGGTATGAGCGCAGCGATACAAATAGTGGATGATGCTCAACTTGATATCTTGCTCAAAAGCGGCAAACCCACGCTGATTTTGTTCAGCGATGGCAGCGGCCTGCGCAGCGAATTTGTGACCGCCTTTAAACAGGCCGCCGCTGAGCAGCAGCAAATCGTTTTTGCCCAGCTCGACCCGGCGCAGAATCCCGGCGCCGCGGCTCGTTTTGGCGTGGACAGCAAACCCCTGCTGCTGGCCTGGTATCATGGGGAGGAAGTCGCGCGGCGTCTGCGTCCCTGGGGCAGCGATGTGCCGCTGGCCGTTGAAATGCTGCAAAACGCGGTCAAGTCCGCTCCGATTACCCAACCAGTAGAACAAGAAAAGAAAGACAAGCCGATGCATAACCCAGAGAAAACAGTCGTCCTGAACAAACCGCTGAACGTCACCGATGCCACCTTCCAGCAAGAAGTGCTCGAATCCGATCTGCCCGTCGTCGTGGACTTTTGGGCGGCGTGGTGCGGGCCGTGCCGTATGGTCGCCCCGATTTTCGACAAACTGGCGGGCGAATTCGCGGGCAAGCTGAAGATCGTCAAGGTGAATGTCGATGAAAACCCGGCACTCTCTCAGTCCTTCCGCGTCATGAGCATTCCCACCATCATGATGATTAAACAGCGCACGATTGTTTTCAACCAGGCGGGCGCGCTGCCCGAACCCGTGCTGCGCGATCTCTTCAAACAACTTGTCGAACTAGAAGTGAAGCCCCAGCCAGCGAACTAAAGCGGATTGGGCATATCTGCCGCCTAACGGATTAGGGCAAGCATATACACAAGCGCTCATTCGTGGGCGCTTTGTGTTTGCCGCAACTTGTCAGCAGATTCTCACAAAACGCCGCCGTTTCTTCTGCGCGCGCTCAGGGTTTTATTTAGTATCAGGCAGTGCTTGAGTCTCAAGCGCTGCTTCTACTGGCAACGGACAACAGTGACCTTAACTTATGCATTCCTTGCTCATTTTATTTGATATCGACGGTACCTTGCTGTTGACCAAAGGCGCCGGGCGTGCCGCAACCCGCGCAGCCATGCTCAGAGTGTTTGGCACCTGCGGCAAAGTAGACACCCACGAATTCAGCGGCAAAACTGACTGGTTCACGTTGGTGGAACTGCTGGGCGCCGAAGGTTTTAAGGAAAACGACATCGCGCACCGCATCCCGGCTTATGAACGCGAGATGGCGCATTTTTTGGAAAACTTCATCGGCAACTACACGGTGAACGCCTGCGTGGGCGCGCTGCCGCTGGTACAAAGGCTGCGCAAAACACCGCATATCCATTTGGGCGTGATTACGGGGAATGTGAATGCTGTCGCGCCGATCAAGCTGCGCGCAGCGGGTTTTGCGCCCGATTGGTTTCCGATCGGTGCCTATGGCAACGAATCAATAGATCGTAATCTGCTGCCGGCGCTGGCTTTAGGGCGCGCCAACCGCTACTATAATCACATCTTCCGTCCCAGCGAAGTCATCATCGTCGGTGACACACCGATGGACATCGCTTGCGCGCGCGCGCTGGGGGCTGTGGCGGTGGCTGTCGCTACCGGCACGGTCAGCTACGATGACCTGGCAGCGGCAGCGCCCGATTATCTGCTCCGGGACTTAACGAGCTTTGAAAGTGTCGTGCTCGACAATCTGCATCACGCCGCCTGACGCCACAAGCGTTTGACAAAAATACAGCCGTTTTGTTTTAGCGCGGCTTGTGCTATCGTAGGAAGATGAGTCGCTGGCTTTTTCGCTGCGCACAACGGCCCATCGTGCGCCCTTTAATCGGCTGGATATTTGCCCACATGAGTTCCCTGATACCGCTGCATCGCCTGCGCGAAACACGCACTTTGCTGGCTTTTCATCATCCCAAGCCCAGCTATGATTTGCATATTCTGATTGTGCCCAAACGCGCGCTGCCCGCCCTGACCGATCTTTCGGCAGCGGACAGCGATTTTATGATCGATTTGTTCAGCATTACGCAGAGCCTGGTGGAAGAATTCGGACTGTTAGAGACTGGCTATCGCCTGATCGCAAATGGTGGTAAGTATCAGGATCTGCCGCATTTGCATTTTCATCTGGTGTCTGGCGACTAATCCCCCAATGTGCTCTCCCCCGTCCGCGCACGTTTGAAAGTGAATTCTTGGCTGATACGGCGGGCGTCCTCCAGCGAATTGGCAAAAGAGACCTTGCTGAACTCGCGTTGATAGAGTTTTGGCAGTGTGTTGAACATGGCGCGCACAAAGCCGTTGCTGATGACCACAATCGCCAGACGGGCGTTACGATGGCGCAGACGCGCCACATTCACGACATTGGCGATAAAGTTTTCTGGCAGCGTGACATTAGGCGGGCTGCTGAAGACGACATCTACATCGTGCGCGACGTGCTCCAGCAGACCATCACCATGCGCTTTGGCTTTGTAGAAGTCCGTCCAATTCCACACCGGGTCAAAATCGTAGGCCAGGATTGTCCTGGCTTCGTTGTCCCACAGGGTGCGCACACTGCTCTCGTCCATTGTCTTTTTCCTTGCTGCGAAGCCTGTCTTTATTGTAAGACAAGACAACAGTTTCGAGACATGAGACTTTAGTGGGATAGCGGCCACTCCTCATCAATATGGCTGTAGTGAATCGTCAGCACTTCTTCCACCATCTCGGCGGACGCCGTGTTAAATTCTGAGTAGGCGATCTCGCTGATCCATGCATCCTGAATCGTCCAGCGACGGGTGACTTTGCCGTTATCAATTGCCAGCAGTGTCAGGGTACGACGCGGGCGCGTGCCCGATTCAGCGGCGGCGCGGGTATCATGTATCCAGCGATTGATGAGGTTACTGCCGTCGCGCTGTACCATTTTGCTGATCTTAAACGGCTCACGCGCCAGACGATTTTCGCCCTGTACGAATTTGAATGAGACAAAACCCACGATGCGGAAAATGCCGTTGACGCGCTGACCGTCGATTTCCAGCGCGAATTCGTTGGCGACGAGGCTGTCAATCATGTTGTGGCTGTTCTCAGGCATGATAGCTGTGCTCCCTGTGCTTCACCTGGCGCAGATAATCTATCAAGAAGTATATCGCTTGTGGTCGAATATCTCTAAGCCCCTTATAATGAACAACCAGAATCAAGCTGTTCAAGGGCATACAGATTGTCCGTACAAAGATGGATGTTGATCGGCTGCCTGCTGCTGTTGATCGGCTGTACACCGCCGCCACAGCAAGAAACGCTGCCGTTACCGACGCTGGCCGCCAGTGGCACCCCGCCGAATTATAGCTGGGAAGCGGCGCAGCGTGTCGCCAGCGATTTTCTGAGCGCATGGCGCAATTTTGATTATGCCGCGATGCACCGCCTGACCACCGTTGCTACACAGGACGCCACACCGTTGACAGATTTTACGGCGACTTACGAAAACGCGCGCGCCGAGATGACGCTGCTCGCGCTGAATTACCGCGAAAACACGCTGCTCAGCCAGCAGACCAACGTCTATATCCTCAATTATGATGTGACCTTTACCACCAATATTCTGGGCGAATTCAGCGACCTAAATCGCAATCTGACACTCGTCATGGATACACAGGTCGGTGATTGGCGAATCGCCTGGTCGCCAGGCGACATTTTTGCCGAGATGGGCGACGGCGCTGCGCTGCGTCTGGAGCGCAATATCCCCAACCGGCTCAATATCTATGACCGGAGCGGCACAGTACTGGCCGATCAGAATGGCCGCGTTGTGGTCGTGCAGGTGGTGCGGCAGGATATCCCTAACCTCGAAGCCTGCCTGAGCAGCTTGGCGACAGCGCTGAATCTGACACCGGAAGAAGTGCAAACGCGCCTGAACAACGCGGGAGTCGATTGGCTGGCCGATGTGGGGATTATCGAGGCACAGACCTATGTGACGATGCATGAGGGGCTGGAACGCGACTGCGACGCGCAGTTTGTGCCGCGCGCTGTGCGCCGCTATCCCAACGGGACACTTGCGCCGCATATCGTCGGCTATGTCGGCTATCCTGATGAAGCAGGCGTGGCAGCGGTGCAGGAAGCCGGTTTCCCGCGCGACGCGATTTTGGGACGCAGCGGGATCGAGGCGTCGTGGGATGAAACGCTGCGTGGACGCCCCGGCGGGCGTCTGGTGCTGCTGTCGCGCAATGGGGAACGCCTGCGGGCGCTGGCCAATGCCGCGCCGCACCCCAGCCAGAGTGTGTGGTTGACGATCGACGCTGACCTGCAAGCGTTTGTGCTGCGGGCGCTGAGCGAAGCCTACGCAGCGAATGCCTGGTGCGCGCGTTCGCCGGGGTCCGCCGCCGTCATCATCGATGTGAACACCGGCGCGATTCTGGCACTGGTCAGCTATCCGACATTCGACGCCAACGCCTTTACATCCTTCCCGGAAATGGGGCGCGCTGCCGCGCAAACTATCGTGCAGCAGGTGCAGGAAGATTCGCGGCTGCCGCAGCTCAATCGTGCCACACAGGGCATCTATCCCGCTGGCTCCGTATTCAAAATTGTTGATACCATCGCCGTTACTGACAGCGGTATTTACCCGCTCGACCAAACTTTTAACTGCGGCGGCGCTTGGGAGCGCGACGGTATTGTGCGCTACGATTGGCTGGAGGGCGGGCACGGGCCGCTGCGCCTGCCGGGACCGCTGACGCAAAGCTGCAATCCGTTTTACTATGAAGTCGGCTATCAGATGAATCTGGCAGACCCGTATCTGCTGCCGGAATACGCGCGCCGTCTCGGTCTGGGCGCGCCCACCGGCCTGACCGATATTCCGGAATCGCCGGGTTTGATTGGCGACCCGGATTGGCTGCTGAACACACGCGGCGAAGAGTGGAATTTCACCGAGGCCATTTCGATGGCGATTGGGCAGGGCGCGGTAGAAGTGACGCCGCTGCAAATCGCGCGGTTGGCGGCGCTGGTCGCCAACGGCGGGCTGCTGTATCGCCCGCAGTTAGTGCACCAGGCCGGCATCTTTGGCGAAGCGCCAAGCTACACGATGCAGCCGGAACTGATGAGCGATACAGGAATCGCGCCAGAAGTGATCGAACTGACGCGCGAAGGTATGTGCGCGGTGACAACGACCGTGAGCGGCACAGCCTATTTCGTATTCCGCGATTCGCCTCTGCAAGACAGCATCGGGGTGTGTGGCAAAACGGGCACTGCACAGGATTTGACCAATCCTAACAGCAATCCTTTCGCCTGGTTCGCAGCCTATGCCCCGCGCGAAAATCCTGAAATCGCGATTGTGGTGATGGTGCAGAACGCGGGCGAGGGTTCGGAAGTGGCAGCGCCCATTGTACGGCGCATCCTCGAATACTACTATCTGGGGATGAGCGGATAGAGATAAACAGTGAGGCCGAGCAAAACTGCCCGGCCTCGTTGTTTAGTGCTGATTAGTCAGGGTAAGGGGCTTATTCACCGCTCGGCGGCAGCAGCACGGCGTCGATGACATGGATGACACCGTTGGCAGCGTCAATGTCGGTGGCGATGACCGCCGCGCCGGGGTTGTCTTCGCTGGCGTTGATGAAGGGGTTGCCTTCTTCATCGAGCGTGATGGCGATCGCAGTGCCTTCCAGGGCGGTATTGACCAGCAGCGGCTGTGTCATGTCTTCCATTTCCATCATCAGCGTCGCCAGATCACCGCTGTGGGCAATCATGGGCACGACATGGTACAGCAGGATAGGGGTCACAGCGGCGGGGTCGGCCATAATCGCCATAACCGCATCTTCACCCAGAGCTTCAACAGCGGCGGCAAAAGCGGCATCGGTTGGGGCGAAGACCGTCAGTTCGGCTTCGGGGTCGCTCAGCGTTTCGAGCACGGCGGGGTCAGCGGCCTGCACAGCGGCCAGCAGGGTGGTGAATTCAGGCGCTTCTTCGTCAGAGGCGGCATCGACCACGATTTCGGCCAGCGTGCGCATTTCGGGCACCAGCACCGCGTCAATGACATGGATCACGCCGTTGGAAGCTTCAATATCGACCATTTCCAGGTTCAGGTTAGCCTGGTCAATCGTCACGCCGCCTTCTTCAGTCACGGCGATATCAATGTACTGACCGTTGAGCGTGGGGACAGAGATCGCGCCATCGTTGGCTTCCAGAGCAGCCACGACATCCGCAGACATCACAGCGCCGTCAAGTGCATGGTACAGCAGCACCGGAGTCACGAAAGCGGCAAAAGCTTCTGGGTCGTTCATCACCATGGCGAGATCTTCTTCGCCGATCATGTCGGGCAGGGCGGCCATGAGGGCGCCGAACGCAGCATCGGTGGGGGCGAAGACCGTCAGCGAGGCTTCGGGATCGCTCAGGGCTTCCAGGACGGCGGGATCAGCGGCCTGCACGAGGGCGAGCAGTTGGCTGAATTCGGGCGTTTCGCCCGTGGCAGCGGCGACAACGATGTCGGCGATTGTGCCCGGCTCATACTGTGCCAGGACAGGGGCGACAACGAGAGCTAAGAGCAAAACTACGAACAGCATAACCTTACGCATGGTACAAAATTCTCCTGTTTAAGAGATGCAACGAGGGTTGCAACACAACGTCAGACGCAAGGTAAGATTTTTGGCTGAGAAGGGCATAAAGACGGCTTAAAAAATTGTTAAGACGCGCATGT
Organism: Chloroflexota bacterium; assembly: GCA_013388745.1. GTDB lineage: Bacteria > Chloroflexota > Anaerolineae > Aggregatilineales > Phototrophicaceae > JACAER01. The sequence goes on from JACAER010000042.1 coordinate 156,677, forward strand.
GAAGCTTCTCATAATTGTGCAGGAGGCGAGTTGGTGGGTTTCTGCCAGACTGCCTGACGCCCTGAGAATCTGCCTTATCACGGCTGCCGCTGATAGACACGCACGTAATCGACGCGCATGACTTGTGGAAAGACGGTCGTGTCGTCGGGATAGCCGGGCCAAAACCCGCCGACGGCGACATTCAGCAGCAGAAAAAAGGGATGGTCGAAGACCCATTTGGCGCCGTCGGGCAGCCGGGCGGGCGTGAGGGCGAAATACTGCGTGCCGTCGAGATACCAGCGAATTTCATTCGCCTCCCATTCAAGCGCGAAGACGTGAAAATCGTCCTCAAAGAACTGGCCCGGCGGGAGCGCATGGCTGCCGCCGATGCAGTGCCCGCCGGAATAGCCGGGTCCGTGTACAGTGCCATACACAAGCGCCGGCTCGCGCCCAATGTTTTCCATAATATCGATTTCGCCGCAGTCCGGCCAGCCGATGGTGGCAATATCTGCGCCCAGCATCCAGAAGGCGGGCCAGATGCCCTGGCCATAGGGCAGTTTGAGGCGGGCTTCGGCACGGCCATAGGTGAACTCGAAGCGCTGGCGGGTCAGCAGGCGGGCAGAGGTATAACGACAATCGCCATACCAGCAGGGCAGCGTTTGCGACTGGGCGGGCGTGGCGCTGCGCGCGGTGATCGCCAACGCGCCTGTGCCGTCGAGCGCGACATTGGCGGTCTCGGCGGTGTAATACTGCCATTCCTGATTGCCCCAGCCATGCCCGCCAATCTCACATTCCCATTTTTGCGGATCGGGCGGCGTTCCCTGCGCGCCGTCGAATTCGTCGTGCCAGACAAGCTGCCAATTGGGGGAAGTGGTCATCGTAAATGCTCCTCAAAACTGCTCCAAAATGCTGTGGCGGAGTGTCATAAGCTCCCTCAGGACAACGCTTGCTCGGTATCCGGGTCAAAGAGGCAAAGCTGCTCGGTATCGACCTGTAAGTGAATGCGGTCGCCAATGGCAAAAGTGGTATCGTCGAGAATCTGGAACAGGGCGGCGAACGAGGGGCCGGCGGCCAGCTTGAAGACGACGATCACCTCGCCAACCAGCGCGTCTTCGTTTTCAATTTCGGCTTCCAGCAGCGTGTCCCCCGCCGAAGCGCTGTTCATGAGTGTAAAAGCGGTGGGCGGAATGCCGAGCACAACTTTGTCTTTGTTGTGGGCGCGCAGCACAGCGTTCCAGCGGGCGGGCAGGGACAGCGCCGCGTTTTGGCCGAAGCGCGCCGCATAGACGTCATGGACGGAATCGAACGTCAGGGTGCTGAGCACGAGATTCATGGAGGGCGCGCCGATAAAGCCGGCGACGAAGGTGTTGGCTGGATGCTGGATGAGATCGCGGGCAGCGCCGATCTGCTGTAAGTGTCCGTGCGCGATGATGGCGATACGATCACCGCTGGCGAGGGCTTCGGTCTGGTCGTGTGTGACATAGAGCGAAGGCTTGCGCTTTTCGCGATGCACCATGAGGATGTCGCGGCGCGCCTGCACACGCAGTTTGGGGTCAAGATTCGAGAGCGGCTCATCAAATAGATACAGATCGGCATCTTTCGCCAACGCGCGTGCCAGCGCCACGCGCTGCTGTTCGCCGCCGGAAAGATCGACCACAACGCGCTGAAGCAGCGGTGTAATACCCAATTTTTCGGCGGCGATTTTGATGCGTTGGTCGATCATGTTTTTGGGCATCCCGCGCGCTTCCAGTCCGTAGGCGATGTTTTCCCAGGCGTTCATATGGGGGTAGAGGCCATAATCCTGGAAGACCATGCCAATATTGCGCTCACGCGGCGTGAGGTTGGTGATGTCGCGGCCATTAAGAATGATGTGGCCAGCATCGGCTTTTTCGATACCGCAGAGGACGCGCAGCAGCGTGCTTTTGCCGCCGCCGGAAGGCCCCAACAGCACGAAAAATTCACCCTCGGCCACCGACAGAGTGATGTCACGCAGCACGGCATTTTGCCCGTAGGTTTTAGTGAGGTGATGGATTTCGAGGAAGGTCATAGATTAGCCTTTCAAAGCGCGACCGCACGATAAAACTCGGTTTGCAGCAGCATGACGAGAATGGGCACGATGAGCGCCAGCCCAGCGATCGACACGATGCCCAAAAAGAGCGCGGCCAGACAGACCAGCGCCAGCAGCAGTGTATGCGCGGGGTGCAGCCAGAACAAGCGGACAGCGCGCGCGGCCAGGCGAGACAGCGGCCAGGCAGGTTGGGCGACGAGCAGTGGCCCCCAGTAGAGCGACACCAGCAGCGTGAGCAGCAACAACAGGCGTGCCAGCACATCCAGCAGCAGCCAGCCATTGTCTTCCGCGAACAGCGCTAGCGCAGCCAGCCAGAAAAAGAGACTGTAGAGGGGCATTAGCTTGAGCAGGCCAGGCTTAAGCTGCTGGCGGAAACAATCGCCAATCAGGTAACGATCAACGGCTGCGCCTGTGCTAACCTGCCATAAGACGGCAAACAGAGTAGCGGTGACGGGCGGAAAAGCGAGCGCGCTGTACAGGGTGAAGGTCAGACGCAAAAAATCGGGCAGGGGGAAAGCCCACGCCAGCAGCAGCGGCAAACCCTGCGCCACCCACAACAGATTGAGGGCTACCATGCGTTCTAGCTGGTCGCGCAGAATAGCGAAGGCACGTTCTAGCGGGGTGCGTTCTTCTTCGATGCGCGGGTCGGAGTCGTCAAAAAAGGGCATGACAGGTCTCAGCGCTTGAGCAGCGAAAGGCCGCTTTGGGGGTCGAAGAAGTGCGCTTTTTCGAGATGCAGCGCCAGCGGAATCTCTTTTTCTAGATACGTGGCTGGCAAACGGGTGCGGAAAGTGGCGGTAAAATCCTGCGGCACGCCTTCAATAGTGCTGAGGTAAACGGCGCATCCAGTAGACGATGGCTCGATGACATTCACGATGCCGCGTATCTGATTAAACTCGGTGACGGCGAAGGGGGCGAGTTTGGGCGAGTGCAAATCTTCGGGGCGCAGTCCCATTTTGACCGGCGCGCCGACGTAAGTTTGCAGCGCGTCGCGGATTTCGGCAGGCAGGCGCACACGCAAGCCCGGATTCACGGCGTAAAATTCGTCAGCTTCGACTTCGATCGTCACATCAAAAAGGTTGATGCTCGGCGTGCCGATGAAGTAGGCGACAAAGAGGTTAGCGGGAGACTTGTAGAGGTCGCCGCCAGCGCCGATCTGCTCGATTTTGCCGTCGCGCATGACGGCGATACGATCACCCATCGCCATTGCTTCGGATTGGTCATGCGTGACATACACACTGGGTTTTTGCTTTTGGTTGTGCAGCGCCACAATGTCTTCGCGCGCCTGGTGGCGCAGTTGGGCATCGAGATTGGAAAGCGGTTCATCGTAGAGAAACAAATCGGCGTCGCGCACCATCGCACGTGAAAGGGCGACACGCTGGCGTTCACCGCCGCTGAGCTGGCGCGGCTTACGCTTGAGCAACTGATCGATACGGAAGGTTTTGGCGGCGGCGGTCACGCGCTCATGGATGAGGGCACGGGACGCGCCGCGCGAACGCAGCCCATAGGCGATGTTGTCGTAGACGGTGAGGTGCGGGAAAACAGCATAGTCCTGAAAGACCATCGCCACGTTGCGATCTCTGGGGCGAATATCGTTAACGCGACGTTCGCCAAAATAGATGTCGCCCCCGCTGGCGGGTTCCAGCCCGGCCAACATGCGCAGCGTCGTGGTTTTGCCGCAGCCGGAAGGCCCGACCAGCACAAGAAATTCGTGCTCGCCCAGTTCAAAGCTGACAGCATTCACCGCTGTTTTTTCGGCGAATTGTTTGGTGAGATTGGTGACTGTAATCGAAGCCATAACGCCCGTCCAGTTAAAAGAGGTCTGGCACGCCGGGTACATGCAGCGCGGATTCGTTGTCAGCGTGAAAAACGTAGCTGCGTTCCCAATCCGGTTGCAAAAAGACCTGGCGTGTATCGGGAAAATCGAGCGGTACCAGCGCGTTAATCGCCGCGCCGCCAAGCTGCCCGTGGGCAAAGGCCGCGCGTTCGGTATAAAGGCGCTCGATATGCGTGACATTGAGCGCCAGCCCATCGCCCGGCTGGAGCGCGACCAACCAGCCTTCGGGGCGCACAGCCAGACGCAGGCGGCCCGGCGGCAGTGTATGCGCCAGCGCTTCCGGCAGCGTCCACGAATCGCCGCTGTGCAGCCGCAGAGTCAGGCCGTCGCGTTCGGCGGGCAGGACGCTGATGGGCGGTGTGCCGATGAGCGAAGCGACAAAGAGGTTGGCAGGAGTGTAATACAGGGCATCGAAGCTGTCGAACTGTTCGACACGCCCCGCGCGCATGACGATGATGCGATCCCCCATAAAAATGGCTTCCTGCTGGTCATGGGTGACATAGAGCGTGGTGATGCCAAATTTGCTGAGCAGGCGCCGCATCTCGACGCGCGTGCGTTCGCGCAGTTTGGCATCGAGGTTGCTGATCGGTTCGTCCATCAGGAAGACGTTCGGGTCGCGGACGATGCAGCGGGCGATGCCGACACGCTGGCGTTCGCCGCCGGAGAGCGTATCGACCTGGCGGCTGAGCAGCAGGTCGAAGCCGATGCCCATCATTTCGGCAGTTTCTTTGAGACGCTGCTGTTTTTCTTCTTCTGTCTTTTTGCGCACCTCAAAATAGTAACTCAGGTTGCCCTGGCCTTCGCGGTTGGGGTACAGCGCGTAATCCTGGAAGATCATGCCGATGCCGCGCTCCTGGGTCGGAATCTGCGTGACCTCGGTTTGGTTGTAAAAAATGCGTCCTGCGTCGGGACGTTCGAGGCCGGCGATGGTTTTAAGCAGCGTGCTTTTGCCGCAGCCGGAGGGGCCAACCACGCTCACGGTTTCGCCGTCGCGGATTTCGAGCGTGATATGATCGAGCGCGGGCGCGGCGCCCGGCAGGAGCGCGCTGTCATAATATTTGACGACGTTTTCGAGTTGAACGCTGCTCATTTTAGCCCCTGGATGCGCACACCCTTCAGCAGGTATTCGCGCACGACGATGAAAAAGAGGAACACGGGAATGGCCTGCAACAGCCCCAGGACCATTAAGCCATTCCACGACAACCCTTGATTGACGAGATTGGAGACATTGGCCGACTGTCCCAGAGCGGTCTGGGCGTTAGTGGTGCCAGCGTAGGTGAAGGCATCGACCAGGCGGCGCACGGCTAGCGTCAGCGGGGCGATGCTGCTATCCTGAATGACCACCAGCGGCCATAAGTAACTTTCCCACGTGCCGCTGAACTGAAAATAGATGGTGACAGCAAAGACGGGCACGCTCATCGGCAGCACAATGCGGCGGAAAATGTTGAATTCTGAGCCGCCATCGACGCGCGCAGCGTTAATGATGGAATCGGGGATGCTGTCAAAAAAGCCTTTGAAGAGCAGAAAATTGCCCGCGCTGAAACCCGCTGGCAAAATCACCGCCCAGAAGGTGTTCCAGATACGAATGGTGGGGAAGGGCGTTTCTGTGCCGGGAATGGTGGGCGCGACAGGCAGCGGGAAGGGGAAATTGCGCGTCAGCAAATACGAGGGGATAAGCGTCACTATGCCGGGCAGCATGAGCGTACCGATGAAAAAGAAGAACCAGTAGCGGGCGCTGCGGCCTTTGAGCAGTTTGCTGCAGGCATAAGCCGACATAGAGGTGATAGGGATGGAGAGCAGGAGCGTGCCTACCGTCATAATGACGGAGTTGATGAAATACTGGCTCAAGGGCTGCGAAATCAGGCTGCGCGCCGAAGCGGTCATATTGAAAGCCAATTCCCAGCCGGCGAGCGTGGGTTCGCGCGGGAACAGGGTGGGCGGCATGGCCATTGCTTCGCTGGCGGGTTTAAAGGAGGTGCTGATCATGATAAAAAAGGGAATGAGATGCATGAAGATGCCCAGGCAGAGCAGCGCGACGATTACCCACCAGGCCACGCGCAAACGGGGCTGCTTGCGTCCAACAACGGGAAAGAGACTCATGGGCTGGCTCCTCTTGGGCTATTGGTCGGGATCGGCTTTGAAGACGATACGGTAAATCAGGGTGGCGACCATAATCAGGGCGAAGAGCATCACAGCCAGCGCGGTCGCATCGCCGTAACGGGCATTGTTGAGAATGTTCATGATGTACATCACCACCGTGCGGCTGGCGCCGTTGGGGCCGCCGCGCGTCATCAGATCGGGGAAGGTGAATTCCTGCAACGAGCCGATGATGGCGAACAAAAGGGTCATGGCTATGATGGGGCGCAGACGCGGCAGCGAAATTGTCCAGATTTTGCGCCAGAAACCCGCGCCTTCGATCTCCGCCGCTTCGTAATAGGAGCGCGGGATGCTCTGCAAGCCGGTGAGGTAGTACAGTCCCGGCCCGTAGAGCAGGATGCTAGGCAGAATCAGCCACAGCAGCACCCAATTCTGACTGCTTAAGAAAGATTGGGGTGGCAAACCGAGCACGGCGGTAGCAATCCACTGGAACAGCCCAAACTGTTCATTATAGAGATACTGCCAGAACAGCGTGCTGGCGATGCCGCTGAGGGGCAAAAACCACAGAATCATCATAACGCGCATGACGTTCGGCGGCATTTCCATCAGCAGAATAGAGACAAAAATGGGAATGGCGAAGGTGAGCAGAATGGATAAACCGGCGTAAATCAGCGTGATGCGAAAAGCCATCGGCACCAGCGGGTCGAGCAGCAGTCGGTTGTAGTTGTTCAGCCCCTGCCAGGTGAGCGCGCCGCGAATGGGAGCATCGGTCATGCTGAGGAAGAGCGCCACCAGCATGGGATACCAGCCCCAGAAAAACTGGAAAAGGAACGCGGGCACAATAAACAGCGCCAACTGCCAGCGGCGGCGCGCTTTGACCTCGCTGGGAACGCTGCTCTGCGCGCTCGGTGCATCGAGCACTTCGGCCTGTGCAGCCATAACATTCTCCCTCGTTGTTGGGGTTCCCCACCGCCGAAAATCAACGCCGGGGAACCCCAGAAACACGATCAGCCGAAATTGGGGGCGATACGCAGCTCATAGAACGGGCGGAAGCGCTGTTCGTAGAACAGCGGCGCGGTCTGCTGCAAGAGCGCGTCCCAATCGGCATAGTAGCGGCGAATGCCCTCGGCGAAGGCGTTTTCGTCCAGGGTAGAAGCAAAGGTCGAAGCCTGTTGGTTGAGGATGCTTTCCATCTCGGCGGCTTCGGCGCGGACATCGAACGGGTCGCGGGTGAAAGCCCAGCGGGTGATTTTGTCGTACCAGGGGGTGTCGCCGGGACCGTTGTTGACTTCGGCGGGGATGTAGGCGCCGACTTCCGGCAGACGCGGCTGGTCAAAAATCTCGTTGAGGGCGGCAGAGTAATTGCTGCCCGCCGCCTGGCTGAGCGAGCCTTCGACGCCGGGAATGCTTTCCGAGTAACGGTTGGCATACGGCCAGCGCAGGCTGCGCAGGATCGCGCCGAGATCGCCGGTTTCCTGGAAGATGTGCTGCATGGTCTGGATAAAACCTTCGCCCAGCAGCATGTAGGTAAAGAGTGAGACGCCCTTGTCCAATTGTTCGGCGCTGAGATCGGGGCTGAACGCCCAGGCGCTTGGCGTGATGGGCTGTTCCGGCGTGAAACCAGTGGGTCCCAACGGGGCACGGACGAAGCTCATCATCTGGTCGGCTTCGGCCACTGTGATATTCATGCGCTGCGCCATATCGGAGAAGAACAGGCTGATGCCGGGCGTCATGGAGACGCGCTGATCGTAGAAGGCGGCAGCCAGCGGCCCGTTTTGCGAGAAGTCCCAATAGTTGGGATCAGAGAAGACCGATTGGTCGTCAAAGTACATGCCGCGCCAGAGCTCAACGCCTTCGACCATATCATCGACAAAAGTGGTGAAGTCCCACCGCCAGTTGAAGCCGCGCCCCGGAATGGGATAACGCGAAACCAGGCCATCAAAGCCGATACCGTAGGAGGGCAGAATCCAGTTGAGCGCATAGGCGGCCATCGCCAGCCCCTTGCGATCGGGTGTGGTAAGTTGCAGCGCCATTTCGCGCATGTCCTGCCATGTCCACGACATGGGGATGCGTTCCATACCAATGGATTCGAGGTGCGCGCGATTGTAGAAATAACCCTGACTGGAAACGACTTCGTAGGGGATACCAAAAATGCGATCACCGGCCATCCAGCGCGAGGTGCTGGCGGCGACTCTAGGGTCGAGCATGTCGAGAACGTTGTAACGGTTAAAAACGTCGGTGATGTCGGCGAACGCCCCCTGCGCGAAAGCCGATTGAATGCCGGCGACGTTCCAACCGCCCATCACGCCGATAGGATAGGTGAAGGGGGCTGTGCCGCCAGCAATCGCAGTGCGCAGCCCGGCGGCGTCCCAGGGATTAAACTCGATTTGCTGGACGCGCACACCGGGATTCAAGTCCAGCCAGGTCTGGAAAGCACGCGCGTAGCCGGCCTGGAAAGTGCCAGGAGCAGCATCGGCGATGGGCATCTCGATCGGCCAACCAGAGGTATTCAACTGCACATCAACGGGCGGCGCAGGGGTGGCTTGCGCCAGCGCGGGCATGCCCCGACCGAACAACGCCAGCCCGCCGCTGCCGATCGCCAACATCTGCAAGAATTGACGGCGGTTCATGCCGTGTACATAAGCTTTCATTCAAATTCTCCCTTTAACCCCATGTAGTCGATGTTGAACACTGTGGGATTCCTCTGGCGCAGAGGCCATGATCTACGCCAGAGAAAAGGACATCACATGATTAAGGCGCGGCGACACCAAAAGCGATGTCATCGACATAATAGGTGCCCGCCCAGAAGAGCGCGAACTGGATTTTGTCCACCTGCGTCAGGTCAGCCTGGGTGTAAGCCGAGAGGCGGATGCACATCTGC
>JACAER010000062.1 GCA_013388745.1 Chloroflexota bacterium
GTATTCACCTTGTTGGAGGGCGCGGTCTTCGTCGCGCACAACGCACGATTCGACTACGGGTTCATCAAGAACGAATTCAGAAGACTGGGACGCGAATTCAGCGCGCGCTGCTTATGCACAGTGAAACTTTCGCGGAGACTCTTTCCCGAACATCGCAACCACGACCTCGACTCGGTGCTGATGCGGCACGATATCCTCTGCGCAGAACGACATCGCGCGATGGGCGACGCGCAAGCGGTTTACGCTTTCCTTCAGGTCGTCGAACGGAACGTAACAAGCGCGCTGCTGGAACAAGCCGTGCGCGCAATTCTGAAAACGAGCAGCATCCCTTCTCATCTCGACAAAGAAGCAATCGACGCCCTGCCTGAAACGCCCGGCGTGTATGTATTTTACGGCAAGCAGAACGAAATCTTGTACGTCGGCAAAAGTATTTGCATTCGCGACCGCGTGCTCTCCCATTTCAGCGGCGATCATCGGTCGAGCCGCGAAATGGAAATCGCGCAGCAGGTCCATCGCATCGAGGTGCGGCAAACAACGGGCGAGCTGGGCGCGCTGCTCCTCGAATCACAGCTCATTAAGGAACTGCGTCCGATGTACAACATCGCGGCGCGCGAGCACAAGGATTTGGTGCTCGCCCGCCGTGTGACCACCCCTGAAGGCTACGCACGTGTTGAATTGGAAAAAACTCACGACATCGAGATTGACCTTGACGCACCGATTCTGGCGATCTTCAAGAACTACAAGCAGGCAAAGGTATTTCTTGCCACCATAACGAAAGAATTTCGCCTGTGCCAAAAACTGCTCGGACTACAGCAAACGACATCCTACTGCTTCGCGTATCATTTGCATCAGTGCAACGGAGCATGCGCAGGCGAGGAGTCTGCCGAGTTGTACAACGCGCGCGTCGAAGAAGCCTTTGCGACGCGGCGCATCAAAGCGTGGCCCTTCAACGGCGGCGTGGTCATCGAAGAACGCAATCCCGCAACGAACGAGGGCGAGGCGTTTCTGATAGACAACTGGTGCTTGCTGTCAAGTTATCGCTTCACGGAGATGGGGCAAACCGAGCTGTTCAAGGGCATTCATCGGTTCGACTACGATGCATACAAGATCCTCGCACGCTACGTCCACGACCCGAAAAACCGTCGGAATATCAAGCAACTGCCTCTCAATAATCTGTACAGCGCAACCGATAATTACGATAGATTAGATTAATGCAAGCGAAACTCACAGACCAAAAGCTCGCCCTTACCTACCCATGCGAGTGGGCATACGTGCTCATCGGGACGAGCGAGGCGGACTTGCGCTCTGCAATCGCGACGATTGTCGCGCGGAAACGCCACACCGTCACGCTGTCGCATTTGAGCGAAAAAGGAAACTATTTGTCGCTCAAGGTGTTCGTCGTTGTGCACAGCGATGAGGAGCGAACGAGCATCTACCACGCGTTTCACAACCATCCTGCAACCAAGCTCGTGCTGTAGCCCCAAGGGTTCCTTCAGACGCGCCTCAGTACACACTTTGGGACGATGTAGCGCGTCTGCAGCCCCCAAAAAATTCGCCTTGAGAGCGCGACCAGCTTGAAGGCTGCCCTGAGTTGTTTTTCGCAACCACGCTTTGCGGCTTGGCGTCTTTGTGCGATGCTTCTGTGTGTCTGAAACGAAAATGTTCCCTTGCTTGTCAACACCTCGATACGTAAGTTTTATCAACCAGCCGGAACGCATCCACAACCAAACGAGGCTCCCCATGATCATGCCGCTTGGCGACGACAACACCGACCGCACTATTAAGCCGCTTGTCAATTACGCGCTCATCGCGCTCAACATCGCAGTGTTCGTATTCTTGCAAGGGCTCGGCGCAAACGAACAATTCACGATGGCATGGGCAACCGTGCCCGCGGAAATTTCTTCGGGGCAAGACATCGTGACCGAAGACCAAGTCGCGCAAGACCCGAACACTGGACAAACGTTCGACGTGCCTGGCTTGCAACCGACGCCCATCTCCGTCTATCTCACCCTGCTCATGTCCATGTTCATGCACGGTGGCTTCGGGCACATCGCCGGGAATATGTTTTACTTGTGGATCTTCGGTGACAATCTCGAAGACCGCATGGGACACGGAAAGTATCTCGCGTTCTACCTCGCATGTGGTTTGCTCGCATCGCTCGCGCACGTCTTCTCCACCTACGCACTCGGCGGCAATCCGCTCATCCCGAGTCTCGGCGCCTCGGGCGCAATCTCGGGAGTGCTCGGCGGCTACCTGATTCTCTTCCCAAAGAAACGCGTGCGCGTCATTATCCTGAACATGCTGCAAGAAGTCCCCGCCATCGTTGCGATTGGCGGGTGGTTTCTGCTGCAGCTCATCGGTGGCTTCGGCTCCATTGGCAACCAGGGCGGCGGTGTCGCATACGCGGCGCACATCGGCGGCTTCATCGCTGGCTTGGCGTTGGTCAAGCTGTTCGACAGCGGCATCGGACGACGCGAGCCTGATGTTTTCGTCGGACGCGTGCGATGACGATCGGTGTCGGCACCTCGTGCGTACCCTCTGACGAGCTTGATCAGCAAAAGTATTTGGGGGGGCTGCTAATAGACCACATCCGCCTGCGGCGAGATTCGCCGAAGGCGATCGTCAGAAGTGTGTACCATGCCGCAAACCTGACAGTCTGCGTCTCCAAAGGAGTCCTTCGGACGTGGAAAAATTAGTCGCACATGCGCGCTTGCCCATCGTGACGAAACGGGCACCCTCCACGTGCAAAGGCAAACACTGTTGACTCGCGTATCCCCGCGCGAGAGAATCGTGATAGTTGATTCGTACCTTGAGTGACATAAGGAGGGAACATGAAAACATTCACCATTGCATTGTTGGTACTCTTCGGAGGAACCAACGGGAAGGAGAAACACTTGGAGAAAGCAACATTCGGTGCAGGATGTTTCTGGTGTGTCGAGGCGGTCTTTCAACGCATCAGTGGAGTGACATCCGTCGTACCGGGCTACGCGGGCGGCACGACAGAAAAGCCGACCTACAAAGAAGTCTGCAGCGGAACAACGGGACACGCCGAAGTCGCGCAAATCACGTTTGACCCAATGAAGGTCAGTTACGAAAACTTGCTCGCGGTGTTTTGGCAGGCACACGATCCTACGACGCTGAACCGGCAAGGCAACGACGTCGGCACGCAGTATCGTTCCGTCATTTTCTATCACGACGAAAAGCAAAAAGCCGCCGCAGAGAAATCGAAACGCGAGGCGCAAACGGAGTTCGCCTCGCCCATCGTCACGCAGATTTCGCCGCTCACGAAGTTCTACGTCGCCGAAGACTATCATCACAATTATTACAACGAGAATAAATCGCAGCCGTACTGCCAGTTTGTAATCAAGCCAAAACTCAAAAAGCTAAAATTGGAGTGAGACCTACCAACAAGATAAAAGGCGGCAACGAGCCGCCTTTTTTTATCTTGCCGAAGTGCGTAGATTGTTTTAACACACACTACCATCACAACGGACTAACGAGTGTCGCATCTCCTGCAATGGTTCCCCTTCCAATGGTTCCTCTTGCTGATGTGCGCGATTCCAGCATTTGCTCAACGCCCCATCATCCATACCGTGAGCGCGCAGCCGCTCGGCGCGTGGCATTTGCAAACGGGAATCGGTGCCGAATATCTTGTAAAGCGGCAAGCGCCTGCGCCCGACCTTGCCGAAGAATTATTGCGCACCTTTGTTGCGCACCTCACGCTCGGCGTTGCGAACAATGTGGACTTCACACTCGACTGGCATGGCAGCCTTGTTGCCACATTCTCCGGCGGGCGCAAAGCATACGATTGGGGCGACCTCTTCATCGCTACCAAGATTACGCTCCTCGGTGACTCGGAAAGCGTTCCCGTCGTCGGCGTCCGCACCGTCGTGAAGCTGCCAAACACTTCATACCAGCCGCTCAAACTCGGCAGCGACATCACGGACTTCTATTTTCAAGCGCTAGTCTCCGCAAGGCTCGGAGCGTTCGAGCCGCGGCTCAACATTGGCTTCGGGATCATCGGCAGCCCGACTACCATTGGCATTCAAAACGACATCCTGACAATCGGCGCCGCCTGTGTCGCGTCCTTGAACGAGGACACTTATGGCTTCGTCGAGATGACCGGCATCAACGGTTATGTGGAAAACGACAGTAAGATCGTTTTCCGTGTAGGTCTCGGCACACAGTGGTTGGATGTTGAGTGGAGCGTGTACGGAAGCATCCGCGCCATAGGCGATAGTCGCGACTACGCAACGGCGTTCGACTTGAGTGAGAACTGGAGTGTAGGGCTTTTTCTCACAAAAGATATTCAGTGGTGAGAAAACGTCACAGGGAACTTGTCGAGGAGGCTCTAAACACCTTCAGAACCTTTGTCAGTTGCGGGCGGTTTCTAGACTTTCTTCCGTGATCTCGATCTCCGGCAAATCGTGATACCAATCGAAGTGCGGACTCCACTTCGCGCACTGATGGCAGCAGGTCTCGCGCCAAACCTTTCCGCAGCCGGGGCACCGCCCCATCGTTTCAAATGTGTTCCACACGTTCCCGCAACCAGGCACGCACGCCCACAAATCGCTTGCGGTCGGCTCCCACTCACATTTTGGACAAGCGATGCGCATTAGATTTGGTCCTCCCCGAATTAGTAACGATTCCAAATTGAATATCACTAAAACCGATCAGACCGTCAAGAGGCTGCAACATTGCAGCGAGACTCTATTCCTTCAGTGTCTCCCGCTTGATGAGCTTGCCTCGACCCACCGTGCCGACAAACTTCCCGTCACGCGCCGCGACTTCGCCGCGAACGGTAACAAGATGCGGCCTTCCTTTGATCTGCCATCCTTCGAAGGCACTATAGTCTATGTTGAGCAGATGCGTTCGTGCCGAGATTGTTCCGCGATAATTCGGATCGTACACCACCAAATCGGCGTCGCTGCCGACGGCGATCGTACCTTTGCGCGGGTATAAACCGAACAACCGCGCCGCCTGAGTGCTGGCACAATCAACGAACGTGTTCAGGTCGAGACGCCCCTCGCACACACCGTGAGTGTACAACAGGTTGATGCGATCTTCGAGTGATGGGATGCCGTTCGGGATTTTCGTGAAGTCGTTGCTTCCCATTTCTTTTTGACCGACAAAGTCGAACGGCGCGTGGTCGGTGGCAACCGTCGAGACGAATCGCTGGCGCAGCGCGTTCCAGAATATCTCTTGGTTCCGTTTGTCGCGCAACGGCGGCGACATGAC
>JACAER010000049.1 GCA_013388745.1 Chloroflexota bacterium
AATCACGCGCCCACTTGCCTGCGATTGCCCCCGCCGCTGCCCGGAACGGCCTGTGCCTGGCAAACGGCAGCGGATTCTGTACACATCGCCCAATAAGGGCCTGACATTTTGTGTAAACGCGCCTGCTGCGGCGTGTTATAATCGCGCCATAAATCTGTTCACTGTTCCCAAGAAGGTTTTTTCATGGATTTCGCACTGACGCAGGAGCAAATGCAGGTTCGTAAAATGGTGCGCGATTGGGCAGCCAAAGAAATTTTACCCGTAATCGGCGAGTGGGATCGCAAACAGGAGATGAATCCCGCCGAACTGCCACGTATGGCGGAGTTGGGCATTCTGGGGATTTGTATCCCGGTGCGCTACGGCGGGCAGGGCTACGATTACATCACGCTCGGCCTGGTCTGCGAGGAATTAGAACGCGCCGATACGCATCTGCGCGTGGTGATGAGCGTGCATATGGGGCTGAACAGCCTGGCCGTACTGCAATGGGGCACAGAGGAGCAAAAACAGCGCTTCCTCGTGCCGCAAGCGCGCGGCGAAAAATACGCTGCCTTCTGCCTGACGGAACCGGGCGCGGGCAGCGATGTCGTCAGCATGGTTTCGACCGCGCGCAAAGCCGGCGACAAATATATCCTCAACGGCGAAAAAATGTGGATCAGCCTGGCGACCAAAGCGCACAATTTCCTCGTCGTGGCGAAGACCGACCCCGCCGCGGCTCATAAAGGCATGACAGCTTTTATTGTCGAGCGCGATATGCCGGGCGTGACGATGGGCGACATTCACGGCAAGCTGGGTGTGCGCGCCGGGTCTACGGGCTGGGTGGCGATGCAGGACGTGGAAGTGCCTGCTGCCAACCGGCTGGGCGAAGAGGGCGAAGGCTTTAAAATCGCTATGTCATGCCTGGATAACGGGCGTTACACAGTCGGCGCGGGCGCTACGGGGTTGATCCGCGCCTGTCTGGAAGACAGCCTGAAGTATGCTCACGAACGTAAGACGTTTGGCAAGCCCATCGGCGAGCATCAGTTGATTAAACAAAAGCTGGCCTACATGCAGCAGTGGTATGACGCGGCGCAGCTTATGATGTACAAGGTGGGCTGGATGAAGAACAGCGGCAAGCGCAACACGCGCGAAACCGGCATGTTCAAGTGGTACGCCACCGATATGGCGGTCAAGGCGGCGCTGGAGGCCGTGCAGCTTCATGGCGCCTATGGCTTCAGCGATGAATACCCGGTAGAACGCTATCTGCGCAACAGCAAAGGCTCGGTGATCTACGAGGGCACGAGCGAGATTCACCAGTTGATGCAGGCCGATTACGCGCTGGGGCTGCGCCACGACGGCCGCCTGCGCTGCGAACTGCCGGCCTATGATGCCGAATACTGGCAGGCCGAACCACAGCCGGCGTAGGCCGCGCCGCGCACAAGAGCATAAAGTCTGGACGCGGGGCGCGAAAATGCGCCCCTTTTTGCCGTGAGTTTTATGGGCACGCATTGAAATTTTTCGTGAGCCAGCAGCGCCAACAGCAGCCCCGCCGCCGACACCATCTGCCTGACCGCCGGCGCGACGTATGCCTTCAGCGACGGGCCGTACAGCAGCGACGGGCCGAACGCCCTGCCGCCCATCACGGGCGAACTCACGATCTACGGCAATAACGCCACCCTCATGCGCGCAGCCGGCGCGCCGGCTTTCCGCTTCTTCCGCATCAACGGCGACGCTGCGCCGTTTCTGACGACGTGTCCCAGCGGGTAGCCAGGACGCGGCAAACGATAGACCAGCGCGTGTGGGGTGTGCTTGCCCTGCACGTTGTTTTTTGGTGACTGACGGAAAACGGGAGTGAAGGTCGCACAAGAAATCAGCGTGTTGATTGAAAAATACGAAGGCGAAAATCTGCCGGAATACGGCGCTTTGGCGCTTCAAATCACGATCAGCACCACCAGAAACAGCACGATCACGATCAGCGAAAGCAGGTCGCCCGGCCCGGCAGGCCCGCCCGCCAGCAAATACAGCGGCAGCGTCGCCACCACATTGTCGCGGTCAGCCGGCGGCGTCACCAGCAGCCCCGCCGGATAATTGTTGATGTCCAGGAAGTACCACAGCGATCCCCACACCAGATAGCCGTTGACAAAGCCGATAATCCCGCCGAGCACGCGCTCTTGCAGGCTGTCGCGGCCTTCGTTGCCGCGTCCGCCCACCAGCGCGCGCGTCTGATAGGCGAAATACACGACGAACACGAAAAACAACGTTTGCACGATGAAGCGCTGTTCGCCCGGCAGGTTCGCCAACAGTACACCGCGAATCAGCGTATCGAACTGGTGCAGCGCGAACAGCGCCAGAATAATGCCCGATGTCGAAATGATCTCTTTGTTCCAGCCGCGCTGATAGCCGATATACGAGAAAAACAGCGCCATCGTCCACATCACGACTTGCAGTTGTATCATCGGCCTGCTCCCAGCCGCCTCAGCGCCGCCGCCACATTTTGCGCGCCCTGCGGCTGTGCCAGCGCGCGCGCCGCCGTTTGCATCGTCGCCAGCCGCGCCGCATCGCCAAACAGCGTGCGCAGCGCCGGCAGCAGTTCCACGCTCATTTTTGCGTCTTCCAGCAGCAGCGCCGCGCCGCGCTGCGCCAGATATTCGGCGTTCACTTTTTGATAGCGCCAGGCATGGGGATAGGGCACGAGAATCGACGGCAGGCCGAACAAAGGCAGTTCGCCCAGCACACTCGCGCCTGCGCGGCACACGACGACATCCGCCGCCGCGAAGGCCAGCCCCATATCGTGCAAATAGGCGTGCGCGTGATAATCGGGCGGGCTGCCGAGCGCTGCCCGCTGCGCCTGTATACGCTCCCAATCCAGCGTGCCGCTGACATGCAGCACCTGCACGCCGTCGGCCAAAAGCTGCGGCAGAATATCCAGCAGCGCGCTGTTGATGCTGCGCGCGCCGCGACTGCCGCCGAAGACCAACAGCGTCTTTTTGGCGGGATTCAGCCCGAAATGCGCCTGCGCCGCGCCGCGCTGATCCAGGCATTCGATGAGCGCGCGCCGCAGCGGGTAGCCGGTGACGAGCATCTGTTTTTCGGGGATGAAGGCGCGCGATTCTTCTGTCGTCACGGCCACCTGCCGCGCCAGAGGCCGCAGCGCTTTGATGGTCAGGCCGGGTTCGATGTCTGGCAGATAGATCAGACTCGGCACACGCAGCAGCCAGGCCGCCAGCGCCACCGGCACATTGACCCAACCGCCGGTGAGCAGCAGCGCCTGCGGGCGAACTTTGCGCAGCAGCCGCAACGCCTGAAAAAAGCCGATCAGCAGATTGAGCAGGCTGGCCGGGAGCTGACGCAGCGCCACGCCGTGCAGCGGCCCGGCGCGCACTTCATCATAGGCCGCCAGTTGCAAGCCGGCGCTGCGGGCTTCTTCCAGCAGCGGGCGCTCGAAGCCGCCGGCGCTACCCACGAAATAAATTTGTGTGCCGTCTGTTGTGCCGGTAAGGGCATCCCCGCCCGGATGCAGCGCGGACGCGGGCGCCGGGACGGCCAGCAGCGCCTCAGCGACGGCCAGCGCGGGGTACACGTGCCCGCCCGTCCCCCCGGCTGCGATAAGCAGTCGCATCTTGTCTCCGTTCTGGTGTGCCGCTGTCGCGCACTGAGACGCGGTGAATACTCATCAACAAGCCCGCGCCCGCCATCAGCACGACCATTGATGTGCCGCCGTAACTGATATAGGGCAGGGGCATCCCCGACGACGGCACCAGCGCCGTCATGACGGCGATATTGAGCAGCGCTTGCGTCACCACCCAGATGGTGATGCCCGCCGCCAACAGCGCGCCGAAGGGGTCGAGCGCGCGCCGCGCAATGCGGAAGCCGCGAATCGCAAAAGCGACATACAGCGCGACGACGAATCCCGCGCCCAAGACGCCCAATTCCTCACCGATCACCGCGAAAATACTATCGGTATGCGGCGCCGGCAGCGCGCGGAACTTCTGCAAGCCTTGTCCCAGCCCACGCCCGAACCAGCCGCCGTTCATGAAAGCGATCACCGCCTGCTGTGTGTGCCAGTTGGCCTGGGTGAGATCGGTGATGCTGGCCTGGAAGGAATCGACACGTTCCTGCGCGTAAATCGGCAGCAGATTTTGCAGCACAAAAATACCGACGGCCAGCACGATGACAGCGCCCGCCAGCAGTTGCCGCAGATCAGCGCCCGCCAGGAAAAACATAATGCCGGCGGAGATAAAAATAATCAGCGCCGTGCTTAAGTCCGGCTGGGCGACGACCAGCCCGCCGACTACGCCGACGATCAGGGTGAAGGGCAGCAGGCCGTAGAAGAAACTGCTGACCTTGGTGCCTTTGGAACCTAACCACGCCGCCAGATAAATCACCACCACCAGTTCGGCCAGCTCGCCCGGCTGATACGAGCCGGCGATCAGGGCACGGCGCGCGCCGAAGGTGCGATCGCCAAACAAGAGCACACCGATCAAAAAGCTGATCGCCGCTAACAGCATCCAGACGGTAAAGCGCTTCCAGATGCGGTAGTCGATCAGCAGCATCAAGCCCAGAGCGATAGCGCCTACGCCCATATTGCGCAGGTGCAGCCCCAGCATATAGCTGTCGCTGTCCCATTCCAGCGTGCTCCAGTAGAAAGTGGTGCTGTAGACCATCATGGCGCCGATCCCCAGCAGCACGCTCACGACCAGAATCAGCGGGATGTCGAGCGTGGCGATCAAACTCTTTTTGCGCTCGCCTTCGACAGTGGGCGCGGCGACACGCGCGGTAGAACGCGGTGTGGCGATAATCGGGCGCGGCGCTGCCTCCAGCATTTCGTCGTCGCTATATTGTGGCGCTTCCGTCTGGGTACGCGGGAGCGGAACATCTGCCATGATTACAGCCTTATCACCCTTGAGATACGCTCCATTGTACACGATTCTGTGCCACGTGCCGACAAGCCCTCGTCACAATTCTGAATCAAAGCTGCGCTACCAGTTGGCGGAAGTGATCGCCGCGCGCCGCGAAATCGACATAAGCGTCGTAGCTGGTGCCGCCGGGCGAAAGCAGCACCACATCGCCGGGCTGCGCGACGACGGCGGCCTTTGTCAGCGCGTCTTCCAGCTTTTCGACCTGCGTCACACGCTGGCTTTCGCCGTAGACTGTGAGCAGTGTGCGCGCGATCATCTCGCCGGCGTGGCCGAAAGCGATGATATGGCGCGCTTTAGTGAGCGCGACGCCTAACATTTCTTCCCAGGGCAAATCCTTGTCTTTGCCGCCCAGCAGCAGCACCAGCGGCTCGTGATAGCTGCGCAGCGCGGCCAGCACCCGTTCGGGGGCGGTGGCGATGCTGTCGTTGACGTAGGTCACGCCGTCTTTGACGCGCACGACTTCGAGGCGGTGCGCCACGCCTTTGAAGTCGCGTATGGCCGCCAGCATGTCGGCGGGGGTGATGCCCATGGCGCCGGTCAGCGCGCACGCCGCCAGCACGTTCAGCACGTTGTGATCGCCGCGCAGTTGAATATCCTGGCGATGGCCGATGACGACGGGCGCGCCATCCGGGCTGCACAGACCAGAAAGCAGCAGCCGTTCGCCCGCCATGAACGCGCCATCGGCCAGCAGTTCGCGCATACTGAAGGACACCAGGCTGCCGCGCACCTCGTCTTCCAGCGCGCGGCTGTTGCCATCGTCTTTGCTCAGGACAGCGAAATCATCGTTGTGTTGGTGCAGGATAATGTTGGCTTTGGCGGCAATATAGGCCTGCATCGTGCCGTGACGGTCAAGATGGTTGGGTGTGATGTTGAGCACGGCGGCATACTGCGGGCTGAGCGTCATGATCTCCAGTTGGAAGCTGCTCAGTTCCATCACCACGCGCTCAGCGGGCTTGATCTGCGGCAGCACATCGAGCAGCACATCGCCGATGTTGCCGCCGACGTAAGTGGTGAAGCCGGCGCGCTTGCAGATTTCGCCCGTGAGCGTGGTCGTGGTGGTTTTGCCGGCGCTGCCGGTGATGCCCACGACCGGCGCGGGGCAGCGTTCGAGGAACAACTGCGCGTCGTTGGTGACACGCACGCCGCGCGCGTAAGCGTCGCGGATCATGGGCGTATCGAGCGGGACGCCGCCGGAGACGCACAATACGTCGATGTTCGGGGGGAGCTGCTGCTGCGAGTCGTTAAAAATGAACTCCACCTGCGGCCAATCGGCAGGGTTGAGCTGCAATTGCTGCGCGTCTTTGCTGTCGCTGACGACGGGCAGCGCGCCGACGGTGGGCAGCCAGCGGGCCAGCGCGCGCCCCTGGCGGGCAAAGCCCATGATAGCGACTCGTTGATTGCGGAGAGGATCGGTCATTGTAGGAAGGTGTCCAGCTTATCCAACATATATCGTTGATTGTAGCGACAATAGCGCGATCATGATAACGATCACTGCTTTTCGCAGCGGCGTGTGTTTTGCGCTAAAATTAGAACAAATCAACCTAAATGACATAAAAACCTTATGACATTCCAGCCTTCCGATCATATCCGCACGATTCTCAAGCATCTGCCGCTGAAGCCCGGTGTCTACCTGATGAAGGACGCCGACGCAAAAATCATCTACGTGGGCAAGGCCAAACGCCTGCGCGACCGCGTGCGCAGCTACTTCACGACCAACGCCGACCATCAACAAAAAACTCTGGTGATGCGCCAACTGGTGGCCGATATTGATTTTATCGTGGCCGAAAGCGAAGTGAAGGCGCTGATTCTGGAAGAAACGCTGATTAAACGCCATAAGCCGCGCTTTAATATCAGCCTGAAAGATGATAAGCGCTATCCCTATATCCGCATTTCGTGGCACGAGGCGTTTCCGAAAGTGGAAACGACGCGGCGCGTGGTGCAGGATGGCAGCCGTTATTTCGGGCCGTATGTGACGATGTGGGCGGTGCAAAACACGCTGCGCGTGCTGCGCAAAGCGTTCCCCTATTTGACCTGCGACCGCATCATCACGGGCAAAGACGAGCGTGCCTGCCTGTTTTACGACATCAAATTGTGCCAGGCTCCGTGTATCGGCGCGGTGAATCAGGAACAGTACCGCGCGATGATCGGCGAACTGATGGACGTGCTGGGCGGCAAATCGGAAGCGGTGATCACGCGCATGACGAGCGACATGCAGCGCGCCGCCGAAGCGCTGCAATTCGAAAAGGCGGCCTCGCTGCGCGACCAACTCAAGGCCATCGACTACATCACGCAGGAACACAAAGCCGTCACGCCGGGCATGGAAAACCAGGATGTGATCGCGCTGGCGCGGGAAAACGGTGAAGCGGTGGTGCAGATCATGTTTATCCGCAACGGGCGCCTGATCGGCAGCGATTCGCGCGCGCTGGAAGGCACGCTGGATGTGAACGATGCCGAAGTGCTGGAAGCCTTTGTCAAGCAGTTTTACGCTGGCGCGCCGGAAATCCCTAACGAATTGATTTTACCGGAACAGGTGGAAGAAGCGCGCATTATCGAACGCTGGCTGCGCGACAAACGCAGCGGTGGCAAGGTCAGCATCAGCGTGCCCAAACGCGGCGACAAACACGCTTTGCTCAAGCTGGCGCAGGAAAACGCGGGCGAAGCGCTGCGCATGATGAAAGCGCAGTGGGAAGCGGACACCCATAAGCAGGAAACGGCGCTGGCCGAACTGCAAGAAGCGCTGAGTCTGCCCAAACCGCCCAACCGCATCGAGTGCTACGACATCAGCACGACGCAGGGCACGGCGATTGTCGCCAGCCGCGTCGTGTTTACGCAGGGCACGCCGAAAAAAGACGAATACCGCAAGTTCAACATCCGCACCATCATGCACGAAGGCTCAGACGACTACCAGTCGATGCGCGAGGCGCTGACGCGGCGCTTTACACGCTGGCGCGAGGCGCAGGAAAACCCGCTGCCTATCGCGCCGGGCGGCAAAGACAGGGACGAAACGTGGCGACTGCTGCCCGATCTGCTCATGGTGGACGGCGGCAAAGGCCAGTTGAATGTGGCGGCAGAAGTGCTTTCGGAGTTCGGGCTGACGCAAAAAGTGCCGTTGATCTCGCTGGCGAAACAGTACGAGGAAATCTATCTGCCGGGCAAGCCGCTGCCGGTGGTGCTGTCGCGGCGCAGCCAGGCATTGTATCTGGTACAGCGCGTGCGTGACGAGGCGCACCGCTTCGCCATCACCAGTCACCGGGCGGCACGCACCAAGCTGGGCATGGCGAGCCGATTGGAGACGATCCCCGGTATCGGCCCGTCGCGGCGTAAAGCGCTGCTGAAGGCCTTCGGCAACAGCATCAACGCCATCAAAAACGCCAGCGTCGAAGAACTGACGCGCGTGCGCGGGATCACGCCGCAGTTAGCGGAGACGATCCGCGAGCTGCTTTAGGGAGGCGCAATTTTGCTGCAATTTTTCATCTCATCGCCGCTCATGAAACCGCGGCCAACTGGGCTTTCATTTCGCGCGCCGCCAGGGCATAGCCCCCGTCCGCCGCGTCGATAAAATGCACCTGCCGTCCGAAGTAATCAAAGACGACGCAGGTCATCAGGGCGCGTGACGAACCGTGCGTGCCGTAGACCAGTTCGCCCGCCGCGCGCCGCGTTTCCAGATATGCGCGCAGCCTTTCGCGCTGCTGTGCCGTGCCGGAAATAATCATGCGCAGCGTGTCGTCAAATTTTTCGTTGTCGATGGCCTCGATCACGATCTGCTTGTATTTGCCCCAACCCTGAATGTTGAAGGTCATGGCGACAAAGGCCAGCAGGCTGCCGCGCAGCATCTTCAACCGCCGGCCCAGACTGGTGTCCTGGTAGCGGACTCGGGCTTCGGTGGTCAGGCCGTCGGGGGTGAGCGCCATGCTCATATTCTGGATAGTGATCGGGCGGCGTGTCAGGCTGTCGCCGTAAATCTCCTCGATGGTGTGCAGAACTTCGTGATAAATACGGTTGTGCGCGTTGTGATCGCCGCGCACGGCCTGCACCAGCAGGCTGACTGTTTCTTCGTAAGGGCTGGGGATGGCGTTCCAACGGCACTCAAAACCGCTGAAATCGCCCACATAGGTTTGGCCGGGCTGCGGCTCAATCCGATAAGCGCGCCCTTTTTCCGGGTGCTTGAGCAGTGTTTCGGCCTGCGCCAGCCCGCCGCCGGTAAACACGGCCTGCTGGAAATTATCAGACATGCGCAGGCGGGCGACACGGATGCGATAACCCTGCGCCAGCACATCCTGCACGGGGACGATACCGACGCGCAGTTCGAGCGCGAACTGGTTTTGCGAGAGCGCCTGCGTCGCCAGCAGCGCCACACGCGCGGGTTCGACCAGCGCGGCGGGGATGAGCACGGTCGCGCCGTCACCGCCGAACATGAAGGGGATGTCTTCGCGCCCGGCAATGTTCAGCAGCGCGGTAATCGAAGCCGCCGCCACTGCGTTCACGTCCTTATAGCGCCCGTTTTCGATGGCCTGCGTCGAGCCTTTGACATCTGTCAGGGCGATATGCCAGTCGGCGGGCACGTCGTAGTAGAAATTTGGGTCGGTGATCTGATTGATGCGTTCAATCGGCGGGATGGCGCTGTAAAACGTTGTCATAGATACTTCTCATTCGTCCATGCCACAGAGCTGTATAACACAATATACTTCCCTTTCCTATGGTCTTTTAGAACACAGGTGGGGCGGTTTTGCACAGCCGAAGCTGTACGGGATGAACTACTGCACCCCCTATCCCATTGCCAAAGGCCTTTGGGATTACTTTTCTGAGAATGTTCAGAGCGCCGTTGACATCGGCATTGATGCAGCGACCATTACTGGCACGAAACAGGCCACGCTGGCTGACCAGCGCGGATCCCACTTATCAATAACGTGCTGCTCAACCAACTGCATCGGCTTATTCGTCTCCTAGTTTCTTTACTTACCACCTGATGAACCTGATACCCTTTGGCTTCATAGTATGGCACTAACCGCTGGGCCTGCGCTTCCAAGATGTCCTTGTTTTCGCTGGAAGGCACTCTGGCATAAGGGGCATTAAAAACACAAACTCAGTTAACCTTTACAATACGCGCGCGAACGGCGAAAAAGATGTGTGAACAGCCCGGCTGCGCTTATTGGGCGTGAGCATGTTGGGTCTCTTGCGGCGGCGGCGTCATGGGCGTATATACTGCCTTTACTATTACCATAGAAGTTTGATTGTAAAGAGGAGGCAGGGAGACTGTCAAACACGGTTGGGGTCGATGATATATTCCCACCAGTTGTTGCTGATGCCGTTGATACTGCCGCCGACGTGCGGGAAATGCCGCAGCCACCACAGATGATGAGCGCGGATATCACCGCCGCCCCATTCGCGCGCATCCACCAGCCGTGGCGCGCCGGATAGATCGGGGAAGTTATACCAGTTGTCGCAGCGGCTCATCACCTGGCGCGGGTTGCCCCAATCGTAATCGTGTTCGCTGTTGGGCGCGTAATGCACGTTGCCGCATTCCGCCTGTCCGGGAAAAGCGCGATCATAACGGATGAAGCGCTGGTAGGTATTGGCGGCGGCGCCGCGCCCGGCATATACCTTGTCCATGATCGCTTCGGCGCGGTGACCAAAAGATTCCAGCATTTCGCCGACGCCGCGCTCAAAGTTGAAGCCCATGATAATAAACCGCCGCGCGGCGTGCTGCGTGCCGGCGAGGGCTGGGGCATTGCACCAGAAGCCGCCGGGGCCAGCCATGATCGATTCGTAGTAGCCGCCGTAGGGGTGGCCGAAAAGCCAGACTTCGTCGATGGCGCCGCTGTTGATTTTTTCGATCATGGCGAATTCGCGCACCAGCGCCAGATAATCGACGCCATCGGGCAGATGAAAGCTGCGTGTCTGCCAGGCCTGCAAGTAGCTGGCTTCGTCGTAGCGAAAACCGTCGGCTTTGAGGGGAAAAGCATCGACGACAAGACGCTCGACAATTTCATAGGTGATGTAACCGTAGGACGCGCTCTTCAGATCGTCGCTATAACCCTGCGCGATGGTATCGGGGTCTTGCCAGCCAAAATACTCTTTGAGCGTGCGTCCGCCCTGGCTGCGCAGCACGGGGTTATGTGTAATCATGAGGACTTTGCGCGTGATGGGGGTGGGCGCGGGGCCGGGGGTGGGCGGCGGCGGGGTTGTGCTCAGGTTGCGGATAATGCCCCAGTGCATCAACAGACGCAGCAGCCAGCGGATGAGGTTTTGCATGGCGCGATTCTCCTGAAAGTGGTTTTTAGCGATTGGCTGTCAGAATATGGTCTAGCCGTCCAGTTCGGCGGTGGCGACGAAGTAGGCGCCGTTGCTTTCGCCCGCTACGCCCAAAATACGCACACGCCAGGCGCCGGCGATGGTTGGGCGGCAGGTGATGATGACGCCGGTGGCGTCGCCGCGCAGCGGACCGTTTTCACGGAAGCAGAAGTCTTCAGCGGCGCTGCCGTTGGGGTCGATGACCACGATATGCGCGCTGACGTTGCTGGCGGAAACCGACATGAACTGAATATAGATGGCGATCAGCCGGCCCGCGCGCGCCTCAAAAACGTATTCATGCGCGTAACCGGGGTCGAGTACATCCACTGCCTGCTGCTGCTCCGCCGCCGACAGGTTGACGGTTTTTTCTGGTTCGACATAAAGCGGCGCGTTGGGGACGTTCTGAATCGGCTGGCCGTCGATGCGCGTGACGGGCGTGGGGCCGCCGGCCGCTTGCTTGATCTGCGTGAAAAACTGCGGCGCCAGGCCGATCAGGCGCAGGGTGGTGAGCGAGCAGGAAAAAGCCAGGATGATGCTGAAGAAACAGCCCAGCCGTGTCCAGGTGCGCTGGCGTTTGAGCCGCTCCTGATGCGAGTCCTTGCGCAGCTTGCGCTCGATCTGCGGCAGGGGGTGGGCGTCGCTGGGTGACGCGGCAGGCATGGGCGAAGGAACAGCAGGGGGTACGCTCGGCGGGATGGCGGCTGCGCCTTTGGGTTTGGCGCCTTCCAGCCGGAACAAGAGGCGATTGGCTTCGGAATGCATGGGCGCGACTTCGAGGGCACGCCGTAAGTAGGCGATTTTGTCGGCGTCGGTGTTGGCGGCTTTGGCCATCTCGACCAGTTGATCGGCGGTGAAAATCTCGCCTTCCTGCTTGACAGTTTCCATTTTTTCGATGCCCGCCGGCGACGGGGTGGGCGTGAAGGCGCGCATGAAATTGACATCGACCAGCGTTTGCCGCAGCGCGCTCTGATTCATGGCGACAATCAGGGTTTCGATAAATTCGCTGGCCTTGTTAAAGCGGCTTTCGGGCTGTTTGGCGAGCGCCTTGAGCAGCACGACGTCGGCGCTGTGCGGGATTTCGGCGTTAATCGTGCTGGGCACGGGCACGGGGGCGTTGAGATGCTGGCCGAGAATGGCAAGGACATCATCGCCGTTAAAGGGAAAACAGCCGACGATCAGCAGGTAACACAGCACACCCAGCGAATAAATATCGGCGCGGTGATCGACCGTGCCTTTGCCGCGCGCCTGTTCGGGGGCGATATACAGCGGCGTGCCGACAATGCTGCCGGTGACGGTGACTTTGGCGGCGCGCGTCAGCCGGGCGATGCCAAAATCGCTGAGCGCCGCGCCGCGTTCGCCCAGCAGGATGTTTTCCAGCTTAATATCGCGGTGGACGATGCCGAGCGTGTGCGCATAATCCAGCGCGCTGCCGATCTGGCGCAGAATTTTGCTGGTCGTCTGGAAACTGATGCGGGCCGGGTCGTGGAAACGCTGCGCCAGGCTGCCGCCCTTCATGTATTCGACCACCGAATAGGTGCGGTTTTCGAAGGTGCCAGCAGCGGTGACGGCCACGATGTGCGGGTGCTTGAGGCGCATCATGATCTCGGATTCGCGCTTAAAACGGCGCGCCATGTCGGAGTTTTCGTCCCAGGTGGGGTTGAGGATTTTGAGGGCGACGGTTTGTTCGTTGTGCGTGTCGAGCGCTTTGTAGACGACGGCCACACCACCTGCGCCCAGTCGTTCCAGAATCTGATATTGCCCAAACGCTGTGTTGAGCATCGGATCGCCCATGATGTCGCGCCTTAGTCTATTGCATCGCCAAAACTAAACTCACTATAGCGCGAATTGTGCCGCGCTGTTGCTAGAAGTTTACAACAATCAGGCGCGGCGGCGGATTTTGCCCGCCATGAGAACGTGTGTCTGGTGGGTTTTGGCGTTGTTTTTGGCGATAACCCTGTAGACCTGGCGTATAAGCTGCTCGACATCGACATTGGCGGCGAAACAGACGCCGATAGCCGTGACGAATACGTCGGCGGCTTCTTCGGCGATATGGTCGCGATCGGTCATGACGCGGGCAGCTTCTTCGAACTCGCGCACTTCTTCGTGAAAGTTGCGCAGCGCGCCGGGCAAATTGGCGGGGTCTTCGGGCACGACGCCAAAGCGCGTGTAAAAATCGTGGGTAGACTGCGCCAAGTCGCGCAGACTGTCGTGGGTGGCTTCTGTCATGGGGGCTCCGTGAGTAAGGGGAGATGATGGCTGGCGATTGTAGCACAGGGCGGCGTTTTTGGGGCAGAAAGTCATCAGAAACCGCGAGGCAATCGCTCCAAAACGTTATCATGCCGCATCATCGACCATGCCCCTTTCCGCTGAAGATGATCGCCAGCGGTACGATGATGAAGGTCAGGAACAGCGCACTCGCCAGCATTTCGTAGGCCAGCGCGACAACGGGCACAGTAGGCGGGCGCAAGACCGGGAAAACAACAGGCAAAAGGAAGAAACACCACTGGATGGCCGCTGCGATGCTCAGCCCGAAGACCAGCCCTTGGGTCTGCTGGCGCTGGCCGGGAGCAGTGTGCCGGCGGCGGTGTATCTGCGCGCCGACAGCCAGGGTGAAAAAGCCCAATTGCAGCGCAGAGGCGATGGTCGGCGCGAAACTGTCGAGGCGCAGGGGATGGCCGGGTGGGAAGAGATACGAGAGTGTGAAGAGCAGCAGCGGCGGCAGCAGCCAGCGTGTCCAGGCGGGGACAAAGCGGCCATCGGGAAACACCAGAAACAGGCTGTAGAACAGGCTGAGGTCGATCACCGCGATGATGGCGAGCAGGGGTGCGGATGTCTGGGCCGCGCTGCGCACCGTATCGGGTAGGAGCGAGAGCGCGCCGCCGCTGCCGAAGGTGAACAGCAGCAACGAGATCAACCAGGCCATGCGTTCGGCAGATTGGCGCCAGAAAATGAAGAGCGCTGTGCCGCTATGAAGCGCCGCGAAAATCAGCATGAGC
Source organism: Chloroflexota bacterium (assembly GCA_013388745.1). Classification (GTDB taxonomy): domain Bacteria; phylum Chloroflexota; class Anaerolineae; order Aggregatilineales; family Phototrophicaceae; genus JACAER01. The sequence goes on from JACAER010000049.1 coordinate 14,183, forward strand.
AAGACATAATAACTCGCGTAGGCATCGGGTTGTATCCCGCTCATGAACATCGCCGCGCGCCGCCAGTCGCCCACCGCGCGCAGGGTGTCGCTGGCATAGGGCAGAAAAAGCGCGAAGCTGATGGCGCTGAGCAGGGCAACGAATATCCACACAGCGCGCGCCAGCGTCAGCGCCAGGCCGCTGAACGGAAGCGAGGTAGAAGTGTGCGCCGAGTCAGGGGATGGGGTGTGCTCCACAAATCATCCTTGCATCACATTAGCGCCGACGGCGCAAAAAAGCCAGCAGGGGCGGGTACAATTCGGTGTACAGCTTGTAGAGCAGCGGCGAGGGCGCATAATCCCAGGCGCCGATGTGCCGAGTCACCACACCGCGAAAGCCGCGCTTGAACTGATACACGCCCCACAGAGTGTCGCTTTCCACGAAGGCATCGGGCGCGCCCCACATGTCGTAGCGCGCGTAACCCTGCGCTTTGGCCCAGCGCAGCGCTTCCCACTGCAAGAGATAGTTGGGCATTTTGTCGCGCGCTTCATTAGAAGACGCGCCGTAAAAATACCAGCAGGTGCGGGCGAAGTGAAACAGAATGACGTGCGCCAGCGCCTTGCCGCCGAGTTCGGCGATCAGCGGCTGCGCCAGGCCGGCCGCCATGAAAGCGCGCCAGGCTTGTTCATAATATTCTGGCGGGCGCGTGAGAAAACCGTCGCGGGCGCCGGTCAGGCGGTAAAGCTCGTAGAGCAGCGGCAGATCGGCGGGGCTGGCGGGGCGCACGCTGACGCCATCGCGCTGCGCCAGGCGCACTTTGCGGCGCGTGTTCTGGCTCATCGCGGCCAGCAGTTGATCCTCGCCGGGCGCGAGGTCAATGACGATGGTGTTGCGGAACTGCACCTGATCGGTGGAAAAACGCCAACCGCGCGCGTGCAGTTCAGCGGTAAGCGCCTGCCCGCCGGGGTTGGGCGTGTCGTCGGCGTCGCCGGGGACGCCGGTGGCGGCGATCACGTCGGGGTCGATTTTGAGCCAGATGGCACGCTGCCGCTGCGCCTGGCGCTGTAAAAAGTCCAGCACAAACGCAACCAGCGCGCTGTCGCTGTAATCGAGCGCGGGGCCTTTGGGCGCGTACATCAGGCAGAACGGGCCGAAGCGGCGCACGCCGACCGAAGCGAGCGCCACTATCGCCGCGCCGCGTTTGAAAGCCCAGCGCTGCGGCGTCCAGCCGGTGGTGATACGCTTGAATTCGCCCCATTCCCAGGTTTGCAGGATATGGGCGGTGGGCAGGGCGCGCAGCGCGGCGTTCCACTGCTCACGCAGGCTGACGGTTTCGACGGTGAACAAGGGGCATCCTTTGTGACCTGAAAACAGGCGCGAACAGGCCAAGTTTGTGAAAACAGACCGTGTGCCAGATTGAATTATAGCGGGGAATGGCGAAAGGGGTGGGGCGGCGGGCGGCAGTGTTCTGCCTAGCAGCGAAAATTTCGACGCCCCTTTGCCCGATGAATTCTGGCCAGCAGAGAATGCGGGCAGGCCGTAATAACGACCTCACATCACGAAACCGCTGCTGCCGTCGGCTCTCAAGTACAGCGCGATTTGTCAGCCATCGGGTTTCAATCAATCTGCGTCCGGTATTTGAGCGCGAGGGTGTAGGCCGCATACACCAGCGGGTTGTAGACATAATCCCATGCGCCGAGTGACCGCACGATGTCGCCGCCCCAGCCGCGCTTAAAGCCGTAGACGCCCCACAGCCCGTCGGCGCGCGTCTCGAACTGCGCTTCGAGCGTCGTTTCATCGGCGTCGGGGATGCCCCACAGATCGTAACGCAGGCAGCCGCGCGCGCGCGCCCACTGGATTCCCGCCCACTGCACGCCGTAGCTCGCCATCAGATTACGCTTGACATCGGCGGAAGCGCCGTAGAGATACCAGGCGGTGCGCCCCTTGGCGAAGACCATGATTCCCGCCAATGTATCACCTTCGTGTTCGGCCAGAAGCAGCGCCGCATCGCCCGCGGCGACGAACAGATCATAGGCTTTTTCATAATAATCCGGCGCATGAACGCCGAAAATGTTGCGCGCGCCGGTGGCCTGCATCATGGCGTTGAAGCGCGTCATATCGGCGCGTGTGCCCTGCGCGTAACGCACGCCGTTTTTGAGCGCCTGGCGGATTTTGCGGCGCGTGCCCTGATTCATGCGCGCCAGAAGGGCGTCTTCTGTGCCGGCGATGTCGATCAGGATGGTGCGCGGCGGCTGGATGGTCTGCGCGCCGGGGCGGAAACCGAGCGCGAGGGGCTTCGGCGGTGTTTCGGCGGGGGTGTAGATGCCTGGCTCCCATTTGAGGAAAGCGGCACGCTGCTGGCGGGCAGCGCGGTGAATGGCTGTCCACAGCGCGCGCTGGGTGCTGTCATCGGCATCGGGCGCCAGCAGCGGCCCCATGGGCAGGTAGGCCATGGTGCCCAGGCGCAGCGGCAGCGGACGAAAGAGCAGCAGCGCGCCAGCGGCGATGCGTTCGGATTCGCCGGAAGCGCTGAACGCAAGACACAAGGCACGCCAGCCGTAGGCGCTTTTGAGTGTGCCCCAGGCAGACTGCTGTAAAACGTGCGCGCGTGGGTGGGCGGCAACGAACGAATCCCACGCGGCGGGCGATGGTGTGATGATTGGCATAAGGTGATGCTAGGGGAAAGCGCGCAGAAACGCAAGGCTGAGCTGACTGCCGACAGGGTCGCGAAACAAATCCGACAAATTCGTTAGCTGTCGTAGGGACGATGCCGGCATCGTCCGCTGCAAAAACATTCCAGACCCTACTTTAGCGCATGGTTGAAAGAAATGGATGTACGGACGAGACGGGCTTCGTCTGTTGGCAGCGGAGACGGCAGGCCGTTTCCCGACCAAAACATGCGGATACTGGCTTAGAATGAGTAACAGCAGTCAATTATCGGTTAGAGAGGGTGAGGGGCAGGGCGATCAGGAACGGAAGCCTGGAAAACTGGGGACGCAAGGATGAGGATCAGCACGATACCACAAAACGCCCATGTCCTGCTGGCGTGGCTGCTGGCGGGGCTGTGCGCGCTGCTGGTGGCGGCGGCGCATCTGCGCATAGACAACACGGTGATCGACGATGCCTTCATCACCTATCGCTACGCGGCGCGGCTGGCGGCGGGCGAGAGGCTGACCTACAACGCCGGTGAGCGCGTGCTGGGGACGACAACGCCGGGCTACGCTATGCTGCTGGCCGGGGCGGCGCTGTTGACGGGCGTGGAGGCGCTGCCGCTGGTGTCGCGGCTGCTGAATATGGGGCTGCTGCTGGCGGCGGGCGGGCTGGCGGTGGTGAGCGCGCGGCGTTTTGTGCGCGTGCCGCTGGCGCGGGTTGTGATTTTCGCGCTGTTTGTGCTGAGTCCCAAGACACTGATCGCGAGTTTTTCCGGGATGGAAAGCGCGCTGTTTCTGGCGCTGCTGACAGGCGGTGTGTGGGCGCTGCTGGCGGAGCGCTGGGGAACAGGGGCGATTGCGCTGGGGCTGCTGCCGATTGTGCGCCCGGAAGGGGTGTTCGTCTGTGGTCTGGTGGGCGCGCTGACGCTGTTTCACCTGCTCCGGCGCGCGTCGGGCAGGGCGGACAACGACTGGCCCGCGCCCGGCTGGCGGCGGCTGGTCGCATACGCGGCGCTGCTGGCGCTGCCGTATGCGCTGTGGCTGCTGGCGCAGTGGGCATATTATGGGTCGCTCGTGCCGCATTCGGTGGTGGCGAAGCGGGCGGGCTTGTATTCGATTGGGGTGGTTGGGAGTTTTTTGTCGCTGCTGGGCGGGCTGAGCGAGACGTATTTTCTGGCGCTGCTGCTGACCAACGATTACAGCCGGCTGCCGAGCGTGACAGTGACGGGGGCGCTGCTGCTGCTGCTGGCGCTGCTGGCGCTGCTGGCGTTGGGCGGGCGGCGGGTGGCGCGCGCGCATCCGCTGCTGGCGCTGCTGCCGCTGTTTACGGGCGTCATGCTGGTGTTTTACGCCGTTTCGGAGACGCTGATTTTTCCGCAGTACTATGCGTTTTTCGAGCCGCTGGCGAAAATCTGTTGGTGGGGCGGGCTGGCGCTGACGCTGGCGGCGGCCATGAAACGATTGGCGCCGGAGCGTGTGGGGCTGGAAGGCCTGGCGTGGGGCATCGCGGCGGCGCTGGCGCTGCTGCCGGCGTTGGCGCTGTATCCGTACCGCACCGTAGCAGAACAGACGATTGATCTGCACGAAACGGAGATCGCGATTCTGCGGCAGCCGACATACCGGGCGCTGGCGCAGCAGCTCGCGCCGTTACTGCCGGCGGGCACGGTGGTGCTGACGCCGGAGATCGGCGAACTGGGGTTTTATCTGCCACAGGCGCACATTCTGGATTCGGCGGGGCTGGTGTCGCCGCAGGCGGTGGCCTACTATCCGCTGGCGGCAGAGTTGCAGACGCGCGCAGGGGTGATTCCGCCGGGGCTGATCGCGGATTATCGCCCGGACGTGATTATCACACTGGATTTTTTCCTGCCGGAAACGGTGCGCGCGCGCGCGTGGTTCAACGAGGCGTATGCGGCGGTGGTGGTGTGGCGCTATGCCTGGCTGCCGCCTGGCAGCGAGGGGCTGTATGTCTACAGCCGGCGCGATTTCGCGGCGGGGATGGCGCTGGCGGCGGCGGCGGTGACGATGCAAGAGCCGCGCTGGACAGGACGCTGAGGCCATGAGTGGGCGCTGGGGAATCGGTGGGGGGTGTGTTAGAATGTCGCTTCGCTGGCGTTGGCGGCGAAGTTCTAGCGCGGCGCGCGGGGTGATGTTATACTACGGCGCGTTTGTGATAGATACCACATGCGTGTGTAGGCAACTTATTGGCGGGGATGGCTTATGAATGTGCTAAACGAGTGGGCGTTCGTCGGCGTGTTCTTCGCGCTGTCGTGGGCGCTGCCGGCGCTGCCGATCGTGGCGGCGGTGTTTTTTAGCCCGAAGAAAGCGAACGCGATCAAGCTCCAGACCTATGAATGCGGCGTGGAAACTGTCGGCGATACATGGGTGCAGTTCAAAGTGCAGTATTACCTGTACGGGCTGGTATTCCTGGTGTTCGACGTGGAAATGATCTTTTTGTTCCCGTGGGCTATGGCCTATGAGCGGCTCGACACGTTCCAGTTTTTCGCCGGGATTGTGTTTATTATCCTGCTGCTGGATGTGCTGGTGTACGCGGTGAAGAAGAACGTGCTGGAGTGGTCGTAGGCACCTCACCGCGACAGACGCCAGGAACGGCGTCGGGGGCGCGGGGGAGAGTAAGGAAGCAAGGGGATTACAGGCGTTAGAGCCTTTTGGAGAGCTTTATGGATGTATGCAGCATCAACAATATCGCGCGCTGTCTGGTGAATTCGGGGTTTGACCCGGCGCTGGCGCAGTTTATCACGATTTTATTGGGCGTCGTGGTGGTCGCGAGTTTCCCGCTGGTTGTCGTAATCTTCCTGATCTGGGTGGAACGCAAGTTCGCGGCGCGCATCCAGGATCGCATCGGGCCGAATCGTGTGGGGCCGTATGGGCTGCTGCAAACGGTGGCCGACGCGATCAAATTGATCGCCAAAGAAGACATCACGCCCGCCGGGGCCGACCGGTTGGTATATAACGCCGCGCCGATTATGGCGGTGATGTCGGTGCTGCTGATCTGGGCGGTGATTCCGTTCTCGCCGATCCACGTGGGCGTTGATCTGGAGATCGGCGCGCTGTATTTTGTGGCCGTGGCGTCGATCGCGACGCTGGCGATCATGCTGGCGGGGTGGTCGAGCAACAACAAGTACGCGCTGCTGGGGGCCTTCCGCGTGGTGGCGCAGTTGGTGAGCTATGAAGTGCCGCTGGTGTTCGCGCTGCTGGTGCCGATTCTGTTCGCCAGCAGCATGAGTATGCAGGATATTGTCCACGCGCAGAGCGGGATGTGGTTCTTTTTTATGGCGCCGGTGGCGGGCTTGATCTTCTTTATTTCGTCGCAGGCGGAAACCGGGCGCGCGCCCTTCGATCTGCTGGAAGCGGAATCGGAGATTGTGGCGGGCTTCAATATTGAATATTCCGGCATGAAGTTTGGCCTGTTCTTCGCGGGCGAGTTCATGCATGTGCTGACCAACGGCGTGCTGATGGCGGTACTGTTCTTCGGCGGCTGGTTGGGGCCGTTGGTGGAACAAGCACCGATCATTTTGGGGCCGCTGTATCTGTTCGCCAAATCAACCTTCTGGTATCTGCTGTCGCTGCTGATCCGCAACACCGTGCCGCGTGTGCGCATCGACCAGTTGATGGATTTCAACTGGAAATTCCTGGTGCCGCTGTCGATCGTGAACTTTGTGGTGATAGCGGTGCTGCTGCGGCTGTGTGAAGCGCTGGGGATCGCGCCGGCGGCGGCAAACGCCAACGATTTTGTGGCGAATATCCCACAAACGCTGGTGCTGCTGCTGGGGAACGCGGCGATCGCGGCGTATGTGCTGAACAGGCTGCGCCGGGCAGGCCGGGAGCAGCGCCTGGCAGAGGCCGGACGCACGCTGGCCGCCGTAGGGGAAAAAGCGGCGGTGGCGCATTAGAGGCATTATCAACCCATAGGGGCGAGCTGTATGGCTCGCCTCTATGATGAGCGAAGGGATGCATGTTTATGGTCGAACTGAATGCACATACCGTCGTTTTCGCGATCTTCAGCATTATCACGCTGGGGGGCGCGGTGGGCGTGGTGTGGAATCGCAACCTGGTGAGCAGTTCGTACTGGCTGATTTTCAGCCTGTTCGGGGTTGCGGGGTTGTTCGTGCTGCTGAGCGCGCCGTTTTTGGCGGCGGTGCAGGTGTTGGTGTATATCGGCGCGGTGGGTATTCTGATCACGTTTTCGGTGATGCTGACGCGCGGAATGACACAGATTAAGGATGTCTTCAACCGCCAGAGCGCGGCGAGCGGTGTCGTGGCCGTGCTGCTGTTTGTGGTCTTGCTGGTGGGCGTGGTGCTGCCGGTGTGGGGGCCGTCTGGGGCGCTGAGCAGCGCGCCGGCTTCGGACGTGGTGGCGACGACGGCAGAGCTGGGCGTGGCGCTGGTGGATGGCAGCCAATACGTGCTGCCCTTCGAACTGGTGTCGCTGCTGCTGACGGCGGCGCTGTTGGGCGCGATCGTCATCGCGCGCGATCAGGATAAGTAGGGGAGGCCGAGATGGTACCGTTGTGGATGTTTTTGCTGGTGGCGGCGGCGCTGTTCTGTATCGGCACGTTTGCGGTGCTGTCGCGGCGCAACGCGATCGCCATTCTGATGGGTGTGGAACTGATGCTGAACGCCGTGAACATCAATCTGGTGGCCTTCTGGCGCTACGGCACGCCGGAGACCATGATGGGACAGGCGTTTACGGCCTTCGTCATGGTGGTGGCCGCCGCAGAAGCGGCAGTCGGCCTGGCGATCATTATCGCGGTCTACCGCAGCCGTAAATCGGTGGTGGTGGAAGAAGTCGACCTCATGAGAGGGTAACGTTATTATGAATTTTGATGCCAACGATATGAACTTTTTGCCCTGGCTGATCCCGGCAGCGCCGCTGCTGGCCTTTTTTGTGATCGTGCTGATCACCAACCGGGCGCGCTGGCTGCCGGGCACAGCGCATGAATACAGCGGCGACGGGCAGCACCCGCATTATCATGGGCTGCTGGTGCCGGTGGTGACGGATTGGGGGCGTGTCGCCAGTATTGTGGTGGGCATGTCGGGCGTTGTGGCGGCGTGGCTGATGAGTCTGGTGGTGGTGAGCAATGCGCTCGGCCCGAACATCGAACTGGGCAAAGATGTGTTCGCCAGCAGCATCGCCTGGCTGGCGACAGGGCAGACGACCTTCAGCATGAGGGTGATGATCGACCCGCTGACGACGGTCATGCTGGTGATGGTGCCGCTGGCGTGTACGATGATCTTCATCTACTCGATCGGCTATATGGCGCATGACCCGCGTCAGGCGCGCTTTTTCGCGCTGATTTCGCTGTTCGCGGCGGCCATGCTGACGCTGGTGGTGGCCGACAACCTGCTGCTGCTGTTCGTCGGCTGGGAAGTGATGGGTCTGTGCTCGTATCTGCTGATCGGCTTCTGGTACGAAAAGGACAGCGCGTATCAGGCGGCGATCAAGGCCTTCACGACGACGCGCGTGGCCGACGTGGTTATGCTGCTGGGCATCGCCTATCTGTACACGCAGACAGGGACGCTGAGCTTCCGCGAGATACTGTATAACGAGGAAGTGCTGCACCAGTTGGCGAGCACGCCGGCGCTGCTGATCGGCAGTTGGGGCGTGAGCGCGGCGGGGCTGATCGGCGTGTTTCTGATTATTGGCACGGTGGGCAAGAGCGCGCAGTTCCCGCTGCATGTCTGGCTGCCGGACGCGATGGAAGGCCCGACGCCCGTCAGCGCCATGATCCATGCGGCGGCGATGGTGTCTGCCGGGATTTACGCGGTGATCCGTATGTACCCGCTGTTCGCGGCGGGCGGACACCCGCATCAGGGCGATCTGACGCTGCCGCTGATGTTTATGGCGGTGGTGGGCGCGGTGACAGCGCTGTTCGCGGCGACGATCGCGGTGGCGCAAAACGATGTCAAGCGTGTGCTGGCGTATTCGACGATTTCGCAGTTGGGCTTCATGATGGCGGCGCTCGGTATCGGCGGTTATGTGGCGGCCACGTTCCACCTGATTACGCACGCCTTTTTTAAGGCGCTGCTGTTCATGGCGTCGGGCGCGGTGATTCACGGTGTGGAACACGGCCACCAGCACGGACAGGGGCATGGGCACAACGGACATGGCCATGACGATCAGGGGCATGAGGCGCATGATAGCCATGATGTACAGGCTGAACACGGGCACGAGGCGCACGGTCATGGGCACGGCGGCGAACGCCCGGATGCGGGGCTGCCCGATCATTCGTTTGACCCGCAGGATATGCTGAACATGGGCGGGATGCGCAAGACCATGCCCGTGACATTCTGGACGTTTTTGATCGGCGGGCTGTCGCTGGCGGGGCTGCCGCTGGTGACGGCGGGCTTCTGGTCGAAGGACGAGATTCTGGCGGACGCCTGGTATGGCCTGTCGCACGGCTACGGCGCGCACACGCTGGTGTTTGTGTGTCTGGTGCTGGCGGCGACGATGACGGCGTTCTACACCATGCGCCAGCTTGGGCTGACGTTCTGGGGCGAGCCGCGCACCGCCGCCGCGAAACACGCCGGGCTGCCAGTAGGGCCGGTGAGCGTCTCGATGACGCTGCCGCTGATTATTCTGGCGGTGTTGGCGGTGATCGCGGGCTATGTCGGCGTTCACCCCGATTTTCCGCTGTTCGGGGCGCTGTTTTCGAGCAATGGCAACCCGTTCTTCAACTTTGTCGGCCCGACGCTTTTGGAAAAGCCGGAAAAACTGGCGTTCGACTGGGTGCCGGTATTCTTCTCGTTCGCGGCAGCGCTGGGCGGCATCGCCGTGGGCTATTGGGTATACTGGCGCAAGCCGCTGGAAGCCGGCCAGGAAGACCCGGCGATCAAAGCGCTGGGGCCGGTCTATGATCTGCTGAAGAACAAATACTACTTCGATGAATTGTACGAGCGCGTCTTCATCCGTCCGTCGCAGTGGTTCGCGACGGCGGTGGTGAGCGAGTTTGTCGATCACGGCATTATCGACGGCTTCCTGCATTTGCTGGCGCGGCTGGCGAACTGGATTGGCGAGTTCTTCAAGGCGCTGAACCTGTGGCTGATCGACGGCGTGGGCGACGGCATTCCAAAACTGATCGGCGATTTCGGCTTTTGGTTCCGCCGCATCCAGACGGGGCGCGTGCAGCAGTATTTGCTGCTGGTGCTGATCGCGGCGCTGTTGATCGGCGTGATCTTCGCGATTTCGGCGGGTTTGTTACAGGCGGCAGGGTAGCGCGCGGCGCACTGAAAGCAGAGGGAGACAAGTATGGTTCAACCTTTACAAGTATTCGGCTTCGATGCGCTTTCGATGCTGATCGTGACGCCGGCCTTGGGCGCGCTGCTGGTGCTGGCGCTGCCGGGGCAGTCGAAAGCGGTGGTGCGCTGGGGCGCGCTGCTGATCGCGTTGGGCATCACGGCGCTGGCGGTGTCGGTCTATGCCGCGTATGACACGAGCGTCGGCGGCTACCAGCAGGTGGTGAGCGTGCCCTGGTTTGCGCTGTTGGGCGCGTCGTGGCATCTGGGCATCGACGGCATCAGCGCGGCGATGATTTTGCTGACAGGCATTCTGACGCCGCTGGCGGTGCTGATCTCGTGGGAGATCGATGATCGCCCGAACATGCATCTGGCGCTGATTCTGTTCTTCGCGACCGGATGCATGGGCGTGTTCGCGGCGATGGACTTGATGATCTTCTTCCTGTTCTACGAACTGAGCCTGGTGCCGATGTATTTCCTGGTGAATCAGTGGGGCGGGCCGAACCGCAAATACGCTTCGACCAAGTTCATGATTTACAGCATCGGCGGCACACTGGGGATGCTGCTGGCCTCGCAGTTGATCGGTCTGACGGCGGGCACATTCGATATTGAGCGCCTGTCTACGCTGTGGCCGGCCTACGCCGGCGAGATGGGCACGTTTCTGCCGGGTGTGGGCATCGAGACAGTGAAGGCGCTGGCCTTTGTCGGCTTTTTCGTGGCGTTCTGCATCAAAGTGCCGGTGTGGCCGTTCCATACCTGGCTGCCCGACGCGCACGGCGAAGCGCCGACGGCGGGTTCGATGCTGCTGGCGGGCGTGATGCTGAAGCTGGGCGCGTATGGCTTCATCCGGCTGGTGATCCCGCTGTTCCCGGATGTATGGGTGGCGGAAGTCAACATTCTTGGCGCGTTCACCACCAACTGGGCGGGGATTTTCGCCTTTTTGGCGATGCTCGGTATCGTGCTCGGCGCGTTCGCGGCGTGGGGACAAAACGACATCAAACGCCTGGTGGCCTACAGTTCGGTGAATCACATGGGCTTTGTGGCGCTGGGCATCGCCGCGATGGCGGTGGCCTATGGCAACGCTTACACGCAGTCGCATTCGGTGGAACTGCTGCAACATGGGATTCTGGCAGCCAACGGCGCGGTGCTGCAAATGTTCAATCACGGCCTGAGTTCGGCGGGCATGTTCTTGCTGGCCGGGGCGATTTATCACAAAACGCACACGCGCGACCTGCGTGAATACGGCGGCCTGTGGGTGAAAGCGCCGATCTACGGCGGGATTTTCATCTTCACCAGCATGGCGAGTCTGGGGCTGCCGGGGCTGAACGGCTTTGTCAGCGAGTTTTTGGTGGTGCGCGGGGCGTGGCCAGTGTTTACCATGCTGACCGTGATTTCGATGATCGGCTTGCTGTTCACGGGCAGCTACATTCTGAAAGGCATCCGCGCGGTGCTGCACGGGCCGTTTAACCTGCACTGGAAAGATTACAAGCTGGAGATCGAACTGCGCGAAGTGGTGGCGATCGCGCCGCTGCTGGTGCTGATGCTGGTGACGGGCTTGCTGCCCAACTGGATTCTGAGCGTGATCAACGGCTCGGTGACCGAGATGGTGACGCGCGTAATCGGCGGTGGGTAAGGGGGAGCGCCTCATCCCCCACCCCCCTTGTTCGAGACGGCAAGGATAGGGAAAAGATATGATTCAAGGCTTTGCGTTTCCGGTATTAAGCGTCATTGTGTTTACGCCGATTGTGGCGGCGGTCATTATCCTGTTGATGGATGCGCAAAAGCGCGATCTGGTGCGCGGCGTGGCGATTGCCGCCGCGACGATTGTGCTGGTGCTGTCGGCGGCGGTGTTTTTCACCTATAACAGCCAGGTGAGCGCGGTTGACGAGACCTTCGACAGGATCGAAGCGACAGCGGGCACAGCGCAGGCGACAGAGATGTTCGAGCGCGCCCTGGCGTTCGAGGAATACATTCCCTGGGTGCCGAGTCTGGGTATCAACTATCATCTGGGGGTGGACGGGCTGAGCGCGCCGATGGTGCTGCTGACGGGCATGGTGGCGGTGGCGGGTGTGTTGATCTCGTGGCGCATCGAAGACCGCACGCGCGAGTTTATGGCGTTTTTCATGCTGCTGGTGGCGGGGGTGTACGGGGTGTTTATCGCCGTCGATATGTTCGTGCTGTTCTTCTTTTACGAACTGGCGATCTTCCCCATGTATTTGCTGATTGCGACGTGGGGTTGGGTGCAGACGCGCGAATACGCGGCGATGAAACTCGCGCTGTATATTCTGATCGGCTCGGTGG
>JACAER010000041.1 GCA_013388745.1 Chloroflexota bacterium
CGCAGGCCGCAGCGATAGTTTCCTGAACACGTTGAAGGTTATCGGCAATACTCATAAAGCGATCACAGCGCCAAAACGCCCGGTGCGCCCACGTTCCGCGCGATGCGAATAAAATTCATCGGTATGTTCTGCCGTGCAAATCCCAGCGATTTCAATCTGTACAACACCGTTGCGCTCTAGATCGATACGGTTGGCTGTCCACAGATCGAAATAAGCGCTGCCATCGCCTGGATCGTAGCGGATGATGCCTTCGGTCGTGCCAAAATAAGCGCGCGCCGCCGCGACAACTTCCGCGCCGACCTGATAGCGTGTAGGGCCGATGCTGGGACCGATGCCGACCTGAATATCGGCGGGCTGCGAGCCGTAAGCCTGCATCATGGTACGCGCCACGCTCACCCCCGCGCCGGAAACAGTGCCGCGCCAGCCAGCGTGGGCGATGCCGATGACACCGCGCCGCGCATCGAGGAACAAGAGCGGCGTGCAGTCGGCGTAACGCATCACCAGCGGCGTATCCGGGCGATCTGTCACCATACCGTCCGCCAGCGCCAACCAGCGGCGGTTGCGCACCGGACGATCAGCAATCACTGTATCGGCGCCATGTACCTGCCAGACGGTGCAGGCGCGGCTCTGGTTCAGGCGCAGCGCGCTGTACATCAGTTCGTGGTTATGGCGCACCGCGCGGATGTCGTCGCCTACTGTGCCGCCCATATTCAGCGAATCCCAGGGCGCAGCGCTGACACCACCCTGCCGGGTGAAAATGCCATGCTGGAGCTGCGGCCAGGTAGAAAATTGATAAAAGGTCAAACCCTCACGCTGAAGACGCTGCACCGGCGCATCCTTGTTTTGTTGCAGGGGACTGTAATTGAGTGCTATACTGCCAAAAACAACACACCGTTGTCAATGCTGAGCGCAGCATGTGCAAGTTTTTCGCAAAGCTTCATTTAAAGTTATAATGAGATTGTGAGCACATCGGGGCAGGTGCATGACATTAAAGGCCGCGACGTTATGACACAGAATCGCGCGGGAGGCCGCGCAGAAGGCAAGGTCACGATCCTGATTGTCGATGACCATCCTTTGTTTCGCGACGGCCTGCAAAAAGCGTTAGAACTGGAAGATGATCTGCTGGTGTTGGGGCAAAGCGACGACGGCGAAAAAGCCCTGCAAATGGCGCGCGATCTGCGCCCGGATGTGGTGCTGCTGGACGTGAGTTTGCCTTCTATGAACGGCATGCAGGTTGCCCGGCTGCTGAAATCGGAACAGACAAATGTGAACATCGTGATGTTGACCGGCTATCACGACTCAGAGCAGGTGCTCCATGCTGTGCGAGCCGGCGCGGCGGCCTACTGCGCCAAAGACATCACACCCGACAAGCTGGTGGCCGTGATCCGCGATGTGGCCGCCGGCATGTTTGTGATCGAAGAAGTGCGGATGGATGCGCGCGCGCTGGAAAGCTGGATTCAGTCAAACATTGAAGCCATGACCGGCCCCTATATGGTCGATCCCAACGAGCATTTCGTGCCGCTCAGCCCGCGCGAAATGGAAATCTTGCAGTTTGTTACGCATGGTCTGAGCAACAAAGAAATCGCCACCAAGTTGGGAATCAGTCAGCAAACTGTCAAAAATCACATGACCTCGATTCTCAAGAAGTTGAACGTCGAAGACCGGACGCAGGCGGCAGTCACCGCGCTGCGGCATGGGTGGGTACGGATACAGGATAACGATTTTGGGGGAAGCAGTTAGGTAGAGTGAGTGTATGAACAGACCACAAACCGCCGATTCAAAAGACGAACTGGTTAGTGTCATCACAGAAGAGATGAGCCGTATCAAGGCAAAACTGGTAGAGATCAAGGCGCAGATCAGCCAGACGCAGCAGATTGTGCAGCGCGAAGAAGACCGCTACCGCGATATCGCCATTGATCTGCGCGCCGTGCAGGATAATCTCGACACGATTCCGCGCCAGGATATCAAAGACAAGTATGACGAAGCGCTGAAAGTCGGTCTGCGTTCGACATCCATGCGCGGCCAACTGGACAAGTTCCAGGCGACACGTGAGAGCCTGGAACAGGAGCAGGCACTGCTGTCGCAAGTGCTGAGCAAGATACAGGGAGTTACGGCGCTGGATGCCGGGGGCGACGACACCAGCAACGGCGGCAAGAGCGGCAGCACCAATATCGTGCGCATTGTGCAGGCAGAAGAAGTCGAACGGCAGCGCTTGGCGCGCCAGATGCACGATGGCCCGGCGCAGTCGCTCACCAACTTTATTTTGCAAGCGGAAATCTGCCAGCGGTTGTTTGACCGCAATCCAGAGCGCGCGGCGGAAGAACTCAACAGCCTGAAGACGGCCGCCAGCGTGACTTTCCAGAAGGTGCGCGATTTTATCTTCGATCTGCGCCCGATGATGCTCGACGATCTGGGTGTCGTGCCTACCGTGCGCCGCTACGTCGATTCGTTCAAAGAGAAGAACGACATCGAAACCACGCTGGAAATTCACGGTGAGGAGCGGCGCTTACAAACGCATCGCGAAGTGATGATCTTTCGCGGGATTCAGGAATTGATGGGGCACGCCCGCGACCATGCCAACGCCGCGAAACTGGTGGTGAAGCTGGATATGTCGGGCGATCGTATCAAGATCGCCATTGAAGACAACGGGCGCGGTTTCAACGCCGAGACGATTTTTAGCGGCGAAGAGACCAGCCATCAGGATGCGCGTGCGCAAGACCTGGTGACTCTCAAGGAGAAATTCGAGCTGGTTGGCGGCTCGATCGCCATCACCAGCAGCGAAGCGGAAGGCACTTTGGTGCGTTTGGAACTGCCCGCGAATGACTAACGGTAGGATATTTGGGTTGTTTGACATTCGAAGGCATTAGCATACACTAAGAGACAGCGGTGTGTGTCGTTGTGCGAGATTGTGCGGCGAACCATTTGTGCCGGTAGTGGCGCACAGATGGCCCAATCCTTAAATGGAGGAAAATATGCCACGTGGTCGCTTATTGATTATTATCGCCTTTATTGTTGTGCTGGCGGGTGTCTTGATCGCTGTCCTGTTGGGTGGCGCAGGTGGAGGCGGGACAATAACACCGCCGCCGACTTCAGACGGCACAACAGGGGGCACCACCGGCGGTGGCGAAACGATCACCATACCGACGCCGACACCCATGGAATTTGTCGAAATTGTGATCGCCGTACAACCGATGCCGCGCGGTTTTCGCATCTTGCCCAACGCAGTCGAACTGCGCCGCTGGCCGCTCGAATCGACCCCGTTTAACGCTATCCGCAGTCTGGAAGATGTCATCGGCAAAATCGCGCGTACCGACATTTATGTCGAACAGCCTATTTTGACCAGTATGGTGGTCGAAGACCTGTCACAGCTCGCCAACGTTGGCTCTGACCTGGCGGCGGTGCTGCCCAGCGGACAGGTGGCGATCGCGGTGCCGATTGACCGCATCACCAGCGTCGCTTATGGTATCCAGCCGGGTGACCGGGTGAACATCATTTTGTCGATGCTGTTTGTCGATGTGGACGAAGTGTTCCAATCGCTGCAACCGAACTGTTTCACGCTGTTCGTGATCTCGCCAGATGGTGTTCAGATCAGCGATTCGATCTGCGGTCGTCCAGACGTTGTAGGCGGGTTTAACACGCTGGCGATTATCAACGCTTCGGAAACGCAGCGCCCGCGCCTGACGACGCAGCAGACGATACAAAACGCGCTGGTCATGTATCTGGGCAACTTCCCGCGCGATGGCCGTTTCCTGGGCCTGACGCCTACGCCAGAAGAGGCTGCTCCCGCAGAAGTCACCGAAGTGGCGGATGAAACCAGCCGCCGCGAAGCGACGCCTGTGCCGACAGTGGAAACGCGCCCCGACATCATTACGCTGGCCGTTTCGCCCCAGGATGCCGTGATTCTGACCTGGGCGGTAGAAGCGCGACTGCCGCTGACCTTCGCGCTGCGTTCTGCGCAGGATCCGGGCCGTGTGGATACCAATCCTGTGAACCTGGACTACATTCTGGACACCTTTAACATCACGGTGCCCACCGCGCGTAACTATTCGATTGAGCCGGCGATTCGCAGTATTCGCCAATTGTTTGTCGGCAACCAGATCAGCTTGAGCAGCAACGTTGTGCCCACGCCCGCTCCCGGTGGTTAATGGATATTGAGGATGCATTATGAGCGGCCCAAAACCGAAGCAAGAAGGAAGCACGGGTGTCATCACCATTCTGTTGGTGGATGACATCCCGGAAGCGCGCGAAAACATCAAAAAACTGCTGGCCTTCGAAACCGACTTTAAGGTGGTGGGCACGGCAGGAACCGGACGAGAGGCGGTTGATCTTGCCAAACAACTGAAGCCGGACATCATCCTGACCGACATCAATATGCCGGATATGGATGGTATCACGGCCACGCGCCTGATTACAGAAGCCGTGCCACAGACCGCTGTGATCATGATGTCGGTGCAGAACGACACTGACTATCTGCGCAAGGCGATGCTGGCCGGGGCGCGCAACTTCCTCTCCAAGCCGATTGATATGGACGAGTTGTACAACACGATTCGCACCGTGTACAAAGGCCACGAGGCGATGCGCCGTCAGGTGGAAATGATGTCGCAGGTGCCAACCGCCGTACCGACCAAAGCGGCGGGCGTCGAGGGTGATCGTCCCGGACACATCATTGCGGTTTACAGTCCCCAGGGCGGCGCGGGCGTAACGACAATTGCCACCAATCTGGCCTCTGGGCTGATGAAAGAAGGCATCAAGGTTTTGCTGGTGGACGCCGATTTGCAGTTCGGGGACATCGATGTGTTCCTGAACCTGCAAGCGCAGTCCACCATGGTTGACCTGGTAGACAATGTCGAAGACCTGGACACCGAGTTGTTCGACAACATCGTCGTGACACACAACAGCGGCCTGAAAGTCTTGATGGGGCCGGCGCGTCCCGAATTCGCCGATGAAGTGCGCCAGCATCCCAAAGCGCCTGCCGAAATCTTGCGCAAAGTGGCCGGCAACTACGATTACATCGTCGTCGATACCAACACGGCGCTGGACGAAATGGTACTGGAACTGCTCGATCTGGCGACCCGCATCATCCTCGTCAGTACGACGACACTGCCTTCGGTCAAAAACACGCGCTTCGTGCTCGATCTGTTCGATCAACTGCAATATCCGCAGGACAAAACGCTGCTGACGCTGAACAAAGTGTGGGAAGAAAGCCAGCGCAAGAACGCGACGCTTTCGGTCGAGAAGATTCAGGATTACCTGCGGCGTCCGGTCTTTGCCAAAATTCCTGTGGTAGATGAACGCATAGTGTTGAGCGCGATTAATCGCGGCGTGCCGGTGATTGCCTCCGATCGTGATACCAATAAGCCGTTGATCCGCGATTTGCTGCAATTGGCGGATGTCCTGCATAACGCGCTGATGCCTGCCGAGGAGGAAACCCCGCAGCCGGTAAAAGGCAAACCACAAACCAGCCCGATTAGCGGAATCTTTGGCCGTAAATGAGACTTTTGAGTGTAGTGTGAGGAGTGCTTGATGTCGTTACTACGTCGTATTGAAAAAGGTGGGGGCAGCGGCGGCAGCGGTGGCAGCGGCGGCGCGGGTGGGTCGAGCGGTGGCGGCGGCGATAATCCGCAGCAGCCAGTGCGCAAGCCGGCTGTCATCGGACAGGAAGGCCGTCCCGTGCCCACACAGGGGGCCGGACGCGGCGCAGAAACCTCGTATATGGACTTGAAAGTCCGTGTACAAAATAAGCTGCTGAACGAGATGGATCAATCGATGGACATCTCGCGCAAGAACGAAGTGCGCCAGCATATCGAAGAATTGTTTAACTCGATTCTGGCCGAAGAAAGCATGGTGCTTTCGCGCGCTGAGCGTCAGCGTTTGTTTGACTCGATTGTGGCAGAAATCCTGGGCTTTGGCCCGCTGGAACCCCTGCTGGCGGACGACACGATCACAGAAATCATGGTCAACGGCCCGAAGAACATCTTCATCGAACGCAAAGGCAACCTGCTGCGCGCTAATGTCGCCTTCGAAGGCGATGAGCACGTTATGAAGGTGATTGACCGTATCGTATCGCCGCTGGGACGCCGTATCGACGAAAGCTCGCCGCTGGTTGATGCGCGTTTGCCCGATGGTTCGCGCGTGAATGCCATCATTCGTCCGCTGGCGCTGTGCGGTCCGACGATCACCATTCGTAAGTTCTCTAAGAAACCGCTGACGGTCGAAGACCTGATTCGTTTTGGTTCGCTGACGCCGGAAATCGCCGAATTCCTGCGGGCGTGCGTTATTGCCCGTCTGAACGCAATTGTGTCTGGCGGTACGGGTTCGGGCAAGACCACCCTGCTGAACGTGCTCTCCAGTTTTATCCCAGCGGACGAACGCATCATCACGGTGGAAAACGCCGCCGAACTGCAACTGCGGCAGGAACATGTGGTGACGCTGGAAAGCCGCCCGGCCAACATCGAAGGTAAGGGTGCTGTCAGCATCCAGGATTTGGTCGTCAACTGCTTGCGTATGCGCCCTGATCGCATCGTCGTCGGCGAATGCCGTTCGGGCGAAGCGCTGGACATGTTGCAGGCCATGAACACCGGCCACGACGGCTCGCTGACGACACTGCACGCCAACAGCCCGCGCGACGCCGTTTCGCGTCTGGAAGTAATGTGCCTGATGGCCGGCATGGATCTGCCGGTGCGCGCGATCCGCGAACAGATCGCCAGCGCCGTGGACGTGATCTGCCAGCAGCAGCGTCTGCGCGACGGTTCGCGCCGTGTCACCAATATCACCGAAGTACAGGGCATGGAAGGCGAAATGATTACCATGTCTGATATCTTCGAATTCGAGCAGACCGGTATTGAAGGCGGCAAGATCATTGGGCGTATTCGCCCCACCGGTATCCGCCCCAAATTCTCCGATCGCATCGAAGACGCGGGCATCCATCTCCCGCCGTCGGTCTTTGGTGTCGGCCAGAGCCGGCGCTAAAGCGCGTTGTACAAAAGACAAACAGAAGGGCGGGTTTGCTTGACGCCCTTCTGCTTCTGCTTTTACAATGTCCAATAACACAAGCTCCGGTGAGACAGGCCATTAACCTATGACAGAAACTCAAATTATCATTATCGTAGCAGCAGGAGCGATTGCGGCGATCATCGTGGGCATTGGTATTTTTTCCGCGCGTTCGGAGCGCAACCTGATTGAGGAGCGTCTGGGACGCTACGATCAGGAAAACTACCAATCGTTTCTCGAAACGCCGGAAAGCGAAAAGGAAGAGGAGAAGAAGCCCAGCGCGCTGAGCGCGGCGGTGAACGACATCCTGACGAATCGCCCTATCGGCCAGAAATGGCGGCGGCAGTTGGCGCGCGCCGACATCAAGCTGACGGTAGCGGAATATGCGGCGATGCATGTGTTGGTGATGGCGGGCTTTTTTGCGGCTTCGTACTTTGTGATTTTCAGCGGTCAATTGGTGACCTCTATCCTGGCCGGTTTCGTTGGCTTTTTTGCGCCGCGCATTTATGTGGCGCGGGCGACCAGCAAGCGTCTGATTAAGTTCGAAGAACAACTTCCCGATACCCTCAGCCTGTGGGTGAACGCGCTGCGTTCGGGCTACAGCGTGCTCCAGTCGATGGAGGCCATTGCCCGCGACTCGCCAGAACCGACAGCCACCGAATTCCGCCGCGTGGTGCAGGAAGTGCAGCTTGGCATCGATATGGACGATGCGCTGGAACATCTGCTCAACCGCGTGGAAAGCGAAGACCTCGATCTGGTAGTGACAGCAGTCAATATTCAGCGTGAGGTCGGTGGGAACCTGGCGGAAATTCTGGAAGTCATCGGCTCGACCATTCGCGAGCGCATTAAGCTCAAAGGTGAGATTCGCGTGTTGACCTCACAGGGGCGTATCACCGGTTATCTCATCAGCTTCCTGCCGATTGGTCTGGCGTTGTTCCTGAACGCCGCCAACCCCAGCTATATGGGGCAGATGTTCGAAAGCCGGTTGTGCGGCTGGCCGATGATCGGCGCCGGCCTGGCCCTAATCGGCATCGGCACGGCTGTTATCCAGAAGATTATCGATATTGAGATGTAGAGGGCGCGTATGTTTGATAATCCAGTGATTGTAGGTCTTCTGGTCATCGCCGGTCTGGGCATAATCGGCGCGCTGGTCTATATCGGCCTGCGCGAAGATCGTGGGCGCGACCCGCTGCAAGAACGCTTGGCACAGTACGGTGAGCGCGAAATCCCCGATTCGCTGGAAGACATCGAACTCTCGCTGTCGTTCCGGGACCGTATTCTGGTACCGACACTGCGCAGGATTGCCGATCTGACGGCGCGTTTTACGCCGCAAAAGCAGCTTGAGCAGACGCGGCGTTTGCTGGAACTGGCGGGCATGACCACCGACCCGACGATGTTCTTCGCGATGCGTGTCGTCCTTACGCTCGGATTCGTGCTGGGGTCGATCATGCTGTTCTTCGTGCTGTCGCCGCAGCCGTTTATGAACGCGCTGGGCTATACGGTCGCCGCGGCTGGTCTGGGCTATATTCTGCCGGTGATGTCGGTCAGAAGCCGCATCCGCCGCCGCCAGGACAGCGTCATTAAGGCCCTGCCCGACGCGCTCGACCTGCTGGTCATCTGTGTAGAGGCCGGTCTGGGCTTCGACGCGGCGCTCGGCAAGGTCTATGAAAAATGGGACAACGAACTGGCGATCTCTTTCGGGCGTGTGCTGCGCGAAATCCAGTTGGGCAAACTGCGCCGTGAAGCGCTGCGTGATATGGCGCTGCGTCTGGATGTGCCGGATGTGAACGCTTTCGTCGCCGCGATTGTGCAGGCCGACCAACTCGGTGTGAGTATGGCGAAAATTCTGCGCGTGCAGTCTGACCAGATGCGTACCAAGCGCCGCCAGCGCGCCCAGGAAAAAGCGCATCAAGCGCCGGTTAAAATGATGATCCCGATGGTACTGCTCATCTTTCCTTCGATCTGGATCGTACTGCTTGGTCCGGCGGTGATTCAGGTGATGAGCGTCTCTGGCAACGGCGCGTTCTAAAAAGTAAGCGACATATCCTCAATGCTTCGCACCTGGGAGGTGTGAGTTGTCGCTGCAACCCCATAACACCTTCACACAAGCCCGGCCTCACACCGGGCTTGTGCGTCTACAAGGTCTGTGGCAGCTTTGCCTGGACCTGATCTTCCCGCCGCGCTGTGCGGGCTGTGGACGTGTAGACCACATCTGGTGCGCGCGCTGCCAGCACGAGCTCGAAAATGTGCCCATCAAAGCCTATCTACGCGCAGATGTTGTGTCTGTGCCCTTGGTGGCGGCGACAGGGCTGCACAGCGACATTCTGCGCGAGGCGGTGCAAGGCCTGAAATATGGCAATGTGCAGGTCTTGGCGGCGGCGTTAGGCGCCCGGTTGGCGCGGCGTTTGCAGATGCAAAATTGGACGATTGACATGTTGATTCCCGTACCTTTGCACGCGGCGCGCCTGCGTGAAAGGGGATATAATCAAGCACAAATGGTATGCGAGGCCGCCGCCCGCCAATTGGCGCTGCCCTGTGTGCCAGAAGCCTTACGGCGTGAACGCTACACCCATTCGCAGGTCGGTTTGACACGCGCCGAACGGATGCGCAACGTGGTAGATGCCTTCTCAGCAGACCCCGATAGAGTCTCCCAACGCACAATTGTAGTCGTCGATGATGTGTGTACGACTGGCTCGACACTCAGCGCCTGCGCTCAAGCGCTGTTAGCGGCGGGCGCGCGCATGGTCTACGGCCTGACCGTGACTGTCGCGCGCGATACCAATATCGTTTCGCATTACACTCAAGGAGTAGGCCATGGAGATCAAAATTCACGGTCATAACGTGAGAGTTTCTGAACAATTGGAGGAATTTGCGCGCAAGAAGGTCGAGCGTCTTGACCGTTACTTGCCCAATATTGCCGACATCTGGGTGGAACTCTCGCATGAAAACACCCGCAGCGGTGATATGACAACGGCCCAGATCACCCTGCGCCACAAACGCGGCGCTATTTTGCGCGCCGAAGAAAGCCTGCGCGGCAGCGACTACGATGCGCTGCACGCGGCGGTTAATCTGGCTGTCGATAAAATGTACCGCCGTATCGAACGGTTCAAAGGCAAACGCGATCGCAAAGGCCGCGAGCGCTATATCGCCACGGTGGAAGAGCTGGAATACGCGGAAGAACTGCCGGAAGAAGTGACTGAAACGGCAGAAACAGCCGCAGTGCCTTCGCCTTATGAACACTATGAAGAACAGATTGTGCGGCGTAAGGCCATCGCTGTGCTGCCCATGAGCGAGATCGAAGCCGTAGAGCAGATGGAACTGCTGGGCCATGACTTCTTCATGTTTTTCAACAAGGATACCAGCGGCGTGAATGTGCTGTATCGGCGCAAGAGCGGCGGCTACGGCGTGCTGGTGCCGCAGGTCGAAAACAACGCGAATCCCGGATAAGCCGACATCAGCACAGGGGGGCGGAAGTGTGGGCCGCGCCCCCTGTTTGTTTATTACGTTTGCTGCCACAATTGGCGCAGACGCAGATACTTCTTAAACTCATACCAGGCCATCAGCGTGCTCAAGCGCAAGCCATGCCAGCCGTCACGATAACCTTGCAGGTCGAGATAGCGCCATTTGAACTGGCGCAGCGGCTGTAAGACATAATTGCGCAGTTTGGGGCGCACCCCCGCCTGATACAAAATGCTCGCCTCATAAGCGCTGTAGCGGCGCTGCTTGTCTATGAAGTGCGGCAGGTCGCGGTAGTTATAGTGCAGCAGCGGGTTTTTCAGCGTGCCTTTCGCGCCATCCAACAGCACCACTTCATGCACCTCGCGCAGCGGATCATAGCGCGCCTGCCCCACGCGCAGCAGCCGCAGTTGATAATCGGGATACCAGCCCGCCCACAGCGTAAGTTTGCCGAAAATGTAATTGTGGCGCGGGATTTCCCAACCGGCATAATGCGGCTGCTGCACGGCCTGTTGGATTTCCGCAGCAAGTTCCGGCGTGATGCGCTCATCGGCATCCACGAAAAGCGCCCAATCCGCGCGAACATTTTCCAGCGCCGCGTTGCGCTGATTGGCATAGTGGTCGAACGCGCGCTGCACGACCTGTGCGCCGGCGTGGCGCGCTCTTTCGACCGTGTCATCGCTGCTGAATGAGTCGAAGACCAGCACAGAATCGGCGAACGCCACGCTGGCGATGCATTCCTGGATATGCGCGGATTCGTTGCGCGTGAGAATAATGGCCGTGAGCGTCATGCCTGGCGTGCCATCTGATAGAGCATCTGATAGGTCTGGCGCAGCGCGGGATTCTGCTCGCGGCGCAGCCTGAGCCACAGGCCGAAAGCGATCATCAGGCGCGCAATATGAAATTTCCAGGCGGGCTGATGCTTGCGATACAGACGTAACCGGCTCGTCCACAGGTGCATGACGCTCTGCGGGCGCGCTTGTCCGGTGCTCTGGCCGCCGAGATGCACAACATGCGCGCGCGGCACACACAGCACATCCCATCCCGCCGTTTTGATGCGCCACGCCCAATCGATTTCTTCACAGTACATGAAAAAAGCTTCGTCGAACAGGCCCGTCTGCGCGATTACTTCGCTGCGCAGCATCATCGTCGCGCCCAACGTAAAATCGACGGCGAATGGCTGCTCCCCGGCGTATAAAGCACGCGGATAACGCCCGTTAAAGCGGCTTTCGATCAAGCGTCCGGGTGTCGGGAAAAATTCGACCCACAACTGGCGCAGACCCGGAAAGGCGAACGCCGCGTGCTGAAAACTGCCATCGCCATAACTCAGACGCGCACCCACCAACCCCACACGCGAAGAAGCGAACAGCGCGTCATACAGCGCGCGGGTCGCGCCGGGCTGCGTAATAGTGTCGGGGTTGAGCAAATAGACGGCGCGCGGCGGCGCTGGGCTGTCCATGATCTGGCGCAGCGCCAGATTATTGCCTTTGACAAACCCTAAATTCTCGCTGCTGGCGATCAATTTGACCTGTGGGAAAGCCTGTGCAATGGCGGCGGCGCTGTCATCAGCAGAAGCGTTATCGACCACATAGACTTCGGCGCTGAGTCCGCTGCTCGCCAGATCATTGTACAGGCTGCGCAGCGTTTGCAGCGCCAGTTCGCGCACATTCCAGGTAACAATGACAACAGCCAAATCCATGTTTAGCTGCCCAACTGCGCGAAATCCAGCCCTGTGCTGTCGAGGAAGGTGTCAAATTCGGTTAGCTCCGTCACGGTGACGAGCGCATCCTGTCCGACCAGCACACGCAGCGTCCCGGCAAGCGTCTCATCGTCGGCAACAGCTTCCAGCGCATCCACCAGTTGCAGGCGCACGCCCAGCGGCACAGCGCTCGGCAGCAGCAGCACGTTGTAAGGAAAGGGCGCACTGGTGGCGACAACACGCACATCTTCGGCCAGTGTGGCATAGTCGGGGTCATCCAGCGTCCCCACCGGAATCGCCGCAGCATCACAATTCCCACCTGCAACAGCGCGCAGCAGCGCCTCAACATCTTCGTAATCGCTGATGCTTTCGAAAGCGGTGAGGGGGTTCAGGTCGTTGGCGCGCAGCAGCAGCGTAGGCGCGAGCCAGGTATCGTAATCGTCGTAGCTGATGCGACAAAAACTGCGCTGGCGCAGGCTGGCGATCGTCGTGATGCCTAAATCGCGTGTGACGATGATTTCCAGCGCGCGTCCGGTTTCGCTGTCGCGTTCCACTTGCAGCGCGGGCGTGCCACAGTTCTGCGCACGCGCGGCGGCATAGCTGATGCCATCCAGCCAGGCAACGGACACCTGTCCCGCGCCGGATGCGCACAGCGCGGCCAGCGCTTCGGCATAACGCTGTACGGCAATGATTTCTACAAACAGACCGCGTTCCAGCAGCGCCGCTTGCAATCCCTCGACAGCATCACGGGTTGCACGATTATCGCGCGCGTAGACCAGCATTTGCAGCGGGCGATCTTCCTGGCTGCCGGGGGCGATTTCTGTCGGCAGCGGCGGCAGCGCCGTCGAAAAGGGTGTCGGGGTGATCGTGGCCGTCGCGAGGGCTGCGGGCGCCGCCTCTTCGCGGCGACAGCCCGCCAGCAGCAGCGCCAGCAGCAAAAACAGTGTGGTTGCTTTCATCACGCCCCCTTTTGCCTCATGTGCGTTTTATGGCTCGGCAGTTGCAGGCACGCTGGTATCGACCAGTTCGATCTCGCGCGGGCCGACACGCATATTGCGCACGCTGACTTCGACATCTTCGTGAATCAGACCCGCCCAACAATACTGCGGGTTGCGGCGTTCGACCAACTCGGTCATCCGAATGCCCCCCCAGACCTGACGGCTCTCGCCGGGGGGCAGGTATAAATAGGTGTTGCCGTCGCTGCCGATAACCGAATCGAGCGTTTCGGCAGTGCCCAACGCCCAGCGCCAGGGATACGATGTGGTGGAGGTATCGCACTGAATGCCCACAACCCACGCGCCCGATTCGCCGTAGAAGCCAAGCGCGCCGGCTAACTGTTCCTGCTCGTACACCGTGCCGGGCGGCGGCCCCGCCGTGCGAATTGGGACATTGCTGTAGTTTTCGACCGTGAGGCGAAAGGCGAGAATATCGCCCAGCGGCATCGTAATAGCGTTCATCGTCAGATCGGCACTGTCAGCCGGCGGATTGATCGCATCGCCCAAACGATCGAGCGTGCTGTAAAAGCGCTGCTCGTAGGGCATCACCGTGAACACGACATCCACACCGATAGGCTGCGGCGCGATTTCGGCCTGCGGGTCGCCGCCGGTGGTGATGGTCAGCGTGGTGGTGCGGCGCACGCGCTGGCCTGCGGTGTCCTGCGCTTCGGCTACCAGCGTGTAGGTGCCGTCCGGCGGCGGATCCATACCCAGATCAACGCCGCCTTCGTAGTCAAAGGTATGGCGTCCGGCTTCGCCCCGCTGGCGACCTTCTTCGCGCTCGGAAATATAGATCGGCTCGCCTGTGGGTGTTAGCAGGTAAACGCTTAGCTCCTGCACATCTTTGGAGAGATAGACGTTGATCTGCGAACGATCATCAATGCCATCCTGATTGGGGGAAAAAGTGTTGGGCGACACAGTAAAGGTGGTGATATCGGGCAGCACAGCGTCGCCGTCGGCGATCAGCAGTGTCCCGCTGCGTTCGTCGCTGGCGCCGCTTTCATCCTGCGCGCGCAGCATCCAGGTATAAGTGCCGTTGGGCAGCAGACGGGTGAGTACCTCGCTGCTCAGGCTTTCGCCCGGCAGGGTGAAGCCGCTGACAATGCCGCTGAATTCAACGCGGTAATCACCGCGTTCACGGGGCTGGTTTTCGCGGAAGTTGTGCGCTGTGCCGTCAGCAGCCGTGAAGGTGATGGAAATGGTCGCGTTGCGGGATAACGTGTAGCTGAAGATCGCCACATCGTTCTGTCCGTCGGCATTGGGAGTGATGCTTTCAGACGAAAAGGCAGCAGTGAGGATTAAGGACTGCGGCGGTTGCAGCGCGACCATGCCCAGTCCGATCACCAGTGCTAAAGTCACCGCGGCGGCGGCCAGTATCAACAGAACAGGAATACGCATAAGCACCTCAATACACATCCAAGTCTAACGGCAAGCGCGCGCAGCGACAAGGGGCGGTGCTTTACGGCGGCAGTTGCATCGGGTAAAATCCAGTGGTATCTACCCCATACCCGCCAGAAATTGAGGATCATGGATCGTGCCAAATGCCAGCGGCAGAAATGAATTTTATAGTACGCGCAGCGCTCAACCCGACGATCAGGGGTTGATAGAACTGCCTGCGATCATTGTGCGCGGTATGGTCTTCCTCCCGCATGTGGTGACGCCTATCACGGTGACCACCCCGCGCGCCTCGGCCGCTGTCGAGGCGGCGCACAGCAGCGGCAAAACGCTGGTGATTATCGGTCAGCGCGAAAACGCTAAGGATCCGGTGACGCTGGAGGACTTGCACCCCATTGGCACCGAAGCCGCGCTGGGGCGACTGCTGCGCCTGCCAGACAAAAATAAGAGCGTGCTGGTACAGGGGCGGCGGCGGGTCGAAATCGCGCAAATCGTGCAGAACAGCCCCTATGTGGTGGTCAAAGCGCGGCCTATCCCCGAAAAGAGCACACGCCCGCTGCAAGAGCAGATCAGCATGATGGAAACGGTCATGAATCTGTTCGAGCGTTTAGGCGATCTCAACACCAACATCCCTGAAGGCGTACTGGCCCACATCATCAACATCACCGATCCCGGCAAACTGGCCGACGCCCTCAGCGCCGTGCTGACGATTTCGGTGGACGACCGGCAGCGCTTGCTGGAAACGCTCGACCCGACGCTGCGCTTGCAGCAGATCGCTGCACTGCTCAATCAAGAACTGGCGATGCTGGAACTGAAAGACGAGATCAGCAATCAGGTACAGCAGGAGATGGATCGCGGCCAGCGCGAAGTTTACCTGCGCGAGCAAATGCGCATCATCCAGACCGAACTGGGCGAAGAAGACATTTTCCAGCAGGAAATCAACGAGGTGCGCCAGCAGATTATCGAGGCGCATCTCCCGCCAGAAATCCACGAGCGCGCGCTCAAGGAACTGGGGCGGTTGGGTATGATGCCGCCAATGGCGCCGGAAATCGGCATTATTCGCACCTACATTGACTGGATCACCTCGCTGCCGTGGCATAACCAGCACCCGGATAACCTGGACATGCGCCACGCGCAGCAGGTGTTGGAAGAAGACCATTACGGACTGGCCAAGGTCAAAGATCGTATCCTGGAACATATCGCCGTGCGCAAGCTGGCGGCGGAAAAAATGAAAAACCCGATCCTGTGTTTTGTCGGGCCGCCGGGCGTGGGTAAGACTTCGCTGGGCAAGAGCATCGCGCGCGCGCTGGGGCGCGAATTCGTGCGCGTAAGTCTGGGCGGCGTGCGCGACGAAGCCGAGATTCGCGGCCACCGCCGCACCTATATCGGCGCCATGCCCGGACGCATCCTCCAGACGATGCGTCGGCTCAAGACCATCAACCCGGTATTTATGCTGGACGAAATCGACAAAGTGGGCGCGGATTTTCGCGGCGACCCGTCGGCGGCGCTGCTGGAAGTGCTCGACCCAGAACAGAACAACGCTTTCTCCGATCATTATCTGGAAGTGCCCTACGATCTCTCCAAAGTGATGTTTATCACGACGGCTAATGATCTCGACCCGCTGCCGCCCGCGCTGCTTGACCGGCTGGAGATGATCGAATTTGTGGGTTACACGGACGAAGAAAAGCTGGCGATCGCGCGCCAATTCCTGATTCCCAAGCAGCTAGAGGCACACGGTCTGAAAGTGGGCGATCTACAGTTCGAGACGCGCGCGCTGCAAACCATGATCCGCGAATACACCTACGAGGCAGGGGTGCGCAATCTGGAACGCACGATTGCCAACGTTTGCCGCAAGATCGCGCGGCAGATGGCCGAAACCAAACCGCATCATAAGCGCCTGACCTCTAAGCGTGTCGAAGAACTGCTGGGGCCGCCCGATTTTATCCCGCTGCGCGCCAACACCATAGACGCGATCGGGGTGGCGACAGGCATGTCGTGGACGAGCAACGGCGGCGATACGCTGACGATCGAGGCGGCGGTTTTACCCGGCAAGGGTTCACTGTTAATGACCGGCCAACTTGGCGATGTAATGCAGGAATCGGCTCAGGCAGCGCTGAGTTATATGCGGGCGCACGCCAGCGATTTCGGCATCCCTAACGACGATTTTGAGAACTACGATATTCACGTTCATGTGCCGGAAGGCGCTGTTCCCAAAGAAGGGCCATCGGCAGGCGTGCCGCTGGCGATCGCCATCATTTCCGCCTTTACCGAGCGCAAAATCCGCAGCGATTACGCCATGAGCGGCGAAATCACCTTACACGGCAAAATCCTGCCTGTCGGCGGCATCAAAGAAAAGGTGCTGGCGGCGCGGCGCGCGCGCATCAAGAACGTGATTCTGTGTAAACACAACAAAAAAGACCTGACGGATGTGCCCGCCGAGGCGCTCAAGGATTTGCACATCATCTTCGTGGAGGATATGGCGCAGGTGATTGATCTGGTGCTGCTGGCCGCGCCGCCGGAGCGCAAACGTGATCTGGAAAAGAGCAGCGATGAGAAGAGCGAAGCAGAAAGCACGCCATGAACGCCGACGAAGTGCAAAAGCTGTTAAAGGTCGGGCGCAGCGCGCAGGTCGATTGGGTGGCGGCGGATGCGGCGCAAGGCACGCTTGCCAGCCTGCTGGTGGCGATGGCAAACAGCCAGGGCGGCGTGCTGGTCATTGGCGTGTCCAGCGCGGGCACGCTCACCAGTCTGCGCGACAGCGAAGCGGCGATTGACCGCGTTTTGCAGGCGGCTCTGGCGGTTGAACCGCCGTTGATTATCCCGCTGCCCAAAGCGGTCAAAGTCGGACAAAAAGAAGTCGTCGTCGTCCATATCCCGCCGGGAATGCCCCATGTCTATGCATTGGATGGGCGCTACCTGTATCGCAAAGGCTACGAAAACGCCCCGCTCAACCCGCGCGAACTGCGCCGGCTGATGATGGAACGCGGTGAATTGAGCTTCGAGACAGAGGCGCTGCAGGGCGGGAGTATCGAAGACATCGACTGGGACAAAGCCGAAGCCTACGCGGCAGGGCTGCGCGGGATGCGCGAGACTGACGCGCGGCAGGTGCTGCTGAAACGCGGCTGTCTGATACAGGAGCGCGGCAAGCTGCGTCCGACACACGCGGGAATTCTGCTGTTCGGCAAAGACCCGCAGCGCTTTTTGCCCGGCGCAGAGATCATCGCGGTACGCTTCGCTGGCGAGGAGATGAGCGATACGTTCACCCGGCAGGATATTGTGGGCACGCTGCCGGAACAAATCCGCCGCGCGGAGACGTTTCTGGTCGATAATCTGCGCAAGGACGTGCAGTTGGGAGCGAAGATGGAGCGCAGGGAGTATTTTGAGTATCCCTTAGAAGCGGCGCGCGAACTGATCGTGAACGCCGTCGCCCATCGTAATTACAGCATCAGCGGGGACAGCATTCGCACACTTATCTTCGGCAACCGCATGGAAGTCCACAGTCCCGGCGGGTTGCCCGGCCCGGTGACGATCGCCAACATCAAAGATGAGCGTTTTTCGCGCAATCCGGCGATTGTACAGGTACTTGCAGATCTGGGTTTTATCGAGCGGCTGGGCTACGGCGTTGACCGGGTGATCGAACTCATGAGACAGCAGCAGCTCCGCGCGCCGGAATTCCAGGAGCGCGCGGGGGGGTTTAAGGTCGTGTTATACAACCAGCCAGGCGACGACGACGATTCAGAAAAGGGCGCTCCCGAAATCAGCGGACAGTATCGCGGCGTGGCGGTGAATCCACGGCAGGAAGCTGCGCTGGTTTACCTGCAGACAGAGGGAAATGCGCGGATTACGAACGGCGATTTACAGGCCTTGTGTCCTGATGTTCACCCAGAGACGATCCGCCGTGATCTGGCCGATCTGGTGACAAAAAATATTCTGCGGAAAATGGGCGAAAAACGCGGCTCATATTATGTGTTAAACCAGGAATAAACGACACCCAAAGAGATCACAGAGATGATCTTGCAGCAACCGACAAGGGCCGAATCTGCGGGCCGTTTACGCCGGAAATTCGGATTGTAAGAAAGCGGCGCAAACGGCGGTTTCGTGCTAGGATGGGCGTATGGAGAAAAAATATCCTGCCCTGCTGATGCTCTGTTTGCTGTTGGCGGCGTGCCATTTAACCGCTGCGCCGGTGAGTCCCACAGCGCCGAGCGCCGCGCCTTCGCCGTCGTCTGCTTCTCTATCGTGTACACAGTTGGTGGAGCAGGTGTTAGACACAGTGGGCGCCGCGTGCGGCGAACTGGGGCGCAACCAGTTGTGTTATGGCCACCGCTTGATTGAGGTAGAATGGCAGCCGGGGGCGAGCGCCAGTTTCACGACGGCGGGGGATCGCGCTGATTTGCTGGAGGTGGTGCAGCTCAGCGCGGCGCCGCTGGACGAAAACGCGCAGACCTGGGGCATTGTGCTGTTCAAAGCGCAGGCGAATCTGCCGGATACGCTGCCGGGACAAAATGTGACCTTCGTACTGTTCGGCGATACGCGCATCGACGGTCTTGCGCCCGATATGCAGGCGGTAACGCTGCGCACGGGTATCGGCCAGACGACGTGTACGGACGCACCGCCCAACGGTCTGCTGCTGCAATCCCCAGAAAACACTCAGGTGAGCCTGAACATCAACGGCGCCATACTCACCCTCGGCTCGACGCTGTATGTGAGCGCGGTGGAAAACGGCGAGATGCTGGTGGCAACGCTGGAGGGCGCGGGCGTGATCAGTGCCTATGGCTCGGCGCGCGTGATTCAGGCGGGCGCGCAGACACGGCTGCCGCTGGGCGGCGTCAGCGGGCTAGAAGTGATCGGGCCGCCCGCGGAGCCAGAGCCGTTCGACGCCACGACGCTGGCGCGCACGCCGCTGAGCCTGCTGGAAAGAGCGATCAGCCTGCCAGAGCCGCTGAGCCTGCGGGGGAACAGCACCCCCACCCCATCAGCGGGGCGTTCCGCGCCCTTTATTACGCAGACGCCGGCCAATTGTGTGCCGCGCGCCGATTGGACAGCAACGTATACCGTCCAGCGTGGCGATACGCTGTCGGTGATCGCGCGGCGCTACGGCATCGGCTTACAGGCGTTGCAAGAAGGCAACTGCATCACCAATCCCGACCGCATCGCCGCCGGGCAGGAGCTGCGTGTGCCACAGCAGGCCACTGTCGCGCCAACAGCGGCGGGTATCACCGCGCCGGCGATCGTCTTTTCGGTCGATTCAACCTATCTTGCGCCGGGCGCCTGCACCACGCTGCGCTGGAACGCGGCGGGCGCGCGCGAAGTGTATCTGGAAGATGAACCCGTAGATGCAGCGAACACGCGCGAAGTGTGCCCATCGCAGCGCGCGACGTACACGCTGTTGGTGATCCAGGCCGACGGCAGTCAAACGCCGTATACAGTGACGGTGGACATACAGCAGCCGACTAGCACGCCTATGTGCGGCAACCAGATTTGCGAAGTGGGCGAAAACGGCCAGAACTGCCCGCGCGACTGCGGCTAGACCGCCGCCGCCGCCGCATGGTATGCTAACGCGCGTATGTGAACATTAAGCGGATACCCTATGCGATGAAGCTTCGTTTAACACTCTGTGCGCTGCTGCTGTGGACTGCCGCGTGCCAGGGATTGGCCGCGCCGACGGCAACGCCCACCGCAACGGCTACAGCGACGGTTACAGCGACATTGACGGCCAGCGCGACCCCGACCCAGAGCGCAACGGCAACCGCCAGCGCGACCCCTACGCCAACCGCCACCATCACCCAGACGCCTTCGCTGACGCCGATTCCCAGCGCGACGCCGCACCCTTCGCTGACGCCGCAGCCAACGGTCAGCGTGCCATTCGACAACTGGGAATTATTCGACGTGATCGAGGCGCTGGAAGACGGCATCAGCACGCCGCTGATCGCCTTTTTGAATCAGAACAACCGCGAGACGATCCGCAACCTTTCGACAGCGCAACCGCAGACCGACAACGAAACACTGTATTATGTCGCGCCGGATGGCAGCTTCGCGCGGACAGCGGTGCTTTCGCTCACTGCTCCAACCAATAACCAGTTGTATATCTCGCGCAACGGACTTTCGATCGCCTATTTCCGCGATGACCCGGCGGGCTTTAATTCCGGGCTGTACGTGGTGGATTTGCGCACTGGGTTCAGTTCGCGCTTTCTGGCGCTGGCGTCACTGGTGCAGCGCGGCATCTTCAGCGTGCCGGCCTGGACAGCGGACGGGCGGCGGCTGGCGATCGCGCTGGCGACGGGCTACGATATGGACATTTTCAGCGTAGGGGTAGATGGCTCCGGCTGGCAGAATTTGACGGCAGCCGGTTCGTATGAATGGTGGCCGTCATGGTCGGCGGACGGGCGCTATCTGCTGTTTGTCTCCGATCGCGCGCGCTGCCCTAGTTGGATTCCGGGCGACACGAACGCCTGCGACGCGCTGAGCACCCCGCCGCCCAGCAGTGGCAATGTCTTTGTGCTGGACACAGCGACCAATGAACTGCGGCAGATAGCCGACATCTGGGTGAACGAAGCGCCGCAGTGGGTGAACAACACGACCATCGCGTTTGCCAGCGGCGACCCGCTGCTGGGCGACAGCGAACGGCGTTTGTGGCTGGCGGATGCGCGCAGTGGGCAGCTCCGCGAGGTGCGGCTGCCGAACGGCTCGGATGGGCCGCTGCGGTTATCGCCCGCGTGGTCGGCGGATGGGCGCAGAGTGCTGTTCCAAAGCGCCGGCACGGCTGCCGAAATCATCATGATGGGCACAGACGGCATCCTGATCGGGCGGACGAGCGAGCTGAATTTCGCGCGCTTCAGCATGGCGGCGGCGTGGTCGCCGGATGGGACGCGCGTGGCGATCGGCGGTGTCGAAGGCCAGTGTCCGTATGGCATCATCGTTTATAACGAGGCATTTGAGTCGGTGCGGCGCGGCACGCCCCCGCCGAGCATGTGCAACCCGGCCTTTTCGCCCGACAGCCTGTGGCTGGCGTTCAGCGGGCTGATCTCGACGGTCGATGGGCGCGTCGATATTTATGTCGCCAATAACAACGGCGGCGGCGCGGTCAATCTGACCAGCGATCTGCGCGGGCAGACCGATTTTGTCGGCTGGGTAGGCGGATAGCCCGGCGGCGCAGAAAACGGTATAGTTGGGCGCGCGATTGTGCAGCCGAAAAGTGAGGAAAATGATATGACCCCATTAAAAGAGCGTGTCGCGGTGGTGACGGGCGGAAGCCGGGGCATTGGCCGGGCGATTGCGCTGGAACTGGCGAAACGCGGCGCGACCGTAGTTGTCAACTATAAAGGCAATGCCGCCGCCGCCGAAGAAGTCGTGCAGCGCATCAAAGGCGAGGGCGGCGAAGCGCTGGCGTTCCAGGCTGATGTCGGCGACGAAGATCAGGCCACGTCGTTAATCAAAATCGCCACTGATACCTACGGCAAAATCGACATCCTGGTCAACAACGCCGGCACAACGCGCGATAACGTCATCATGATGATGAAGGCCGAAGATTTCGACAGCGTGGTCAACACGAATTTGCGCAG
This sequence comes from Chloroflexota bacterium, assembly GCA_013388745.1. Classification (GTDB taxonomy): domain Bacteria; phylum Chloroflexota; class Anaerolineae; order Aggregatilineales; family Phototrophicaceae; genus JACAER01. Next base: position 22,098 of record JACAER010000041.1, read on the forward strand.
CGCGTGGTTGTGCTCGAAAGCGGCAGTGCGGGCGATGATGCGCAAACGCTACGGACGCATCATCAACATCACCAGCGTGAGCGGCGTGGTGGGACAGGCCGGGCAGACGAATTACAGCGCCAGCAAGGCGGGTCTGATTGGGCTGACAAAATCGCTGGCACGTGAAGTGGCCTCGCGCAGTATCACCGTGAACGCCGTGGCGCCGGGCTTCGTGCTGACCGATATGACGCGCGATCTGCCGGAAGACCTGACAAGCAAGTTGAACGAACTGATTCCGCTGGGGCGCTGGGGCACGCCGCAAGACATCGCCTATACAACAGCGTTCCTGGCATCCGACGATGCGGCGTACATCACCGGGCAAGTGCTGGTGGTGGATGGCGGCATGGCGATGTGAAAAGGGTACAAAAATGACTTTTACAACACTGCTTTTTGAGGTGAAAGACAGCGCGGCACACATCACGCTGAACCGCCCGGAACGCTATAACGCGCTGAACGAGACCATGATCGCCGAGCTGCGGCAGGCGGTCAAAGCCTGTGCGCGCGATGCCGGTGTGCGCGCCGTGCTGCTGACCGGCACGGGCAAGGGCTTTTGCAGCGGCGCGGATTTGCTGGAATTGGCCGAAAACCCGGATGTTTCGGTGGGCGATCATCTGCGGCACGGGCTGAATCTGCTCATCAATGACATGCGGCTGCTGGAAAAACCGATTGTCGGCGCGATCAACGGGGCGGCGGCGGGCGCGGGCGGTAGCCTGGCGTTGGCGTGCGATTTTCGTGTGGCTTCTGACAAAGCGAGCTTCGTGTTCGGCGCATTTGTCAATATCGGGCTAATCCCCGACGCGGGCGCCACCTATTTGCTAGCGGAACTGGTGGGCGCGGCGCGCGCGCTGGAAATGGCCGTGCTGATGGACGCGCAGAACCGCTTGAGCGCGGAACAAGCGCTGCACTGGGGCGTGGTCAACCGCGTGGTGGCGCACGAGACGCTGCTGAGCGAGGCGAACGCGCTGACGGCGCGGCTGGCGCAAATGGCAACGCGCGCAGTGGGCATGAGCAAGCGCGCGATCTACAGTGCCCGCACGGCCTCGTTGACCGAAGCGCTGGAATACGAGGCGCAGACGCAGGACAGGATGGCGCAAACGCACGATCACCGCGAGGGCGTGGCCGCCTTTATCGAAAAACGCACGCCCGTGTTCAAAGGACAATAAACGATGCCTTCGGTTTTTACGCGCATTATCCAGCGGGAACTGCCCGCGGCGATTGTGTTTGAAGATGAGCGGGTGATCGCCTTTAAGGACATCAACCCCGCCGCGCCGGTGCATATCCTCATCGTGCCGAAAAAAGAAATCGCGTCAATCAACGATGTGACGCAAGCGGATGAGGCCCTGCTGGGGCATATGTTCATCGTCGCGGGGCAGGTAGCACGTGAACAGGGGGTGGCCGAAAGCGGCTACCGCCTGCTGCTGAACAATGGGCGCGACGCGGGACAGGAAGTGTTTCACCTGCATTTGCACCTGATCGGTGGGCGGCGGCTGGGGCCGATGGTGCTGCGCGGGGGATAAGCGCAGAGCGTCTCTGAAACATCAAAGACGAACAAAAAAGGGCGAGCCATAAGCCCGCCCCTTTTCATAGTTACGGTGTTGCTTCGGGTGTCGGTTCGCTGGTCGGCGCTGTCGTGGGCGCTGTGGTCGCCTCTGTGGTGGCGGCCTGCGTGGCCTCGTTGGTGGCTTCTGTCGTCGCCTGAGTCGTGGCTTCGGTAGTGGCGACAGGCGTGGGCTGCGCGCTGCGCGCCAGAATGAGCGCCTGGTCGATGGTCTGATTGATGGTCGCCAGATCGGGCGGCGTGGCCGCGACACCGTTCACGGTGACAAAAGGCGTGCCGGTGAAATCAGGTACGGTGCGGGCTTCGGCCAGCGCGGTCTGCGTCACCGTGCCGGGTGTACCGCTGCGCAGACAGGCATCGAATGCGCCGCGATCCATACCGAGACTGGTGATCGCTGTGCCCATGCGCGCCTGCGTGAAGGCCTGATTGACGAAACGTCCCTGCCAATCAAAGAGCGCGTCGTGGAAAGGCCAGAAGCCGCCTTGCTGCAAGGCGCAGACCGAGGCATAAGCCGCGCCTTCGCCGTTGGCAATCCCGCCTGTGCCAAACAGCGGCACAAAAATAAACTGCACATCGCCGCTGCGCACACGCTCCAGAATACCCGGCAGCACGTCGTCATGGAAGGTTTTGCAGTGCGGGCAGTCGAAGCTGGAATACTCTTTGACAACCACGGGTGCGTTGGGGTTGCCGATACGCGGATAGCCTTCGCTCGATTGGCTGACTTCCAACCCTTGGTAGCGCGTCTGCGTGTATTCAGGGATCGGCGCGTCTGCGGGCAGATTCGATAGGATAATAATTACCACCACAACCACTGCAACCGCCGCCAGCCCAGCGACCAGCAAGCGCTGCCGCTGCTGGCGCTCGGCCTTTTCGCGTTCTTTTTTGCGTTCAATCGTGCGGGAACGAGACATCGAATTAACCTCATTTTAGGCTGCAAAACTACAAGGAATTAGCTGCGCACTAGTCTACATAAAAGGGCGGCAAACGCAAAGGGCATGACAGGGGTTGGATATAGCGGGGCAATGACAGGGGGCAGCAAATTCGTTACAATCAAAACAGTTTAATCGTCTTGAAACCAGCAACAACGTTCGACTCCTGAGGTGTCAATCTATGGGTAAAGTGGATCGTTTTGGCGCGCGCGGCAGCTTCAACACGGGCAGCGGCGAAGCTGTCATTTATCGGTTGGATAAACTGGCCCAGGCGGGCATTGGGCACATCCACCGCCTGCCGTTCAGCATCAAAATCCTGCTGGAAAACGCGCTGCGCAACCTCGACAATTTTGAGGTCAACGAAGAAGCGGTCGTCGCGCTGGCCAACTGGGACGCCAAAAGCCCGGCGCAGGTGGAAATTCCCTTTAAGCCAGCGCGCGTGATTCTGCAAGACTTCACGGGTGTGCCCTGTGTGGTCGATCTGGCGGCGCTGCGCAGCGCGATGGTGCGGCTAAACGGCGATCCCCGCAAGATCAACCCTGTGATTCCGGTTGATCTGGTGATCGATCATTCGGTACAGGTGGATCGTTTTGGCGCGGCGGACGCGCTGGCAGTGAACGCCCAGATCGAATTTGAGCGCAACCGTGAACGCTATGAATTCCTGCATTGGGGACAAAAAACGCTCAACAACTTCAAGGTCGTGCCCCCGGCAACAGGCATCGTGCATCAGGTGAATCTGGAATATATCGCGCGCGTCGTGCAGCTTTACGATGACGACGTGGAAAGCGGGCGCAAAGTGGCGCTGCCGGATACGCTGGTGGGCACAGACAGCCACACGACCATGATTAATGGTCTGGGCGTGCTGGGCTGGGGCGTGGGCGGTATTGAAGCAGAAGCGGCTATGCTGAACCAGCCGGTGTATATGCTGATGCCAGAAGTGATCGGCTTCAAGCTAACCGGTCAGCTCCGCGACGGCGCCACCGCCACCGATCTGGTGCTGATGGTCACGCAAATCCTGCGTAAAAAAGGTGTTGTCGATAAATTCGTCGAATTCTACGGCAGCGGGCTGGATAATCTGGGGTTAGCCGACCGCGCGACAATCGCCAACATGGCGCCGGAATATGGCGCGACGATGGGCTTTTTCCCGGTGGATGCCGAAACGCTGCGCTATATGCAGCGCACCGGGCGCGACCCGCAGCTTATCGAGATGGTGGAGGTCTACTGCAAAGAGCAGGGTATGTTCCGCAGCAGCGAAACACCCGACCCGGTGTTCACCGATACGCTGGAACTCGATCTGGCGAACGTCGAGCCGAGCATGGCCGGCCCCAAGCGCCCGCAAGACCGTGTGCTGCTGCGCGACATGAAAAGCAGTTTCGCCAAAGCGCTGCGTGCGCCGGTGGCGGAACGCGGCTTCGCGCTGGAAGAATCGACATTGGCACGCAAGGCGCTGGTGCGCGACAACGGACGCAGCGCCGAAGTCGGGCATGGCGTCGTCGTCATCGCCGCCATCACAAGCTGCACCAACACGAGCAATCCGTCGGTCATGCTGGGGGCGGGGCTGCTGGCGAAAAAGGCCGTCAAAAAAGGACTCAAGGTCAAGCCCTATGTCAAGACCAGCCTGGCGCCCGGCTCGCGCGTGGTGACGGAATACCTGAACAAGGCCGGCGTCATGCCCTATCTGGAACAGTTGGGTTTCCATGTTGTCGGCTATGGCTGCACGACCTGCATCGGCAACAGCGGGCCGCTGCCGCAAAAAGTGGCCGAAGCCGTCGCGGAAGGCAATCTGGTAGCCGCCGCCGTGTTGAGCGGTAACCGCAACTTCGAAGGCCGCATTAATCCGTTGGTGAAGGCCAATTACCTGGCGTCGCCGCCGCTGGTGGTGGCCTATGCGCTGGCGGGCACGGTAGACATTGATCTGGCGAACGAACCCATCGGCTATAACGACGCGGGCAAGCCAGTTTACCTGAAGGACATCTGGCCGACGCAGCAGGAAATCGCCGAAGCGATCGAAGACAGCCTCTCGGCGGAATTGTTCCGCCAGCAGTACGGCAACGTGTACGACGGCAACGCCACATGGAACGCGATTCCGAGCGTGAGCGGCGACGTATATACCTGGGAGCGCGAAAGCACCTATATCCAGGAGCCGCCGTTTTTTATCGACTTCGCTGCGAAACCCGCGCCCGTGCAGGAAATCAAGGGCGCGCGTGTGCTCGGTTTGTTCGGCGACTCGATCACGACGGATCATATTTCGCCAGCAGGCGATATTGACGTGAACAGTCCAGCGGGGCAGTTTTTAGTGGGGCGTGGGATCGAAAAACGCGACTTCAACAGCTATGGCGCGCGGCGCGGCAATCATGAGGTGATGATACGCGGCACGTTCGCCAACATCCGCCTGAAAAACCTGCTGGTAGCGCCGGACGCCAACGGCAAAGTGCGCGAGGGCGGCATCACCGTGTATCTGCCCACGGGCGAAGTGGTCAGCATTTATGATGCCTCGCTGCGCTATCAGAAGGCCGGGACGCCGCTGCTGGTGCTGGCAGGCAAGGAATACGGCACGGGATCGAGCCGCGACTGGGCGGCCAAAGGCACGGCGCTGCTGGGCGTGAAGGCCGTGATCGCCGAGTCGTTCGAGCGCATTCACCGCAGCAATTTGGCGATGATGGGCGTACTGCCGCTGGTGTTCCAGAACGGGCAGTCGTGGCAGTCGTTGGGGTTGAGCGGGCAGGAGACGTTTGAAATTCGCGGGTTGGGCGACGACATCAAGCCACAGCAAGAAGTGACGGTGATCGCGACCCACGGCGACAAACGCATCGAATTTAAGGCGCAGGTACGCCTGAATACGCCGGTGGAAGTCGATTACTACAAGAACGGCGGCATCCTGCAAACGGTGCTGCGCAAGTTCCTGCAATAAGCACAGCGGGGGCGGGCACAGCCTGTCCCCCGTTTCCACAGTCTCTACACGGTTGGTGAGCGCAGATAGTTGGGAACAGCTTTTGGAGAACACAGTTATCATTTACAGCGATGGCGGCGCAGCGCCGAATCCCGGCGCAGGCGGCTGGGCCGCGGTGTTGATCTATGGCAGCGTCGTGAAAGAGATCAGCGGCGGCGCGCCGCATACCACCAACAATCGCATGGAGCTGACAGCAGCCTGTGAGGCGCTGGAAACACTCAAACGCCCCTGTGTCGTCGAATTTTATACCGACAGCACGTATGTCAAAAAAGGCATTACCGAATGGCTGGCGAAATGGATCGCCAACGGCTGGCGCACGTCGGCCAAGAAGCCCGTTGAGAATCAGGAATTGTGGCAGCGGTTGCACGCCGCCACCGAGCGCCACACGATCCAATGGAAATGGTTGAAAGGCCACGCCGGGCACAAGTACAACGAACGCTGTGACCAGTTGGCCGCTGCCGCGCGCGAAAAAGCCCGTAAATCATAAAATCACGGAGAAAACTCAGCATGTCCCGCATCGCCCGGCGTGTGAGCGCTTATGGTACTACGGTCTTTACCGAAATCAACGATTTGTCGCAGCAGTACAATGCCATCAATCTGGGGCAGGGCAAGCCGGATTTTGATACGCCGCCGGAAATTGTGGCGCAGGCGGCGGCGGCGCTGCAATCCGGCAGCAGCAACCAATACGCGCCCGGCAACGGCGTGCCGGCGCTGCGCAAGGCGGTGGCCGATCACGCCGCGCGTTTTTACGGCATGCAGATCGATCCCATGCGCGGCGTGGTGATCACGAACGGCGCGTCCGAAGGCATTTTCGCGTCGGTGGTTGGGCTGGTGGACGCCGGCGACGAGGTGATCGTGATCGAGCCGTATTTTGATCTGTACGTACCGACCATTACGATGACGGGCGCGACTCCGGTGTACGTGCCGCTGCACCCACCGCAGTGGACGTTTGCCCCCGACGAACTGCGCGCCGCTTTTAGCCCAAAAACGCGCGCGCTAATCTTGAACACGCCGCAAAACCCGGTCGGGCGCGTGTTCACGTATGACGAACTCAAACTGATCGCCGATTTGTGCATCGAACACGATGTCACGGTGATTTCTGACGAAGTGTACGAACATTTGCTTTTCGGCAGCGCGCAGCATATCCCGATCGCCACGCTGCCGGGCATGTTCGAGCGCACTGTCACGCTCAGCAGCGGCGGCAAAACTTTCAGCAGCACCGGCTGGAAAATCGGCTGGGCCTACGGGCATCCCGATACGGTGGCGGGCGTGGCGCGCGCGCGGCAGTTTATCACCTTTTCGGTGCATCATTCATCGCAGGAAGCCATCGCCTTCGCGCTGAACCTGCCGGGCACGTATTTCGAGGAATTCCGCGCGATGTACGAACGCAAGCGGCAGTTGATGATGGAGGCGCTGGGGCGCGCCGGGCTGAAGTTTTTCGAGCCGGAGGGCACATATTTCATCATGGCGGATTTTTCGGAAGTGTTCGCGGGCACGCCGACGGAATTCGCGCGCTATCTGACGAAAGAAATCGGTGTTTCGGCCATCCCGCCGGAGACCTTTTACTGCGCCGAACATCAGCATATCGGCAAAAATTACATCCGCTTCGCTTTTTGCAAGAGCGATGCCCTGCTGCGCGCGGCGGGCGAGCGGCTCGCCAGACTGCGGCGCTGAACCCGGCTGTATGAGCGTTCGGTGAGTGTTGCCTAGGCAACAAAAATCCTTTCCCTGCTCATGATACCGTTGGAGAAAGTTAGGTTGAGTGTGACAGGAGCAAAAGGATGTCTGCGAACGTTTTACCGACGAATAATACGACATTGGTGCGCACGGCGCTGCGCGGTGTGGTCGCTGGTCTGGCCGGCGGTGTGGTCTTCGGCATCATCATGGGTGTACAGAATATGCTGCCGATGGTCGGGATGCTGATCGGGCAGGAAAACGCTGCCATCGGCTTTGTGGTGCATATGCTGATCAGCGCATTGATCGGCGCGACGTTCGGCGTGATCGCCAGCCGTTTGCCATCGGGTTGGGCGCCGCAGGTGATCGCGGGCGGCGTTTATGGTATCGTGTGGTGGGTGTTGGGCGCGCTGGTGCTGATGCCGCTGCTGCTAGGCATGTCGGCGATGGTGTTTGTGATCGGCGATATGCAAATCATGAGCCTGATCGGCCATGTGCTTTTCGGCATGGTGATGGGCGCGGCCTTCAAGCTGCTGGCAGGGCGCATTTAGCGTAAGGGCCGGGATATGCCAATTCCCCATAATGCGCTGAGTCTGGCGCAAGTGGGCATTTTTGAGGGTGTCCCGGCGGACACCCTCAGCAAATACATACATGTCAACACGCATCGGCGCGGGGAGTACGTGTTTCACGCAGGCGACCCGGCTGATACTGTGTTTGTACTGCTGGACGGCGTGGTCAAAAAGACGTACATCAATCCCGGCGGCGATGAGAAGATTATCAGCGTTATCCAGCGCGGCGATGTGTTTGGGCACCTGTTTTTGGGCAAATACCGCTATCGTATCAGCAGCGCGATGATTTTGAGCGAGGCGACGATCGGCCGCGTCAGCGAAAGTCATTTATACAGCCTGATTGAACAGTATCCACGTGTGGGGATTGCGCTCATCCGCTACTATGCTGATGAACAGCGCGAAACGCTGGCGCGCCTGCACGCGCTGATGCATCTGGACGCACAGCAGCGGCTGCTGGGCACACTGCTGTATCTGGCGCGGCGTTACTGCTGCTCCGACGGCATCTGGTTTAATCTGCCGCCGGGGCTGAGCCAGGAAGATATTGCCAACATCGCCTGTTTGAACCGCAGCACGGTCAGCCTGCTGATTAACGATTTGCGGCGGCAGGCGATTCTCGGCGGCAAAGGGCGCTGGCTGACGATCAACCGGCAGGCGGTGGAAGACATGCTGCGCGCGGCGGGGGTGGAAATCCTGGAATAAATAACGGGCGCGCCAGCGGCGGCACGCCCGCCATGGTGTGATTCTGTGCGCTATTTTGGGTTGTTGCGATACATAGGCACGGGAATATCGACAAAATAGGCCCAGCCTTCGTTGGCCAGCGTCCGGCGCTGCGCTTCATCCAGCGCCAGTACCAGATCATTTTCTCCGGTGTGCAGTTCGATGGTCAGCACATCGCTGTGGTCATCGACGAGTTCTTCGAAGCAGCGACGTTCGTACCCCAGTGGATATTTAAGGAATTGGCCCAGGCAGCGCTCGCAAAAGGCGAGGTGTGCCGGACACACGTTGCGGTTGATCTTGACACGCATGGGAAAATACCTCCTCCACAGCACGTATCGCTACTCTTATTAACCCCCAGAACACGCGCCGAATATAGTACCAAATGTCATCGTTTGGGCAGAAAGCACCCATTTCTGGCGCAGCACAAATTTAATGTGCGCCATCCTTCACAAAGGCCGCACGCTGCACTACAATGCCAGCGTCTACTTATGCAACCAGGCAAAAGCCCAGAGATGACGACACAGACTCGCTGGCTAAGTTTTGATCTGATCTTTTTCGATTGTGACAGCACGCTTTCGGCGATCGAAGGCATCGACGAACTGGCGCGGCTGAAGGGCAAAGAATGGCGCGTGAGTTTGCTGACGCAAAAGGCGATGGATGGCGACCTCGACTTGCGTGAGGTATACGGCAAGCGGTTGCAAGCGATTCGTCCGACGCGCGGGCAATTGAAGGAAATCGAAGAACGCTACTGGCAGACGATTGTGCCAGACGCGCTGCAAGTGATCGGCGCGCTGCGCTTTTTGAGCAAGCAGGTGTTTATCATCAGCGGCGGGCTGGCCGAGCCGGTGCGCGGTTTCGGCAAGCGGCTGGGCGTGCCGCCGGAAAATATCCGCGCGGTGGAACTGGAATACAACGAGCTGGCGGGCGAATGGTGGCGTTATCACGAGCACAGCACGCGCGCCAACCAGACATATATGGACTATGACGAAGGGCCGCTGACGGTTTCCAGCGGCAAGCCGGATGTCGTGCGCGAATTGGCTGGGCAAAAGGCCGGGCGGCGGCTGATGGTCGGCGACGGCACGTCTGATCTGGCGACACGTGCGGTGGTGGATTTGTTCGTGGGCTTCGGCGGCGTCGTCGCGCGCGAAAAGGTGAAAAACGGTGCGGAAATGTTCATCAGCAGCGAATCGTTAGCGCCGATTCTACCGATCGCCGCAGGGCCGGCGGGTTACGCGCGCGTGATCGGCACGCCGTATCAGGCGGTGTTCGAGAAGGGTATCGCGCTGGCCTTTGGCGCCGGGCTGACAATACGCAGCAGCGAAATGGATGAGACATTCAGGAGCGCGTTTGGCCGATGATCGCAGCGCTTATTTTTGACATGGACGGCCTGCTGGTCGATTCTGAATCGGTGTGGGCGATTGCCGAAGAAAACTTGCTGACGCGGCGCGGATTTACAGTCAATGCCGAAGTGCGCGAATCGCTGATCGGGCTGCGCATGGACGAATTCATGGCGAAAATGCGCAGCGCCTACCAGATGACGGATTCGCTGGATGCACTGATGGAAGAATTGACGCTGGACATGCTGCGTATGATTCCGGAGAAAGTACGTCCACAGCCGGGCGCCAACGAACTGGTGCAGTACGTAGCACAGCAGGGTATCACGCGGGCGATTGCCTCCTCATCGCCCCTGCGCATCATCGACGCCACGCTGACGGCCAAGGGTTGGGACACCGTGTTTAGCGTGCGCTGCTCTGCCGATCACGAGAAACGCGGCAAACCCGCGCCGGATGTGTATTTGCGCGCTGCCGAAAAACTGGGGGTCGCGCCGCAAGACTGCCTGGCGCTGGAAGACAGCCCGAACGGGGCGCGCGCAGCGGTGGCGGCGGGCATGACGTGCTACGCCGTGCCGGATTTATCGCACACCCAACCGCAGGCCTTCGCCCCAATCACACCGCATGTATTCGGCGATCTGCATCAGGTTTTGGCGCATATGCGCGCCAACGGCATCATAAGCTAAAATAAGCAAGGGCTGCGGGGGATATTGAGGAGGGGCTAGCTATGTCCCGTGCTAATGTGCTTGCTTTTGTCGCGGTTTTGGTGTTCGCTGTTTTGCTGGTCGCTTTTGTCGCGGTGGGACTTCAACAGGGTTGGGCCATTTTCCAGCGCCCGGAACGCGGGGTGTCTTTTAACTCCGCGGTGCTGAACGAGAACGCCATACTGGACGGAGCTGTCGATCTGGCAGGGGTTGATGTGGATATCGCGTTGATTCCGCCGAGTTCGGGCGAAGAAAGCCGAACATTGACGCTGGAACTCACCGCTATGCAGACGTATTTACGGGCAGGCGATCCCGCATGGCAAGGGCAGATGCTTAACGTCTGCATCTATGAAATCAGCTTTGGCCTGGATGCGACCGATTCCTCAACGTTCTATTTTTTCATCGGCGACGATTTCCGCGACGATATCCCCGAATGTCTGCCGGTGGAGATCAATGGCCAAACGTCGAGCTACACTTTTGGGGATGTGGAGGTCAACGATCTGTATTCGGTGCGCTGGGAATTTACCGATAAGCGTATTGTGATCAACAACCCCGATTTTATCTCGCTGAATTTCTGGTATCCCTACGATAGCTTTCGCATCACTCCGGTGATGCAGGTGGCGTATGCGGTGTATGCCGAAAACGGCGATGGCGATTTCTTGATCTTTGACACGCTGACACCGTATCTGGCGTGGGAATACCGCACGTCGGGCGCGCGCCTGTGGGACATCAACATGGAAACCACGACGCAGGAATACAACGGCGACGGGAGTTTGTATCTCTACGACGGCCAATATGAACAAATTACGCTCGAAATGCAGCGCCCGCTGCTGTACCGTGTGATTCTGCCGTTCTTTGTGGTGATGATGGTGCTGCTGATCGGAATGGTGCCGCTGCTGAGCGACCGCGATACGTTGGTCGATATTTGCGCGGCGATGTTGTTTGGCATTTTCGGCCTTAAGGGCATCCTTGGCCCGGCGGAGGCGATGGGCCAGACGATTCTCGATATTTCGCTGATTGGCCTGTATATTGTGCTGGCGTTCGCGGCGTTTTTGTTCTTCATGGGTAAGATACGCGCACGCGGTAAAGAGACGGCTTAGACGACCTGTGCATCGAATTCGACTTATAATAGACACCATGAGATGAAAGCGAGCAGATAATGGTGTTGGGACTGAAGCGCTTCACTGAGGCCGACGTCTGCTGGGTGGCGGGTGAGCGTGCTGTGCGAAGGCGCTACGTTGGCTGGCGATGTTGTGCTGCCCGGTTTCACGCTGGCGGTTAAAGACATTTTTGCGAGTTGAAAGCCTGGATAGGAGCTTGCCCTGTTTTGCGCAAAGGACGGCTGATTGACTGCCTTTAATGTGCTGGTCGCCACTGACCTGACCGATTTGAGTATGCATATGCTGCGCACCAGCGAAGGGGTGAAGGTGCAGATTGTGCCGCCGAAACCGGAGGCGGTGCGCGCCGGGCTGAAAACGGCGCACGCGATCATTGTGCGCGACGATGTGCCGCTTGACCGCGAACTGCTGACAGCGTGCGAGTCCAGCCCGTGCCTGCAAGTGATCGCGCGCGTGGGCACGAGCCTGAGCGGGATTGACATCGAGGCCGCCACCGAACGCGGCATTATTGTCATGAACACGCCAGGCACTAACGCGATTGCCGCCGGCGAACTGACGATCGCGCTGATGCTGGCGCTCAGCCGCAAATTGATTACGGCGCACAACAGCCTGAAGGACGGCTGGTGGCTGTTGGATCGTAAGCGGCAGGCAGGCACACAGTTGCACGGTAAAACGCTCGGCTTGATCGGGCTGGGGCGCGTTGGGCGCATCGTGGCCACGCGCTGTCTGGCCTTCGGAATGCATATCGTCGCCTGTGACCCCTATGTGCCGGAGGATGAAATCGGCGATGAACGCATTCTGCTGGTGAACCTGACAGAACTGCTCCAGCGCAGCGATTTCGTCAGCATCCATGTGCCGGCCACAGCCGAAACGCGCGGCCTGCTGGGCAAAGAGCAGATCGCGCACATGAAAAACGGCGCGCGCCTGATCAACACCGCTCACGGCAGCATTATCGATGAACAGGCGGTGGCCGATGCGCTGAAAGAGGGCAAACTGACGGGCGCGGCGGTGGATGTTTACCAGCAGGAGCCGCCCTACAACAGCCCGCTGGTGGGACTCGACACGGTGATTCATACGCCGCATATCGGCGACAACACCGTAGAGGCCATGCAAGACCTTTCGACCCAGATTGTGCAGCAGGTGGTGGACGCGCTGCGCGGCAGCGACTACCGTAATGTCATCAATCTGCCGTTTTTACCGGGCGTGGATTACGCTTCGGTCAGGCCGTATTTGCTGTTGGCGGAACGGCTGGGGCGCGTGCTGCATATTCTGGCGCGCCACCCAGTGCGGCGCGTGGCGGTGGAACTGCGCGGCGAAGATGTATCGGGGCTGGTCAAGCCGCTGACGGTGGCGCTCATCAAGGGGCTGCTGACACCGATTCTGGGCGATAAAGTGAGCTATATCAACGCGCCGATTCTGGCGGCAGAACGCGGCATCCAGGTGACGCAGGTGAAGGGCCTGAAAACGCGCGATTATAGCAACCTTGTCTCGTGCCAGGTGACGCTGGAAGACGGCGAGGAAATTGTGATCGCCGGCACGCTGCTGGATCGCAAAGAGCCATATATCATTCAGGTCAACGAGTACCGCATGAATTTTGTGCCGGAGGGCTGTCTGCTCATAATGGGCAGCTACGACAAGCCGGGCGTGATCGGGCGCGTCGGAACGCTGCTGGCGACCAACGGCGTCAACATCGCCAGTTGGCAAACGGGGCGCGCGCAGCCGGGCGGACAAACGCTCACCGTGCTGGCGCTCGATCAAGCGCTGCCCTCCAACGTGCTGGAAGAACTGCGCGGGCAAGATTTCGTGCGCCACGCACACCAGCTTACGCTGTGAACAGCGGCGCCGAACCTATTTGTCCGTCTCAAGCATGTGTAGTATTTCGGCTTTTAACGTTTGTCCGTTAATGGGCTTGGTGAAATAGGCGTTGAAGCCAACATCTAACGCCTGTTTTTTGACGCCAGAGGTATGCAGACCGGTCAGCGCAATACAGGGAAGTTGCGCGGTGTGTGGGTTATGACGAATACAGGTCACAAGCTGTAAGCCGTCCATTACGGGCAGCATCAGATCAATCACCGCCGCGTCAACCTGCTGTTGTTCCAGCACACGCAGCGCTTCCTCCGCAGAAGCGACGGCCAGTGTATCGATCTGGGCATGGCGCAGCAGATGCGTCAGCACGATCTGCCCATCGAGTTCATCTTCGACAATCAGGACTACGGGCACAGCGTTAATTTCCTTTGAGCAGTGTGCTCAGTTCCGGGATGTCTTGCAGTACCAGCAGGAAATCCTGTAAGAACGTGCGCGGTTTGAGTGGTTTCGTAAGGTAACTGCGGAACCCCGCCGCCAGGGTGCGTTCGCGGTCTCCATGCATCGCGTGGGCCGTGAGCGCGACGACAGGAATGGTGCGCAGGCGTGTATCCTGTTGCAGCGCGGCCAGCATTTGCCAGCCATCCATGCCGGGCATCGACAGGTCGGCGATAATCAACTGCGGCAGGTGAATCTGCGCCGCCAGCAGACCTTCGTGTCCGTTCAGCGCCGTAAGCACCTGCGCGCCGTAGCGTTTGAGCAGCAGTTCAGCGATCCGCAGGCTGTCGGGTTCATCGTCGATCACCAGCACCGACCAGCCGCTAAAGACCGTTTCCTGGGACTCCGATGTCATACAGTCTCCACTAAGGCCAGCAAATTGAGCGGCAGAGTGACGACGAAAGTACTGCCCTGTCCAACAACACTTTCTACGCGGACGCTGCCGCGCATGGCGCTGCACAAATGACGCACAATGCTCAGGCCCAGCCCTAATCCGCCGTGCGCGCGCGTAGATGAGCTGTCTGCCTGCCGAAAACGCTCAAAGATTACCTCCTGCAAATGGATCGGGATGCCGCGCCCGGTGTCGCGCACGAAAAACAACACCTGCTGCTGCTGTGCCTGCACCTCAAGCTGCACAGCGCCGAAATCGGTGAACTTGAAGGCGTTGATGAGCAGATTGCCGAGAATCTTGGTGAGCGCGTCTTCATCCAGATACACCGTTTGCGGCACATCCTCGGCGATGCTCACGGTGAAGTCCAGCTTCTTTTCCTGCGCCAATGCCGCCAGTTCATTATACAGCCGTCCGATGACCGCGCGCAGCAGCAGCGGCGCGGGCACAATATGCCAGCGTTGGGCCTCGATACGACTCAGGTCGAGCATTTCTGTGATTAACGCCAGCAGGCGCTCCCCGTTAGCTTCAATGCGTTCGATCATCTGCTGCTCTTTTTCGGGCAGAGCGGTTTCCATTAGCATAATGCCGGTATAGCCTAAAATGGCGTTAAGAGGTGTCCGCAGTTCGTGGCTCATCACGGCCAGGAATTCGTCCTTCAGGCGCATGGCTTCTTCTGTGCGTATCGTGGCGAGCCGCAGCGCAGCGTTTTTTTCGTTGATCTCGCGGATACGCATATCGAGCCGCAGCGCCATAGCATTAAAGGCCTGCGCTACATCGGCGATTTCATCGGCGCCCCTGACCGGAATGCTGGAAGCGAGATCGCCGGACTCAATGCGGCGGGCAGCAGCGCGCCGCGTTTCTAGCGGGTGGGTGATCTGGCGCGCCAGCAGCCACGCCAGCACCAGCACCAACCCCAGCATCAGCAGCGCCACCAGCAGTTCGTTATTCCGCGCCTGCCAGAGTGCATCGTAAGCCTCGGCGGCAGGCCGTTCTATGACGAGAATCCAATCGGTGTTGGCGACCAGCACGGCGCTGCCCAACACCTCGTTCCCCAGGTGATCATCGTAAATATAGACCTGCGATTCAGCGGCGCCTGCGATGATCTCACGCACCGGGGGCAGCGGTGCAAAACTGGGCGCTATTGTCGTCGGGATAAGACCGCGATAGGTGATTAAGTTCCCACGCCGATCCAACAGATAGGCCTGTCCATTGGCCCCCAATTGGATGGCGGTAACAACCTGCCAAGGGCGTTCCAGCGTGATCTGCGCCGCGATAATGCCCAATAGGGTGCTGTTTTCTGTGATAGGCACCGCGATGTCGATACGCGGTTGGCCGTCGTTCATGCGCACCGTGCTGAAATAGGTTTCGCCGCGCAGTGGACGGAAGTAAATTTCTTCGGCAGACACATCTTGCAGATAGCGTGTGTCGGCCAGGCCTGCTGCGCTCACGCGGGCGACTTCCTGACCGTCTACGCCGATGATGCGCAGCAAGCGAAAGAACTGGCCGGATGCAACGAAATCCGGCAGCCAGCTATCGAGAGTCTGCGATGCTTGGAAAGCGATATAACCGACCTGGTGCAGGTTCAAGGTCACATTCTCTACAAATTCATGCATTTGCTGCCCAACCAACCGCGCGATTTCCTGCTGGCAATCATGCAGTTCGCGTTCCATCAATTGATAGGTGCTGCGGCTGTTGAGCCAGCTAGAGAGTGCCAGCGGGGCGAGCGCGGTCAGCAAGAACCAGACGATCAAACGCTGGTTGAGGCTGTTGAACCTGCCGGGCAGGCTCAGGGAGTATCGACCGGAGCGATCCATAGGCGGTACAGCCGTTCCATTACGCCCGATGCACGCAGCTCATCAAGCGCGCGATTGATAAAATCGAGCAGCGGTGTGTCACCGGCACGCACCGCGATGCTCAGACTCGCCGTCTGCAAAATTTCCCCTTGAATGCGCACGCCGGAATGCTCGCGCTGATAATACTGAGTGTTGAGGTAATCGTTAAAAACCGCGTCAATCAAACCCAGACTCAGATCCTCCAGTGAGTCGCCTGTATCGGTATAGCGGCGAATCTGTAGAGCGATTCCCCGATCTTCGATCAGCATTTGTGCATAGGTGTCGCCCGTCGCGTCAGCCTTGACGCCTACCAACCGGTTTTCGAGGTCGGTTATGTTAGTAATATTTTGCTCATCGGCGCGTACAACCAGTACAAGCCCGCTTTGCAAGTATGCCTGGCTGAAATCCACCAGTTCTTCGCGCGCGGGGGTGACATACATTGCGGCGATCACCACATCCACGTCGCCCTGCGCCAACACTGTGAGCAGGTCGGCAAAAGCGACTTCACGCCAGACCGGGGTAACGTTCAGTGAGGCCGCAGTGGCGTTCATCAGGTCAATATCGAAGCCCACAAGCTGTCCCTGTGCGTCGTAATATTCGAAAGGCTGCGTGATGGCGGTGGCGATTTGCAACGTGCCAGACTGCGAGAGCTGTAACAGGCGGGGATGCAGCGGTGTGGGCGTGACAGCAGCAGGCGCGCAGGCAGCTAGCATAAGAGCGACCAACAGGCAGCATACACGCTGGATATACACCCAACAAAACCTTGAGAAGAAAGAACGAGTAGATCAATATTGACGCGGAGATTATTAATTTTCAATTATACCTTCATTATTCATGGATTAACGTTTGCTGTGTTGTATGAAATGCCTTGTAATGCTTGTGTATTTTGCATGACAGCGGCTATAATCCAAAAAGGCTTAGTCGCGGTTGGGAAGATAAGCCAGCAAGGGAAAACCAAACATGCAGAAAGAAAGCGCTGTCGCGCGGCCATCGGCGCACTTAGACGCTGACACGCTGCGGCAGATGTACTGGATTATGCTGCTGAGCCGGCGCACAGACGAACGCGCCTGGGTGCTGCATCGTCAGGGCAAAATTGCCTTCCATATCAGTGCGATGGGACACGAGGCCTGTCAGGTGGGGATGGCGTTTGCCATACAGCGCGGGGTCGATTATGTCAATCCGTATTATCGCGATCTCGCCCTGGTGATGGCGCTGGGGGTGACACCGGCGCAGTTCATGGTGAGTTTGTTCGGCAAAGTGGGTGAATACAGCAGCGGCGGGCGGCAGATGCCCAGTCATTTTGGCTATCGACCCGCCAACATCATCAGCGGCTCGGCGCCGGTAGCCACGCAGGTGCCGCAGGCCGCAGGGCTGGCTTTCGCCATCAAGTACCGGCAGCAGATGGGGCTGGTGGACGCCAACGATGCGACACAGCCGCGTCTGGCGCTGACCTGTCTGGGCGAAGGTTCGACCAGTCAGGGCGAGTGGCACGAGGGCATGAACTGGGCCGGCGTGCATAAGCTGCCGTTTATCTGTATGGTGCAGAATAACGAGTACGCGATTTCTGTGCCGATTGAGGCGCAGATGGCCGTGTCGAACGTCGCAGACCGCGCGGCAGCTTACGGCGTCACGGGTGTTGTGGTCGATGGCAATGACGTGCTGGCGGTGTATGACGTAGCCAAAGCGGCGGTGGAACGCGCCTATACCGGCGGCGGCGCAACCCTGATCGAAGCCAAAACCTACCGCCTGACGCCGCATTCTTCCGACGACGATGACCGCACCTATCGCAGCCGCGAAGAAGTCGAAACGTGGAAGAAAAAAGACCCGATTCTGCGCTTCCAAAATTACTTACTGGAAAACAGCATCATGACACAGGCCGAACTGGACGATGCCGACGCGCGCGCCAAAAGCATCGTGGATGCCGCGCAAGCCGAAGCCGAAAGCACGCCCTATCCCGCGCCGGAGTTTGCTTTGGGCGCGGTGTACGCTGAGGAAAATTAATGCCTATCATCACCTTGATCGAAGCCATACGGATAGCGATGGATGAAGAATTAGCGCGCGACCCGCGTGTGTTTATCACCGGCGAGGACGTGGGCAAGCGCGGCGGCGTGTTCCGCGCGACACAGGGCTTATTCGAAAAATATGGGCCGACGCGCGTCGTCGATTCGCCGCTGGCGGAATTGTCGATTGTCGCTATCGGTATCGGCGCGGCGCTGGCCGATCTGCGCCCCATCTGCGAAATCCAGTTCGCCGATTTTATTCATCCGGCGTTTAATCAGATCGTCAACGAAGCGGCCAAGA
This sequence comes from Chloroflexota bacterium, assembly GCA_013388745.1. Taxonomy (GTDB): domain Bacteria; phylum Chloroflexota; class Anaerolineae; order Aggregatilineales; family Phototrophicaceae; genus JACAER01. Next base: position 40,512 of record JACAER010000041.1, read on the forward strand.
TGTATTATCGCAGCGAAGGCCAATGGCGCGTGCCGTTGGTCATCCGTTCGCCCTACGGCGGCGGCATCGGCGGCGGCCTGTTCCACAGCCAGAGCGTCGAAGCCTTTTTCACGCATGTGCCGGGACTCAAAGTGGTGATTCCATCTACGCCGTATGACGCCAAAGGGCTGCTGAAAAGCGCGGTGCGCGACCCGAATCCCGTGTTGTTCTTCGAGCCGAAAAAGGGCTATCGCGCTATCAAGGGCGAGGTCCCCAGCGACGAATACACTGTGCCGATTGGCCCGGCGCGCGTCGCACGGCAGGGCAAAGACCTGACGCTGTTCGCCTACGGTATGATGGCCTACTACGCGGAATTGGCTGCCGAACAGGTGGCGCGCCAGGATGGCATTGATACGGAAGTGATTGATCTGCGCACGCTGCTGCCGTTAGACAAAACGGCGATCTTGTCGTCGATACAAAAGACGGGCAAGGCGCTGATCGTTCACGAGGCTAACCTGACGAGCGGCTACGGCGCGGAGATTGCGGCGGTGCTGGCCGATGACGGTTTCCATTATCTGGATGCGCCGGTCAAACGCTTGTGCGGGCCGGATGTGCCGGGCGTGCCTTTCAGCCACCCGATGCAAGAGTTTTTTATGCCGAATCCCGATAAAATCGCGGCGGCGATCCGCGATCTAGCGGCATATTGAGGTTTTTGCTTCCATGAATTTTGACCCGCTTTCACAGGATCCGCCGTTCGACAGGGAACACCCGCCGCGCAATCTGCCGGTGCAGATCGTCAGCGCTGGGGCACTGATGAATGGGTTGCTGCTGCTGGCGCAGGGCCAGGGCGCGCACCCGACGCTGATTATCCTGCACGGCTTTCCCGGTAACGAACGGAATTTTGACCTGGCGCATCATGCGCGGCGCGCCGGCTGGCACACGCTGATTTTTCATTATCGCGGCGCGTGGGGCAGCGGGGGCGTATTTTCCTACACCCATGTGCTGGAAGATACTCGCGCGGCGCTGGCTTTTGTGCGCGCGCGCCCGGATGTCGATCAAACCTGTATTGCGCTCGCCGGACACAGTATGGGCGGTTGGGCCGCGCTGCTGACCGCCGCCGCCGATGCCCAGATACGCGGCACAGCGGGTTTCGCGGCATGGAATATCGGCGCGTTTGTCGAAAAACTTGCGCCCGAACAACATGAGGAAGCGCTGCGCTGGATCGCCAATAGCTGCGCGCCGCTGCGCCCGGAATCGCCGCGCGCGCTGTTCGACGAAGCGCAGACCCACGCGCAGGCATGGGATTTGCGGCGGCTGTCGCTGGGAGGGCGGTCTGTGCTGCTGGTGGCGGGAGCGGAAGACGACGATACGCCCGACGTGCTCCATCATTTGCCGCTGCTGCGCGCCTATCACGATGCACGGTTAACCGCCGCCACGCTGGATAATGCCGATCATGCTTTTTCCGGGCAGCGTTTAGAACTTGCACGCCTGCTGCTTCGCTGGCTGGAGACTTTGCGCGTTTAAGAACCTCTACAGGTGTATCGAGGAGCCGTTCATGTCCACAAAAATCGTCATGCCGCAGCTTGGGGAAAGTGTGGTCGAAGGCACAGTGAGCCGCTGGCTGAAGCGCGAGGGCGAGGCGATTCAGGAATATGAACCGCTGCTGGAAGTCAGCACTGACAAGGTAGACACCGAGATTCCCTCGCCCGCGGCGGGCATCGTGCTGAAGATTTACGTCCCGGAGGGCAAAACCGTCGAGCGCGGTGTGCTGCTGGCGCTCATCGGCCAGCCTGGCGAAACGCTGGATGAGGGCGGCGCGGCCCCGGCGGCGCACAGCGAGCACAACGGCGGCGCGGCTGTACCTGCCTCCACACAACCCGTCAGCGCCAACAGCAGCTACAGCGGACACGTAACCCCTGTCGTAGCGCGCATGGTCGCGGAACACGGGCTGGACCTGGGCAAAATCGCCGGCAGCGGACGTGCCGGGCGCATCACCAAAAAAGATGTGGAGGCCCACCTGGCGAGCGCGAAAAATGCCGCGCCGGAAAGCGACTTAGCGCCCTGGGAACGCCCTGGCACGGGCGATCTGTTTAAGCCGACGGTGGATTATGGCACGCCAGCGCCAAACGCTCCTGCTCTCGCCAAAGAAAGCATCAAAACCGCCGAAACGCCGCGTACCCCTGCGCCGCCCGCGCCCAAGCCCGCTACGCCGGGCACGCTCGTGCCGCTGACTACGATGCGGCGTTCGATTGCTGAGCATATGGTGCAGAGCAAGCTGCACACATCGCCGCATGTAACCACAGTTTTTGAAGTCGATATGTCGGCGGTGCAGAAACATCGCGCCGCGCACAAAGAAGCCTTCGCCAAAGTGGGCGTCAACCTGACGCTGAGCGCATATTTTGCCGCCGCGACGGTCAGCGCGCTGCAAGCGAACCCTTATCTCAACGCTCAGTGGACAGATGAGGGCATCTTTCTGCACCATGCCGTGCATCTGGGGCTGGCGGTGGCAATGGGGGATGATCCCGCCGCGAATCACGGCTTGATTGTGCCGGTGATTCGCAACGCGCAGGATTTGAACCTGATGGGGCTGGCGCGCGCGGTGAACGACATCGCCGAACGCGCGCGCGGCAAACGCCTGCAAGCCGATGAAACGCGCGGCGGCACATTCACTATCAGCAATCACGGGGTCAGCGGCAGTTTGTTCGCCACGCCCATCATTAACCAGCCGCAGGTCGGCATTCTCGGCGTGGGACTGGTCGAGCCGCGCGTGAAAGTGATAGACGGCGCGCTGGCCGTGCGTCCCTGCGCGTATGTCTCGCTGACTTTCGATCATCGCGTAGCCGATGGCGCAGCGGGCGATGCGTTTATGGCGACGCTCAAGCAGACGCTCGAAAGTTGGGCATGAGGTGCGTATCTTTTCGCCGGGGCAGGCGGTAAAATGGTGCAGTGACTTTTAGCAGAGCGGGGTCTTATGCGCCATTGGTGGATTTTGCTGATCGTGATGTTTGCCGCCGCAGCCTGCCAGCCAACGCCGACGCCTGTGCTGCCGACGCTGGCACAGTTTGCCGAAGCGACAACCAGCAGCGCGCCCGATATGCCCACAGACACCGTGACTTCTGTGCCCAGCGCGGAAACTGCTGCCTCCAGCGCCACTACTACGCCGACGCCGCTCCCCAACGCGACCCTGACACGCACGCCGACAGTGATTCCGCAGCAGCCGCGCGCGACACTGCCGCCGAGCGTGACGCCAACGCCCAATATCGCCGCCAGCACCACCGCGCGTATTGAGCAAGCACCGCGCTTTTCGACGCTAACTCCCAACCCTATCGTGCCAACGACTACGCCGCAAGTGGCCGCAGATGTGGTCATCACCGAAGCGCAGTTCCAGCAGGCGCTCAACATCCGGCTGGCCGATATGCCCAGCATTCAATCGGCAATCGTCGATTTCACAACCGAGAGCATCGTCATCGGGCTGACGGCCTCTGGTGGCGATGCGCTCATCAGCAGTAATGTCGTCATTAGTGTTCAGGTCGCCAATGGGGTCGCCTTCATCACCATCAGCGATATTCAGCTTAACGCGCCAGAGCCGCCCCCGCTTTACCTTCAGGTCATTACGACTGATTTGTATCCCGCGGTGATCGACACGATGGACGGTATTTTGCGCGAACGGCTGGGCGGCATCACCAATCTGGAAAACATCGTACTGACAGGCAGTGCCATGAACATCACGCTGCTAGTGCCGGCCAGCATTGCCACGCCTTGAACAGCATCATTCGGTTTTTACAACTTTTTGCGCGACTTTTCCGCCGTTGCCAGACTTAAAATAGGGACATTTAGCGGCTTATTTTAGAAGGATGGGCTTGTGAAACGTCAATTATGGCTGTTGGGATGGCTGCTGCTGTGTATGGCGCCGGCCCTGGCGCAAAGCATGGACTGCCCGGATATTGTGCAACAGGCGCTGCGCGCGGTGGAAACCGGCTGCGCGGCGGCGGCGCGCAATCAGGCGTGCTTCGGCAATGTGCGGCTGGAAGCGACTGCCCAACCGGGCGTGACCGAATTTCGCTTTGAGCAGACAGGCGATCTGGTCAATGTGGCATCAGTGCAGTCCATGCGTTTGTACCCGCTGGACGAAAGCGCGGGGACATGGGGCATAGTGCTGATGCGCTTGCAGGCCAATCTTCCTGATACCATGCCGGGCCAGAACGTCACTTTTCTGCTGTTCGGCGATGTCGAGATCAGCAGCAATGTGCCCGCAGACAGCACGGAACAAACGCCGATGCAGGCATTTTATCTGACAACGGGGCTGGGCGATACCCAGTGTGCCGAAGCGCCCCAGAGCGGTCTAATGGTACAGACGCCGCAGGGCGTGGGCGAGATCGCTTTTAACGTTAACGGCGTGGACGTGAGCATGGGTTCGACGCTGCTGTTTCAGGCGCAGCGGGGCAAGCAGATGCGCGTGCGCACGCTGGAAGGCGCGGCGGCAGTGCGCGCCAACGGTGTGGTACGCCCGGTGCTGGCGGGCACACAAGTCGATATTCCGCTGGACGACGATTTGCTGCCCGAAGATGAACCGGAAATGCCCGAAGCCTATAATCTGGACACCCTGACAGGGCTGCCGCTGGAACTGTTCGACTACGAATTTGAGATCATGCCGCCGCTGGACGATGACCAACTGGAAGCGCTGTGGGAAGCGATCGACGAAGGCGAGCCGCTGTGCGACGACGACCCCGAAACGTTCTTTCCCTCGTGTGACGAACTGCCACTCGATTTAGGCGGCCTGCCGTGTACACTCGATCCAGCCGCCGAGCCGAATAGTCCGCTGTGCATCCTGCCGGACGATACATCCGAGACACCGGACGCATCCTCTGATGATACACCGCCATCCGATACGCCACCTACAGATGCCCCGCCGGATGACAGCGGCGGCGCTGGTGGGGATGATGGCGGGGGCGAAGGCGGGTAGCGCCATGCTGGGTCGCGTCCGTTAATCGTTCTGCATCCCGTCCGCCGCCGCCTGGAGCGCCAGTCCGCCGATACGCGCGGCTTCGGCGGGATCGCTGCTGTTTTCCAGCACGATGACGACCACAGCGCTGCGGCCATCGGCCAGCGTGACGAACCCGGCGAACCATGTTTTGGAGCCTGTGCCGGCGTAAGCCAACGCCGTTTGTCCGCCGATGTCGTAGCCCGCGCGCGCGGCGGCGGCGGCGCTGCCGTTAGCGACGGCTTCGCGCATCAGCATTTGCAACTGCTGCGCGCTTTCAGGAGTTGTTAGCGGTGTTGTGGCGAACGTGCTGGCGGCGGGTGTCCATTCCCCCGCGCCGGGGTCGCGCGTCGCTAACAGCGCCTGCGGCTGTGGCGCGTTGCCGTGATTCAGCAGCGCAGAGACGATCACCGCCATATGCAGCGGCGAAAGCGTAATCTGCCCCTGCCCCAAAGCATCCGCTAGCAAATGCGTATCGCTGACGACAAAGGCCGTCGGCGTGGCGAGCGTGCCTGCGCTGGCGGTAGTTGCTGGGGGTTGAACAACAAAACCGGCTAGAGTCGGCGGGTTGCCCAGCAAGAACATATCGAAAATCTGCTGCACACGCTGCGCGCCTAATGTCTCGGCCAATTCCACGAACGGTGTCGGGCAGCCGTAGACATAGGCTTCGGCCAGTGTGAGCGTACCTGCTGGCGGCGGTTGTAGACAAGTGACAGCAAACGTACTCTGCGTGCCGTCTGTGACTGTCGTTAGCTGCACCGGCGTGTCGGCGTCTTCGAAACGGGTTGTCAGGGGCTGCTGCTGCACCAGCGCGCCCACCATCAGCGGAATTTGCAGCATTCCGCCCGGCTGGTAGCTGCCCTGCAAGACACGGTTGAAGAACGGATTGCCCGGCGCGGCCACCAGCGTGTCCCACTGCGCGTCCAACACATTCGGATTGTAGGCCGGCAGGCTCACCAATGCCAGCACTTCGCCGCTAGGCACAGCCAATACCACGGCTGCGCCTGTGTGTCCGCCCATTGCTGCCATCACGGCCTGCTGAGTCTGGAGATCGAAGCTCAACTGTACCGCAGTCCCGCGCTGTGGACGGTGCAGGAGCTGCCGCCCAACATAATCGTCCAGACTCCCGACGAGCGCATCGCCACGCAGCAGACCGTCATAGGCCGCTTCTGCCCCGTTGACGCCGTAGCGCAGGCTGAAATAACCGAGCGCGCCGTTAAATTCCGGGTACAAATAACGGCGCAGCAGCACGCCGTTGTCATCGCGTACAGAGGTCACCAGCACATCGCCGTGCCGGTCTACGATGTCGCCGCGCATAATTGCCGCTTCCGCTTCTACCAGACGCGGGTTGTCGTCGCGCAGCAGAATCGAAACCGGGCCGAACACCGCCCAATAGCTGGCCGAAAGCCCGACCAGCAAAAAGGCCAGCAGCAGCGCGGCCAGCAAGCGGTTGATTTCACGCCCAAACTGCATGAGTCACTCTTCCGCCGACAGGCGCAGCAGCAGCCCGATCATGATAAAACTCATTAACAGCGAACTGCCGCCATAGCTCAGAAACGGCAGCGTCACGCCTGTCAGCGGCAGCAGCTTAAGCGCCCCGCCCATAATCAACAGACTTTGCGTGGCAATCAACAGACTCAGGCCGACGGCCAACAGCGCATAGAAAGGACGGCGCTGCTGGCGAATCGCCGTGCGCAGTCCCCGCGCGATCAGCATCACCAGCGACACCACCACCACCAACACCCCAAGCTGCCCGAACTCCTCTGCTACCGCCGCGAACATAAAGTCGGAATGCACGACGGGGATATATCCCGGCGCCCCCTGTCCCACACCCTGCCCGAACACGCCGCCTGCCGCGAACGCCAGCAGGCTTTGTACGATCTGGAAGGCGCGCCCGTCGGCTTCCGGCCAGGGGTTAAGCCAGATATCGACACGAAGCTGCACGACATCGAACAAATTATACGCCACCACACTCGCCAGCAGCACCAACGCCGCCCCACCAAGCAGAATCAGCGTGTAGCCGCTGGCGATATACAGCAGCGCGATAAACACGATGAAAAACAGAATCGCCGTGCCCAGATCGCGCTGCCATATCAGCACGACCACGCACAGCCCCCACATCAGCAGCACCGGCCCGTAAATGCGTGGCGACAGCCACAGCCGGCTCGAAGCCGTGTTCAGCCCCGCCGCCCGCAGCGCCGGGTATTGTTCCGCCAGATAACTTGCCAGAAACGCCACCAGAATGATCTTGAGCGCTTCTGACGGCTGGAAAAAGACCGCGCCGACATTCAGCCATAGGCGCGGCGTGCCCGGCTGCCCCGACGGATTCGTACCGAAGATAATCGTACTGACCAGCAGCACCAGTCCGCCGACCAGCAGCAGATAACGATAATTTTTCAACCAGCGCAGACCATAAGGGAACAAGGCGGTCGCCAGCAGCCCCGCGACCGAAACGGCCAGCCACAGCGTTTGCCGTGCGGCAAAGATCGGCGCCAGCCGGTCGATCATCACCAGCCCCCAACCGCACAGAAACATCGTGATCGGGAACAGCAGCGGATCACGGCGCGGCAGCCAGCGCTGCAAGGCGAACGTGCCGACCAGTGCGCAGCCCACCCAAACCACAAACGCTGTCAGGTGCGTTTGCAGCGGTTCGCCGCGCACCAGCGCCAACGCCCACAGGTTGACGACCATAAAGGCGCCGCCCAGCAGCAGCAGCAGCCGTTCCGTGCGGGCGCGCGGCAGGCTGTCGCTGCTGTCCCAGTGCAAGCGCAGCGTGCGCGTAATCATGCCAGCACACGCCCGACAATCGGCTGCAAGCGCGCGCGCATTTCTGCCGAAATCTTGTCCGGCGCGGTGACGAGCGCACCATCCAGGGCACGATGCGCCGCGTAGAGCGCTTTTTCGTCCAGCGTTTCGATGGCAGCGGCCAGCACCCGCTGCACGATCTCGATATTGTGGTTAAACGTGCGAATCACCATTTCAGCCGTCACCGGTTCTTCGGAGACATGCCACACGTCGTAATCGGTGACATGCGCCATTGTCATGTAGGCGATTTCGGCTTCGCGCGCCAGAAAGGCCTCCGGGCAGGTCGTCATCCCGATCAGGCTGCACCCCCACTGGCGGTAAATTTCGCTTTCGCCGCGCGTGCTGAAGCGCGGGCCTTCGATGATGATAAAGGTACCGCCCTGATGTACCACCGCATCCGGCACCTGCTGCGCCGCTTTATACACCTGCTCGCACAATTCTGGCGCAAGCGGGTCAGCCACAGAGATATGCGCCACAAGGCCGGTTTCGAAGAATGTGCGCCCACGATCGAGTTTCGTGTGGTCATACAGTTGGTGCGGGATGACCAGATCGCCCGGCGCGTAATCTTCGCGCAGTGAACCGCAGGCATTGACCGCCAGAATAAAGCGCACGCCCAGCGTCTTGAGCGCGTAAATATTGGCGCGGTAAGGCACGGTGCTCGGCGTATACACATGGCCGATGCCGTGACGCGGCAAAAAGGCTACCCGCTTACCGCGTAGATTGCCCACGACAACTTCGCTGCTGGGGCTGCCGTAGGGCGTGCTGATCGCATAGGCGACTTTGTCCGTGATTTCCGGCATGGAATACAGACCGGAGCCGCCGATGACCGCGATGCTGATTTGTTCGGTCATGCTCACCTCACTGATCTTCGAGTTTGAGTTGAAAGCGAATCTGCCCGATGCCGATAATGTCGCCGTCGGTGATGACAATCGGCTGCGTGACGGGCATCGCGTTGAGAGTCGTGCCGTTGCGGCTGCGGCGGTCTTCCAGCCACCACTGACCGTTGCGCAGCGCCAGCAGTGCGTGTTCGTTACTGGCGAACGTGTCTTCAACAATAATCGAATTGGTGGGCGCGCGCCCGATATTCGTCAGCGGCAGCAGCGGATAGACTTCGCCCGTGCGCAGCAGCGCGCCGTCAATCTCGCGCATGACGATCAGTTGGCCGTAGGTGCGGCGGCTGGCCTGCGCCTCCTGGATCGCGCTGCGGTAATCGCGCCACATCACCGCGAACAGGGCGGCCAGCCACCCCAGCAGCAGTGCCCCGACGATCAGGCGCAGCAGAAACAGGATAACATCGGTGTCCAACTCAGTCCGACTCCGGTGGCAGCATTTCAGTGGTCGCGCTGGGCCCGACCTGTGAATCACCCAATGGGTCTTCGTCCAGATAGATCATCTCAGTTTTGCCGATGCGGATCACGTCGCCCGATTGCAAACGATGCTCCTTGACGCGCACATTGTTGACAAATGTCCCGCTGCGGCTGTTGGTATCGAACAGCGTATACAGCCCAAAACGCAGACGCAACTGGGCATGATGACGCGAAACGAACGTGTCGTCGAGGATGATCTGATTGCTGCGTTCGCGCCCGATGTTGAGCAGTGCTTCGGTCAAACGAATGCTCTTGACGCCGTTGATGACCAACTGCGCGTTGATCGGCGCGCTGTGCAGCAGTGGTGCGGCGTCCACCGGCTGCATGGCGGCGGTGCTGCTGCCGCGTTCGTCGCTGTGCGCCGCCCGCACCACCAGACTGCTGTCGTCCAGCTTGTTATCGGCGAACAGATAAATCACCGGCACATAATTCAGACGGTAGCCAGCTTGTGTTGCCAGTTCGACGAGATGCTGGCTGAGGGTTTGGCTCAGATTCGGGTGATGTCTGAGCAGCGAGGTCTGAACTTTCGCGCTGAGATAAATATAGTAGGCATCAGGCGCCAGCGGGCGCGGGTCGTTGCCGCTGGCCGCGCGGCTGCTGTCTTCCAACGCGCGCACCAGTTGCAGCGCGATGTCCTGGGCGCGAATCTTTTTGCCGAAGAGCTGGGCAAAAGCGCCTTCCACCAGCCGTTCTAATTGGGACTCTAAGCGCGTGATGTGTTGTTCGTTCATGGTGAGCATTATAGCCCACGCGCCAGGGGGCGGCAATGCAAAGGGGGCCGGCCTGCGCCCGCCCCCCCTCACAGAAATTCTACTGTTGAAGCACCTGGAACGCCGGGTCTTGCGGTACGTAATTCGACCAGACATTGGCGTATTCGGCCACCGAAACGCCTTCCGCCGTGCGCCGGTCTTCGAGCCACTGCTCGAAGGCGGCCTGCTCGGCCTGCTCAACCTGCTGCGGGTTAAGCGCGCGCGCTTCGCGGCCCATCACCTGAATGATATGATAGCCAAACTGCGACTGTACCGGCCCGACAATCGCGCCGATAGCGGCATCACGGGCGGCAGCAGCAAATTCGTCCACATAGCTTGTCACGAAGCGGTCAATCGGCGCCCACCCAAGTTCGCCGCCGCGCGCGCCCGAACCGGTATCGGTAGATACCGCGCGCGCCAGATCAGCGAACGATTCACCGGCGTTCAGCGCCGCAATCACGTTATTGGCTTCTTCTTCCGTCGCCACCAGGATATGGCGGATATTGGCGTAAGTCGCCGTTTCGCCGATACCGCACACGGCTTCGCACAGGGCTTCGCGCAGCGCCTGTGTCTCGAAATACCTGCGGATGTCGGCATAGCTCATGCCGGTTTCGCTGATAATCAGTTCATAGAAGCCGCTCAGCGTGTTGTTAAATTGGTCAATGCGCTCATTGTCGCTCGGCGGCGCGGTTGGCGGCAGCGTGGGGAAGGGTGTGCCCGTCGCCGTGATTTCCAGCGTGGCTGTCGGCGTGATTGAAGGATCGAGCGTGGGCGTGCCTGTGGGCGTGGGTGTGCCTGTGGGTGTGGGTGTTTCTGTCGGCGTGGGCGAAGGCGTGCGCGTCACCAGCGGCGTCGGCGTGACCGTCGGCACAGTAGTGGGCGTCGCCGTGATCTGGACACCGTTCACCACCGGCAGCGGCGCGTTGAACCCGAAAAATTCGTCAATCGCGCGCTGCACCTGTTCTTCGCTGACAGTGATTTGCATCTGCCCTGCCGCGTCGCGCACCAACCGGTCATTGATCATATCGGTGAGCACGCGATTGCCCATTTGTTCCGGCAGACTCAGTTCGTTCCACCAGGTGCCATAGGGTTCCTGCTGCAAAAGCTGGCTGGGGTCTTGCCCGATCTGTTGGTAAAAAGAAATAGCATTGTTCAAACGCTGGATGCTCAGCACACGCTCAAAACGCACGCGCTGCTGGAATTCCGCCACGCTGATATTCTGCCCATTGATCGTGGCAACTGCCAGATTCGGAATAATCAGTTGTTGGAAAACCAGCGCCCCGATCAGCAGCACGGCGACGACGGCGATGGTGATGACGGTACCAAGCACGACGATGCGCTGGGTATAGGCCTCACGCTCGGCACGGCTGCGGAACTCGCGCGTTTTGCCGCCGCTAGAACGCTTATCAGCCCTTTCGGCAGCGGTTTTGGGCGTCGGGCGCTTGGGCTTGCCGGTGGTTTGTTCACGTTTCGACATGACAACTCCTCAACATAGCAAAAGGGCATAACTAGCATTATGCCCTTATTTTGCAGAGACACGGATAGGGTGCTAATCAGTAGCAGAGATAAACGGCAGCAAACCGAGATGGCGCGCGCGCTTGATTTCCCGCGCGAGCTGCCGCTGGCAGCGCGAACAGTTGCCTGTCTGGCGGCGCGGCTTGATCTTGCCGCTCTCGTTGATATAGCGGCGCAGTTGATCAATATCCTTATAATCGAAACATTTGCCTTCCGGGCAGTAGACGGTGTTGCGGCGGCGGCCCCCGCGCCGGCCTCCTGACCCGCCTTCATCATGCCCGTCAAAATCATCGCCCATATCGTCCATCGCGCCACGGCGGCGTGGACGCTTGTCCATATCATCACTCATGGTGATCGTCTTCTCCTCGTTGTGTTTAGCTAGAAAGCGTAATCGCCGCTCTCATCATCTTCGTCGGCGTAATCCAATTCATGGTTGTGCGGACGGCGGTCTCCCAACAGGATCATCTCGTTGGCGACCAGTTCGGTGCGGAAGTGCTTTTTGCCCGTTTCATCTTCCCAGCCGCGTGTTTGCAGCCGTCCTTCGACATACACTTGTTGACTCTTGGTCAGATGGCTCTTGCAGATTTCGGCCAGCGTGCCCCAGGCAACGACATTAAACCACTCGGTTTCTTCGCGGCGTTCGCCTTCGGCTGATGTCCAAGTGCGCGTGGTTGCCACGCTGAAACTGGTGACTGGACGTCCACTGGGCGTATAGCGCATCTCTGGCTCGCGCCCCACATAACCGATTATCATCACCTTGTTTAACCCGCGTGCCATACACCCTACACCTTCATCCAGGTTCTTTGGTTATTCGTCCGCACGGATTAACAAATAACGCAGAATCGCGTTTGACAGCTTGAGATTACGTTCCAGTTCCGGCAGATTCTTTGTGTCGATCTCGGCATTCATAATGACATAGTAGCCTTCGCGTTGGCCGTTGATCTCGTAGGCCAGCTTGCGCCGTCCCCAGCGATCCACTTTGGTCACCGCGCCCATTTCCCCCGCCGTCACCCAGGCTTGTACCTGATTCACGGCATCGTTGACGCCTTCGTCTGTCGGCGCATCTACGCGCACGACAAAAGCCAATTCATAATTCCTTTTCATACCCGAAATGTGTACTCCTCTCCTCGGGATTGCCCTGCCACGCACGCGGCAGAGCGGAAAGCTCATGGCCGATTGGCCGTGAAACGCGCGTTATACTACCTAAGCTGTAAGCTTTTATCAACGGTTAATTGTGCCAGTCGGGAACTTGCCAGCGCTAAGGCCGTTGTTAGCCAGAACAGCGCGATCGACGCCTGAAAGTCGATACGGAAAAAATACAGGTCTGCCGCGCCGTTCACCAGCGCTGTCAGCAGCGCCGCGTGATAACCCAGATGGATCGCCTCCAGATCGGGGTTGGCACGCGCGCGGCGGTAAGTCGCCACGCCATACATGAAGACCGCCCCCATCGTCGTCAAAAACAGCGCCACCCCCGCCAATCCGATCTGATTCGCCATAATCAGGTACAGGCTGGCGACGTTGGCGTAAATATCGTTTTCGGGTGTACCCGTAAAGCCCACGCCGAAGATCGGGTAGCGGTTGATAAGCCGCAGCGCGTCGGTGTATTCGCCGATACGCATCTGCGTCGCCAAATCCTGCCCGGCGAAGCCCTGCGCGAAACGTTCGATGTACTGCTGCGTTTGCGGCAGCAGGAACAACAGCAGCGCGCCGAACAACAGCAGCGGGATATAGCGCCGGTAACGCGCGATGGCGATCAAGCCGATGCCAGCAGCAAACGCCAGCGCCGACGCGCGTGAAAACGTCAGAATCAGCGCCAGCGTTACCACACCCAGCACGCCGAACGTCAGCCAGCGGTAGCGCAGCACGGGCTTGCGCGCGAAGACCTGCGGCGCGAACATAGCCGCTGCCACCGCCAGCACACCGCCAAAAGCGTTCGGGTCTACCCATGTGCCAATCGCGCGTTCCGCCAGATCAGGATTAGATTCGATATAGCGAATCACGCCGCCGTTCGGATAGCCGATGCGCGCCAGGCGCACCAGCAGGTTCTCGGCTGTAGCGTCAGGCAGCACATACAGCACCAGCGCGCCCGCCGCTTGCAGGCCAATCGCGATCATCACTACCAGCACCAGCCGCCGCAGCAGCAGCGGTTCGCGCAGCAAATCGACCAGAATAAACGTCATGCTGATGCTCAGCAGGGTTTCGGCGAACTGTCGCAAAATATGGCTCGTGGGCATGGCGTGCCGCAGACCCAGCGCGAAGGTCAGCAGCAGCCACATTATGTATAGCGCGATCAGGCTGTGTACGGGCGTTAACTGCATCGCCTGCCGCCTGCCTTGCATCCACTGCATGCCGTACACCAGCAAAAACGCGCCCAGCGCCGCGTCCATAAACGTCGGCGTAAAGCCGATGCGCACAGGCAGCGTGCCAAACGGCAGCAGAATCATCACGAAGATCACGCCGTACAGCGCCGCCTGCACGCTCGTCAGGATACACAGCCCCGCCAGCAGCCCGAAAACCGCGCCAAAAGCGATCACCGGTCCGGCGACTGTCGTCAAGAGGCCGACCAGTCCGCCGACCAGCCCGATCATAACGCCGACAAACAGCGCCGCTTTGCGCGGGCTTAACTGCGCGTACCAATTTTGCAGCGGATCAGTGACGACCATAGCGTATCCCTATCCCTACAGCGAACATCAGCAGCGCGCCCCATGTCAGCAGACTGATAAGCGCGCCCAATCGGAAGCTCAGCGGCTCGTACACGAATTCTACCGTATGCTGTCCCGCCGGTAGCGCCAGCGCCACCACCGCCCCATAGGCGCGCAGCAGGTCGGCGGGCTGGCCATCGATCAACACGCGCCAGCCGGGGTAATCGGGCTGCGCGACGGTCAGAATGGCTGCTGCTGGCGTGCTGACTTCAATCGTAAAGGCCTCCGGCGCGAAAGCCGTCACCACTGCCTGCGCATTTTCTGGCCGTTGGCCGGAAAGCGTGATTCCGGCGTCACGATTCAGAATCACCGTGCGCCGCGCGTCAAAATCGGGCTGTGCCAGCAGCGCATAGGCCGCCTCATCATTGTTCACCACTTGCGCATCGTACACCAGCCACGCGAACGGGCGTGGGTCACACAGCCGGTGCAGATTCGCCGCGCCGAAACGATCCGCCGCGCTCAAGACAATCTCACTCGCCACAGGCAGTTCGTTCCAATCGCTGAAGACGTAGCGCACCGCGAAAATTTCCCACGCGCGCGGGTTGACAGGTTCGTTCGTCTGAATCAGCGTGTGCGGGCCTTCAAGAAACAGCGGACTGATGCCGCGAATATCCATCAACCCGTACAGGCTGGCATAATTGCCGTAGAGGTCACGGTAATTGCCGTCCACCCGGAAAGGCGTATCTGTATCTTCCAGCGCACGCGCCACCAGCGGCGGCGGCGAAAAATCGAGTTGACGCGCGGGCGGGACAGGCGCGAACACCGCATGATTATCCATATTGACGGCGAACAATTCCAGCGCAACCAGCAGCGCCAGCAGCGCATAGACGGTGCGCGCCACTTGTTCGCGCAGCGCCAGCGTCAGCAGCGCATAAGTTGCCAGCGCCACTAACGCACTGCGGGCGAAAATGCCTACACTGCTGTAGGCTGGCGGATTGCCCAGCCACAGCGCGAACACCAGCGCTGCCAGCGCCAGAATCGCCCACAGCGCCGCGCGCAGTGTACGCAGCAGGCCGCGCCGCGCTTCGTTGTTGATGGCTGCCGCAGACGAGATAAGCCAGGCGGCGCCCATGCCTGCCAGCAGCGCCAGCGCGTTAGCGAACAAAAACGCCGCGCGTTCCTGCCCGCGAAACACGTTCGCACCGGGTAAAATACTATAAAACAGGGGGTACACTGGGCTGCGCGCGCCCAGGCTCCACAGCAGCGCAAACAGCGCCACACCGCCCCAGAACCATTTTTCGTGCTGTGTTCCCTGTGTCAGCGCCAGCAGCGCCAGCGCCAGCCCCGGCAGGCCGATATACAGCGGCGACCATGTGCTCACCGTGCCCGGAAACAGCATTTGCGCCACATCCTGAAACGGGAAACCGCCGCCTTTCGCGTCGAATGCGAATTCGCTGCGCGCCGTGCGCCCGATGTATTCGAATGTCGGCAAAAGCTGTACCGCCGCTATGCCACCAGCGATCGCCCCTAACAACGCGGTGCAAACGATCAGCGTCTGCCAGCGGTAGCGCCCGGCGTACAGGCGATAGGCCGCGTAGGCCACCAGCAGATACGTCAAAAACCAACTGGTTTGGGGGTGTCCGGCCATCCACGATAGGCCGAGCGCGAAGCCCGCCAGCGCCAACCAGCGCCAGCGAATCGTCTGCCCGCCCGCCGTGCCTGTTATTTGTATCGGGATGCCCTGCAAAATGCCCAAAGCAGCCAGCGGCAGCCACACACTGGCTTCCAGCAGCGCCAGTTGCAGCGGCGGATACCCGGTTATGAAACCGCCGTAGCCCGCGATGATCGCCGCCACACACGCGCCATAAACGCTGCCTGTCAGCCGTCGCGCAAAGGTGTAAAACAGCAGCGTGTACAGCAGCACATGCGCCATCATCTCGATTTCCAGCGCGTGATACGTCCAACTGCCGCTGACCGCGCTTAATGCAATCGTCAGCAGGCGCGGCGGATAAAACACCGCGGCCTGTGTATCGGCGATAAACGGCAGCCCACTGTTGTTATACGGGTTCCACAGCGGTATCTGCCCGACGGTCAAACGCTGGTACTGGTATGCGCCGAACGCCACAAATTGGCCGGAAAAATCGCCGTTGACCAGCGATGCCTGATCGATCACGTTGGGTGTCAGCAACCGCCAGAAAAACAGCGCCCACAGCGCCAGCAGCAGCGCTACAGCGCCCGTGTCTGCTGTCAGCAGTCGTTTACGCATTCACCACCTGCCCAAAAAACGCCGCCGTATCGCGCGCGATCACGTTCCAATCGAAGCGCGCCCGCAGCGCCTTAACGCCAACGCGCAAGTGCGGCATTTCCCGCGCGCGCCGCAGCCCTGCCGCCAGCTCCCGGCTGTCGTTCACCGGCACAAAAAGCATATTTTCGCCGTCCACAAATTCAGGAATCGCCACCTGCGGCAGCGTCGTGACGATCGCGCAACCATGCTGAATCGCCGCCATCAATGTGCCGCGCCGGAAAGACGCGCCATCGGTGAACGGCAGCGCCACAACATCGCTCGCCGCCAGATACGCGCTGACTGCGCGCTCGTCTACAAAGCCGGTCCAACAAATGTGACTGCTCAGGCCGAGTTTTTGGATCAGCGCATCGATTTCGTCGGCATAAGCGGCATTGGTGGCATCGCTTGTGCCCGTGCGCCCGCCGATCAGCGCCAGCTTCGCCGGAACGTTTTCAGCCACCAGCAGCGCCAGGCTGTGCAGCAGGGTTTCGACCCCTTTGCTGCGGTTCATAAAACCAAAATAGGCGATCAAAAAATCGTCTGGCTGCGCGCCGGCCTGCTGCCGCCACGCTGTGCGCTCAAAATCCGGCGGCAGCGCGCTCAGAATATTGCTGCCGATCGGGATCATGGCGGCTTTCGGCAAAGCGCGCACGCGCAAATAATCTTCGTGGTTGGTGACGATCACGCCCGCCGAAGCCCGCGCCAGATGGCGCACAATCCAATCGCGCGTTTTGCCGGCCTTAGGAAACAGATAGGGGAAGCGCAGATCATGAAACGTCGTGACCAGCGGCATCCCGCGCAGATAATCCGGCAGAAAATGGACAACCGGCGACATGCCAAACGCCGCCGTCTGAAATTGCAGATTTACGATGTCCAGCCGCTGCGCCCGCGCCCAACGGCGCACGGCAGGCAAACAGCCCGGCCCCCAGCCGCGCACATGGTCAACATGAATGCCTTCATCATGCGCGCGCGCGTCCGCCAGCACAAAAATAGCGTGCCCCTGCGCCTGCAAGGTGCGCGCGATAATCTGGCTGAACGCGCCGACACCGCCCTGCATCGGCGGGTATTCGCCCGTCACAATTCCGATTCGCATTAGTTCGCCTTGAGGCCAGAGCGCAGTACCTGCCAGTAGGCGCGCATCCGTTCCTGCCGCAGCGCACGCTTGTGACCCAGCAGACTCTTGACGCCTTCGATGCCGATTTGCGCCGCGTAACTCAGCAGCAAGAACAGCCGCAGCGCCAGCGCCAGCCCTGCGCTGTGATATTTGCGAAAATAGCGCAGCTTGCTCTGCTGAAAATGAATATGCTTGCGCGCTGCCGCCTGTTCCGTGCTCTTGCCCCCATGATGGATAATTTGCGCGCCGCCGAAATACACCACGCGCCAGCCGGCGCCTTTGGCGCGTTTGCACCAGTCCAACTCTTCCGAGTACATCACGTAGCCTTCGTCCAGCCCGCCGATCTGCTCGTAGACCGCGCGCCGCGCCAGCAGCGCCGACCCCTGCACCCAATCCACTTCGGCGGTCGCCGTATCCGCCACATCTTCGGCGTAAAAATGCGCCAGCAGGCGCTTTGGCGCGTAAGGTTGCAGCCAGGTACTCTCGAAAAACGCCAGCGCCGCCGTCGGGAAACGCCGCTTGCTCGACTGCGTGCTGCGGTCGCTGTTAAGCGTGTGCGGCCCCAAAATGCCGACTTCGGGATGGGCGTCCATATAGGCCACCATCTGCGCCAGCGCATCGCCTACGATTTCAGTGTCGGGGTTCAACAGCAGCAGATAGCGCCCGCTCGCGCTCTGTAAGCCGATGTTGTTGCCGCGCGTGAAGCCGACATTTTCGCTTTGCGCCAGCAGCTTGACCTGGGGATACAGCGTTCTGACCATCTCGACAGTGTGATCGCTGCTGGCCGAATCCACCAGGATAATTTCGCTTTTCAGCCCACCGCTGTGGATGCTGTCCAAACACTCCGCCAGCAGCGCGGCCACGTTCCAACTAACAATGATGATTGATAAATCTGTCACAAATGTAAATTCCTAACCAGGCACATGCGTCAGAATTTTACCAGACATTTTACATTTTCCGCCCGCCAGAAAATACTTCGCTTACATTTTGGCGGCATCATGAGAAGAGTTGAGAGGCATAACCCTAAAGGACAAGCAACATGAACGCCAAGAAACTCTTCATCATTCTGCTGGTCGCCGCGCTGGCGATCTTTGGCATCAGCGCTGTCTCGGCGCAGGGCGGCCCCGGCGGGCCGGGTGGCCCCGGTGGGCCTGGACCGGGTGAACCGGGCGGGCGCGGCGGGCGCGGCGGGCGCGGCGAACACGCGATGGCCGCCATGCAAGACCTGATCGTCATCGTCGTGCAAGAAACCGGCCTCGCGCCGATGGAAATTGTGCAGCAGCTTCGTGACGGCTCTACGCTGGCTGAGATCATCACAGCCGCTGGCGGCGATGTGAACGCGGTGATCGCTCAGGCGGTGGAAATGCTGACCACGCGCATCAATACCGCTGTCGCGACGGGCGCGCTGACACAGGAACAGGCCGACCAAATGCTGGCGAACCTGGAACAGAACGTGACCGACATCGTGAATGGTCAGTTCCAGCCCGGCGAAGGGCGCGGGGGGATCGGGCGTATGGGGCGCGCGGGCGCGCAGGTCTTGATTGACGCCGTCGCCGAAGCGACCGGCCTCACACAGCAGGAGATCGTACAGCAGGTGCGTGATGGTGCGACATTGGCCGACGTCATCACCGCCAACGGGGGCAATGTGGACGCCGTGATTGAAACCGCTGTTGCCAACGCCACGCAGGAGATCAACGCGGCAGTCAGCGAAGGCACCATGACGCAGGAACAGGCCGACCAACTGATCGAATCGCTGCAACCCCTGTTCACGCAGATTGTCAACGGCGAACTGCCGATGCAACAAGGCCCGCATATGCTGGCGCGCGGCGTCATCCAACTGGCTGCCGAACAGACCGGGCTGACTGTGCAGGAAATCCGCGAGCAGCTTCAAGCGGGCAACTCGCTCGCCAGCGTCCTGACGGCGAATGGTGTGGATGTCGATGCCTTCATCGCCGATGTGATCGCTCAGGCCGAAGCGCAGTTGACGCAGGCCGTCGAAAACGGGCGGCTGACGCAGGAGCAGGCTGATAATATGCTCAACCGCCTGCGCGAAGAACTGCCGGAGCGCATTAACGAAGTGCCCGCCGCGCCGCCCGCCGGCGCCTAATACTACAGCATCCGCAATCGAAAGAGCTGGAACACATTGTTCCGGCTCTTTTCTGTTGTGATGATTAGTGGCCATAAATTATGACGATTCGCCCTACCAATGCCTGTGCGCTTTCTTTTAAGCTGTAGAAAAATGTTCGCGATGTTATGTTGAAGTTTTTGAACAAGCTGGCGAATCCGTTCGTTTTGTGGCTGCTGAACTCGCCCTTTCACAGGCTGTTGAGCAGTTCGCTGCTGCTGATCCGCGTCACTGGGCGCAAAAGTGGCAAAATCTATACCACGCCCGTGCAGTACGGCTGGAGTGACCACACCTTATACGTCATTTCAGCGCTCGACCGCACCTGGTGGAAGAATCTGCGCGCCGGCGCGCAGGTACAGGTGCGCTTGCGCGGCCAGGAGCATACAGGTTATGGGCAGGTGTTCACCGATCCGCATATCGTCGCTGAACACGTGCGCACGATGTATCCCAGCCTGAAGCCCTGGCAGATCGATCAGTTCACCGAAGGCCGCGTTGCCATCACGATCAAATTGGAGCCAGAACGCGCCTCAGCGTAAATCCCACAGCAGCAGCCCGGTCTGGGCGTCCGCCGCGCGCCGGACCGCTGCCCCATCGTAGGCTGTCAGCGTGAATTCGACGGCGAAGGCCAGCGCGCGCGCCGCGTGTCCGCCCACCACAGCAATGCCATGCGGCGCGTTGTCGTCGCGGAAGGCCGCAACCAGATGCAGATGGATGTGCGGCTGCTCATCCAGCAGGCTGATCGTGCCGTGCCCCGCGACGATTTCCAGCGCGCGCCGAAAAATGATCGGTAGCTCGCGGCGCTGCTCTACGAAATTGTAAGCGGTAAACTCGACCTCATGCAGCCCGCCGAGCAGATCAAACGCTGCCGTCTGGATGCTGTGCTGCTGCGCGAATGTCATCAGCGCCTCATGCACATTCGCGCCGTCCGTCAGCGTGCCCATGAATACGCGCGTGCCGGCGGGGTTCACCTGCCGCATATCAGCCGCCATAAGTTCAGTCTTTCCGTGTTAAAATAGTCGAAAACAGCCACAAATGAACATACCCCGACTGGGAAACGCGGCCCGCCGACGGCAATCGCACCGGATTCCGCTGTAATCAGGATTTCCCCGCGTTCTTTTCCCACCACTCACGGATTCTGCCGCCGACTCTGCGGCCTACCAGCGGTTCGGCGCAGCGCACCGCCTCCCACAGCCTGTTCATAGCCACGCCTGTGGCGAAGCCCATTTTGTGCGCCATAAACACTACATCTTCCGTCGCCAGATTGCCCAGCGAACCCGGCGCAAACGGGCAGCCGCCCAGCCCGCCGACACTCGCATCAACAATACGCACGCCCGCGCTGATGGCCGCCGCGGCGTTCGCCAGCCCCAACGCCTGCGTATCATGCAAATGCACCGCCAGCTTGCTCATATCGTAGCGCTTGCCGCACGCCTCCACCAACCGCCCGACTTCTAACGGCTGCGCGTGCCCAATCGTATCCGCCAGCGCCAGTTCATCTACGCCCATCTCCCATACAGCATCGGCGCATGCCAGCACTTTTTCCGGCGGTGTCGGCCCTTCGAACGGGCACACCCACGCCACCGCCAGATAGACGCGCGCGAAAACGCCGTCGTTTCTAGCGCGCGTCACGATTGCTTTGCACGCCGCCAGCGATTCGGCCACCGACATACGGCTGTTGCGCTGGCTCAGCGTCTCGCTCACCACTACCACAACGCCGACACCTTGCGCCCCGGCTTGCAGCGCGCGTTCGTAGCCCTTTTCGTTGATAATCAGCGCGTTGAAGTGCGCTTC
This sequence comes from Chloroflexota bacterium, assembly GCA_013388745.1. Classification (GTDB taxonomy): domain Bacteria; phylum Chloroflexota; class Anaerolineae; order Aggregatilineales; family Phototrophicaceae; genus JACAER01. The sequence goes on from JACAER010000041.1 coordinate 61,861, forward strand.
AGGATACGCGCTGCGCGCATAGGGCATCATCTGTTCGGCGTCGGCCATCTGCGGCACAGCCTTTGCGCTGACGAAGCTCGTCAGTTCGATGTACTTCAGCCCCGCCGCCAGCAGCGCGTCCAGCAGTTTTTGCTTGTCCGCCGTCGCAACCGCCGCTGCTTCATTTTGCAGCCCGTCGCGCGGCCCTACCTCGCAAATCTTCAGAAACTCAGCCATGTTTAGATGACCCCAGCCGCCCGCAGCGCCGCGATCTCCTCGCTGCTCCTGCCTATGCCGCGCAGCACTTCGTCCGTATGCTCGCCCAACAGCGGCGGCGATGTATACGTCTCCTCATAGGTGTGCGACAGCTTGACCGGGTTGCCGGGCATTTTCACGCTGCCGCCTTGCGTATGCGGCACGTCGATCACCATGTCGCGCGCCAAGACCTGCACATCGCTCAACGCCTGCCCGAAGTGATTGACCGGAGCGCAGGGAATACGCGCCGCCTCCAATTTTTCCAGCCAGTAGGCCTGGGTGTTGCTTGCAAGCCGTGCGCTCAATTGGTGATTGATAAGATGCTGATTCTTCCAGCGTCCCGGCTGACCCTCGTTTTCCGCCGTATCCAGTTCGGGCAGATCGACAATCGCCATTAGCGCTTTCCAGAAGTTGTCGGTAATCACGGCGATGATGATGTAACCGTCCTGACAGGGAAACGTGTTGTAGGGCACATGCACGAAATGCGCGTTGCCCAGCGGGCCGGGAATTTCCCCCGACAAAAAATACATCGTCGCCATGTAATTCAGCAGGCTGATCTGGGCATCGAGCATCGACACATCGACATGTTGGCCGCAGCCCGTCTGCTGCCGCGCGACCACCGCTGCCAGCACACCGATCACCCCCATCAGCCCGCCCCCCAGATCGCCAATCGGGATGCCCGCGCGCGTCGGCACACCGCCTGGTTGCCCGGTGATGCTCATGCCGCCGCCCATCGCTTGCGTCACCATATCGAAAGCCACGCGATCGCGCGCCGGCCCCGTCTGCCCGAAACCCGTGATGCTGCATGTGATAATGCGCGGGTTGATCGGCGAGAGATGCACAAAGTCGATTTTCAGCCGTTCTGTCACGCCTGCGCTGAAGTTATCCAGCACGATATCTGCGCTTTTGACCAGTTCATAAAAAAGCTGCAAGCCCGTTTCACTTTTCAGGTTGAGCGTCATGCTCTTTTTATTGCGGTTGAGCGTCAAAAAGTACGCGCCCATACCGTGCATACTGTTGTGCGCATCGTTCGCCAGCAGCTTGCGTGTGCCTTCGCCCGTTCCCGGCGGCTCGATCTTGATCGTCTCCACACCCATGTCGGCCAGCATCATCCCGGCATACGGCCCGCTCAACATATGGGTCAGGTCTAACATGCGCAGCCCTTGCAGTGCTTTCATGAATGCGCCTTCTCCCACACCTTCAACTTCTTGAAATCCTGCACACCCCACCCACACTTTTCACTGGTAACCAGCAGCTCCTAACTAGCAGCTCTCTAAGTAAGCCAGCACTTCGGCCTTCGTCACCACATCGCCGTATTTGCTGTTGATGTCGAACAAATTCGCTTCGTGCGGTTCAGGGCGACGGTCGCCCACGCATTCGCGCGGCACGATCACACGGAAGCCATACTGCATCCCGTCTACCGCCGTCGCCCGAATACAACCACTTGTCGAGCAGCCTGTCAGGATCAGCGTATCAACGCCCATACTCGTCAGCGTGGCGGCCAGCGATGTGCCGAAAAAGGCGCTGGCGTACTGCTTGTTGATAATAATGTCCTCCGGCGTGGGGGACAATTCCGGCACAATATCGGCCAGTGGCTCGCCTTCCACCATCTGGCGCAGTATGGGCACTTTTTGCACAAAAATGCCGCCGTCGCGCCCATGCGCCGCGTAAATCACGCGCGTGTAGATGACCTGTACATGTTTGGCGCGCGCCAAAGCCAGCACGTCCACCGTTTCTTTGACAGCGTCCGCCACAGGAGGCGCGTACAGCGCAGCGCCCGGCGTCGTATAGGCGTTGACGAAATCGACCACGAGCAGGGCCGGCTTGCGCCCAAAGCCGAGCCGGCCATCAAAAACGCCCCTATAGTTGTTCTGCAACTCGCTCATTGTATTTTCCTTAGCTCAAGCAGTCTGTGCCGCCACCCGCACCGCCGGCACACGCGCTTCGATTTCCTGACACAATTTCCATGCGGCGTAAGCAAACGCGCCGTTGGAGATTGTGTTCGTAATCTGTGCCGTCCATTCCAGCACATCGGTTCGTGGATCAATGCGCGCCAGCCCCGTCAGCACGAGGATCGCCACCAAATTAAACGCGAACAGGAAGCCCACAAAATGCATTCCTCGCTGCCGCGCCTGCCGGATCGCCAGCCCGCCAACGACAAAATTACCGATCGTCGTCAGCCCCAGCATCACGAAAAACCAGGTGCGTGTATCCGGGCGCGTCGTGCCCAAAAACACGGCAACAGCCACATGCAGCCCGCCGACCACCAGCGGAAACGCCCAAATCGGCCCGATCGGACGCTTCCGCCCCGCCAGCGTGCGCTGGCCGCACCACAGCGCCCATGCCATGCACACAAAGCCTGGCCCCATCAGCATAAACAGGCTGTCATCCAGCCATACCAGATTCGTCTGGCTGGCTGTCCCCGCCATAATCAGCTTCCATGTCGCTTTGTTAAAGCCCCCCAGCGAAATCAGCAGCCAGCCGAAATACGCCAGCCGCCCGGCCTCTCTGTCCATGCGCGTTGTCATCCGCGCCAGCAAAAACAGCCCAATGGACGACAGCAGCACAGGCATATAATCCTGCAACGCCATCATGATCGTGTAATTGGTGTCAATCGTATGCATAAAGCGCCCTTTTTCCCTCAGCACAATTTTCGCCACAAGATTCGACCAACGGGCTTATCCGCCTCCAGCTAAACCCAGGTAAAGAATCGCGAACCCCACAATTTACTGGCAACTGAAAACTCGTCTAACTCATCTGCAACTGCGGCGCAGACTCGCCCGCCACTGTCCCGCGCTGCCACTTGGCCTCGGTCACCAGCAGCGCCAGCGCCAGCACCACTTCCCCCGCCGAACCGACCCACGGGCCCACGCGCGACGCGGGTACCGCCCCTGCGATCAGCATCGCCGCCGCCCCCAGCAGCAGCCAGTACCAGCCGTTTTTCCGCCAGATCGCGATGGCGATCACCAGCACCAGCACAATCGTGCCAATCGCCGCCAGCGGGGGAATGCCGCCCGCATGAACTTCCTGCCCTTCAAAACACAACTGACTCTCCGCCACGCGCTCCGCATAGCGCAGCGTCCCGCCGAAACACGCCGGATACAGCTCCATGCCGATCACGCCCGTAAACAGGCCAACCACCGCTAGCAGCACTGTCGCCGCCCACAGGCCGCGCTGCGCCAGCGGCTTTTGCAGCCAACCGACTCCCGCCCGCTGCGCCAGTTCCAGCGTCGTAATGATGAATGTCGGCGTCAGCAGCGCGTGCAGCAGGAAGCGCGGCACATTCAGCGCCCGCAGCGTTTCGCCCATACCGACGCTGCTCCCGGCGGCGATGATGCCGTTGTCATACACTAATCCCGCCAGCACCAGCATGAGCAGCGCCAGCCCCAGACTGCGCCGCCGCACATACAACCGCGCTGCCCAGAACAGCAGCCCAAAATGAATAACGCCATAAGCCGCATACACCATGTTGAACATTTTCTCTTTACCCCCTCAAAAAACAGTTTTTTCGTTGTCTGGAACATACGCTGTTTTTAGCCCGCGCCGCCGAAGAATTCCCGCAGCGCGCCCGCCACCGCCTCCGCCCGTAAATCACACACATAGGTGTCTGCATCCGCCAACACACGCATCGTGCCCTGCCGCAAAACGCTGTACGCCGCCTCCAGACTGCCGCGCAGACTGTCGCGCTCGCCCGCCATCACCAGCACCGGGCAGGCCAGCGCCGCCAACTGCCCCTCGAAGTCGTGTTCGCTCACGGCGATATACGCCGCCGCATAATTTTCTGCCGCTTGCAGCGCAGAAAGAATCTCGCGCAGTGTCAGGTTGAGCGGCGCGTTATGATTCTTGTCGCGCAGCCGCTGCCACAGCGTCAGCAGATGCCGCCCATCTTCGTACAGCATCGCGTCCGGCAAATTTTCGCGCAGTGCCGCTTTTTGCCCTGGCCGCAGATACGGCGGCCCACTCAGCGCCAACTGCCGCACAAATTCCGGGTGATCATGCGCCATCTGTACGGCGATCGCCGCTCCCGTATGATGTCCGAACAGCCGGCACGCCTGCACTCCCAACCCTTGCAGCGCGGTGTACAGCGTTTCAGCGTATACCGCGATCGAAACCTCCCCATGTGGCGCATCGCTGCCGCCGAATCCCGGCGTATCGAGCGCGATCATGTCATACTCTCCCGCCAGCGCTTCCATCAGCGCCTCATACATGGCCGAAGAACTCGGCGTCTGGTGCAGCAGCGCCAGCGGCAGCCCGCTCCCCGTTTGCCGACGGTAATGAATCTGCCCCTGCGCTGTATCGATATATCCGCGTTTCATTGACAAGTCCCACCGCAATGATATAACATCGTATTGTTATAACAACTTTTGTGCTGTTCAGCAAATTTGCAAGGAGCACAGCATGGCGATCCCTCAGCCCGGCCAGAGCGCGCCGGATTTTGAAGTCCTGTCCGACACGGGTGAAACCCTCAGATTAGCCGATTTGCGCGGCCAGCGCATTGTCCTCTACTTCTACCCCAAAGCCGATACACCCGGCTGCACCAAACAGGCCTGCGCCTTCCGCAACGATTACAGCGCCTACCAGCAAAAAGGCGTCGTCGTGCTTGGCGCCAGCCCCAACAGCGTCGAACAACAGGCGGCGTTCAAAACCAAGTACGACCTGCCCTTCGCCCTGCTGGCCGACCACGATCACCGCATCGCCGATCTGTACGGCATCTGGGGCACACATCGTCTGCGCACAGAAGCCGGCGTCGAAGTCGATTACACCGGCATTCTGCGCTCGACCTTTGTGATTGACGAACAGGGATACATCAGCCACGTGTTTCTCGGCGTCGATCCTGCCAACAACAGCCGCGAAATGCTCGATTTGCTCTAAGGAGTGCCCAACATGCCCGATGTGCTCGGCTGGCGCGCCAAATTTGGCATCATTATCCCCAGCACCAACACCGTCGTCGAACCCGACTTTTACCGTATGAGCGTGCCCGGCGTGACTGCGCATTTCGGGCGGCTGTTCATCCGCAATCAGGTGATGGACAGCGACGCAGGTATGCAGCGTTTGCTCGACCAGATTCGCGCCGAGATGGGCAGCACTGTCGAACGGCTGATGACCTGTCAGCCCGATTACATGGTCATGGGCATGTCGGCGGAAACCTTCTGGGGCGGGCTGGAAGGCAATCGTCAGTTCATCCAGCAGATCAAAAACCTCAGCGGCCTGAATGTCGCCACCGGCGCGGAAGCCTGCGAACGCGCGCTCAAACTATTTGGCGCCAAACGCATCGGCGTTGTCACGCCTTATCAGCCTGTCGGCGATGAAAATGTCATCAAATTCTTCAGCGAAATCGGCTTTGAAGTCGTCGCCATCAAAGGCTTGCGCTGCCCCACCGCCGTCGCCATCGCCCACGTCAGCGAAGACGAACTGCGCCAGGCCTTGTTAGAGGTGAACAACGCGGGGGTTGATGCCCTCGTGCAGGCCGGAACGAACCTCAGCATGGTGCGGCTGGCCGACGAAGCCGAGCGCTGGTTGGGAAAACCCGTCATCGCCATCAACGCCGCGACGTGGTGGCTGGCGCTGCGTGAAAACGGCATCGGCGACAAACTCTACGGATACGGACGCCTGCTGCGCGAATTCTGAGCCTGTCGCAGTGATTTTCGACAACGCTTGCCCGGCGTAGGGTAAGCGTCTCCTGAGCGTCTGTGACGAACCCACACAGCCTGTCTATAATTGAGCTGAATCATCGTATTTAGCTATTTGTGTTTTTCGCTGTGGAGGGCTGGCAATGCTGCGCAAATGGGGACTGCTGCTGGTCGTCGCCCTGTTAGCCGGGTGCAATCTGTCGTTCTCGCCCGAAGCGACACCCACATTTGCGCCCACACGCACGCCCACAGCCACGCAGCCTGTCACGCCCACACAGGAGCCGACGTCTGTCGCGCAGCTTGTGGCCTCCCCCAGCGCTACCTATACACCTACGACGACGTTTACGCCGCGTCCTACCGATACCGAAGAGCCGACGGAAACCGTCACGCGCACCCCACGTCCCACCGCGACTTCGACGCCAACGGCCACACGCACACCCACCGCCACCCATACAGCCACGGCAACGATCACTTTCACGCCCTCCGCGACCAACACAGGCACGTCCACGCCCTCTGCAACAGCGAACAACACACCGACAGCCACACGCACGCCCACGCCCACCAGAACGCCTCAGCCCACACAAA
>JACAER010000036.1 GCA_013388745.1 Chloroflexota bacterium
CAGCTACAGCGCCCCGTGACGACCACGACGATCAAAGCGACGGCGACAGCCAAAGCGACGACCACGACGATCAAAGCGACGGCGACAGCCAAAGCGACGACCACGACGATCAAAGCGGCGCCGACAGCCAAAGCGACGACCACGACGATCAAAGCGGCGGCGGGACAACCGGCGAAGTCTGGCGCGACGACGGCTCGTGCAATAATCCCCCGCCCGATTGGGCCCCCGCTGTCGGCTGGCGGCAGCGCTGCCAGGGACAGGGCACGCCCCCAGGTCACACCGACAACCCTGGCAGGGGCATGGGCAATTAAAGCCCCGCCCCACTCCCTGCCTTTCGCCTTGACATGTTTCGCGCGCCATAACGCTGTCCAGCTTCCCCTGCAAAAAGCGCTCTAAATGCCGCCGCCGCTTGCGTTCAATCTCTGTCGCCGTACCCCGCCTCATACACACTCCGCCTTCGCTAAGCTCCCTGAGATAATATGATAGGCTCTCTTTTATGGCCCATCATCCCCGCATGATTTCTTGGCGCGTGCCCGTGAAATGAGTCACAATACACGCGGCTATCCGCAGCAGGACTCCTATATGTTTGCAGCAACCTTGATCGGCAGGCGCTATATTCTGCACCAAGAAATCGGCCGTGGCGCGATGGGCGTCGTTTACCGGGCGACAGACCGGCTCAGCGGCCAGATTGTCGCGCTCAAGCAGGTCACGACCACCTACACCCGCGACCCCTACGCCACCCAGGTCGACGAAGGCGCGGGCACGGCCGGCGCGGATTTCCGCTTGGCCCTGGCCCAGGAATTCCAGATGCTCTCGTCGCTCCGTCATCCCAACATCATCAGCGTGCTGGATTACGGCTTCGACGCGCTGCGCCAGCCGTATTTCACTATGGATTATCTCGAAAACGCGCGTAAATTTTTGGAAGCGGCCCAGAATCAACCGCTGCCGCGCCAGATCGACCTCTTGGAACAAATGCTCCAAGCCATCGCCTATTTGCACCGCCGCGGCATTTTGCACCGCGACCTCAAGCCCGCCAATGTGCTGGTCAAAGACGGCCTGCTCAAAGTGCTGGATTTTGGCCTGGCGATCGCCAAAGAACACACTCAGGACGCGCCCGTCGCCGGCACGCTGCTCTATCTCGCCCCCGAAAGCCTGCAAGGCGCGCCGCCCTCGCCCAGCGCCGATCTCTACGCCGTGGGCATGATGGCCTACGAATTGCTGGCCGGCGCGCATCCTTTCGCCCACAACGATGTGCACGCCATGATTCAGGATATCTTGCAGGCTGAACCGGATGTTGAAGCGCTCGATACCCTGGCCGAAGTGCAGGAATTTATCGCGCGCCTGATCGCCAAAACGCCCCACCTGCGCTACCAGAGCGCCGCCGAAGCCCTGGCCGCTTTGCGCCATATCACGCTTGACGGGCGCAGCACGCAGACGATCGAAAGCGCCGCCATCCGCGAGAGCTTCTTGCAGGCCGCCCAGTTTATCGGGCGCGCGGCCGAACGCGACACGCTCGGCAGCGCCTTAAGCGCCATGACGCTCGGTCAGGGCAGCGCGTGGCTGGTCGGCGGCGAAAGCGGCGTCGGTAAATCCCGCCTGCTGGACGAACTGCGCACACTGGGGCTGGTCAAAGGCGCCTTTGTCCTGCGCGGCGAAAATGTCAGCGGCGGCGGGCGCCCCTATGAGATGTGGCGCGACGTCCTGCGCCGCTTGTGCCTGCAAACCGACTTGCTCGCCGGCGAGGCAGCCGTGCTGCGCGAACTCGTCCCCGACATCGCCCACTTGATCGAACGCGACGTGCCCGACGCGCCAGAACTCGAACCACACGCCGCCCAGCAACGCCTCTTGAATGTCATCGGCAGTGTGTTCCGCCATCAGGCTTACCCGCTCCTGCTCATCCTGGAGGATTTGCAGTGGGCGGGCGGCGAAAGCCTCGACGTGCTGCGCCTGCTGGTGAACGTGCCCGATCTCCCGCTGATGATCGTCGCCAGCTACCGCGACGACGAAAGCCCCGATCTGCCCGCCCAGCTAGCCGGCATGCGGCCGCTGAAACTCGAACGCCTCACCGCCGACGAAATCATCGCCCTCAGCGAATCGATGCTCGGCGAGGCCGGGCGGCGCGAGCGCGTCGTGCGCTTTTTAGAGCGCGAAACCGAAGGCAACGTCTTTTTTATGGTCGAGGTGGTGCGTGTCCTCGCCGAAGAAGCCGGCAACATGGACGCTGTCGGCCTCAAATCGCTGCCCCCCACCGTGTTCGCCGGCGGCATTCAGCGCGTCGTCCGCCGCCGCCTCGACCGCGTGCCCCAGGCCGCCATGCCGCTGCTGGAAGCCGCCGCTGTCGCCGGGCGCGAACTCGATCTGCCGCTCCTGCGCGCGCTGCCAGACGGCGGCGAAACGGCGCTCGATCTGGAAAAGTGGCTCGTGACCTGCGCCGAAAGTGCGCTGCTGGCCGTGCAGCACGAACGCTGGTCGTTCGCCCATGATAAGCTGCGCGAGGGGCTGCTGGCCGATATGCCCCCACAGCGCAAACGCGCCCTGCATCGCCAGATCGCCCAAGCCATCGAGCAGGTCTATGCTGGCGATACGACGCAGGCCGCCCTCCTGGCCTATCATTGGGCCGCGGTGGGCGAGGCCCGCAAAATCGCGCTCTACGCGGCGCTCGCCGGCGCGCAGTCCATGCGCATCGGCGCCGGCGCGCCGGCCAAAGCCTTTTTTGAGCAGGCCCTGGCCGCCTTCTCTGCCCTCCCCGATACCGCCGAACACCGCCGCCAGTTGATCGAAATCACGCTGAACCTCTCGCGCCTCGGACTGTATTTCGCCAGCAGCGATTTTCCCAATGTGCTGGCGCGCGCCCTGGCGCTGGCCGAAGAACAGGGCGACGAAGACCTGCTGGCGCGCCTGTATGGCGCGGCCGGCACATTCTACTATACCCGCGGCCAGATCGGGCAGGGGCTGCGCTACTTCAATTTGTGCATCCCGCTGGCCGAAAAACGCGGTATCGAAAAGCTGCTGGTCATGCCCTACAACAACGTCGGCCGCGCCGTCATGGTCTCCGGCGATCTGCCGAAAGCCGAAGCCATGCTGGCGCGCGGCATTCAACTGGCCGAAAAATTCAACGATCTGGAACTGCTTTCGGGCAGCCTGGCCTGGTACGCCTATACCCAATCCCTGCAAGGACGCCGCGCCGAAGCCATGCCCCATGTCGAACGCGCGATCACCCTCAGCCAGCAGCTTAAAGACCGCGCCCACGAAGCGACGGCCCTGCTGGTGCAGGGCACCATTGATTACCACTGCGGACGGCCTGAGGCCGCGCTCCCGTTTATCGAAGCGGCGCGCGCTGCCGCCGAAGCCATCAACAGCGAGATCCAGTTGGTCAACATTCTGGGCACGCTCGGCTGCGTGCAGCTTTTGCTGCGCGACATCAGCGCCGCCGCCCACCACCTCGATGAAGCCTTAGCCCTGGCGCAAAAATGGAACGCCGCCATTGGCCTGCCCGATTTTATCGTCCGCCGCGCCGAAATCGACCTGCTGCAAGACCAGCCCGAACAGGCTCGCGCGCGCGCGCAGCAGGCCTTAGCCCTCTGCGAAAGCACCCGGCAGACGGGCATTCGCCTGCTGGTGCTGCGCGTGCTCGGCAAAATTTATGCCGCGCAGCCCCAGCCGGATGTGGCCACCGCGAGCGCCCTGATCGAACAGAGCATTGCGCTGGCCGCCGCCGGCCACGTGCAGGTCTTTATGGCCATCAGCCGCCTCGACCTGGCGCGCATTTACGCGGCGCACGGGCGCGGCGACGAGGCGCGGGCGCTGCTGGCGCTGGCCGTGCCCCTTTTCGAGCAGGTAGATATGCCCTACTATCTCGCGCAGGCGCGCGAGACTCTCGCCGGCCTGTGAGGCGCCCATCATTCGCGCCGCCACAGCCTGAAGTCTGCGGCTGTTGAAGTGCCAGGTCTCTGCAAAACTTATTGAGAAGCAATAAAATTTCCCTGTTGTTTCAAGTTGGGGGGGGCTGATGCCGCTCAAGCGCTGTTTTTACCACATTGTCTGGGCGACCTATCGTCCGCAGGCCTTGCTCTCGCCTGAAGTCGAAACACTGGTTTATGCCACAATCCGCCGCAAATCCGCCCTATTGCGAAGCGAGATTTTTGCGTTGAATGGGATGCCTGACCACGTTCATGTCGTGGTCAGCATTAAGCCGAGTGTCGCTGTCGCAACCTGGATCAAGACCGTGAAAGGCAGCGCGGCGCACGATGTGAACCAGCTCATCCCCCAGCTTGAAAACTACTTTCGCTGGCAGGGCGGCTGCGGCGTCTTCACCTTAAGCCCTAAGAATCTACCCTTTGTTATCGACTACGTGGAACGACAAAAAACGCATCACGCAGCTAACCAACTCCACGACGAACTGGAACGCATAGACGCCGACTGATCCTCGCGCAGCCAGCGCCGAGGATTTTCAACCAGTCCCGCAGGGACTTGAAGACCTCGGCAGCCACACACTTTAGTGCCTGGCCGCACACCATCACCACCCTTTTTATCACCCACAGGAGTTCCCATGATTTTTCCCCTGCGCCAGCAAACCGACATCCGCCGCCAATGGCTTTCCGCGCGGCTGCAAACGATTCTGCCGGAAATCATGCGGCGCGAAGGCTTCGATATGTGGATCATCAGCGCGCGCGAATACAACGAAGACCCCGTCCTCCTCTCCCTGCTGCCAGAGCCGGCCATCGGCGCGCGCCGGCGCACCATTCTGCTCTTCGCCTTCACCCCCGAAGGCCATTTTGAGGCGCTCGCGCTCGATCGCTATGGCTATCCCGGCTTTTATACCGCCGCCTGGAACCCCGGCGACGAAGCCCAGTTCGACTGTCTGGCGCGCCTCGTGCGCCGTTTTGATCCCCAGCGCATCGCCCTGAATTTTTCCCAAACCTTTGCCTTTGGCGACGGCCTTTCGCACCACGAATACACCCTGCTGGCCGCCGCCCTGGGCCAGACGTATCTGCCGCGCGTCGCAAGCGGCGAACGGCTGGCTGTCGGCTGGCTCGAACGGCGCATCCCGGCAGAAATCGCCGCTTATAGCGCCATTGTCGCCCTGGGGCACGATTTGATCCGCCACGCCTACAGCCGCGCGGTGATTCATCCCGGACTCACCACCACCCATGATGTCGTCTGGTGGCTGCGCCAGCGCATCCACGATCTGGGGCTGCGCGCCTGGTTTCACCCCACCGTCGAAATCCAAGCGCCGGGACAGGCCATCGAAGCCCCCGCGCCCGGCATGAACCGCACCCCCGCGCGCAACGTGATTCTCCCGGGCGATCTGCTGCACTGCGATGTCGGCTTTATCTATCTGGGCTTAGCCACCGATCAGCAGCAGCACGCTTATGTCCTGCGCCCCGCCGAAAGCGCCCCACCCCCCGGCTTAGAGGCTGCGCTGCGCACCGGCAACCGCCTGCAAGACATCCTCATGCAGCACATGCAGCCCGGCAAAAGCGGCAACGCCGTGCTGCGCGCTGCCCTGGCGCAGGCCGCCGCCGAAGGCATCGACGCCAGCATCTACAGCCACCCGCTCGGTTATCACGGCCACGCCGCCGGCCCCACTATCGGCTTGTGGGATCAGCAGCAGGGTGTGCCCGGCAGCGGCGATTACCCGCTGTTCGACGATACCGCCTATTCCATTGAACTCAACATTAAGCAGGCCGTGCCCGAATGGAATCAGCAGATTGTGCGTATCGCCCTCGAAGAAGATGCCGTCCTGAGCGCCGGCGCCATGCGCTGGTTAGCCGGGCGGCAAACCCAACTGCACCTGATCGATTAGACCATTTGCATGTCGAGATGCATACTCATCAACAGATACCAGCCGAGCGCGATCAGCAGGGCGGTGTCGTACAGCGCCCCCGACGCCGGCTTCTGGCACATCTCCACTGCGCCGCTTTCGACGTTCAGCCGCAGCAGCGGCCTGCCCTGCCCGTCCTGCCATTCCGCGGCGATACACAGCGGCGAAGTGTGCTTCAGGCGGTAGACGCGCCCATCCGTGAAGCGCAGCGCGCCCTGCTTAAAGATCGCCAGCGGCAGCGCGTGATTCGGCGACTGAACAATCACCTGTTTGCTGAGATAGCCGATGCACAGGAAGTTCCAGCGGCGGCGGCGCGCTTCGGCGCTGGCGTTCAGCCCGCGCTCGTGCGACCAGCGCAGCGCCAGCAGATCGCGCATTCCGGCGCGCAGACGGTAGCTGCGCTGCCACGAGTCATCGCGAATCCATTGCAGTTCGTGGAATTTGATTGCTTGCATGGTGTAACACAATTCTATTCTTTTCTTAACCCTGTTTATAGCACGCTTGCCCACGCGCCGCTATGAAATTTTTATGAAATATTGTCCGCAAAAGCTGATCAGCCCGCGCTTTTTCGCTTTTCGTTGGGAATTGTGACGCGCCTGTGGCATACGCTCAGCAGCCTCAATGTCCAGCCGCCAACAACCCACCCCCTCCCTGCGCTGCGCCGCCCGCTGCTTTACGTTGCCATCCCCCAGCGGCTTGCAGTCCCCAGCCCCCATTCTCGCACGGCACACCCCGCTCAACCCACAACCACACCCTGCGCTTTTTAGTCCCCATCGTTCACTCGCCCCATCCCAGCCGCCCCCGCATATAGGCCGCGCTGATGTGCAGCACGATGTCCATCGAATCGAGCGTGATCGGCGCGGCATCGCCCACCACGGCCCGCACCGCCGCCGTCTCGAACAGCGCATACTCCGTTTCGTCGTTATTGCGCAGCGCCGTTTCCAGCCCCGCCCGGTCAAACGGCAGCGCGTCCCCCGCGTAGGCGAAGCTCCAGCCCGCCGACCCCGACGTGACGACCAGCACCTCCTCAAAATGCCGCAGCAGCCCCGCCGCTATACGCCGCGATACCACATCATCCGGCCCAAAATCGCTCGTCAAATTCACCACCAACACCCCCCCAGGGTTCAGATGCGCCGCCACCTGCGCGAAAAACGGCTCGCTGTACAGCGTCGCCGTCTGTATCGTGAACGCAGCCGGCGTGTCTGTCGCTACCAGATCATACATTTGCGGCGTGTTGGCGATAAAATGCTTGGCGTCGTCCACCACGATGCTGCGGTTGCTCAGCCGGCTCATCCAGTTGATATCGTCCAAGTAGCGCACGCTGGCCTCCACCACCAGCGGGTCGATTTCCACCGTCGCCACCTGCCCCGCGTAATACGCCATAAAGCGTTCCATCTCCATCGACCCCGCCCCGATCACCAGCGCGTTCTCCGGGCGCACCAGCAGTCCCGGCACGCTGCCCATAATCACGTTCAGGCGCGAACCACTGCCAGGATCATAATGCTGCAAGCCATCCAGATACAGATAACGCCCCCCCTCCGGGTCTTGCAGCACATCCACTTTTTGATACGGGCTGTAGCCCGAAAACAGCGTGATCGTCCCTTCTGGCAGCCCGCGCAGCGCCACGTACCACAGCGCGTTGCTCCAATAATTGGCCCCCGGCAGCACCAGCAGCCACAGCGCGCAGCCTGCACCCGCCGCTCCCACCCACAGCCGCCCGTGCCGCGGCAGCAGCGCCCACAAAATCAGCAGCCCCGCCAGCGTATAGACCCCATACACCCCGGGCAGCCCCCATCCACCAAACGCCACCAGGGTCAGCACCCCCGCCGCCGCGCCCAACAGTTCCAGCCCGTACAGCGTGCCCAGCTTCCCCGCGCCGCTGTCCACCAGCAGCGGCAGAAAAATACTGTACGGCGCAGAAACCACCAGCGGCGTCAGCAGCGGCAGCAGCACATACGCCAGTGGATACGCCCGCACGCCCTCCAGCCCCACCACCAGCAGCCGAAACCACACCGGCAGCGCCAGATGCAGCGCCAGCGTCAGCGCCAGCAGCGGCGCCAGCCACGCCCGCCGCACCCGCCCCGCCAGCGCATAGCCCAGCGATAACCCCGCGAAGTAGCTGACGCTCACCAGCAGCACCACCAGCTCTGTGCCCAGCAGCAGCGCCGTCAGTTCGCGCACCAGCACCCACTGAATCACAAGCAAATTCACCCCGCCGCAAAAAACCACCACTATACTGCCGCGCTCCATCAGCAGACCTCCCAACAAAAAAGGGGCGTAACCGCCCCTTCATCTTACCACGCTGTCGTGCTGATGAAACTAATCGTCATCGTCGTCGTCGCCCATGCCCATACCCATCCCATCATCGCCGCCGCCGCCGGCGCCTTCGCAGCGCCGCCGCCAACCATTGGCCGGCGCCCAGGGCGGCGGCGGGTTCGCGCAGCTTCCGTCATCGCGCCACACCGTGCCGTCGTCCACGATCACCACATCCACATCCACGATCACAATCGTGATGGCCATAATCACCACCGTGCCTGTCAGATCAAAATCACCATCGGTGCTGAATGTGCCTTCCACCCGCACAATATCCCCCACCTGTATCACCAGCAGCAGCGGGTCATCGGCCTCTACTTCGATATCGATGTCGTATATCGTGATGATGTTGATATTGATCGCCTGCACCGGCCCTTCGATCACAATCGTGATCTCCAGATCGCCGTCATCCTCCGGCGTCGCTGTCGTTTCCGGCGTCGCTTCCGCCGTGCTAGTGGCTTCCGGCGTCGGCGTCACTGCTTCGCATTCCGATTCGCTCTCGCCCGAATTGAAGGAGTCGAGCGTTTCGGCTAGCGCCACCATCGCCTGTCCCTGCGTCGAAGCAGGCTCGACATTATACGGCAGCCGCCCCGTGAAGCCCGCCAGCAGGGCGTCGCCCGCCGCGATCAGGCTCTCGATCACCGGCGAACTCGCGCCGCTGGCCACGTTCAGCTTCGCCGCCGCCAACTGCGCCGCCAGCATCAGGCTCGCATCGCTCCCGCCGCCCGGCAGCCACACCAGCAGCTCCGTCTGTGTATAGCTTTCCAGCCCCAGTTGCAGCGCATCGCTCGGCCAGTCTTCAGGATGGCTCGCCCAGTAACCCTGCCCAAACACACAGGCGTCAGCCGCCCGCGTCGCTTCGGGCGGCGCGTCCTGCGCCGCCAGTCCCTGCGCCATCATCACCACCATAAACAGGATAAAGGCCAGCAGGGGCACTATAGATCGTAAATTCATGCGCGTGTTCATAGGATGATACCCCTTATCTTTTCTTGATGCCCCTTATACCGCGCGGCGCGCCCCAATGTCGCACAACTGCTCTGTTCAAATGTTGCATAGCTCTTTTAAACCGCTTGCCCCTGCTCGCGCCCCCTAATGTCTGGCCTCTGCTTAAATGGCTATGCGAAGCGCTTCGCGCCCCCACATCGCGCAGCCTTTCGCTCACCTCAAACACCTATTGGGTCTAGTCTATCGTTGCTCGTGCTGATCGGGTTGGCGGTGCTTTATGGAAAATTCCTTCGCCCATGTTATGGCGCAGCGCATATTTCTACAGCCAGTGTAATTTAGATACCTGCGCTTCCCCCCAGCGCTGCTGGCAGTTCTTAATTTGGCTTGCGCCCTACAAAAACAATTTGGGTAGATACTAGCTCCTGCAACCCCAAAACCGGCAGCACCTTGTTGTATACAAACAGCGCACTCTTGCGCAGCAGGGTCTCGCTGTGTCGTGCAAGATTGATGAAATAGGGAAACATGCTCAGTTGTATAACCTCAAAATCGGTTTTGGCAATGGCTTGCTTCGCCCCTTTGAAGTCGATGCCATTTAGTATTGGGGTAATGTTAGGGTGATATTTTGTTGAGACTGCGCGCGGCAGCGCATCATATTGGCCAGCAAACTCAGGGCGTGATAGTAAATAGTTTAAACCAGCCGCCCACGTACTATAGGGTAACAGATACTGTAGACCCGGCAGATTGAGAACCCCATCATAATGATGACCCGTAACCATCTTATAGGATGGGAACTTCATGATTGCTAAGCCAGCAGGACGTAAAACACGATACACCTCTTGAAAAACACGCTCAGGATCGTCTACGTGTTCGATCACATCATCCGAGACCACCAGATCAAAGCTGTTGTCAGCAAATTTCATATCCTCACCATAGCCTAACGAAAATGTGCAGTTGCTAACGCCTTTCGCTTTCGCGTAGCGTTCAGCATCCTCTGGCTTAAAGACCGCTGGAACATCAAAGCCGTGTATCGATTTTAGCTTCGTGTTTTGGGCAATGTAGATCGTTTTTCCGCCGCGCCCGCATCCCACATCCAGCACTTCTTTTCCATCAAAAACACTCAGGTCTACACCACTTATCTTCAGGTTGATGAAATACAAGTATGCCGCGTTGAATTCATAATCACGAAACTGGTCTGGTGTGCTGTGGGCACGGGGATACCCAAGCCGTTTTGCCTTTGATGCATCCTTGTATGCCCACTTCATGATGGCTGTCACTAGCCAGTGTTCACGGGCTGGTTCGGGTTCAAAATTTTTTATCCAGTCCTCAAAAACAGTCCGCGGGGCAATCGGCATATCTACACTCCACAAACCATAACTAAATGTCATGGAAAGATAATAACCCATAATGTGCTCAAACAACATCCTAAAAACCCCTTTCATCAGCGTCTTCCCATCAACATTTATCATCCGTCATCATCGCCCCCTCACGCCCCACTCCCCCTTCCTTCCCTCACGCCCCACTCTGGCGGCACGAAAACGACCCGCTGGCCGAATGGTAGTGGAAAAAAAGAACGAGGCGGCTGCCTCGTTCTTGGGGATGGGGATACGGTCAGTGAACCTTATCGCTCGATACGCGGCAGAGCCACTTCGATCACCAGTCGGCCCAGCGCCAGCACATCGCCAATTGCCAGATTTTCGGGGCGATTGGGCGGCAGCTTGCGCCCGTTCAAATACGTGCCGTTGCTGCTCCCCAGATCGGTGACAAAGAGCATGTGATTTTTGTAAAACAGGCGGCAGTGCGTGCGCGAAACCCCGCATTCCGCCCCGCCGTAGGGCGTCAAATCCAGATCAGGATAGAAGTTAGTGCGCACATCGGTGCGCCCCAGCACCATAGCCGTCCCCTGCACCAGCAGCACCCGCACCGGCGTTTCCTGGATAATGAGCATGATCTGCTTCTGGTTGCCCACCGGCGTATTGTCTTGTCCCTGGTGCATGTCTTCGATCAGCATTTCTTCGGGCTTGAGCAGGCCGGTTTTGCCGTTGGCGCGGATAGAATTCACAATATCCTGAACCGGAATGGTTTCGTAGACTTGTTTATGCATTGAGATACTCCTTGTGGTTCAGGTCACGTTTATATAATCTATATGTATTGTATGGGCTTTATCAAAATTGTAAATCAAGGAAAAGTAAATTTAAGATGAGAAATTATTGAGAAATATATCGTTTCTTCCGGCATCCGCCCTGCCTCCTCAAAAACATAGGGGCGACACCTCGTGTCACCCCTATGGTAAGCTGCACATGCGGCCCACGCGCGCGGCGATGATGGACAGCATAGATAGCGGCAGCGATCTTACAATGTGCGTTTGGCGCAGCATGTGTTGCTTACAAGCATTAGATTAATCCAAAAAAGGTGATTGCGCACCGGGCAAGTGTCCAAGAAATCGATTACATGTGGCTAGTCCATGTGGCTAGGCCACATGGCCAGGTCGCCGCCCACAAGCAGTCTCGTTTCTTTGTCTCACTTTAACGAAATTCTTATATCAATTTGGTGCAATCTGCACAGGAATCGCTTCCACTCACAGTGGGCAGGCACAGCGCAATGTGTTACACTTAACCCTTAAGCAGGCAGTGGCCTGCGCTTAACAAAAACCCATTTTGAGGAGAACTATATGTCTAAACGCTATTTGGGCCTAACCTTGCTCGCGCTCTTCCTGCTCTCGTTGATGTCTGTAGCATTCGTTAGCGCTCAGGATGACGTGGTACTGCGCTGGCGCACCCGCCCGGATAACCAGGCGGAAATCGACGTGTACCAGGCCATCAGTGACGCCATTGATGCCGAATGGGAAGGCGTGACGCTCCAATATGAACCCGGCAACAACGAAGGCGCTGGTTACCAGGCCACCCTCTTGACCGAACTGGCCGCCGGCACTGCCCCCGATGTCTTCTGGATCCCCGGCACCGACGTCGCCACCTTCGCCAGCGAAGGCGTCATCCTGAATCTCTACGACATTGCCACCGCAACGGAAGGCTTTGATGTCAACGTCTTCTATTCGCAGCAGGTCGCCGAACTCACCTATAACCCCGAAACCATGACCAACGGCGACATGAGCGGCGCGCTCTGGGGCCTGCCCCGTGATGCGTCGGCCTTCGCCCTCTACTACAACGCCGATCTCTTCGAAGAAGCCGGCGTAGACACCCCCACCGCGCAGCTCGAAGCCGGCACCTGGAACTGGGACTCCTTCATCGAAACCGTCACCGCCATCGGCGGTCTGGGCGATGACATCTTCGGCTACGGCATGAATGCCTGGTGGGCCAACTGGCTGCTCTTTGTCAACTCGACCGGCAGCCGCTACTTCAACGAAGATCGCACCGGCTGCGGCCTCGACAACGAAGGCACGACCGCGGCCATGCAGTTCATGCGCGCCCTCATGGACACCGGCGAAGTCATCCCCTACGGCCAGGACAGCGAAGCCCCCTTTATCGCCGGCAACGTCGGCATGTTCATGAATGGCCGCTGGGCCACCCCCAACACCGTGGCCCAGGCCAGCTTCAATTGGGACTATGCCGAAGTGCCGGCCGGCCCCGATGGACAGAGCAACTGGCTCTTCTGGGGCGCCTATGTCGTCAACAGCAACACCGTTAGCCCCGAACTGGCCTTTGAACTCATGACCCGCCTCACCAGCACTGACGTGCAGGCGCAGGTCACCGCGCTGGGCGCTAATATCCCCAGCCGCGCCGGCCAGGATGCCGTGGACGCCTTCTTGAACGCCGAAATCACGGCCGGCAAGAACAACGCGGCCTTCACCAACGCGCTCGCCAACTACGCCGTGGCCGAAGCCCCCCTCTGGACAGCCAACTTCCAGAGCATTGACGCCGCGGTCGGCGCGCTCGTCACCCAGGTGCTGACCGATGGCACGCTCGCCCCCGAAGAATTCGGCGCCGCGGCCTGCGCGGCCATGGCCCCCTTCTTTGAAGAAGGCGCGGGCGGCTAAAGCCCACGCCCCTTGCTCCTAGGGGCGACCCATCGGTCGCCCTTACCACCTAAAAAAGCGCGGCGCGCCCTTTTCACGGCGCGCCCCTTTTTTAATTTCCTCTCACTTACCCCTGACCACGCTCAACGCCCCTACGGCTTCAGATACCGCGTGAAGAACCCCGTGATCGCGTTGTAGCACGTCACACGGTTGGCATACTTCAGCACATCGTGGCCTTCGTCCTCGAACATCAGATATTCCACCGTTTTCCCCTGCTTGCGCAGCCGTTCCACCACATCGCGCGATTCCTGTTCGACCACGCGCGGGTCGTTTTTCCCCTGGATCACCAGCAGCGGCGCGCTGATCTGGTCGATATAGGTGCTCGGCGAGCGTTCCACCAGAAACTCCCGATCCTTCACCGGGTCGCCGACAGCAATAGCAAAATACGGTTTCCACGTTTCGGGGATGCGCGCGGTGAAGCTCAGCAGATCATACGGCCCAAACATATCCACCGCCGCCGACCACAGTTCAGGATGGCGCGCCGCCAGCATCAGCGTCATGTACCCGCCATACGAACGCCCAACCACGCCGGCCCGTTTGACATCCAGGCGCGCGTCCCGCGACAAATGCTCGAAAGCCTGGATATGATCCAGCCGGTCGCGCCCCCCCCAATCGCGATCCACATATTTCGTGTAGCTCAGCCCGTAGCCCGTGCTCCCCCGCGCGTTCGGCACATACACCGCCAAGCCGTTAAGCGTCAAAAATTGAATCAGCGGCATCGAGAACCAGGCGAAATTCGGGCGTTCCTGCCCCTGCGGCCCGCCGTGAATATAGAACACGACCGGGCGCGCCCCGCTGTAGCCCAGTTCTGCCGCCGGCAGATACAGGCGCGCCGAGATGCGCAGCCCATCATACGAGCTGTACGAGGCGTCTTCGCCTGCCGAGAGCCATTTTTGCGGCACACCGAGCACGCGCTCGTTAGTCACAGCTTTGACGCTCCCGTTGCTGCGCGTGTAAAGCTGTGTCGGGGCGGTGGCGGTGCAGAACGAAAAGCTGTAGCGCTTGCCGGCTTTGTCGTACTGCTGCGCTTTGAGCACCCCGTTCGCCAGCGCCCCCGTGCCCACCAGCACAGTATCCAGCTTAAGCGTCAGCCTATCTTCGTCGAACGTCCCTTCATACAGCCACGTGCAGCCGTCGATATTGTACTGCACACGGTAGCGCTCGCCTTCCTGATGATCGAAACCTTCCATTTCGCCTGTGCCCTTGTGCTGCGTCCCGCTGATCGTTACGGGCTGTATCTGCTGCGGCCTGTCGGCCTGCACATAGCCCAGGCCGTAGCTGTCGCTGAACAGCGACGTCATCACCAGCAGGCCGCCCGCCGTAAAATGCGCCCCCCCGAACGAGGTCAGCGCAACCTCCTGGCCCGGCTGCCGCTCTTCCAGCGGCACGCCGTACAAAACCTGCACGCCGCTTTCTTTTGTCCACAGCCCAAGCACCGTGTCGCCCACCATATAGCCTTCCACCAGCACAACTTTTTTGTGATCGTCGCTGGCCGTCACCGGGAACAGCCCCCATCTGCTGCTGGCGATTCTTTCCAGCTCCCCCGCCCCCAGATCCAGGCGCATCGTATCGTTCACCTGTTCCCCGCGTTTTTCGTTCGCGAAGTACAGCATCGCCCGCGCTTCATCCACATACGCCAGATGACAGCGATATGCTTGCATCACCTCGGCGAACAACGCTTCTGGATAGCCCCCTTCCAGCGGGATCGTGAACGGCTGGTAATTCTCGTCGCCGTCCTCGTCGATCATCACCACGATTTTCCCCAACTGCGCAAACACATAAAAAGAATAGCCGCCGATCAGTTCCGGGTTTTGCAGCGCGATATGCGCCGGCAGCAGCGGTTCCGGCACACTGCCGTTTTCATCCATCACATACAGGCTGATCTGGCCCGACAAATTGCTTAAAAAATACAGCTTGTCCCCCACCCACTGCGGGCTGACAAACAAACGCCCCGAAAGTAAAGACTCGATGCGGATCATGCCTTATGCTCCTAAAAGCAGCGCTTAGCCAATACAAAACCGATCACCTACACACATTCCTATCCCTCGTAGTGCGCCTTAACTCATGGGCACGCCTTTCAAGTATTTTTGAGCATTCATTTCGACTATAGCATGGAAAATCCACGTTGTAAATCTTACCCTATAAAAAATATTTAAATGGAAGAGGCGCGGCCGGGTCACGCCTTGCTCTACACTACGCGCGGCAGGCAGCGGCGCTTCAAAAGTCGTGCGCGCGCGGCTTTTGTGCCCAAAGCCGCGCCTCAAAACGTGCTTATCCCTACTCAGCAACCCTAGCCCCCGGCCCCCTTTCCCCGCCAGCAGTTGCAGTAAAGACGCCCATCCACCCCCATTTAGCCCCTCTCCCAGCCCTACTCGGCGTTTTGCCCTAAAGGCAGCACACCGCAAACCCTTTCCCACAATTTGGATACCTTTACCTGCTCACGCCGCAAATCTTTTGTCTCTTTTGCCTTCAAATACGCTATAGTCATGGGGATACAGTGTTTTTCCTGTTGTCTGATTTTTATTGAGACGAGGCGCCTATGTCTGCTCTATCTGATCTGGCCGATGCTCAGCGCTTGATCGCTTATCTCACGCGGTTCGAGGATCTGATAGCCTCGCTGGCGCAGTCCTTTATCGACACCAACGCGCAAACCCTCGACCGCGACATCGACCATTCCTTGCGCCAGATCGCCGATTTTGTCGGCACGACACGCACCTACCTCTTCCTGCTCGACGCCGAAGCCCAGATCCTCTTTCACGTCTATGCCTGGGGCGACCGCGAACTGCGCCGCCACTGGGGCGCCGGCGTCTCGCTCGAACGGCTGGATTGGCTCGTGCCGCGCCTGCAAAACGCCCAGCCGGTCACACTGGCCGCCGCTGATGTGCCCGAACCCGCGCGCGCCGAGTTCGGCCTCCCGCTCGGTCACACCCTCGTTGCCGCCCCCCTGCTGGCGCAGGACGGTATTTTCGGCTTTTTGGGCACCGATTGGCCGCCAGAAAATACGCCGACCGATTATGACCGCAAGCTGCTCGCCCAAACGGCGGCCTTTATCACCGGCGCCCTCGAACGCCAGCGCGGCGAACACGCGCGCGCCCAAGAAATGAAGCTGCTGCGCGCGCTGATCGACAGCGTGCCCGATATGCTCTTCGCCAAAGACACCGAAAGCCGCTTCACGCTCAACAATTTCGCCCACATTCAGGCGCTCGGCGCCGAATCGCCCGAAGCCGCCCGCGGCAAAACCGACCACGATTTTTTCCCCAGCGCCAACAGCGACCAGTACCGCGCCGACGAACGCCAGGTGATCCAGGGCAAGGTGATCGACAAGGAAGAACCCGTGATCACCGCCGACGGCGCCCACCGTTGGGTACACGTGACCAAAGTGCCCTACCGCGACGCCCTCGGCAATATCATCGGGCTGGTCGGCATCAGCCGCGATATCACCGACCGCAAAAATTATGAGGAGCAGGTGCGCGAAAAAGAACGCCTGCTGCGCACCGTGATCGACAACATTCCCTCCCTGATTTTTGTCAAAGACCGCGAGTGCCGCTACCTGCTCGGCAACGCCAGCGCCCTGCGCTATCTCGGAGTCCCCAACGAGGCCGCCCTCATCGGCAAAAGCGACTTCGACTTTTATCCCCGCCAACTGGCCGAACAGTACCACGCGCGCGAAGCCGAACTCCTCGAAACCGGCCAGGCGCTGCTGAATTTTGAAGAACCCTCGATCAATCACCAAACCGAGACCGCCACCTGGTACAACAGCAACCGCCTCGCCCTGCGCGACGATCACGGCCTGATCGTCGGCCTCGTCGGCATCAACCACGACATCACCCAGCGCAAACAGATGGAACAGGAGCTGCGCCGCGCGCAGGCCGAGCTGGAAAAGCGCGTTGCCGAACGCACCGCCGAATTGCAGCAGGCCCACGCACAGCTTCAGCACGAATTAGAGGAACGCCGCCAGCAGCAAATAGAATTCGCGCGCTTGCAGCAGCAGATTATCGAAGCGCAGAAACAGGCCATCCTCGAACTTTCCACCCCCATTATCCCCATCATCGATCACGTCATCGTCATGCCCCTGGTGGGCATGATCGACACCGCCCGCGCCCGCGAAATCACCCGCGCCCTGCTCGCCGGCATCAGCCACTATCGCGCCCAGTTAGTAATTCTGGACATCACCGGCGTCTCCATGGTCGATTCGGGCGTGGCCAATCACCTGAACAAGACCATCCAGGCGGCGCGGCTCAAGGGCGCGCAGACCATTGTGACCGGCATCACCGACGCAGTGGCCGAAACAATTGTCGATCTGGGCATCGATTGGAGCACCCTCGACACCCTGCGCGACCTGCAAAGCGGGCTCCATATCGCCTTCCAGCGCAAAGGCTATCTGCTGCGCCGCGCCTGAACAGCGCCTCTTCCTGCGAGTCGCGCGGCGAGCCGCCTGCTTAGCCTCACCCTGCCCAAAAGCCTTATGCTCTTACTGCTGCATCCCCTCTCCAGGTTGCGCCTATTCCCTCACACATCCCTTCCTGACATCCAGCGCGCGCCGCGGTCAGGCTTACGCCGACCCCCGCCGCCGCAGCGCCCGCCGCAGCAGCCACAGCGCCGGCGACAGCACCGCCGCGCTTGCCACGAACGCCAGCGGCAGCGAACGTTGTCCCAGCGCCCCCAGCGGCGGCCCCCCCGCGATCTGGCCGATAGCGTCCGTCTGGCTTTGCATCGAAAGCACCGTCGCGCGCACCTGCGAATCGATATGCATATTCGACCACGTGCTGTAGATCGGCGCAGCCAGCCCGCGCGCCGCGTTAAAGGCTAAAAACGCCAGCAGCGCCACCAGGAAATTCTGCGTCAGCCCATACACCACCAGACTCAGAATCATCAGCCCCGTCAGGCCCCACAGCGCCCGTCCCATCGCCGCCCCCTCGTTCATATCCAGCCGCCGCCGCAGGACTTCCGCCCACAAAAGCCCCAACCCAGTCTCCGCCAGAACAATCGCGCTGAACCACACCATCGTCGGCAGCGCAATAAACGTCGGCAGACCGATGCTGTTGATCAGATGCGTCTGCCACAGACGATCCCACGCTTCGCTGAACAGCCCGTAAAACAGGCCGACCGCCAGAATGCTCAGCAGCGCGGGCCGCCCGCGCACCACGCGCAGCCCCTCGTGGAAGGTGTGCGCCATCGTCTGAAACGTAGTGCGCTCTTCGCGCGGGGTGGGCTTGAAGCCGGTTTCCGGCATCACCAGCGCCAGGAAGACGCCCGTCGCCAGCGTCAGCAGCGCCCCCGCCACAATCGGCAGCCGCAGGTCAATGCTGCCCAGCGCGCCGGCTATCACAATCGCCCCCAGCGACACCCCACGCGCCACCTGCCCAGAGCGCACAAACGCCATGCCCGCGCGTTCCTGCCCCAGCTCATCCACCATCCACGCGTCATAGGCGCCGCTGGTAAACGTGAAGCCCAGCCCCCAGACCACTTGCGCCAGCAGCAGCGCCTCGAACAGCGGGAACACGGCCTGCCCCAGATAGGCCAGCCCCATCAACAACACCCCGATCACGAACGACAGCCGCCGGCTGTACACATCCGCCACGATCCCCGTCGGGATTTCGAACACGAAAATCGCGCTTTCCATCGCCGTGCCCATCAGCACCAGTTGCAGCGGCGTCAGCCCGACATAGTCCACCTGATAAACCATCATCGCCGTCCAGATGAGCGTCCCGGCGAAATCCAGCAGCGCCGCCCGCGTCAAATGCAGGCGATAAGCATCCCACTTCTCCAAAGCAACCCCTCTGGCTGTTCAATTGTCACGATACGGGTATCCGCGCGTTCAGCGCCGCTTTGCGCGGCGCTGTGGAGGCAAAAACAATTATCCGATTATTTTCTTAAACTGCTTCAACCGGGTGTCCCCGCCGAATTTTTCGTTGGCCGCGCGGTCAACCTGCGTTAGCTTTTCCCAACCCATTCTAACCAAACACCCCTTTGTGCGCCATTTCTGCGCCGCTTCCCCCCTCCTGTCCGCGCCGCGCGCACACTTGCTGCCGCCTGTCCCTCATCCTGGCCCTTAACCCAGTACGCTTCTCCCCCGCGCTGCCGCCGCTACGCACACTTTCCCCCCCCGTGCGCCTCATTACCAAACGTTCGTTTTTCCTAACGTTCCCTAAC